>OY969616.1:0-1478608 GCA_963701645.1 uncultured bacterium
GAGAATAAAAAACAGTATCCTAACCCTTTTATACTTGCCAATAACATGCTGCTTGATCTATGGTATAAACCATATCTATTGAGGGAATTAATCTTAAGAAGTCCTATATTAAAAGATTATGCATTGAGTCTGATAAAAGAAATATTTAAGCAGCCTACATCTCAAGCTCGAATAAATCGTTGGCAAAAAATAAAAAAGAACTTTTTGCCTGATGAAAAACAACATTGCCCTGAACAACGTGCTATTGCACAAGCATGTATTGAATTATATATAGATGAACATAATAAAACTAAAAAATCGATGTTTATTCTTAAGCCGTACAATCGAATTCATTGTTCTGCTCGTAATGTAACAACAAAAATCAACGACAGAAAAATCTCCATTCCTCTTGGTGATGGAAAAAAATTACATATTAAATATAATAGATCTCTTTCGAAACAACTCATGATACAAGCTCCATGTTATAAATACCAGCAATAAGATTAAAACGTAAACCAAAGCGTTTGCGACGATTTCTGTAACGATCTGAGGTTATCTTAAAACGTTTTATCATACCTATTACATTTTCATTAAGTACTCTATCACTTGATAATTTTCGATTGAGCATTTTATCTTGCGGTGTTAATGGATTTTTTTAGATCTTTTTTTGGGCATTTGTGTTTTCCTATGTAATTTTTGGAGACCTTGATAGCCTGAATCAGTGATGGCATTTATATCAGGATGAATATGTGTTTTAGATTCTTTATATAGGCGAAAATCATGACGTTTTCCGTTTGAAAAAGCTGTACAAATAATTTTTTTGGATTTTTTGTCAACAACAACCTGACTTTTTATTGTATGTCGTTTTTTCTTGCCTGAATAAAATCGTCTTTGTTTTTTTTTGGACGTTCAATTGGTGATTCTGTAACATCAATCAAAATTGTTTCATATTCAGTATCGCTTTTGACAAGCTCCTTTCTTCCAGGGAGTGCAAAATCAGGATGTTTTATCAAAGTATCCTCCACCCATTTTACTGTTTTAAAAGCGCTACTTTCGCTTACTCCATAACTCTGACTTATATGAAAATAAGTCCGATACTCTCTCAAATATTCCAAAGTTATTAATAATTGGTCTTCTATACAAAGTTTATTTTTTCTGCCACCTCTGCTCTTCTTTTTTTGATTAGCCTCTTTTAAAATAAAAACCATTTTATTAAATACAGGACGCATAACACCGGTTAGGCGTCTAAAATTTGTGTTACTTAAATTTTGGATCTTTTCGTACTTCATAGCCTCTCCTCAGAGATAGCTATCGTACTCAAAATTTAACTAAAAAGCTAGTTTCGAAAGAGATCTAATGTAAAAAAAGTTATTAAGAGTCATATAAATTTTTCTGTAGAGAATGAAAAAGAATGGGACAAAGATGGAGGATTTACAGCGACTGTTGATACAATAACTGTTGATAGGCCAGTGATTATAGATGAAAATACCTATGCCATTCCATTATTTTTTTCGCCAACAAAGCAATACTGTATTTTTGGATCGCGTAATCCATTGTTGATTATTATTAATGGTACAAAAGTTACCAGTGTACCTATTGGCAATATTGTAATAGAACAAGACAGTGAAATTCATGTGTCTTGGCTTGATAATGTTACTTTCCTTTTAACAAATAAACATACACAAGGTGCTTTTGAAAGAAATTATATAGGAAATGTTGACGATATAGAAAAAAATAAAATGAGAATTCAGCTCAATCCTATTTGGGAAAATGAGAAAAATCGAAATTTTCATGTTCTTGATTATGAGGGCATACTTGATTATGAAGATCGAGGAGATCAAGCAGCAAGATTTATTTTTCATGCTATTTCCGGTTATGAAGATCGGACGTATTGTACAAATGGAAGCCCCATGGTAGATGATCTATTTCCAAATGATATATTATTTCCATTGAGTATGGAATATATGATATTGTTGCAGGATCTTGAGCAATCTATAAAAGAATCTCCTGCTTCAGTTAAGTCTGCTTTCAAAGAATTAAAGAATTATCCAGAAAATGAAGTTGATTTCTTCGAAGGTTTTTTGTAGAATTGCATAAAATGTATGAGCATATAGCCATATATGGTTGCCTACCAAATAGAATAAGTCCAATTATTGATGAAAATTTCCTGTGGGGGAACTTTGTATCAGCGGAATCAATACAACGGTCAGTGGTATCAAAGGCTAATCAATATATGTCTTTTCTTAGACGAACATCACGAAGATCCTTTATTGATCAACATATTATTGATGGAGCCCATGCATTACAAGCTTCTGCTCATACATTATTTAAACGAACTAAAAAGCGCCCGATGTCAGTGTCATGGAAAGTTCCTCAATTGCACCATTACCTTGCCCAATTCATTTAAATTTTTCGTTTGTTTCTTCAACAGACTATGTATCCTTTGCTCCGCGTGGAAGGCTTTGTATCCTTCCACCTGAGGCTCCACGAAGAATTGAGTGGAGTAAAAAAGTTTATCAGATACACCATTATCTTGCCCAACTCATCTAAAGCTTTTACACTATATTATTATGGTGTTGTTTTTATGATAAAGGGGTGCTATGTCTTCACCTATCGGCTCTCGTATTTTTACCCTCATCAAGGCTGAGCAGCGGCGGCAGGAAGAAACGATTAATCTCATTGCATCAGAAAATTATGTATCTCCTGCAGTTCTCGAAGCTATGGGGTCAGTATTGACCAATAAATATGCTGAAGGGTATCCAGGTAAGCGGTATTATCCCGGGTGTGCAGTTGTTGATGCGGTGGAAATTGAAGCAATAGATCGATTTAAGCAACTTTTTGGTGCTGATCATGTCAATGTCCAGCCCCATGCTGGATCACAAGCAAACATGGCAGTGTATATGGCTGCCATCAAACCAGGAAGCACGATTTTGGGTATGAGCTTAAGTGCTGGCGGACATCTAACTCATGGCCATGCGGTCAATTTTTCAGGGATTTTATACAAAAGCGTACAGTATGGTGTGCACCCTGATACTGAAATGTTAGATTATGATGCTATTGCGCAGCAGGCAGACCTATGCCGGCCCACGTTAATTATTGTTGGTGCTTCAGCATATTCCCGAATTATTAATTTTGAAAGAATGGCAGAGATTGCAAAAAGCGTTGCTGCTTTATTACTTGCCGATATTGCGCACATAGCAGGCCTTGTGGCAACTGGTAAACATCCATCGCCCATTGGACATGCAGATTTTGTGAGCAGCACAACACACAAGACATTGCGCGGTCCCCGTGGCGGTTTAATTATGTGCAAAGCGGAATATGGTGCTGCAATTGATCGAGCGATTATGCCAGGAATGCAAGGCGGTCCTTGCCTGCATACTATAGCGGCCAAAGCAGTAGCAGCAGAACTTGCCCTACAACCATCATTTGCCATATATCAGGAAAACATTATTGCCCATGCACAGTTTATGGCTGCAGCTTTTCAAGAACGTGGCTATCGTATTGTTGCCGGTGGAACCGACAACCATCTTTTTGTGCTCGATCTCAGGTCGAAAAATATGACGGGCCTTCAGGCTGAAGTTGCCCTTGAAAAGGCGGGTATTACCGTGAGCCGGAGCTGTATCCCTTTTGATCCACAAAAACCATGGGTTACCAGTGGCATTCGTCTTGGTACTCCCGCAATTGCCACCCGTGGTATGGGGAGGTCTGATGTAGCTTTTATTATTGAATTGATAGATGATGTGTTGCACCATCATGCAGATGATGCATATATAGCAAAAGTAGCTGAAAAAGTAAAAATATTTGCCCGACAATTCCCTTTATATGGTGAATATACTGAAGCACCAACATATGGATTTTTACAAAAACATGGTGGAATCCGGTAATTTTTTTTGTATTGTTTTCTTTGCAGCCATTCTGGGACAGTTTTTGAACGCTAGTGAGAAAATAGGATCTCCTGCTGTTTCTGGGCAACTAGATCCTATAGAGGCATTTAGGAAATTTGCGCCAATAGAAACAGAAAAAATTATTTCTCAAGAATACAAAAAATGGTTTGGAAAAAAAGACGAGATATGCGCTGAGTTTCAAAACATTTATACCGATATTTATAAACAGAAAAAAGAACATGATAATTGGCAAGATGCTTTTTTTGTGGCATATAAGATAGTTCCTGATACTTGGTATGGGAATGCTGCATTGCAAGAATTGGTGATGCAGCACGAAATATTAAAAAATTATGCTATATCAGTTACAGAAAAAACAGTTGCACAAGAGAGTTTTAAAAAAAAATTGTACCATTGGCAGAAGATAAGAAAAAAATTTCCTGGCAATCAGCATGCCCAGCGGAGTATCGAGAGAGCATGTATTAGTGCCTATGCGGCAAAACATACAGAAGAATCATTTTTTTGTCTGAATATGCTTGATACAGTAATGCACAAAAATATAAAAAAAGAGGAGACAACAAATAAAATAGAACTGGATGAGAAAAGAAATGAAATAAAAATTCCTTTTGAGGGGGATCTTAAAAAATTATGTGTGCGAGGATATATAAAGTTTAATGGTGATGAGGTATATTACGAAGCGCTTGAACTTGCTAAAAAAGCACAACAAAAAAGACTTGGTTCAATAAGTACAACAGATACCGGGGATCTTAATAATTGGATTCAAATAAGAAATTGTTATAACAAATATTTTTCATACCCAGATGATATTTCTTTAGACGCCTACAGATCAGAATCTACTTTGCAGCGTATGGTTAAGTTTGTAATGGGTGTTTCCATTGATGGCGAAAAGGAAATACCGATTTGTGTAGACAAACTCATTGCCTTTCCAAAAGATCCTAATGTTTTACTATCATTTGCTCCTTCAAAAGAGCATTTTATTTTTATAAGTCCTTTAGATCAGGTTGCTTTTTTGGGAAAATTGCAGGGTGCAGAAATGGAGGGTACCAAAATAGGTCGAATTTTTCTCGGTGATCTTGTCCATGTATATTGGCTTGATGCTACTTATTTTCTCATCATGGTACAAAATAGTAAAAAAAAGAAAACATGGTACTCCATAAGAAACGTGCATGACAACTTTACAACTGAGCCGTTGGATGAAGAATTTTCCGTGATGAAATGTGCTACGATAGAAGAAAATATGGAATATTATAGAATTAGGGAAAATTGCCAACAGCAAACAATATCGAGCATGGAAAGCATTATTATACTGAATGAGCTTGATCGTGTTATAAAAATATCACCTACTGCAGTGAAAAAATTTCTGGATACGCTCAAGCAAGGCCAATATGCTATCAGTGATTATGTCTGTTCGCGGCAAGATATGTTGCAAGATCTTGCTCAATTATATGCAAATTCGCAGCTACTATGGCGGAGAATTAATTGTCGATATAATGTTCATAGGGATGAGTCTAGTGCTTACGATATTTGCAGGCAAGATGATTCTCATGCTTTTCGTTATATGCATGCAAGCTCGATTCAAGATTTAATATTATCGCAAAAAAATGTTGCACATCTGATTGAAAAAATTAACAAGAAAAAAGAAAAGCGTGGGTTTTATTCTTGTAGAGAATTTGTGGGCTATGTTTTTTCTTTTCCTTTTAGGAGTATCCTTCTTTCTTGCTGTGCATTTAATGCATTTACTACCTTTCCCGGACTGCTGGTATCCGGGTGGATTAAGCATGTTTATTTTAGCCGCTGGAAAAAACGGAAAATAGTAACTCCATGGGATCGGCAATTAAAAAATAACTATTTTGGTACTATTCAAAAAAATAGCCCAGATAGTTGCGTTTAATATCCGGCTCTCCTTCAAGCATGGCGAACATCTCAAGATCAACGCAGCAGTTAAGAGGCAAAGATGGTGGAAGATGAATCCAGGGAATGCCCAGTTTTTTTCTATCATTTTTTATTGAATCAGGGTAATGGCGCACATGTGACCGATGGAGATGGCAACATTGTACACTGAGGCATGGGTTCATAATAGTCAGTCCTGCACGATATGCTTGGTAGGCTATGTGGCTGTCGCAAAAAAAAGTTCCCATAAAAATATCATCATCGCGCAGACGAGGCAGTGGTGAGCGAAATATCCATGCATCTTGTGAAAGAATATTTGGTCTTTTGCCTGAAAATTCAAGATGCAGATCTTCATTTTTTGATACATTCCAGCGAGTGAGCGCAATAAAAAGGTTGGTGAAATCATAGCGGCCTAGGAGAGAAAGTGTGTCATTAAAAAAAATATCCCCATTGCAGAGAATAATTTTTTTGCCGTGATACTTTTCTGCTGCAAGATCAAAACAATAGCCATAGGTTGCACGTCCTACTATATATTCAACGGGAAGTTTATGTTTTTTGATGTAATTATGTATGAGCATAGGGCTTTTTTTCTCATCTTGCGATATGTCGTAAATAATATGAATTTTTCTAATAAGAGGATGGGCGCGGTTGCGATCAAGGCACGTGATATACTCTTGTACCCGTTTTTCATCTGTTTCATTGTATAACATAGTGATCAGGACGAACCGTTCTGGCGTTGATGAAGGTCTCGTGGATGTTTCTTCTGCTGTAATAACGCCGGTAAAAATTATAAGTAAGAAAAATATAATCATGGAAATATTCCTTTTTTATGAATCAATTATTGATCGCTGGGCTGGAAGAATGCACCATGGCGTTTCGTAAATTTTATTAGAATGTGGTCGTGGCACGGCATGAGCGTCATAATTTCTAATTGCCGACAGATGAACATGATAACAGCGGATGCTTAAGCAGGGGTTTATCACCGTCATTCCTGCTGCATATGCTTCATACACTATTCGCCAGTCGCAATATGCGGTGCCCATGAGAATAGAAGTATCTTTAAACTGTATAATGGGTGATTTGAAAATCCATGTATCATGAAATGCGGTAATGGGATGAATTTTTGGCACGAGACGCGGCCGTTGTGATGTATACATATAGGGAAGATTTGCTGAACCATCTTTGTAAACATCATGACGCGTAATACTTAAAAATAAATTTTCAAGGTCATAATCTTCCAGAAGATCGAGTGTTTTATTATAATAAATATCTGCATTGCTCAAAATAATAGTACAATCTGGGTATAATTTGTTTGCTCTTTTAAAACAAAAGTCATAAGAAACTCGCCCGTTGACCGGTTCAATAATCATGTCAGGATATATTTTTTTTTGTTTGCAGAGGTGGTTGTAGATAACATTTTTCTTGCGCTCTTTTTTAAAGTCATCAGATGTATCATAAAATATGTGAATGGTACTAATAAGTGGATGTGCCATATTTTGCTCAAGGCAGTACAGATACTCTTTAATTCGTTTTTCATTTTTTTCATTGTACAACATAATCATAAGAACGAACCGTTTGCTGTTGTTTTTTTCTTCGACAATGCTCTCTAGTATCGGTTCAGGTTCAGGAATAGAAGGGACTGGCTCGTCAATATAAGGGGCTGGTTCATCAATATCGGCAATTGGCTCGTCATCGAGAACTGGTTCGTCGATTTTTTCAGTTATCAGCGGAGCAACAACTTCTTCATTACTAGTATCACTATCATCATCATTAGTATTGCTATCATTATCAATACTATCATCATTATCGGTATTGCTGTCATTGTCGGTATTGCTCTCATTATTGCTTGCGTTATCATTGTTGCCAGGATTTTCAGGAGCTTGGTCTTCAGAAGTTTTAGGAGAAGGTTTTGGTGCTGGAGTTGGTGTGGCTACACCTCCAGAGGTAAATGCAGTAATTGGTGGAATAATAAAAACTTTACGGTCTTGTGGTAGTGCATATGTCAAATGTGTCGTAGCAATAGCAAAAAAAATGGGAAGAAAAAAATGACAAGTAGATTTCATGATAGACTACTCCTTTGAGCTCATGTGCTCTTTTTTCACATCTTATGCGATAGAGTAGTTTTTGCGCAATTGTTTTTTTATCTTTTTTTTATAAAAGCAGAAAATATGGGTGAGGTTTGCATGTGTAGGGAGAATAATGAAGTGAGCATGCGCAGTCCTCCCTTAAAAGTAAGCTTGCTCTGTGCTTGATCGGTCCATGTTGTTGGATATTCAAGAATAGAAAAATTATATTTTCGGCACCAGTACAGCAGCTCGACATCGCATGCCCACTGTTCTATGGTCAAATGAGGAACAATGGTGGCAACTGTTTCGCGGGTAAATAATTTTGCTCCGCACTGCAGATCATAATATGAAAGGCCAAATAAAATGTAGGCAAGCGGTTCATAAAAAATTTTACTGCCCCAGCGCTTGATCCATGGCCGCGGTGGAGAGAGATGTGCTCCCGGCATGTAGCGGCTTGCGATAATGCCATCATATCCGTTAATATGCGTCACGAGATCATAGAAATATTCTGGCAATGTTGCCATATCAGCATCGACAAAACCAATCAGATCACTCTTTTTTTCCACCGCATCGGCAAATCCTGCCTTGAGTGCTAGTCCCTTGCCAGCAGCAGTCAGAATAAGCATTTGCACAGAAGAAAGTTCTGAACACAGTTTTTGGACAATTACATAGGTGTTGTCCGTGCAGCCGTTGAGAACAATAAGCAGTTCTGTGGCAATACTATTTTTATGATTTTCAAAAAAAGCATGATACATGCGAACGGTTTTTTCTATGCGCGCTTGTTCATTATAGGCGGGGATGATAATAATGAGCTTCATACAATGCATGATATGCAAAAAGGTGATAAAAAGCAATAAAAAAGGCCGCATATGCCTGCGGCCTTTTTGGATACTACCGTTGTATATTTCTAAACTGCTCTTGCTGATTATTCGTTAGTGTGGTCATCATAATCATCATCATCACTATTATCAAGTACATTATACTTCCAACCCATTTTGTAATAAGTAAGTTTTGTTAAATAGGTAAGAAGAGGATCTATAAGCAAATAAAATCCCGTACAAAGAACGCCAGCTGTTAATGGATTTTCATCTGTTGCATTTGCAAAAAATTCACCTAATCCCATGACGTGCTGTGCAACATCTCTAAAGCTTTTGGAGCGTACAGCACAAAACACAAGTGCAACGCATGGTGCTCGTATTGCAAAACGTCTAAACATAGCGGCTTCATCTTCCTTGCACATTGAAGCAAACGACATAGATGTGGCTGCTAACCCAATGATACTTCCAATATCTGTAGGGTTAGTACCAAGTGCGCCGGTCATTTTACTAATACGTGGATAAATGGATTTACCTATTTCTAGACCTTTCCAAGATTTGTCATCTAAGTGCTCATCTAGCATTTCCTTGGTTGCTTTTGTAGAAAGTTTTCTGGCTAAACCTATAAAAGCAGCACCGACTGCTAAGTAGCCAACAAAAAACAAAGTCTTGGAATTTTTTATATCAAATACAGGTTCTTGTGCTTTTCTTTTTCTGCTTTTTCTCTCTAAGTTACCTATTTTTTCTGGTGTTTGCTGTCCGTTCTTTTTTTGATGCAATTTTTCCACGGTATCACCATTGGTTGCTTGGATTGCATAGACAAAAGTCAACAAGACGAGCGACAATTTTTGTAAATTCATAGAAACTCCCTCACTCATAAATTTGAGATGTAACATATTCAGGTAGAGAGTATAAGCAGTTTTTTTATTTTTTCAAATAAAAAAATAAAATTTTAAAGATGTTTTTATTTTTTATCTGATAGTAATTTATCTGCATATTCATTTAGCTTATTTTGTAGCTCTTCTTTTCGCTTTGGATCAGATATAGTAGATAATAATGTTTTGATGGTGCTTATTTTTTCTTTCTGAATTGTGAGATTATTTAACGCAATTTTTTGCTGCCCATTTTCATGATCTTGTTTTTGGAGGTCTAGTTGATTTTCTAGTTCTTTGTTCTTGTTTGCGAAATATAACTTACGTCCATTCTCATATTGCGTTTGTGGATCGAGCTCGCCCCAGATGTGATAATAAATAGTATTAGAGATGCTTCTTACCAGTGGTACAATAATTGGTGCTGCAACTTGAGAAACTACTATGCTAATAATGGCTTGTGTCATATATTTAGATCCCCATTCGCTCCATGATTCAGGTTTTGGTTTGTCTTCCTGAAGACCTGCTTCGCGGATTGTATCATGCATGACTCTACTGTTTGTTCTTACTTTTCTATAGCGTTGTGCCGCAGGATCATGGACAGAAATTTTTGTCTTATAAAGTGTATTTTCCGTTCCCATAACAGTAGTGACAAAAAATGTACACATCAGTAATGCTGACATTTTTTTGTAAAAAAAACGGTGCATAATTTTTCCTGTACGTTTAAAATGTATAAAAAGGATTTTCTGGTCACCATTGTAAGCTGTTTATGATTATTTTCAAGTCACATAATGAACTTTTTTCCGTTGTGAAAAAATATATTCCAGAGAACCCAATTATTGTGGAAGCGGGTGCATTTACCGGCCATGACACGGTAAAAATGGCGGAGTTATGGCCACAAAGTCGCATATATGCTTTTGAGCCGGTACCGGAAATTTATGAAAAGTTAGTTGAGCATGTTGCTGCAAAAAATAATGTGTATTGCTACAAGGTGGCGCTTGGCGACCAAAATGGTAATGCTGATCTTTATGTTGCACATAAAAAGAGCGGCGTTATCACACAGGCAAGCTCGTTACATAAACCGCAGGGGCGACTGAGCTGGTCATCAATTTTTTTTCCGTACACTATTTTTGTTCCAACAATTACTCTTGATACGTGGGCGATGGAGGAAAAAATAGAGAGGGTTGATTTTCTGTGGCTTGACTTGCAGGGCCATGAGTTATCTGTTATGCGGGCTGCGCCGAAGATTATGAAAACAGTGCGTGCGCTCTGGATTGAAGTAGCTTTTGCGCATAATTATGAACATCAGCCTCTCTATGAAGAAGTTTTGCAGTGGCTTGAAGGGCAGGGATTTGTTTTAATGGGACAAAATTTTGTGCCAGAGAAAAACTGGTTTTTTGGCTCTATTTTGTGCATAAGAAAGTAGATTTGCTTCATGTAAAATTTATATTTGTATTTTTTTATTGCAAAATTAAAATCTTTATTGCTAGACTATGAGTATAAGCCTTGGCAAGGTCTACATTTTTCAATAAAAAAAGGGTGTAAAGTGAAGAAAAATCTGTATTTTTTAGGTGTTTTTTTGATTGTATCTTGTGTTTTTCAAATAAAAGGGGGGGCTGAAGAAGAAACAACAACAGAGGAGCCGATTGAAGAAAAAGTAACGTTTCCGATTAAAATGCCTGAGGAAACAACCCGACAAAGTCTATTGAGTGGTAATCAACTAAGAAATTTGTTTATAGCAGCGGGAGAATTTCCAGGGGGGATTTCTGACAGAGATATAATGCGTATGATTTTTTTTAACGGGCTTAAAGACAGATCTTTTCCTATGCTTGTTTCAAGAGATCTATGGGTAGATTTTTGTGAGAAAAGAAAAACATTTGCACAGAAATTAAAAGCATCTGATCTTGCTGCGCATTGGTTGTTTAAAATTGCATACGGTACATTGCAAATGTTTATACAAAGTGGATATGCAAAAATTCCTTCCTTGCAAAAATCTCCAGAAGAAATGAAAAAACAGCTCGTGACTATGCTCCATGCTGGGGTGAAAATATTAGATGCTAATACAAAATCGGATATCAATAAAATTGTCAAATCTCAATATCCTATTGCATCTGTGATGGCGGATCCTACAAAAGCTGTGGAAATGGTAATGGCTAGAGATAAGAATTATAAATCCTTAGAAGTGTGTCTTGATGCATATGTGATACCATTTGATGCAAATGTGTGGGAAGTATATTCCTATAAAAATAAATGGTTTTTACTTATTCCTCAGCGCTATAAGGAGCAGATTGGTGATGATCTTGGATTTAAATTGGAAGAGTTAGAAAAGGTAAATATAGATAACTCGTATGAGATTGCTGTATCCAACCCAGAAGGGTCTGTCTTATTGGATGAAGCTTTGGGAAATATGCTGATTACGTATGATGATATTACCTCTGATACATATCCCTATACATGGGATATGATTTTGATAGGGCATGGAATGCAAAATGTGCAGGCAGACACTACAAGTTTTATAGAAGGCATTACAAAGACGATAGAAGAAGGCCTTAATATAATTCACAAAGAAGTGGGTTATGTATCGTTGGAAAAAGCGGGAGAAATTGTACGTAAAATGGGGCAAGAGAGTGAAGAAAGTGATGAGAATAAGGGAGAAAAATTACAAAATCTGGAAAAACAAATAAACAAAGTAACAAAAGCGCAACAAGTTTTACGTAATGTAGTTAAAACAGCGTTCCATATTGGAGGAATGTCGATGCCCGTATTCCATAAATTTTTATTCTTTTTAAAAGATAGTATTCAGATGCGGACATTATTTTATTCAACGTGTTATTCGGGTGCATATAATTTGATGTTACCTTATATGTCAGATATTGCAATTGGAGAACAAGAACGGTTTCCATTTACTATTGTTGCTTCTGGATTATCAGCTACGGCATTTGCAGCTACGAGTTCGAGGCTTGCTCTGTTTAATTCTTTTTCTGTTGACGGCAGCGTTAGTTTTTCTGACAATCTCAGTGAAAAAAATATATTATTAGATGAGCAGAAAAAACCATATTTTATACCCCAAGCTTGTAATGTAAATATACAAAAAACTTTTGATTTATTGGCACAGAAACAGGGAACAATGGATGCAGCAGTTGATACATTTTTTGAACAGGTTGTAGTTGGTGAAGGGAAAATAAAAAATATTAATATTGCAGCAGTGCGCTATGCTAACGCTGCAGAATTTTCTTCTATGTCTATTGGAAAACAAAATGTTGGAAAATCATACAAAATTACTAAAATTATTTTGAGCACAAAGCCGGTGGATGGTGTTCTTTCTCTGTCGCAAAACCTGCAAGATCTTGTCTTTGATACGTATTATGTCCCGGTAACCCTTTTCTTCGAAGGGTCAATACCATTTTGTGCAACAACCTTAATAGAAAATACGTCAAAACAGGCCTCTGCTCCAACATTCTACATAAAAAATATAAAAACGAATCACAAATTTAGCGAAGATGATTTTTTATCAGTAATGGGGGTCAGAAGAGACGAAGCTGTAAATATGCCAAAGGTAGTGCTTGTCGATACGTGGATGGTAGGGAACTCTGTTGAAATGAAAGATGTACTTATGTACAAAGATACTCTTTTTGACATTCCCAGTGTACCAGCTGCTTCTGGCAAACAAGCTGTTCCTGGCGCACTGTTTGGCTACATTGGAATGTTTAATGATGGCATAGTGCGTATAACAAAATATAAAGTTGATGGTACTAGTGTCACAAATGAGCTACAAGGAGCTGAGCTTGATAAATATCTGAGCGCATATAAAAAGTGTAAAGAAGAAGTAATAAAATCAGCTGAAGATGATGGTCTTTTCCTTGTGTCAACGGGAAAAGGTGCACAAAATGCAGCACCACTGCCACAACCTCAGCCGTATGAAAAAAAATCACAACCGCGTCAGGGACAGCAGCCGCGCCAGGGACAACAACCACGTCGTGGGCAACAACCTCAGCAAGGTGGGCAGCAACGTCAGCAAGGACAGTACCAGCAAAAAGGGCAAACGCAACAGAGAAGATCGGGTGGACAAGGGACGAGAAATCCATCAGGGCAGCAACAGCAAAGAAGGCCAAGATCGGGGCAAGGGAGACAGACGTATTAAAATAAATAGGTGAGGTATGAGGGACGCGTTATTTTTACTCAAATCGTGGAGCATCGTGACCTATGTTGTATGGAACATAGGTGCATATGGTGTGCATAAACCATTTTCACTCGGTGTTGAGCGTTTTTTCCCTCATGCACTGATTAATCATGGCATTAAAAATCCACAATCATGCCGCATTGGTCTTATTGCAAATCAAACAAGCAAGGATCAGAAAAAAAGAAGAACCGTTGATATTTTGCGGCAACGAGGATTTTGTGTAGCATGTATTTTTGCTCCCGAGCATGGATTTGATGGGGAAGTTTCTGCGGGGATGGTTATAAAAAATTCTATTGATAAAAAGACCGGGATCCCTGTTATTAGTTTATATGGCACAGGGTCGGGGAAAAAAATTTCACCGGAAGCCATGGATAAAATTGATGTGCTTGTATTTGATATGCAAGATTGTGGCATGCGCCACTATACCTATATTTCAACGCTTATGACTGTTCTTGAAGCTGCAGCACAGCATAAAAAAACGATCTTTGTTCTCGATCGCCCCAATCCGCTCGGCGCCATGGTAGATGGTCCGCTTGTCGAACCAGAGTTGCATTCATTTATTTCTATTGCGCCCATTCCACTCCGTCATGGCATGACAATTGGCGAAGTTGCTCGGTATTTTAATGAATATATAGTGAAATCTAAAGCACCGCTGGTTGTTATTGGCATGGAGGGATATTCCGCAATGAAATCATATGAACATGCGATTGTGTTGCCGCTATCGCCCAATATTCCGTCACTGCATTCTTTGTATGGATACAGCTTTTTGGGACTTGTTGGAGAAATTGAGCCGCTTGATGTTGGTGTTGGTACCACGCGACCATTTCAGTATCTTGGACTTTCAGATGCAGTATCATTATCTGAAGATGCTTGGTGGGGGCTCCAAAAACAGCTGCGTGCTTTACACATTGGCACCATGCGCTGTGTCTATAACAACCCTCGAAAAAATAAAACGTACCATGGGTTACGCATTATCATTAAAGATCCCTCTAAAGTACCATCGTGGACTACTTTTTTGACTATTATTTCTTTTTTCAAAAATAAGGGAATAGCACTTTCGTTTTCTTCCGCTTTTGCAAAAGCAGCGGGAACAGGAGCAATTGGGCGATATTTTTATGATGATGAACAACAAAATGGTTCAGTGATGTCCGCGCTGCAGGAAAAAATAAAGAAAGAAAATTCTGATTTTCTCCAAAAAAAACAGGCAGTGATGCTGTATAAAAGATGATGAAATAAATATGTATAAAGGCAGAATATGAAAAATGTAAAAAAATATGCGGTGCTTTTGGGTATCTTGACAACATTTTTTCTTAATGCTGTGGATGTGAGAAATTTATTTGTCATAGCGCATGAAATAGAAGAACTATTGGCACCTGATGATGTGCTGTATTATGACTTTTTTTTAGCTTTGGTAGAACAAAGTTTTCCAATTCTTGTTTCAAAAAATATGTGGACAGATTTTTGTTTGAGAAGGAAAATTTTTAAGAGAAAATTAGACTCATCTGATCTTGTTGCGCGGTGGCTTATTGATAGTGCGTATGATGAGTTACAAAATGAATTGGTACGAAGTTTTAATGAGTATGGTTCTTTTGTATCCTCTGAGGAAATGAAGGCTTTTTTATTATCTGCATTACGTAAAAAATGGAATGAGATTGCAGATGAAAAAAAGTCGGAAATAAAAAAATTAATGTTGTCTGCGCCGGCTTGGATAACAGATCTAGAGGTACTGAAAAAATATTACATATTATTAGAAGCATCGTTTGATGCATATCTGGTACCATTTTCTGCAGATGATTGGACTGTATATTCGTATAAAGATAGTTGGTTTCTTTTGATTCCTCAGCAGTACAAAAATTTTGTGACCCAAAAAGCGAATGATAATGAACTTTCTCAGGATCAGCATCTTGGGTTTACATTGGACAATTTAAAAAAGATAGACATACAAGATTCTTATACAATTGATGTGCCTGGATCAAGTAGTTCAGTATCTTTAGCAGATGCCCTGAGTAATATAATTGTTAGCTATGATGATCTTTCTTCCGATGTGTATCCGTATGCTTGGAATATTATTGTAACGGGGCATGGGATGCTCAATGTAAAGAGTGCAGATATCAGATATTTAAATCAGATTATTGATGAGATTGGAGATATTCTTGCAGATATTTATGAAAAAATAGGGTATGTATCACTTGAAAAAGTAGAAGAAGTTATGGATGCATATATAAAAAAAGAGAAAGAAGAAAAAAGGTTTGAGAGGTCGCAAACGCTCAAAGGACAGCTGCGCGTGGTTCGTCAAATGCAAAGTAAACTAAAAGAGATTATGGATAGCATGCATATTACTATCGCAGGAATGTCTTTGGAAAATTTTCATAGGTTTTTACTATTTTTAAAAAACAGTGTCAAAATGCATACGCTGCTCTATACAACCTGCTATACAGGGTCATATAATAAGCTTCTTCCGTATCTTTCATGGGCAACTTTTGATCGTCAGGAGCGTTTCCCTTTTACCATAATTTCTTCTGGTATGGCAGATACACAATGGAGCTCTCTTAATAAAGGGATTAAATTTTTTAATTTTATTTCTTCTCAGACCAAAGATGTTTTTCCTTTATACACGGTAGGTGCTGATAACGTATTATTTGACGCGAACAATATTCCGTATCTTGTACCGATGGTATCTGATATGAAGACAAAAAAGACGTTTGACTTATTATCATATGAAAAGACAACAATGGGGAGAGTTGTTAATACATTTTTTGGACAATTTGTAAAATCGAATATCAGTGGAGAAAAAAAGGAAATTAATATCGCAGCGGTACGATATCCCAATGCAATTGAGTTTTCTTCTTTACCTATTGGAAGATATAACGTTGGGAAATCATATAAAATTACCAAAACAATATTACATACAAAAGTAGTTAAGGGAATACTTTCTGTACCACCAGTGCATGATCTTATATTTGATACCTATTATATGCCGGTGGCATTGTCTTTTAAAGGACCATTGCCTTTTTGTGCAACGAGCCGGATAAAAATTACATCCAAGACAATGGATGCTTTGACATTGTACATAGAAACTGTACGGACTGATCATGAACCTAATATAGATGATATTCTATCGTTATTGGGAACAAGAAAAAATGAAAAGGATGGTGCCCCAAAGGTAATACTTGTCGATACATGGACAGTTAAAGACTCTCTTGTTATGGAAAATGTTATTTTATTCAAAAAAGCATCATTTGAATCACCTGATGTATTGTATGGTTATATCGGATTATATAATGATGGTATAGTGCGGCGAAGACGTTATATGCATGACAATAAAATTATTACCGATGAGATAGAAAGTAATGGAGTAAAAAATTATCTTTTCCGATATGACATAGCTTTGAAAGAAGTAACGCAATCGGCGGAAGAGGATGGACTTTTTCCTGTGTCGACAGAGGAGACAAAAAAAATTGTAGAGTAAAGCTGATTTATCGAGGAAAGTAAAAATTGCAACGGGTACAAAAACTACAACAGGAGTAACAACCTGAGGCTGTGCCGCCATTAATAGAGGATGAGGCAGTGATCTTGTATAAGTAGGGATATTATTTTTAAGGGGGAAGGAAAAATGATAATGAGGTTTTTACGACTATTTATTTGTTTGTTGATTACACATTCTGTTGTGGGAAATGATGATAATTCTTGGGTACGATCTTTGTTAATATTTAATTATACAGATAATGTGATAAGAAGAAGGGATCCAATAAGAATAGCTTTTCTAACAGCATTGGCACACAATAGTGTACCAATGGTTGTTTCAAAGAAATTATGGCTTGATTTTGTACAAACACGAAGCAATTTTATTAAACTTAAAAATTTAGAATCTGAAAAAGTAGCGCAGTGGTTTGAAGAAAGTATGTATAAGCAAATACAAAATTTTGTACAAAAAAAATATGATTCCTTGATTAAGCTTGAAAAAGATGAAGATGATCATTTGGAGAGTTTACAAAATGTAGGAAAAATTATTGCAGATCAATTACAAAATAATGAATCTTTGCGAACAAGCCTTAATATTCAAGCAGAGAAAATGGGAGGAGACTTTTCGCATAATGCCGCTGTAGAAGGAGCATTTTGGGCATATACCGTGCCATTTGATTCAAGTAAATGGTCTGTTTTTTCTTATGAAGATAGTTTTTTTCTTTTTATTCCAAAACCATATGATATAGCAAACCTGGGCTTTAAAGTACAAAATGTAAAGAAAGTTGATCTTGAGGATATTTTTTATGGTACGTATGTAATTGGAGAAGGTAAAAATGTTTCTCTTGTCGATGCATTAACGAATGTTATGATAACATATGATGATATTTCTTTTGATAATTACCCATATGAATGGAATATCATGGTTGGTGGTCATGGAGATTTAAAAATTTCGCAAAAAAATTTAGGCGAAATTGATCGTTTAACAAGAGATTTCCATTGGCGGGTTGGAATGATAAAAGAGCAATTTGGCGAGGTATCTCTTGAAAAAGCTGCTCTAGAATGTGCGCGTCTTATTAAAAGTTATAAAAACATGATACGTGTTGTACAAAATTCCAAGGAACAAAATATTAAAAAGTATATCAAGATGGCAGCAAATGCTGGACAGGCCCAAAAAAGAATAATAGAGCTAGAAGAATTGAGTGAAAATATTGATGAGACTCGGAAAATTCGTGAAGAAATTACAGTGATTATCAAAAAGCAGAATTTATTAATAGCTGGTTTATCAGTAGAAGATTTTCGTCATGTATTATCATTTTTAAAAAATAGTATAAAGACTGAATTATATATGTATGAATCTTGTTTTTCAGGATCTTATAATCTTGTAGCTCCTTATATATCATGGGTTACTTTTCAGGAACAAGATCGTTATCCGTTTTTTATTATAGCGACACAAATATCTGACCTTGTAGTTTCTGTTAGGTTTAAAGGAGTCAGATTTTTTCCCCCTCGCTGGAATATTAATACCCTTAACATTGTTTTTTCCAGGGAACAAGGGCAAGAAAAATCAAATTTCTTTCCCTTAGGACAGGAACAGCATTTTGGGTTTTTGTTGAAAAAATTACAGAAAAAAAAGGTAGATATGCAATTTCTTGCCGATATGTTTGCCATTGAGGGTGTTCTTGCAATACGATATCCAAATGGAGATCGCTTTTTTCCACCACCGCTCAATGCTAAGACAAAAAAAATAATATATACCATTACTAAGACAATTTTGAATACAAAAACAGTTAAAGGAATAATTAAAATTCCACCGGTTCCTAGAGTTGTACTGGAAACATATTTTATTCCTGTTTCATTGGAACTTCCGCCAACTATGCCACAATTTTTGTTCCCCATAGTTACCATAACAACACGGTATCAAGGGGGTTTTTCAGCAATTTATATAAAAGAAATGATTCTTTCCGAGGAGCTTTCATATGCAGAACAGTTTGTTTTTTCCGATGAGAGTCTTTTTTCTTTATTGGGATTGGATGAACAATTTATTGCTGGTGAACGCATGTTTCCTGCAGGTGAGGGGGGCGTGCCACGAATTATTCTTATAGATAGTATAAAAGCATATACAGGAGAAATCATGGCGACAAATGTAATATTGAGCAAACGAATAGATCTCATGGGCTTTTTTAAAACTGATTACATAGGGGGGCTGATTATGACTGACCTCAATCAAGAAGTGATAAAACGTGACTGTATTTTTAGTAGAAAGGAGATAATTGAAAATATGATATATAATCAAGCTGCAATAACGTTGTACAAAAATGCCTATACAGAGATTAAAAAAGATATACAAGAATCAGCACGCCGGGACAATCTTGAACCTTTTTCTGCAATACAAAAAAAGGGAACAAGTAGAGAGCAAAAGTAAAAGCTACAACTCTTTTATTCCCCCTGATGGGCTGAATAATGCCTTCACTTTTTCCACTCCCCAGTGATACCATGCCTGCATTGTTGCCCAGAATGATGCAAAATAGGATTTTGGACCCTCAGTTTTTTGGTCACCATCACTCTGCTCTGTAGGAGAGGATTTGAAAAAATCTCTAAACATCTGAGTCAGTGAAGAATTGTCGTTGGAGGCAAGGCGGAAGGTTGAGCGAAGGCTGTGTTTGAAATCATGATGAAAATCGTCCATATTTTTCACACCAGTAACCTGTTTGATAAGGCGACCGCGATGCATGTAGGAAAATGTTGGTATTCCCTGGATATTATGCGCTTTGCAGAGTGCAGGCAGGGTGTCGACGTCGATGCGTGCAAATGCGATGACATCTTTAAATTCAGGGTCTTGTATAATGTCGTTGACCAGTGGAGAGACGTTATTGCATACATGGCACCATGATGCAGCATATTGTATGACAATTGGCTGATGGGTATTTTCTTGTAAAAATGTGTGATATTCATGTTCATTATAGAGTGGAATTATATCTGCTCCCAGAGTACCTGCGGCACACAATGTGGCAGAGAGTGAGATGGATAAAATATTTTTTTGCATCTTTTTCTTCCTTTTTAAAATATAAAAATAAAAAATAGTTTTTTATTAATTGTACCATAGACAATTTATGTGAGGCAACATTGATGACCCGAGAGAGTAAAAATTTGTCCTTCGTATTTGTATAGTATATTTTGAGTTATGTCATACTGAGTATAAGGCTATATTATATATTTTATAAAAAATTAACAATATAAATTTGATAAAAAAATGAGCAAACTATTTGATTATCAGTTCGTTAATCATTACTCTAAAAGGAAGTTAATTTTTCGAAAGTGTCTTACGGTTACAATTTATATTATGTGGTACAGTAATTGGGTAAGCAGGAGTACTTGTGCGCCACGGGGATTTTTTGTCTAATAATGCAAGGAATAAGGATAATTATGCTACTGATGATTGAAAGGATAATGTTATGGAACAAGAGGTAGTAAAAAATACACAGGGAACTCCGGAACAGTTCTCTCGTGATCGCCTTGTACGCACATTGGTGTGGGCTTCTGGTGCACAGCTGGACAATATTGATCTTGATTTAGTGATGCAAGAAGTGGTCAAGAATATGTTTGATAGTATTACACCGCATGAGATAGCAGATACCTTAATTCTTGCAGCCAGTGCTTTTATAGAGATTGATCCCGCATACGGTTTTCTTGCCAGCAGACTTCAATTTAAAAAACTGTATAAGGCAGTAACAGGGTATTCCGTGTTCGATACAGAATATGATGTGCGATATCGTGCATCATTTATCAGCTGTATTATGCGTGGTGTTGGACACAAACTGCTTGATGAACGCATGAAGGATTTTGATCTGGCGTATTTGGCAGACAAGCTTGTGCTTGGACAGGATGATTTATTTGATTACATGGGAATCAAGACGTTATATGAGCGGTATTTTTTGCGGCATGAAAAAGAATATTTAGAGTTGCCACAAGCTTTTTGGATGCGGGTTGCTATGGGACTTGCTTATAATGAACCTGACAAAAATGAAAAAGCAGTTTTATTTTATACGATCATGTCATCTTTCCGCTATATTCCTGGTACACCAACATTGCTTCATGGAGGACTCAAGCGGCCTCAGTTGAGTTCATGCTATTTAACCACCGTAGAAGATGATCTGCACCATATTTTTAAATGTTATGGTGATAATGCACAACTTTCAAAATGGTCTGGCGGTGTTGCCAATGATTGGTCAAATATTCGTGCCGTTGGTGCGATGGTTGATAGTATTAAAACACAAAGCCAAGGACTGGTGCCATTTTTGAAAATTGTCAGTGATACTACGGCAGCGATTAATAGAAGTGGAAAGCGTCGATCGGCAACGGTTGTGTATCTTGAAGTATGGCATTATGAAATTGAGGATTTTCTCGATCTGCGCCGAAATACCGGCGATGAACGGCGACGGACCCATGATATTAACACGGCAGTCTGGGTGCCTGATCTTTTCGTAAAACGTATTCTTGCCGATCAAGACTGGACAGTATTTTCTCCAGATGAGGTTCCCGATTTACATCGTTCCTATGGAAAGAAATTTGAGCTGCTATACGAAGAATATGAGCGTAAAGCAGCACAGGGGGGGATAAAATTATTTAATGTCATGCCGGCAAAGCAATTATGGCGTAAAATATTGAGTCGCTTATTCGAAACTGGACATCCATGGATTACGTTCAAGGATCCCTGCAATATTCGTTCTCCGCAGGACCATGTGGGTGTTGTCAACAGTTCAAATTTGTGCACAGAAATTACCTTGAATACTTCTGCAGATGAAACAGCGGTTTGTAATCTAGGCTCTATTAATGTTAGTATGCACATCGCCGATGGTTTCATTGATCAACAACTTCTTGC
Organism: uncultured bacterium; assembly: GCA_963701645.1. Lineage (GTDB taxonomy): Bacteria > Babelota > Babeliae > Babelales > Vermiphilaceae > MFD04463-c16. The sequence goes on from OY969616.1 coordinate 22,046, forward strand.
TGGTACCGTGAATACTGCTATTCGCATGCTTGATAATGTTATAGACATTAATTTTTATCCAACAAAAGAAGCGAAAAATGCCAACAGCAAACATCGCCCTGTCGGGTTGGGGCTTATGGGTTTTCAAGACATGTTGTACAAAATGGATATTTGTTTTGATAATCCTCGTGCATTAACGCTTGCAGACGAATTGATGGAGTTTATTTCATATCACGCCATTTTTGCATCATCAGAACTTGCCAGAGAACGAGGAACCTATGAATCGTATGCCGGATCAAAGTGGGATCGAGGTATTTTTCCGCAAGATACGCTTGATCTGCTTGAACAGGAACGTGGTGTTCCTATTGAAACGGTGCGTGGTGGTATTCTTGACTGGAATCCGGTTCGTGCTCAGGTAAAAAGATATGGCATGCGCAACTCAAATACGATGGCGATAGCGCCGACAGCGACCATTTCAAATGTTGTCGGGTGTGTGCCATGCATTGAGCCGATTTATAAAAATATTTATGTCAAAGCAAATATGAGTGGTGAATTTACTGTCGTGAATAAGTACCTCGTATATGATTTGAAAAAGTTGGGCCTTTGGAATGTGCAAATGCTTGAACTGCTCAAATATTATGATGGGAACGTGCAGCTGATTGAAGAAATTCCGCAGCATATTAAGGATAAGTACAAAGAAGCATTTGAGCTTGACCCACTTTGGCTCATTAGAGTAACGGCCGCGCGGGGTAAATGGATTGATCAAAGCCAATCCCATAATATTTTTATGAAAGGGGTGTCGGGCAACCTGATGCACGATATTTATATAACGGCATGGCTTACAGGACTAAAAACCACCTATTACCCTCGTACCCTTGCTGCTTCCCAGGTAGAAAAATCGACCCTTGATGCGAAAAAATATGGCTATACGCAAAAGAGGTTGTATATGGGGGCGTATGAAACGAACGGTGCTGAATATAAAGATATTATAGAAACTACACCTATCATGGCGCAGCCGGTTGATACGGATCAGTCGTGTTCCCTCATGAACGGTTCTGAGTGTGAGGCGTGTCAATAAATTAAAATACCAAGGAAATATCATGAAACAAGGAATTATTAATAATTCAACCATCGATCCGAATAAAATTTTGCCAATGCGCTACTTATGGGCACGCCAGCATTACAAAGATGGTGTTGCAAATAACTGGACACCGGAAGAAATTTCTATGCAGCAGGATATTGAGCAATGGAAGTCTGCAACTTTTTTGAGCGGGACCGAGCGGCGGCTTATTTTGTGGAATTTAGGATTTTTTTCAACCGCAGAATCATTAACAGCAAATAATTTGGTCTTAACGGTATACAAGCATATTACCAATCCCGAATGTCGCCAATATTTGCTGCGGCAGGCGTTTGAAGAAGCAATACATACAGATACCTTTATTTATTGTTGCGATTCGCTTGGCTTAAATCCTGATGAAATTTACAACATGTATTTGACAATTCCATCGATCAAGGCAAAAGATGATTTTGTTGTTGAGCTGACAGCATCTATCATAGATCCGAGTTTTAGTACGCAGGGGCCTCATAATATACAGCGATTTCTTCATGATCTTGTCGGATTTTATGTTATCATGGAAGGAATTTTTTTCTATGCTGGCTTTGCCATGATGCTTGCGCTCAAGCGACAAAATAAAATGGTTGGTATTGGTGAGCAGTTTGAGTACATTATGCGTGATGAAAGTCTCCATCTTGCATTTGGCTGTGATCTGATTAACACGGTTAAAGCAGAAAATCCTGAAAGTTGGACAACGACCTTTGCCGATGAGCTTGTCGATCTTATTCGAAAAGCGGTAGTGCTGGAAAAGAACTATGCTCATGATGCATGTCCGCAGGGAATTTTAGGCATTAATGCAGAACAGTTTTGCCACTATGTTGAATATATTGCTGACCGACGCTTGGAGCGTATCGATTTGCCAAAAATTTATGGTACTCGCAATCCATTTCCATGGATGTCGCAGGCAACTGATTTGAACAAAGAGAAAAACTTCTTTGAAACACGGGTGACTGAATATCAGACAGCCGGTTCACTTGAATGGGAATAAAAATGAGGGGCCATTGAGGCCCTCTTAAAAGGTAGACATTTCTCGTTGCAACTCATATATGCCTTTTTGCTCCAGGATTTTTTGTATTTCCAATAACATGACTGCTGAATGGTTTCCAGATTTTACATAGTGTGCAAGAGTCTGTTCATACTGTTTTATGAAATAGTAAAGGGTCAAGCAATTTTCATCTTTGAGGTCATCAGCTTTTTCTTGGTTTTTGATTTTGTATGGAAAATGAGCAAAGTCTGTTTTTATAAGATTCTTAAGTTCATCAAGGGAAACCATTTCCGTGGGATTTTTATTGACAATTGCCTTTTCAATATTATTCATTGTTTCAATACTTTCTTTGCTGTTAAAAAAGAAAAGGTGAGCGGTTGTTTGTGGCATGTCTGAAGAGGAAAATTTATTGGTCAAATTTTTGCATATATTGTTTACATCTTTTGCGCTTACTGCTCTATTTTCATGAGTGCCGCTGACAGGATCATACAGTAACCTTTTCCACTCTTTTTCATCTGTTAGATACTGTTTCCAGCGCCAATCTATCCAAAATCGGTTAAAAATAGTGGATTTATCATTACTATAGAGATTATTTTTCACATATCGAGCGTAATTTTTTTTGTAGTTCAATGTTACTATTTTTTGTAGCCGAGTATATTGTACCATGTTCCATTTGAGAAAGAGTTCTTCATCCAACAGTTCTGTATACGGTCTATTTTCAAGGTCAAGGAACGTTTCACGCAATGATGAGATTCTCGTGAGTCTGGCAGAAATCCACCGTTGGCCAAAAGCTTTCAGCATTTGCCATACAGGGAGGTTAAAAGTATACCAATTGCGATGCCCATCTATTTCATATAAATAAGGTGTCCATGTAACCGGAAGAATCGGAGTATTTTTTTGTGGGGTGCTGCGATTTCGATTGTTTTGAGCCGGTACAGCGGACTTTATTTTTAATTTTTTCTTAAAATGTTTTAGAAATACATTTTTTTTTGCAGACTGGATTTGATATTTTTGGCGAATTTTTTGTATAGCGCGTTCTGCAAAACGTTTGAACGTCCCTTGCGTAGGAAAAGTTGCAGCTACCGCTACTATAAAAACAACAACACGAATACTCATGATATAATTTCCAGAAAGAAAATTAATAAAATATAAAAAATTCTGAAGAGTGCTATTTTTATTATAACGGCTTTTTTGTTCTGTTCAAGTTTTTCCTGCCTATTTTTCTTGTAATACTATAAGGATTTGGAGTATATATTGATAAAAAAAGTGAGGGTTGCTATGTTGCCACATAAAGAAGTTGTCTATGTTGATCATGTTGCCCCGGACAAAAAGGGTATGTTGGGGGCTGATATTGGTGGTACTAATAGTAATTTTGGTATTTTTCAGCTGACTGACCATAATCCAAAAATGGTGCTTTCTATCCATTTTAAAAGTCAGCAAGTGACTGATTTTGCGCGTCTTATGGCCGATGTTGTGCATTATGTGGGTAAAACCTACAATATTACCATTGCCTCCATAGCAATTGCGGCGGCAGGTGTTGAATCGCCCCATCATGATTACACAAAACCGACCAATCTTGATGCTGCTCTGGATGCAAAAAAAATTATTCAGGCAACGGGGGTTGACTGTGTTACCATCGTCAACGACTTTGAAATTATCGGTTATGGTCTTGAAAGTTTGGCCACTCATGATCTTGTGCTTGTCAATATGGGTCAGGCGCGGGAAAAAGCAAATAAGGCGATTATTGGTGCAGGGACGGGGCTTGGCAAAACGATACTCATCTGGAACGAGGAGCATCAGCGATATACGCCGAGTGCATCTGAAGGTGGACATGCTGACTTTGCACCACAAAATCAGCAAGAGCTGGATTTTATGGAATATATTCGTACATCAGAAAAATGGAGCTGCAACATTTCATGGGAGAATGTGCTCTCAGGCAATGGTATAAAACGGATGTACCATTTTTTTAAAAAAGTTGACGGGGCTGCTGGCTATGCACCGCACCCAGATGATATTTTCAAGAGCCGTATTCAGGACAGTAATGCCCAAAAAACATTTGAGCTGTATACCCGTTGTTATGCACGCTGTGCAAAAAACTTTGCGCTCGATGCATTGGCGCTTGGCGGCATATATATAGCCGGAGGCATAGCTTCAAAAAATTTACCCCTATTTCAACTACCCATATTTATGAGCGAATTTACCAACTGTGGCAAACAGCAACAACTTCTTAAACAAATTCCTGTCTATGTTATTACCGATTACAACGTTAGTTTATACGGCATTGCCAATTATCTTGTTGTTGAAGGCATATGTCCATAAATCATGTACTTACCAATCTCTGCTTTCTTCTTCTTGTTGTTGTGGTATGCAAGGGTGGGTAACAGAAGATTTTGAGATAGGTCTGCCCTTTTTTCCTGAAGAAGGAATTTCATGAAGAGGGTGCGGAGCAGCTGCATATGTATTGATTTTTTGCTCGACAGAATTATCCTTTTTTTCTGTTAGGTACTTTTTTAATTGTGTCTGTTCTTTTGAGCTTTTATTAACGGGTATTTTTGGCTCTTTTTTTTCCATGCCTGAACAGGGAATGCTCGAGAGCATCATGATAACTAAACTACTGCATATCTTTGATAGTAAATGTTGTGCCATGGATATATCCTAAAGTTTTTCAAAAACAAATAACAATTATAGTCAAAATAATAATCATTTTTTAATAGATGTCCAGAACAAAAATACATAAAATTTTTTCTATTACAACTAAATTTATTTTCCTCAATTAATATGGTATGAGGTAGTGATGCTTCAAGGAACTTCGTGGCCACCATATGGAAATTCTTTTTCAATTTTTTCAACAATTTTGGGGGAAGGGTATTCTCGTCGGTATTTATGCCGAGCATCTAAAACATCAGGATGCAAAGCTAAAGGGGGCAATTTCTTAATTTCTTCAAATTCATTTTTTAAAGCAACCTTTTCTTTTGGGCTTAAATCGGCAAAAGGTCGGGACATGAGTTCTACAAAATCATATGATTTTTCATTTCCAGTCTCTTTTTTTTCCATGCCTAGGCAGGAGATGCTGGAGAGTATGGTGATTGTCAAAACATTGCATATTTTTGATAATAAATATCGTTTCATGGATATATCCTCATTTTTAAAAAAATGCAGTAATAGTTACTGTCAAAATAATAATCGTTTTTTCATAGATGTACAGAGTAAAAATGTGAAAATCTTGTTCTCCTTCGATAAATTTCTTATGCTGAACCTGTTACAGTATACCCAGGAGTAGTAGTATGGATAGTTCCATAAAGCTATCATATAATACGTCACTTGTTACCCATGACATGCGTATTGAATATGCCCAGCATCTTGCTGCCGAGATTCAAAAAATTCGTGGAGCACGAATTGCTGATTATGATAGTGGATACAGTTTTGTGCGATTGCCAGCAGATGAGATGATGCGTCGTGAGATAAAAAAAATTGGACAAGAAAAAAAAGCGCTCAGTCCTGCATTGATGATTATTATTGGCATTGGAGGATCGTCAGTTGGCATGGAGGCGATTTTTCATGCATTGTATGGAACGGAGTACAACAGGATTCATCAAGGGTTGCACGTCTATGTTGCCGATACCGTAGATACAGAATATCTTTATTTGCTTATGAGCATGGCTGAATCGATATTAAAGCAGGGAAAAAATATTTTATTATTTGTGGCAAGTAAATCGGGAACAACGGTCGAAACTGTTGCAAATTTTTCACTTTTTTTGTCACTACTTGTGCGTTATAAAAAACAGTATCAAGAATTTGTTGTCGTTGCAACGGATGAACATTCTCCTTTCTGGGATAGTGCCAAAGTTGAAGGCTATACCTGTTTTGCCATACCAAAAATGGTTGGGGGTCGTTATTCAGTATTGTCAGCCGTCGGCCTTTTTCCATTATATATGCTCAATGGAGACATTGACGCTGTGTGCGCTGGGGCAGAAAAAATGACTGACCTGTGCACAATGTTGCCTGATCTTCAAAATAACCCCGCAGTTCTCCGCGCCGCTTTTATCTACGCTTTATATAAACAAAAATATACCATACACACGATGTTTTTGTTTGGGCGATATTTAGAATCAGTGGGACAATGGTATAAGCAACTCATGGGTGAAAGCATTGGCAAAGAGTACAATCTTGAAGGAAAGCGCGCCAACTGTGGCATTACGCCCATTGTTTCTATTGGAAGCAATGATTTACATTCAGTGGCACAACTTTATTTGGCAGGGCCGTACAATACAGCAACAACTTTTGTTTCTGTAGCAACAGTTGCGCACGACATGCGCATTGTATATAAAAAAAGGCTTCCAGTATTATTGCCATATCTTGATGGCAAATCTGTCCATGACATTATGCAAACTATTTTACAAGCAACGATGCATGCCTATGAGAAAAATAGTCGGCCTTTTATGCACATAGAACTTCCATCACTGTCTCCTTATTACCTGGGACAACTTTTACAGATGCATATGATTGAAATGGTGTACCTTGCTTCACTCTTGCAGGTTAACCCTTTTGATCAACCCAATGTTGAAGGATACAAGCAAGAAACGCGAGAATTATTGATGGGCAAACAATAATTTATTGATTTTTTTATCCTTCAACTTCGCCCCAAGAGGGCTTCGTGAAGGATGATAATTCAAGAAAAAAAAATTTCCCCTTCCCCCGTTCATCCTGAGCAAGGTCCTGTGGACCGCAAAATTGCTTATGGGCAAAAAAGTAATTTATTGATTTTCTAGATATTTTTTTGTCTTGGCAAGTTCCTGAGGGACCCACTTTTTGTGCTCATCATATTTATCGCTCGTATTGAAAATGGTTATCATAAGTTCTGCACCTGAGCCATTGGGAACAACGCGATAGGGAATAAGTAAGAAATCTTCTGAACTTTCTGCGGGGCGTATATAGTGATCGAGGATACCATGTTCCTTATCAAAAGCGGTGACAACCTCAACATTTCCATGAGGTGAATGTACTATCCAATGTGTATCATCGATACGTGAAACTGATTGCGCGAAAATACTGAAGAGGGGCCAGTTGTTTACGTTTGCAAGAAAATCAAAAACACCAGCAGGTGCGGCCTTAATGCTCATGAAAAAAGTGTCTGAGGTATACGGCATAAATTTCATATATTTTTCCTGGTTTATGTAAAAACATTTTTTAATGTACTTTGTTTTTGCATATATTGCAAATTATAATGTATCAATTACACTATTGTAAAATGATCTATATAAAAATAGGAAAGTTTCATTATGAAAACTGTATATTTTATTGTTGCACTGATTTTTTGTAGTTTTTACGCACATACAATATTTTGTGCGCTTGGTCGCTCGGCGATTGCTATTACTGCATATCAAAATGATCAGGTTTCAACACCTCCTTTCCATCCAGCTGCAAATTTTTTTGCTTGGAGTGGTTTGGATAGAACGCTTTTTCCAATGTCTATGGCTGAGTCGATTGAAAGATTTGAAACTGAAGTAAAACAAGAACCATATAAAATGCTCAACCATGCTATATTTTTCGGATCCTATGAACAATTTGCCCATGCACTTCGCATTGCCAAAAATTATGTTTTTAAAACTGTCTTGCAACGGGATGAGGCAGGCCTGTTATTGAGAAATGTAATACTACACCATAAAAAAATATATGCGGAGACTCTTTTACGGTATGGTGCTAACATTGCAGTAAGAGATCATATGAATAGAAATATTTTTCATTTTTTATGTAGGTATGATGCTTATGATAATGTAGATGATAAAATTGAAAAATTTAATTTTATGATAGATTTTATGAAAAAAACTATGAATAAAGAAGAAATGACGGAAATCCTGAGTACGATTGATATAGATGGGCTTACGCCATTATCTCGACTTATTTTGGGTAATCACTATAACAAAAATGATTATCCTATTGTTCAGGAAATGCTTGCAATGGGAGTGCCTATTTATTTTGGAGCAAAGTTTCCTGAATCGTTGGCGACCTATGCAAAGCAATCGATGCCCGAAGAAATAGAGCTGATAAGTCTTTTGAGTTATTATCAGAAATAATTTTTTTTATCTCTATTTGCTGGGCTTCCATTTTTATTGCCAAGCATGCATACTCCTTTTATGCTTGAAGGAACAAGCCTTGAGGATATCTATGAAACGTGGCATTATTCTTATTTTTGGTTTTACTGGCAATTTGTGTAAGCGGAAGCTGATCCCTGCACTATATTATCTGTTTGCGGAAAAAAAGTTACAGGACATGTTTATTGTTGGTGTTGCCCATGATCAAGCAACTGTTGAATCTATTGTCGCAGGAGCGCAAACTCATATTGAGCAGCGGGATGATGCACTGTGGAAATTATTTATCTCACGCATAATATATGAACAGGTTGATGTGCAGGATGAAGAAGCAATGGCGCGGCTTGCGCAGCGGATAACAGATGTGGAGCATGAATATAAGCTGTCAGGAGATCGATTGGTGTATTTGGCTGTTCCTGCCTATTTATTTTGTCTTATTACAAAACGGCTGAAAAATGTTGGTATTTGCAAAAAAGTGGAACAAAAAACGGAATGGACACATTGTGTTGTCTACGAAAAACCTTTTGGCCATGATCGTGCATCTGCCCATGAAATTAATGCCTGCCTTGCACAATGTTTAGATGAAAGTCAGATATATCGCATTGATCATTATTTGACCAAAGAGTTAGTGAGCAATATTGCACTCACTCGGTTTACTAACTGTGTTTTTGAACCGTTGTGGTGCAACCGTTATATCGATCAAGTCCACATTGTGCTGAACGAAACTATTGGCATAGAAGGGCGCGGTGCCTATTATGACCATTATGGTGCCTTGCGTGATGTTGTGCAAAATCACATGTTGCAGCTTCTTGCGCTGGTATCTATGGAGTCGCCAGAAAAATTGACGGGAGATTATATCAGGCATGAGCGTGCACGAATATTGGAAAAAGTTTATTTTGTCGCAGGATTGCTTGGGCAGTATGAAGGGTACCAGGATGAAATGGGAGTGCAAGTCGGATCGCGAACAGAAACATTCGCTGCACTTATTGTCATGATACAAAATCATCGATGGGCGGGAGTGCCATTTTTTCTGCGGACGGGAAAATGCATGCCGCGCAATGAGGTTGCTATTGCCATCAAATTCAAGCAAGTTGACTGTTTGTTACTCCGCAACTGTCCGGTGCCATCAGATTGGTTGACGATTACTGTTTCTCCTGATGCACGATTTTCGCTCCAACTGAACATGAAAAAACCGGGAATGGCTGATGAGCTTGTGCAAGTGGCGATGGATTTTTGTCACAGCTGCATGTTTACCATTCGTCCAACACAGGCGTATGAACTTATTATTCAGGAAGCGCTTATGGGAGAGCAAACGGGAGCGGTGCGGTCTGATGAAATAGAATATGCGTGGAAATGTATTGATCAAATCTATGCATCTGGATTACCCTTATATACGTATAAAAGAGGAACAGCGGGACCAGAGCAACTAGCATCATTTATGTACAAACATGGGATACAAGAACGATGAAAATAGTAGGAATTATAGGACTTGGCCGTATGGGTTTGGCGATTGGAGCACGTTTGCTTGCCGCATCATACACGGTGATTGGCTATGATATTTCAGAACAAGCGCGCATCGGAGCTGCGGCAGAAGGTATAGATATCGCTTCATCACTTGAAGCAGTGCGAGAATGTGCAGATCTAATATGGCTCATGGTGCCTGCAGGAGATATTGTCGATCAAACGCTTGATGCAATTCTTTCCTACACAAGTGAAAAAAAATTAATTATTGTCGATGGAGGAAACAGTTTTTACAAAGATTCACAGCGGCGTGCGGCAAAGGTTGCACAGATGGGCGGTGCATTTTTAGATTGTGGTACATCGGGAGGCGTGCAGGGAAGAACCGTTGGTTTTTGTCTTATGGTTGGTGGAGATCATGGAACCTATATTCAGGCAGAGCCCATTTTTAATGCTATTGGAGCTCCCGGTGGAGTTGCCTATGTGGGAAAATCTGGCGCAGGCCATTATGTAAAGATGGTGCACAATGGTATAGAATATGGCATACTCCAGGCATATGGTGAAGGGTTTCAGGTATTAAAGGAAGGAAGTTTAAAAGATGAGAAACTTGATTTGGAAGCCATTAGTCGCATTTGGAATACCAGTTCAATTATTAGATCATGGATTTTAGAACTTGCTCATACAATTTTTGTGTACGATGATACTATGATGAAAAGCATTCAAGGTATTATCGACGAACAAGGAACCGGGCGCTGGACAGCGCAAGAAGCTGAAAAAAATAATATTCCTGTTCCCATTCTTGATGCTGCACTTGGTGCGCGAGCACGATCGCGAGAAACAGGAGGAAATTATGCAACTAAAATAGTTGCGTTATTACGAAATAAATTTGGTGGTCACCCATTACATCAAAAAAAGGAGCATAAATGAAGCTGTTTGATATTAGTTGGCCAATTAGTACGGCAACAACGGGATACAAAGACCGTGACATTGTACAATTTGAAGATACAAAGACATTCGCCAAAGATGGTGCGCGAGAAACAACAATTCGCCTGAGTTCCCACACTGGTACACATGTTGATGCACCGAGCCATTTTTTAAAAGATGGAAAAACAATAGATCAAGTTACTCTTGATCGTCTTATCGGTCCCGCACTTGTGCTTGACATGACCCATATTGCAGAAGGAATTACTCGCGATGATTTGTACGAGTATGATGAGCAAATAGATGAGGGACTTATTGTCTTGCTTCGAACAGCCAATAGTACAAAGCAGGCGACAGATAAATTTACGCCTCATTTTATATTTCTTGAATTTTCTGGTGCTGAATATCTCAAAGAAAAACAGATTAGCGCTATAGGTATAGATTATCTGGGCATTGAGCGGAGCCAACACGGCCATCCAACGCATACAACGTTAATGCATGGAGATGTTGCGATAATTGAAGGCTTGCGTCTTGAGCACGTTCAACCAGGTGCTTATTTTTGCATCTGTCTTCCCATATATACTATAGGCCTTGAAGCTGCACCAGCACGAGCAATTTTGCTGCAGAATATGTAATAAATCTCCGCTCATACTTCGCGGAGCCTTAGTGGGAAGGGAAAAAATCTATTCTCATTCTACGACTACTTTAAATTCTTCATCCTGTATCTTTGAGGTTCCACAAAGGATTAATAAAGAAAAGAAATTTCCAAAAAAAATTCCGGATTTCCCCTCCCCCGTTCGTCCTGAGCAAGAGCCTGCCCTGAGCTCATCGTCGAAGGGTCGAAGGATTATTCCTTTTCCTGCGCACCTAATTTTTTAAAATAGTCCGACTCTTTTATCGCCTTTTTGCGTGCTTGTCGCTTTTCTTTTTTCTCTGCAACTTTTTGCGCATGAGTGCGAATAAAATCTTCGAGCTTGTCAACTTCTATTATACGATTTGCCTTATTTTCTGCATATTCTTTCCAACGTTGGTACCAATCTTTATAGTCTTTCGCATCTTCTTCTGTCAAGTTTGTAATTTCTTGAACAATGTCGATAGGGTTGGATAAGGTTTTTATTGTATCATTTTTATTCCATAAAACACTTTCTTTCGCTGCATAAACTATTTTGTATGCTTTGTTTTGATACGTGAACAGCATCCCTCTTTCCCAATTTGACGAATCTAAAACAGGGCTTTGGATGCCGTTAAAAAAACCAACCTTTGTTAAAACTATTTTTTCATTTTCTTTTATGCCGAGCATTTTTGAGTTTTTTTCACTAAAATTATTGCGGGTGATGAGAGTGTCGATTAAAATTATTCTTTTGCGCAATAAATCTGGGTCAAAAAAGTTATTAATGACAGCAGTTAATAAGCAATCGGGAGCCTCCAATGATTGAATCCAATGGGTTTGTTGGTTGTCTGGCATGACAGAGGTAAATACAGGAATTTGTTCCTCTGCCTGGGCTTTTGTTGCTATCCACATATTAGATTCAGGTTTTATTTTTTTTTCTTTAATAGTTATTTTTATATTGAGGGGGATAATTGGTGTGTAGAGCAAAACTGCTTTTTTGCCTGAAACATCGATAATTTTTTTTGTCCGTGCAGCACTGATTGTTGCATTTGTCAAATATGCAAAAGTGCCAAGTCGAGTTGCATTAAACCATGAAGTTCCTGGCAGGCGTACTGCTGGTATATTACGCGGTACATTGGGATCAGTTACATAATGCAACAATGTGCCAAAAGGCATATTGTGTTCAACGGCATTAAAGAATTTAGCAAAATATATTGTTGATTCGTAACGAAGACGTGGATCAGCAGTGCCATTTTTGTAAATAATTTCTACTTTTCTTGGGGGATATAAAATTGTAAAATGAACTCTGTTGAATACGGAAGGAACATCATCCAGTACGCTTGATATAATGGGGTAATTATATGTTTTATCAAGTCCGCGAGAAACAAAGGGAAAGTATAAATGTCTGCCGCCACCAAAACAGGTAGAATAATATAATATAGTTGTGGAAATTTTTGTGTTCAAAAAATCGAGAAATTGGGTATATCCCGGTAGAGACAACCCTGCTATTGTGCCCTCAGATGCAGTAATCATTTGATCTATTTCTTTTTCCAAGTCAAGTAATTTTTTAATTTTTTCTTGTTTATCGGGAGGAAAGTTTTCGATATTTCCCTTTTGAAAAAAGCCAATATCTTGTTGGAGCTGGGCGCTTTCTTGCAAGCGAATATCAAACATTCCCGTTACCTTAGAATATCTACCATGACCATCGATATAAATAGTGTGCTGGGGAAGTATAGAATCAGCCGTATCTTTACTTGATATATCATTATAATTGACGAAAAGAAAAGAACATAATTCCTGCATATATATTTTTGTTTTCATTATTTCTTTTTGTTCTGGTGATAAAAAGTCCACTTGATCGGGTAGTTGGAGTAATTTTTTGAAATTACCTGTTTTTAAACCGATTGCTATTTCGTTATCAGTGAGTGCCCGTTTTGTTTTTTTATCATAAAATATTTTGTTTGATGCGGACTCAGTATTTAAAGAGTTTTCGAGAGTATATAATTCTTGCATGTATCGTTGATATTCATGGGGAATTAATAAAAACCATTCATTGTTCAACGTATATATATCCCAATCATGCGGAATAAATTGCATGAGAGCTATGGACAAATCATTATCCAGACTATTAGTGTTTCTAGCCCTCTCTTTTTGTTCTTGAAAATTTTTATCATTCTCAAGTTTTTCATCGAGAATTTGTCCCATTTTTGATGTGATATCTGTTTTGTTTTTATTGAGCATTTCTGAAAAAATTTGTTGAATATCATTATTAATTTTTTTATACAGTTCGTAGTAAGTTTTATAACTGGGGTACTGTTCGAACTCTTGAAATGCTTGTAACCGTCGAGTAATCAGAACTTTGAATATACTTGAACTCATTAAAACAGGTCCGGCTTGTTCATATAAAGCAGATGCACAGTCCATGGAGATAGGAATGGCTTGTGGAGTTCCGCTCTCATATTCATTAATATCAACAAACATCATAAGCCGAGCATGACGTGCTTCAAGAACAAAAATACTTATAATAGCCAATAGGATGGCAAGTACCGAAATTTTCATCATGTATCCTTCATTTTTTTAAAATAGCCCGATTCTTTTATTGCCTTTTTGCGCATGCGTCGCTTTTCTTTTTTCTCTGCAATTTTTTGCCCATGAGTGCGAACAAACTCTTCGAGCTTTTCAACATCTACCATGCGCGTTGCATTATTTTCTGCGACAGTTTTCCAATCTTGATACCAATTATCGTAATTTTTTAAATAGAGCGTGATATCAGTTACATTTTGATCAGGATCAAGTGGATTAGCCAGATTGTGTATTTTACCCTCTGCTTTCCAGAGCTGTTGTGCACTTGCAGCATATACCACTTCGTATATTTTATCCTGATACTTAAAAATCATTCCCCGTTGCCATGGACCTATGGATAAAGCAGGGCTCTGGATACCGTTAAACAAAATAACATGAGATAAAACTATTTTCTCATCTGGCTTGGCGCCAAGCATTTGGGAAGTTTTTTTACTAAAATTATTACATGCCGTAAGAGTATCAATTAAAAATATATTGCTCGCAGGAAGGCCCTGAACAAAAAAGTTATTGATGATGGCGGTCAATAAGCAATGGGGGGCTTTTAATGCTTGAAGCCAGTGTACTTTTTGATCTGAAGTAGCTGACATGAATAAGGGAATTTGTTTTTCTGACTGATTTTGTGCGGCGGATATGTCGAATTTTGTTGGTTTTTTTTCAATATTAATGATGACATTGACAGGAATAAGGGGGGCATATAATAAAGCGGTTTTTTTGCCTGAAACATCAATGATTTTTTTTGTTTTTGCAGCGCTGACGGCAATATTAGTTATATATGCGACATTTTTAAGGCGTGCAGTACTAAACCAGAAAGTGCCGGGCAAGCGTATTGCCGGGATATTGCTTGGCTCTTTATATGTTATGAATGCTAGTACATCGGTTAAGCGAAAATTATACGTAAAACTACTGAAAAATTTATTAAAGGATATGTGTGATTCGAGTAAAAGTCGTGCATGAGATAAACCATTTAAAAAATAAATTTCTACATTTCTTGGGGAAGATAGAATATCAAAGCTCGGAATTCCTCCTATTCCCTCAACATCTTCTGATATATTCGAGATAATGGTATAGTTATACACTTTCTCAACTCCTCGAGAAACAAAAGGAATTTGCAAATGTTGGCCACCACCAAAACAAGTATCATAATATAACAGAGTTGTAGGAATTTTTGTGTTAAGAAAATCAAGAAATTGAAGGTATGAAGCTATTGATAAATTAGCAATTAAACCATTAGCTGTTGAAATTTTATGGCATATTAGTACTTCCAAATGGAGTAATTTTTTTATTTTTATTTGTTGTTCATCGGAAAGTTTAAGTGTATTTTTCTCTTTTATTTCTTCTGTAGTGTCAATGCCTCGAACAAAACCAATATCTTTTTGGAGCTGCACGCTTTCTTGTAACATATTTTGAAATTTTGGTGACATTGCAGAGTATCCACCATGTCCTGTAAGATAGATGGTATGGTGGGGAAGTAGAGAATAAATATCATCTCTGGCCGGTATATCATCATAATTGACAAAAATGCGGGAACAGAGGTCTTCCATATATACCTGTGATCTCATTTTTTGCCGCTGTTCGAATGATAATGCATCTGTTACAATAGGCTGTTCTAATTTTTTGAAAGTATGTGTTTTTAATCCAATTGCCATAGCATCAGTATCAATAGCTTGTTTTGTATTTTTATCAAGAAAAATTTCCTTGGCGGCCAATTGTGATGGATTTTCTGCAAAATAGGTGGCCTTCATAACTGTTGCATATTGATGAGGAACAAGTAAGAACCATTCATTGTCAACACTATATATATCCCAATCGCGTGGGATAAAAAATGTTGAAGTTATATAAAAATTACCCTCAAACATAGTGGTAAGCCTTGAGGTTTTTGTTTTGTCTACTGTCAAAAAATCAGTTATCATATCTGTGAAATATTGATCAAGCTTAATTCTTTTGTTCAGACTATTCTGTAAATGTTTTTCTGCACGCGTGATAGGGATTGGTTTTGGTTCGGGAACTGGCATTAGGGCAAAAATTTCTTGTATATAATCATTAATCTTTTGATACAATGCATAATAAATCATTTTTTGGGCAGATGTTGCTGTTCTTATTTCTTCAGAAAATTTTTGTACTCGGCTGTGTATATTATTCCAAAGCGAGGGGCTCATTAAAATAGGACCCGCTTGTTCATATAATGCTTGCATGCAGCGATTGGTTATTGGGATTTCATCAGTTTCAGGTTTTTCTTGCCCGTCAATATCAACAAACATCATAAGCCGAGCATGACGTGCTTCAAGAACAAAAATAGTTGTGACCGCTAACACAATGGCAAGTAGTGAAATTTTCATTACCAGTCCTCACCCAAAAGAAAGATGCAATAATACTAAGTTAACATTTGGGTCATGACTAGCAAACCTAACCAAAAAATGTTAGGATGCAGCTCATGGAGCATAAAAAGAAGGTTTTACATTGCGCAAAAATTTCGAAGGCAAAATTTAGGCAAATTTTAAGACTGTTTGTACTAGATTTGACAGCAAAACAAATAACGGCTGTAGTTGGTTTGAATCGAAATACAATTAACCGATATCTTACAATAATTAGAACTGTAATAGCCAATGAATGTGAGAAACAAGAACTTTTTAATGGAGAAGTTGAAGTAGATGAGAGTTATTTTGGATCAAGATATCGAAAGAAAAAAGAATCCCAAAAAAGGGAACGTGGGCGCGGTACGAATAAAACGAAAGTTTTTGGTATATGTAAACGAAACGGAAAAGTATATACAAACATAGTTCCAAATTGTAAAGCTAAGACGCTCCAGCAAGTAATTTGTAGAAAAGTTTCACGAGACAGTACAATATTTTCTGATGAATGGAAGGGCTATGACGGGCTTGTAGCATTAGGATATAAAAGCCATTTTAGAATCAATCATTCAACTAAACTTGCTCGCAAAGAAAGAGGCTGCAATGTCCATATTAATGGCATTGAAGGCTTTTGGGGCATCGCTAAATCCCGCCTTTTAAAGTTTAAAGGTATGCATTCTTCAACTTTTTACTTGCATCTTAAAGAAACAGAGTTTAGATTTAATAATAGAGATAAAAATATTTATAAAATTTTGTTGTCTTTGTTTAAAAAATATAACGTTTGCTAGTCATGACCCTAACATTTTTACTCTACAAAAATTTAAAATTTAATTGCAAGTAAAAATACAAAAAGTATTATGTAATTGATGTAATAAGACTGCCGGCGTGTTGCCAGCTCAATACATCGGCGTCGTGCAATTCATTCTTCGGCCCTTCGACGCGCTCCTATGAAGGGCTTGCTCAGGACAGGCTCTTGCTCAGGATGAATGGGGAAGGAAGCTGCTAAATGGGGAGAGAGATTTTTTAGGAAATTATCAATATATACAGTTTTACAACTTGAATATAAAGCTTTACAGTTTGAGAATCAGATTCCCAAATTTACATGATGCTCTTTAAATGGCCGCTGAGCGGTTACTTTCAATCATACATAAAAGTCATTTTTGCTTTTTTTGCGCCTTTAATGCGGCAACAATCGCCTTGCCAAAATCAGCAGCAGCTTGGGGACCGGTGGCGGTAATAATGGTGCCGTCGGTGACGACATTTTCACGTAAGATGTGGACATGTTTATCGGTATAGAGCGCGGCAAGTTCATTGTCGCCATCCCATCCCGTTGCTTGTTTGTCGGTCAGAACACCGGCATGAGCGAGAATACGGGTAGCAACACAAATTGCAGCAAGAATTTTATCGTGTTCCACAGCATTGCGTGCAACATTGTAAGAGAGTTCAGTGTTGAGTCGTGTCATAGTGCCAGGACCGCCGACAAAAATAATTGCATCATAGGCAAGCGTTCTGACTTCTTTGAGCAGTATATCAACAGGAACCGTTGCGCCAGTTTTTGCAATTGCAGCGCCAAGTTTTGTGCTTGCAGTAACGACGGTGTATCCTGCATCTTCTATTATTTTTTTAGGTATAGCATATTCATCTGGCTGAAATCCTTCGAATGCAATAATAAAAACAACCTGATTGGTATGCATGATTATCCTTATTTTTTACCATCTCGTATTCTCTGCAAGAGTAAAAGTTTGAAGATATGTTGTCAAATAAAAAAGTTATTTATACTCCATTCATTTTGAATGGAGCCTCATAACCCACATTGAGCAGTTCAAAAAAATAAAAATTTAATTTAGACTATTTTCAGGACTTAAGGTACAAAAGAAGCCAAAAAGGAATCTGAAAATGAAAGTAAAAGTAGAACGTATTGATCATTTGGGAATTGTAGCTAGTGTAATAAAGGAGCTTAAAATCGTGGAAATGATTGATAATCGCATACTAACAAATGAAAAGGAAGAGATATCCACGGGAGAGGCTGTGGCAGGAATGATTATAAATGGATTAGGGTTTTCTGATCGTCCACTTTCATTAACCCCTCAGTTCTTTGAAAATAAAGCGCTGGAGCTCCTTTTTCGTAAAGGAGTAGAGGCAGAACATTTTAATCGTTTTAAGCTTGGAAGAAGCCTAGATGCGGTTGTTGAATATGGATGTAATATCTTGTTTAGTGAGATTTCTCTTGCAGTATGCACACAAGAAAAAGTCAGTTCTAAATTTGCACACAATGATACAACAAGTTTCTCATTAACTGGTAAATATGATGCGGATACAGATGAGCACGAGGTAAAGATTACTTATGGCTATTCAAAGGATCATCGTCCTGATCTCAAACAAATAATTCTAGAACTTGTTGTAAATGAAGATGGCATTCCAACCGCCAGCAGAGCTTGGAACGGCAATAAATCTGACAATGCTATTTTTAAGGAACGTGCACAAAAGCTTGTTGAAGGAATCAAAGAATCTGATGGCGTGCAATTTGTTGTTGGCGATTCAAAAATATATACAGAACAAAATGCAGAAAACCTCAAAAAGTTGCGTTTTATTACCCGCATGCCGGGAACATTGGATCTTGAAAATCAACTAATCATTCAGTCTTTTATGAAAGACAAAAAGTGGCAGCGATTGGACGATAGCAACAAGTTTCAGATTGTTGAGCTTGTTCATTATGGCATGGAAGTGCGGTGTATAATAGTGTTTTCTGATGAAGCAAAAAACCGTTCTATGTACACAGTAGAAAAATGGAAAGATAAAGAAGCAGAAAAAATAGAAAAAGAGCTCTTTCACTTACAAGCACAACGATTTGATTCTGAAGAAAAAGCAGAGCTAGCGCTACTTAATTTGGCAAAAAAGTGGAAATATCATACTGTTGCTTCTCAGAATATTATCCTGCTTAAAAAATACACTTCTACGGGGCGCCCCAAAAAAAATACACAGCCTGATGGCGAAACATTTCAAATTAACGCAACAATTGTGGTTAACCAACACGCTGTTAATGAGCTAATTGATCAAAAATCTTGCTATGTTTTGGTTACCAACACTTCAAACAAAGATCTTTCTGATGTAGATGTTGTTCTGACCTATAAACAGCAAAATAACACCGTTGAAAAAGGTTTTGCATTTTTAAAAAATCATTCTTTTTTTGCAGCCTCTCTTTATTTAAAGAATCCAGCACGTATTCAGGGATTACTTATGGTTATGACACTTGCTCTTTTGGTGTATTCCATTGCGCAGCGAAGAATTAGAAGACAACTAGAGAGTCTTGGGGAAACTTTACCCAATCAAATAAAAAAGCCCACCGCAACACCAACGTTGCGGTGGCTATTTCAAATTCTTCATGGAATTAATCTTGTAATCATTACAATTGGAGATAAAATCGAGATTATGATTGAAGGAATAAGTGATTTGAAAAAAAAGATTTTATCTCTTTTGGGAGATCATGTTCGTTATTTATACAAAATTTCTTAATTTGAGGTCTGCTCAATGTGGGTCATAAGAAAAAAATTGTTATTATTTTTTCTTTTCTTCAGCATCCTTCGCGGAGCCTTGTAGAGGCGGAGCGAAGGATATTATATTAAGCGGATGATACGGAATATCCTCATATATTACTGTTTTTTTTGATGGTTGTATTGTGAATGTATTTTTGCGTGTTGTAATTTGTTCTGGGCTGCAAATAACGTGAAGGGAATAGTTACTGCTCTTGCATGCTCCAATAAAGACATGATCTGGTACATACACATGAGAAAATGGAATGCACAGGCGAAGTACCGCCAAATTGGCGATAGTGGTTTTGGTTATCCGTTTGACAATAAGATGATCTATGTGGAGCGAACCGGTGGTGCTGACAATTTCTCCAATGAGGCTGTACTGAATCCAGAGGGGGCGTGCGGTACTCAAAATTCCATTATCTATAAGAATGGTAACGCCATGGTCATGGATTAGTTCCATTGAACCTCGCGGAGCTTGGATGTGTGTATGTACTATTGCTGGACGCATCAAATATAACATGCACAGAGCACAACCGAGAATAAGGCTGAGCGCAATTATACTTTTTCCAATGGTGCCAATAAGGCGTATATGGAGTGAAAAAATAGTAATGAAAGCAATGCTGATCAATGTAGCCCATGAAGGCCGTATGCAGCCAAACAGTAACCAATCAGGTGCAGCAGCTAAAATTGAGAGCCATATATTTGTTATCTGATCAAGGAGCCATGCGATCGCTCCATTGGGGATGCCAACAATTTCACTAAAAAATAATAATGAAGAGACAAACAAAAAACACATTAAAAAAGGGAGAAACAGCGGCGTGCTAAACAGTGACAACCACGATAATGGCAATCCCCACGCGAGGGAGAAAGGGAGGGCGATGAGTGTGAGAAAAAGCTGCGTGTGCAAACTATAAAAAAAATATCTTTTACTTCGTGCAGCGGCACTGGAGAGAAAAGTCTTGAGTTTGGATGTATATGATTCGTATGGTAGTAGTGACATACCTATTAGTATACAAAACTGTTTCTTATACAGCAATTATACAGGGGAGAATAAGCCATGATATTTCGTAACAAAAAGCGAATGCGTGAATATTGGAAACGTGTTATGGAATCAACACGGAAAAAAATTTCAGAAGGAGCGAGCCAAATATGGCGTATTATGCCCTATGCTCGTAAAGAAAATTGGCGCCATAAAGATGAGAAAAAATAGAAATTTTTTATGGCGCTAAAGTGAAAATTAGAATAATTTTCACTTTTTTACTATGATTTTGGTTTTGGATTGGAGGAATAGGCTTCAAGATGTATAGCATAGAATAGTTGCAATTACCAATTTTCAAATATTTTAATTTCCACATAATTTTGAGGCTTCCCCTTTTTCCATTCATCCTGAGCAAGTTGTTTTAGAGTGCACGGCTGTTCTGAACAAGGTTCCTTGGACCGTGTCAAAGGATCAAAAGATGCAAGCATAAAGCTTCGGGGAGAATTATGTTCGTACCGTCACAATTTTCCTATTTGTATTTTATGGAAAAAATTTTCTTGTAATAAAGAATAAAATATATATTCTTTTTATTCCTCTTCCTTGTTGTTGGTTGCTGTTCCAAGCAACACAATAGCGCTACCGACAACAACAGCGGGGAGTGTTTGAATAAGTTTTTGTTGCAAAGAGTCTGTGTGAGATTCAACTTCCAGATAACCATCGACTCCTATGACTGCAGCGCTTAAACCAGCTAATACTGCTACAGGCCAGCAGCTACTATAAAGTAGATATGTTGCTACAGCCAATCCACCTGATGCTGCCAATTTGACTTCAGTTGTACCAAAATTTAGCCAGGATTGTTTTTGCGGTGCAGTATTTTGATTTGTTCCATCGCCAACAGTAACCTTTGTTCCATTGCCAGCAGTAACCGGTGGGTTTGCTTGACCTTCGTTTGCTTTTTGTTTTACCTGGTCCGTGGGATTGACAGGTGGTTTTCTGTGAATATGTGAAGGTGAATCAGACATCAAGATACCTGTACTTGTTGCCAGTAAAGCAAATAATAATATGCGCATGAAATTTTCCTTAAAAAATATATGGTGAGTAATATACTTATCGTCATTTATTGTGCACAACAAATAAAAAATAATCAAATATATGGAGTAATTATACCTGAGAATGCAAGACATGCTGCGCCCTTTGCGTATTTTGTCCATGATTGTGGAGTATTGTTTTGATTATTTGTTACTATATTTTGAAAATGCGGTTCTACTTTGTTCTTTATATTATATTTATAAGCTATCGTCATATCCTATCCTCCATCAGAAGAAGCAAGTTTTTTTAATGAATGATTCAGAAGACATTAAAAAAGTTGAGCTTGTTGTCAAAAGAGCAAATAGTAATATATTCATAAAGTTTTCCTTAAAAACGTATAATAAAAAATTTATCTTTATTTATTGTGCACAATAAATAAAAAATAATCAAACTATTTTGAATATAACTAACGCTGACGTTATTAAAGATTGAGGCATAAGAAATTTTTTACTCCTGTACGTAGTTATGGTCAAGGGATGATTTTTTATTAGGTTTCTCTGGCATGTGCCCAATTCCAGCTGCACCGAGAACCCAAAAAAATATGGGAAGAGCTATTTTTGGTAAAGGATCTGCTTGGGAAGAAGTTTTTTGACAACCAATAATTCCTGTAACTGCGCTTGCAATGAATGCAACTCCTGCCATCCAGAAGGAACCGTCGAATATTTCTGCAAAACCGAGGGCAGCTAACCCGCCCGAAACTGTGATAGTTACACCACCCAAAGCATAATCTGGCAATGTTTGTTGATTGATTTTTTTATATTCAGCAAACGGCTGACTTTTTTTGGTATCGTGTGCTGCTTTTTCGTCTACCGCTTTGTGGAGATCAGTTTGTTCTGAGGGAAGTTGCGAAGAAGAGATCAAAGCAACTGAACTTGTTAATAACGCAAATAATAATGCACGCATGAAGTCTCCTTAAAAACTCATGGTAAACAATGTATTGTCATTTACTGTGCACAATAAATAAAAAATAATCAAACTGTTTTGAATGTATAGCATAAAACAGCTGCAATTCTTTAGGGGGGGGTGTCTTTTACAAACCATGCTAATATTATTGGGACTAGACAGATTTGTCCGACTACTCCGACGGCAAGACCCGTGCCATACCAGAAGGCAAAGGAACGCATATTATTTGTTTTTGAGTTTTCAGGGGATTGAATTTTGTACTCCCAAAGAGAGAGTGTCACTCCACTAAGTCCTGCTTGGGCTAATACATTTCTAGTAGTAATTGTAAATGGGGTGGCAACACCTAATGCGAAAATGTAGGGTACATATGCTGTAGAAGAAAACCATGATTTTTCTTCTATTGCAGCAGGTTTATTTTGATTATTTTCTGCTTCTACGTTTTCAGGGCTGTGTAACCTATTTTCAATGCTTTCTTTTCTTTTCTGTTCTAATTCGTGTTTGAAGTATTCTAATTCGTGTTTAAAGTGTGTAGAGTGTTCTCTAAGAGGAGGGCGTAAAGAAGATCTTAAAAGGGTTGAGCTTGTTATCAAAATAACAAATAATAATATCTTCAAAGAATTTTCCTTAAAAGTGCATAATGAAAAATCTATTTTTATTTACTGTGAAGCTTAAATAAAAGATAATCAAAATTCTTACCCATTGACCTGTTAAGTATATTGGTGGAATTTGGATACGCTATTAGATATATTGCTGGAATAGCGCCTGCAAGAAACCAAGGAGCAGAACAACCAATTTTTTCTGCAGTAGAATCGGCAAAGGATGAGGTTTTATGATAACCAACGATTCCTGCAACTGTATATATAGATACGGCTGAAAGGGGGGGTATTTCTGTTGTAGTAGTACCTTCGATTATATTTTCCATGAGAAATGGAGTATAAAAGCCTACGAGCACAAGGCTAATAGCACCCAATACATAATGATCCCATGATTTTTTTTGTATTGTAGCAAGTTCATTTTGCTTATTTTCTTCTTTTTTCCGTGTTAATACATATTCGAAGGGTGCAGGTTGTTTTGCAAGGAGGTGCAAAGAAGGCAATAAAATAATTGTGTTTGATATCAAAATAACAAATAGTAATATATTCACAAAATTTTCCTTAAAAACTCATAATAAAAAATTCATCTTTATTTATTGTGCATCATAAATAAAAAATAATCAAACTTCTTGCACTTCTTGTCATAAGCAGGTAGTTTTTCCACATTCCCCTTGTACAGAAAGGTTTTATATGACAAGTCTTCAGAAATTTTTAGCACATAAAGCATACATGATTCGTTATTATTCTATTATTATGCCTGCACGAGCTGGTTCGGGGCACACAACATCATGTTTATCTGCTGCAGATATTGTGAGTGTCCTCTTTTTTTATGCGATGCGATACGATCCTCGACAGTATGAAAATCCGACAAATGATCGATTTATTTTGTCAAAAGGGCATGCATCACCGGTGTTGTATGCTGCATGGAAAGAGGTGGGCGTTATTTCAGAACATGATCTGATGACCTATCGGCAATTTAGTTCCGTTCTAGAAGGCCATCCAATGCGACGATTTGCATACTCAGAAGCGGCAACCGGTTCTTTGGGAATTGGACTTTCTATTGCTGTTGGCGAAGCTCTTGCGGCGCGCATGAATGACCTGGAATACAAAATTTTTGTACTGTTGGGTGACAGTGAAATGAGTGAAGGATCTGTGTGGGAAGCGGTCGAACTGGCAGCGTATTATAAACTGAATAACATTATTGGCATTATTGATGCAAACCGCCTTGGGCAAAGTACTGAAGTAATGTTTGACCACCATGTCAATCGATTTGAAAAACTCCTTGTCGCTTGGGGATGGAAAGCAATAGTTGTCGATGGTCATGATATTGGAGCGCTGATGCATGCCTGTGATATGGCGCGAAAAAGTGAGCATCAGCCTGTCATGATTATTGCCAAGACTTATAAAGGATATGGTGTTGCGCTTGCGCAAGATAAAGAAGGGTTTCATGGCAAGCCATTTGTCGGTGCACAAGAACAAGAGGCGCTGGCAGAGCTACGCGCTTTTTTTCCCGATGATGTGCAAAACACATCAAACTTTGTCTACACCGCACAGTTGCCAGAAAAAAAGGAGCCAAAATTGCATGCAGTACTTCCTGCACGCCTGCCAGCTCCTGTATACAAACATGATGAACAAATTCCCACCCGCAAAGCATATGGACAAGCGCTTGCAACGTTGGGAAGTGTGTGTAAAACAGTGGTATGTCTTGATGCTGAGGTGAAAAATTCAACGTATGCAGAGCTCTTTGAAGAAAAATTTCCTGACCGTTTTGTGCAATGTTTTATTGCTGAGCAAAATATGATCAGCATGGGAGTTGGGTTTGAGCGGCGAGGTATGATTCCGTTTATTTCAACTTTTGCCTGTTTTTTGTCTCGTGCTCATGATCAAATTCGCATGGGCGCCATTGGTCAGTCTGCATTGCGCATTGTCGGTTCTCATGCAGGAGTTTCCATTGGCGAAGATGGGCCATCGCAGATGGGGCTTGAAGATATAGCACTCATGCGCTGTTTACCGCAATCAGTTGTTTTGTATCCATGCGATGCGGTGAGCACGTACAAATTGGTCGAGCAGATGGCAAACTATCTTGACGGCATTAGTTATTTACGAACAACGCGTGGTGCAACACCGGTTATCTATACTGCGCACGATCAGTTTTTTATTGGCGGTAGTCAGGTGCTCAAATCGAGTGACGGGGATGTGGCATGTATTGTGACCGCTGGTATTACTGTTTTTGAAGCGCTTAAAGCATATGAGCTTTTAGCACAAGAAGGCATTGCTGTTGCGGTTATTGATGCATATTCAATTAAACCACTTGATGTGCAAACAATTGTAACTGTGGCAAAAAAAGCAAAAAATCGCATCATAACGGTTGAAGATCATTATGCACAAGGCGGCTTGGGAGAAGCAGTATGTCATGCGGTACAAGCGGCAGGAATTCATGTAACAATGTTGGCCGTGACCGAACTGCCCCGCTCGGGAAAATCAGCAGAACTTTTGGCCTGGGCCGGTATTGATGCAGTGGCGATTGTAAAAACAGTCAAGCAGATGTAAAAATTAGACAATTGTAGTATATTTCTATACAATTTTTCCTACTAATTAAATATATTATTTTTAAAGATTTATACAGGAAGAATTTATATGAATAAATTTACAGCAAAATTATGTTTAATGTTTTTGTTCTGTTTAGTGTCTTTTGCCATTCATTGCATGAATAATGAAATCATTGCATCTTTTAAAAAAAATGGTTTTCCATGTACAGAAAACAAAGTGGCCTGGACGGAGCAAAATCCAAGGGCGGCTTTATTCCTTTTTATGCGTGAGGCTTTTCCCTATGTGAGAGATGATGGGAATGCTGGACTTGCTTATTGGGCGTGTGAAAAAGGGTTTGCAGAGATAGTTGAAATACTGATAAAATGTGGCGTTAATGTAAATGAGAGAACAGTATGTGGTTTGCTTACTTACCTTGAGATTGCAAATAAAAAGGGACATATGGAAGTAATGAAAGTTCTTGTAAAAAATGGGGTGTGGGTGGATGGGCCTATTGTTTGGAGTACAAAACCTGGGATAAAAAGCACTGTTTTAGAATATGGGGATTTAATGCCAAATACATTTTTGCCGACTGTTCCATCAGCGTTTTATAATGAGTTGCGTCAACGTTTGTATTATGATTCTTGGACAAGTTCTTTCGTGACACCTGAATATTTTCTCAAGAATATTTCTTCGAAGTACGACAAACTACCCAAAGAATTATTGGCTGTTCTGTATTCAGATGATTGCAATACATGGGAAAAATTTTGTCGTTTTCTTAGAATTGGTAAAACAACACCTATTTCGTTGCAGAATTTTTGTATACATACACTTGTCCAAACAAAAACAGAGGCGGGTCGCAAAGCTCTTGGCTCTGCGCTATTTCATCCAGTTATTTCTGATGATGTTTTCAAGTATCTTGTGCTGCATGTTTCAAAATTTGAAGGGACAGCGCTTGTGTTTAAAGCCATTAATTCTGTTCCTGGGAATGAAACTAAAAAAAAGGTAGTTCGTGAAAGATACGCTAAGGATGTGGCGGCATTTAACATAGACTATTTTGAAGAATATACTGATAATCTTGACGTGCTTGCACAAGTGCGAGCACAAAAAGTTATGGAAAGATTTGGTGAGTTGGAAAAGCTGGATAAGCCCTTATAAAAATTAGACAATTGTAGTATATTTCTATACAATTTTTCCTATTAATCAGTATATGATTTTTTAAAAATTGTGTAGAGACGATTTGTATGAGTAGGTTTACAAAAAAATCATTTTTAATATTTTTGTTGTGCAATGTTTATTTTTTTGTTGATTGCATGAATCATCGAGGTCAGGATAAAGATGATCGTATGAGCAATGAAGTTTTTGCAACATTTTTAAAAAACGGTTTTCCATGTAAAAAAAATTACGATGAATGGAAGAAGCAAAATCCAGAAGCAACAAACTTTTGTAGTTTGCATAATGCTTTTTTTTATATGATAGAATATGGGGATTATGGGATTGTTTATTGGGCATCTAAAGATGGATTTGTAGAGATAATAAGAATGCTTGCAAAGCGTGGCGTTAACTTAAATGAAGCTCCTCCATGGCTTGGGGAATGCTTTGGTGCTGCACAATCCAACCATCGTATACGAGAAATGAAAGCTCTTGTAGAAAGTGGGGCATGGGTAAATTTCCGCAAGAATTGGAGTATAGTGCCAGAGATAAGAAACACTGTTTTAGAATATGGCGATTTAAGGCCAAAGAAATTTTCATCTACTATTTCACAAGAGTTTTACAATGATTTGCGTATGGAAATGTTGAACTTTCTTTTAAAATATGGTCTGATTGGTACTGTAAGCGACAAACAAATACCCGGAGAATTATTCGCTGTTTTGAATTCAGATTGTTGTAAGACAAAAAGTGGACTTGATCGTTTTCTTAGAATTGGTAAAACAACACCTATTTCGTTGCAGAATCTTTGTATACATACACTTGTCCAAACAAAAACAGAGGCGGGTCGCAAAGCTCTTGGCTCTGCGCTATTTCATCCAGTTATTTCTGATGATGTTTTCAAGTATCTTGTGCTGCATGTTTCAAAATTTGAAGGGACAGCGCTTGTGTTTAAAGCCATTAATTCTGTTCCTGGGAATGAAACTAAAAAAAAGGTAGTTCGTGAAAGATACGCTAAGGATGTGGCGGCATTTAACATAGACTATTTTGAAGAATATACTGATAATCTTGACGTGCTTGCACAAGTGCGAGCACAAAAAGTTATGGAAAGATTTGGTGAATTGGAAAAACTGAACAAACTTTCCTAAGATATTACCTCAAGCACCCGTTCGCCATTTTCGCGTTGTTGCATAATAAAACTATTTTTCTGCGCGTACTGTTCAACCAACTCTTTATCATGACATATGATCAACATGGTGACTTTGAGTTGCGTGGCGAGTTGATATAAACATTGCATAACAAGATGGGTATTTTTTTTATCAAGCGTGGCGGTTGGCTCATCGAGCAATAATAGTTTCGTCTGTTTCTGTAGGGCCATGAGTATTGCCAAAAGCTGTCGCTGACCGCCGGATAAAAGATGTGCAGGAGTGTTGGGATCTATGTTTAATGTTTTGACAAGATCAAATAAGGTAACTGCGGGTAATGCATGCAATTGCGGATATCGTGGAAGGTTTGCCAGTTGCAGGTTTTCCATAAAGGTAA
The DNA here is from genome assembly GCA_963701645.1 of uncultured bacterium. GTDB lineage: Bacteria > Babelota > Babeliae > Babelales > Vermiphilaceae > MFD04463-c16. Next base: position 50,447 of record OY969616.1, read on the forward strand.
ACTGACTGGCAATCATGCTATCATAATTTTGCTGGACAGTGTGTACATGTTGCGTGAATGAGTGGGGTAATGCAGTGCCATCAGCAGTATATGATGTGCTGTTTAATGTTATAGAGGTATCAAGGAAAGAAATTTTATCGGTGGTGCCCTGTAAAATGGAAAAAAATGTTGATTTTCCTACGCCGTTGTCTCCTTGAATAAAATGGACAGTATGGGGAGTGAATTCGGCGGCGAGATTTTTAAAAAAATAGTGATTGTTCTTTTTGTCAAATTTAAATGAAAGATTTTTAATGAACATATTTATACCCCCAAATTATCATTGAGTAACCGTTGTGGCTGTGTGCGATAGGTGTAGAGTAAAATGCATAATACAAGAAATGCTTGCACCGCGGTAAAATATTTCAAATTAAAACCAACTTTCAGGAGAAGTTGTTGGAGCGTAAAGTATGCACCTGTTCCTACCACAGGGATAGGCAGTGAAAATGGATTTTTGCTCCGGACAATTGCTTTGCCCAAAATGAGTGCGGTGATGCACAGGAGTGCTTTGCCAAGACCCATATTCAGTTCAATAAAGTTGTTCGATTGTGCAAACATATATCCACTCACACCAGCCAATGCATTGGCAAGCATGACGCCGGTAATAAATACAAATGATGTTGAAATGCCGTAATTACTAAAAAATTGAGGATTATTACCGTAGACAGCATATGAGTATCCTATTTGTGTTTTGAACAAAAAATATATGAGACCTATCATGACACATCCGATTGCAGTAACCATGGGCAGTTCAGGATGTTGGAGGATATAGTTGAACATGGTAAGCGGATTGCGTGTTTCGCTCAATGAAACGTACACTGGTGAAATATATTGATTAATACCGTGGAACAAGCCAAAAGTGACGATGCTGCTGAGCAGATGGGGAAATTTACCTTTTTGTGTGAGCACACTGGAGGTCAGACCGACGAGCGCACTGCCAAAAAAACTGAACACTATAATTATAGGTAATACAATGCTCATTGGTACATTGGCTGTGCCAACAAGAACATATGATCCCATAATTGCTCCAACGACGTAGGCAGTTTCAATACTCAAATCGGGCACTTTTAAGAGCGAAAAGCTGATGTATGCGCCGAGCGTAAGTGGCAGATGGAGCATCGACTGTTCTATAATAATGAGCGCGGTGTTAACCATTGTTTTCCTTTTGCTGGAGTTGTTGTATGATTGCATCATCAACATCCAGCTTTTGTATTTTCATGGTATTTTTATTTACCTCGATCTGAAATTTGGTTATGGCATTGAGTGGTAACTCATGGGGCTGTTTGCCCTGTACTAGTATTTCATATGCTTTTTGTGCAGCAGCGCGTCCTGATTCATATTCAGTAATACCATAGGCCAATGCGGCACCTTTTTTGCCTGATGCTAGATCAGACACTACCAGTGTAACACCATATCGGTTACACAAAGCAATAAGTGCATCAATGCCGGCAACGATGGTGTTGTCGATAAGCACGAGCACAGCATCCATCTGTGGTAATGATGCTTCCACTTTTTGTTGAATTTCATTTGTTTGATAAATTTCAACACTGTGTAATGTTATGCCAAATTTTTTAATGTATTCTTCAATTTCTTGTTTATACTTTTCCAAACCTGTGCCATGTGTTGGGTCGTAGACAAGAAGTATATTTTTTGTTGTTTGTTTGAGAGTGTGGAGGATGTCCATTTCTTGTGCATAATGAGGTTCTGTATAAACACCGGTTGATGATGTATTTGCAGCCATTAATGATTGCGCAAGTTCACGACTTTCAAGGCCACAAAAAACATGGGGCGTTTTTATTCCCTTTTTGCTCAATAGCTCAGCAACTGTTTGTGAGCATGTAGCGCCAAGGGTGCATATCAAATCATAGTGACTGCTGACAATTTCTTCTCCTTGAGCACGCAACAATGTTCTGTTGCCATTAGCATTAAATGTGGTATAGGTATACGATTTTGAACTGAGTTTTTGGAGCGTTTCTTTAAACCCTTGTTCTATTTCTTCAAGTGCTGGGTGAGTAGTGGGGGTGAATAGGGCGATAGAGCATGTTGCTACTTTTTTTTGTTGTGTGTGGTGGAAGTAGGTAAATATACAACCAACAATAATTGGTATTAATAGCAAGGAGGCGGTACTTTTTTTTACTGGTAATTTCATGACAATAAACCTTTCTCTCACAATAGACTGATTATTTTTTACTCAAAAAGATGAAAATAATGTATTGGAAAAATTATTGATGGCGTTGGCCACGCCAGCGGAGAGAAAGTGTAATAGCAAAAGAGTTAAAAGGTTGCTGCGCAGATATATCGTGCATGCGATATAGGTCTGATGAGCAATGTGTATGGTGGACATGAGTACATGTCAGTTTCATATATACCTTTTGTTACATAAACTACAAAAAAAGCATAGCATGAAAAATTGCATTTAGCAAACTTTTTTCGACGATAAAGCTTCCACTTTTTTGTGAAAGCTTTATCGTTTTTCGGTTATTACTGTCTAGATACCGTTACATATGAATCATGTGGTAGCGCTGCGTAATGTATACTCTCCTGCTTATGAGAGTAGACAGAATACAAAGCAATTAATGATCCTATTTTTAACGCACTTGATATCGTCAAGACAAGTACTCCAATTAAGGTTTCTTTGTGTTTCATGGTTCTTCCTTTTTATACAAAGACTGCAGAAATCGAGTTCTTCTGTATCTCCAATGATACAGATTTGCTATACAACACAGGTAAGAATGATTGTATAGAACTGTTGCTTAATAGGACAATGCACGTGTTCGAGTCTGTGTACAAAAAGAGGCCTGACACAAGAATAATCGGAGGGCGCAAAATAGTACTTGCGATTCGTAGAACAATCGACATGCACATCGCCTATAGGCATTGTGTATGATAAGACGGATATGATTATGGTTGGTTATCATAGCCGTACTCCTTACAGTTGGTGGTTAGTGATATACAGCACTGCTTACATGCTTACATCTATTTAAGTAACACAAAAAAAAAGACAGTGCAATGATTTTTAAAATTTTCCATTTTGTCTTATTTGAAATTTTTTTATATATCTACAGAGCTATCGTAAAACGGTGTATGTATTTTTTAAAATTCTTTATACTGGAGTCAGTTTTTTATTTTTGCAAAAAAGGTAATGCATATGTATGTACAAATATTATTTTTGGTGTCGATCTTTTTTGTCAGACACATGATGTGCGTGGAAAAAAGGATAGCTATAAAAGAAGAAGTTATAAAAGAAAATTTGTACGCGGAGATAATAAAAAAGTTTCATGGAGTGTACCAAACTATTTTTAAGGACCAAAAAGATGTGTGGTTGTCTGAAATATTATGCTGCAAAAGATCTTCATCGGATAATGGGTTGATAGAAATTCCAACATGTCTTTTAGAAGAAGCGCACACAAATATTAATCTTGTTGTGCAGTATTACGCATCTCAATGTACAAAAGAGTTGGATAAGATGCATAATAAGCATGCATGTGTTCTTAATGACTTGCAAGTATGTGCCCGTATGTTGCAGGAAGGTAAAAGAGGTAAAGAAGATCATGTATTTATTCCTTTGTATAAGCTCAAAACAGTTTTTGGCTATATTCCAAGATTTTTGTTTTGGGCACCAGATGAGCCTTCCAGAAAATATACCTTAGCGCGATCTTTGGACAAATGTGCAGGAGCGAGCTATCTTTTGAATGCAAAAGGTGAAATTAAAAAATTTTCTTTTAAGGCTGTTCGTAGAAAATTAGATCATATGATTGGATCTGAACATGCTCGCTATTATTTGAATAGAACACATTGTCCCGGTGTTATGAGAAGTCCTGATCGTCAGTCTTCCTGGACTGAATATGAGGGTTTGACAAGGGATGCATTTGTGCAGCTGAATAAACAAACTTTTATCTTGCCATATCCGTTGAATTTGATGGCTATTGCTATTTCTTATTTTAATCGTTTTAAAAAAAAAACTTGCATGATTACCATAACTTCTGGTACAGGATATTATGTAAAAAATTTTATAAATTGCAAACCGCAGCTGTATCTATGTCGGTCAAATAGTGAAAAAGTAATTGATTTACTTTTATCATACCAGGTGACTGATGTGCGATATAGACATTTATTACAAAAAATGAAAAAACTACAAAATATTTTTGGGTCTCCTGATAGGAAATCTTTTTATTGCGGAATGCATGAAGAGGAAGAAGGAACAATTAGCATAAGTCTTCAAGCTCCTTGTTGCTTATATTCGTTTGCATGCAACTGTTCACTGTATAAAAAAAGTGGGTTTACTTTCCAAATAAATACTAATCTGCTGTTAGAAGTGGGGGAACACAATATTTTTGGAACGGTGTATCAGGATTCTAAATGGAAGCCGTTCAGAAAACTTTTGGCTAATGACAAATTTTGTGACATGTAAAGCATAATATGAGCAAGAATTTATCAACAAGAAATCAGAAAACAAAAATAACATTTTCTGATTTCTCGTTGGTGAGTCCTTAATTAAACAAAGGGATTGACTAGATCAAAATCTTCGTTTGTATTTTCTTGCTTAACTTTTTCAACTATTGTTTCTGCATGTCGTATGCCCATTTTCTTGTATAGGTTGTCCAGGCCAAGAACAACTGCTGCAAATGTAGGGATCGCAGCAAAGCCAAGAGTTGCAAAACCTAAAGACTCCAAAATAACATATTTTCTTTTTTTCGAGCCTTCGATTTTTTGTATATCATCAAATATAAGTTTGCCAAATAATCCTAAGCCAACTCCTGTCAATGCCGAAAAGATATACTGTTTATTAAAAAGATTGAGCCCTGTCAAAAACAAGAGCGCACCTCCGGTAAAAGCTCTGGCATATGTCTCTTCTTCAACATATGGTGTCGTTGAAGATTCGTGGGCTAGTGAAGCTGTTACAAAGTTGCTTCCTGCGATCATAAACAGTAACAAAAACATGCGATACATTGTCATAAAGTCCCCTATGGAAATATTGGTTTATAAAATATTAATTTAAAAAAAGAATTTGTTCATCTTCAGATATTGTTTTCGCTTGTTCGTTACCAATTTTGCTAAAAAAATTTCTTCCTAGTGTAAAATAAGTTCCAAGAAAGCCAAAAGTGAAAAAACCTAAAAACCGCATAAACATTTTTTTTCTTTTTTCTGCCTTTTTAGTCTTGTTTATTTTGTGCATAGCACATCCACCCATGAATGCTGTGCCAAGCCCTGCTATGGCAGCAAGAGCGTATCTTTCAGCAGAAAGGCTGGTTGTTGCGATAAATAAAAAGAAACCGGTCAAAAAGCCGGCCTGAGGCATTTCGTCCTGTGGTACTGCGGGGAATATTCTATCAGGATAAAGGGGTACCAGAGATTGATCAAATGGTGAAGCTGTTACAATGTTGTTTCCTGCAACCATAAAAAGTAATAAAAACATACGATATATTGTCATAAAGTCCCCCTCATAAAAATTAATTTTATTGTACTTGCTCAAATAATTTTTTGATGGTGCTCAGTGCACCAATCATTGAGCTTGCTTCATATGGCACTACAATCAATTTGTCGTTCTTGCCTTCCATCAATTGCGGCAAGGTTTTGATATACTGCATAGCAATTAAATAGGGCATTGGGTCACCCTGTGGCATTGCTTGTTGCAACATGGCAATTGTTTTTGCTTCAGCTTCCGCTATTTGGAGCCGCGCATTTGCTTCACCCTGTGCACGAATGACGCGTGACTGTGCATCACCATTTGCTTTCAAAATGTGTGATTCTTGTTCCCCTTCAGCATCTAAAATTGCTGCTCGCTTGCAGCCTTCTGCACGCAAAATAGTTTCGCGGCGTTCCCGCTCTGCACGCATCTGTTTTTCCATAGCATGGCGAATATCTGCGGGCGGATTTACTTCTTGTAATTCGACACGATTTATTTTGATACCCCATTTGTCCGTTGCCTCATCTAAAATGAGTCGGAGACGTTCATTAATCGTGTCACGTGATACGAGAGATTCATCAAGATCCATAGACCCTATGACGTTACGCAATGTTGTCTGTGTCAATTTTTCTACCGCTTCAGGTAAATTAGACACTTCATAAAAAGCAGCGCGTGGATCAGTAATTTGATAATAGAGCAACGCATTAATTTCCATGGTTACATTGTCTTTGGTAATAACATTTTGTTTTGGAAAATCATACACTGATTCACGCAAGTCGATGCGTTTTATGATGAGTGAATGACGATAATATCTGAGATCAGATCCTTGTTGGACAAATGTCCACATTACTTGACGTGGTTTTTCCATAAAAGGGATGACGAGGTGTAAACCTGGATCCAAAATTCGATCAAATCGTCCCAAACGCTCAATGACAACCGCTTCACCTTGTTGCACTAAATACACGCTATTGATGAGCACGCTTAAAAATGTAATAAACGCGAGGGCCCCTATAGCAATCGAAATAAGAACTGTTGTTCCAAGAATTATCATGATATATCCTTTCCTGATAGAGTATGTACAATAATATGAGCACCTTTTGTTGAAATTATTTCTACAACGGTTCCTACTTTTATATTTTTTTGATCGTGCGCGCGTGCTGCCCATGTTTCACCATCAATTTTTACATAACCAAAGGCATGAGGAACAATTTCCTGTGTTACGACGCCTTGTTTGCCTTTGAGCGCGAAAATATTGGTTTTGACTGTTTTTTTACTCATAGCTGCTTGAACAAAACCGACAAGCACAAGCATGGACAAAAATGTAGCTACGACAAATATGCCGATTTGCATTTCGCAACTCAAGCCTGCAGCTGCTGCGCCTAATCCGGCAACCGCTCCTAATGCGCAGGAGAGGAAGTAAAAAAGGCCGGGATGTGCCAGTTCGACGATGATACATGTTGCTGCAAGCAATCCCCATGCAAGATGAGTAAATAATTCCATAGTAGTGTCCTTTGGTAATGCTAAATATTTTCAAATAAAAAATATTTAGCATGAATGAAAGATAAGAGCGTACCGCTCGATGGACATAAAAGTAAAATGGTGTTATGCTAATGTATATATATGACTATAAAAATTATACCTTATAATAAAAAATAGGCAATCGTTTTATGAAAGACAAATAGATATGATTTTTTATAATACACCACCACCTCCTCCTCCAGTGACTATTTTTATCCATGGCACTCGACCGAGTGCGGTTCTTCCCTGTGACCCTTTTTCTCTTGTTGCAATGGGCGAGCAGATGTTTTATTCATATCCTCCAGGCCTTTGCCATATTGATACCATCGAATCTGATTCTTATGCGCATGTTATGGTACAGGAGTTGACGACGATGGATGCGACTCAATTTTGCACAGAACAGTTTTACTGTTTTGGATGGTCAGGGGCATTGGGCCATGATGAACGATGTGCTGCGGCAGAGGAGCTGTATCAAAGCATTACAGATCTCTGTATTCATTACCAAAAAATTTATAATCAATTACCTCGGATTACCATCATTACCCATAGCCATGGGGGAAATGTTGCATTATTACTTGGCGATTGTGCACAAAAAACTCCAGCCCTGTGGACTATTGCGCGACTGGTACTTCTTGCATGTCCCGTGCAAATTAATACGATGGATCTTATTGCTGCGCCGTTGTTTGAAAAAATATATTCGCTTCATTCACATGATGATATAGTCCAAGTGCTTGATCCACAGGCCATGCATGATCTGAAAAGTTGTACATTATTTGAAAAATTTAAAAGGATAATTAAAAAAATTAAAAATCATCAATTTTTTTCTGAACGCCATTTTCCCTCTCATCCAAAGCTTGTACAGTCATGTCTTACCTGGAAAAAAGGAGTACGATATCAGACAGAAAATGTGCACCAGCCCCATATACAACACATTTATCATATTCTTGCTCATCTTGACCGTTTGAAAAAAGTACGAGGGCTTTGGCATATAGAGTTTCAGCTGAAACCATTTATGCATGAACTGCCAAAAATTCTGACATTGCTCGATGCACAAACTAAGGCGGAAGTTGTTCAGCACGCTGCAGTTATGTACAGTAATAATGTTATATCGCTTGCATTATAAATAAAGGAACACGATATGTTATCTAATACTCCTCCCACACTGCCTCCACAAAAACATGCAGTGACTATTTTTGTCCATGGAACCAAAACAGGAAAAGATGTACAAGAGCGTTTTTGGGGAAAAGGCGAAGGTTTTTATCATATATCAAAATTCAGTGAAACTTCCCATTTTTATGCGGTAGCAAAAGAACTTGATGCTGCAAGTAAATCAGATAATATTCCAGAATCTCAAATTCCATTCAATTTTGATCATTTTTACTATTTTGGTTGGGCAGGGAAACTTGATGCTCATGTTCGTGCAGATGCATCAGAAAAACTGTTTGATCATCTTGAGAAGTTGAGAAATAGATATAACGCAAAATATGGCGTTGATCCCCATATTACCATTATTCCTCACAGCCATGGAGGCAACGTTAATCTTGGTCTTGGGTGTGTGTACGAAAAAAAGCAAAAATCGCAATCTCCTTCTCAACTTTCTATTGATCGCCTTATTCTCCTTGCCACTCCCATTCAGCGGGATACTTCTTTGTACGCTGATTCCCCTCTATTCAAAAAAATTTACTCTCTCCATTCACATGCTGATCTGCATCAAATAGGTGCGCTCCAAATAAATACGGACCACAACGATGCAACAACGTTGTGGGAGAAATTTCTTGCTCTATTTTCTGAGCGCCATCTCCCATCGCGTCCTCATATATGTCAGGCATGCATTACATGGCAAAAAGGAGCACCATGGAAACAAATTAAGGCACCATTGGTCAACCCCGTGGGGAAATTATGGGTTCCATTTTTTTCTCATTTTATCGACAAATTTTCTCGTGAGCGTGGGTTGTGGCATGTTGAATTTGAGCTGCAGCCGTTCATGAGCCAGCTGCCGTATATTTTGACAGAGCTAGACAAAATGGCTGATAGCAAAACAGAAAATGAAAAGTCTGGGGAGTACAACATAGCAACTATTGTATTGTAAAAAATCTAGAATCTTGCAACTAATTGTTTGTTTTTTTGAATTATGATACCATAAAATCCGTGATATTTGAGTATAAAATAATACACCGGGAATGAATGTATGTATATCATTTTTCTTTTTTTATTATTTACATTATTACCACTGTATTCTGCAGAAAAAAACAGCGGCAATCGAAAAGCAAAAATAGCAAAATGGTTACAAGAGCTGCATATTGATGAAGAATATTGCTTTGCATTTTCTGGAAAGCAAATACGGTGCACTGATAATGAAAAAGTCATAAAAATGCACGGCGATCCTCAGTGCTATATTAAGCTGGCTTTGGAAAATCTTGCAAAAGAGTATCAGATTCTTGTTGATATAAAAAATACATTAGAAAATAAGCAAAAAAAATTTGTAGATGAGAAAAAACAATCTTTAAATAAGTCCTTCATTTTACAAAAATTGCAACGATCACACAAAAAACGACCGGACAAGACTCTTAATGGTCGCATAACCTTTTTTCAAGCGCTTATTAAAAAATTTGAATATGAAAAATATATTTTTGAATCTTTCAAGGATCAAAAGGATTTTTCAGAAAGAAATATTGTGCAAATTTTTAGATTTTTACCCGGAGATTTTGGTGCTTTTACTGTCTTGGTAAGCGAAGAAAGAGAAATTTTATCGAGTCATAGATGGTATCAAATGTTGGTAGACAAGTACTCTGATATATGTTTTACACCGAATTCAAAATCAGAATTTCATTGGATTCATCCAAGGTATATATCATCAAAAAATCAACATTATTCTCTTGCACTACCTTATCGTTTCTATGGTCCTTGGGTTTTCTTGCTTGCTTCTCTACCAAATTCTTACAATATTGATGCGGACCCGCGAGTAAAAAAATTGCCTATCTATGCAACTGAAGAGCAAAAAAAAGCAGCGATATATGAAAATCCTTTTGCCAAAAAATATGATTGGATTCCCATGAAAGCATTGGTAAACGCTGAATCAGAATAAATAGTTACATGATGTTAATAACTTTCAAAATTACATAATTTTTATGAAATATGCATAGATTATTGCTTTTGCTTTTTTAAAAACATGGTACATTTATTTTCATGATATTTGATTGTACAAAAACATGCGGGGATTTTATGGCTATTTTTTTTGTCTTACTATTTTTTCCATTGATGTGTGCGCAGACATTATATTCGAGTGATCCGGGAACAATATCATGGTATTTGAAAGAATTGAATGATAAAAAAGGGGCTTCTTATTTTTTTGCATTTCCTGAAAAGCAAATTAATGCAACTGATGATAAAAAGCCTATAGAGCTTAAGGGTGATGTTAAGACTTATATTACGAGGGCGCAGAAAAAGCTTACAGGAATGTATTACGATGTTGAAGTTAATTTTGCTGAAAAAGGAATGTATTATAGAGAATTTTTTGGGACCCCCTATTTTAGAATACTTTCAACGATCAACCAAGATAAAATGATTAATTGTTCTATGCCTGTTTTACAATTATTGGTTGAAAATATTAAAAATGAGATGAAATATTTGAGCCCTTTAATAAATAGAAAGTATTTGCCAGAACGGGCCATTTTACGAATTTTTAGACTCTTACCAGGAGGTATCTATTATGGCCCTAACATTGAGAATTCATTTTATTATACATGGGTAGGGAAAAGTTACGAAGAGATACAAGGTAAAGAAAAGGAAGTGCTGAATTCCCATCGGGCATTTGATTATGACAAAAACTTAGAGCCTGGTCGCCGGCTGCAGCACATTGAATTTGGTTTTTGCCCAGGAAAACGGTGCTATAAGCCTCGTTATGGTCCTTGGTTTTTTGCTTCAGGAAAGAATTCTAGTAGTTCTCTAGAAATTTATTGTTTTAACGAAGATCCACGAGTACAAGCTTTACCTAAAGATGCAACTGAAGAAGAAAAGTTTGAGGCACTATATTGGGACCCTTTTGTTAAAAGGTATGCTTGCTGGGATCCGATGAAAGCGTTGGAAAAGGCTGATTAAAGTGCACCCATTAGTTTGGACCATTTTTTAGATCGAGTTAAGATATATTTTAGCTCTTTCATATTTTCTTAATTTTGTGATATTTTTATTGCTTCCAAAGCAACCTTCGTTTTAAAATTTGAATCAAATTTTCTACGTGTCATTTTTAGCCTCTTATTCTATTCAGTTTAGTGGCTAAAATATATCTTAGCTAGTCTTGATTAGTGGTCCAGTTTTTGGGGTGCATTATAGATCCCAATGGAAATGCTCATGATATGGTCCAGATCCAGGGGGCCAACTAAGACGTCATACATGTTTCAAATAGAATATAATAATTAGTAAAATATATATTATTTTTCAAATCGAATCATTTTTTTTCTTAATTATGCAGTTTTGCATTTTTTTGTCCTGAGTTTGATGTTTAGCAAAGACCCGATTGTTTTTTTTTCATAATATTGTACATTATAGAATGATAGATTTTTTGATTTCAATATTTTTTTCTAAGGAGAATTTATTATGTATAAGAAATTTACTTTAGGCGTGCTGGCTCTTTTTTGTATGTCACTCATGCAGGGGCAAGATTCTGCTGTTGTGTCTAGCCAAGAGCATCATATAATTTTACCTGCAGAACAGATTACTGCCGAAAATACAGAAATTCATTTTGATTTGGATGGCGTCATTATTGATAAGGCGTCAAAATTCTGGATGCAAATAAACATTATAAAACTTGCCTTTACCAAAGATTGGACAAAATGTTTTTCATATATTGCAGCCCTTCGGCGTATGAATGGACGATCGCATAAAGATATTCATGGCAATAAGCTATTTTATGATAATGATGGACAAGAGATTCATGGTGCAACACTGGCCATGATTCAGAATGCATTAATTGATCCGATACTCCAAAATTATGTTCCTGATATCTTAGATATTGTTGCGCGATCACACGTGTTTATAAAAGGAGCGCATCAGCTTCTTGTGATTCTCAAAGATAAGGGATATACGGTTAAATTTGCGACAAATAAAGATCGTATTTCGTATGATGATACTGCGCGGGCGATGTCAGACAAAAAAGCACCTTTATCAGTACATGCAGATCAAGTATTTAGCTTGTACCCGGAAAATACGCGGCTGTTATCCGATATGCGTGATTATTTAAAAGTTCATGGCTCAGAAACAGACAAGTTTACGCAGTTAATTCGCCGCACGCTGATCGCACAAGAAACTGAGACCTTTGTTCATATGGCGCGCCCAAAACCAGAACAACAATATGTAATAAGGCAGCGGGAGTATGCCCACAAGAAATATGTGTTCTTTTTTGACAATCATCAAGAGAATACGAAAGCGGTAACACAATATGGGCACGACATGGTTGGAGTTTATGTAACAACAGTTGCTGAAATTGCAGAGTATTTATATGCGCTTGATATTTTGTCCAGAGGGGAATATGAGTCTATAATGCAGGCAGTCCATGGATAGTGAAATTATGATAATAATTTTTAGGGCAATGTATGTATAAAAAGATGTATATGACCGTTATCTTTACAGCTGCGGTTCTTGCATTTGTGCAATCGGCTGAGCATGTTCCTGCAAAAAATTGGCAGACAGCAAGGTTGGTTGAAATTCCTGCAGAGAAGCTGACATCAGAAAATACGGAAATCCATTTTGACTTTGATGATGTTCTTATTGAGCAAGAGTTACAGATAAAAACATACTGGAGCCTGATCACGCTTGCATTTACCAAAAACTGGAAAAACAGTTTTTCATATATCGCAGCATTGGTGTGTATGTGTAATCGGGTGGACAGAGATGAATATGGAAACGAGTATCTCAAAGGAACTTGTAGCGGTGTAACCTATGCAGTTATATATAGTGCATTTATTGACCCGATATTGCAGGATTATGCTGCCGACATGATCAATATTATGACAAAAGCTCACCGGTTTAAAAAAGGTGTGCGTGAGTTGTTGGTGATTCTGCGAAATAAAGGATACACCATTAAAATTGCGACAAATAAAGATCACCTTTCTTGCCAAGACACACTTGAGGCAATCAGAGATAAGGAAATATCGCTCTACGATTATACAACTCAGGCGCATGTTACTTATCCGGCAGAAAATGAACAAATAATGCAAGATATGCGTGAATATTTACAGTCTCACAGCACAGCAACTGACAGCTTTACGCAGCTTATTCGTCGCGCATTCAATGCTGCAGAAACGGAATATTTCAAACAGGCAAATTTTGCAAAGCCTGCTGTGGAATATGTGCAAAAACAACGAGAGTATGCGAGAAAAAAATATATACTGTTTTTTGATGATCATAGGGAAAACGCTTTCGCAGTAACTGGATATGGTAATGGCATGATTGGAATGCATATCACCTCAGATCTGAGCATTGCGATGTATTTACATGAATTGGGGATTTTATCTGAAGAAGAATATAAATATATTGTACAAATATTAAAACGATAGGATTATTATGAAAATGAGAAAGCAGACAATTTTTTTGACCGTTATGCTTGGTATTACTGGTTGCGCATTGGTGCGATCACAAGAAGCACCGCAAGAAATATCGCCGCAATCACAAGAAATATCGCCGCCGCAAGCACAAGAACTTATACTATTCATTAATAGTAATGTACTTTTTGGTCGAACGTCATCATTGATGCTCAGGCTGAAAGTTATTGCGTTAATGCGCAAAAAATGGTCAGGTTCATGGGCGTATATCAAGGCGTTATATGCGATGTCAAAACGTTCATATCAAGGCACCGAAATTCACGCTGGCAACTTGTTATTTAATGATGCAAATGGCAATCCATTGTATGGTGCATGGCCGCAAATGATTCAAAATGGATTGATAGATTCCGTGCTTCGTCCATACATTCCTGATATTCTTTCGCTGACAGCAGGATCACATTATTTAAAAAATGATATGGTACCTTTGTTGCAGCAGATGAAATCTATGGGATTCACCATTGTTGTTGTATCAAATAAAGATAGTATGTCATATGAAGATATTATGCAGCAGTTAGGACAAAAAGGCGCTGCTTTGGGGCAATATATTGATGCTTCAATTGTCTATTATCCATCAGAAAGTTCATTAATTGGTGAAATGCAAAATTTTGTTACCACCGCTCCAGATGATGCATTTACGGCAACAGTCAAACGTGCATTGGGTGCAAAACCGAGCAATAATGTATTTCATGTTCCCTACGCATTACCTGATATGCGATTTATCAATGTCATGAGACGTATTGCAAAGGACCAATTATGCATGTATTTGGACATTGACAAAAAAAATGTTGCGGTAATAAATAATGCAGGAACACCAATTCAGGCATATGATGTGGCAACATTTGGTACTCTGTAATAATTGATAAGGAAATTGAGCTATTATGAAAAAAAACATATACAAAATTGGTATATTTTTTATCGCAGCATTGTGTTCGCTTGTGCAACAACAAACAGTGTATGCTGAAACTGTGTACAATCCTGACAACACGGAAATTCATTTTGATCTGAATACGTTAATGGAGCGCGGGAACTTTTTTATGCAACTTCAAATTATTGCGCTCATGCGCAAAGATTGGGGTAATGCATGGGAATATTTCAAAGCCCTCTGGTACATGCATCAGCAGTCTAAACTTGGTTTTCCGGGCAGAGATGGGGTAAAGCTGTCAGGTGGCGGTGTGTATCAGACAATTCAGACGGCACTTGAACGCCCTGTATTGCAGAAATTTGTCAGAGATATGCTCGATATCGTTGCAGATTCGTATCAACTGAAGGGCAATATGGAAGCGGTATTGAAACTTCTCAAAAAGAAGGGGTATCGCATAGTATTTGTTACCAACAAAGATCGTGTGGCCTACGAAGATGCCATGACAGCGCTGACATCACGCGGAGATGCTTTTGATCTTTATGCTGATCTAAAACTTTTTTATTGTCCATTCAACAGTTGTCTTTTGAAGGACATGAAGAACTTTTTGGCTGATGCTCCAGAAGATGCATTTGCAATGACAGTAAAAAGAGCATTGAAAATACGTGAGACAGAAAAAGTAGCATATACGCCGCACCCAAAACCAGACAAACGCTTTTTTGAAAAGCAGTTCAGTTTGGCAGAAAAAGAACATGTTCTTTTTTTTGATGCTGATCTGGAGAGCATGCGTACTCTTGAATTTCTTACCCAAACAAATGACCATATGCGGGGACATTATGTCCTATCAGCTCATGCTATTGTCAATACACTTGCCAATTATGGAATTTTTACAGAGAAAGAGGCAAAGAAGATCAGAAAAAGCTGTCGTTATAGACGGGAATACACCAATGTACATGGTTACCCTGGATTAGATCCAAGAACATACTAAAATGGCCTATAAATAATATACACGAGAAAAATGCACGAAGAAGCGGTGAATGAAAAGTTCACCGCTTCTTCGTTTTTTACATAAAATATTGTGAGCCGACGATATAGGTTTTTCCTTCTTTTTCTATTTTATCAAGCGCGGCAACAACGCGTCTGCCATGCAAGGTGTAGGTTACTTTGCCGGCGCCAAATTTTGCGGTGTTGATAAATAGTTTTATGTATGGACGTCCTTCATCGTCTTTATTTTTTAAAAGATTCTGCCACACGAGATTATGTTCGATTCCCCATGCATAACAGAGTCCTGTTGTATCAAAGACAAAAATATACAGATCGCCACGGGTAAAATCACTTTCAGGGTCAACAAATGCGCGGAGTGATTGTGCGACGGTGTGATCACGCAAGTAGCTCATGGCACTGCTGAGCATTAACATCATGGTGTCCGGTTTACTGATAGGATATATGCTAGAACCAATGACAAACTGGTCTATGCTGAGATCAATTTTTTCAACGTACACTGATTGGAATGCTCCTTTCATGCGGAAGTTGAGCCAGCCGCCACCATCTTTTGCTTTTTCAATCATTTCACGAACATAATATTTGCCTTCATCATCTTTATTGTCCCAATGGTTTTTTCCTATAGATTCTTCATTCTTGCCATCGGCAACGCATTCACCGGTCAAGTTGTAGACAAAAAGGGAAAGATCTCCATAGCGGAAAGTATCACTTCGTTTTGTTGAAAATTCTTGAACGGCTGCAGTTCTGCCATGTGCTTCCATATATTGAAACCCGCGCTGGACAAGTTCAACAACTTTTTGGCGATCAACATCAGGGTAATAACCGCAGGCGAGAAAGTATTCTTTTCCTTCTGCATCAGCAACTTTTTCTGCATACACTCGTTTTGGGGCGTTGCGCGATATGTATTCCACCCAGATGCCCCCACTTTTTGTTTCTTTGAGTTTATTGATAATTTCTAAATTTTCCTGCTTGCCTTGTGGATCGCGATGCTCGAGACTATTTGATCCGACAAGGCGAGGGCGATCGCCTTGCGCAACAATAACACCGTTAAAATCAAGAGCATAGAGGTACAGGTCACCTAAAATAAACTGGGTATTGAGCGGATAATTAAGGAGACTGAATAATGAAACTGCCGGCTGTTTTTTCTCCATGTATTGATTGAAAAGGGCAACGGCTGCTTTGACCATATTTGTCACGGTGTCAGATTTTGAATGAGGATAATAACCGGCGCCAATAACATACGACTGCTCGTTCTTTTTTACCATTTTCACGTAGGAAGTTTTTATGGCTCCTTGCCAGGCATAGACAACCCAGCCGCCGCCACCTTGTGCTTTTTCTGTCATTTCTTGTGCAAAAAAACGGCCAAAATCATCTTTTAATGTGTAAACATTTTTCCATAATAGTGCAGGAACATCGTGCGCAACGAGCTCAGTATTGTGTATGTCAAACATAAATAAAGACACTTCTCCGCTAACAAAACTATCATCATTCATATATGCCGAGCATGCTTCTTGTACCGTGTGATGTTCTAGGTAATCAGCCGCTTTGTTGACCAACTCTATGATGGAAGATTCTTTTGCTTGTTGATCAAACCCTTGATCGAATGCTTCTTGTCCTTGACTTGATGGCGGAGATTCCGTTTCTTGGGCTATAATAATACGTGGTTTTTGAGCAGTACGCAGTGATTTTTTTTTGCGGGTACCTCTTGATGCTTCCTGGATTGCCATCGATTCGGCTTTGACTTCTTGCTCATCCATAGTTTCTTGATTTTGCTCAGGTTCTGCAATTTCATTTTCAGGTTCTTCAGTTTCTGGCGCGTCAGGGGCAGGTGCTTTTTGAGCCATGCGCGCTGTTTGCTTTTTACGTGTTTTTTTTGCCGGTCCTTCTTCGCTTATTAAAAGTGTCGGGCTGAAAATAAGCATGGTCCACAGAATAAGATTATTCACAAAAAACTCCTTTTTTTAATAATCAAATATCAAAACAGTGTTACTCGTTATTTCTTTTGCCAGTAAATTGCAACAAAAATAAAAAGAGGTTGAGAAAATCTAAATACAGTTTTAGAGCTCCAATAAGCATAATTTTATTCACCGGTTGCTGCTGATTTATGAGCTGAGTGCCAATATATTTTAACTGTTGTGTGTCGTAGGCTGTCAGGGCGACAAAGACAAGAACACCAATACCAGAGATGGCAAAATCGAGGGCGGCACTTTTCATAAAAAGATTGACACATAATGCGATAATCATGCCAATAAGAACCATGGTGCTGAGGTTGCCAAGGCTTGTTAGGTCGGTTTTTGTTGTGTACCCATAAATTGCCATCGCACCAAACATACCTGCTGTTGTGATGAATGTGGTGATAATGGAAAATGATGTGTAGATGTAAAAAATAGTTGATAATGTGACGCCAACACTGCATGCATAGAGTAAAAACATGGCCAAGGCGGTGGAAAAACTCATGCGCATAATGCCAAAGCTCAAGCCAAAAACAAGAGCAAATTGAAGAATGATCATACCAATTATCATGCCAGGGTTTTCAAAGAAAAAAGCAAAAATTTTGGGAGACCCTGCAACAATACCTGAGACAACAGCACTAATACTGAGAGCACATGCCATCCATGCATAGACACCATACATAAATGAAAAAATGCGCCTTTGAACGTCTTGTTCGGGATTAAAATTAATCGGATACATATATGTTTCTCCTGTGTAAAAAAATATATTTTATATTACTATACCGCGGATACTTCTTTTTTGCCAAGAAGCTTTCTTATAATGTAATCATAGAAGGGCTCATGTTGTCTATACAAAAAAAAGGAGTATGTATGTATATCAAGAAATTCATGCAAGCATTTTCTGCTACAGTGGGAGCTTTATTGCTTATGGGGTGGGCAACTCCCGAAGGTAATCGTGAGGGTGATGTAAAACAAAAAGTAAATTTTTATGGGACATTAATAACATGGCAGGGGACAAAATATCATGTTGATAATATAGCAATTGTCGGCAAATATCGGCACATTCCCATGTATGACAAACCACTTAAAATGCCAAAAAAAGTGAAAACAAATACAACAAATGGGAAAAAAGAGATTCCCATGACGCTTGATCCCCACAAAGAGTTAGTGACGACAAAAATTGATTTGGATGAGATTAGTGAAATTCATGTACCGCGTCCTCATGAAGTATGGATTTATCAGCCGAAAGGCAAACGGAGATATACCTATATAGAAGTAGAAATTATTTCAAAAAATAAAGAGCGAACAAAACAAAGTTATCTCATTGATGATAATATTAAGGTAACGTGTGATGAAATTAATACTGCAGGACCTGTGGAAAAAGAAGTGCCGCTTTCAGCAATTAAACAGTTTATTATTGAAGGATATTCAGTGCGTGGTGCCCCTACAAGCGCTTCTGCATCTGCAGCAGAATCAGCAGCTGCTAATACAAAAAAAATGGCAATAGAGAACAAAGAAATAGTGGGGCATGCGGAAAATGCCGGAGGAGCAACGCGGCCAGCTGAAGGGGTGGCACATACAGAAAAATAATGATATTCTGAACACAGTTGTATCGTAATATACTTTATTATCCATGGAATATACTATGGCTATTGTCATTACAAAAGATAATGTTGAACGTGATGTGATGAAATCGACCAAACCGGTCATTCTTGATATTTATGCAAGCTGGTGTGGACCATGTCAGCAAATGATTCCCATATTTCAAGAACTAGAAGATGAGCTGGGATCACACTATACATTTGCAAAAGTAAATGTTGACCAAGCCCGCGATGTTGCTGTTCAATTTAGTGTTACCTCAGTGCCTACCTTTATTTTTATCAAGGAAGGTGCAATTAAGGGAAAAGAAACGGGATACATGAATAAACAAGCAATGGAAGAGAAGATTAAACTCTATTTGGGGTGAATTTTTGTGACAATTTCTTTTTTTTAATAAGGCTCCATTGTATCTTTGAACCATTCTTGTATTAGTATGTCTATTGGTTGGTTAAGATACCACATTGGTGTGCGAATTGTTGTTACTTTGTGTGAGTTTTCTGGTTGGGATATGGTGTTATAATATTCTCCGTTTCCATTATAATATTCACCATTTGTACAGAGAACATTTCTTAGTAGTTTTTCGCCGATGTTTCGTGTTGTATTTTGAAAAAAGAGTGTTCTAAAGCTTTTTACTTCCTTTGTTTGCATGTCCAAAATGTTATAGCAAGAGTGTAAAATATTTTGTGTAAATGGGGTAGAATAGAACATAGAAGAAGTATAACCCATTTGCGGAGAAAATAAAATGCAAAAAAATACAAACATAAACATTGAAGAAGAATTAAAGAAGTGCAAGACAGTAGAAGACTTGATGGGAAAAGATGGACTCATCAAAAGGTTGACAAAATCAATGCTAGAGGCAATGTTGCAGGAGGAATTGAGTCATCATCTTGGTTATGAAAAACACAAAGCAACAGTGAAAAAATCGGGCAATAGTAGAAATGGTACATCAAATAAGAAAGTCAAAAGTAGTTCTGGAGAACTTGAATTAGATATTCCACGCGATAGAAATGGTGATTTTGAGCCACAGGTTGTAAAGAAACATCAGAGAGATGTCAGTGAATTTGATAAGAAAATTATATCTATGTACGCCAAAGGTATGACAACACGTGATATCCAAGATCATGTGTTTGAGATATATGGTATTCAAATATCACCAGCACTTGTTTCTATAATAACAGACAAAGCACAAATATTGGCCAATGAATGGCAGAATCGGCTATTGTCACCGGTATATGCAATTGTTTTTTTTGATGCTATTTATTACAAAGTGCGTGAAAATGGTAAAATAATTTCAAGGGCTGCTTATACTTGTCTAGGCATAGATACGGAAGGAAGAAAAGAAATACTGGGTATCTGGATTGGTGACAGTGAAAGTGCAACCTTCTGGCTTTCTGTATTTAATGAACTCAAAAATCGGGGTGTGATTGATATTTTAATTACTTGCTTCGATGGACTTAAAGGCCTTCCAGATGCTATAAAAGCTGTATTTCCAAAAACAGAAGTACAACTATGTGTTGTGCATCTTATTCGCAATTCATTGAAATATGTAGGAAGCAAAAATAAGAAAAGTTTTATAGAGGATTTGAAAAAGATATATCAAGCTTCTGGAGAAACTGAAGCAACCGCCGCTCTTGAAGCGTTACAAGAACGTTGGGGAACTTTGTATCCCTCCGCTGTTAACCCTTGGATTAATCATTGGGGCAACATTGCGAGTTATTTCAAATATCCTGCGGAGCTGAGACGTCTCATTTATACCACCAATATTATAGAGGGATTACATCGACAATTTAGAAAAGTGACCAAAAATAGATCCATTTTTGCAAATGGTGAATCACTTTTCAAAATGCTTTATCTTGCTTCTGTTGACATAGAAAAAAAATGGACCCATATTGTCAGAAACTGGACCGAAATTATTAACCAACTGAATATATTCTTTGACGAAAGGATCAACGTATCTTTATGAAGTTAAACCCATTTACACAAAATGTTTGACACACCCTTTTTCCCTGATTTAGTGCAGCAATAATGGTAAGACGTTGTGACCGAGATCCGCGTTTCATGTCATATACACGTTGACCTTTTGGTCCCCAAGCATAAACATATGTTTCATTATCATCAATACCAGATTCATCAAGATAAACACATTGCTCTGGAGCATATTTTTTCATTCCTTCACTAAATTCTTTACGA
Source organism: uncultured bacterium (assembly GCA_963701645.1). Taxonomy (GTDB): domain Bacteria; phylum Babelota; class Babeliae; order Babelales; family Vermiphilaceae; genus MFD04463-c16. The sequence continues at coordinate 71,606 of OY969616.1, forward strand.
ACAATTTCATCACGTTCTATGTACCCATAAGTTTTTTTTTGTGAGTAAATTCTATTTTTCCAAGAGCACGTCCCATTGTTGCTACTGATATACTTATCCCTGTCTTTTCTTTCCAGAGATCAGCCAATTCTTGCCTTGTTTTGCCCGAATTTTTTTTTACAAAATTACGAAACTTATCCCAATCTGTAATTCTATGGCTATGACCTTTGCCTATGATGGGTTCTTGTTTTACAGATCCTGTCTTCTCATATTTTTTGCGCCATATATATATTGTTTTTACTGATATTTTAAATAATTTACTTATTTCAAGATATGTTTTTTTACCTTCTTTTGCTAATGCTACCACCCTGAAGCGAAAATCATCACTATAAATCCGAGGCATTTTTTCTTCCTTTTTTTGTTGTCTAAATATACCTCATTTATAATTACTTTTTTTTCAGGAAATTACAACTGTTCTCTGCTATGCGATTATTTTCAAAAACTTCATTTTTTTTACTCCACTTCGTGCCTCGTGGAGCCTTCTAAAGAGGCGGAATGAAAGATATAAAAGGGGAGAGGGAGGAATGTTCGTTATTATTTTTGGAGTAAAATGGCTTTTGGCTCATTTTTTTCTTTGAAATATTCTTTCACTAAATCGCCTGCTGGTTGGTTAAGGTACCAGAGTGGAGTGCGAGTTGTTGTTATTATGTGTGGGTCTTCTGTTTCGAATGTGTTATAATACTCTCCATTTCCGCAATAATAATTTACGGTGTTTGTTGGTAGCCGATTTTTTATGACATTCCGTGTTTGCATGTTCATGATAATATATTCTTGATCGGAAGTAAGCATAAAATGTCGGCCATCTTTACTCAGGTGCCCTGGGGTTAATGAGGGCTTATTCCACATATCTTCATAGACTTTGTTGGAGGACATATCTATTTCTTCATGTGTTTTGTTAATAAAATCATACAAACGTATGACTGATTTTGTTGCGCTTATCAAATGATTATTTGCAGGATTAAACGTAAGAAAAAATCTAATGTGGGGAACGATTATTGAATCGTTTATAATAGTATGAATGCAATCTGTTGTTTCACTATTCCATATTTGTATTTTTCCTTTCTCCTTGTTTGTTAATGTTGCACAGTATGAACCGTCAGGGGTGGGGAAAAAATTAAGAAGGCCTTTTACTGATATTTTTTTAATGGTTTCTGTAGCCAAATCTTTTATCATAAAATACGATGAATCGGAATAGTCACAGCTTATAAATAATTTTGAGCCATCATCAGTAAACATAGGGTTCCATGGGTAACCATCAATGGATTGGTAGTAAGATTTGTTTTTGGCTCTGTTGTATAGAAAAAATTTGCTTATACCTACATTAATGGCGGCAATATCTCCATTTGTACTCATAATGAGTCTATACCCTCTATTACTTTGAAAAAAGTTTGGATCTTTGCTCTTTTGTCTATAAGGAACGGTAAATATGCGTTTTTGTTGCAGCATATCAAATGCAATGAACTGTAATTTTCTTGGTAATGTTCTTTTGAGCTTGAGCGTTTTCGTTATTTTTGATGTAGCTGCTTTTCGAGGTATAGAAAGAGTTACAATATACTGATTAGTTTCGCTTTGAGCAAAATGGACAATATGCTTTAATTTTAAGTCAAAATCAGCAGTTTTTACAGGAAGATGGGTGAAGGCATACGTATACATATACTTTTCCAGAGCTTTATTGAAATAAGATTCTTTAAAAAGTGTCTTATTTTTTTCTTGTAGATTCAAATATGTCTGATAATTTTCACATTTTTTTAATAATACTGCTGCTGCACTATCAAAAATATAATCATTGGTGATAGTTAAAAAGTTACACGCTTGAATAAATGTTATTAACGTTTCGGGGTTGAGTTTATTTTCTAAATATGTTTCTAAATAATACAAAGTTAGTATAATTTTTTTTGATGTTTTGTCGACATCTTTATGTTTCATATAGCGAGAGCGAGCATAAAAAATAGCACGAAGCATGTGAAAAAATGTTGTACTGTCAATGAGTGAGAGGACAAGAGGATGAGTGTTGCTGGTTTCTAAAGATATTTTTTCTGGGTCAGGAGTGAAAAGTACGGGTGCAAAATTAATTATTGTTTCAAAAGAGGGGATAGTAAAATGCTGGGTTGCAGCATCAGTATCTGTTTTTGGAATTGCAAATTTTACGCAATCGCTTGTTTGTATAAAAACAGCATTATCATCAGTGGCTATGATATTATCAGTACCCGTTATAAATATTTTTGGTGTTTCTTCGTTCAGCGACAATTTTTCCATGGCCGATTGGTATAATGGTATTGCGCTAAATATCCATAAAAGGACAAAAGTTTTGTTTTTCATAAGCTCCTAGAGAAACAGATGGTGTGTAAATTATTTAGTGACGCTTGATATTGTATCGCAAAAATACATTTGTACAAGTACCAAAAATTACATATCTTCGAAGTTTAACTTTGAATTCTTTAATCTCCATTCGTACTCATGGAGCCTTGAAGAGAAGAGAAATATTGTTATCTTTTCCTTCTTTTGCCTCCTTACATAAAGTTCTTCGAAGGACTTTGTGTAAGGATTTTTTGACGAGCGAGCAGGGATAGCCTATGCTTGATATGCTATTTGTCGGTAATTATTATAATATGGTATATAGTATGATTAATGTAGAAAGTGCAGAATTTTTTATAGGTATTATTAGCTTTTTTCTTGCGTACGTTATTGCAGTCACCATTGCCCAGGCATTTCGAGCATGGGTTGCATATATGGCAGGGGATGATACGGCGCAGGAAATGGGGTACATGACGCTGAATCCTTTGGTGCATATTGATGTGCTCAGTATTGTTACTTTGGGAGTTTTCTATATTTTGGGCATGTATATTGCATGGTCGCCTCATATTCCTCTGGATACTTTTCGCATTCACAAACCGTATCGGACATTAAAATTGGCTCTCTGTTTTTTGTCGATGAGCTTTGCCTATTTTATCACTGCCTTGTGCGGCATTATTGTACTTGTTGCAACATTTGATGCAAAAGTGTTGAATTTAACCCATTACATGGTACTTTTTCATCAAATGTCACATTTATATTTGGCTCAGGTGTATCCGACATATTCTTCATGGTCGGTTGTTCTTGGTTTTATTCTTATTTCGCTCGTCTATTTAAACATGATTTTGTGTGTGCTCAATTTTATTGTGGACATGTGCAGCCTCTATGTTACCTATTATCAAGAACGTACTGCACGATATACTCCGTCGAGCCCTTATAGTATGATTATTGTTCCGCTGCTTTTGATGATTTTTTTTAGTGGATTTTTGCGTTTAATGGCAGTGAATGCAATAACAACTATTGGTTTATGCATTACATCACGGTGTGGAATAGTGTCTGCATGATTAAGGATTTATAATTATGAAACCTGAAAAAGCGTACGAACTTCTTGTCATGGGTGCTGCGCAAGTTACGCCGCACGAAGAATTACTTGCGCGATTAAAAGAAGGCAAAAAACTGAAAATTAAACTGGGCATGGACCCAACGGCACCAGATTTGCACTTGGGACATGCTGTTGTATTGTCAAAAATGAGGACATTTCAAGATTTGGGGCATGATGTTATTTTTCTTATTGGTGATTTTACCGCACGTATTGGCGATCCAACGGGGCGCTCAAAAACACGACCGCCACTGAGTGGAGAAGACATAACGCATAATATGCACACATATTTTGAACAGGTGAGTAAAATTTTGGATGCAGAAAAAGCACAAGTACGATACAATTCCCACTGGCTTGATGGGTTGACGGTAAGCGACATGATCAAATTGTGCGCAAAAACAACGCTTGCTCGATTGACTGAGCGTGAAGATTTTGCCACTCGCATTGCCCAGCAACAACCCGTTGGATTTCATGAGCTGTTGTACCCGCTATTTCAAGGATATGATTCAGTTGCGCTTGAGGCCGATGTTGAACTAGGTGGGACCGATCAAACATTTAATTTGATGTTCGGTCGATTTTTGCAAGAACATTATGACCAAAGGCCGCAAATTATTTTGACGATGCCACTTCTTGAAGGGCTTGATGGGCACAGAAAAATGTCAAAATCATATGGTAATGCCATTGGATTGAATGAGCCGGCCGAGCAGGTATTTGGTAAATTAATGTCAATATCTGATGAGCTTATGTGGCGCTACTATGCATTATTATTGCCCGATATTGTTTCTTTGATAGAAGGCTGGAAAAAAGGAGTTCAACAAGGAACAATACACCCGATGGAGCTGAAAAAAAATATGGCGCACGGTATTGTTGCGCGATTTTGGTCGATGCAATCTGCAGACCAGGCTCGTGCGCATTTTGAGGCAATTTTCCAGCAAAAAAATTATGCGCAGGCGGACGAAGTTGATGTGAGCAGTTTGCCAAATCCAGTCTGGATTGTCGATCTGATAAAAGCGCTTGGTGCTGCGCAAACATCATCTGAAATTAAACGGCTTATAGAAGCAGGCGCTGTTGCTGTAGATGGAGAAGTTGTCGCTGATTTTAAAGCTCAAATTTCATGGCAACCGGGAATGATTGTCAAAGTTGGCAAACATCGGATTTATGGTCTAAGCTTTTTGCGAAGTTCTGAATAACGTTTCAGAGCTCTTTCCATTTGCTCTTCTCGTGATAGTGTGGTTTTTGCTCTGGTTTGCGAGGGCGTTGCTGCCGTAGTCTGTTGAGCGGGTGTTGCAGAAGTTGCAGATTTTGTTGTTTGTTGCCCTGTTGTTGCGGAAGCTTCAGGCATAGTTGTAGGTGCGGTTGGAACAGTGGCCGTTGGAGATTTTTCAGGAACCGAAGGCTTTTTTGTCGGTTTTGGTGGTACAGGGGGAGCTACTTTTTTAGGATTTTTTAATGTAGGTTCTGTGGTAGATGTGGTTGTTGATGGCAAAGCACCGGTTTCTTCAGGAGCAAAAGTGAAAGTTTTTCGTGTAAAACTTGGTACTTTTTCTGGAATAACGCGCCATAAAAGGTCGGGATTATTTTGTTGTTTCGCCTGTACTGCTTGAGTAATGATTCCTTCAAGCATAGCGACGTATCCAGCCATTATTTTTGTAGCTCCTTGGAAGCCTGAGAGATTTTCTTGAAGACGAATAATGGCCTCTCCGATTGCTTCCACTACAGCCCAAAGCAAAGGTTCTTTTTCTTGTTTGGTTTTTTGTTTGCTCATTTCTTTTTTTGCCTGTTTTATTGTTGCTTTCACATCAATTCCTGCAAGTTCCGCGAGATGGTTGAAACCTTTATCCATAATATCCATTATTATATTATAATGTTTAAGGGCATCTGAAGCAGTCAATGCTTCTAGGCTATCAAGAAGCTCATCTAAATCTTTTATTTTTTTTTGGGCTTGGGGAATAGAATCAGCATTAAGATCTTTTAAAAGGCTTTTGCATATGGCCTGATCTACTGGGAGATTTGCTGAATAAAAAAGAGAGGGGATAGAGATTGATACAATACCAATTAAAAAAGCTATTTTTTTCATAATATAATCCTTTTTTCTTATAAAAATCTTTATGTATTTTCATATTATCATAAAAAAAGGAGCAATTTCAATAAAAATGTAAAATTGGAATTAATATTTGCTTGTTTTCTTTCTTTACACATCCTTCGTGGAGCCTCGTAAAGAGGCGGAACGAAGAATTTAAAATACTATGCGGGGAATGTGACTTTTTATGCCCGTCAGAAGCTCCCGGACATTGACGCATTGCGTATAATGGGCAATAACATCGGCTCGAATTTCTGTTTGCGGGCCAATAAGGGTAACCTCATCTCCTTCGTGGGCCTGTGGAATAGCAGTGAGATCGATAGTTGTCATATTCATAGCAACACGGCCTAAAATGGGGGCATAGGAACCTTTGATATAGACAAGGCCGCGGTTTGATAGGCGAATATCGTATCCATCGCTATAGCCAATGGGCAATAGGCCGATACGTGTGGGACGATATGTTTGATAGGTTCGGTCATAGCTGACATATGCATGCGCAGGAATTTCTTTTGTCTGTACAAGGATGGTTTTCCATTGCAAAACAGGCTTGAGATGAAAATCAGGGTAACGCAGCTGTGTTTTTTCCCGTATTGTTGGCGAAGGAAGCAAGCCATAAAGACCAATGCCAATGCGGAAAAAATTATACTCCTCATGGCTAAAGACCGTTGTTCCTGCAGTATTTGTTGCATGAATATAGGCAACAGAGATGCCATGTTGTTGTATGGTATGCATAATAGAGCTGAACTGTTTTAGTTGGTACAGAGTGAATGAAGCATCCTCTTTGTGAGACTCTACCAAATGGGTGCAGATGCCGTTGAGGGAGAGATATGGCAGATTAGTGAGAAATAGAATGAGATCAACCGCTTTTTCTGGCGCTACTCCTCTGCGCGAAAGGCCTGTATCTATTTTTATGTGTACTCCCAATTTTGTTCTTTCTTTTTTTGCAAGGATGTTTAAGTTTTGTGCTTGTTCTGCTGTATCGACAACAACATCAATATGCATATTTAAGGCATGAGTAATGGAAATATCAAGAGGACCAAGAACTAAAATGGGCTTGGAAACACCAAGAGTTCGCAAAGCAACAGCTTCAGAAAGTGTGAAAGTGCACAGCCAATCAATATCGACAATGTTTTGGCAAAGCAATGCAATTTCCTGCATGCCGTGTCCATAGGCATTTGCTTTAATGACGAAAGCAATAGTTTTGTTATCAACTGTTTTTTTGTACATGTGTGCATTATGCCATAAGGCTTGTTTGTCAATTTCTATCCACGAAAGATGAGCAGGAATGGGTTCCTGTATGGTGTGAGAAATATGATGAAGATCTTTTTGCAGCATAATGGTACAAGATATTTAAGAATATAAAAAGGGAATGACATTGTTTTCAATACCATAAATATAAAAAAATGGAGAATATCTGTAAATAACAAAAATATCTTTATTTTTTCTTTTCTTACGGTTTTGGTTTGTATGCAGGTTTTATGGTTGCATATTGTAAATTTTTTTCGCCGGGATAAAAAATTCTGATTTTACTGTTGTCAGATGTATCAAATGCTCTACAGGGGAATGTTATTTGACATCCAAGAGATACGCGACTATTGCCGGAAGATTTTATGAGAGCAGCATCTTTACAGTTACAATTTCTTCCGCTTATATAAGCATTATTACAGGCTTCTAAGGTGACATGACTTGCTGATCCGGTGAGAGTGAGGCTGCTTTGGTCATGCATTTTTGCGCAAATGACTAAGTCTCTTTTAATTGGCTGTATTCCTATATTTGCTTTGCTTTTATGCTTGCATTTTATATCAATTATTTTACACCGTGCATTGTGTATGGATACATATGCTTGTTTGAAGGTTTTGATGTCAAATTTTTCTGTCAATATAGGCGTGTACAGTGATATGCGTACTGTTTCACTTGCAATAAGATCTAATGATTCCTGGTTCAGGTTTCTAATTTTACAAGAGCCAGCGCCTGCAATCGCGAGCTTTTCTTGACTTGTATATTCGACATTAAGGCGGATGGGAACTCGTTTGGAAGGGTAGCTAAAAAATAGTTTTTCGCTGTCCATGGCAATAGTGAGATCTGTTTCGTGTGTAATATCGTTTTTATTTGTTTGAACAATGATGTGTTTAATAAAATTTTCTGGTGCAGTAAGCTCCATAAATTTAGTTGTCTTTTTAACCTCGCTTGAGCTTTTACAGCTAAGAACAAGTGCTGTGGGGAGAAGGAGAAAAATTTTTGTAAAATCATCAGTAAAAGGTATTTTTTTGATAACTTTTTTCCGTGACAAAGGTTCAGCGATATTCTTGCCCTCGGTATATGGGCCGAATCCGATAATTGTTTGATTGCCAATAATAGTTCTGCCATGCACCATAAAATTATCAGTTTTTTCAGCACCAACAATAAAAAAGGCATTATTGAGTACATACACTATGACAAGAAAATGGTAGTGCGCTAAAGCTTTCATACACTTTTTCCCCATTATAGGAAAATGATACAAAATATTTTTTATTATAGCCTTAGTGCAACTAATTTTGCTATAGTTTTTTTCAAAATTTTTCTGTGATAAAAAATTTATTCCTTGAATTTAATCGGAATATTTTTTGTTTCTTTTTCTTGGTGTATTTTTGGAATTCGTACAACAATAGTTTGTGTTGTCTTGTTATACTCAATTTCTACCCGATCAAGAGCAAGGTCGCTGTCTACATACAAAGATTGCGAACTTGAGCTGCTCATCTGATGGTAATATCCATGATCTTGTCCATCGGTACGTTCGACATTTTTTTCATAATGGGAGGCAATAGTAAGTGACTGATATTTTTTATTATACTGCACATGCATAGTGTATTCTGGAATAGTGATAACAAGATGTGACGGCGTTGGTTCTCCTTGCCATGAGGCAGAAGCGTGCGTATTTTCAGTCATGTCAATATTGCCAAGGGTAATGGCAATACACTCTTGTTCATTGGCAACAGCCAGGGTTGCTATTGAACTTTTGCTATTCATGCCAATGCCATTTTGTTTGCATGCAGCACTAATTTCTTCTTGTACATTTTTGAAATAATTTTCCATTTTTTTTATCTGATTATTCATGTTTCTAAACATCTCATCCATATCCAAGTAAAAAGCCCCGGCAGAGGATGACATCATAAAAAATGGAATTATACATGCTCGCATACTATTCATGGCGAACTCCTGATAATTAATGGTTATTATAATTATTTCTTACTTTCTTATAATTATCAAATTTTTTTGTCGGTTGCAACACTTATATCCTTCAACTTCGCCTAAAGGCTCCATGAAGGATGAATAAAGAAAGAAAGTATGATAAAAAATTTTGTTTTACTGCGATGTATTGGAATTAGATTGTGCAGCAACATTTCTATACATGGCAGGCAGTTTTTTGAGTTTATAGCACATGTATGCAGCAGAAGGATGTATTTCACTTTCCGTGTATTTATTTTTTTTTGTTATTCGATTATATGGCCATTCTCCATAAATACATTCTTGTTGTATTCTTAAATATACTATCTCAGGATCTTTCAGCACAGGTTCAATATCTGCAATAAATTCTTCTAGCCTTTCAAATTTCTTTTCCATAGCAGCAAGCTTCTTTTTTTTAAGTTCATCAAGCATAATCTGATTTTTTCCCCTGTCTTTGGCTATTCTTATATATGCATCTTTGAGCGGATCAAGATATTTAACATGAACAGGTTCATGAAAAATAGTAGCGCCCATATTTAGCTTTTTATTTCTTTTTTCATCTTCGTTATCACTAGAGGTTAAAAAAAGCTTTCTGTTAAATACAATAGAAAATTGTAATGTATCGGGATGAAAAATAGTTTCTGCCCATGTGTCTTTTTCAAAGTCTTCCATACATAACGAAACATTACCCGGGTAAATACCTTTTTTCTCAAGTTCTTTATCTACCGCATCACAAATTTTTTGTGGTATTTCAGGATCTCTATATGCGTGAATTTTAGGTTTTTTTGTTAATTTTTTTTCCATTGTTTCTAAATCTTGTTCAATTTCTTCTTTAAAGCCATAACAGCTTTCTTGATGGGCAGGACAGTAATCTTGTATAAGTTTCCAAAACAACGTATCTCTTTTTTGTATTATATGCTTGAGATATTTTTCGGGAGTATATTTGGTATCAATTTGTTCTGGCTTGCGCATAGATGTTCTCCACTGTACATCCTGTTTAAAAATATTACTTATAGCAAAGACAGGAACACATATTAACCCCATTGCTGCTAGCAATACAAAAACATATTTTTTAAAAATCATAAAAAACTCTACACATTTACCATATTCAAGAAGCTTTGTTTCTATTTACCAAATCTTAGAGCTTATCCGAAAATTAATTGAAGCTTAAAAAAGAGAGCAGTTCCTAAATTTATTGGTTAAACTAACCAAAATACAAAACATTTAAAAAAAGGAACCGCTCTCATGCAAATAATACCAGATATTTTATGGAAAGAAATAAGTGGCGTAATAATTTTGAAAGAAAAAAAAGTGGGCCGTCCTCCCAAAGATCCACGAAAGATGTTAGAAGGAATATTGTTTGTGCTCAGAACTGGTTGTCCTTGGAATGCTCTTCCCGAAAAATACGGAAAACCCTCAACTGTTCATGGTACTCTTATGCGATGGGCTAGAAATGGAATATTTGAAAAAATTTTGCAAATATCTGTTGAAATTGCGATGGAATGTCTTGGTCCAATTAAATGCTTTTTGACAGATGCTTCATCAAGTAAAGCTCCATTTGCCAATTTTGGTGGTAAAAATCCAACAGATCGAGCTAAACAAGGCATCAAAAAAAGTTTAGTTATAGATTATAATAGAATAATTTTGTCAGTAATAGTTGATGCTGCAAATGTACATGATTCAAAGCTTCTTCTTCCTCACGCCAAAATGCTTTGCAAATTTGTCTCTCCAAAAAAAGCCATTTCTATGTTAGCGGATGCTGCTTTTGATGTTGAATTTCTTCGTAGAGAGCTTGTCAAACACAATATTGTTCTTCTTGCTTCTTCTAATCTACGGCGATCTCGAAATAGAACTCCATATAAATCTCATGGCCGTTGGCGTATTGAACAAGTTTTTGGTATTTTACATTGGTTTCGTGGTATTAAAACCTGTTGGGCAAAAACAAAGATCTCTTTTTTGGCTTTTTGTCAATTTGCCTCTGCCATGCATCATTTTAGATGTTCTGGAATTTTCGGATAAGCTCTTAATCAAGTCTGCTGCTATCAAGAGTTTTTTTAGTTCTGCTTCAGGAAATTCTGGTAAATCATTTGGTAAAGTATCTTTTTTGAAGCCTTCATAAAATTGTAAGAACAACTGCGCAATAGGAGCATACTGTTTAAGCATTTTGGCAGTTTCTTCTGGTACTTTAGTGGTAATATTTCCTGTGATATATTCATTGAGTATTGATTGCAATAGATCTCTTTTAAGCATGTGATTTTCTTGAAATAGAATATAGAGGGTAGCTTCAACCATACAATAAATGACCCAGCCCTTATCACAATCGGCATTCTTTTTGAAAAAAAGTAGTTCTTCATCAGAAAGTTCAAATTCTGAACTCATAGCTGCACCAAAATCGGTCAAATAAAGATCCGTTCCATCAGTCAAAATATTGCCTGGATGAAGATCAAAGTGAAGCATCCCATGAGTGTGCATAAACGGGAGTATATCAAAAATCTGCTTTATATTTTTTGTATTGAAAGGATTAATGCCCTGTTCGTTAGCAACATCGAGAAGGCTTTTAGGGATGTATTCTAAAAATAGTACAGTTTCAGAAGTTGCATTTTTTATGCTTTCATGGAGATCTGAAACTGCTTTTGAATGATGTAACCAATAATGAAATTCGCCTGGTGTTTCCGTGGTTTTTTCTAGCACTGGCAGTGTTGTTTTTGTTAACTCTCTTGCATGATATAAAAGCGGAAAATGTTTATTCTTGCCACTCAATACCCACTCTGTTGTTATTCTATGTGCTTTAATCTCTCTGAACGATCCAAAGGGAACTCCACTTGGTCCATAATGGTAGCTCACTGGCAACTGATATATATTTGCAGTGGAGCCATATGTTTTCTTTTCAAGATCAGTGAGGCATAGTTTTTTTACAAAAATCTTAGTGCCATCTAATTCCAAGCAAAATACTGTGCGAGTAACACCAGCAGTGCTTAGAGGTTGAGCCTCTTTAAGGAGCTGTATGATCTCTTGATCCGTCAGTGAGGCTAATTTCTTTGAGATACGCTCATGGGTGACAACACGGTTATTTTGTGCTTTTGAACCGTCACATACAGCAGTGTGTGCTATAGGGGCAGTAAACACTACCATGGCTAGGAATATGTTTTTTAGTCTAAAATTCATAATAAAGTCCTTAAATTTAGAGCTTATCCGAAAATTAATTGAAGCTTAAAAAAGAGAGCAGTTCCTAAATTTATTGGTTAAACTAACCAAAATACAAAACATTTAAAAAAAGGAACCGCTCTCATGCAAATAATACCAGATATTTTATGGAAAGAAATAAGTGGCGTAATAATTTTGAAAGAAAAAAAAGTGGGCCGTCCTCCCAAAGATCCACGAAAGATGTTAGAAGGAATATTGTTTGTGCTCAGAACTGGTTGTCCTTGGAATGCTCTTCCCGAAAAATACGGAAAACCCTCAACTGTTCATGGTACTCTATGCGATGGGCTAGAAATGGAATATTTGAAAAAATTTTGCAAATATCTGTTGAAATTGCGATGGAATGTCTTGGTCCAATTAAATGCTTTTTGACAGATGCTTCATCAAGTAAAGCTCCATTTGCCAATTTTGGTGGTAAAAATCCAACAGATCGAGCTAAACAAGGCATCAAAAAAAGTTTAGTTATAGATTATAATAGAATAATTTTGTCAGTAATAGTTGATGCTGCAAATGTACATGATTCAAAGCTTCTTCTTCCTCACGCCAAAATGCTTTGCAAATTTGTCTCTCCAAAAAAAGCCATTTCTATGTTAGCGGATGCTGCTTTTGATGTTGAATTTCTTCGTAGAGAGCTTGTCAAACACAATATTGTTCTTCTTGCTTCTTCTAATCTACGGCGATCTCGAAATAGAACTCCATATAAATCTCATGGCCGTTGGCGTATTGAACAAGTTTTTGGTATTTTACATTGGTTTCGTGGTATTAAAACCTGTTGGGCAAAAACAAAGATCTCTTTTTTGGCTTTTTGTCAATTTGCCTCTGCCATGCATAATTTTAGATGCTCTGGAATTTTCGGATAAGCTCTAAGTGCAATATATCAAATGGAGTATGCCCGGACGCATTAACAGCCGTAGTATCAGCTCGTTTGGCTACGAGCAGTTCAATTATCTCTAGGTGGTCTTGGCGACATGCCTCATGAAGAGCAGTATCTCCAAGATGATTAGAAGCATTAATAATGGTCCCCTTGTTTATAAGCAATTTGACCATTTTTGGATCCCCCGACAAAGATGCATAATGCAGCGAGGTATTGTTGAAAATATCCCGAGCATTGACGTAAGCTCCATGCTTCAAAAGTTTTTTGGCTCCTTTTATATTTCCCTTCTGACATACATAATGAAGTGGAGTTTTCAGTCTAGAAGTACAAGTATTAACCAGAGCACTCTTTTTTACTTTTACTAGGAGCCTAATTATAGCTGTTTGGTTATGGCGACAAGCTTCCAGAAGAAGAGTTTCATCGACCTGATTAGCAATATCAATTTCGGCATCATTTTTTATGAGTAATTTAGCTATTTTTACATCTCCCTTAAGACATGCATAATACAGCGGAGTATATCCACTTTTATTACGAGTATTGACCATGGCAGCATCTTTTTTTACAAGTAATTCCGCTATTCCTACATGTCCATTACAACATACCATATGAAGAAAAGTGTTGTCACTATTATCACGAATACTGATATTGGCTTTACAAGTCATCATAAGAAACTTAGCCAGTTCTACGTGCCCATTGAGACATGCATAATAAACCGGAGTCATATGTTCATGGTCAACAACATCAACATTAACCCCTTGGTTTAAAATTATCTTGGCCTTGTTCAAATCCCCATCAAGACATGCTTTATGTAGCTGAATATGAATATCAGACTTGTCATTAGGTAGATCATAATTGATTACACTAACCATCTCGTTTTCAGAACTATTATTGGGAATGTCGAAATCACTAGCATGAGCAGCACTCGCCTCTATCATATCTGGCCTGTTATAGCAGTCTGCTCCATCAACAATTGCCAAGCAGGGAAAATTCCAAGCTTTGATGCCAACACCAATTTTTGTAAGAAGCTTGAAATATACATCATGAGAGAGGGTTTGATTGAAAATGAGAGTTTGGTTAAAATTATTGAGGGCTTCAATAGAGGCACTGTTGCTCGACTTGGTTATATCTAGTTCTTTAAGCATACTGAAGGAAAGTTCTTTCTCGAGTTCCTCAAGGTCCTTAAAATCAGTGCCTATACTTGCAAGCAATTTTTTTATGTCTTGTTTGTTATCATCTGATTCTTTATCATTATATGCTTTCTGAAGAATGGCTTGGTTGATGCTAATAAGAGCATTGGTATTGGTACCATTTTTTATAGGTAGATTATGGTTATGTTGAAGTTTAGAAGAGACGTCTTTATTTCCGTGCTCCCTTCTGCGAATTGCTCCATTATCAGGAGCATTGGAAATTGCATCATTGTTTATAAGTGATTTGCGATTATGAAGGGATTTTTCCGTGAATTCACTACGAATTTTGGTATCAGGGCCAATTTTTATAATTCGTTTAATCATATCCGGATTATTATCAAGGAGCTTAACCATATCTGAATTTTTATTAATCAGCTCAACCATCTCTTGATTATTAAATAACTCAATTGCATATGGCTTGTCATTAAGCAGCCTAATCATTTCTGGTCTGTTATTCAACAGTTCAATCACATCTGGCCTACGATTAAATTGACTAACTAAATTTAGGTTTTTATGAATCAGCTTCCACATGTCTTTTGGATAGTTATCGAGCAACCTAATTACATCTGGATTTTCATTACATCTGGATTTTCAAAAAATATTTCATTTTGTTCGTGATGATAATCCATGCTACATCGGTAGACCCGTTCGGGCCGTCTTTCTGTGCTATAGAGTGAATATAAAGAAACAAAGAATGAACAAATGATAGTTATTATTGAGACAAATCTTTTCATAAAACCTTATAATTGAAATACTTTTAAAAAAAATAAATCATTAATATATATAGATGATTTTAGATTAGTATGGTCGGATTGTCAATTATTTTAAGGTGTTTGAAGCGGGCTTTGGAGGATGTTATGAGGGCTTCATCATATTAGATATCCTTCGACCCTTCCCTTCGATTCTTCGGCGAAGCTCAGGACAGGTTCTTGCTTCAAGACAGGCTTCAGCTCAGGACGAACGGGGGGGGGAAGAGGAATTCCAAAAAAAGAAAGAGGAAGGAAATGCGTTCGTTTAAGAAATTACAACTGTTCTATGCTATATAAAAGAATTGGTAACTATTTATGCCGTTTTTAGTTGTTGCCAGTGAGTGTACAAGATGCGCGCAACAGTATCGAGCAATATGTCGGGCAGCTGTTGTTCTGGATACATGGTTCCCACCGTTTCTAGAGTATATTTTTTTGGGTCAATACACGATTTTACAAGCTCATGTTGATAGGCAACATATGGCTGACTGGACAAGACCAAAATAGAACCGTGTTCTGGATTTGTTTTTAACCATTCACGAACTGTTGCACGTGTGTCAGGACGACGGCCGTTTTGTGCTGGCGCATGAATGACATGAAGATTTTCAAGAGATAGTTGCTCAGGAAGCTCGGACTGTTCTATGACCATACGCATCATATCGGTTTCATTTTTTGGTGAATCGATTGGTGGCTGCCATGAATTTTTAAAGGTAAGAATATCATTGTGTGCATTATACAGTTCACTGGTACTTTCTTTTTCTGGGTGGAGAGGACGTTTTCCTCCCAGAAGAGAAATGTGTCCTGCTGATATGCCGTCTTCAAGCAACTTAGCAAAAAAAGCAACGCGACAACGAACGCGACCCAAAAATCCACCAAGGATGAGGATATGCGTATATTGTTTATTTCGCGGATATTTGTCTTTTAACATACCAGCTTTTCGACAGATTTCAGTAATCTCAAGAGCCTGTTCTGGATATTTTGATTCCGTTATTTCAAATCGTTCTTTATTGGCGGGCCGCAACCATACTTTCTGCGTTTCTGCTACAATTTCTTCAAGAGATCGGGCGCTGATACCCGTTATGGTACATAGTTCCAGCAAAAGTTCGGTTGGTTGGTCATCAGCCGTTATAAAAGCTGAAAAGGTATCAGTGGGGGTAGGTTCTTCTTTTGTACCAGTTATATTCAAAAAAATGCCTATTATTATGACGGAAAAGGTAATAAAAAGTTGTTTTTTCATAGTTTTTCCCTACTCTTATATTAAGAAGGTTAATCTGATACTTTTTACAGAATAGCAAAAATGACAAAAAAGACTATAGGTGAGCTCCTGTATGGCGTTCATTCCGCCATTGAAGTACTCAAGGCAAAGCGAAGAAAAGTTATTTCGATTTATACAACCAAGCCTGAGCCAAAGGGGTGGCAGGAAATTAAGAAATACTGGCCGGTATATCATGTGGCAGTACAGTATGTTGCCCGTGACGTTCTAACGCGTATGGCGGGGACAACGGACCACCAAGGTATTGTAGCATGGGTTGAGGCATATCCATTGCGCAAAAAAATGTTTGATGTCAAAAAAACACCTTTTTTACTATTACTTGATGGAATCCAAGATCCGCGCAATGTCGGTGCTATTATCCGTTCTGCCTATTGTGCAGGGGTGCAGGGAATTATGATGACACAAAAACATTCCTCTCCTTTAAATGCGACTGCGGTTAAGGCTTCGGCAGGGCTTGCTGAACATATAGAAATTATGGTTATTCCATCAGCGATATGGGCAGCGCAAGAGCTGCAAAAAGCAGGATATGCTATTTATTTGGCAGCTTTTGGCGGGGAAAATGCGTTGACCTGTTCATATACAATGCCATTATGTTTGGTTGTGGGGAGTGAGGGGAGTGGAATTTCAAAGGCATTATATGCATATGGCAAACAGGTAACAATTCCGCAAAAAAGCCACGATATTTCGTATAATGTTTCGGTGGCCGCTGGAATTTTGCTCGTGACTATCGCGACAAAAATAGATGCAGTATAACAGCTGTACAATATTTTGTCATCTAAAAGTATTGACTCTTTTCACTTCAACAGCGCATAGTAGAGGAAAGGGTTAGGCTGGTTTGTAAAAAAACAGGCGGGGTTGGGATGATGAGATACGTGCGAATGGGTGTTGCGCTGAGCGTATTCCTTTTGTTTTTGGGCTACACCTATAAAGTTCTTTTTTTTGCGCGCGCGGTGTCTGTTACCTATGATGATATGTTTTCTGATCATTATTGTGCATCTCTTGCCGAGCAGTGTACTATTGATGCTGTTAATCATCCGCATAGTTTTGCACATTCTTTATGTACACAATATTCTTCTATTGCATCATTAAGCATTGCATTTTTACCGCACTATACTGCTCAGGTAACGATTAATGCCCTTCGTCCAGTTTTGCGGGTTAATGATACTCATGTGATAACAGAGACATATTCGGTATTGCCAGCTGATATATATAAACAACAATATAGAGAAATGGTTTCTCGTATTCATGTCGATGATGCAAAAATAGTTTCAGCTTTTACTGCTGCGCGCATGTGTGCATGTCTTACGCATTTGCCAGAGACTATTATACAAGATTATGAAGTAGTGTGGCGAGATGAAACGGATGTGTGGTTATACCACAAACATGAAAAATCTATTGCATTGCGTATTCATGCCGATTGTGTGATTGATCAACAGGAGGTAATGCATGGCTGCCAGATTTTGCACACGGTACAGGAACGGGACATAAGAACAAAAAAAAAGGGAATATTGTGGGTTGCTGACATGAGATTTGAAAAGCAAATTGTTGCATATACCAGATAGGGGGTATAGTACCATGAATCGATTCAGGAGTCAGATAATTACTGCAATCGATGTAGGGACAACGAAAATTTGCGTGCTCATTGCACGTTATGATGCAGGATCTTTAGAAATCCTTGGTATTGGAAAATCAATATCAGAAGGGTTGAGTAAGGGAGTTGTTGTTGACGTTGCCAAAACAATTCAAGCAATAACATTAGCCGTTGGTCAGGCGGAAAAAATGGCAAACATGACAGTAGAAAAGGCGTGTATTGGTATAGCAGGCAGTCATATTCAATCATATAGTTCTCATGGTGTTGTCCCGATAAAACGAGGAACAATTCGCCCGTCAGATGTGTCGATGGCACTTACCTCGGCACAAACGATAGCGATTGATAAAGGACAACAAATTCTCCATGTATTACCCCAATATTTTGTTATTGATGGAGGAGAAAAAATACATAATCCTATTGATATGCACGGTATTCGTCTTGAAGTCAAGGCGCATGTTATTACTGGATCTATTGCTTCAGCACAAAATCTTGTCACCTGTTGTGAGCGGGCAGGAATAGAAGTGACTGACATTATTTTAGAACCATTGGCATCAGCGGCGGCAGTGCTGAGCAAAGATGAGCAACAATTTGGTGTTGCGGTCATTGATATTGGTGGAGGAACAACTGATGTAGCGGTGTATCAGCATGGAGCTATCCGGTTTACAAAAGTTATTCCGGTAGCGGGAAATCATTTCACCAACGATCTTGCTATTGGGCTTCGTGTTACCTGTGCTGATGCAGAACGGATAAAAAAAGAGTTTGGCAGTGTTCGATGCAATACTCTTGAGAAAGAATCAATGATTGAAGGGGAGATGGTGCAGGAAAAAGATTGTCAGCTTATTGCTTATGACGATATTGTCAGTATTATACGACCGCGGGCATATGAGCTTTTTGCGCTGGTCAAAGCGGAGTTTGATGATAAAAAATTATATTCTTCTATTGCAACGGGAGTGGTGCTTACGGGAGGTGGATCACTGTTGCAGGGAATGCGTGAGTTGGCAGAAGATACTTTTGGCATATCTGTTCGTATTGGCTATCCACGGGTAGTCTTTGATCTGCCGGTATCATTACAGCATCCGATGTATGCCACGGTGTACGGCATGCTTGTGTACATGGTGGAAAAACAAGAACAGATTCCCTATACACATAAAGGAAAAGTTGTGCGTACGGTTTTTGATCGTATGAAAATGTGGGTGACAGATTTTTTTTGATAACGTTAATGTATCTGTAAAACTGTAAAAAAAAAGGAGCAGGACAATGATTGAATTTGAGCCAGTCATGGAGATAACGCAGGTTGTTTCTATAAAAGTTGTGGGAGTCGGTGGAGCAGGGGGAAATACCGTTAATAGTATGATAGATATCGGGTATGAAGGTATAGAATTTATCGTGGCTAATACCGATGCTCAGGCACTTATGCTCTCTCGTGCTCCAGAACGCATTCAAATTGGTATAAAATCAACTAAAGGACTTGGTACCGGAGCAAATCCCGACATTGGCAAACGAGCAGCGGAAGAAGATTTGGATAAAATTTTGGAAGTTATCGGCGATGCAGAAATTGTTTTTTTGACCGCAGGAATGGGTGGCGGTACGGGTTCAGGTGCTTTGCCGGTTATTGCCAAAGCATTAAAAGAAAAAGGCATTTTGACTATTGCTATTATTACCAAGCCGTTTTTATTTGAAGGCAAACGGCGCGGCAATGTTGCGCTTAGCGCTATCGAGCATGTAAAACAGGCGGTCGACACTCTTATTGTTATTCCTAATCAGCGGTTGCTTGATGTTGTTGACGAGCATGTTTCTATGATTGAAGCTTTTGGCATGATTAACACCGTACTTTCACAATCAGTGCGCGGTATTTCAGAAATTATTACCAAACCGGGCCACATTAATGTAGATTATGCAGATGTCCGTACTATTATGAAAGATTGTGGTATTGCCCTCATGGGCACTGGAAAAGCGGCAGGAACTGATCGGGCGCGTGTGGCAACAATGCAGGCGATTAGTTCACCATTACTTGAAAATATGAGCATAGAAGGAGCGCGAGGAGTGCTGTTTAATATTACTGGTGGTCCTAATTTGAGCCTCCATGAAATTAATAATGCGGCTTCGATTATTTATGAGCAAGCGCATGAAGATGCCAATATTATTTTAGGTTCAGTTATTGATGAACGGTTAACTGATGAAGTGAGTGTTACTATTATTGCAACAGGATTTGAAAAACAACGCGAAGCGAATAATAATGTTTCCAGAGCTGTGTTGGAAAAAACACCTCATTATCATACCGTGGCAATTAAGCAACAAAAAGCAGAAATAGTTACGCCAAATATTTTGCAATCTCAAGAGCAGGAAGTTATGCAAGAAGAAAAACAAGAAGCAGCAGCGGTAGAAGATTTAGATGTGCCAACATTTTTGCGCAAAAAAATTGAAGAACAGCAAGTATAGAAGCTTTTCAAAAAGAAAGTTTTTTGTACAAAATGAGCGTTACTTTGTTAATATTGTCGTATATTCGCACATGAAAAGCATCTTCCTTAAGAATGATGTACGGCAATGAGGCGAGTTCTTCACGCGTTGGTTTTCTTATTTTAGCCGGCATATTACCCAAAAAGGAAAAATTAACTTCCCAATGACTTTTTGCAAAATATTCCCCAATTAGTGCATCTGCTGAATGAGGCTCAATGCCAGCATGGTAACAGATGTTTGCTGGATCACAGGTTAGCGTAAAAATGACAGTTTTTTTAGTCCCGTCAGAATATATAATTTCACCAGCAGATTGATACGATGTGTCCAGTTGATTTTGACGAGTTGCATGAGGACGAGTTGTTGTTATATTATTGGCGAGAATATATTTTTCCAGTATAAGTGGAG
This sequence comes from uncultured bacterium, assembly GCA_963701645.1. Taxonomy (GTDB): domain Bacteria; phylum Babelota; class Babeliae; order Babelales; family Vermiphilaceae; genus MFD04463-c16. The sequence goes on from OY969616.1 coordinate 92,054, forward strand.
CAGTGTGATACAAAACATCATTTTGATGTAGCTCTTGATAAGCAGGGTCTAACCATTGAAGTACTCGTTCATCATAAGAAAGTTTTAAATTGAGGGTATTTACTAGCTGTGGAACTTGTTCTGTGGGAGTTGGTGGCGCAGTTTTTTCTTGTAACGATACGTGCTTGAGAGCTTGAGGGAGTGTAGAAGTTTCTTGTACTTCTGGAGTGCTCGATTTTTGAACCCGTTGCGGTTGGTTTTTTTTCTTTCTTCTTTTTCTTTTTTGCTGTTTTTTTTGTGGTATCTTTTTTTGTACTATTTTTGTTTCAGGAGAAACTATTTCAGAAAGTGGCTCTGGTATTGAATATGTAATGCTTTCTGGCAAAGTATTTGGTACATTTGTATGTTCGGTGAAGAAATCTGTCGATAATGTTTGCTTGAAAGGCATATAAGCAAGACGCTTTCTTCCCGCTGAACTTATTTTGCTACTGAGTTCTTTATATAATTTTTTATATAATTCTTCATATGCGGGTTCCAATAACGCAAAATCTCGGAGTATTTGTTTTACTTTATTATTAAATTCTTTGAACTCTGTTGTGACAACAAAGGAATATGAGTCTTTTGCTCCTGTGCTTTCCCACAACAGCAGGAGCTGATCTGTTTTGCTATAGAGAGCATCAATGTATGGTAATGATGAAGAAATTAAATTATATATGGAAATAATATGTTCTTCACGAGTTAAAGGACTTTTGACAAAAGGTGTATGGGATATGTGATCAAAAAAAAGAATGGATAATACATATGCCTTTATAATGCCAGCGATAGTTCTTACTTCGTTATCATTTACAGAGGAAAGAAGTTTATTTGCTGCTGTAAGGTAATGTTCTAAGCTGTAAGGAGGATGCCGTGTTATGCCCTGTCCTAGAGAAAGAACTGTGGCTATGCCTTGAGGTGTATTGGTATTATATCTTATAGCAAAAAGGCTATTGCTGCCTTTACGTATTTTGTTGGTGAAAGGATCCAAGAAATTATTAGGCTCTTGAGAAAGATAGCCGTTTAGTTCGGTAAATTCAAATGTAAATTGCCGTACAAAATGAAAAGTTCCATCATCGTCTTTTCGATTACGATAATCTTGCACTGTTTCTAAATCATCAATAATGGGTGTTGTGTGCTTAAAAATTTTAACCCATTCTGAGTGAGCATATAAAAGATTGAGTATAATCTGATAATTTCCAAGGGTGGTTTCTAAATCTTTACCTGCAAGAAGTTTTGTAACTTGTAGGTACAAAACTTCCGCAGATGGAATAGCGGGTGTTTTTTCCATGCCGCATATAAAAATAGTAGAAAGGAGGAAACTGATGATTAAAAATATCATGAGGCATATCCTTTAGAAAGAAAGTTTTTTATACAAAATGAGCGTTACATTATTTGTCAGATCCTTGATGCGTACATGAAATTCATCTTCTTTTTCAATAATGTATGATAGCGAGCCGAGTTGTTGAGGCGTAGGTTTTTCCTTTTTGACGGGGCTATTTGTTGAGGGAAAAGTAATAGTCCAGTGGCTCTGAGTAAAATAGTCTCCAAGCATTGTATCTACTGCAAGATGATCGATTCCAACATGATAACAGATATTTTCTGGATCTACGGTAAGGGTAAAAATAACTGTTTCTTGTTTTTTATCGGAATATATAATTTTACCTGCAGATTGATATGACCTATCTACTTGATTTCGGCGAGTTGCATGAGGGCGAGTTGTTGTTATATTATTGGCAAGAATATATTTTTCTAAAATAAGAGGGGCTGTATGGTATAAGACGCCAACTGGATGCGTTTTTTGATACTCTGAATCGAGCCACTGGAGTACTCGTTCATCATAAGAAAGTTCTAAATTAAGAGTATTTACTAGCTGCGGAACTTGTTCTGTGGGAGTTGGGGGCGAAGTTTTTTTTTGTAATGATACCTGCTCGAGAGTTTGCACGAGTGTAGAAGATTCTTGTGCCTCTGGACTGATCGGTTTTTTGGCCTGCGATGTTGGTTGATTTTTCTTTTTTTTTCTTTTTCGTTTTTTTGGTTTTTTTTCAATTTTCTCTGGAGTTTTTTTTTCTGGTAATGTTGTTTGTATTAAAACTTTTTTAGAAGCGAGTGTTGGTAGTGTATATGTAATTGTTTGTGACAAGGCCTCCGATATATTTGCCTCCGGTTTTAATAATTGCTCAAGTATTTTTTTGAAACTCATTAAAGTAATGCGGTTTTTTCTGGAAGTACTTATTTTTTTACCAAGTTCTTCATATAATCTTTTATATAAATTTTCATATATTGGTTCAAATGATGAAAAATCTTGGAGTACCTGTTTTATTGTACCATTAAGTTCTTTCAATTCTTTTGTTACAAAGAGAGAATCGTTATTATGTCCCGATGTTGCTTTCCAGCAGCTGTGCAATGGGGTTAGTTTGGTGTGTATTGCTTCGATATATGGTAATAGTGGAGAGATTAAAGCATAAACAGAAATAATATTTTGATAATCTGTTAAAATATGTTCCAAATGAGGAGCATGAAACACGCAGTTATAAAAAATGATAGATAGTATTGTTGATTTTAAAATACCAGCAAGAACTTTGACTTCTTCTTCATTAGTTGTGGAAAGAAGTTTATTTGCTATCTCAAGGTAATGTTCTAAACTTTTATGGAGGGATTTGGTAAAGGCATTTTCTATGGAAAGAAATATTGCCATTCCTTGGGGTGTAGTTATGTTATAACTGATTCCATAAGGATCAGTATAAATGTTGAGTTTTTTATTGGTTAAGATGTGCAAGAAGCCTCCTGCTTCCATAGGAAAATAGCCACTTGCTTTATCAGAATAATATGTAAATTGTCGTACAAAACGAAAAACTCCGTCATTACCTTTTTGGGTACGATAAGCTTGCACTGTTTCTAGATCATCAATAATGGGAACGATTTTTTTAAACACTTTAACCCATTCTGCGTGAGCAAACAAGATATTGAGCGTAATCTGATAATTTTCAAGTGTGGTTTCTAAATCTTTACCTGCAAGAAGTTTTGTAACTTGTAGGTACAAAACTTCCGCAGATGGAATAGCGGGTGTTTTTTCCATGCCGCATATAAAAATAGTAGAAAGGAGGAAACTGATGATTAAAAATATCATGAGGCATATCCTTTAGAAAGAAAGTTTTTTATACAAAATGAGCGTTACATTATTTGTCAGATCCCTGATGCGCACATGAAATTCATCTTCTTTTTCAATAATATATGATATTGAGCCACGTTGTTGAGGGGTTGGTTTTTCTATTTTGGCCGGTGCATTTTCTGGAGAAGGAGGTTTGATTTTCCAGTAATGGAATGCAGAATATTCTGCAAATATTTCATCTCCTGAAAAGTGATCAGTGCCAACATGATAACAGACATTTGCTGGGTCAAAAGTAAGGGTGAAAACAACTGTTTCTCGTTTTCCATCGGCATATATAATTTCACCAGCAGATTGATATGATGTATCAACTTGTCTGGGATGAGAAGCATTTTTATAATTGGACATTATATTATTAGCAAAAATATATTTTTCCAAGATCAGAGGGGCGGTATGGTAGAGAACGCCGAGAGGATGAAGTTCTTGATAATTTGGATCTAACCATTGAAGTACTCGGTCATCATAAGAATGTGTTAATTGAAGATGGGTGATCGGCTGCAGATTTTGTTCTGTGTTTGTCGGCAATGGAATTTCTTCTTGTAATGATACATCTTCGGGAGTTTGGATGAGCGCAGAAGTTTCTTGTGCTTCCGGAGTAATTGGTTTCTGGATCTGTTGCGGTTGATTTTTCTTTTTTCTTTTTTTTCTTTTTCGCTGTTTTTTTTGTGATACTTTTTTTTGTACTATTTTTGTTTCAGGGGAAACTATTTGAGAAAACGGGGTTAGTATACTATATGTGATGGTTTTTGGCAAATCAATAGGAACGGTCTCTTCTAGTTCAAAGAAATCTTCGGATAATATTTTTTTGAAATGCATAAGAGTACGTCGATTTTTTTTTTGTCTATTTATGCGTAGATTAAGATCATCATATAATTTTTTATACAGCTCTTGATACGTATTTTCAAAAGATACAAAATTTTTGAGTATTTGTTTTATTTTATTATTGAGGTCCTTAAGTTTTTTTGAGACAAAAAAATGACCTGTATCTGCATGTTCTGCATATTCTTGGTCCCAAAACAGTTTTAGTAAATCTGTCATTTCATATATAGCATTAATATATGGCAAAGAAGGAGAAATTAAATTATACACAAATAATTCTTTTTCTTGTAAAACATCTTTTACACAAGGAGATTGCTCTATATTATTAGCATAAATATTAGCTAATACAATTGTCTTTGTGACGCCAGCAATAGTCATAACTTCATCGTTGTTAGTTGTGTTAGAAAGGAATTTATTTGCTTTTTCAAGATAATATTCTAAAGCTTTGGGAGGATGCTTTGTTATGCCTTGTCCTATAGCAAGACCTGTGGCTATTCCTTGAGGTGTAATTATGTTATAGCTGATTTTGTAAGGATCATCAAAAGACTCGCTTATTTTATTGATAAAAATATTCTTAAAAATAGCTGTTTTCATTGGAAGATATCCACTTGGTTTGTTAAAATCGAATGTAAATTGTGTTGTATAATAAAAAACCCCATTTTTATCTTTTTTAGCATAATAATCTTGTACGGTTTCTATATCTTCAACAATTGATGTTATTTTTTTAAAAATTTTAACCCATTCTGCGTGAGCATATAAAAGATTGAGTATAATCTGATAATTTCCAAGGGTGGTTTCTAAATCTTTACGTGCAAGAAGTTTTGTAACTTGTAGGTACAAAACTTCCGCAGATGGAATAGCGGGTGTTTTTTCCATGCCGCATATAAAAATAGTAGAAAGGAGGAAACTGATGATTAAAAATATCATGAGGCATATCCTTTAGAAAGAAAGTTTTTTATACAAAATGAGCGTTACATTATTTGTCAGATCCCTGATGCGCACATGAAATTCATCTTCTTTTTCAATAATATATGATATTGAGCCACGTTGTTGAGGGGTTGGTTTTTCTATTTTGGCCGGTGCATTTTCTGGAGAAGGAGGTTTGATTTTCCAGTAATGGAATGCAGAATATTCTGCAAATATTTCATCTCCTGAAAAGTGATCAGTGCCAACATGATAACAGACATTTGTTGGGTCAAAAGTAAGGGTGAAAACAACTGTTTCTCGTTTTCCATCAGAATATATAATTTCACCAGCAGATTGATATGATGTATCAACTTGTCCAGGGTGAGAAATATTTTCATACTTTGATGGTATATTATTGGCAAAAATATATTTTTCCAAGATCAGAGGGGCGGTATGGTAGAGAACGCCGAGAGGATGAAGTTCTTGATAATTTGGATCTAACCATTGGAGCACTCGCTCATCATAAGAATGTGTTAATTGGAGATGAGCGGTCGGCTGCGGAGTTTGTTCTATATTTGTTGGCAATGGAGTTTTTTCTTGTAACTTCATTTGCTCAAGAGACGGTGTCAAAGAAGAAGTTTCTTCTGGTTCTGAAGTGCCCATTTTTTGGCTTTGTTGAGTTGATTGGCTTTTCTTTTTTCTTCTTTTTCGTTTTTTTTGTTTCTTTGCAGGAATATTTTTTTGTGCTTGCTTTTTTTGTAATGGTACTATTTCAGAAGGTGGTATTGGTGGTGTGAGTGTTGTATAGGTAATTGTTGTTGGCAAGAAAGAAGCAATCTCATCATTTTTGTATCTAAGCATGAAAAAAGCTGTGGTAAGCACTTTTTTATAAGAATAATAATGGATACGATTTCTACCGGTAGACTGTATGTTTTCAGAAAGATCTTTGTATAATTTTTCATACAATGTTTGAATAATGGGTTGCATTGGAATAAAATCAAGACATGCTTGTTGTACGATTTGCATATATTTTTTTAATTTTTCTGTTACAAAAGCATACCCTTGATAACCTTCAGAGGTTACTACCCATTCAGCACAAAGGCGACTACCACCTGAATATATAGTATAGATTGTAGGAGGTAATTGTGTAAAAATATTATTGAGCAGGACAGGATTAGATATATTATTTTCCACAGCAGTCATAACAGAGGGAACTTTTTTCATATAACGGATGCATATGCCTTCAAGTATTCTCGTTTTGACAATGTTGGCAATGGTTGTAACTTCTTCATTAATATGTAAGCTCAAAAAATAATTGGCTCGTTTAAGATAGGGTTCTAATATTTCTAAAGGAAGTGGTTTGAAGACTTGGCCAAACACATACAACAAAATAGCCTTTGCTTCAGGCGTGCTGATGCGATATATGAGGTCATTACTCGATTGAGGAACATTTTCACGCTTGCGGCCAGTAAGAATGTCAGTAAAACTTCCTGATTTTTTTTTGCTATAGCCTGCTTCATTTTTTGTTTCAGCAAAAGCGACCATGCCTACAAAATGTGGATTTCCATCAAGATCTTTTTGACAGCGATATATTTGTATTTTGTCCATTTCTTCGATAATAGGAATGATTATTGATAGAGATTTGACCCATTCTGAGTGGGCATATAAAAGGTTGAGCGCAATTTGGTAATTTCTAAGGATGCTTTCTCGATCGCCAGAAGAGTTCAGGACTTTTGTAAGTTTAGTGTACAAATCATCTGCGGATGGAAGAGTAGCTGTTTTTTCCATGCTATGCATGGTAAAGGAGAAAAAAAGACCGATAATAAGCAAAAACATAGATTGTCCTTTTATTATGAAAAATTCTTATTATTCAGATCTATCACAAAAGAGGGAAGTAGCACAAGGAATCGATAATTGCTTGTCATATGATTGTCAATTGATTTTCTTTTGTTTACAATGTTTATTATGTTGTATCTGCAGGAGTTTTTTATTTTTATAGAATTAATGATGTATTTTAGATTTAAATTTCAATTTTATAATTTTATTTGCCTTTTACTTTGTTTGTGCTTTGTTAGTATAGATGCAGCTCAAAAGCGACGAAAGTCACGTGGAGGAAAATCAGGCCAGGGCCTGACCAAAAGGCAGCGAGTAGAGCTACCAAAACAACAACTAAATCTACCGGAGTTACCTGATGCACAAAAAGATACAATTGAAGAGATTTTGAAAAATCATACCTGGGAGAACTTGCTGAAAAAACTGATAAGAATCGGCCAGCTGGAAAAGTCTAATCCTACATGGCAAAGAATTTTATCTGATCCGATGCAGATAGGAGCAGTCATTAGAAAAATAAATGAAATTCTTTGTTTTCGTTTTAATAAAGGAAACATTGCCATTGAGCTTGACCTCCCTGCAGCTATTGAATGGATTAAAAACTCATGGCTAAGGGGCGGAGAAAATAAAATATTTTATAAAAAAAGGAGATTGTATTGGTATTTAATGGATATAATTAAGACACCAGGAGAAGAAGATGCTGCTGTGGAGGCAATGAAAAGAATTATTAACTGTGGCATAGACATTAATATGATGTACGGAGCAGTGCAATATATTGATGATCGTGGAAATGCTCCTCTCATAAGAGCAGCTTCATATGGGAGAGAAAAAATTGTTACGATGTTACTTGATCATCGGGCAAACATTAATATAATAGACAATGTGAAAGGGTACACTGCACTCATGGGAGCAGCACGGTATGGTAAATTAGAAACAGTAAAGATATTAATTAATCGTGGGGCTGCTGTCAATATGAAAAGCAATACGGGAGATACTGCTTTAACTTGGGCTTCTGATTCAGCTCATGCAGCAGTAGTGGAACAATTACTCAAATTTAGTGCAGATATAAATATCAAAAATGCGCAACAACAAAAGGCATTAGATTTGGCGAATAAAGCGGTTTTCTATGCAGGATGCCAGGGACCTTATGGAGGATACCAGGGACCTTATCCAGAACTCCAGGAACCTTGCAAAGGGAATGAATGTGAAGATTTAAAATGTAAAGATTGGCAATCTTCAAAGCAAGAATGGGGCGCGCGTTGTAATCAAGTAATACAATATTTTCAAAAAGCTGAAATGGATTATCAATATTCTTTACTGAGTTCATCCATAGTTCTTAATGGCCATGCAATTGAAATACCGGATGATGATGTATAAAAATTCATATTTTTTTGGGTGTTTTATGATATAATGTCCCACATGTTGTAACCTCTCTTAGGTAAAAATTATTTTTATGACAAATTATTGCTATTCAGAAGTGGACATCAATATATCACTTGTTAAACAATTACTTGCTGAGCAATTTCCTCAGTGGGCAAAACTTCCTCTTGAACCGATTAATTCTGCAGGAACTGACAACGCAATTTATCGGCTTGGTGATGAGATGGCCGTGCGACTACCCCGTTTTAGCAGGGTTGCAGATGATGTGGAAAAGGAATACCAGTGGCTACCGAGACTTGCCCCATTTCTACCGCTTGCTATTCCTGTTCCGTTGGGGAAGGGAACGCCTGCAGCAGGCTATCCATGGCCTTGGTCCATCTACCGATGGATTGAAGGTGAAAATGCGACCATTGAGCACATTGCTGACTTGCGCCAAGTGGCAATTGCAATAGGTCAATTTATTGCGGTGTTGCAGCGGATTGATCCCGCCGGTGGGCCGCTGAGTGGTCGCGGCGTGCCGTTGATTATGCAAGATTCTGATACACGTGCTGCAATTATAACGTTGCAGGATGTGATTGATGCCGGTGCTGCAACTGCTGCATGGGAAGCAGCTCTTCATGCACCGATGTGGCACTGCCTGCCCGTTTGGCTTCACGGCGATCTCCATTCAGGGAATCTATTGGTTAACCATGGCCGGCTCAGCGCCGTCATCGATTTTGGTCTTTTGGGCGTGGGCGATCCTGCATGTGATTTGATGGTTGGGTGGACGCTCTTGTCAGCTGAAACACGAAAGATATTTCGCACAGCTTTACCGGTTGATGATGCAACGTGGGAACGAGGTCGCGGTTGGGCATTGTCCTGGGGACTTATAGCGCTTGCCTACTACTTGAACAGCAATCCTGTTCTTGCCAACATCGCCCAATATACGATTGACCAAGTACTTGAGCTCCATTCAGAATGAATGAAGCCTGTAAGAGGCGGGAAAATTTGGAATTTATAGGTATCAAGATTTTTTACTTTTTTGGCCACCAATGCGTTCCTTCATTGCTTCAAGACAATTTTGAATTTCCTCATGAGTAAAATGTGCTGCTTGTTCTTTAAGAGGAAGTTTTCGCATTTCTTTACAAGATTGCAGAAATAATTTTTTTTGAAGTAACTCTTCTTTGCGCGCGTTTTTGCTTGTATTTGATATATAGGTATTTATATCAGTTGCTACCTTAATTACACCAAATATGATGGCAATTATTGCTCCTGCAGATAAGGTTATACCAAACATTTTTTTTTACTCCATCCGTGCCGAATGGAGCCTTAAGGGAAAAGATATGTTTATTTTTTCCTTCTTTTACATCCTGCACGTAGCCCTTGGGCGAAGTCGCAGGATATTTTTCGCCATCTCGGCATAACATTATAAATCTTTTCGTAACACGTTTCCTAACCCGTCTCCTGCGAGTAAATGTATGTGCAAATGAAATACCGTTTGCCCAACACCGGGACCATTATTGATAACAAGACGAAAATCAGAAATCTTGCCGATAGCGATTACTTCTTGTACAAGCTGGAGCAAATAGTATGGCAAATTTCGATATTCATCAGTAATTTCTATAATTTCATTTATATGAATTTTGGGCATAATCAAATAGTGAATGGGTGCTTTTGGTGTGATATCTTTAATAGCGATAGTATGTTCAGACTCTGCAATTATTGTTGCAGGAAGTTTGCCTGAAATAATTTTGCAAAAAACACATTTTTCCGGTTGTACTTGCATAAAAGACTATCACTTTTTTGGTGCCGGGAGTCGGACTCGAACCGACACAGTATCACTACCGCGAGATTTTGAGTCTCGTGCGTCTGCCATTTCGCCATCCCGGCTTACATTTTTTGTCATATGCTTAGCATAAAAAGTACCAGAAATGCTCATAAGCGTCAATTTTTTTGGTTTCTTAAAATAAGAGGAGTTTGCGAGCCGATCCAATCAGCAAATCTTTCTTGTCGTTCTTGATCATCAAACCACCATGTAGCAGGCCCATCAGCGAGCTTGAAAAGACGCTCAAATTGATTTTCGCCACTTTTATGCGGATGTTCTGTGATAGTAACATGCACATTGCGCACTGCTCCCTGAGTGTCATGAGCGAGTTCAATTGGCTGGCGGTGATGGGTGGTAAGGATGGTCATTGCATAGGGAAAATTGGTAATTGCTTTGCCAAATTCGTAAATTCGTTTACCTGATGTTCGTTCAAGTGTTCCACGATATGGCTCGTCAACGAGCACAAGACATCGGTTATCAGGTCGTGACTGTTCAATATTGCTAAAAATATTGTTCATAGCATATGCTTCTGCCATAAAAGTTGACAGCTGTTGTTCAATGTCTTCCTTTGCACCAAGACACGTGTGAAAGCTGTGGAGTGGTGTTAATGTTGCGGCTGTTGCTGGGGCTATGCCGAGAGAATGAGCAAGGATAACCGAGTGGCCCATAGTTTTTAAAATGACTGATTTGCCGCTGCCATGTGGTCCGGTGATAAGCATTTTTGTCGGTTCTGTATTGCCTAAAGAAAGAGTGTTGGCTACTGCTGTTTGAGGAGCCAACAATGGTGTCCATGCATTTTCAAGTATAAAGTATGGTTCCTCTATTGTCGTATCAAATGATGCAAAACAATAATAATGAGGAAGTTGTATCATGAGTTCTGCAAAAGAGCTGTAAGCATCAAGCTGAGCAACTGATTGTAATAAAGGGATAAGCATATTTTTAGTTTCAAGTAACAAAGAGTGTGCGAGTAAAGTTTTACCGCGAGAATAAAAATAGGAATGAGTGCTGGTAAATGTGTGTGTGAACAAGAGATCGAAAAACTTTTTCATCTTTTCTTCATACTCTTTTGGCGCGGCAAGTACAGGAAAATATATCTCAAGAGGCGTGTTGTCAGTTAAGCGATGGAGTTCCATTACTTTTTTCATGTAATCAGCAATATATACCAAGCGTTCATGAAGACCTTTGAGAACATCATTTGAAGTACGAAGTTGGGTGTAGATGCGCAGTATATTTTGGTACTGTATATAATCGAACAGTAATGTAGGACCAAGAGCGAGTAAAAAGGCCAGAGGTTTTGGTGTGGTTGAGGTTTGTTGCATTGTGGTAAGGCCAAGATCGATATTGGTGGTATGCTTTTCTGTGAGTACTGCATAGCGATCACCAAGGGTACCATATAAAAAGGCTTCAACATATTTTTTGAACGACCACCCTGATACCGGTGGATTGTCTTTGCATATAACACGGGTAAAAGAATGCTGGATAAACGGTTGCTTGAGTGTATTCCAGAGACCTTGAAAGAGGCTTAATGGTTTTTCATTTTTATCATCCAGAACCCAGCGAACAAGTTCGTCTTGCAGCCCTTTTAAAAATAATGCTGCAACAAAAGAGCTAAACAATGTTGTGGTTTCTATTGCCAGCGATGCTTCCAAGGTGTAAGAGTTGTTGTTTAAGAATGTCTGAATTTTTTTGATAAAAGGTACTGAGGTGAGTGGTAAATTATAGTATAATCTCTGGGCACTTGTCGTGAGGTAATCGTTCGGGTTCCAGTAGGTCCACAAATATATCTCATGCTGGGCGATTTTTGCAAGCAGTTGTTGTATTTGTGCATGAATGCCGGGATGTTCTACCAAAAAACGAACGGCTGCTTGCCGCTGTTGTATTTCAGTTACATCAGTTGTTGGAGTGATGGCAGTAGAAAGCCCCCATGGTCCGCCAGCAGTTTTTGTCATGTCAATATTTTTTATGACCTGATCAAGCGCAAGTTCCTGCCATTCATTTTTGGTTATTAATGCTGGATGAATAGCAATGGGATATGCATCGAGCAAAATATTTTTACCATATAATGAAAAGTTATTATTGGTATATGAAAAAAATGGCACATATATGACAATGCTTATGCAAAAAAAGCGATATATGTACCGCAGTGATCGCAAAAAAATCATGAATAATATCTACAAAACTTATTGATGTAACAGTTCTGCGAGTTGAAACATATTGTTGTCATTGTCAACAAAGGTTGTCATTTTAACATGTCCTGGAATTTCCATGATTTCATCAACAAACATAACGCCTTTTTTCAGAAGTTCTTTTCTTGTTTGTACAATGTCATCGACGGTGAAGGTTAAAATAGTGTTGTGCCCCGGTTTTGGTACATGAGGGTTTTCCGGTTGTGCTTGACCAATGCCAAGAGAAGAGCCGCCATCTTTGCCTTGAAGCTCGAGCCAGCCAAATTCAGGAGTAGAATTGGTAACGGTAAGACCAAGTTTGTCGGCGAAAAATGTTTGTGCTTTTTTGAGATCTGAAACGGTAATCCAGCCAAGACCTATTTTGCTAATAGCCATTATTTATCCTTTATATAAGTAAAAATAATAAAAAATGAAAAAACAAATCATGGCTTAGTATACGTGAAAAAATAAAAAAAGCAAAAACGGTTAGAATGCAGCAGTTAATGTCAAAATTGGTTCATAAAGGCCAATAATGATCATGGCAACGATCAGACCAAGAAAGATGAGCAAGAGTGGCTGAATAACCAAGGTAATAGTGCGCAATAATCGCTGTGCCTGGGTCAAATGAAAGAGGCCAGCATTGGAGAGTGCGCGAGGCATGGTACCTGATTCATGGCCAATTCGTGCGAATGTTTGAGTATGTTGGTCGTGAAAAAAACTACTTATAGCACAGGCGGAATCAAAAGAGATGCCCGTTGTAATGAGATGGTGCATATGTTTTATATCATTTTTGAGTTTGCGGTTATCTGCCGACTGAGCAAGAGTGTCCAAGGCTGTGCTCAAGGAAATTCCATGGTCAAGAAGGAGTGCTAGGCCTGTGCAGGCATAGCCAGTGAGATAATGTTTGATAATGGTGCCAATGTAGGGTACATACATAATACCATAATCGAACCATGTTTTACAGTAATCGACGCGTGAGAGTAATCGGTAAACAAGAAGGCACGAGAACAGAAATGCACCGATAAAGCTGAGGCCGAAATTGCTATGCATAAAGTTACTGACAGCGAGTACCGTGCGCGAAAGTGGTGGCAATTGGTGGTGAAGCGACGTTAATAATGTTGCAAAATAGGGAACAATGCAGGTAAAAATGCCAATGGTGAGGCTGATGACAAAGAGCATTGTGATGCAGGGCAATATAAGCGCAGCGCGGAGTTCTTGGAAAAACTGCTCTCGGTCTTTCAGGTATGTAGCGGCGGTGGCACAGGAAGCAGCAACAGTTTCTGATGTATGCCCAAGATACATGAGTTGGCGAACAATAGGATCAAAGAGTGATGTATACGCATCAAATGCATGGACCAAAGATACACCGCGACGAACATGATATGCAATGCTGTGAGCGACTTCTTGGCAATACAATGTATTATCATGAGCAGCGAGTGTTACCGCATCAGGAAGCTGGATGCCGGTGTTCAGGAGTATGCTCAGATGATCAAAAAATATAGTTTGTTGTTTGCGTGATATTTTTTTTCTGTAGTAAAAAAAACGGGGTTGTTTTGCATCAATGAGTGCGATGCCTTGTTTGAAAAGAGTTGCATCAAGCGATGCATGATCTTGAACAAAACAAGCTCCTTTTCGTAGTGCTCCATTAATCATAATACCGCGCCACTGCATATATGGCATACTGCTTTTTCTCCTTTTTTCAAACGCATGTTGTTTGTCGCACAATGCCCAGAGCTTCATAGAGGTATTCCAGCGAAAAATCCCCTTCTATGCGGATACGCTTTTTTCGTCCCGTTACTCCGAGTACAATCTGTATATGAGTTTGCGGAATTTTGAGCGCTGTTGCCAAGAGTTTTATGAGTTCTTGATTTGCTCTGTTTTGTTCAGGCGGGTTTTTGAGATAACATTTGAGCTGTCCCGTTTTGTCGAACATGCATGTATGTTTGCCCGAAGAAGGAACGACTTTTATGTCTATAATGAGCGCCATCGCGGCCCTTTTCTGTTTGAGAAATATAGCAATAGCATAAAAAACGGTTGCAAAAAAGGCAAATATCGTTATTCTGTTGATACATCAGCTTCTTGGTAAACATCTATGGAGAGGTGGCTGAGTGGTCTAAAGCGCTTGCCTGCTAAGCAAGAGTCTGATTAAAGCGGACGCGAGGGTTCGAATCCCTCTCTCTCCACCAGAGGTTTTTAAGCGCCTGTAGCTCAATTGGATAGAGCATCAGACTACGGATCTGAAGGTTAGAGGTTCGACTCCTCTCAGGCGCACCAACGATATAAGAATATTTTTGTGTAGGAATATTTTACTGCATAAAATATTCTTATTTTTGGGAAAGAAATTACCGAAGTTTTTTATTTTTCACCCGCAGGGTGATTTAAATAGGCCTCAAATTGTGCCTTCATTGCAGGTAAATATAATACTGAGCGAATTGCTTGCGCATGTGCAGCAATTATTTGATATAATTCTTTGTCCTCATGTCTTTGGGCAAGCCATGTTAACAACGATTCTGTATAAAAACCCTGAAATAGAGTTCTAAAATCAGCGGAATGAGAAGCAAATGTGAATAATAACTTTCTTATGAAGAGATCTAGTATGTCCTGGCATTCTTTGTCAAAATTAACTTTTTTCCTTATTTCAAAATGGGAATCACTGTACTCTGAACTATATTCGAAAACTGTTGGTAGCAGAGAAACAATATGTTTGAACATAGTTTTGTATATATTGTTTGAATTTTGAGGTGAACGTTGCATAAAAATTATTATTTGTGAAACGAATTTGACTACCCAGTTCGACCATCGAACAGATTGCATAAAATATTCTGATACAGTGGTGAAAAATGTTTCATCAGCCAAATAAAGATTTTTATGGTGAAGATTCTGCAGCAAAAGTATACAGAGCTTTTGTTCCCTTAAAAATCCTCTTCGTCTACACAAATTTTTATATTGATACTGGAAATCGTCTTTTACAGAGGTAGTATACGTAATAGCCGTGTTTTGTAAATTTTTTTGTATAGTAAGGACTTCTGCCTGTGTAGAGACCATATTTGCCAAAACAAGAATATTATAAAAACTTGCCAAAAAAGAAAAGCAGAGGGGTATTAAATTATGGGTGTCTGTTTTAGACACTGCTTTTTGTACTATTTCTGACAAAAAAGAGTTATTTTTCCAAGAAATGGTGGGTAATATTTTTTGGAGAATTATGTACTCACCAAGCCCTTTTACATATTTGTTAGTGAGATTGACATTTTCGATTGCATCAACTTCAAAATGTTTTATAAGCTTTTGTGTAAGTTTTTGTATGCAAGAAAATGCGACCAATTTATGATGTGTGATGCTATTTTTGTCCGGATGTAGTTGATATTGATAATATATGCTTTTGTACAAAAAAGCGGTCAGAAAATGTGTTGGTATTTTTGAGTTTGTGACTGCCTTCCATGTACTGTCCAAGAGTGTATTGAACTGAGCAGGGTCCTTAGTTTCTATAATTTTATTCGTGATCTCTGACATATCATTAAGGATTACTTTGAATTCTTTTGATGATAAGCAACAAAGACATTGAGTTATATCTGTATATCTTCGCTTTTCATCTGCATAGTGCGCTGCATTATATTTGACAAGAAACCGAATTCCGGAGAATCCATTCCATACAGGTTTGAAAAAATCAGCGCCTTGTTGATGGAGTATCGAAAGAATTTTGGTATGAGTACAGGTGCGATATATTGAAAGAAATGTCCATGATATGAGTGATGTTGCGCAATGATGGGCGCTGTCGCCAAGAAATGGAAAAATGTCATCAAGTATTGTACTATTCTGGAGAATTTTCCACCACATAATATTCTGTATATTCTCTTTGTCGGTAATATATTGCATAAGAGCTTTATTGAATGGAATATTGACCTTATGCATTACCATCCGTTTGTATAGTATCTCTATAAGGTCCTGTTCTCCTATAACTTTTTTTCCATTTTTAACAAAACCAAGACACTGAGACAAAATGGAGAATGTTTTCTCGACATCATAGAGACACACGAGCTCGAATCCTCTTTTTATAAAAGATTCATGTGCATGAGCAAAAGCAAAATTAAACCAATCTTGTAAATCGGCTACATTTTTCTGTATAAAATAGCAAAGATGGGCGAACTCTGTGTTTCCTCCAGGATATACAATTTTACTATTCAGTGCATGGGGATCTGTTTTTAAGACTTTTTCAAGAGCAGCACGTGACTTTTTATATTTTTCGGTAGAAAGATTTGTAAAGTTTCTTACCTCTTTTGCAAAAAACATTCGTTTTGGTTTTGGCAGGCCCCTATTGTGCTCAATCAGAGAAGCGATTTGTTTTTGTATTACATGGTCTGTGCGGCTTAATTGTGCAAAGGAAGGAATAGCGGTGCAAAAATCGGATTCAATGGCCTGCAAAGCAAGAATTTGAAGGGAAGGAGGAATCTCAGCGGGCGTCTTTGCAGCATCTTTTTCCGCTGCCATGAGCGGTAGCATGGTGAGTGCAACTGATAATAAAAGGGAGGGGTATTTCATGGTGTTATAGCCTATAAAAAGTGCGTATTATTCATTGCTTTTCATTATACTTGTGGTACCATGAAAAGGCTATTATTTTTTAGTGTTTTTGGAGAGGTGGCAGAGTGGTCGATTGCGGCGGTCTTGAAAACCGTTATTCCGAGTGATCGGAATCGAGGGTTCGAATCCCTCCCTCTCCTCCAAAAAAGGGAAGAAGATGAGCAAATCTTTGTATTTTTCAGTTTTATTATTTTGTGTACCATTTTTACATGCAGTGTGGTTTAAGGGGACAAGTTCTCGTGATATCAATTTTGAGTCTCATATTGCAGAAGTTTTTTATACAGAGCCGGGGGTAGTAGCATGGTGGAAGATTGTGGAAGGAAAAAATGATCGGGATTATTTTATTTTTTCTCCCGATCAAATAAAAGCAACAGATAATAAAATACCCATACCAGTCAAAAAAGAATATTTCAAATACATCGAGCAGGCTATTTTTGAAACCGATCGGGTACAAAAATCTATTGATACATTTTGTGAAGATTTATCTGACACAGACAAGGCAGACAAGGGAAGTTTTGAAAAATGTAAGGAAAATGTTGCCCGAGAAAAGGTTTATTTTTTAACGGTGCTTAATGCTCTGCAAAATTCTTCTTTGCCAGGGATAACTGAACAGGATTTCTTACGTATTTTTTTATTTTTAAAAAAAAGCAAAGGGCAGTTTTGCTGCAATCCTCCACGATATTCAATTATGATGACAAAAATTAAAAGTCTCGACTTTTTGCCAGGGAACCCGAAGTATGAGGCCTTTGAAGACTGCGATTGGACTGAAGCGCGGTGTATTATAAGTTGTCATCAAGATTTTCGTAGTTGGATCGCAAGAAACTGGATTTCTTGCAATCCAACTCATCCCGATGGAGCGGTATTGCCATGGTATCATCCGCGATATATATCAGAATGGCAGTATCAAGGAGGTTCTGGTAAATATGGACCGTATTTTCAGGAAAGATTGTCTTGGGGAGAAAAAGATCGATGTACTAAAGAAAAAGATTATATGGGGGAACTTATAGATATTTATAAAATTGATGAAGATCCGCGAACGTACGGTTTAAAAGAAAAAAAAGATAAAATAATGGCATTATGTAAAAGGCCAGATATCGATTACTCTGTCCCGCTTAAACAGCTGGTGCATAATAATGATTATGCAGATTTGTTGTGATTATATTTTTCTGTTAAAAACAGGTGCCCAAATTAGGAGTTTTGTATGATTCATTTTTTTCTGATGATCGTTTTGGTTTCATGTACTCAGTTGATGTGTTCATTATTGCCAAATAAAAGGTGTCCTCTCAATGACCAATATGAGGAACCAAAAGAGACTTTAACTGGTTTTTTGCAGGACTATTATATAAATTTTTCTCATGACAAATATGCACGTCCTTTTTTATATCCAAGTGTCCAAGAATCTGCGACTGACAATACTATTAAAATTGAAATTCATCGATCACATTTAGCATATTTAAAACAAGCGACCGCAGAAATTTGTACGATGAGTGCAAAATTGCCGCACATTGTTAAGTCAGAATCTTTACAGAAAATTTATGCACAAAAAATTGAGCAAGAATATGAATATCTTTCCAAGCTCTATGAAGAACAAATAAAGAGTCGAGAACCAGTAGTGACAGAGCGCGATGTCGTGCGATTTACGCGGTGGTTACGAGGATATCAAAGTGAGATTCGTTCTGGAAACTGGCCTATATATAAGATTGTCATGACGGATGAACAGAGAACTGATACATTAAAGCCCATTATAAACTATACGTTGAGAAAAATTATAGAAAGTCATAAAACCTATAATACTTTTATGGCAAATCACTGGATTCGGTGCACTCCTCATCCTGATGGGGAGCCAATGCCGTGGTATATTCCAAAATATTGCACACATGAGCAGTATAAAAGAGAGTATGGTCCTGTTTTTCGTGAAGTGGCGGAAGGGAATGAGCTTTTAAAATATTATAATATTGAGGCCGATTCTCGAGTGAAAGCGTTAAAAAAACGGGCGGCAGCATTAAAAGAAGAGGTGACAGAGAAACAGAGATTAGAGGCTTTATACACGTTGCCTCCGTTATAGAAGACGCAGTTTGGAAAATCCAAATAGAAAAAATTTTATAGAAATTCCCTGATTTTTCTCCATTATTTTTTTAAATATGGTATAATTATGGTAAATAGTACGGTATTCAAAAGTATGGCGAGGGATGTATGCCAGGAATTTTTAAAATTTTTAATCTGTTGTTTTCTGTACTGCTTTGCACACAATTTATAAGTCCAATTCATTGCTTTAGCGACTTCAAAGAAGCAGAGGGAACGATATCATGGTGGTTGATAAAGCAGAACGGAATATCTGCAGGTATTTGTCGAATATTTATACTTTCTGATGCGCATATAGTATCCTGCACCGACAATAAAAAAGCGGTAGAGTCAAAACGGGTTGATGAATATGTCAGTCAGGCATTAAGAGAGCTTGAAGAAGAGTATCTGCAGGTGAAAAATCTTCTTGATGGTATTGAAAAAGGTAACAAAAAAGCATTAGCGCGTTGGGCACATTATGATCAAGTCCATAGCGGCCATAAACGCATCGATAGTAATCCAATAACCATTTTGCAAAAACTGATTTTTAATATCGACAAAGAAAAATTGTATCTTGAATCTTTAAAAGGCAAAAAAGTGTTGACAGATCGTGATATATTACGTGTTTTCAGATGGTTGCGTGGAAAAAAAAATGGTTATTGGTCTGAAACAAATCCGCCATACATTAAAATTGGAGAACCCTGGCAGAACATATGCGGTGAAGAAATAGCTCTTATTTTAAATCATATGCATTACAGGGGATAAAAAATTTTCTTTCCTCCCCTCGTTCGTCCTGAGCAAGAGCCTGGCCTGAGCTGAAGCCTGTCCTGAGTAAGCTTCTCATAGAAGCGCATCGAAGGGAAGGGTCGAAGGATTCAAAGTAAGATTTTGAAGACAACTAATTTTTGATATTCAAAATAAAAATAAATTTTAATGAAGCCAACAAGATTTTTTGGGGTTTAACTCCGGATCCTTCGACTGCGCCTCAAAAGGCTTCGCTCAGGATGAACGGGGGAGGGAAACATTTTTAAAAAGAGGACACAAAATAAAAATCGGCAATTGCAACTGTTCTATGCTATAATAATGAGTATTCATCATGGAGCTCTGCGAACTCTGCAGATTTATTTAGGACAAATCTGGTGACTGGTTCTTCAAGTTTTATGCTCAGTGCACGAGCATAACGGAGCAGCTGTTCTTCATCAATATCATCATCATTCAAATCTATATCACCATTTTTAACCGCTTCTTTGGCAATATTGACCATGCCACAGAGCATTTCTTTTACGCTATCACATACATTTTCTGGATTATGAGGGTTGGCAACTATGTTAAAAAAATGGCTAACAACATGGGCAAAATTGGAAAGCACAACTTGTGTTGACTCATCTTCAAACAACGGTTTTGGTTGTGTAGGCTGATTTTCTTGCTTGACATTAGGGTTTTTTTTATGATGGACAACGCAGTATGATACTTCTTCTATTTCCAACGGGGTAAATAATGCTTCTTGTATGAAAACTGGTTTTTCAACATTATCCAACGTAGAAAGAAGTGTTGGACATGTGGTGCAGGTATTGATGGCCATTAATACAAGAGACAAATTCATTGGGCGAAGTAGTGTCATAGTTTTTCCTTTTTTTCAAGGGAACAGTTCCAATAAAATATAGAGCTACTCTATCACAGGAAAGTATATTTTTGCAAGGACGAAAAATAAAAAAGAACGAATGCGGATTTGACTTTGTCCAAGCATGTGCATATCTTGTTATACAAGCAAATAACCGTGCTATGGTGATAGTATAGAAAAAGGAGAGAAAGTATGCACCTTTTTGTATTTCTTGTAGCAGTTTCTGTGAGTTTCAAGCCTCTTTATGCAGCACGATGGAAAGGGGAAAAAAATTGTTCCATTGACCATAATGCTGGAGTGTATCCTGGCTTTAATAATGAAGAGGAAATAGGAACCATTCCCTGGTGGTTGCGGGAAAAAAATGATGGACCATCGCGAGGCTATTTTGCATTTTCTCAAGAACAGATAGATGCAACAGATAATAAAATACTCATTCCCATAGCAGAAAAACATCTGAAATATATTGAACAGGCTATTCGAGAAACTGATTTTGTACAAGCAGATATTAATGCATATTGTCAAAAGTGCACAGAATTACTTCGTGGCAAGAAATTACGATTATGGATTAAATATAGAAAAGGAGTTTTTGACCAGTGTATGAGCAAAATTGCTCAAGAGAACGTTTATTTTATAAAATTACTTGAAACAATCAAAAATTTTTCTATGTCAGCAGTGACAGAGCGAGATATTGTACGTATTTTTAGATTCTTTCGGTGTGTTAGCATATCTTCTAATAGCAATCCTCCATACTATAGAATTAAGATGACAAAGAAGAAAAGTCTTGGTGTTCATTTTAATGATCCAAGACTCAATAATAAACGACGAGAAGGACCTCGACAATGTGATTGGCTTGAGGCGCAATGTATCATAGCATGTCATCGACATTTTGATTTCTTGATTAAACAAAATTGGATATTATGCAAGGTTCCTCACCCTTACGGATCATCACTTCCCTATTATCATCCGCGATATATGCAACACTGGGCATATCAGGGTGAGTATGGTAACTATGGACCATATTTTCAAGAAAGATTGACATTGCATGAACATACAGCTGCTCAATACAAAGATTATAAGGGAGAGTTGCTGGAAGTCTATAATGTCCAGAATGATCCACGGACGCAAAAATTAAAAAATAAGGAAGACAAAATAAAGGCGCTGTGTATAAGGCCAAAACTTGATGTCTCTCTATTTGGTCCAATTAAGCAACTCATGAATGTCGATAGACATGCTGATATGTAACTTTATCTTCTCAGTGTTTATTCCTCATCGCCCTCATCATTAATAGGAAAATTCTCATCTTCTAACTGATCCAACAGCTCTGGATTTTCTTCCAAATCTTTTATATCCAAATCTTTAGCAAAAAATGCCAAAAGCTTTTTACTTCGTGATGGGTGGCGAAGTTTTCTGAGCGCTTTTACTTCAATTTGACGAATTCGTTCACGGGTGACAGAAAAATCTTTACCCACTTCTTCAAGTGTGTGTTCTGAGGCAACATCGATGCCAAAACGCATCTTAAGCACTTTTTCTTCTCGCGGTGTGAGTGATTTAAGGACTTCGCGAACTTGTTCTTTTAAATCAGAATTTGCTACCGTATCTGCGGGAGAAAATTCGTTTTCATTTTCAATAAAATCTTTGATATGTGCATCTTCACTGTTGCCCACGGGAGTTTCGAGTGATACGGGATCTTTTGATATTTTGATGATATTTTCTACTTTATCTTCATCAAGTTTTAGCTCAGAGGCAAGTTCTTCATAAGTTGGTTCACGGCCATGTTCTTGGACAAAGGTGCGTTTGATTTTATTAATTTTATTGAGTGTTTCGACCATGTGCACGGGTACGCGAATTGTTCGTGACTGATCAGCGATGGCACGGGTAATTGCTTGGCGGATCCACCAGGTGGCATAGGTGGAAAATTTAAATCCTCGCTCAAATTCAAACTTTTCAACCGCTTTCATGAGCCCAATATTTCCTTCTTGGATAAGATCGAGAAAATGGAGCCCACGATTGACGTATTTTTTTGCCAAGTTTACTACAAGACGGAGGTTTGCTTTAGCAAGATCATCTTTTACTTTTTTATCGTTTTTTAGGCTGATGACAAGCTGATTGTAGTAAGAGAATATCTGTTTTTTAGGGATTCCTGTCTCGACTTCCATCTTTTTGATTGCTTTAGCACTTGCGCGAATAGTGCTTTCAAGCTCAGCTACTTCTGCTTTTTGATCATCAGATAACTGCTTTATTGACTGATACCCATCAAGTTTTTCTTTACATAATGTGACGAGTTCTTCTTTTTCTTGAATTTTTTTTACGTATTTTTCAAGGCGAGAAGCGAACTTTTTGATAAGCTTGTTGGAAAATTTAATGGATCGGATGGTTTGGCCGATTTCTTCTTTGTTTTGCCGTACTTTTGCAAGCATCTCTTCTTTGCTTTTTGGATCATCAAGCTTGCTGCGGTAAAAATGGTAAATCTTTTCTTCATTTTCAATGAGATTTCTAATGGTCTCAATAGTTGAAAGAATATGTTTTTTTTCTTGCTCAACCATTGGCAAATTATCTTCATCAAATTCAGAAAACTGTATGATATCCTTTAAATGAGTCGTATTTTTTTCAAGGCGCTCGCCAATAGAAATGAACTCTTTATGAAGAACCGGAAACCGTGAAATAGCGTCGATGGCATCTCGTTTGCTGTCAGAAATCTGTTTTGCAATGGCGGTTTCTGTTTTTTTGTTCAGCAGCGGAATTTTGCCGATATCGCGGAGGTATGATTTGACGCTATCAGTAATTTGGGAATGGGAAGAGACGTACTCTTCTTTTTCTTCTTCATCAACGTCTTGTTCTTTGTCTTCTTCATAATCATCATCAAAAGATTCAGTGAGTGTTGTTTTTAAATCAGGAGCTTGACCTTCTTCATCTTTTGGTTCAAGAATATTGGCATTATTGTCTAGTTCTTCTTGTGCAATAAGTTCAATATTTTTTTTCTCTAAAAGTGCAATAAGTTCTTCAGTATCTTTTTCTGATAAGGCATTTTTTTCGCTGAATTCGATAATTTCTTCGTACGTTACAATGCCTTCTTGCTTGCCTTGTTCAATAAGTTCTTCTGCCAGAGATTTCCAATGTTGTTCGGCAGTATTTTTGACGTCTTCAACAGCAGTTATTTTTTTCGTTTTTTTAACCATAAGGAATATCCTTGATTTTTTCCACCTATTTTAGTGGAGCCTTTTTAGGTTAATAATTTTTCTTTAAGGGTCATAAAATCATGTACTATTTTGTCCACTTTTTCTGTATTTCCTTCGCGTTGAGCGTTTGCCAGTTGTTTTTGTATAACGCGTACGATGCTTTTCCACTGCTTTTTTTGAAACTGTACAAGCAGCTGGTCAAAAGATGCATCATCTACCTGCTCTTCTTGTTCAAGAAGGAGGGCACTGACATACTGTCGCTCATGATCAGCAAGAGCATCAAAAAACGTAATAAAGTTAAGATTCGCATTAGTTTGATACATAGTTCTCAACTGTTCAAGGACTGTTTTGAGGGGCCCTGGTAAATAATCTATTATATAATTGACATTTTTTTTCGTACACCATGATATGTTATTTATTATAGCACAAAAAAGTTTTTTTTCTAGCATAGAATATGAAGAAATTTCAGAAACGTGCGCTGATTTTGGGTCTGAAGGCTGATCTTGTGCAGAGGTTGCCTGAGGGCGGGGGATTTTGTAGAGTGCTTGTTTAAGGGCTTTATAAGAAATTTGGAAATTTTGGGCAGTTTTTTGTAGTAACAATTCTTGTTTTAAGGGCTCTGATATTGTTTTTATAACCTGTAATATTTTTTGCACAATATCCACTTTGTGCGACAATGTTTCAGATCCTTTGCTGCTGAGCTGGTCGACAAAAAAGGTAAAAATATCTCGGGCATTATTAATATATTGCTTTATATCCTGACCTTGGGTTTGGAGTGATGCTGGATCTTGTTTATTGGGCAATGTTACGACAAAAAGCTCCATATTGGTCTGCCAACACAGGTGAACAATGCGCAGGACTGCTTGTACACCGGCATTATCAGCATCATAAACAATATAGAGTGTGTGGGCATAACGGGCAACCTGTTTTAGATGAGCAAGCGTGCATGCGGTGCCCAAGGTGGCGACAGTATTATGATAGCCGTAGTGGACCATGGCGATGCAGTCAGTATACCCTTCAACAAGAAATACCATCCCTTTTTCTTGAATTGCTTTTTTTGCAATATCAAGACCAAACAGCAAAGATCCTTTACTAAAATATTCATTTTCACGCGAGTTGTAATATTTTGGTCGGGTATCTTCTTCTTTAAAAACTCGGCCGCCAAAACCGCAAAAACGTCCCAGTTGGTCTTTAATGGGAAATATAATGCGATCTTCAAAGGGGGAATAAAGAACTGCTTTTCCTTCTTGGACAACATTTGATTGCAAAACATCATGGGGAAGAAAATTTTCTTTTTGCATGTCTTTCAGCAAAATTTGTATGGCACGCAAGCCTCCCGGAAAGTAACCGATAAGAAATCGGGCAATATTGTCATCAGAGCATCCCCGTTTATAAAGATACTGCATAGCCTCACTACTTTTTTTTGCCTGGGTATGACACCACAGTGCGATATGTTTGCATACCTCATAATATACTTTTTCCTTTTCTTTGTCAGCCGCTGGTGTCATGGATAATGTATCGGGAAGATTAATGCCGAATCGTTCTATGATTTGTTGTGCAGCTTCAATTTGAGAACAGTTTTCTATTTTTGCAATGAATGCAATGCTGTCACCACTAACATGACACCCAAAACAGTAAAAAATTTCTCGATGGGGGCTGATGGTAAATGATGCTGTTTTTTCATCATGAAAAGGGCAGCGGCTTTTCCAGTAAAGGCCGCCTTTTTTGAGGGTCACATATTCTTTGACAACATCAAGAATAGAGACTTGTGAGCGTATGTATGTAAAAATGGTGGGGGCATTACTCATTGGACAGATAAAATAATGTTTGTTGTTTTTTCCAATACATACTATACCACAACATTGTCCATCCCAGAAGTATTATTCCTGCAGCAACGCACTGATCTGCAGAAAAAAGAGTGCCCATCATGGGCCGCTGTGCACGCCAAAAATCGATAATAAATCGCTCGGTTCCTTCCAAAATAAGATACACTGACACCAGTTGCCCGGTATAGCGGACTTTATGCTGCAGATAGTAAAAGAGAAATAAAAACATGCTCATCAATGCAGCTGCACTATAGAGCTGCGTGGGGTGCATAAAAATATACTGCGGTGCCATAGACAATGGATCAGTATACTGCACGGCCCACACAACATCAGTCGGTATTCCGTGGCAGCAGCCAGCAAAAAAACAGCCAACGCGAGAAATTGCTTGCAACAAAGGAGCATACACTGCAACAAGATCAAAAAAAGGTATGACAGGAACTTTTACATGCTTCAAATAAAGGGGAAGCACAAAAAAAAGTGCAAGGATAGTACCCAAAATGGAATATCCTCCTTCCCACCAAGAAAACCAGTAGCGATAATTAAAAAGATCATCGGTTTCAGTAATAATATGGAGTACGCGTCCACCAGCAATACCGGTAATAATGCCAACAGTAGCAATAGAAAAAAAAGAGTTTTGCAGCTGCAACTTTTTAAAAACAGGGTGCCGCTGAATAAGTATGGTAAAAATGAGGAGTGCAAGCGCGATACATAATCCATAGCTGTGAATTGCAAAAGGGCCATAGAGGTGAAATAGTTGGTATCGCATATGTCTTCCTCATTAATATAGTAATACGCGCATAATTTTCATGTATTACTATACCACAGTTTTTGTAAAAAAAGGTAAAGGACAAATGATCATTTCCAATTATTATGTTATGTGAAGTTGTTAAATGTACATTTTTCAGTATCTTCATATAATTGCCAAGGAAAATTACAGAGTGTACATGCTATTGGAAGAAAATCTCTGGAAAGAGGACAACATGCTTTTTTTTCGCAGCACCACGCAATATTTACATGCTCCATGCATGCTGGACAGATGTAACTATCATATTTATCATATGAGCGCTTGGTGCAGTCAGGACAATTTATTCTGGAGATTCTTGGGAAAAAAGGTTTTTCTATTTTTACGCATCCAGAACAAAAAGGTTTGTCATGACACATAATATAATCGCCACGTTCTTTTTTACACTGAGAACATTGTTTTTTCCAAGTAATATCTTCTATGAGGGTGCTGATATTGCATGTAGGCCATGTATCAGGTTTGCTTAGATCAATGTTCTTATAGACAGAAGATAACTGATTTTTTTGATTTTCTACATGAAGATCAATAAGACTCTGTCTATAGGCAGCAAGATATCGGAGTAATGTCTTGTATGTATCTTGATTCCCAGGCCTATCTAGTTTGTTGTTTAATAGAAACGGATTTACGCCACTTGCTATCAGGGTTAAGGTAGTTCTTTCCCAATTGTTCAGGGCTGCCAAATGAAGTGCAGTATTGCCATATGAATTTTTTGAATTTAATGTTTTTTCATCAAGAGGTAATATTTTTTCGGACAAATAAAATCCTCTTTCTGCCCATTTTTGTAACTGTTTTTCAGTAATTTTTTCACCGATATTAGAAATTTTTAATATAAGCGATTGGACTATTTTGTGTTGAGCTTTATATTCCTCATAGATATTAAGTTGCCAGTCTTCAAGAGCAAGATCAAGAGGAGTGTAGTTTTCAGAGTCTTTACATAAAACATCAATATCATCGATTTGACAAAGTTTTTCTACAATAGTTTCGGCAAAAGTAAAACGTTTGCCATACTTTCTATAAATGGCTTTATGGAGTACGGTTCTGTTTTTATCGTCAGGATCTTGATAATTCAATATTTCCGGTTTAGGAATCAATAGATCTCTTTCGAAACAACTCATGATACAAGCTCCATGTTATAAATACCAGCAATAAGATTAAAACGTAAACCAAAGCGTTTGCGACGATTTCTGTAACGATCTGAGGTTATCTTAAAACGTTTTATCATACCTATTACATTTTCATTAAGTACTCTATCACTTGATAATTTTCGATTGAGCATTTTATCTTGCGGTGTTAATGGATTTTTTTAGATCTTTTTTTGGGCATTTGTGTTTTCCTATGTAATTTTTGGAGACCTTGATAGCCTGAATCAGTGATGGCATTTATATCAGGATGAATATGTGTTTTAGATTCTTTATATAGGCGAAAATCATGACGTTTTCCGTTTGAAAAAGCTGTACAAATAATTTTTTTGGATTTTTTGTCAACAACAACCTGACTTTTTATTGTATGTCGTTTTTTCTTGCCTGAATAAAATCGTCTTTGTTTTTTTTTGGACGTTCAATTGGTGATTCTGTAACATCAATCAAAATTGTTTCATATTCAGTATCGCTTTTGACAAGCTCCTTTCTTCCAGGGAGTGCAAAATCAGGATGTTTTATCAAAGTATCCTCCACCCATTTTACTGTTTTAAAAGCGCTACTTTCGCTTACTCCATAACTCTGACTTATATGAAAATAAGTCCGATACTCTCTCAAATATTCCAAAGTTATTAATAATTGGTCTTCTATACAAAGTTTATTTTTTCTGCCACCTCTGCTCTTCTTTTTTTGATTAGCCTCTTTTAAAATAAAAACCATTTTATTAAATACAGGACGCATAACACCGGTTAGGCGTCTAAAATTTGTGTTACTTAAATTTTGGATCTTTTCGTACTTCATAGCCTCTCCTCAGAGATAGCTATCGTACTCAAAATTTAACTAAAAAGCTAGTTTCGAAAGAGATCTAATTTAGAATAACCATTATCTTCAATAAGTTGCGCATCAGATTTGCGCAGTTGTATGTAGGGGTACGGATTATTTTTATAAAAAAGCTGAATAATGTCATGATTATCTTTTGTGCTCAGTGCGATGGTGATAGGGTATTCTTGTTTGCTGTTTAGTTTTTGTTGCGCGCAATTGGCGGCAATAAGTTTCTTGATGGTATAAATTTGACGGGCAATGACTGCTTTATGCAGTGCAGTGTTGTCATTATCCTTTGAGTCTTTGCTGTCAATATGATCTTGACTTGTTTTAATGAGCAAAGATATCATTGTATTGCTGACAGCAGGCTGCTGAATGCCATACCATAGGAGGGCAATTTTTTTTGTTGGTGTTGGTGAATAAATGTGGTGATGGCGGAAATGTCATTTGTTTTGAAAGCAGACTGTAGTTGTGAAAAGTCAGCATTGTCCAGATAATATTGTGTCTTGCTACTATGGCTGGGCAGTTGGCCCAAAATTTGCATTTGTTTTTCTGTCATGTAAGAAGGTAATGATGAAAAAAGATAAAGAAAGACGTAAAAATTTTTCATGAGAACTCCTTTTCTGTTTTTCTATCAAGCACTCCATAAGAGCCATGGAAATTTGCATTTTGCGCAGGGTTTAGAAACAAATATTGGATTGGTATCTATGTGTTGTATAACCTGTTCATTCCGCGCTTCTGTGTGACAGCAAAGACATGTAAAACTATGATTTTCGGCATTTTGGTTACGGTTTCGAGAAACGTACATAGTTTGTTCAGAACACAGGCAACTACGTGCAGTATCTGGATCCTGTTTTAATTTTTTCAGCAGTTCTGTGAGCACATACGTTGGCAGTTTAGCTGGATTGCTGAGATCAACATCTTTAATAAATTCATGGTTTTCATTTTTTAGGTCCTCATATGCCAGTGTTATTGCCATTTTATATATATACAATAGGCTTCTGAAGAATTCACGATTGAATATGGTATTTAAAGGAATAATATTCTCTGGTAAAATGTTTCTTTTGTTCATTTTATAGGGATTTGCACCACTTGCAATCAGTGTTTCAATGGATCCTCTACCTAGAAACCACATTGCATAATGGAGCGCAGTGTTGCCATGTTCATCAGCAAAATTGATTATCTCTTCATCGCAGGGCAATATTTTTCCTGTCAAATAAAAACTACCTTTTGCCCAAGCGATTAGTTGTTGCCCGCTAATATGTGATTTTGGTGTTTTGAACATAAGTATTTCTACGATGCGGTTCATCTCCTTGCTAATTTTTTTTGAAAGTGACAGATCAAGAGGTGTTCTGTTTTGATCATCGGTGAGTGTGAGGTCAATACCATCGATATTACAAAGTTTTGTGATAATGCTGGCATAATCAGCCATTTTGTTGGAGATGGCATATTCTGTTGGTGACATTAATTTTGAATTAAAAGGGTATTGTTGTTCAATTGCTTTGTGGAGTACGGTTAACTTATGATCTTGAGGATCGCGACAGTTGAGCAGTTCGGGCTTTAGTGCTGTTTTCCCAAATTCTGTATTGATCTCAAAAAGCTTTAATTCTTTTTGTCGAAACTGTATAAAAGGCTCAAATTGGGGTGTTCGTAAACATAAAAGTTTAAAAATTTCCACATCATTATTCATCAGAGCAATGGTAATGGGATACTCATTATTTGTATTGAGTTTTTGGAGGGCACATCCTGCTGAAATAAGTTTTTTGATGGTTTTTTCTTGTTTTGCCATGGCGGCTTTATGAACTGCTGTATTGCCAAAATCATTTTTGTCAGGCATATCAAGATTACTTTTATTTACAACAATGAGATTTTGTATTATTTTTATGGCATTATGTTTTATGCCAAGCCACAGAAATTCGATTTTTGGGATACCACTATTTTCAATAAACAGCTGCACTGAAGGATAATACTGTTCTTGTATACTTACATCAACCGGTGTAAGCTCTTTGGTATTTTTTTTAGAAAGAATTTCTTGTAAAGTACCATCTTTTTTGTGCTCTGTGAGAAGACTGAGGATGACATTGGTGTTTTTTGTTTTAGCGGCAGTTTCACATGCTTGATGCAAAATAGTATTTCCTGTTTTTTGATCAACCAGAAACAGGGGCCTATCTTCTCCTTTTTCTGCTCCCTGTATTATGCCAAGAGAAAATACAATAGAACATGTGTAGAAAATTTTCATACCGTCTCCTTTTTTGTGAGTAGTGATACTTCTTACACTAAGTTTACGCGCTTTTTTTGATTTTGAAAATTTTTCTTTACCGAACAATTATGATGCGGTCTATCTTTTATAAGCCTGTGTATAGTTGCCAAGAAAATTTACATTTTGAACACGCTATTGGGAGAAAACATACAGAATATGGACGAAGTTTACCTTCTGCACAGTACCAACAAAAGCGTTCACAGTTGCGGCATGCAGGACAGATATATTTGTTGATGTTGTTCATGGGGTGTTTTGTACATTGTGGACAGTTTCGTCCAAAAAAAGATTTTTCTAATTTTTCTAAACACTGAGAACAAAGGGCTTTATCATGACATACAATATAGTCGCCACGATTTTGTTTGCATGTCAGGCACTCTTTTTTCCAAGCGGCATCTTGCATAAGAATGCTTATATCAGAGATTGGCCATGTTTCAGGCTTATAAAGATCAATGTCTTTATAAGTGGAGGATATACTGCTTTTTTTGAGCATTGTATATAGCTCACCGAGACTTTTTTGATAGTAAAAAATAGATCTTTGAAGGCCAAGATTAGCCTCTAAACTGGCAGGCCTTTTCTTTTCATTGTTTAATAAAAATGGATGAGCGCCGCTTGCTATCAGAGTCATAACAGTGTTCTCATGATTTCCCATAACTGCCAGATGAAGGGCTCCATTGCCATTTTTATTTTTTGCATTCAATTGTGTTGCATCAAAAGGTAAAACTTTTTCATTGAAATAAAAACCTCGTTTCGCCCACGGTCCTAAATATGGTGCAGTTTTGTTGGGATCATGAGATATAAGAATCTGAGCTACTTTGAGTGGATTCTTAGTGTAAGCAATTGGTTGTCTAAGGGCAATACCGAGAGGTGTATGGTTGAGGGCATCTTTGCATGAAGCATCAATGCCATCAATTTGGCAGAGTTTTTCCACAATGGGTGCCGTGTCATTGTACTCGTCTGCAGCTGCTTTTTTATGTAATAGAGTTTTGCCACCGTTTCGAGGATCTTCATAATTTAATATTTCGGGCTTGGGAATTAGTTTTGAATAATCATTTTCTTTAATGAGCTTTAGTTCAGATGCACGCAGTTGTAGATATGGGTTCTCTGTGTATAAAAGTTTAACAAGTGTAAGATTGTTTTTTCTGCTTAGTGCGATGGTGATGGGGTATTCATCTTTATTGTTTAATTTTTGCTGCGCACATTGTGCGGCAATAAGGTTCTTGATAATAAAAGCTTTGCGAGTAATGATTGCTTTGAGTATGGTATTATTACACTCATATGGATCAATGAAGGTTGCTTTATGGAGCGCAGTATTATTGTTATCCTCTGGATCTTTGATGTCAAGATTAGAGCCTTTATTTGTTTTAATGAGGAGAGATATCATTTTTTCGGTAGTGGCAGGCTGCTGAATGCCGTACCAAAGAAGGGCAATTTTTTTTTGAGGATTTTGTTGCATAAATAAGGTGACGGCTTTTATGTTATTTGTTTTTACATCAGAATGAAGCTTTGCCTTATCACTGGTCTCCAGAATTTTATATGTTTGTAGAGATTGTGTGCTGCCATTGTGACCAGGTGCGGGTACAAGAATTTGAGTTTTTTGTTCTGCACCGTGCAATCCGCCAAGAGAAAGTAAAATAGAACATGTGTAGAAAATTTTCATGCCGTTTCCTTTTTTGTGAGTGGTGATACTTCTTACACCAAGTTTACGCGCTTTTTCTGATTTTGAAAATAAGGAGGGAAAGTGCTGCTGGCGTCATTCCCGGAATGAGCGCTGCTTGAGCAATTGAGTGCGGGCGATGTTTGTCCAATTTTTGTTGTAATTCCTTGGACAGGCCTGACATATCAAGGTATATGAAGTTATCAGGGATATGCAATTTTTTGTACTGCTCCATTTTTTTTACTTCTTGTTGCTCTCGTGCAATATATGGTTCATACATAAGCTCTGCTTGAACGGTGCATAATGCGCGATCTGATATGGTTGCTGGCACATGCGTGCGGAGCAGATTTTTATCGTACGATTCTTGTCCCAGCAGGCGAAGAATATCATGATTATTTTTACCCTGTTTTAAATCGCGTAAGCAGTCATTGATAATCTGTTTTTCTTGGGTAAAATCATGGTACAAATTTTGATCAATGAGGCCAAGCTGATATGCGCGATCAGTGAGGCGCAAAAATGCGTTATCTTGCCGAAGTAATAACCGCCGTTCTGCGCGAGAGGTAAACATGCGGTATGGTTCATCAACACTCATGGTCACCAGGTCATCGATCATGACACCAATGTAACTTTCTGTGCGGTCAAGAATAAACGGGTCTTTGCCATGTGCTTGTAAATGTGCATTGATACCGGCAACAATGCCTTGCCCTGCTGCTTCTTCATATCCGGTCGTGCCATTAATTTGGCCGGCCAAAAAAAGACCTTTCACTGTTTTGACTTGCAATGAATGGTACAACTGATGAGGAAGGACAAAATCATATTCGACCGCATAGCCCGCCTTGGTGATAATTGCATTTTCAAAGCCGACAATGGTACGCACATACGCTTCTTGTACTTCATAGGGGAGCGATGTTGAAATACCATTTGGATACACTTCATGGGAATGCTCTCCTTCAGGTTCGACAAAAACATGATGTGACGTTTTGTCAGGGAACCGTCCGATTTTATCTTCTATTGAAGGACAATAGCGAGGACCTATACCTTGTATTGCACCGCTGTACATGGCAGAACGGTAGAGATTTTTTTTAATAATGGCATGTGTTTTTTCATTTGTGTACGTCATATAGCACGGTTTTTTGTGCTCTGAAGTGTGAGGATAAAACTCAAATAAATGGGTCAAATTGTCTGCTTCTTGATATTCCATTTTTTCAAAATCTAAACTTGAGCGGAGCAAGCGTGGCGGTGTTCCTGTTTTCAAGCGGCCGAGCTGAAGACCGATTTTGCGTAAAAACGTGGAAAGGCCAGTAACTGCTTCTTCGTCGCGTCGTCCTGCAGCGTAGGTAACATCGCCTATGTGAATAAGACCTTGCAAAAAAGTGCCGGTGGTAATGACAGCAGAACGCGCGGTTATAATGGTACCATCAGCAAGGCGTACGCCTCTGACACAATTATTGTCGACAATAATTTCATCAACAGTTCCTGCAAGAATCGTGAGATTGTGTGTTTGAAAAAGAAGTTGTTGGCTCAAGGAGCTATATGCAAATTTGTCTATTTGGAGGCGCAGTCCCTGGACAGCAGGCCCTTTACGGGTGTTGAGCATCCGTGCTTGTAAATATGTTTTGGTACATAACTTTGGCATGAGACCGCCGAGCGCACTAATTTCATAAACTATGTGGCCCTTGCCAATACCGCCAACGGCCGGATTGCAGGGCATGTGGCCAATTTTATTGATGTGCAAGGTAATAAGAATAGTACGAGATCCCATGCGACTCGCGGCATGCGCAGCTTCTATGCCTGCATGGCCGCCACCGACAACAATAACATCGCAATCGTAATACGTATTCATAGGTTATTACAGTAGATAAAAACGAAAAATACAAAACGCGCACAGAAAATTCTATGCGCGTTTATCAACTATTTACTCATTCATGATACAAAAAACGGTATCTTTGTGCAAGATTTATCGCTTACCCATTGCACGGACAAGTTTTGTCAGCAGCTGTCGATCATCCTGTTTATCCCAGAAACGTTTAATACTACCCAATTCTTGTGCAAAAGTATCTATGATGCGAACAAGCTCAGTTTCGCCCTGAATTTCAGCGAGTGCTCTAATACGCGCAACTGCTTTTATAAATTCTTCAAAAAGGATTTTCAAATCTCCACCGCAGCTTTGCTTGAGTGCACAAACCATATTGCTTGCTTGTTGTGGTCCTGCATTTATATATTGATTAAAAACGTATTTGATTGCGGCGAATATAGTATTTAAGCGTTCAAAGGTGCGAATAAGTTCTTGTGTAACATCATTGGCATTGCGTGTTGCTTCCGGTGTTGGTAGTGGGAGTTGTACCATGTGATTGAATCCTTGGTGTGATCCCTTGACAAGAACTTCGATAAAACTACTATTAACTTGTTGAACAAAGACAATAAGGGTGTTAAAATTTTCAATATTTGATGTCGCGCTGAGTGGTATAAAAGATGTTGCTAATAATGTACTGCTGATGAGTGCGAGGCTAAAAGGGCGAATTTTATACATTTTAAAACTCCTTGAATATCTATGTAATTAGGTTACCTGTGTATATAATACCATGGTTCATCCTCAGTCTAGACAGCTTCGGGGCATATGTCAAAACGAGGGACGGTAAAAATTTCATTTTGTATTTAATTGTTTTCTAAAGTCAAAATTTCAGGTTTGATTTGTCTCATGTTCGTACTTTAGCTACACTATTGAGTATTATGATATATCACCAGATTTTTTCTGTACCATCATGGCTGTCGGATATTGGAGCAGGAATATTAGCTTTTGTGCTCAGTTTATTTTTTGGCCATTTTTTTATTATATATGCCCAGCGCCTTTTTCGAGCAAAAGCACGGGAATATACTCCCCAATCGCATCGAGCAAAAGATAATACGCCCACCATGGGTGGTATTTTTCTTATGTTTGTTATTGTGCTGACGACAATATTGTGGGGCTCCATTGCGTACTCATCTGTTTTGATTGTGCTCGTATGCATGCTTATGTTTAGTGGTATAGGGGGATGGGATGATTGGTGTAAAATTTATCATAAGCAGGGTATTTCTGCGCGGAAAAAATTTTCATTACAAATTGTTGCTGCAGCTATTGTTGTTCTGTTCTTGCGGTATGCGGGAGTTTCATCAGTGGTTTTTGTGCCATTTTTTTCGCACTGGTCTTTTGACCTGGGTCCATTTTTTGTGCTGTGGGGAATGTTTATATTGGTGGCATGTAGCAATGCCGTCAATTTGACTGACGGGCTTGATGGTTTAGCGGCAGGTTCATTGTTTGCTAATTTTTGTGTCTATGCCGTTATTGGTGCATATACTGATCCATCGCTGGCAATAATAGGTGCAATTATTACCGGCACTTTGGGTGGTTTTTTGTATTATAATAGATATCCGGCACGTATTTTTATGAGTGATGTTGGATCACTTGCACTGGGGGCTGGACTTGGTTGCATGGTATTATTGCAAAAAGTAGAATTGTTACTTATTTTGACGGGAATTATTTTTGTCGCAGAAACTGTTTCTGTTATCATCCAAATTGCATCATATAAAATATATAAAAAACGGTTTTTTAAAATGGCACCAATTCATCACCATTTTGAACTGAACGGATTTCATGAGACAACGGTGACAACAGTTTTTTCAGCCATCTCCGGCATTATATGTGGTACGGTAATACTGCTATTCTATTATTTTTACTGATTTTTTTTTGTTTGAGTATAAAAAAACATGCCGATGCCTGTGGCCATGAGGGTACCGAGTATCACGAGTGGTACAAGATTAGTGGTGATGATATTGTACATGCACAGAGAAAGCAGGAGCATGCAGCTCATGACTGCGCCAATACTTGTCCAGGTATATAAGCGGGGATGATTATGTTTGTGATAGGCAAAAAGCCCAAATGCGCTGAGAGTATAAGCGATAGTGCTGCCAAGCACGCTCATATATTGCAGTGATGTTTGATGTCCTCCCGTAATGGCAATATAGACAAGACATAATAATGTTTCTACTGCCAGACATGCAATGGGAATATTGTATGCATTGAGTGTGCTAAAGATGTGCGAACGGACGACGTGGCCGTTTTGTGCAAGGGTGTGCAGATTCCACATATTACTAAACAAAATTCCATACCCGGCACTCAAAGCAGACGAGGCAATTGCACAGTGCAACACTGCTTCAATATAAGGTGTCCAGTGGCTGCTTGGCATAAAGCGATCGATCAGTGCGGGAAATGCGGAGCGATAATCGGACAATGTATTAAAAGTATCGCCGAGTGCTGCGTAAAAAAGAAACTGATAGGTAACATATAATGCAATAACAAATCCATAGGAGATAATGACGGCGCGCGCAGCATTTTTTTGTGCATTGACAATATGGCTGCTGACAGAGCAACAAGCTTCGAATCCAAGGAGCGCAAAGAAAACAAGAGGAATAGTGCTTGGGAGCTCATTCCAGATGCAATGTGATATGATATTATCTGCGCAAAATAGTGCTGGTCCAATGAGTATGACAAATGCAAGAGGCATCATTTTGACGGCAAACAATATCATTTGAACGCGGCCTGCTGTTTTTACATTATACGTATTAAGGTAGAAAAAAAATGCAATAATGGCTGCATCAAGCAAAAAGGGCGGAAATTGTTGTAAAAAAGGACATATTTTTTGAATAAATAAAACAAAAATGTGAATAGCAAGGGCGCAAGAAGCGAGTTTGCCGGTAAAATAACTCCATGCACTGACAAAGCCAGCAACCGGGTGCATTGTTTGTGCCGCATAGGTATAAAATCCGCCGCGGGGAAATATATACAAAAGCTGAGCAATTGCGCAAATAAGGGGAAACATGATAATGCCAACAAGGGCATAGCTAAAGGCACTGCAGCTTCCTGCTTTTTGTGCGAGAGGAACGGTATTAATAAAAACACCCGCACCAATAATAATGTTGATATTCATTAAAATGGCTGCGGGTAAAGAGAGATAATCAGTTTTTTGATTCATAAAAACATGATAACAAATCTATAAGCTATTGCAATTTTATCCTTCGACTCCGCCAGAATGGCTCCGCGAAGGATGCTAGGAAAAGAATAAGAATTCCCTTCCCTCCGTTCGTCCTGAGCAAGCTTTTCATAGAAGCAAGAAGGAAATGATCAAAGGATATTTTAATTTATTTTTCCAGAGCTAAATACAGTGCAATAGATCCTGCGATAGCAGCATTTAAACTTTCAGTACCGCCAGGCATTGGTAATGTGACGGTGTCAGTACAAGATTGCACGATTTCATCTGAAAGGCCATGAGCCTCGCTACCAAGAACTAATAAACCGTGGCTGAGCGGGACAGCGCGAGGGCTTTTTCCGCCTGATACGGCCAATGCATAGAGAGGAATATTTTTTTGTGCGGTGTGCGATTGTACTTCATGCCAGCTTGATTCTTGTATAGAAACAAGGCCAATAGTGCCTGCAGTAGCTTGCACTACTTTTGGGCTCCAGGGATCAGTGCCACCAATGACAAAAATTGAGGCTGTTTTGAGTGCTGCTGCGGTGCGAATCAATGTTCCCATGTTGCCAGGATCTGCAATGTCGACAAGAGCAAGGCCGGGAACCATGATGTCTGGAGTAACCGGTTCTGGGAGAGGAAATATGCAGACAATTCCACTGGGCGTTGTTGTGGTACTTATTTTTTTCATGACAGCGTCAGAGACAATGTGTGCATCATGGACAACATTATGTTGTTGTGCCCAAAAAATCTGTTCTTGCACAATAAAAATGTGGTGTGCCACGTGGCCTGCATCCAAAAGTGTTGTGCAGGTGCGTGCACCTTGTGCGATGAAAAGTTTATGTTTTGTGCGATATTTTGTGTGATGGAGTGATGCGACAAGCATGATCAATGGATTTGTTGTCGATGTAATAGTGCGCATTATATAGCTCCGTTAAAAATAGCATGTCTATATGATGTCATAAGTTGTATCATAAAGTGAAGATTGTGAATAGAAGCAAGGCTGTAGGCGGTCATTTCTTTTGCTTTAAATAAATGGTGCAAATAGGCGCGACTATATTTTTGACAGGTAAAACAGGTGCAATCCCGCTCTATGGGTTCAAGACACATTTTATTGGCACTATGGAGAATTTTTACGTTTCCCTGCTTAGTAAATAAAAGGCCGTGCCGTGCACAGCGCGTCGGGTGAGAGCTGTCAAAAGTATCAATGCCCAGACCAATGCACTGGTCTATGGATGCAAGGTCGCCAATGCCGAGTAAATGATTAGGTTTGTCTTCAGGCAATAAAGGCATTGCATAAGAAAGTATATCTATCATTTGATCTCGAGTTTTTCCTAAACTGCCGCCAATGGCAAAACCGTCAAATGGAAGTTGCGACAAGTAGGCGCAGCTGGCAGTTCTTAATTTTTTATCTATTCCCCCATGCACAACGGCATACATGGCCTGGTTGGCACGATTTTTTATATGCTCATCAAGTGACCGCTTTTCCCAGCGGTGGGTCCGATGGAGTGATTCTTCAAGTTTGTTATTGTCAATATGATATGGCGGTAGTTCATCAAAAGGAATAATAATGTCGGCGCCAAGGTCTTTTTGTGCGCGAACTGATGTTTCTGGCGTGAGTAATATTTTTGCCCCATCACGATATGACCTGAACAATACTCCTTCTTCTGAAATGGAAAGGACCGCATTGTCACCCTTTTTTTGGCCACTGCTTTTAAGTTCTTGTTCGACAGTGCCGTAGGCTAAACTAAACACCTGAAAACCGCCCGAATCAGTAATAATAGGCATAGTGCGATTCATGAAAGCATGGAGTCCGCCAGCATGTGCAATAGGAGCAGTTCCTGGGTGAAGCATGAGGTGGTACGTGTTGCAAAACATGAGTTGAAGACCAAGATCGTTGACCGTTGCGGAATCGACTGCTTTTAATGTCGCATTAGTGCCAACAGCAACAAATCCGGGAGTGTCAATGATGCCATGAGGAGTGTGGATTCGTCCAACGCGGGCGCGTGATTTTGATGATTTATAAATAATTTCAAACGTGAAAAAATCCTTCTCCATAAACCCTTTGCTACCGAAATATAAGAAATTACCAGAATATTACTGTTCTAGTGTAGCATAAAACAAGGGCATTAACGATCTTTTTTTATTTGCAGTAGTCCCAATTTTCGGGGTCCAGAAGGAGCCAAGGGAAGTTGCATTTTTTGCACGGAGTGTGCAGATAATGAATTCCATTGTCAGAATATGTTGGGTAGCATATAAATCCATGATTTGTTGAGGTATGACATGAAAGACAGCGGAATTTGTAAAGAGCTTTTCTGCAGAGTGGACAGGTATTTTCTTTAAATTGTTCAATACATGGTCGACATAAAGAATCCTTATGACATGGTATGCAATTATCTTCACATTTGAAGCAGACAATACATGTGTTTTTTTCTGCCACTTGCAAAGATGCCAATTCTTCTAGTAATTTTGTTATGCTGTAGGTAGGGAATGTGCGAGGATTTTTTAGATCAACATCTTTATAAAGCGGTGATTTTTTTTTTATGAGTAGATCATATATGGTATGCAGAGCTCTTCTGTAAAAGTCAAAGAATGTCCGTTTTTTGTTGCCAATTTTACTACTATATGCGACCCAATGTTCGGGCCGTTCCCAATGATGATTTTCTATGAATTGATTTGCTCCGCTTGCCAAGAGTGTTTCAAGAGTTAATATGCGCAATTCTCCTCTAGCTGCTATATGAAGAGCGGTTTCTTGATTGTCAGGATCTTGCCAATTTATGATGGCCGAATCGCAGGGTAAAATGCCTTGTAGCATATAAAAACCGTTTTTTGCCCATTTTGACAACTGTAGTCCGGTAATGGTTTTCATTTTTGACATGAGTATGTTGACAATAGTATTTTCCGGCTCGCTGAACTTGCGTGATATTGCCATATGGAAAGGAGTTTTGTCATCAGTATTGAGCAGCGATAGATCAACATTTGGATACTCACATATTCTTTCTGCTGCGGGAATAAGATTGAATTTGACCGCTTTATGCAACGCTGTATTGCCATCATTTGCATCAAGGGTATTAAGATCATCTTTTTTCAGGTCTATAAAGAGGTTTATGATATTGGCATGTCCATAGGCGAGAGAAAGCCAAAGATGATCTGGGCTGATGAGGAAATTGTTGATGATATGGTGTTCTACCATTGCCAGGTTTCCGTGTGTAATGGCCAGATCAAAGGGGGTAAATTTTTCTGAATTTTGTTTGTACATTAAATCTTTGATAGGAAGTAGTTTTTCAACAATGGCATCTTGGCCGGCTATGACTGCTTTATGAAGTGCCGTATTGCAGTTGTCGTCAGGGTCAGGGCAGTCAAGCATCTCCTTTGTTTGTTCTATGCAAACATCGAGTGCATAAGAGATTTTATTTTGTATGGAGCGCCAGAAATAGGTAATATTGAGTGCCCCGGTTTCTAAAAATTTTTCGAGCATAGCTTTTTGGTTATGTTTGGCAGCTAAATCAATGGGAGTGAGATTTTCCGTATTTGGTGCAGAAAGAGCAGCTATGATAGATGGCTCACGCTTATGTTGCTCAAAGAGGTTGAGCACTTTGGAGCATCCCGTTTTATTTTCACCGTTCATGGCAAGTATGTGGAGGGGGGTATTGCCTTTTTGATTTGGTTGCAATAAACATGTATATGGTTTTTTTTCGGCGGTGTAAGAAAAGGTAGATATGAGGAAAAAAAGGAGAATTCCATGCTTCATATCCCACATTGAGCAGTTCAAAAAAATAAAAATTTAATTTAGACTATTTTCAGGACTTAAGGTACAAAAGAAGCCAAAAAGGAATCTGAAAATGAAAGTAAAAGTAGAACGTATTGATCATTTGGGAATTGTAGCTAGTGTAATAAAGGAGCTTAAAATCGTGGAAATGATTGATAATCGCATACTAACAAATGAAAAGGAAGAGATATCCACGGGAGAGGCTGTGGCAGGAATGATTATAAATGGATTAGGGTTTTCTGATCGTCCACTTTCATTAACCCCTCAGTTCTTTGAAAATAAAGCGCTGGAGCTCCTTTTTCGTAAAGGAGTAGAGGCAGAACATTTTAATCGTTTTAAGCTTGGAAGAAGCCTAGATGCGGTTGTTGAATATGGATGTAATATCTTGTTTAGTGAGATTTCTCTTGCAGTATGCACACAAGAAAAAGTCAGTTCTAAATTTGCACACAATGATACAACAAGTTTCTCATTAACTGGTAAATATGATGCGGATACAGATGAGCACGAGGTAAAGATTACTTATGGCTATTCAAAGGATCATCGTCCTGATCTCAAACAAATAATTCTAGAACTTGTTGTAAATGAAGATGGCATTCCAACCGCCAGCAGAGCTTGGAACGGCAATAAATCTGACAATGCTATTTTTAAGGAACGTGCACAAAAGCTTGTTGAAGGAATCAAAGAATCTGATGGCGTGCAATTTGTTGTTGGCGATTCAAAAATATATACAGAACAAAATGCAGAAAACCTCAAAAAGTTGCGTTTTATTACCCGCATGCCGGGAACATTGGATCTTGAAAATCAACTAATCATTCAGTCTTTTATGAAAGACAAAAAGTGGCAGCGATTGGACGATAGCAACAAGTTTCAGATTGTTGAGCTTGTTCATTATGGCATGGAAGTGCGGTGTATAATAGTGTTTTCTGATGAAGCAAAAAACCGTTCTATGTACACAGTAGAAAAATGGAAAGATAAAGAAGCAGAAAAAATAGAAAAAGAGCTCTTTCACTTACAAGCACAACGATTTGATTCTGAAGAAAAAGCAGAGCTAGCGCTACTTAATTTGGCAAAAAAGTGGAAATATCATACTGTTGCTTCTCAGAATATTATCCTGCTTAAAAAATACACTTCTACGGGGCGCCCCAAAAAAAATACACAGCCTGATGGCGAAACATTTCAAATTAACGCAACAATTGTGGTTAACCAACACGCTGTTAATGAGCTAATTGATCAAAAATCTTGCTATGTTTTGGTTACCAACACTTCAAACAAAGATCTTTCTGATGTAGATGTTGTTCTGACCTATAAACAGCAAAATAACACCGTTGAAAAAGGTTTTGCATTTTTAAAAAATCATTCTTTTTTTGCAGCCTCTCTTTATTTAAAGAATCCAGCACGTATTCAGGGATTACTTATGGTTATGACACTTGCTCTTTTGGTGTATTCCATTGCGCAGCGAAGAATTAGAAGACAACTAGAGAGTCTTGGGGAAACTTTACCCAATCAAATAAAAAAGCCCACCGCAACACCAACGTTGCGGTGGCTATTTCAAATTCTTCATGGAATTAATCTTGTAATCATTACAATTGGAGATAAAATCGAGATTATGATTGAAGGAATAAGTGATTTGAAAAAAAAGATTTTATCTCTTTTGGGAGATCATGTTCGTTATTTATACAAAATTTCTTAATTTGAGGTCTGCTCAATGTGGGATTAAAAGTCCAAAATTATATTTTTACGACACCGGTCTTGTATGTTCATTGCTCGGTATAAAAACTGCTCAAGAGCTCTTTATCCATCCCCTTCGCGGCCCTCTTTTTGAATCTATGATTATCAGCGAACTTTTTAAATATCAGTTCAATACTGGCGCCACACCAAGCCTTTATTTTTGGAGAGATATACAAGGACATGAAATTGACTGTATCATAGAAAAATCAATTGACAATCTCGTACCCATAGAAATTAAGTCAGGCATGACCATATCCTCCGAATTTTTCAAAGGCATTGCCAATTGGGATACTATCTCTAGACAAAAAAGTACATCCGCCTTTGTTATCTATGGAGGCAACACCGTTCATCAGCATGCGCAGGCAACTATTATTCCCTGGAACAAAACCAGCACCATTGCTCCATAAAAAAAATTTCTCATCAAAAAATTTATTGCACCATCTCAATAAATAATGATACAGTTCCTCCATAGGGAGGAAAAAAATGAAGCATATTTTATTTGTTCTTACATTCAACAGTTTTTTGATTTTTTCATGCACGGCAAGTGCACTTGCGCGCACTGTTTGGATTATTATTCATGGCACCTGGGCACAAAAACAAACCTGGTATAAAGCGGGGGGAGATTTTTTTGAAAAGCTCACTCAAACTCTTGATACACAGAAAAATAGCATCATTCCTTTTTTATGGGATGGAAAACTGAGCCATAAAAGTCGTGTTGATGCTGCCCAACAATTGGTCAGCCACCTTGAAACATACGATGCTCACACAAAAGTCAATATTATAGCTCATAGCCATGGTGCCAATGTTGGCATTCTTGCTTGTCAGGAATTAGCGACAAAAATACCTCCACTCAGAACTATTGATTACTTTTTTTCACTCGGTGCTCCCGTGAGCAACACCTGTTATTATCCTGCAATGA
Source organism: uncultured bacterium (assembly GCA_963701645.1). GTDB lineage: Bacteria > Babelota > Babeliae > Babelales > Vermiphilaceae > MFD04463-c16. Next base: position 135,491 of record OY969616.1, read on the forward strand.
ATGTTATTAACTATTTTTACAATTTATTTTCATTTGAAGATCTGGTACAACCGGTTTTTGGCATGTTTGAGCGAGAGTACACTCCCCATGAACGTATTATCAACATGCGCACAGTTATCGATGGCGTACAACCGGATCATACTAATCTCCATGCCCCCTGCGTCGCCCGCTGGCTTCCTTTTTTGCATACAATATATACAAATAATAAAAGACCACAGAACAACAACATGGTATTACACGTACAACAAGATAAAGAACCTCTCTGCTTTGTTGATGAAGAACGAATTATGTTACGGGAATCTGACGCGAAAGTGCAACTTCTTATTGCAACATTATTTAGAAACAACCTGTATCCTTTGAGCTCCACGAAGGATGAGTGGAGCCTCAACAAGACGGAGCAAAGAATACAAAATAACCTGTTAGCTGATGCACAAATGCCAAAAAAAGTGGATTTTAGGTCGTAGCCGGTGGCTGTAAATTTTTTGCAACTTTATCAAGAATACCATTCACAAATTTGTACGCATCTTCTTCTGCAAAACATTTGGTCAGTTCAATTGATTCATTAATAACAATGCGCGGATCAGTTGCCGTATGAAGCAATTCCCAGGTACCAAAACGTAAAATAAGTTTTGTAATAATGCTAATCCGTTCAGGCCGCCAATTAGCAAGAAATGGTTCATAGGTTTTGTCAAGCAACTCGCGTCCATCAATAATCGCTTGCACCGTTGAAACAACATCGCTACTGGCAGGAATCTCAATATTAAAACCACGGTTAAAATTATCCACGAGTGCGGATAAAGACTCTTCATAGTCAAACGCTTCTGCTGCGTATAACAAATGAAAGACCAGAGAGCGAGCATCTCGTCTATTTAAATCATCATATGGTGGCACCGTGTATTCCCACTGCTCATGCTCATTTTCGCCATACGTTTTTTTGACTAAAGACAGCGATGACACGCTCATATATTTCCTTATTATTTTCTATTTTTTAACACGTTCAATATAAACTCCTTCACGAGTATCAATTTTCACCTCATCACCCTCATTGACAAACAGAGGAACCTGAATAACAAGCCCTGTTTCAAATGTTGCTGGTTTTGTTGCAGCACCTTGGGCTGTATCCCCGCGGACTCCTGGCGGTGTTTCTTTCACGACCATTTCAATAAAGGTAGGAGCAGTAACCGCAATTGGTTTGCCCTCAAAATAAAGAACAGTGTATATTGTTTGTTCTTTTAAGTAGTCCATAACCTCTTCAATTTGCTTTTTATTAAAAGATACTTGCTCAAAAGAATCTTGGTCCATAAAATGGTACAAACTGTTTTCTTGATATAAATATTGCATAGTATGATATTCTAAATCCGGCTCCGGAAATTTTTCTCCCGAACGAAACGTCTCTTCATGAACGAGGCCAGTAATCATATTTTTCATCTTTGTTCTCATAAACGCCCCACCTTTGCCGGGTTTGACATGATGATACTCAAGAATCATATACGGTTTGCCATCAAATAAAATCTTGGCCCCTTTGCGAAAATCATTGGTCGCTATCACACAGTATCCTTACCATAAAAAAACAGTTATACCCTATATTTTCTAGTATAAAAGGAGCAGCCAAAAAAGCAACCTATTCCCATTTTTATCCCTCAAAATCCCCACCTTGTACTTTTCATCCAAAATCGTATACTGACCTTTATATATTCATATTTTTGCCCAAGGTCTTTTTTTATGGATGCCCTACTTTTTTTTCAAAAACTCAACGGCTTTCTTGCTCTCCCGTCAACCATTCTTTTTTTTGGCGCGGCGATTTTTTTAACTTGCTATCTTTTGCTCCCTCAAATTCGCCTATTCCCTCGCCTTGTCTCTATGCTTTGGCAGGGATTTTCACGCAAAACACAACAAGACAAACAAGGGCATGAAAGCACCATTAGCGCCTTTCATGCACTCCTGACCGCCATGGGAACAGCGATTGGAACGGGAAGCATTGTCGCCCCTTCCTTGGCCATCATTGCAGGAGGGCCAGGAGCACTCTTTTGGCTTATTGCCTACCTCATTCTTGGCGCTTCTCTCCGTTTTGTGGAAGTCACGCTCGCAATGGCAACGCGACAAAAATTACCTGATGGAAAATTAATTGGTGGCCCGATGCAATATTTGGCATATATTCATCCTTTTTTGTCCGGCTGGTACGGTGTTCTCATGCTTGGACTTTTTTTTGGCTGGCAAACGGTTCAGTCTAATACGCTTGCCACCATCTTCGCGCAGGAATCAGTAGCTCCTTGGATAGTTGGAGTTGCATTGGCAGCCATTATTAGCTTAATTTTGACCGGCGGCGCGCATCGCGTTGGTGTTGTAGCAAGCAAATTGGTACCGCTCATGTTTTTCTGTTATGTTAGCTTTGCTCTGTTTATTTTATATAAAAATAGTGCCCTTTTGGGGAATGCTTTTTACCTCATTATCAGCAACGCATTTTCTCCAAAAGCAGTCTATGGAGCCGCCGCAGGAACAACGCTCCTGGTCGCCATGCGAACGGGTATATATCGCGGCATTTTTATTAGTGAAGCAGGGCTGGGCACCGCGGGAATTCCGCAAGCAATTGCAGATACGGACAAGCCAACCGATCAAGGAACCCTCGCGCTGTATTCTATGATAGCTGATATTATTTTATCGCTCCTATCGGGGCTCCTTGTACTCACAAGCACAGTGTGGATGCACGGCAATTTTCGCAGCACCATGATGTACGAACTGTTCAAGGAACAGGTGCCGGGCATTGGACAATGGGTGCTGCTAAGCAGTATCACGCTTTTTGTTCTGACCACCGTCATTGGCAACAGCTTTAACGGCCTCCAGCTTTTTGCCACTTTTACCCGTGATCGCTACTGCTCGCTCTACATCGCCAGCATCGCCCTCATTATTTTCTGTGGATCTCTGCTCCCCGTGCCTCTTGCATGGGAAATTATGGACACCCTCTTGGCCTTTGCCGCCATCCCCCATGTCATCGGGCTTATTATACTCACTATCAGGCGCCAGTCGCTGTTTTTTGAGAGATAATATAATTAATTCTCCATTTGACATTTTATTTTTATAGGCTATACTTGGCTATAGTAATTGTTTTATCAAATAAATAAAGGAGGTTCTCCTATGAAGAACATATATCTAATAATTTTAGCTTTTGCAGCAATGACCGCTGCTCAAACGTATACCATGAATAGACTTGTAACTGGTATGGGACCAGGATTTTTTAAAAACGCCGGCAAAAGAAGAGCTCGCCCAAATGTTGCGCAACAAAAACAAATAGCGAAAGCCAATGCAAAAAAAATGTTGATACAAAAACGTCTTACAATGTTTGGAAAAGGACTTGTATGGACAGGAGCTTCACTTCCTGTTTTTTCAATTATCGATGCTGTTTGCAATGGAAGTTATAAAATAGAAATAGAAGATAATCTTAAGAAAATAAAAGAAAACGAAGAATATTGCAAAAAAAATAAATGCGAAACCCTTATAAGCAAGGATACTTATGAGAGAAAAGCAGCTCTATTAAAAAATGAAAAGGAACTTGAGAATTGGACTCCTTGGGGTTGGAAGAGCCCTTTCCGCGGTCTAAAAATAGTTGCTATGGGTGTAGGCTTTACTGCACTAAGCATTATAGGAAGTTTGTCACCAACGGGAATTTAACAGTAAAAGCTAAAACTTCTCGACTAAATTTAAATGTGTATAAATACAAAAAAAGCCCTGGAAATTCCGGGGCCTTTTTTGCGATAGATACCATAAATTAATTTTCCATTTGACATTTTATTTATATCTGATAGACTCATAATACAGTAATTGTTTAATCGAAAAATAATTAGTCTCGCTTCGCAAAAATGTTTTATGGGTTAAAAAACCCATTTTCTCACATTTTTGCTTTGCTCACTCATATGATGTCCATTCATCCCCGGGCTTGAAAAGCCCAGGGTTTTCTGGACATTTTAATAAAACCGGAAATGCTCGACTAAATTTAAATGTGTAAAAATAAAGGAGATCCTCATATGAAGAACTTATATTTAATAATTTTAGCTTTTGCAGCAATGACTGCTGCTCAAACATATACCATGAATAGACTTGTGAATAATACAAAAATAACCAAATTTTTTAAAAATGCAGGCAAAAAAATAGCGCAGCAAAAAAATGTTAAAAAGGCGCTTGCCTTGACAGCAGCTACACTTGCTAGTGGATCTATTGTCGATATTATTTTTAATGAAGATTATAAAAAATTTATAGACAAGAGCCTTGACAACATAAGAAAATGGACAATACATTGTGAAAATCATGAATGTAACACCGCTATAATCTACTCTACCTATGAACTAGCAAAAGAACTAAAAAAAGAACAAAAAAGACTTAAAGAATGGACTCCTTGGAGCTTGAAGAGCCCTTTCCGCGGTCTAGCACTAGTCCCTAGCATTCTAAAAGCGATCGCCATGGACATAAAACAAACTTTTACCAAAAACTAAACAGTAAAATTGATCAACAAAATATTCAATTATCAAAAAAGGCCCTGGAAATTCCGGAGCCTTTTTTTTGTTGCATAAAAAAATCAATACTTATAACCGTGAAGAATATGGTGCTTTATCAAGCTCACCGTAAATATGTTTCACTGTATCACAAATCATCCATCCATATTCACTTTTAGGATCTGCATTGTGCTCTGCATACCAAGGCTTTTTTCTTTCAGTTCCATCTTCTGCTAGAGCATACGCTACTCGCACATTATGAATTATTTTGCATTTATTTGATGGTAATCCATAGGGTACTGCACGTATGCAAGGACCCTGCGGCCCATTGTCTTCCATTTCATGAGCCAGCCACCGCACCTTTCGCATACATTCTGTCAGCTCAGGAGAACATTTAACAATCGTATTATTTTGAATAAATGAATACTTTTTATCGTTCAAATTAGTTTTAGCTCTTAACCATGCCAACATTTCCACAAGATCGCGCGTAGAAAATTTTTCTAATGGATTACTGATAAGATTATCACGTTTGTGTTGAAAATATGCTCTTTTTTGACTCAGAAGCTGACATACTTTCGCTTCAGTTTGTTCGTTAGGATATGTAATAGTATCTTTTGATTTGGGATGATATTCCCAATCACATGCTTGATCTTCCCACCACGATGATGAATTTTTTCCTAATGATAAAGCAAAAAAATAGTTGTGGTTAAATTCAGAAAAAAGTTGTGTAAAGCCATGCATTATGTGCTCTTTATCTGCCTCATCCTTTGCATTTTTATACCGTTCTCCCATATTTGTTCTTGTCTTTAATACAACCTGATGCTCAGATAATTCAGCCGCAACTTGGTTGCACCATGTTTGTAATTCAACAGGAGAAAGATTATTTTCCTGTATCAAATCATTGTAATCATTGGCAGCAGCAATGAGTTCTGGAGGTATTTCAGTGAACTCATAATATGTATATTCTCCTCCAAAATAATACGCTTTGACCAGGTCTCTTCTTTTTTGGTACATCCATTTATAGACTGGATCTAATTCCCGCTCAAGCCTATAATCCAACTCCTGATCTTCTGCAGACTTCAATGTAAAAGGGAAAATGGGTAAAGAAATTTGATGTTCCGCTGCCTGCAATGCTATACAAAGTAATTGGCTTACGGTAACAAAAAATATTTTTCTGGAAAACATGGAATGGTTCATGAAAAGTTCCCTTTTTTTATGGTATATATATGCGTCATGGTATCAAAAAAATAAAATTTTTTCATCTTTTATTTTGCCAAAAGCGACTGATTATGCCCCACCGCCAAATGAATCGGCATTTGTTCCGTATTATTTTTATAAGTCAGCAAATGAGGCGCTACATAGATAATAAGATTAACTGCTTGCTCATGCTCGGCACGCAGTGCTTTGTGGAGCAACGTATCTCCCTGCGCATCAACAAGCGAAATACATCTTTTTTGTGCAAATGATTTGAGATTGCGAAAAAGTACGTCCTTCTCTTCTGCCGATTTGGTTTGACTTTTTTGATACTCATCAAAAAGTCCAAAAATTTTTGCCTTATTTTTATCAGATACCCAAAACGGTGCAAAATATGGGATAACTTTTTTTTCTCGTGTTTCAGAATTGTATGCAACAATTTTATTAAATTTTGGATATTCCGCTTTTTCATCAAGCTCTTTATAAATATGCTTGACCGTATCACAAACATATATTGCTCGAGAACTGCTATGTGACGGCGTAATCTGCTCTTCATACCAAGGTTTTTTCTTTTCAGTCCTATCTTTGTTTTGATTATATGTTATCAGAACATTATACACTACTCTCCATTTGTGTGGCAGGAGTTCATGAGTAGGTTTCCAAAGTATCCGTATATATGGCCTCCCACTATATCCAGACTCTGATTGGTAATCCAGCCACCATAATTCCCGTATACATTCTGCCAGCTTAGCAGAGCACTCTTTTGGTTCATATCCACCATATGCATTGCATTGGATAAATGAATATGTTTTATCAAGCCAATCGCCTGGAAACCTAAGCCAATGCACCATTCGTGCAAGATCTCGTGTAGAAAACTTTTCAAGATTATCATACTTGTTTTGAAAATACATAATTTCATGATCAAGAAAATCATGCACCGTGCATTCAGTGTCCTCATCGGGATAGCGAACAATAAAATGCTTAGGATTGGTATTCTCCCAAGGAAATAAGTCATCCCTTTTTTTCTCATACCATAATGGTATTTTTGAGAATAATGGAAATGAGAAGTAAAAATAATTTTGCATATGACCCATTAGACGAAAAAGCCGACAAAAACGGCTCAATATGATCTCTTTTTCTGTACTACTTTTTGCTTGTCTGTACCGATCACGCATATTTTTTCTTATCGCTAATGTCATTTTATGTTCATGTAACTCAATAATGGCCTGGCCACACCATTTCCGTAATTCAGCAACATCAAGCTTTCTTTCTTTTATCAAATTATTTTTATTACTTGCGCCAGCAAGCAGTACTTGGCTGAAATTCATATGGTCTCTACTATGCTCGTAATAACTGATGAAATGCCGTCTTTCATCATGGAGCCACACATACGTATTCATGGATAAATTTGTATTATACTGATCATCAACTTTTTGCACTTCCATTGTTTGTGAAGCAAAAAAAGTCATAAAAATTATGGCGAGATAGAGCGCTGCATTTTGTTTCATATGGCCTCTTTATTTTATGCTCAATATTAAAATGTTAGCGCCACACTCACTGCCACGCGATGCGTCTTTGCTACACGGTTGCAAACAAAAAATTGTGCAGGAATATCCCAGCGGATCGCAAGCATTGGATCAAGTCCGCGCTTCATTTTTATTTTTCCAAAATCATAAAAAAGCTGTAATGTAACATAATCTGTTCCCCATGCAGAACGAGCTCTCTCTTCGTCTAAGTCGAGAGGAAATGTCGGATTTTCCCGCGCATCTTCGATGTGATCTTGCTGGTGCGATGTTAACGTATAATAAACACTCAGTCCCAGACCGCGATGGAGATGCTCAAGCGCTATCCAAGGAGAAAAAATTACTGTCAGCCCAGGATCGCGGCGTATTGGCACTACGGCAGCACCAAAAATATACGGCTCGCCAACAACTGACGCACGCTCCATATGTGTCCGCTTAAATCGCTTCATAAGTCGTCCAAAAACTCCCACTTTCAGATCTTCTTTAACCTCAAAATTTCCATCTATGGCTCCATACACTCCCCAAAAACCGTCGCCTCCAAAAGGAACAGAACTCGGTGCATTGTTCAGCATCCGCTCACCGCTCGGTACAATCATGCCTGCGGTAATACCAAGATCGATAAAACGCATTTTTGCTATATACTCCCATGTCCAGCCATAGCGCACATACAAATCAACATCGCCAAATCCTTTTTGCGACACCCGATTTTTTGTTATACCAACTTCTTCAAATGCACGCCGCCGTGCATCATCAATTTCAAGCACATCCCCCGCATCAAAGAAAAGAGTCATGTCTTTTTTGAGTAATGTAAAAATAGGGCGCGTGTTAACATCCATAAAAAGCCACGAAAATCCCGCCGCCCAATGTTCTGTCAACTTCTGGTAATAGGTACAGTTAAAACCCTGCATCTGCAAACGACCATCAACGCGCCACGGAATACGAATTCCTTGAAAAGGGGATGGCAACGGATTCGGTTTTCCCGTCACAACAATTGCATTGGCAAGTTGCCCCAAATCAAATCCTCCTTCAATTTCCAAAAGGGGCAGCGGCTCTTGTCGCTCATTAAATGCCTGACTTGCTGAACCAAAAATAGCGTTAATCCACAATGTTGAAGGAATTCCGTCGGGTTCCAGGCGAAGCGGCGCAATCAAGGGAATGAACCGATTATCATAGACCATGCCCTGCGCCATTGACCCAATCATGCATCCTATAATAACTACGTTTTTGATATATTTCTGTCTATTCACTGTTACTCGCATGTCTACTATCACAACTTTTCATATACCGCATTATGCTGGAGGAGAGAGGGGGATTCGAACCCCCGGTTCCGTTTAGCACGGAACAATCGCTTTCGAGGCGACCGCATTCGTCCGCTCTGCCATCTCTCCAGACAAATGCATGTCTTTAATAATACTGATTTCTGCTTTTTTGAAAAGAGTTTCGCATAATGTTGTTTTGTCAACACATCTATGAGCAAAAATAGTGCTTGCACAAACTGCATCTTGCGTATATATTACCCCTTATAATACAGTTATTATTTTAACAGCGAATATTTATGTACAATAAATTTTTTGTTATATTTTTAATTATTTCATCTTCTTTTCCCTATCTTTCTGCAGCTTCAAAAGAAACACACGCTCTTGCATTGAATGATGCACCAAAAGCCGCGAAAAAACGTCTAAAAGTTTTGGAATATGATAGAAACAATTGTGAAAAGCTCTGCGCAGATATCAAGTGGGGTAAGCCTCACGACCTACAACACGCATTAAAGATTTTGAAAAAATGCGATAATATTCCGGCCCATGCATATTCATTTTCAGAGGCATCCAAAACGGGAAAAGAAATATATTTATTCAGCGATATTTTGTCTAAATTTTCAGAAATTAATAATGAAAATAAGCTTGACTATAACTATCTCCTCCTCAAGAAAGTTTTTAACACCTTATTAAAAAAAGCAAAAAAAACTTTATTTCCAGCTGATTTTGTTGCCTTAACTCGATGGCGATTTGAAAAGACAATAGACTGTCCTTATGCAATACTTATAAGAGGTGCCTTTAAGTCTGCAGCAAACGCGGCGAACCAGGAAACCCCTGGCTATTATGATGCCTTCAAATTATTACTCAAACATAATGTTCCTTCAGCAAAACCCCTTGAGCGGCAGTTACAAAAAGCAGCAAAAGAAATTGGAGAAAAAAATTGTAAAAATATTAATAGATGGATTAATCTTTACCAGAAATATGAATTAATATGGCTCCCCCATCGTAATAAGCTTATGGCTGAGTACCATAATACACGTAAACCGACATGGCTCCCATACCGTCAACTTCTTCATGTTTCTAGTAAACTCTCTACATTAAGGAATTTTTTTCATGAATAAACTCTTCTTTATCCTATTTTTTATACTCTATGCTGGACAGTACCTTGACGCTTCTGACAAGATCTCTAAGCAACGCAAGGCCCTTACACCGCCAAGATTGCGGCACAAGGAACAACAAAACCTTCTGCGTTTGTTAGATCCTGATTCAAAATATATACTTCTTCGTGAGTCTTTTGCTCAAGGAACAGCAGAGTCTTTAACCCAGGCAAAAAACTTAATAACAAAATATCAAGCACCCATTCATATACAGAATATTCCTCACACCATACAAGGTAAAACATACACAACATCTCTCTTTACTGACATGTTTATTGATTTTTTAAAAGATCAACATAATTTGTTCAGATATTGTGAAACATTTCATGCAATCTTGACTGCAGCAGAAAAATTACCTGCCAACACATTCAAACAATGTACTCGGTTTTCTCTTGGTTATATGAAAAATGAGAATTTTCATGCCTCACAATGCCCCTATGAACAACTCATCGCGTATAGAATGACAAATTATCACGCAAAATTTTATAATGATGGACGATTTATTCGGCTCTTTAAACTATTTCTGGGGCATAATATTCCTTTAGAAAAACCACTTTTGCCAATCTTGGAAGAACAAAAAAAAATATACTGTACTAAATTACAAGCATTTTCTTCGTATTTTGAAGAAAAACAAGAAAAGAAGCCTGATGATGTAAACTCAGCTGTACAGCTCTTTGAAGAAGCAAAAACAAAGCTGGATATGCTTAATGAGTTCATTTCGACCATAAAATCCTCATCTCGCTAATCTATTGTATAAAATTTGTTCCATAGGACAACAGACTTCTGGTGGTACAAAATAAAAAGTTGTGGTACAGTTCCTCTGATACAAAGTTTTGCATACAAAATTTTGAAAATAAGGAGATTGTATGAATAAGCTTTTTTGTACCCTTCTTTTTGTAATCCATACAATGCCATATCTTTATGCCTCGATCAGAACTGCTCCAAAACCAACGCATGCTATTTTACCAATCAAAATTGTTCCAAAACCAACGCATGTTGTTTTGCCAAATGATATGAATGGCCAAACTCCTGATCAAAAATATAAATTGCTCCGAAAATGTATCGATGTGGGAACTGTCGAATCATTAGAACAGGCAAAAAGTTTGGTGCTTAATCATCGGACCCCTATAGATGTACGATCTTATACCGCACAAAATAGATAATAAAAAATTTTCAAACGCTCTATTCACCGACCTTTTTGTTCGTTCTTTACGAGCACCCACAGAAAATACGTCAGCATTTATCAACCTATTTGATATCATATTAAAAGAAGCACAAAAATTAGGTGCTGAAAATTTCAAGAAATTTACTCGGTGTTCTCACTATTTTCATGGCTTTCTTGTCGATGATACGTGCCCCTACAATCAACTCATTATGTGTAAAAAATCAAATGAGCGTATAAAATCACGCAATGAAAAAGAATATTACACTGATGGTACTTTTCTCCAGCTACTTCCCTTATTTTTAAAACATAAGATTCCAAGTGATCCCCCTATTCTGGAACAGTTGCAAGAAGTGGCAAAAGAACATCAAGTTTTTGAAACATGGATCGAAATTTGTCGCAACTCATTATCTTGATTTACCCTCGTGCATAAAAAAATGTGTAGACTTGTCGTGCGAGTATGCTACTATGACATTCAGAAAACCTGGACGTAAAAAGCCTGAGGTTTTCTGGTTTTAATCAATTAAGAGGATTTTTTATGTTACATAATATACAAGCAATTATTTTAGCTGCTGGCAAATCGAGACGATTTGGCACGGGAAAAACAAAATTGACAGAAAAAATTTGTGGCCAAGAGCTTATTTTGTACCAAACCAAGTTATTTGAAGAGCTCAATGTTCCCACGACACTTGTCGTTGGTTATCAGCAAGAACACATAAAAGATGTTATCACAAAAGCACATCCATCTTCATGTCCATCCTTTGCAGAACAGGCGGAACAACTTGGCACCGGCAATGCATTATTAAGTTCCCAGCAGCAGTGGCATAAAGAATATATTATGGTTATCAATGGTGACATTCCTCTGATTACGAAAGAAATTATTCAGCAGCTGTATCATAAACATCTGGATTCCGATGCAACGGTCAGCTTTGTCATGGCTCATCACAGCGATCCTCATCATTCCTATGGTCGTATTATCAAAACAGATCATGGCATTTCTATTATTGAAGCGCACGAATTTACCGGAGATCCATATGAACATTGTTGCATCAATGCCGGTATATATATTTTTAATAAACAGTTTTTGCTTTCATCTATCATGCAGCTGAGTGCTGCAAGAAAAAATAAAGAATATTATATTACGGACTTGGTAAAAATTGCGAGCGATGAAGGATACACACTTGCCACATCCACCGCTCCCTTTGACCATATTCGTGGCGTCAACACGCTGCAAGAATTATGGGCATGTGAACAAGTCAAGCGATCAGAACTCATTAAATACTGGATGGAGCGAGGGGTACGCTTTTCTGCCGCGCAAAATGTCCATATCGATTTAAACATCACCATTGGATCAGGAACATACATCGGCTGCGGCGCTCATTTGATCGGCAATACACATATTGGACAAAATTGTGCAATAAACGAATTTGTTTCCATAGAACATACTACCCTTGGCAACAATACAACAATCGAGCCGTACTGTATTATCAAAAACAGTACCATCGAGAGTAACGTTTCGGTCGGACCTTTCGCCTATATTCGCGAAGGAACGCAACTCCATGATAATGTTGTCATTGGCAATTTTGTTGAAGTAAAGCAGAGCAGTATCGGTGCTTATACAAAAGCAAAACATTTGACCTATATCGGCAATGCAACAATTGGCTCACATGTCAATATTGGCGCAGGTACCATAACTGCCAATCATGATGGGTACCAAAAACAAAAAACTGTCATCAAAGATCATGCCTACATTGGAACAAACACAAGCCTTATCGCTCCAGTAACAGTAGGAACTGGTGCATGGACCGCAGCAGGTTCAGTGATTACCAATGATGTTCCTGATGATGCACTTGCCATCGCCCGTACACGCCAAGAAAACAAATTGGAGTATGCAAAAAAAGTGCGCGCCAAAATACAAGCAGCAAAAGCAGAACGTGATGGCTCTTCTTTTATAAGCGCTACAAAAGCATACCCTGACAGTGAAACACCCTCTGACAAACAATGATTCGCTTTATTCATACCGCTGATATTCATTTTGGTGTTGAAAATTATGGCAAAATAGATTTGCAAAGCGGCATCCATTCACGTCTTTTAGACTTTGCCAAAGCAGTAGAATTTTGCATCGATGTTGCCCTTGAAAAAAATGTCGATTTTTTTTTATTTTGTGGTGATGCATATAAAACACATCACCCAAGCCAGACACAACAAAAGTTATTACTCAAAGCTTTTTTGCGCTTATACAACGCACGTATTCCGGTCGTCATTATTGTTGGCAATCACGACCATCCACTGAGCTTTGGCAAAGCAAACACACTTGATCTCTTTCAAGAACTTCCCGTCAGCGGTTTTCATGTTATTGCAAAACCAACAAGCATGGTGTTGGATACAAAAAATGGCCCAATTTCTTTGGTCGGCATTCCCTGGCCCACCCGCAACAGTATTGCACTATCACAAAAACACAGCACCAAAAGTGCTCCTGAACTCACCGAATATATTTCAAAAACTATCGCCCACATTATTCAGGCTTTTGCAACAGATTTGGATCAATCTCTTCCCGCAGTGCTCGCGGGACATTTGACGGTTAGTTCCGGTATTTTTTCTGGTTCGGAAAAACGAGCAATTTACGGCACTGATCCATTATTTTTACCATCACAACTTGCCATTCCCCCCTTTGATTATGTCGCCCTTGGTCATCTGCACCGATACCAAAATCTCAATCCTCATGGCCATCCTCCCGTTATTTATTCAGGATCACCAGAACGAATTGATTTTGGTGAACGAAAAGAAGAAAAAGGATTTTGTTTAGTAACTATAGAAACTAAAGAAAAGACTGTGCATGAATTTATACCAACACCGACCCGCCCGTTCATTCAAATTGATGTTGTATTGAATGATCATGAAGGGCAAACACAACAAATCGTAACCACCATCGCCCAACATGCTCTTCAAGATGCCGTCGTCAAAATTACCTACCGCGTGCCACCAGGCAAAAAAGACATGGTCAATATCAACACCGTCCAACAGGCATGCACCAGCGCACATTATCTTGCCGGCATTGTTCCTCTTGTACAACCAGCACAACGCGAACGGCGAACACAACTGTTTGATGTTTCCATGGATATTCAAGATGTTATTCGCACTTACTTGGCAGCAAAGCCTGATTTAAAAGAACGGGTTCCTGATCTTGTACAAAAAAGTTTGGAACTTCTTGAGCAAGAAGAAATTGACTAAAATTAGTTTTTGCTAAAAATCATGTATTTTTTTATACTGTTAATGCTTTTATAAACAATATTACAGGTATTATGATATTATTTTAAAGGGAAAAACATGAATATATGGAATAAATATTTGTTCTTACTTATTACTTGTACAACAATTGGACTAAGATGCTCAGAAACTATGCGTACAATAACAAATGATAGTAAAAGCAGGAAAGAGAAAAATACAGTACAGCAAAATCGTAGCCAGGATCTCAGAGAAAGCATAATTAAAAATATTCTTCCACATCTTGAAACAACCGTCGTGGAACATAATTCACTTTTTTCTATAATGCAATGTACCATAGGTGAAATTATTGACATAGTAAACGCTATGAGAGAACTTAAGAAACAAGAACTATTGGAAAAAAATGAATATCTGAATCTAATAACAAATCATTTCTGGCAACAAGGCATTATTGTCTTGAAAAAAATTATTATGGAAAATTATCCAGAAGTTCATCGCAAGACATCTTATATAGGTATAATTGAAATAACAGGTCAAATGTTAGAAATGAATCAACCAACAGAAGATAATCAACCCGTTCAATTGGGCAAAAGAAAGAGAGAGATGTTAGAAAAAAAAATTCCTGGGCAACGCATCAAACAAACATTTGAAAATCAATGGCATCGTAATAAAAAAACACGAACAGCTTTTGAAAAATTAAAAAAATCTGTTAGAAAAATTGATCCAAAAATATCACTTCCCGTTAATTATTCATTGGCTATATATAATATATACAGATGCTTGGCTTGCTCGCTAGGACCTGAAAAAATAAACAGTGCCGTACTATCCGAACAAAAAAAAATATTGGATAAAAATAAAAAAGAAAAATGTCCTCCTATACAAAAAAATGAATTTGCTCTTACCTATTTAGAAAAACTTTTGAATTTAGATACATCTATTGCAAACAAAGAAATTTCAGAAAGAATTGATACAATAACCCAGAAAATAGAATACAAGATTGCAGAAAAAAATAATACTCAACAAATACCAAACAATACACGCATACAGGAAAAACCATGAATAGCTTGCATAAATATTTGTTCTTACTTAGTAGTTGTACAACAATTGCATCTGGACTGCACAGTTCAGAAAATATGAGTACAATACCAGATATTTCAAGTAACAACAAAAATGCACAATGGAACCGGAAATACACATCCAATCTCAAAAAAAGTATAACGGATAACATTCTTCCATACCTTTATATAAAAAAACCCAGAACAAACCTCATTCATTGATATAATGCGAGATACTACACATCAAATCATTGACATAATAAACATTATGAAAAATCGTGAAGGAAAACCACTATTAGACAAGAATAATTCCTTGTACCAAATACAAAACGGTAATTGGGTAAGCTACATTCCAGTCTTTAAAAACATTATTTTAGAAAATTATAAATCATTTCCTCTCAGAATGTCTTACAAAAAAACAATTGAAAAAATAGGCAAAATATTAAAAAACAATTTACTAACAAAAAATGAACAAACTGTTTGTCTGGGCAAAAGGAAGGCAGAGATATCAAAAAATGAAATATCTGAAAAACGCATCAAAACAAGATTTGAAAATTCATGGCATTATAATAAAAAAACACAAACAGCCTTTCAAAAATTAAAAAATTCTATTACAAAAATTGATCCAAAAATGTCGCTTCCTATCCACTATCCATGGGCTATACGTAATATATACACTAGCTTGGCCTGCTGGCTAGAACCTGAAAAAGTAAATAGTGCAGTGCTACCAATATTGAATAAAAATATAAAAACAAAAGAACGTACTCCTACAGAAAAAAATGAATTTGCTCTTGGCCATTTAGAAAAGCTTTTGAATATTACATCTACTGCAAACAAAGAAATTTCAGAAAGAATTGATGCAGTAACCCAGAAAATAGAATACAAGATTGCAGAAAAAATTAATACTCAACAAATATCAAAAATATATACATAACGGAGGGAGGGAAATTCCAAAAAAGATGGGGAAAAAATACGTTCGTTTAAGAAATTATAATTGGTTTATGCTATACCTTCAAAATATAAAACGGCCGTGTTTTCAAAAAGCGATTTTTGGTACCCTTCCATCATTTCTTGATATAAAGGTTGCCGCAAAATGTCGCCAATTTCTTGATATCGTTCTTCAAGGGTACGAATGCGTTCTGGCTTACTGCTCACGAGTTTAAAAAGTTCAAACCCATTAATCAATTCTATCACGGCAATTTGTCCCACCTTCATATCTGCAATGAACTGACGATCTTCTGCCAAATCTGCATGCATAATAGCAAATGGATCAGTCCATACAATACCACTGATGCCACGCCCTGTTTTTGCAAAACGAGCAAGCTCTGAGCGCTGCAGTTTTTTTGTCTTATGATCGTCAAAAGAAACAAATGCTCGTTCAATTTCATATGATGCTTCTTCAATTGATGGATTTTCTTTATAATAATTTTCTATTGCTGTCTTTGGTGCAATAAGATTTGATCTAATTTTAAAATCAAGCATCATATTAATAACCTGCATCATACCAAGCTGATCACGGCCTTCTTGTAATGTATATCCTGCAGCCTCAAAAATTCCAACCAAATCATCTTCTGATAAATTATTTTGCCGTTGCAGCGATACCAAATAACGATCAATAAGATCTTCCTCTGGAAAAATTTTATGCTTTTTTGCATCCAAAAATATAAGCCGCTCAAAAATAATATCATCAAGGGTACGAATTCCTCCACCAATGACCGGATGATCAACATCAGATTTGGTAATAATCTCAGCCCCTTCAGTACCATACATAACTGCTTCAATGGTATCTATCAAAAATGGTTCATCAGGAATCAAAATCGGCTTTTCAATATCAGCACCCGCCCCCTCCTGCACCGGCATTTCAGAGCCATCATCTTCAACAACAGCCTCAGAAATGGCCATCCAGCCAAGGTTTGTGACCAAAAATAACATCGCAAACAAAATTTTCATAATCGGCATCCATGTATTTAGACATTAATCTCTATTTGCTGCTAGTATAGCGGAAATTGGCATAAAAAACAGCTTTTAGCAATAAGCCCTAAATAAGCCGATTTTAGGGGTTGACAGATCATTATTTATATGTTAAATTTCTATTAGTAATTGATTTTATAAAAATGGAGGTAGTAGATATGAAAAGTATAGTTTTAGGCCTATTCATGGCCCTTTTGATAGGATTAACCCCGTCTCAGACGTATCCTATGGATTTTCTAAAAAACCAGGTAGCACCCTATCTTTTGAAAAATATTAGTAAGATTCTTGTTACAGGCTTAGTTTCATTAGTCTTAGCAGGATTTTTTAAAAGCGAAATGCCTGCAAAATCTGCACTTGGAACTTTTTCTTACAAACCTACTCAATTATTAAAAATTACAAAAAGAGAAGATTATATCGGCGGCATACCGAAAAAAATTGATGAACTTATAAAGATAACTAAAAACCCAAATGAATACCAAAATATTTTCAATAGTGAAAAAGGTTATATTTTTTCCGGCAAGATGGGAACCGGCAAAACTTTACTTGCACATATTATAGCAAGTGAAGTAGATTGCCCATTTTTTGAAATCAATGCCGCGGATCTTGGAGGAATGGCTGGATTTCTTTTTGGCTTAGACCGACTATTTCAAGCTGCTCGAGATTGTGCAAAAAGTCATTCTTCAAAAATTGCCATCATATTTTTTGACGAACTCCATAATCTTCCTCAAAAAAGGCAAGCTCAATTACTCACTCTAATTGACGGATTTCATGAAAAAGGTAAAAAGAAAGAATCTATACCTACTCAAAAATCATGGCTATACAGATTAAAAAATATGTTTAATTTTTCACCCGCATCTGATGGTGTGAGAATTATTGTATTGGGGGCAACTAGTGAATGTGACAGTCTATCAGAAGCATTAAAAAGATCACTAAGATTGAAAGTTATAGAAATAAAAAATCCTGACACAGAAACAAGAATAACAATGGTTAAGCACTTTCTAAATAATCATATGTCTGTACAAAATAAGACAATAACAAATGATATATCTGACCAACAATTAAGCGAGATTCTATCTCCTAAAGCTTATGATGAACTCACGCAAGCAGATATAGCAAGCGTGATCAGTGAAACAATCAAAAAAGCAGTTTTATCTCAAAACAAAACAATTACTAAAGATTTTCTCTATGAAGCCATACGGGAAAAATATGAAGAAATAACAGGCTATTTTCCATATAATGATACTGATTCTTTAGAAGAACATTCAGAAGACGGCTTTGATATTCAAACAGAAACATCAACAACAGAAATAATAAAAACAGAGACAAAAAAAGGAAGAACTTTCTATGATTACCTCATAGAAACACAAAACAGCATAAGAGAATCACAAGCAAAACTTTTTGAAGCTCAAAAAAAATTAGATCATCTTGCCGAAAAATATCATGAAAAATTTGAGAATACTCTATTGGATGAAAAACAAAAAATAAAAAAAGAAATCAATCAAGAAACTAAATCAGATTCAGAAGCAGATGAAGAAGATTTCTCATAAAAATAAATCAGGGAGCCGCAAATGGCTCCCTTTTAAAATCTCATTCTTACATATTGCGCTTATGCACGTGCACGGGCTACTGATGTGTCTTGCGCAACTGCTTGTTCTTGTACGCCACCTTCTAAATCAGGCATTTGATCTTCGTCTGTTTGAGCAGGACCAAAATAATCTTCTTTAAATGCAACGTTGTACTCTTTTTTCAAACGATCAATTTCTTGTTCAAAACGTTCTGCACGTTTTTCTTTTTCAAGATACTGCTTCAGATCTTCTTTGACTTGTTCATAAGGGCGATATTTTTGCTCTTCTTTCCCGCTTCCTACAACAACCCAGAAGGTACCGTCAGTTGCTTTAACCATCTCTGTTGATGGAAATGTTTTCATCGCAGTAATTTTTGCGCGAACACCTTCATCGACTCCCAAACTTTGATCATTGACCAATTTGAAGTCTTTCACTTTATCAGCAGAACCTGCCTCTTTTGCCGCTGCTTGGATGTCTCCCTTTTTCTCTTTCGCTTTTGTCGCAAATGCTTGAGCATCCGCTTCTTTGTCAAAAGATATACCCATTGCCTTCACGCCACCTTTAGATAAAAGCAAGTTTGGCATAACATCTTTATTTTCATCATAAAACTTTTTAACATCAGTATCAGAAATGGTTACCGGGAATATCTGACTAAAATATTTGGTATTAATCATACGCTTAATAGCACGATACCCTTCTTCAAGCTCAGACTGATAATCCGCGGTGCTCGCAATATTGTTATCTTCTACATATTTATCAACAATGAGCTGATTCATAAGGCCTTCAGCCAAATTTCTATCAAGTTGCTTTTCATCCATAAACGCCATCATCATTTTCAACTGCGGATTGGATTTGAGCAGCTTTTCCTTCTCTTCTTTCAAACTATCAACCGTAATTGCTGGTCTTCCATCAAAAAGTACAATTGCTTCACCTGTTGGTGCTGCTGCTGATTCTACCCCTGTTGCCATCTCTTTTGTTGCCGTTTCTTTTTTTCCGGCAAACCAGTCACAACCTGGCAATACCAGTAATAGTCCCCATGACAAAGTGCCAAGGGCACGTGAATATGTGCGCATTTCTTTCATAAAAAAATCCTTTATAATAATAAAAATATACCTCGCCTTTTTCTCTTTTCTCTTTCATTAGCTTATCATGGCTATAGGATTTTACAATAAAAAATAATATGCAATACTAATAGCATATCCACAAAAAAGGAGATCTCTGATGGTATTGTCTATTTTTTTCTTGATTATTTTTACCACAATAACCCATGCTATGGAACAAGGGCAACCCCCTAAAACTCAACCAACCATTATAAGCCTCTGTGCATCGACAAGTTCTGAAAGTCTCAACCCTGGTTTTGACAATTGCATAAAAGAAAATCATATTCCCTTGATCCAGAAAGAACTTCAGCCAGATGATTCATGTCTTTATGAATCTCCTCAAACAGAACGTCAGCAACTCAGATTAAGCAACCCTATTGAGATCACCCATATTTCGCAATCTCCGTTATCAACACATTTTTCAGCAGCAGCTACCAATAAACTACTTCAAACGTCCTTCAGAGAAGCAGTTCTTGATTTAGAAAAAGAATCAAAAAATTTATCTCCCATAGCAGAAAAAATAAACGACATTAAAAAAAGATTGCATTATAATGGTGTGCTTTCAGATGCACAAAAACATTTAGAACTCTCTACAGAAAACTTATCGCACAGCATTCCTCCCCATGTCGCTTCGAAGCATACAGATCAAATTTCTGCTTTGGCAGAAACCGTCAAGCAATATAAAAAGCTGCAAGACTTGCTGAGCATCTCATCAAAAAATCTAAAAACAACCATTGATGCTATTGCAAAAGGTACAAAAAAAATCAGTGATGCAATGCTAAAAAGCAAAAAAACAATAGACTTAGACGATGATGATGCCATTTTTGATGATTTTGTTGTAGTCGAACTCGCAAAAACTGCGTCGCCACATACACCACAAGATTCTACACCACCCGACATATTACTGCAGCACACACATTCACCGGATGTCCCTGTAACAAAACAGACCCCGCGGCACCTAAAGTTGAGCCGGAAGTCAAAACATCATCAATAAGCAATACACGCGCACCATGCAACTTTTCAGCCGCCAATGTTAACACAAAAACATCTGCAACATTTTGTACACGCTCATCATGGGACAACGTCGTTTGTGACACTGTTTTTTTTGTTCGCACAAGTGCATGAACAAGTGGCTTACCGCTGTTTTGTGCAATCACTGATGCTATTTCTTCTGCCTGATTATATCCGCGCCAAGCATACCGCGTCCAATGGAGAGGAATAGGAACAACAATGTCAAAATCCCATGTTTGTACTGCACTCATCTGCCACAAAAGTTTGCCGAGACTTTTTGCAACGGCAATATTTTTCATCTGCTTTGCCATGATAAGTCGCTTGAATGGATCCTCATACGCAGTTATCGCACACACCGGCATAGTAATGTTCCGGGATAGTTTATGAATTATTGATGCGACGGGCCGAATGCGCCCGCGACATGGTGGGCATACCACAAGACCATGCTGAATACACTGCTTACAGATAAGACAAAAAGTGGGACACATGAAATATTCAGCGCCACGTATAATCTGTTTAAGCAACACATCAAACATACCAAACAGTCCACATTAAAATAACAACCGTAATATAAGGCATGACAGCACTGCTGCAACAACATCATCCAGAACAATGCCCCAGGCACCAACAAGGCGCTCAGCATAGCGCACACCACCAATTTTAAGAATATCGAAAAAGCGAAATAACATAAATCCCATAATAATAGATGCGGTCGATAAAGGAACATCAAAAAAGGTAATGAAACACCCAAGAACTTCGTCAAGCACAATTTCAGAAGGGTCGTCCATCCGTTTAAAGCGCGATAAAGCACAAGAAATAATAACGATTGTCATAACAAAAAAAAGCATCAATAAAACACCATACTGAAATCGGTCAAGATTAATGCGAAGCCAGTACATGCACGGAAGCGCCAACAAAGTAGCAACTGTTCCCGATGCCGTTAAATAGCCAATGGGACCCAATGTTGCAATGACAGAACAAAGACCCAGCATCATTGTTCTCTCCACTGCTGATACAGCATAATCATGACGCCAATAACAATATAACAATCTGCAAGATTAAATACAGGAAATGAGTACCCTTTCCAAGACAGCTCAATAAAATCAACCACTCCTCCATACATAAAACGATCGAAAATATTACTAATTGAGCCTGAAAATACTAAAAATTCTCCCGCACTATTTTTACCCTGCGCAGCTCGTTGCGAAAGCCGCCACAAAATAAAGCCAGTAATAGCAATTATAATACCCGTAATAACCCAAAATATTTTTTCAGATGATGAAGCAAATAAACTCCATGAAATTCCCCGATTAAATACAACCTCACATTGAACGAATTGGCCAAACTGAACCGGACCTTTACAAAAATTCAGTGCAAGTAATTTGGTAATACGATCACACAAAATAGGTATTACTATCAATATACCTTTAGTAATTTTTACAATGTCTACACTCATCGAATGGTTCCCCCCTGTGCTTTCAGCGCCATAATAATAGTTTCCATAATAGTATCAACATCACTGCCCAATAATGTTTTTTCTCGATCAACAATGGTAACTCTGAGCGTTAATGAACGATATTCTTTCCACTCGTCTTTTTCAAAAAAATCTATCAGCTGCACCTGCGTTATGCGATCATCGCAGTCGCCAATAAGCGCCATTACCTGTGCTGCCGTTTGTGCAATTGGCATGTATACACTGACATCGCGATACACAACGGGATATTTTGGCAGAGGCATAAATGTAGGTAGTTGCGGCATGGCCGATAATACTGCACTATCACAAACACAGACAAAAATAGACCCTGCATCTGCTCCATAGGAACTCCATTGCGGCGTCATCATACCAGCCGTTCCAATGACTGTTCCTTCATATACAAGATATGCAGTTTTGTATGGCACAAACCATGGATCTGCTGGATTGGCAACTGACTGCCAAGAAATATCCAGGCCAACGGCGCCCATGAGTTGTTCGACAAGCGCTTTGCCCGAGTAAAAATTATGTGCCCCTGTTTTGTCATAGCACATTATGCTGATGACCAACGATTCTTGAACTTGTTCTTCCACTAGTTTCCACACAGGACCCTCATTGAAAAAACGGAGCTGGTCATGATGCGTCACATTATCTGCAACTGCTTTTAAAAGTGATGGAACATAGCTGGTAACCAGCGATTGCCAGTTTGCCGATACCGCTTTTTCAACACGCACAGCGTTACCTGGTTGCCAATGACATGCCTGCAACCATTGCTCATCAAAAAAAGTGTACGGCTGAATCTCACGCATCGCAAGCCCATAACTCAGAACCTGTTTTATTGCTCGCATCCGTTGGACCACGCGTGCTGGATGAGAGACAAGAGGAATACGGGGCAACTGGAGCGGTATATTGTCATACCCAATGCATCTACCTACTTCTTCGACAATATCCTCTGGCATGGTGACATCTTTAGTCGCTCGAAATGATGGAACAGTAATGTCATACACTATATCCTGAGCAACGGTTCGTTTTTTGACAACAAATGCACGCTCGGTCAAAATTTTTATAATCTGTTCAGACGACAACTCTTTTCCCAAACGTCCTTCAATAAATGCTTGGGAGACGGCAATAGTTGGAGCGACTGGTATTACCCCAGATACTACGAGCGGTTGAGTACAGGTGTACGGAATTTTATAGGTATCAAGAAAAAACAGATATCGCTCAATGGCTTGACGCGGGCCATAGGAATCTAAACTTTTTTCAAACCGCGCTGAACTTTCTGTTCTTTTTTTGTGATGTGTCGCACTCAGCCGAATCGTTACTGCATCAAAAAGAGCTGCTTCAAGAACAATTGATTTTGTTTTTCCAGACACGCCACTTTTTTTACCTCCCATAATGCCCGCAAGAGACAGCGCTTGGGTATTATTGGCAACGACAAGATCATGTGGTGTTAATGTAATCGTTTCGCCGTCAAGAAGTTCAAGACGCTCTTGTGCGTCTGCTGCACGCACAATAACTGGTGACTGCACAAAACTTTCTGCGTCAAACGCATGCATTGGATGACCACTGTCGACCATTACCAAATTTGTCAGATCAACCCATGCATTAATCGGTCTAATATCAAGCGCACTGAGCATAAACAGTACTGATATAATAGACGGATGTGGTGGCGCTGATGCAAGTTCAAGAGCGGCAAGTTGTAAACAACGATCGTCTTTGATAGACACAGTTTCCGTTGCTGCTGATGATGAAGAACGGTTTTTTTCTTCGATTATTATTATTTTTTTGCTCGCCTGTTCTCCTGCGACAAGTTTGCCATCAAATAATGCCGCAAGTTCTCGTGCTACTCCCCGATGTGACCACAAATCAGGACGTTGCGTAATTGATTTATTTTCAATATCAAGCACATAATCAAGCGTAGAAATTTGCTTTTTCCAGTTTTCTGTTTTTGCATCCTGAGCCGTGATAAAAATTGGTGGCAACAAATGATCTTTGACACTTCCTGCATCACGCATAGTCGCCCAGTGCATTGATGCAGTATCTTGTATCGCCAGCAAAAAATCACCGACCGCAACATCGGGCCGATGCGGCAACTCCACGCGTGAATCCTGTGATGGAATAGTAACGGTGATACCGTTTTGTATTTCAGCAATGTGTACAACCATCCATTGATCAAGATTCCGCTCAAGAGGGTACCACTGTTCAATTTCTGCAACGGTCGCATTAAATCGTGCAACAATTTCTTGGATGGGTGGCTGGCGCCACGCAGTAATATGAGTACCAATCCAGCTGAGTAAAAGTTTCATGGATAAAACCTATAAAGAATGTACTTTCGTTAGATATGAGTATACGCAAAAAAACAAAAATTATACATCATTTTAATCCTTTTAATCCTTCGACTCAGTCCAAGAGACTTCGCGAAGGATGTTAAAGAAAGAAAGCATGATCTTTTCTTTTCCCATGAAGCTCCATGAGGCACGAATGGAGATAAATGATTGGAGTAAAAAAAATATTTCCCCCGCTCAGAACAAGTGGGGGAAACGAAAACTCTTTCTTGAATTCTTTTCTTTACTCGGCTTTTAATAAAATTCTTCCGAGAATTTTATTAAAAGCGATATTTTACATGTTGCGATTTGATCCCATGCCTTTAGGCGCCTTGACAAACCAGTCATACACTTTTGAACCTAAAAGGCCGCCAATTCCCGGTGCAATAACATAAGGCAGTACATAGTACATCCAATCCATAACACCTTCTTTGACCACTTTCATAACAAAAATGCTGAGGCCTATGGCAGGATTGAAAATACCCATCATGGTGCTAATACCCAACAGTGCAATACCACTCATAATGCTAAAGCCCATGGCATTTTGCATATTTTGTACTCGAGCAATCAAGACCGCCCAGACAAGTACCGCTGTCAAAATCATTTCCACAAAACAGCTTACCCACAAAATAGATCCTTGAGCAATGTTGGGGCTAAATGGCATGCCGGTAATAACCATAAATAAAAATTGTGCCGATAATGCTCCCAAAAATTGAGCTGCCCCCGTGCGCATTTTTTGATCCCAGCTCATCTGCCGCTGAAAAACTAACGCTACGCTGATGGCAGGATTGTAATAACCTTTGGTGATATGATACCCCACATATAACATCGTCATGTACATAAATCCTATAGCGAATGGATTGCCCGTAAATGTTGCGGCCATCGCCCAAAAAAATGTACCGATGAACTCCATCACATACATATGCATACAGAACTCCTTTTTTTAGAAAAAATAAAATACAACTTTCTCTTGTCATACCATATGTATTAATTTGCACAAGCTTTTTAACAATGTTATATTTAAAAGGTTACTATAAGGAAATTTTATGATCACACATTCTTTCTCAAAAGTTTTTCTGTTTGGATTTTTAATCTTAGGAGGACAAACAAAAGCTTCGTTGTCCTTCCCTTCATGGGTCTGCACAAAACTGCTCGGCTCAGAAGATGCTCCCGATGCCCTTGTGTATATGAAAGAAGCGCGAAAAGCGTACGGCATTGCCAATAGCAAGCGCCCGGTAAAATATATTACCCCATCTTGTTCATGGCTGCAGCAGTTTGAGTCTTTCACCTGGTTTGGCACCTGGGTAAACAAAAAATCGTGGGCACATTCTTCACCATCACAAAAAATATGGCGCGCCTTCCATGAAATAGCGCATGAAGCATACTCTCATCCAGAAAAAGTTATTACTGCCATTGCTGTCACTTGTGCCACCAGTATTTTGTTTAGCTTTTGGGTTACAAAAAATATACAAACCCCTGCCTTAAAATATTTTTTACAGGGAGGAATTGTTGCATTGATTAATAGCATATGCATCCCTTTTATCAGCAAATGTGTTGAAGTTTTTGCTGATGTTTACGCCGGATATATGCTATGCAGTATGGGACGTGCAGATGTTGTTGAAGAGCATCTCAAACAACTTAACGAGATGATCGCAAATGGATATAAAGACTCTCGATGGTTTCCGAGAATAATCGATCAAATAATATGCATGAAAGGCATACTCGAGTGGCACGCATTGAACACTATGCGCGATATGCAAGAATTAGGTCACAAATTGGATTGCGCATTGAATAAAGAAGAACAGGTGCATCTTGAATCTGCATCTGAGCAGGAGATTTAATATGTCTTCATTTATTTCACTGAACAATGTCTCTAAAGCATATGTAACTGACCGCGGTGTTGTGCAAGCGTTAGCTGATGTCACCTTTGATATTAAAGCAGGGGAAATTTTTAGTCTCCTTGGTCCTAATGGTGCGGGAAAAACAACATTGTCTTCCATTTTGGCAACACTCCATCCGCCAAGTTCAGGCGACATTTTGATCAATGGCAGATCAATTTACCAAGACATTTATGCATTTCGCCGTACTTTAGGCTTTTGCCCGCAGCGACAAAATTTGGATATGTTTTTGTCTGTCCAGGAAAATCTTGAGTTCGCGGGGCGGTACTTTCTTTTGGATACGGCACAGATACAAAAACGGGTTGATTTTTTGTTAAAACAACTTGAACTTGAGCGATATGCCCATTTTTCTATTCATGCATTATCAGGGGGCACAAAACAGCGCGTACTTATTGCGCGCGCGCTCATGCATGAACCACGATTTGTCATCCTTGATGAACCAACCGTCGGCCTCGACCCTGATATCAGGCGTAAATTATGGGAACTTATTAAGGACCTTAAAACCATGGGCATCACCGTTCTTTTAACAACGCATTATCTGGATGAAGCTGATTATTTGTCAGATCGTGTGTGCATGCTCAACAAAGGAAAAATAGTACTCATAGAATCAGTTCACGTACTCAAACAAGCACATGGCAAAGAAAAACTTGAAGATATCTTTTTAGATGTCATGAAAGAACAAGAGTAGTCCTATGAACAGTGCATCATCTATGACCCATTTTCGCACCTGCATGGCGTTGTTAGGCAAAGATTTATACTTGCTGAGAAAAAATATGTGGGGAAAATGCCTCGATGGTATTTTACTCGTTTTTACTAACATCCTTGTTTTTGGTAAATTCTTTCCGCTCCTGGGCATGCCTCAAGAACTTGTTCTTCCTCTCTTTATTGGCAATACAACGCTTTTGCTATTTATGTCTCTTGGTTTTACCATGGCTATCAGCATTGTCATCGAAGCACTCCATGAAGGACATGCAACATTTGAATATCTTTTTACTTTACCGTGTCCTAAAAAATGGGTTTTTGTTTACTATGCTCTTTCATTTGTAATAGAAACTGCACTTATTACATTACCACTTTTGGTTGTTGGGGTTTTATTTCTTGATAATAATGGGGCACAATTACTGATGAATAATGTACTCATTTTTCTTCCCGTTTATTTTATAGGCTTGACTGCAATTGCTATTTTTTTCCTCGCACTCTCTTTTTCGTACAAACCACTATGGTTCATTGATCATGTGTGGCCACGCCGACTTGGTCCGGCAATTTCATTCAGCAGTGCATTTTTTCCGTGGAAGCTTGTTGCAAGCTACGCTCCCGTTATGGGCACCGTACTTCTTTTAAATCCTATGACCTATATTACTGAAAGTATTCGCGGAGCATTACTCCCCGGCGCGCTTCACATTCCCATTCCACTCTGCCTTGGAGCAGTAGCACTTTTTATCATACTCAGCTGCTACATTTTGCAAAAAGGTGTTTATAAACAACTTGACCCCGTATAAAGAGGACTTTTTATGCACCCTTCTTACAGCTCTCTCTTTTATATTTTTGTACAATTTTTCCGGCGTGATACCCGCGTCTATGCATCAAAAATTAAAGAAAATCTTATTAATTACGCTTTTCTGATTCCTATGGTTAACGGCATCAGCTTTGCCTATTTACAATCACACATTTATTTTGGCAACGAGGCAACAAAAGGATTAATTGTTTTTTCTGGTACCATTTTGAGCCCATTTTTGGCGCTTGTTTTTAAAATTGCTTTTGATCTTCTTTTTGATCTTGAAGGCAATCGCTTTATTGATTATCAAATTTTGATTCTCAATCCGCGACTTGTTATATTCCAGCGCATTTTATTTATCACACTGTACAGCTTTTGCATGATGCTTCCGTTTTTTCCTGCTGTATACATTGCACTTGGCTCATATATCGACATGAGCACCTGTTCATGGCCATTATTAATACCCATTATATTATGTTCATCTTTTTGCATTACTGCATACACTATGCTTTTTGCGGTCATTTTACGCCGCAATCAAATTCGAATGTTTTGGACTCGGATCAATCACATTCTCATTATTTTTGGCGGCGTGTTTATTCCCTACTCCATTATTGCTCAATATTCATCTTTTCTTGGAACCGTTGTTCGAGTAAATCCGCTCATCTATGTCACTGAAGGTATCAGGCGCGTCATTGTCGGCAGCGATCAGTTCTTGCCCATCACAACCTGTTGCACTATGCTTTTGATATTTGGCACTATATTTACTTTGCTAACATTTTACTGCTTCAAAAAACGGGTAGATCATATATAAAAAAGTTGTAATTTCCTGATTAGTGAATTTCTTCTTCTTGCATTAAATACTCAATATAGTCGCTATCCACGCATAAAAAATTACTACACATAACACACCCTTCCCTACTATCAAGTACATTGACACCCTCTAAATATTTTTTTGACCAATAACAAGCGTCGCATATACAAGCAGTAAATCTACAATTTGTGTTGGGGCATAATTTCTCATTGCTTTTGGCAAAAAGATCATGACAGCTGCCACATTCCTGAACATAATACGAGTGATCCGATAAATCTTTGTTTTTACATGAAGCTTCAATTTTTCTTTTTCTTACCTCACAATAAGAAACAAAGTTCTTATATGATGAAAGGAGTTTTTGCACAATTTCTTTTAACTCCATCGTTTCATTTTTTTCTGATTCATTGATGTGCTGCTCCCCACTTCCACTGCCAAAAGTTTTTGCATGAGCCTGAAAATATGCATATACTTGTAATGCATGTTCTTTATAAAATTTTATTATGTGGGCAGCACAAAGATCTTTTTTTGATTCCCCATACCTAAGTACTTCTTTCTCCTTATTTTTCCCATATATTTTGTAAAGAAATTCTCCTGAAAATGATGTATTATACAGTGTCTCTTTCCAATCCTCAAACAAACCCATCATTGCCGTTTGCTTTTGGTCTAATACGACTAATGAAAGTTTATTAATAAATAATGTAGATTTATCGATATAAGGGTTCCTAAGAAATCCTGCCGGTGCTTCTCTCTTTTTTTCCCGTTTTGCATACACTGTAAAAAACTCTTTAAACACTCTATAATCCCCATTATATGCCGCAGACAGAAGAGCTCTTTGCACCATATCTAATAGATATTTCCTCGGCTCTAATGGATAATACTTCAACATAGAATAACAATGTTCTTTTCTAGGATTTTCACTAATCAAATGCTTTACTTCTGTCATTGTTTGTAATAATAGAGGACCGTTTTGCCCAGGAACATACTCTAATAGAAGAATGGGCAATGCATCAGTATTTGTATTTCCATATTTATCTTGGCCTATAAGAACGCCAGGAGCATGTTGATCTAAATATTTAAATATCTCTGCTATATACCAAAAAAATTTTTATCGTGGTTATGAACAGTTATCATCGTATTGAGTAAAGTCCGCGGAAATATCGGATCCGTTTTAAAGCCATTCGTTACACCACAATATTGAACAATCTTCGATCTAAAAGAATCCACATCCTGTGGCTCTGGATTTAGTTTACATATTTTTGCATCTTTTGAATGTTGTAAGTATATGATATCTATAATCTCTTGTTTAAACTTTGCAGAACCTACCTTGCTCTTCATGTATAAATGATTATGATCACATCTCAGATTTGTCGCGGGTTTGCGCTTGAACGATTTCACCAAAGCTCTTTCCATAGCTCCAGCGCGCAACAACACCATACCCAATAACATAAAATATTTTTTACTGAAAACCATAAAAAGTACCTCAAAAAAGGGCAACAAATTTAAATTTTATCGCCCCTCTTTTTTAAAAAGCATAATTATTTATTTTTATCCTCACCCTGCTATTGATTATTTCGCTGAGCCTCTTCATTCATACTACGAACTGCCCTACCACCTCTCTGAATATGTATATTTGTTTGTTTCTTTTTCTGCTGAGCTGGCTGTGCTTTTTGTGGTAATATTGTATTTTGTTGTCTCGATAATTCTGCTTTTCGTTCTTTATCTTTTACTATTTTATCAACGACTTCTTCACTTAAAAATGTAAGACGATTTCTATCTACATGCGAAAAATTTTCACATGTCGCACATGAAGTATCGTTTGTCTGTTCTAAATATAATTCAGTCCCATAGCACTTATCACAAAGATGCTTTGTTATTGTACATTGTGCATCTGGACACAATTGTATGTTACTTGCAGGACCGTTTGCGCAGAATGAACATGGAACTCGAGGTTTAGACCCCTGTTCACTTTTTCCTGCTAATTCATCAAAGCGCCGGTGGGCCATATTTTTAGCAACCTCTTGCTCAATCGCTACAGTTCTATTCGTAAGCTGCTTTAAGGACATAAAATCTTGTTCTTTTGATAGGTCAATATACCATTCACTGCTTTTTTCAAAATTGTTCATATAAGCTTGAAAATAACTCAATGCATGCTCTGTATTGGTCCGATAGTCAAACATAATTTTACTCGAAGCAAGCGGAATATTTTTTCCTGTTTTTAATAGCCCTTTTTGCAATCTTTCAGCATTAATATAAATCTTAAACTGTTGGTGAGTTAAAAATTCTGTATCCTGCAGATCCCTATCCCAATTACCCATCACGCTCAGAATTTTAGGTAATTTTTTATAAAAAGCAATTGCCCGCACTGTATTGAAAAATTTGTTCTCTTGTTCTTGCTCACATTCGAATATTTTCTCCCCTTCTTGCAATTTTTTCGCTATTTTTTTTCGATAAATTTGGTAATATTCACAACATAATGACTCATTTTTCTTATATGCTGTCCACAATATAGATTGCTTCAGTACAGGCAAAGGATATCGTTTCAGCATTGAATAAGAATGTATATCACTGGCAGTTATGTGATCATGTTTTTGGGTCAACATTTTCGCCAATGCGCAACTAGTTTCTAATGCAATAAAAAGCGGCGGCGTCCATTGTGATTGTGCATTCTTATATTTTTCTCCTCCACCAATGACAATACCAGGAATATGCGCGTTTAAATGATCATGTATCCCAGATACATACCAATGCGTAGTTGGATTTTCTCCCCGTGTTTGTATGACTGTATTGAGCACGCAAGTAGCAAATTCCATATTTTCCGTATCTGCACCCCTATTACAATACTCAGCAAATTTTAATCCAAATTTATCCAAACTTATTTTATTCGGTATTCCATACACCGTTTGTACCATTTCACATTCAAGCTTTACACGGTCTTGGGAGGTTAGCTGCTTTTGTCCAGGAGTTGCTAGATAATGCTGATTATGAGGACATGTTTTTAATTCCCTGCCCTGAGATAGCTGCAATTGCAAAAATTTATCTGTAAAAGCTCCTTTTATCGAGAACGCTTGCAGGAGAACAACACTCATTAGTGCAAAATGTCTTTTATTGAAAATCATAAAATGTCTTTCTTTGTTGTAGGAACAATACTCTTTAGTTGACACATACTTACTTTTTATGACTCTCACTTTTTGGCGTTATTTTATTATGGCGTCTCCTGTTCTTTTTGGGTTTTTGCCTTTTCTGATTCTTTTATCAGAGCTGAAAGCTGTTCTTGAGCCAAAGAAAAAAGATAGCTCAGATCGAGCAACTTAAAATCTTGGCATGCAATACATGGCTTTTTCATCTCTTTCAGCGCATTTGAATATACATTTTTTACCGCATCGCTCTTATATAAATAACAGTCATGACATATATTTCCTGCCAAGCGACATTCAGCATTTGGGCACCCTTTAATATAACTTGGTATACTTTGATAGCATGCTATACAACCACAAAAATGTGGACAAATAGTAGGGCTTGGATCACGCGACATAAGCCCATCTGACGTATTTTTCCTTTTAAGCCATTGTTGCGCAATGCATCCGGCAACATCTTTATACAAGGCAGCTGTTTTTTGCACAACAGTTTTTAATTCCGCATTGTTTTCACTGGATACTACACAGGAGGCTGGTTCGGAACTATTTTTCAACGTCTGTAAATATGCCTGCTCTCTTGCTGCATGTTGTATATAATCAGCTGTGTCTGCTTTGACAGGAAGGTCAAACTCTCCTCCTAATGTCACAGCACACTCTTCCTTATTTTTATATATTTCAAAATCACATTTTGCTGACAATTCACTATTTTTTAACTCCCCAACCAGATCATTCAGTAAAGCCAACATTCCCGTTCGTTTTGCATGCACAGCGGTAAGATACAGTGTATTGACAAAATCAGCATTATTTTTAATGCTATCAGAATCATTAAAATTTTGTGATTTTTTTATAAAAATTGCAAAAAGATCCTTACACAAAGTATAACTTCCACAATGCGCTGCAAGCAGTGCACATTTTTGTACTATAGGCAACGAATATTTTTTAAATATTGAATAGGAGTACGTCGTCCAAGGACTGTCTGTTATTACTTCGCTTCGCTCATTCACCTCTTTTGCTAACTTACTATTGAGATTCAACAAAACATAGATAGGCAATGTATCGTTATTTTCATCACTTCGTTTTTCTCCACCAATAAGAACTCCATGGACTGTTTTATTTAAAGCCTTCAGCATATCTTTTGCAAACCATTCTTCTTTTGGGTCTTGGCCATAACAATATATTATCGTATTTGCTATCATTCTATACAATTTCGTATCTTCTAGCTCTTTTTGATACCTAACATCTTTTTTCCACTTAATTTGTCGACTTCGATAATAGGCAGAAACCTCTTTTTTAAAATCTTTAATATGGCCCCTCTGATTCTCATCATCTCTATTTTCTTTGACGAGCAACCCTATGATGTTTATCTTATGCTTTTCAGAGATCTGATCCTGTGTAAGCGCTCCATATCCTGTCTTTTTTTCAGCTTTAGACTCTTTAGGCGTACGCTTCAAACGTTTTGCCAACCAAGATCGCTTTTCCTTTTCAGCTCCCTTTAGTATGGGCACTTGCAACAGTACAATGCCCAGCAAGACACAATATTTTTTATTAAAAAACATAACGAGCCCTTTTTAATAGTAGTAATAGTACTTTAAGACAGTGAAAGCTTATGGTATACTGTATTTATTGTCAATAATTCTCATAATATTTAACTACGCACAAGTATGGAAAAAATAGTTATATTTTATAAATACGTTCATATAGAATATCCAAAAAGAATTTTAAAATGGCAAAATGCTATTTGCCAAAAACTTGAACTAAAAGGACGAATTATTCTTGCCAATGAAGGCATTAATGCCACCCTTGGCGGAAAAAAGGCCGCTCTTGATTGCTATATCTCACTCATGACCAGCCACCAACTTTTTGACAATATTGATTTTAAAGAAAGTGATGGCAACGCCACAAGCTTTCCTCGCCTGCAAATTAAAATAAAATCTGAAATTGTCAATCTCGGCCTTGATCCAAAAAAAATCTGTGCAGACAATGGCGGCACTCATCTTTCTCCTGCACAAGCACATGAACGCATCTCAAATAAAAGTGACAATTTTGTCATTTTTGATGCACGCAATGCCTGCGAATCAGCGATTGGTCGATTCACCGGTGCGATAACGCCTGACATTGCGCATTTTCGCGATCTTCCTACGTATATTGATACTCATATGGAACAGTTCAAAGATAAAGAAGTTCTCATGTACTGCACTGCGGGCATACGCTGCGAGCGTGCTTCCGCCTATTTAAAATCAAAAAATATTGCTCAGCAGGTGTATCAATTAACGGGAGGTATTCAGCGATATATCCAACAATTTCCTAATGGGTTTTTTCGCGGCAAAAATTATGTTTTTGATGGACGCATTGCCGTTCCCGCCACCCAGGACATTATAGGAACCTGTGCGCTTTGCGCTTCCCCCTGCGATGAATACACAAACTGCCTCTATGCCGCCTGCAACAAACATTTTATCAGCTGCTCCAGCTGCTTGAATAGTTTAAAAAACTGCTGCAGTAGATTGTGCTATGATATGATATATCAGCACAATGCACCACAACGCCCTCCATTTCAAAAAACCCTTTTACGGTAACTTCATGACACACCATCACACTTCTTGTTGTTCGCAAACGCCCCTGCCAAATAATATTGAACAAAATATTCCCTTGCAAACAAAAAATTATTTTCAAACCGGCGGCTCTGCAGCATATTTTGCTCAGCCACAAACCAAACAGGCATTTGCGAGTGCCCTATCATTTGCCAACATGCACCATTTGCCAGTCACTATCCTTGGCCACGGCGCTAACGTACTCATTAGTGATGAAGGCATTGATGGCCTTGTCATCTGTCCCGCACTTGTGTACGCGTACCATTCGCCTGGCGACAACGCCGAACAAATCCTGGTAACCGCAGGAGCAGGCCTTGCTCTTCATGATCTTATTTTTTACTGTCTCGAAAACGGACTTCTCGGGCTTGAGGAATTTAGCGGCATTCCTGGAACCGTTGGTGGATCGCTCTACATTAATGCTCATTATTTTGAATTCCTCCTCGAGCATTTTCTCATAAATGCACGGGTTATAGAAAAAAATACCGGTGCTATAGAGTCTGTTACTACCCCATGGTTTAATTTTGGCTACAATCAATCGACATTGCAGGAAAAAAAATATTTTTTACTTGATGCCACCTTCGCAATACGCCCCGGCACTCCCCTTGAAATTGCGTATGCTCAAGGCCGACGCACAGAAATTATCCGCCATCGTGCAAAACGATATCCGCTTCATGGCACCTGTGGCAGCTTTTTCCGTAATTTTTATGACCATGAAGTAAGCCTCGAATCTCAGGGGAAAAAAATAATCTATGCCGCATATTACCTCGATAAACTTGGTGTAAAGGGAACATTAAGTTCAGGGGGAGCTGCTATTTCTCACCAGCATGCCAACATGATTATCAACAAAGGAACTGCAACAAGCCATGACATCATTTCACTTGCACGCACGGTACAAACAATGGCATATGAAACATTTGGAATTAAGCTGCAACCCGAGTGCCAATTACTGGGCTTTGTAAAATATCCACTGTTATTTTAACGCAAGAATCTTAATTTTGTTTGATTTCATATTTTCATAAAAGTACAAAGCCACAAAATTTCGTGTCATACAACGAAAATAGGCCTCATCAGGAATTATCCAACTTTTTGTAATGGCATCTTCTTTGTTAAAAAGAAATTTCATTTCCCCTCGTGTGAATTTTTGATTCTCCATTTTTAAAAACTTAAGAGTTTGTTCATGAAGCCGCTGCTGCAGTGTTGACCAACAATTTTCGCTAGAAAAAAGACCATTAAGAATGTTATTGAGTACCTCTATATCTTCCTCAGTACCCAGCTTGTTTAGATATTCATTAAGCTTGTGATCATTACAGGGATCAAAAAGTCGGTTTGTCGTTGAACTATTTTCTATATCCTCTCTTGTATACTCCTGGCCTGTCAGCCAAGATCCCCACGATAAAAGCCATGTTGGCATATTTGCAACCTTTTTTACTTGCTCTTTTTTGTCATATATAAATGTTCTGATTGCTTCTTTATTCTCTTGCACTACCTTACAATCAATTTTATCAATGACAATCGCCCGCATTGACACACTGTAAAAGTTCAGTAAAAAACACATAGTTGCTATTATTGTCTGATTTCGTCTCATTTTCATGTACATCCTTTTTATTCATGAAACAGTTATTTTTCCCTCTCGCTTCATACTATACAGACATGCTATAAGATGTACAAGTATATTTAATTTTTCTTGTCCCTCAGAAGTTTCACATAGCATATCAAAATCTTTTCTTTCAAGATGTTCTTGACCAAATAATTGAGGAGAAATTGTAGGAAGATATATGAGTCCAATTTCATTATTTTTTTTATTTTCATACATTGCAAATACCTTTTTTAATTCTATTTCATATCTTGCCACTTTTTCCTTATCACGGGGAACTCTTGTAAGATTTCCAATACATGACTCATTATTTACACATTCTTTCAAAAAACTACGAAACTTCTGATAATCCTCAAGTGGTTTATTATATCGTAACATGGCACCAAATTTTTCATAACAAGGAAGTTCATCATATCCTTTTATAAGTTTTTCTTTTATAATTTCCAACTTCTTCTCCGGAGTAATTTCAGTAATTTCTATCTCACCCCGTAATCCTGATACCCATACAAAAAAAACAAATAATATTTGAAATTTCACAATTAAGTCCTCTATACAATACATTCTTAATTAAAACAACATATGATTATACTCAAAAAAATAAAAAATGCAGCATTTCCAATACAATGCGCAAAAAATAGAGTATAATAGCCTATATTAAGGTACTGTTATGAATGAACTTATTTTTCTCTTTCATGCCCTTTTAATTGGTGCAAGCACGCTACTCATGCGCATACTTGGCCCAGAGGCGCTGGTTGCTTTTATTTCTGTTCAATGCATCCTGGCAAATATATTTGTCCTTAAACAAATTTCCCTTTTTGGATTTATCGCCACAGCATCTGATGCTTTTACCGTCGGAGCAACCTTAGGCCTTGAGCTTCTTCAAGAACATTTTGGCCAGCAAATGGCGAAAAAAGCCATTACTATATCAGGTATTTTGCTTATATTCTTTTGTCTCACCACACAAATACACCTCATATATACTCCCGCTTTTTGTGATATTACCCAGACCCATTTTGCCGCATTATTTACCCCAACACCACGCATTATTGGTGCCTCTGTGGTTGTATATCTTTTTGTACAGTTTTTTGCATCATGGTTATATACAACAATTCAAAAAAGCTGTCCCTCTTTTTCTGTAAACACCCGTACATATCTGGTACTTATACTTTCTCAGTTCATCGATACTATTTTATTTAGCTTTTTGGGCTTATATGGCCTTGTTGATAACATTATCCACGTTATTGTCATCAGTTTTCTGATTAAATTAGTTACCATTATTATTACAGCTTTAGTAATTACGTTTTTGCGACCGTCATCCTTTTAATTTCGAATCACAAATTTACAACTTCCTACGGCTTCAGTGGAAATCTTTCCTTTATTGCTTCAGATAACATGTCCAATATTTTGTCAGCATTAACCATTGCATCAAAAAGTTTTTCATTTACAATTTCTTTATACTTTTCTGATAGTATATACTTTTCTGTACCATAAAAGTTGACCTGATACAACAAAGGGTAGCCCATAGCTACAGAATCTTTTAATTTTTTCTTCTCTTCTTCTGACAACTGGTCATGGAGCGGATGATTAGGATTTCGTAATTTTAGATTCACATCACGATAAAAATTGTTCAGAAGCCTAATATATGGTATCATTGCAGTCTCATGGGCAAGACCAAGACTAAGGTGCCTATTTGTTGCCAGATATCTTCCCTCATTATCTTTAGCATTCATAATGCATTTAACTATCTCAAACTCACCCATTAGTGCAGCTAATCCAAATAGTGTATTACGCGAATAATCCATCTCACTAAAATCTGATTTATTCGGCGCTAAAAGTGTCACCTCCACAGGCTTATGCATTATATATTCACTCTCCTTATTTTCTATTTTATTTTTTACTACTTGTAAATTTAAATGTGCTTTGATCATGGGAATATTTGAATCATGAATTCCCTTGGCCAAATAAGCCACATATTGATCAACTTGACTTGCATCAATTTCACTAACCTGAGCAATAGGCTGAGTAGGCTGTGAGGAAAGAATTCCTACTTCATTTGAACTTGTTTGACCTCCTAAAGTTATAAAATTCGGTTGATCCATGGGAGAAAGTAAAGAATCAGGAGTAGTAGGTGAATTTGGCAATATGCTAGAAGAATTCGATGCAAGATCTATTAATGCCTGCTTTGTTCTTGGCCTTTTAGTTTTTTCTGAACTTCCTTGTTTTCTATTTTTCCTTTTACGAGTCTCAGCTGCCTCAACTGCTCCATTAAACCCGAATACCACAACAATTATACTGAGCACTAGTTTTTTTATACAAACATAAAAATTGTACATCATATTATTTTTTTTCTTTCATATAAACAATAACCATAATTATACTATTTTGCCTAATAGAACTAACGAATAATCACTAATATGAGTATACATGAAATGACAAAAAAGAAAAATATTTTGCCTATAAAATAATAATTTTCATTTCAATTTCCAATTGAAATTTTATTTTCACAGATTGAAACTAATCGCGATCTTGCAAAAATAAAAAAATAGGATAGAATTGTGACACTGCATAAAGAACCTTATTAAAAAAAAAGATACATATAACCCACATTGAGCAGACCTCAAATTAAGAAATTTTGTATAAATAACGAACATGATCTCCCAAAAGAGATAAAATCTTTTTTTTCAAATCACTTATTCCTTCAATCATAATCTCGATTTTATCTCCAATTGTAATGATTACAAGATTAATTCCATGA
The DNA here is from genome assembly GCA_963701645.1 of uncultured bacterium. Classification (GTDB taxonomy): domain Bacteria; phylum Babelota; class Babeliae; order Babelales; family Vermiphilaceae; genus MFD04463-c16. The sequence continues at coordinate 174,264 of OY969616.1, forward strand.
AGAATTTGAAATAGCCACCGCAACGTTGGTGTTGCGGTGGGCTTTTTTATTTGATTGGGTAAAGTTTCCCCAAGACTCTCTAGTTGTCTTCTAATTCTTCGCTGCGCAATGGAATACACCAAAAGAGCAAGTGTCATAACCATAAGTAATCCCTGAATACGTGCTGGATTCTTTAAATAAAGAGAGGCTGCAAAAAAAGAATGATTTTTTAAAAATGCAAAACCTTTTTCAACGGTGTTATTTTGCTGTTTATAGGTCAGAACAACATCTACATCAGAAAGATCTTTGTTTGAAGTGTTGGTAACCAAAACATAGCAAGATTTTTGATCAATTAGCTCATTAACAGCGTGTTGGTTAACCACAATTGTTGCGTTAATTTGAAATGTTTCGCCATCAGGCTGTGTATTTTTTTTGGGGCGCCCCGTAGAAGTGTATTTTTTAAGCAGGATAATATTCTGAGAAGCAACAGTATGATATTTCCACTTTTTTGCCAAATTAAGTAGCGCTAGCTCTGCTTTTTCTTCAGAATCAAATCGTTGTGCTTGTAAGTGAAAGAGCTCTTTTTCTATTTTTTCTGCTTCTTTATCTTTCCATTTTTCTACTGTGTACATAGAACGGTTTTTTGCTTCATCAGAAAACACTATTATACACCGCACTTCCATGCCATAATGAACAAGCTCAACAATCTGAAACTTGTTGCTATCGTCCAATCGCTGCCACTTTTTGTCTTTCATAAAAGACTGAATGATTAGTTGATTTTCAAGATCCAATGTTCCCGGCATGCGGGTAATAAAACGCAACTTTTTGAGGTTTTCTGCATTTTGTTCTGTATATATTTTTGAATCGCCAACAACAAATTGCACGCCATCAGATTCTTTGATTCCTTCAACAAGCTTTTGTGCACGTTCCTTAAAAATAGCATTGTCAGATTTATTGCCGTTCCAAGCTCTGCTGGCGGTTGGAATGCCATCTTCATTTACAACAAGTTCTAGAATTATTTGTTTGAGATCAGGACGATGATCCTTTGAATAGCCATAAGTAATCTTTACCTCGTGCTCATCTGTATCCGCATCATATTTACCAGTTAATGAGAAACTTGTTGTATCATTGTGTGCAAATTTAGAACTGACTTTTTCTTGTGTGCATACTGCAAGAGAAATCTCACTAAACAAGATATTACATCCATATTCAACAACCGCATCTAGGCTTCTTCCAAGCTTAAAACGATTAAAATGTTCTGCCTCTACTCCTTTACGAAAAAGGAGCTCCAGCGCTTTATTTTCAAAGAACTGAGGGGTTAATGAAAGTGGACGATCAGAAAACCCTAATCCATTTATAATCATTCCTGCCACAGCCTCTCCCGTGGATATCTCTTCCTTTTCATTTGTTAGTATGCGATTATCAATCATTTCCACGATTTTAAGCTCCTTTATTACACTAGCTACAATTCCCAAATGATCAATACGTTCTACTTTTACTTTCATTTTCAGATTCCTTTTTGGCTTCTTTTGTACCTTAAGTCCTGAAAATAGTCTAAATTAAATTTTTATTTTTTTGAACTGCTCAATGTGGGTTTAATAACACGTTTATTAAAATTTTTAAAATATGGGTACAATAATTTGATAACATAACTTGCTTCAAGGACAGAAAGCCATGCTTTGGCCGTGTGAGGACTAACGTCAGCATCGCGTGCCAATTCTGCGTAATTGATCAATTGTCCTGTGCGGGTAGCACATAATTTTAAAAATCGTTGAAAAGAACTGATGTCGCTAATATTGAGAATTTGGCGGACATCTTTTTCAACATACGTACTCATATAATTTGAAAACCAAATTTTGGCATCAATTGATTGAGCGTAAAGTCGCGGGTAAAATCCGGTCAGCATGGTTTGTTCCGCGCTATTTGGCAGTAAACCTGCCTGCACAAGTTCGCTGATGTTTAAAGGGAGAAGAGTGAGTAGGGCAATGCGTCCGGCCAAGGTTTGAGTAATTTTTTCATGCATAAGAAAATTTTGTGATCCGATAATGACAAAAAAACCAGGGCGATGGATTTGATCGACAATGCCTTGCATGTATGAAAAAAGATGAGGAACTTCCTGAATTTCATCAATAATAACGCCCTCTTGTTCTGCATATGATGCAAGAAACTGTTTTGGATCATCTTGAGCCATGAGCTTCATATCAATATCTTCAAGGGTTACATAGGCATAATGAGGGAAAATTTCTTTAGCAAGCGTTGTTTTTCCTGATTGACGGGGGCCTAAAATGGCCAACACCGGAAATTGAGTTGCCAAGCGGGCAATAAGAGGGGAAAGAGTTCTAAAAATAATCATAAAAACACCTATTATGTATAAAATGCAATCCGATTACCTTTTATACATAATACGATAGTAAGACCAGTTCAAACGCAATAATTTTATCCTAGATTTGTTTGATTTTGAGCGCACGTTCTTTGTGCATTCCGATATGCTACTCCCATAAGTGCAACAACGAGGCAGTGGCCATCGAGATATTCTTTTTGGGAACACGAAATTTTGAGCAGTTCTTTGTAAAGAGCAATATCAGAGCCACCATGCCATGCTTCTTCTAAGCAACGGCCACCCGTTTGTATATAAAAATGAAGGTCATCTGCGTTAAATTTGTTGACAATACTTTTGCTTGCAGCTATATCCTGAGATTTTGCTTTGCCCATATAGGTATCTTTAAAATAGATACTGACTATTTCAGAAACATATACAAAGCCCATTGCTCCGGCATTATCATGAACTTCTTTTTGGGCCTTTTCAAACAGCTGTTTTTCAACATTACATGCCTGTTCACTTGCCCAGAGGCTGGCAGAGAATAAAATGGTGCTAGAAAATAGTAATTTTATAGTCATGAGAATTCCTTGTTTGGTAGTGAGCAATAAAACTATAAATACCATACAAAAATGAGTTGTGCAATCAGCAAAAAAATTTTTTTCTGCAATTGAATTAAAAAAATATTTTATATACTCATAATCATTTTATGTTACACTAGATAATTATGAGTACTTCCTTTAAGCTTCACTCTCCATTTCCGCCTGCGGGAAGCCAACCAGAGGCTATTGCGCAATTAACGGCCGTTCGCCCGGGAATTTCTGCATTGCTGGGGGTAACTGGATCGGGTAAAACTTTTACCATGGCTCATGTTATTGCAGCTCAACAGCGTCCTGTGCTGGTGCTTGCGCCGAATAAGACTTTGGCGGCGCAGTTATATGAAGAGTTTTCCCTTTTTTTTCCTGAAAATAAAGTCTGTTATTTTGTCAGCTATTATGATTATTACCAACCTGAATCATATCTGCCTGCGCAAGATATTTATATTCCAAAAGAGACAAAAGTTAATAGTGAAATTGAGCGGCTACGTGTCGAAGCTACTGCTTCATTAGTTAATCGATCAGATACTATTGTTATCGCATCTGTTTCCTGTATTTATTCGCTCGGAAATCCGACTGATTACCGCAATTTGGCCTTGCCACTCCATGTGGGTCAAAATATTAAGCGTGCCGATTTAATCAAGCAGCTTATTTTTATCCAATATAAGCGCAATGATGTGGCAAAAAATTCGGGGACTTTTCAGGTATTTGGCAACTCGCTTGAAATTATTTTACCGTACCAAAAAGAAAAATTACGTATCGAAATTTTTGGCTCCATCATTGAAGGTATGCAGTGGGTTGATAAGCTCAATAATAATGTGCTCATGGAACTTGATAATACACTTATTTTTCCCGCCAAGCATTTTGTTACAACGCAGGAGCGCAAAGATGCTGCTATTGTGAGTATCAAGCATGAACTGGAAGAGTGGTTGCCACACATGAAAAATATGCTGTATCATGAGCGGTTAAAGCAACGCGTGTCGCATGATATTGAAATGCTCAAAGAAACAGGCCATTGTAATGGGATTGAAAATTATTCTTTTCACTTTGATGGGCGTAAACGGGGAGAACCACCATTTTGCCTCCTTGATTTTTTTCCGCCTGATTTTTTGCTTGTTATCGATGAATCCCATATCGCGATACCTCAGCTGCGTGGCATGCATGCAGGAGATCGTGCACGGAAGAAAAATTTGATTGAATTTGGTTTTCGACTGCCATCAGCATATGACAATAGGCCGCTGACTTTTGAAGAAATTGAGCGATACTTCAAGGATGTCATTTTTGTTTCAGCAACCCCGGGAGATTATGAACGGAATCATGCAACGGTTTTTGTTGAACAGATTATTCGTCCAACAGGTCTTGTCGATCCACCAGTTACTGTTTATCCGCGGGAGGGACAGCTGCGTCATCTTGTTGGCATGATCAAAGAAACAACAAAAAAAGGATTTCGCTCGCTTGTAATGGTTATGACAAAAAAATTGGCAGAAGAGCTGGCCGAATATTTAGAAGAACAGCTCATAAAAGTTTGTTATTTACATAGCGAACTCAAAACACCGCAACGGACTGAACTGCTCCAAAAATTACGGCTTGGTGAATTTGATTGTCTTGTGGGTGTCAATTTACTACGAGAGGGTCTTGATTTGCCTGAAGTTGCACTTGTTGCAATTATGGATGCAGATCTTGAAAGCTTTTTACGCGATAAGCGATCTCTTATTCAAATTATTGGGCGTGCGGCACGAAATACAGAATCTCAGGTAATTTTATATGCCGATACTATTACTAAATCGATGCAGGCAGCAATGGATGAAACGGCCCGTCGCCGGAAGTTGCAGCAAGATTATAACGTGAAACATGGCATTACTGCCACCAGTGTGCAGCGAGAAGTGACAAGAAGTATTACCGGACTGCAAGAAGCGATTGCCAAAGCGAGCAAAGGAAAGAAAAAAGGAAAAGAAGGACAAAAGCCTATTACTGATATCCATATTCATCTTGTCAATCTTGAAACTGCCATGCAAGAAGCGGCTGAAAAGCTTGATTTTGAAACAGCAATTGCCTTGCGTCAAGAATGGTTTGAACTAAAAAAGCAGATTGATAAAAATTAATTTTTTTTTCGGCTATTTACTTTCGCAAATTTCCTGTATATGTTGTCCATGAGCCATTGCTTATGTAAAAAAGGAAGTAGTGAGTATGAACTGTTTTCAGTACTACAAGTGTTCCTTTACTTTCCAAAAAACTTTTTCACGTTCCATGTATTGTATCCTCTGTTATTTTTTGCAAATCAGAAAAATAGTTGTAGAGTGTGTATATTTTTATACGTTTCTTCAGAAGGAGTTAAATATGAAGAACAGATTGTCATTCTTGTTCCTTTTCTTTGTAGGTATAGTGTGTACCTTCGATATGTATGCATCGGAGAAAAAAAAGTCGACAAGGTCATCAAAAGATGATATTGAGCTGAAAAAGGTCAAAAAAGAAAAAAAGCTTAAGGAACAAATCAAAAAAGAAAAATCCAAAGAAGTAGCGAGCACCAAAAAATCGCGGGGCAATTACAGTAAAGTGCAACCAGTAGCAGATACTCAAGATTCTACTCCAACATCTCCTGTTATTGCACAAAAAATTGAAGTAATAAATGCTGATCAACTCGCTGCTCAAATTGCAGATGGAGAGGAGCCAAAAGCAGGAGAAGCAAGTGGAATCGAACAAAGTATCATAACAAACAGCGATGATGCGTCAAGATTGCCAGAGTTGATTGTTGAATTTGAAGAATCAGTTGTAGAACAAGCTGAAGAACCAATTCATGTGGCAGCCAAGCATCCTATCTTAGTATTGGCCCAAGCTCCAGAAGTAAAGCCAGAGGTAAGAGCAGGCCTTGAAGCAGCAGTACACGAGGCTCAAGTGCAAATTATGGCAATAAAGGACAAAACGCAACAAAGTTCAGATGCAGCTACTCAAACACAAATTACGGCCCTTATTAAGAAAGCACAGCAACAAACTGAAGAACTTACTGTGGCAGTACAAACTCCAACTCCTGCTCCGATAGTAACGACAGAAGCAAAACCTGAAGCTGCAAAACAAGAAACAAAAGTGGCTGTTGCTGCAAGTCAACCACAAGTTACTTCTCCAACGGCAAAGTTGGGCTTTTGGACAGGATTTACGGATATGGGAAGAGGTATCTATAAGAATGTTCATGCTGAACTTAAAGAACATTCTGATACCAATAAGACATTTAATCCGGAAAATGCAAGCATGGTGCGTCGTTTTGAAAAGGCCCTTGAAGCAACTCAGTATTATAATGTTCCGGGTACAATGGCTGAAATTTTGATTTTAGCAGGGAGAAAGTTTCCCGACACCTGTTTGTCATCATTGCCGGATCTAAACGCAGCTCATAAATATCTAAAGTCAGTGAAAAATGAAAGACTAGAAAAATTTGACAAAGCGGTAGATATCGATGTAAAAAATAAATTAACTGCTTTGAATGCTCTTATTACAAACATGCAAAAACAGTTTACTGCATTTTATACAGAGTTTGAAAAAGTACTTCCTAAAGATACCCTTCTGACTCAAGATACCAAAAAAATTGAGGAAGAAATTATACAGTTAAAAGCAGGAAAATATAATACCCATATTGTTAATAAGCAGTTTACATACGACGATAATGATTCTGATTGCGAATCAAATTCGGAATACTGTAAAGAGTACACCGATGAGATTATTTTAAAAAGACGGGTTCATAAACATGATATGTTAGAAAAAACACGCAAATCAATGGATACAACGCAGACAGCATTGGCAGAAATAAAAGCATTAGTGTCAAACATTCCTGCCATAAAATCAGAATAAGCAAAATATTTTTGCAACAAAAAAAGAGGGCCTGTAAAAAGCCCTCTTTTTTTTGTTCTTATAGCCATGGAATTTCGGGATCAAATAATCCGGGCAGCACTTCAAAGGTTGATCCTTGCGGATGAGGGATGCGTAAAATATGAGCAAGCGTGTTTGCCAGTTGTAAGGTGAGCACCCGTTGCGTAATTAATTTTCGTTCAAAATGGCCGGGATAATAGATGATAAGCGGAACATGAGTGTCACATTCATAGGGTGTTTTGTGAGAATCACCATAATTGTATCGGGTGACAATAACATACGGGTACACCTGTACAATCAAATCGCCTGTTCTGCCAGGAAACAGCTGTTGTTTATAGTAATATTCAATTTGTCCGGGAACATAGGGCATGTGTCTTAGTTCTTCATAAGTCCAGACCATTTTTATATAGGGCTTTGTCATAAGATACTGTTTTGTTGCATGAAGTATCTCCTGTTTTTGCTGAGGTGTTATTCCTCTGAGCGCTTTTTGATTGAAGTAAATTGACGGCATTTTACAATGCTTGACGCATTTTTTAATACCAAAATATTTTTCCAACGCCTCATTGATTTCTTCAATAAACTCTTTTTTATCCACGCGCTGTGCAGTTTTTATTCCTTCTTTATGGGCTAATTCTGGAATAGGTGCCATGCCATGATCTGCTGTCAGTATAAAACAGGTATTTTTCCGCCCCGCTTTTTTTTGTGCATGGACCATGAGATCATGAATTTGATGGTCAAGATGATAAAGCGTATCAATAACATCAATGCTATTTGGTCCAACGCTGTGGCCAATTTTATCAAGATTACTAATGCATACCCATAATAATAAGCGATCATTTGTGCGCCGTTGCACATGTTCGTCAATACACTCTTTTGCCAATTCTATGAGAAGTTCACTTGCCATAGGTGTTTTTTCAAAAAGAGAAAATGGTGTTTTCTGATTTTTTCCTGTCAGAGGAATTAAAGATCCGACAAATGATGTAGTGACACGTGTGGCAGTATAGTTGTAAGTATGATAAAAAGAGTATGCCTGTTTTTCTAAATCATAAAAAGCTTCCCAGCTTACGGTGACTGGCCATGCAGAACAATGTTTTTCATTGAACTTGACAAGCCATTCCGGAAGTTCGTCAAAATATGCCTTGCTTGAGGTGAACATGCCACTACTCGTATCAAACCAAATGGCTTTTCCCAGACTTGTTGCGGTACAAATTGCTGCACGGCTTTTTCCTGAAATCGAAATTGCATGACATGCCCTATTGGGGCGTGCATGAAGAACAAAAGAATCACTAATGCCGGGCATTTTAATATAGTGGGGCGATTTTCCGAAATTATAAAAACCACCTTTTGGATTAAAGGTTGCCATATGGGCACTATCATCCTGATCGCAGGCGACCGATACTCCTTGCTGATTAAGCCAGCCATTGCCGACAACGCCATGGTCAGAAGCATAGGTACCAGTTGCAAGTGCCGTGTGGCCAGTTCCTGTTGCAGGCATGGCATGAGGAAAATATGCGTCTGCGTAAACAACTCCATTTTCTAGAAAGCGATGAAATCCCCATTTAAAATATGGTCCATAGAGCTGCATGTACCGATACGCACATTGATCAACAACAATAACAACCGTTAATCGTGGTCCATGATCTGGTGCTCCCATGAGTGAAATGGTAGAGCACAGAATTAATCCATAATATAATCCCCCGCGCATCATAAAATTCTCCTTTTTAGATTTTATAAAAATTTATTAAAAGCTTTTATTTAGTTCTTGAATTTATAATAATATTTTTCTGAGAGCAAAGTAAATAATTTTGATCGATACAAATTTTGCATCCTTTGCATTTTTCTGGCATTATGGGATGTAGTTAGCATTAATTTATTGCCAAAACAGAGGAAAATTTTTATGGTTCTACGCACTTTGTATACAACAATGATAGTTTTTTCATCATTTTGTTTTTCTATAGCTGCTATGGAAAAAGACATGCCTCGACTTCAACCTATATCTGAAAAAAAGCCAATAATAAATGAGATGATAGATGACAGGACTGTTTCATTATTAATACATGATACGCAAAGTACAAAAGATGAGTATGGAAATCAATTTAAAAGGTTTATGATAACAAGAAAAATGCTTGATGATGTTGATACAGATGGCAATATTATGGGAGATAAGCCCGAAAAAGAGGAAATGAACGAGCTAAAGCAATTAATTGAGTTTGCATTGCAAGAAGTTGAAGAGCAAAAATCATTTTTTACCGAAACAAAAAAAGCAATAGAGAATAGTGATAATCTTGCCATAAAAGAAAAACAAGAATTCTTTTTGGCAGTTTTGAAGGCAGCTCCGCAAAATGTAAAAAGGGCGGAAGAGTTGTTGGAAGCAGAAACTTTGTTTTTGAGGAAAAGATTGGGAAATTTGCACACGTGTTCTCAATGCGAGCTTTTGCTTATAATGGCGCGACTTAAGGTGTACACACGAGAAGATGACGTATTTACAAAATTTAGCTTTGCTCCAAAGCACACTATGTGTTCAAGGATATCAGAATTAATAGCCTTTATAGGGCCAAACCTTATGGGGCCAAATTCTGTGGCATCATTTTCATCCCCTGATTTCTCCCATGAATCACAAAAGGGTCCATTTATGGGAAAAAAAGATGCCCTTGAGCTTCGTTCATTTCCTATAGATGAAAGCCTTATTTTCTATGCAGACGATTCTAATAATATATTTGATGAATGCAGATTTGACTATAAAAAAAAGGAAGCAATCCAACAATTTTCAAGAGTTCTTGCCGCTGTTATAGAACAAAAAAATGCATTTTTTTTCAAAGGATTATCTGCCGAGTTTGATGCTCCAGAGACGAACAAGGAAAAACAGTTGGAGCCAAAAATGGTTATTGTTGGAAAAGAGATTGAACGGCTTGAAGAAATAAAAGAGAGATTTAATAAGAAGAACGCTGTTTCTTCTAAAGATTTGGCTTTTTTGTTACGCCAGGTTTCCTATAAAAATAAGTTGGAAGATAATATGTATCATCCAGACAGTGACCCTATTTACCAATTAATAGTGAAAGATCAAAAAGGGGTAGAGCAATCATTTTTTTGTACAGAGCATTTAGCACAGCGCATTTGCCAAATTCATACAATTGCTGAGGAGTATGCAAAAAGGAATATATATTGTGATGAAGGCGCTCAACGAACATATGGATTTTCTATAGCCAATTTTTGGGATGAAAAAGGAGAGAGAAAAATGACTCCAGGTAATTATCCTGCACTGCAAGGGTTGTATAATGCAATGGATGTTCGCTCTAGTAAAAATACCAATCCTTCTTTTGGATGGAAGCCTTTAAGGAAATCTGGCCAGGAAGAACCAATTACTCATGCGATGACTATTGATGAAACAGGAGGCGCGAGCTCTTCTGGGAATATTCAATATAATAACGGAAATATGATACTGAGTGCCATTGGGCAAACAGGATCGAACAAAGTGCCAGGGAATATAGATTCATATTTAGACGATAATTCAGGAGAGCTCCATTCTTTTGGTATATGTGATACGCCAATTAAATCCCTAAACTTTTTTGTAGCAAATAATCCTGTTACGCCTGATCCAGTTGCAAATTATTATAATCAAAAGTTGGAAGTTGTTCATTCACCAAAAAAGAAAAAATCGTTATCAGGATCAGTTGAAAAAAAATTGCAATCATATAACCATGTTATACCAAGCCCTGAAGTTATTAAACTGTTGAGTAGAGTACACAAAAGATGTGCTATATTTTTGCCGCATTTTTCTCAAGAATTTATTAATGCAGCGTCAAATGTTTCTTTACAAATTGCTCCCCTGCAAGTAAAAGCTCTCATGGAGCGTATTATGGGCACAATTTTAAAAATAAAAGCAAATATTCGTTTATGTGGTAAGGACAGTAAAGACATTAAGCCATGCAAAAGATATTTACAAAACGAGTTGAATTGTTTTAAAGCGCAAGGCAAAAAAGAGAAAATTTCCGTACGTGATATTGTATATACAAAACCATGGGTAGATTATTGGTATTATGACAGAGAGAAAACAGATGTACGGCTTGGTACAATGCTGACATATATGCAAAAGATACATGTTGTTGCCTCGCTTGTTAGAGATAATCATATAGCGGTTGGTGGACCTGAGAAGAAAGTAGAAATGTATGGATTTAGCATAAGCCCTTTGTATGATGAAAATAAAATATTAAAAAAGCCCTTTCACCCAACTATTGGGCAACAAGATTTTTATAACGAGCTTGAAAAAAAAATGATGCAACCTGCACTTGGTGATGGGAAGATATCAGGGATAGAGTGCCAGCAAGCGAGCTAGGATGCGCGGAAAGCATGCGGGACAACAAAAGCATAGCAAAAAAACTGGTAATCGATTATTGTATGTATGGATAGCGCTATAAAATTTTTCTATACTCAGGAAAAAGGGCATTAATATGAAATTTTTTCCGGCAAAACGGTTATTTAGTATTTTTTCTAATGATATGGCGATAGATCTTGGTACCGCTAACACGGTTGTGTATGCGCGTAATAAGGGAATTTTGCTTAATGAGCCATCGGTGGTGGCCGTTAAATTGCACACCAATCAAGTTCTTGCTGCGGGAAGACAGGCAAAAGAAATGCTTGGCAAAACGCCAGAAAATATTGTAGCATGCCGGCCATTGCGCGATGGAGTAATTGCCAATTTTGAACTGACAGAATGTATGCTTCGCTATTTTATTCGGGCAGTGCACGATGATCGTCGTACATTGACGCGTCCGCGGATGATTATTGGTGTGCCATCAGGTATTACGCAAGTTGAAAAGCGTGCGGTAGAAGATTCAGCAAAACAAGCAGGTGCACGAGAAGTGTACACTATCATGGAGCCCATGGCTGCAGCAATTGGTGCAGGGTTACAGGTACAGGAGCCAGCGGGTAATATGATTGTTGATATTGGTGGCGGGACAACAGAAGTTGCCATTATTTCACTCAAGTCGGTTGTGTTTTGTCGTTCAGTTCGTATTGGTGGAGATGAAATGGATCAGGCGATCGTGCAATATGTCAAACGAAAATACAATCTCTTGATCGGAGAACGAACGGCAGAGACTATAAAAATAGATATTGGCTCAGCACTGATTACTCCTGAATCGCACAAAAAAACGGCGCAGGTAAAAGGCCGTGATTTAGTGACCGGTGTGCCAAAAACGGTTACACTGACACAGGTTGAAGTAAATGAAGCGTTGGCTGAAACAATTACCAGTATCATAGAAGTTATTCGAGTAGCATTAGAAAATACGCCGCCGGAATTGTCATCAGATCTTGTTGATCATGGCATTACTATGGCAGGTGGCGGCTCGTTGCTTGAAGGGCTTGCCGAACTTGTCTCGCAGCAAACGGGATTACCGGTAAGAGTTGCAGATGATGCATTATTTTGTGTGGTCAACGGTGCGGGAAAAGTGCTTGAAGAATTTGACCTTTTCCGTGAAACATTAATGGAGTAATTTCGTGGCTCGGATTGGTGATATTGCCCTTAAAAAAGGGTATGGACAACATTTTTTACGTAACACTATGATTACCGAGCACATGATCAATGCCGTGGTTCTTGATGCGCAATCATCCGTTTTTGAAGTTGGTTGCGGTGATGGTTTTTTGACACGAGCAATTTTGTTGCATCCGCTTGCGCGTTTGTGGACGTTTGAAATTGATCATCAATGGGCTACCTATATACAACAAAATATATTTGACCCGCGCCTGCGTGTTATCGAAGATAATTTTCTTGATATTGATTTTGCTCTATTTGATCCATATAAACCATGGACGGTGCTTGCAAATTTACCGTATCAAATTACGTTTCCTATTTTACATCTTTTTGTTCAGCATCACAATCTGTTGGCTGAAGGTGTTATTATGGTTCAAGAAGAAGTAGCGCAAAAAATTACCAAAACATCAGGGCGTGGCTATGGATTTATTTCGCTTTATTTGCAATACTATTTTTCTTGGAAGCTTCTTGATAAAGTGGCGCCAACCTCATTTTTTCCGCCACCAAAAGTATACTCTCGTCTTTTATATTTCAAACCGCGGACAGACTTACATGATATTCCTGATGCGGAAGAGTTTTGGGATTTTGTAAAACGGTGTTTTCGTCAGCCTCGACGAACGCTAAAAAATAATTTAGCGCAAAGCCATTTTGACATATCCCGCATTGATGAAGAAACTCTTGCCCTTCGTGCTCAGCAGATTGGTATGCAAGAGCTGCTTAATTTATGGTCTGTAATTCGATAGGGTCAAGAGAACTACCTAATTGAAAACAAGAAAGTATGGAGGGCATTGTTTGTGATCTATTGCAGGCTAATGGACGATGTTTCTCAAATGTGTTAATCCATAAATTCTGATTTTCTTTATCTTCAATAGTGTGCAATTGATCATAAACTTTTTGCCGGTCATACGAAACTTGGTATGCCAGGAGACATTTGACTAAAGAAAGGAAAAGAGCATTTTTATATGGTTTTTCTGGTCCTTTGCCGTAATTGATCAGCTGCAAATAGGGGCAGTTTCCACAAAAATGGGTATAGGCATGAAAAGCTTCTGGAGACAATGTTGCATCAGCGGTACGCATTATTGCTTTAAAACACTCAATTATTTTTGCTTTAAATTTAGGAAAATCTTTGCCATGATTTTCTTTATGATAACAATTTATGAGGCAGAGAGTAAAAGGGGTAAGAGCAGTATTCTCGCTACTATAAATCGGTGCATCATATTTTTCAATAAGATTGATAGCAATGGCCAATGTTGGAAGAGTAAATCCTTCATTCAGGGGGCAACAAAGGCAGCACGGCAAACCTTTATATTTTTGTTCTGGTGTTGCATGATTGAAGATGAAGTTAGTTACGCCTGTGCAGTTTCTCCGTACCGCTTCATAATGGAAAGGGAAAATTTTTCCTGGATATTTTTTAAGTTCTTCAACGGCAGCCTCATCTTTGTTTCGGGCGATGAGTGTATTGATATAATTTTTCTTTTCTGCCATGTGGACTGAACTTGCAAAGAGGAGAGGGATGAGTAGTGAAATACTACTACTGTAATGCATACAAAAACTCCTTTTTTGGGGGTAAGATGGTGTTAATTTCCATCCATAATATACCGCAAAATTGATATGGATGCAAAAAAAATTGGCTACACCTTTTCCTTCTACTATTTTCCTTGTAAATTCGAGATAGAAGTTAGAAATTACAAGGAAAAACTGTTATTCAATTTCTATCTGACTATATCTGAAAAATATTTGTAAAGTTGTTTTGCATCAGATTGATTGATTCAAAAGTCGTTTTATGGGGAGAAAATAAGGAAAGAGGTCGGGATGTAATTGTTCGCATTTTTTTGTGCCGCTGCAGCGAACTTTATTGTTGATGAAATACGTGCGGACAACAGCAAGAGAGATTGCATCGCTTGAAGAATTTCCTTCATGAAATTCTAATACTTGATAGGGACATGCTTGAGAATAACGAGTGAATTGATAAAAATCTTTTTCAGATAACTTTTTTTTCGCTTCTGATAATACATGATTGAGACATTCAAGATATAATGCTTTACTCCACTCATGCTTCGTGGAGCCTTTTGAAGAAAGATTGGAGCTGCATGTTATAAGAGGGTTTATGAGCGAATATTGTATTGTTTCAGGATTATTCGGCACAATTATTGGAACTTGATATTGTTTCATAAGATCAATGGCGACATCAAATGAATAATAAACACATGCTCTATATAAAGCAAGATACTTTTGGTCCGGTGTTATTGTTATTTGAGATAAGCCAAGGATGTAACGGACCATTTCTTTATTATCACATTCTGCGGCGATGTACAATGGTGTCGATAGCCGTCTGCCAATATTTTCATACATGAGAGCTTTTTCAGGATGTTTTGTTAAAATTTCTTTAACATGTTCTTGCGACAAAATGTTTCTATCAGCATATGCTTTAATTTCTTTGTTAATGTATTCTATGTCAGCATTGTGGTCTGAGGCACGAAAAGGATGTGCGGAAAAACATACGCCAAATATTGAAATAAAAAAAAGGAAATTCACAGCATGCTCTTTTATGTCCAGCAAAATGGCTTTTACTTCGTGTAGCCCTTTAACTCTATAAAGGAAGTAATTTCAGTTATAGGCTTGTCAGCAGTTTCGTATTTCTTTTTAACAGCTTCAATTTCTTGTATGGCTCTGTTTGTGATTTCTTCTACTTCTTCATATTCTGGATCACTGTCTTGTTTTAAATCCCTAGATATTACCATGTGAGAGCCAATTATTAATTTCATAGTGACTAAATTTTTCTTGGCTGTAAAAAGCAAGCAATCGGTGATTTTATTTTTTGGAAAAAGGTTTTTGAGTTCGCGCACAACAGTAGCTACACTCATGGCCATGTCTCCAATCACATAATCTTTCGTAGGAAGGTCTTTTGGTTTTATTCCATAATACATAATAATTTCGTATTCACTTGAACGAACATGTGAAACATGAATAATGGCGCACAATGCAGTGGCAAAAAATAGAAATTTCTTCATCGACAACTCCTTATTTATAATTTTTGCCAATATAGCAGAAAAAAAAGGCTTTTGTCAAGTTTTTTATTGTACTGTTTCCATAAAAATTACATGTCTATATGTTTTTCTTGATTCAAAAGTTTTTTGAGAGGAGAAAAAGGAAAAATTTCTTTATGTGCTTCATGACACCATTCTGTGCAGGTAACGCCATAACAATAAAGCGAAGAAAGAAGAGGCGAGAAAAAAGATTCATCATTGGGGATGTTATTGCGTTCTGATAGAAGGAATCCTAGTGGACATTGACCATGATAAAAGCGAGTAAATGAGTGAAAATCTTTTTTGTCATGTAAAACTGTTGCTGCAATAGACAACATACATCGAAAGCATGCGGTATATGTTGATTTTTCTTCTGGAGTATATTGTTTATATCTACGTGCATAACTCAGGAGAGAAGAGAAGAGAGAATCAGTGATTGTTTTATTATTATGGGGCAAAATTATAGGGAAATTATATTTTTCAATAAGTTCGTATACTATCTCAAATGATTGTTGGTAGTTGATAGCTCTGGAGAGAATTGCATATTTTTGTTCGGGGGTAATTTGTATTGGTAATGCAAGAATAAAATGAACTGTTTCTTTGTTCTTTTCGCCAATGGCTGTGCACAGGGGGGTTGCATGTCTTTGATAATTATCTTCGGGTGTGAGCGCCAGTCCAGGACGAGCTGCAAGTCGTTGTTCGATTTCTTTTTGATATTTTTGTCTATCACCCGGGCACGTTGTATTTTTTTTTGAACGGATGAGCCCGCTAATAGCTTCTGATTCAGAATTTCTTAGAACAGGGTTTTGATTATTTCGTGTTTTTAGTGCTCTTTGTTGCGCAGGAAGGTGGCGTTTTCCATATGCAGAATGACAGGGATAAAAATATAATGTACAAAGAAGCGAAATAAGAATTTGATATTTCATAACCCACATTGAGCAGTTCAAAAAAATAAAAATTTAATTTAGACTATTTTCAGGACTTAAGGTACAAAAGAAGCCAAAAAGGAATCTGAAAATGAAAGTAAAAGTAGAACGTATTGATCATTTGGGAATTGTAGCTAGTGTAATAAAGGAGCTTAAAATCGTGGAAATGATTGATAATCGCATACTAACAAATGAAAAGGAAGAGATATCCACGGGAGAGGCTGTGGCAGGAATGATTATAAATGGATTAGGGTTTTCTGATCGTCCACTTTCATTAACCCCTCAGTTCTTTGAAAATAAAGCGCTGGAGCTCCTTTTTCGTAAAGGAGTAGAGGCAGAACATTTTAATCGTTTTAAGCTTGGAAGAAGCCTAGATGCGGTTGTTGAATATGGATGTAATATCTTGTTTAGTGAGATTTCTCTTGCAGTATGCACACAAGAAAAAGTCAGTTCTAAATTTGCACACAATGATACAACAAGTTTCTCATTAACTGGTAAATATGATGCGGATACAGATGAGCACGAGGTAAAGATTACTTATGGCTATTCAAAGGATCATCGTCCTGATCTCAAACAAATAATTCTAGAACTTGTTGTAAATGAAGATGGCATTCCAACCGCCAGCAGAGCTTGGAACGGCAATAAATCTGACAATGCTATTTTTAAGGAACGTGCACAAAAGCTTGTTGAAGGAATCAAAGAATCTGATGGCGTGCAATTTGTTGTTGGCGATTCAAAAATATATACAGAACAAAATGCAGAAAACCTCAAAAAGTTGCGTTTTATTACCCGCATGCCGGGAACATTGGATCTTGAAAATCAACTAATCATTCAGTCTTTTATGAAAGACAAAAAGTGGCAGCGATTGGACGATAGCAACAAGTTTCAGATTGTTGAGCTTGTTCATTATGGCATGGAAGTGCGGTGTATAATAGTGTTTTCTGATGAAGCAAAAAACCGTTCTATGTACACAGTAGAAAAATGGAAAGATAAAGAAGCAGAAAAAATAGAAAAAGAGCTCTTTCACTTACAAGCACAACGATTTGATTCTGAAGAAAAAGCAGAGCTAGCGCTACTTAATTTGGCAAAAAAGTGGAAATATCATACTGTTGCTTCTCAGAATATTATCCTGCTTAAAAAATACACTTCTACGGGGCGCCCCAAAAAAAATACACAGCCTGATGGCGAAACATTTCAAATTAACGCAACAATTGTGGTTAACCAACACGCTGTTAATGAGCTAATTGATCAAAAATCTTGCTATGTTTTGGTTACCAACACTTCAAACAAAGATCTTTCTGATGTAGATGTTGTTCTGACCTATAAACAGCAAAATAACACCGTTGAAAAAGGTTTTGCATTTTTAAAAAATCATTCTTTTTTTGCAGCCTCTCTTTATTTAAAGAATCCAGCACGTATTCAGGGATTACTTATGGTTATGACACTTGCTCTTTTGGTGTATTCCATTGCGCAGCGAAGAATTAGAAGACAACTAGAGAGTCTTGGGGAAACTTTACCCAATCAAATAAAAAAGCCCACCGCAACACCAACGTTGCGGTGGCTATTTCAAATTCTTCATGGAATTAATCTTGTAATCATTACAATTGGAGATAAAATCGAGATTATGATTGAAGGAATAAGTGATTTGAAAAAAAAGATTTTATCTCTTTTGGGAGATCATGTTCGTTATTTATACAAAATTTCTTAATTTGAGGTCTGCTCAATGTGGGTCATAAAAATGTTTTCCTTTTTTATAATGTTCTAGCAGTGTCTCAAAAGAGGAGTATTTTGTAAAGTATATTGTTTAGTTATAGTGGAGAATGCTCAAGTTCTTTTTACTCCATTCGTACCTCATGGAGCCTCCAAGAAGCAGAACGAAGAATTAGATTGGCTTATACAAAAGTTCTTTCATATAGCAAAAGTGAGTAATTTCCGGATGCATTTTTTGACATTCTTGTGTACTGCTGCAGCGAACTTTGTAGGCAATAAGGCAAGAGCGCATGAGAGAATATATAGATTTGTCATTGCCGGGAAGATAATTTTTCAGATCTTCTATCTGTTTGAATGGACATAGCGGACAACGGGTAAATTGATAAAAGTCTTGTTCTGGTAACTTGTTTGCCAAAGCTAGTACATGGTTAAGAAATTGTATGTGAGGCTCTTTTTTCTCTGGATGTTCACTGTCTTTAGCAATAGAAAGTATAATGCTTTTGAAAATAGAGTTAGTTATTGTCTGTGGCTTATCTGGCAAAAATAATGAAAAATTATATCTTGTAATAAGTATTGATGCCATGTCGAATGAATTATTGCAACTAAGGGCTGTATAGATGACAACATATTTTTCTTTGGGTGTTAGCGGTATATTTTTTCCTTTAAGCATACAATCAACAACTTCTATATTACCGCGGCTCACAGCGATATTAAATGCTATTCCATAGCAAAGAATGTTAACGAACGCTTTTTGAGGATTGTCTTGAAAGAACTTCATAGTTTTGGTTTGCACTTGAGGGAAAAGTGGCCCTGCTTTATCATATGATTCTGGAATACCTTGCATGATTTTTAAGAGCTCTGCATTTTTATCAGAACCAAGGGACGGAAGGAAAGATATGCATGATGCTATAATAAAAAAATGAAAACTTGTTGAATATTTCATGGCTATTTCTTTATTTTATACACTGTTATGATGTACGGCTTGTTTTCTATGGGAAGTTCTATTTTGACATGATTTTCATCATCGTCAAGCAGCATGTATGGAATATTGTTGAGTTGCCATAGCTTTGGAGGGGTTGGAGGAAGTTTTTGTACAAAGTTTTTGCGAACCAATTCCCAGTAGCTTGTTTTAAAGTAGTGCTCTATTCCTTCATTTTTTTCCAATCCCTCGATACCTGCATGATAACACATCTTATCATCATTAAAAGAGAGAGTCATGACCACTGGTTTTGCTGATTTGTTAGGATACAAAATTTGTCCAAGCGATACATAGCAACGGTGTTCATAATCATATTTGGTGGTATGGATTTTATAGAGGTCATTTTCTTTGATCTGTTTTTCTGTAATGAGAGGAGCAATGCGATACAGAAACGCAGAAGGCTTTAATGGAGGATTGTCAAGCCATTTAAGGACGCGATTATTATAAGGTAAGGTAAGAAGTTGTTTCTGAGGAACAGAGGATCTTTTGCTTGATTGGCTGGTAAAATTCTTTAAAAAATGAATAGTCGATTTTTGTATTTTCCTGGATAACAAGATGTTGTTTTGTATGCACAAAAGTGGGAACGAGATAAGGCATAAAGAAAGTATAGAAAACAATTTTAACATATGGTTTTGACTTTTTTACAATATTTGTATTATTATATTAACTTTTATAGTATACCACAGTATTTAAATATATAAAAATTTTATTTATTTGTATATCCCCGTTTTCGAGAACGTTTGTAGCGGATGGCCTTATTTTCCATATCCAATTTGTTTTGTTGTTCTTCATAATATGCAATGGCTTTTTTATATGCAATTGAAATATGCTCGTTGTACTCGTCATTGCTATAAGAATCTGGCTGAATGCTGTAGGCGAGCTCTGCAAAGGCTTCTCTCATGCGGGAAGTAACAAAGGGGATTATTTGGCAAAAATGTGATGGCCGATGTTGTTTAATGATCATCGTATCAAGCTCAGGCCTAATATCGACAATAACAGGGCGGGGATTTATTATTTTGTTCGATAATGTTTGAATATAATATAGTATATAAGGAAGAAAAATGACAAGAGGGAGTGGGTTCAGAATAAAATCAGGGCGATAATGTTGGGGGGCCCAGCCAAAAAACCACAGTTCAATGTGTCCTGGTGAGGCGTCGCGCAAATAAGGGCTTGTTCCAGATATTGTTTCTGCTTGGCTGTAATCAGAGACCCGTTTCATGCGTTGTTCGAGTGGGTACCTACTTTTTGTCATACGCATGAGTTTTATGCGAACCTGTGTGAGATTTTTAGGAATTTTGAGTGTTTGACGGTGTTTGAAGTGGCGCCGGGAAAAAAAGCGATTAAATGAGAAAAAATCGATGCATTGGATGCGATCAGCTTCAGAATATATGTGATATATTTTGTCAAAAATAGGATCTTCTATTAAATAGTCGGTTTCTGTTTGTATAGGAACCCCGAGCAAAATGGCCTCATCGATCACGAGCGAGGACTCTGGGTAAAAATCCTGTCTAACGGCAGCAAGATTGAGCAGGACATTGCCACCATGACTATACCCAATAAGACGAATATGGAGGCGTATTCCCTGTTTATAGAAGATGTTTGTCAAAAGTTCGAGCGCTTCAAAAAGTTTTTTTGAGTCAAGATAGCGATAGGTGGAGCTGAGAAGTCCTGACCAGCCATAGGCATAATAATGTTGTTCGACGTCAGGCGTGACCAGTTCTTGTACGCTATTATATAGTGAAGCAATGGCGCTTGATGCGTTATTTTTTGATCTATTATGAATGTTAATTTCATGGAGTCCATATCCGTTCATGATTTGGTTATAGTAGAAAAATTCATCGGCGCGCATAAGTTCAACGGTTTTTGCGTAGACAGTATCATCTATTTTATCCCGCATAAAGCGCATAAAATTAGATAAGGAAAGGTGTGGTTTTATGCTCATAATGCCGTGAATAAATACGGTTGCCCAGGCTTCCTTTTTCTGTTGGCCAGAAAAAATAGTACAGTGTATGAGCAAAAAACTAAAAAAGAGCCATAAGTACGATGTTTTTATATGTTTCACTATCTTTTTTCCCACAATTTTTCCTCATAGCATAATTTTCTACTGAGCGCATAAACCATAGTATATAGCGACATTCTTTATACAAAAGCATCTGTATAAAATTAGGTACAGCGCCGTATAGTAAGTCTAGCAAAATAATTTATTTTTTTCAATCTGAATTTTATTTCCATATAAAAGATCTATTTATTTTCTGCATTGATCGAACAAAAAAAATGTGTTATAAAGATTTTAATTATAAAAGTTTTTATCTAAAAAAGAAGGAAAGTTGTGAAATATGCAGTGATAGTTTCATTATTATTGTGCAATCTTGGGTGTCTTTGGGCAAAAGTATATGATCCTTATTTAGTTGTCGTTATCATGATCAAAAATGAGGCACAGAGAATTGTAGAGACATTGGAGCCATTTGTTAATGGAGGAATTGATTCTTTTGTAATATTTGATACCGGTTCTACCGATGGAACGCAGGAAAAAGTTAAACAGTTTTTTAAAGAAAAAAAAGTTTCTCGGTGGTTTTTGTGCGAAGAACCGTTTATTGATTTTGCCGCATCGCGCAATCATGCTCTGGACAAGGCAGAAGAGTTGTTTCCTGACGCGCTTTTTATCATAATGCCCGATGCAGAATGGTACATACATAATGCTGCTGGCCTTCTAGAGCTCTGCAAGCGGTGGGTTGATATGCCGGGCGATTGCCATTTAATTCGTCTTGTGAGTAATAATCTTGATTGCCAACATGGGCGGCTTATTCGTGCACATACTGATACGCGGTTTAAGGGCGCTGTCCATGAAGTAATTTGCAAACAAGCAATTGAATATGTGCCGGCTGATATTTACTTTACTTATAGCCCAACAGAAAAAGGTGACAACCAATCACGCCAACGGTGGCATCGCGATGCTGAACTTTTGCTTCGTGACTATAATAAAGATCCCGAAGATCCGCGAACGGCATTCTATTTGGCCCAAACCTACCATTTCCTTGCTGATATTAAAAATGCTCGTCGGTTTTATAAAAAGCGTGTTCGTCTTGAAGGATACGAAGAAGAGCGATTTATTGCGATGTATCGCATAGGTATTACCTATGAACAAGAAGCTGCAAAAGTATCGGATGAACGCTTGCGGGAAAAGGCGATTTCTTGGTACTTGAAAGCATTTGTCTTACGACCACATCGAGTGGAGCCGATCCTTGCTCTTGCGTATCATTATGTGCGTCAAGATATACTTGCCCTTGCTTTTTTATTTGCACAATATGCGGTGACACTTGCATATCCAGATCCTCGGCATGATGTTCTTTTTATAGAAAAAGAAAATTATATGTATGGTCGCTATAGTCTTCTTGCTAGTCTAGCGCTTAAAATGGGTAAATATGAAATTGGCGAATGGGCGGCAGATTGTGCAATTACCGCACATCCAGAATCTTTAGAAATGATACGGCTAAAATATATTTTGGGTGATCGAAGACGTGAGCTTTCCAGAAATGCGCTGGCTGCCTCACTTTCATAGAACCATCGACATTTGATTTTTCTTCCCGCTATGGTAAAGACAATAATAACGTATATCATAGCGGGGGAATCACGTGAACATTTATCGGCGCTGTATGCTCTGTATGCATGTATTGCGAAATATGATCAGTACCTTATTTCAATTATGGTACGGTGTCTGGCGTTTGGCGGGCCTGACGCAGCCCATTATTACTATTTTTGGTGCATCACGATTGCCAGAAACTGATCGCTATTTTAGACAGGCACTTATCCTTGCTGGACGTTTTGCACAAAATAATGTGTCGGTACTCACTGGTGGTGGGCAGGGTATTATGGAAGCGGCAAGTTGTGGCGCAGAAAAAATTGGCGGAAAAGGCCGTGTTATAGGCATAGGAGTTTCTGAACTAAAAGAAAAACCAAATCCTTGTGTGCAAGAATATATAGAATTGCGATACTTTTTCGCGCGAAAATGGTTGCTTGTCCGTTATTCTCAGGCGTATGTTTTTTTTCCCGGTGGGTATGGAACGCTTGATGAATTGACGGAAATATTAACGCTGATGCAGGTCAAACAAGTTCCGCGCAGGCCTATTGTTTTATTTGGTTCTGAATATTGGGAACCGTTTATGAACTGGTTGCAGCATGAAGCGGTGAAGCATGGAACCATAGAAAAAGAAAATTTATTGCTTTTTACCGTGACTGATGATCTTGATCAAGCATTTTTGCTTGTGTGTGACAAATGTAGGAGTGCTGTGTAGGAGGAAAATGTATGATCATGCGAAACATTCTTATATTGCAGATCACCGTTTTTTTCTGCCATAGCATGGAGCATGATACTGTAAAACAACCACATTTATATGAGCTCCTGGAAAATCTGCCGGCTGAATTGTTCGATGTCATAAAAAATATGAAAAAAGAAATATATACAGTGCATAGGAAGCTTGCCGATGAGGAGTTTTATAAAAAATATCCATTATATCTAATATCAGTGAACAGTGATGATGCGTCTCCTGAAAAAACATATGAGCATAAAATACAGTATCGTGATGCAAAAGGTTGTAATATTACTTTGTATGATGCAGTTGCTGAAAGCAAATTAATTGGTCATGAGATTTCTGATTTTCAATTAACGGTGCCTTTGGGAGCTCTTGGGCCAGTGACCATTGGTGCCAAGCAAGGATTTTTTATAAATAATATATTCCGAGAACTACCATGCAGCACGGTTCAAACGATAAAAAAAATATTTTCTTTTTTAGCAAAAAAAAATTTGACTACCTTTTTGCCCATAAGTCCTGTAGAAGCGCTTGTCTGCGCGCATCCATATAAACCAATATTTGCATCTTGTAGCAAAGGAGGAACAATTACGGTGCATCATATCAAACGTGGTATGATACAAGAAGTAGTAATGATGCGGCAGTTGTGCCCCTTTGTGCCACGCATTCCCCATTTATGGGAAAAAAAAAGTTGTCAGGAGCTTCTTGAAGAACGGACAATGTTTTTTGGACCAAAGCCCTGGTTAATTGCTTTTCAAAAAATGACCGGTAAATTATTTGGAACATTGCATATTTTTGACTATAAAAAGGGAAAAGTCATACGACATGCATCGAATATTTCATCCCATTTTGAATTCCAAAATGTGCGTCCCCATGTTTTATATGGGCTTGATCTCTATATACGCAAAAAGTATGCTTTAAAGCTACCCCTGACAACTACTATTACCAAACGTGCCTTTGCGGTATACGACCAACTTATTGCTAATAAAGATAAGCCAATCTTTTCTTTTTTTCTATCAACCGTTGCTCACACCCGCTATCATCCGCGTGTGATATTGTTTACTGCGTGGGTATATTATGCGGTGCAACAAGAATATATTCCCATAACAGTGCACGGAATTCATGATCTACAAAAAGATACCTGGTGCCTTATTGCCCCGCCTGAAAATGAGGGTTTGTGGAAATGGGATGTGCCTGAGGTATCAGAGCAAGCACATATTGTCCGTAAAAATGAGCGATACTCTCACTTTATAAATGGTTTAGTCTATGATGATGAATCTTTTACGTATGAACTGTTGTGCCAAAAAGCTGATTTTATTTTACAAGAATGGAAAAAAGGTTCAATAGACCATACAAAATCATCACTATTTTTGAAAGCGATTTCTCTTATTCATGATGTTAATAATAAAGATAAAATTTCAAGTACATTAAAATTAAATTGGATTTCCAAGCAGCGGTATGGAAAATATATTTTTAGAGAGGTTCACAAAAAAATTCAACAAAAAATAGAAGAGTTTTTGGCAACTAAAAACAAAACAATGCATGAAGATGTCCGTGTACTGCTTGCGGATGAAAAGTTGTTTCCTCGTATTGCCTGGAGTAGATATAAGGACGGGACAAAATTGATCAAAATGCCTTATAAAGATACGCTTGTCGAGAAAAATAAACCGTTATGTATAAGCCAATATGTAGATGATGCAATGATGGGTGGAAAAATAAATTCAGATTACGTATATATGAAAAATACTCAAGAATTATATAAACTGTGCCGACCAAATTTGGCATTTGTTGCTCGATGTAAAAAAATTATGAAACAAGCAACTGGGCAAGATTGATGTCTTGATATCTATGGACAACCATATCTGCATGGGCTATACGCGCAGCTTTTTCAGGAATATTGATGCCGATACAAAATATACCAGCATTTTTTGCCGCCCAAATCCCGTGCGCAGAATCTTCAATAGCAATACATTGTTTTGGGTGAGCTTGAAGCTGTGCTGCTGCATGAAGATACACGGCAGGGTGTGGCTTGCCCATATTATTCACATGCGTGATGCTGTACATGTGATGGCCGAAAAAACGGCTCAAATTAAGATTTTTTGAAATAAGGGATAACGTTTCCAGCGGGGCGTTGGTTGCAAGTCCTATTTTGAGCTGTAAATCAATGGCTGATTTATGAAAATCTTCAAAGCCGTCGACAAATTTTATAGGGCCTTGTGCCAAAGCATCGGCTATTTCTTCTTGTTTTTTGATCAATGTTGCGTGATCATCGGGCAAATTGAACATTGCCTTTAAAAGACGGCAACTATCAGGGATAGAAAGGCCTTCTTGTTCATGATATATCGCTTTTAAGGAGGCAGCATCTGGATGGATGTTATACGCTGCAAGAAACTGCTCTGTGACGATATTCCATGCAGAGTTACTATCAATAATGGTACCATCCATGTCAAAAATGAGCGTTGTGTATTTCATAGCCTTCTTTATTTTTTTTAGTATGCTATTTAAGTATATTGTCCGTATAAAAATTTCTTGATTACAAGGATATCACTTATGAAAATAATACCCTTTGCAGCACGGCTTCTTGCCAGCACCCTTATCATACAAAGTATATCATATCTTTTGGGAATCTATAAAGTCAATTTTGTTGTTGGGGCTGGTGCGATACAGTTTTCACTGATCAGCGCTTTTGTGCCGTTAATTGGGGTATTCGCTGGTGTCGGAACTAGTATTTTTTACCTTTTTGCAAAAATGGCGATTAAATATTCTGTCACCGGCGTCTTTTCTCTGGGCATGCTTGCATTTTGCGGATTTGCTTCTTTTTGTGCATCCTTGTATTGGACATATCCGACAATGTTGACGCGATTCCTGCTTCCCCTTGCATGCATGGCTCTTTTTGTACTACATCCTGTCGGTGCCGTTGCCTGGGTTTATAGCTGCTACTGGCTTATTCCCATTGCGCTGTATTGTATACCGAAAAAATCACTCTTTTTTGACTGTTTGGCAACAACGTTTATTCAGCATGCTGTTGGATCAGTGTTGTGGATCTATGCCTGTGCCATGACGCCCGAGGCATGGATTTCTCTGATGC
Organism: uncultured bacterium; assembly: GCA_963701645.1. Classification (GTDB taxonomy): domain Bacteria; phylum Babelota; class Babeliae; order Babelales; family Vermiphilaceae; genus MFD04463-c16. Next base: position 200,577 of record OY969616.1, read on the forward strand.
CATTTGTTGTTTGTGAGCGACTGTTGCTTGCCATCTCCACGATGATTATATACGTCGTAGGCAGGGAGCTGCAAAGTGCGATCCGGCGATCTTCACTGTGGGCGCGTCAATTATTAACTGCATAAGCCATTACCTATGATCAAACATTTGGCATGTATTATGGATGGAAATCGCCGATGGGCACAAGCTCAGGGGCTGCTGCCATGGTATGGTCACCGGTCCGGCATAGATGCGGTCTATCGCGTTATCGATTTTTGTCTTGAGGAGCACATTCAATATTTGTCATTGTTCACCTTTGCTATTCAAAATTTTAAACGGCCTGCAGATGAAACCCGTTTCCTTTTTAGTTTATTTCAAAAAGAAGCTGAACACGTGTTGCAGCAGGTGCAAAAAAAGAATGTGTGTATCCGCTTTGTGGGAGATAGAGATCTGTTTCCGGCACCATTGCGTGATCTATCAGCAATGCTTGAACAAAAAACAAAAGAAAACACGGAACTAGTGGTCAATATTCTGTTTTGTTACGGTGGGCAGGAAGAGATTGTTGCTGCCGTAAAAGATGTTGCAAAGAAAATAGCTGTGGGAGAGTTGGATGCACAAACATTGACCCCTGCCAGTTTTTCCCGCCATCTCTGGCTTGGTGATATTCCCGAACCGGAGTTAATTATTCGCACGGGACGCGTGAGTCGAATAAGTAATTTTTTGCTTTTTCAGTCCGCGTATAGCGAACTTTATTTTGTCGATTGCCTATGGCCTGATATTAGTAAAGACCATTTACATGAAGCAGTTTCTTATTTTTATTCGTGTCAGCGAAATTTTGGAGTGTAGCATATGAAAAAAGAAATAGCAGTTTTGGGCGCAGGCGCATGGGGAACGGCAATAGCATCTCTGTTAGCCCATAATGGTCATCGAATTCGTTTGTGGTGCTATGAACAAGAGGTGTGTGATGATATTATAAAAACACGGAAAAATGCGCGTTATTTTCCCGATATAGTTTTATCTGAACGTATTATACCCACCTGCTCATTACACGATTCTTTGGCAGGTGCCGACTTTATTTTTGAAGCGGTTCCTGTTGCCTTTCTCAGATCAATTCTTGAACTAGTGCGTCCTTTTTATACACCTGAGCAACGATGGATAATTCTGTCAAAAGGGATAGAACAGGAACGGTTACTTTTGCCGGCGCAAATTTTGGATAGTGTCATGGGCGGGGAAGTGCAAAAAATCGTTTGTGTTGGTCCGAGCTTTGCGCATGACCTTGCACATCAACAGATAACGGCTGTTTCGTTGGCGGCCAAAAATGATGCATTGGGCAAAGAAGTGGGAGAGCTGCTAGTTAATGATTTTTTTTCCGTAGCATATACTACCGATGTTATTGGTGTTGGAATGGCAGCGGCGCTGAAAAATGTTATAGCCCTCGGCATCGGCATTCTTGATGGTGCGGGATATCATGACAATACCAAAGCGTTTTTTCTTACGCGCAGCCTTGCTGATATGAGCAAATTGGTTACCTGCATGGGAGGGCGGCAAGAAACAGTGTATGGTCTTGCCGGTGTTGGCGATCTTGTGTTAACATCATTGGGTCAGCACAGCCGCAATCTTGCCTTTGGCCGCCATCTTGGGCAGGGGCACAATTTAGCTGATCTTGCGCAAAAATATCCCGTTTTTCCTGAAGGGGTTGGCACAATTCAGTCGGTGTATCAGTTAATGGAACAGAAAAAATGTAACTGTTTTATTTTTCGCAGCGTCTATGAAATAATATTTCATAATAAATCAATTGAAGGTTTTTTGAAAGAAATGGTTGAATAAACATATTTTTAATAAAAAATATGGCAATAGAAAAGGCCCGTTTTTACACGAGCCTTCTTTTGTTTAACATTTTTATATTTATTTGTTTCTTGCGCGGCAGAGTATTGCTTTGACATCCTTTGCCACAACTTCGAGCTCTTCTTGTATGAATTCCAAAAAGAGTGGAATGTTTTCTGTGTGTGAGGTGACAGGAGATATGGTAATATCGCAATCAATTCTTTTTTTGGTTTCATCTTGTTTGATTTTTATAGTATTGGTCAAACCAAAAACTGATGCCAAAATTTCTTTTACGCGGCGCATAACATCATCAACGTTTCCTTTAAGTGTAGAAAATGTTGATGGCCATATACTGCGTTGAACTTTGCTTGCTTCAGTGGTAACAGTGATTGCTACAGTGTCATCTTCCGGCATTTGAGTGTCGACGGTTACATCAGCGTTTGCTGCATCTTTTGTCTCTTCTTCTTCCTCTTCAGCATCGATGGTATCAACTTTTGTTTTTGGTGGCTTGCCGCAACTACCGCATGCAGGGGTAGGTAAAATATCTTTGCATCCTACGGTATCAGGACATGGGCAGCTTTCATCATCAGGATTATTTCTGGCGGTTCTTTTTAGATGCGATTTCCAAAATGCTTGGAGTTCTAATTTGTGTAAAGGAGCTCTGATGTTTACTCTAATGGCGAAGAGGTCATTTTTTTTTGGATCACACCCGTGGCATGAACCTTTTGCGATACACAGAGCCGTTAAAAACAGAGAAAAAAAAGGGATGACAGTATATTTTGTCATGGACTCTCCTTGAAAATAGGATGAAAAATATTCTGAAAAAACTATAGCATATTTTATGACTGATGCAACGATTTTTATATCTGTTCTGCAAATGCTATTTTTTCTTCTGATGTCATACTATTGAAAATGCCAAGCATTGCCAGATCTGCGCGCAGCTGATCAGGTGATGTAAATACAAGGCCAATGATGCCGACAGATTGGGCTGATGCGACATTTTCTGCTTTGTCATCAATAAAAATGATATCAGAGGGAGAAATGTGATACTTTTCCATATAGGTGGTAAAAAAAGCAGGATCGGGTTTTTTGGGAGAAAGTATATTATTTTCAAACGTGACAACCTGATAATGTCTGAAGTGTGAAAAAATATCGGGAAATTTTTTCACAAGAAGGTCGCAGGCGGCATTGCCGATATTTGATCCGACATCTTGATTATATCCGTGCTGCGCAAGTTCTTTAATAATGGCGACCGTGCCGGGAATTGGGTGTTGTGCTTGTGCAATAAGAAAAACAAAATCGATGAGTGCTGTGTTATGTGCTTGATCTGCATAAAATAACAGTTCAGTGCTGCTAATATCAGTACGCGTCAGGCCAAGTCCTCTCAAAATATAGCGAGCGGCGACGTTTATGGTGTTGAAGTTAAGATTTTTGATCAGATCGCCTTTGCGGTCATAATGCCATGCAAGGGAAAGCCATTCTTTTATTGAGCGATCAAAAATAACGCCATGCAGATCCCACAACAAAGTTATATTTTTTTTGTCAGATGAAAGTAACAGTTTTTGTTCAGCTGCAGTTTTAATATCTAGGGTGCTTGTTTGGTACCAGCTTCGCGAGATCAAGAAAAGTACGCTTATTGCAAAACAAAAAATAATAGTGCGTTGTATGCGCATGTCGTGTCTTTTTGCTACGGGTTACTATAAATTTTTCATTTACTCTATCACAGATATAACTGGACATACAAGGAAGAAAGTGCTTGTGCTTGAATATATGATCCAGCTAAAGGACGCTGGTCAAGAATGAGTGCATTGCTGGCAATGGGTGCATTGCGTGAGGAAATAAGATGAGGCACGATGGCTTGTTGTGCGAGAAAGTCGATGACCACATTAAGCGGCTTTTCTTTAAAATTAGGCCATAAGCAGAGCTTTTCTTGAGCATGAGCAAAATAGAGAATTAACGGTTCTTGACCAAGGGGAGTATGTGCTGCTGGATACTGTGCAAAACAGGTATTATTTGGAGCATGGTGTGGTAGGAAAAAAACATGGACACGAATACCAACATTGGTGCTGAGTGCGACTGCTTCTTCTTGAGTTTTTCCAATACAAAGGGGTGTTTTTTGTGTTGGTGGTTTGCATGAGATGGCTAAAAAAACTGACTGATTTTGGCGTACAGAGGTGCCAGCGGCAGGTTTTTGTTGAATGACCGTTCCTTCAGGCAGCTGCGCATCTTCTACTTCTTTGATAATGCGGGGCATGAGTTTGTGTTCAGATACGCTGCGGAGCACCGTGGTACTTTGTGTTCCGACAAAATTTGGCATGACAAAAGGAACAGGTGAGTACTGATACGTGATAATAAGGTACCCGATCAAAAAACTCATAAACGGGATAATGGACAGCACAAAAGATGCAATTTTTGCCATAGATACCAGTGTAGCGTGTATATTTACTTTATTCTATTTCCTATGCCGTATCCAATGAGTGAAAAGAGTAGGGTAAAAATTTCTTTGCCTGCCGTGAGCGAATCGTACATGCGAAATCCAAAAAAGCCAAGAAGGCCCGCGATAATAGCGCCAATGGCTGCTTCTTTTTTTACTTGTGTAGAATAATAACAAAAGAGAAGGGGGACAAGGAGACAGCTGACAGAAAGTTCATAGCTACTGGTCAAAATAGTAATTGTATTTTGAGGGGTAAAGTATGATGCAATCAGTGTACCAATACCGATAATCCAAACAATATATTGTGAGCGTGTGAGCGCAGGAATGGCAAGCCATGTAAAGTCAAAATCTTGCGCAATATTTGACCCGATGGCGCAGAGTAAAGAGTCAGCTGTTGAAGTAATGGCAGCAATAACTCCGCAGGCGGCCAAAATGACAAAAATTTCAGAAGCAAATGTTTCTATCATGGGCATGAGGGGGCTGTGAAGGATGTTTTCTACAACACCATGTGTTCGTGCTTGAATGCCGAAATAAATGGGTATGCAGGCGAACAAAATCATGAATAGTGCCGACAAAAAGGCGGACATGCGAGCGATGGCGGCAGATTTTGAGGCAAAAAAACGTTGTGCCAAATCTTGTTCAATGAGAGAAAAAAGCATGGGCATTAAAAGGGCAGCAATCATGGGCTGTAATGAAATGGAGTCCAATGAGATATTTGTTGGCAGGAGGCAGTTCAGTGACGCGGGATCCATAAAAATGCTGTAACAAAAAAGACCAGAAAATATAATAACAATAAATAGGGCTTGATAAATGTCGGTAATAACAACTGCCTTCAGCCCACCAACTGCGGTGTAGGCGATGGTCAAAATCCAGAAGATAATAAAGGCACTTTCATGAGAAAATCCAAGACTTGCCAAGAATTTTTTTGATGCAACAACTTGCGCAATTAAAATACCGGTCATGGTAGCAATTGACAATAATGAGGCAATCTTTTTGAGTGTTGGTGAGTTGTATCGTGTTTGGAATAATTCTGCGACAGTATTTACCTTGAGTGATTGCAAAACCGGTGCAAAAAAACATCCAAGAAGTAAAAATCCGGCGCACATGCCAAGGGTATACATAATGCCCAGAAGGCCATACGTATATGCTTCTTGTGCGGTGCCAAGCAACATGCCACCACCAATTTGTGTGGCAATGAGAGTGCAAGTGACGGAAAAAAGCCCCAGATTGCGGCTTGCCAAAAAATAATCAGTGACTGAAGAAATTCCCCGCGATGCACGGAGACCTATAATGGCATAAATAATTGCAAGACCCAAAAATGCTGAAATAAATAGAATGGGATTCATGTAATGTTTCCTTAAAAAAAATATTTTTTAATTATGTAAAAAGTGGGAGATATATTATACGCAGAGGTGATGAGTATGATGGTGATGAGAAAAAGGTAAAGAGAGAGCTGAATATATAAAAACGATGGAGTAGGAAAAAAATAAATATATCATACAAGATCCTCATAAAATGACCTTACAACATTTTTTACCTTAGCAGCTTGGCTTTAATTTGTCCATACATTTGGAGAAAATGTGTTGTTCAAAATTGTTGACAAAAACCCCCTTTTCTAAAAAACTGTCACTAGAATATTCATAAAATTTACAGAAAGGTTTTAATTTCATGCAATACTTATTGAACCGGTTTTTCTTATTTTCATTATTATGCGTATGTTTTTCCATGCATGTAGTACATTCTTGTGCCGATGATAGATTTATTGTGGCAACAAACACAAAAGAATGGACTTTTTTTAGAGGGAAGCAGTCATTATTTGAATCGAACATTTATTATGATAACAAGGGTAATCATAATTATAGTCTTACGTTACCAAGTAACTTAACACAAAAACAAAAGTATGAAGCCTTAACATTTGTTATTCAACAGAATTATAAGTCGCTTAATGTTGTATATGCCCTTATACAGCATCACGGATTTCCAATATTTTTATCGGAAGAAAAAGGGACTATAGAAAATTCCCTTTTTACGGAATTGCTTGATAGGGCTTTTATGCTTGACGGGGCAACTGTTCAGGAAATAGTAGGAAAACAAAACAGCGCGGTTTTGTGCCTCAATGATGTATTGGATACAGCAAAAAACAGTTTATCTCAAAAAGATTTTTTTAAATTTACTCGTTGTGCTCGTGGAAAATGTCCCTATGAAATTCTGGTAAATAATATAGCGACAAATTGTAGCAAAAAAAAAGACGGACAATTTTTTTACTGACCTAAAAAGGGCTGATGTTGTAAAGGCGTCTTCATTTGATATAACAAAAACTGATGGTGGTTCTTTTGCTCTTATATTGCCAAAAGTATTAACGCTAGAGAAAAAATATGAGGCATTACTTTTTGTTACTCTCTATGGAAAATCTGTTAAGTTTGCACTTAATCTTATGACAGAACATAATTTTCCAGTAGTTTTGCTTGAGCGTGGTGTTACTGAATATCAAACGCCCTTCAGATTTTTGCTTTATAGAGCTTTTTACTATGGTACTATTAAAGAGATACCGATGATAGTTAAATGCTTTGGTTATGCCTTAGAAACAGCGAAAACGAGTTTGTCCCAAGAAAATTTTTTGAAATTTACCCGTTATTACGATCAAAAATGTCCATATAAAATAATAAATGAAACGGGTTGCTATTATTTAACGGATATATGGGAAAAATTTCTTTATGATGTCAATACTTGTTTTCATAACCATGGTGTTTCCTGTGGTTGTGGAGAAAAGGGAGGAGATGTACATTATAAAAACTATGAAGAACAATTGGAGTAACATGAAGCAGCTTCTGAACACACCAAGTGAATAAAAAATTGTTACTATGTTAAAAATAATGGTGATGGAAGCAAAAATTTCATAATCTGTGGCGTCTGCTCAAGAGAGCGGTTTTTCTGTCTATCATATTCTTCTACAATGGAGCCATGTTCGAGGAAATAGATATGATCAATTAAATGTCTGACAAATTCCATATCATGGCTTGCAAGGACCAGCGTGACCCCTTGTTTTTTGAGTTCAAGAATGTAATGCCGGAGCGATTCGCTGCTTTCTGGATCAAGAGCTGAAGTTGGTTCGTCAAGGAGCAGAACTTGTGGTTCTAAACAGAGTGCTCGTGCTATAGCAACTCGCTGTTGCTGTCCACCAGATAATTGCGATGGAAATGCGTGAGCATATTCATCCATGGCGACAAGTTTTAATTTCTCAAGAGCACATTCTTCTGCTTTTTCTGTGGTAAATTTTTTCACGAGTAACAGTGGTTGCATGCAGTTGCTCAGTGCCATCATGTGTGGAAAAAGGTTGAACTGTTGGAACACAAAACCAACGGTGCATGCACGATCTTTACTCGACAATTTTTTTATATCTTGATTTTCATACTGTATAGTGCCGCTATAATTATTAATAAGAGAGCCGATGCATTTGAGAACTGATGTTTTTCCAGCACCACTTTTGCCAATGAATGCGGTGACGCGTCCATCGGGGATGGTAAAAGAAATATTTCGCAAAACAGGTTCTTTTTTTTGTTGTGCGCTGTAGGTGAGTGAAACATTGTTACCGTATATCATGTTTTAATTTCCGTTCAATTAATGAGGCGCTGCATTGCAACACGGTTGATGTTATCAGGTACAGTCCTGCAATAGTTATATAAATGGTGCCGGGATTCATGTTGCGTGCAATAATATTCATACCAATGCGTGTTACTTCAAGTACGCCGATGGTCGACAAAATCGAGGTACTTTTAATAAGAGAATCAAACTGACTTACCAGTGCAGGAAAAACATTGCACAACATTTGCGGAATAATAACATACCATACTGTTTGTCTGAGAGTGTACCCCAGGACATAACACGCATCCCACTGCCCTTGCGGTATAGAATTAATGCCGGCACGCACAATTTCTGCAATGTAGGCGGCACATGCGATACTCAGTGCAATAATTGCCGCACTAAACGCTGAAAAATTTATATTCACCAGATCAGGAAGAACAAAGTATGCAATAAGTACGTGAACATACAATGGAATTCCTCTGACAACAACAATTAAAACTTTGAGCGGAATATATAAGGAACGTATGCGGAGCCGATTGCACGAAGCAATGCCGATGCAGGTGCCAAAAATCAGTCCGATACTGCCGCTGATAAGCCAGAGTTGTAAGGTGAGCAGGAGCCCTAAAAGAAGTTGCGGTAAAAAAGGGAGAATGTCTGTAAAAATATTCATATTATTCTTCCAGGCGTCTAATATTCCATTTTTGCTCAAGTGAACTGATAAATCCTTCAGTTCTGAGGGCGCTTACAATTTCACTGACCTTTTGTGCAAGCACATCATTTTCTTTTTTTACTGCCATGCCATTGCCTTCTGACTGATATTCTGCGCTAATGGGGACTTGCATGGCCTGCAGCTCAGGGTTTTGTTCTTTCAAATTGACAACAATGTCAGGGTCAACCATGGCGGCCACCGCCTTGCCGAATTTGAGATTCATAATAATATCGACAACATTGCCAATAGGCAGAATGTCCAAAAAGCTAAATTGACGCAGAAAATCTTCTTGGCGTGTGCCCGGATTTACACACATCACAGCTCGTTGTGGTGCATTTTCAAAATCTTCTATTTTATGTATGTTTTTAGGAATTTCATTCCAAAAAATAAGAGGATAATGTTTAACGCCACCACCTTGATAGTGAATCATGTGATATTTTTCTTGCCGTTTTTGTGTGATAGCCAGCGGAGATATGATGATATCTATTTTGCCTTTTTCAAGAGCGAGCCAGAGCGCTTCGGAAGACATGTCAGAAATTTCTGCCGTTTTTCCAAGACGCTGAGCAACTGCATGTGCAATATCTACATCAAATCCTTCATATTTTCCTTGCTCATTGAGGAAGGACCATGGGGCGTATCCGCTGCTTACGCCAACAGCAAGAATGGAAGAATCAGATGATTTTGCGGTGTATTTGTTAAAAAAAAGCCACCCACCAATAAGTAGAAATCCAGCGCAAATAAAAATAAAAGAACGACGTATCATAGAAAATCCTTTCATGAAAAAAGAGTTATATATACCTTAGCATGCAATAAAAGTGATACACAATAATACAATACTCCACTCATACTTCGTGGAGTCTTTTAGAAGAGAGAAATAAATGATGAGCTGAGGCCTTTTCTTCCGTTTGAATTCTTCGACTCCGCCTTTTTAAGGCTCCGCGAAGGATGAGCGGAGAAAAGAGAAATTAAATTATGCGCAGAGGCGCTTATGAGTATGCCGGTGATGAGGATGGGTAGAGAGAAAAGATGTTGAAGAGAGAAATGCGATGGAGCGGGAAAAAAGTAAAAATATCATAAAAAATCCTCATATTATAACTCTATAACGCTTGTTACTCTACCAAAATGATTATGGTTTGTCTATTAAATTTTGTCCTAGTTCAGTTACATGTGAGACAAAATAGTGTAAAATAAAGGCCTCCGTAAATATTACTAAATGTAAGGAGGCCTAAAATCATGCAGCAGATAAACAGACTGCACAAAAGTTTGTATCAAATAAACAAAGTTGATACAACAAAGTATACACAACTTGCATATGAAAGAAAGGAGAAATTAGAGCAGTATGATAAATTAATTGCTGAAAAATGCTCCCAAAAAACAGCGCTTGAAACACTGAAAATATCGCGAGCAACATATTATCGATGGAGAAAAAATTATAAATTTTATGGGCTTGCTGGATTGGAAGAGGCAAGCAGACGCCCCAATAATGTTCGAAAGCCCCTGTGGGATGCAAATGTTGAAAAGAAAGTTCTTCATATTCGCAAAATAAATCCACTATGGGGCAAAGAAAAAATAGCAGCAGTTTTAAAAAGGGATTATAGTATCAAAAAATCCGTAAGCACCATTGGTCGGATCTTATCCAAGCTTATAAAGGAAGATAAAGTTAAAGCTGCGTATTTTTATATGAGGGGGAAGAAAAGAAAGCCTCGTACATTTGATGATCATGCGAAGCCATGGACCAGAGATATGAAGGCCAAAAAACCCGGTGAATACATACAAATTGACCACATGAGTATTTCCGAGGTTCCAGACAAAACAATCAAGCATTTTAAAGCAATTTGTCCTATCACTAAAATTATTGTTGCACAAGCTTACCCTCGTGCAGATAGCTGTTCTGCAACGAAATTTCTTGAACACGCAAGACGATCCTTACCATTTCCCATGTTGTCTGCCCAGGTTGATGGTGGATCAGAGTTTAGGGGAGAGTTTGAACAAGCATGTAAAGAGCTGAACATTCCCCTTTTTGTGCTCCCTCCCCGTTCTCCCAAATATAATGGCAATGTTGAACGAGGAAATTGTACCGTTAAATATGAGTTTTATGTATCTTATACTGGGGCCAGTTCTTTAAGGATTATTCAAAAAAATCTTCAAAAATATATCCATCGCTACAATAATTATCGACCTCATCAGGCTTTACAAAATCTTACTCCTGCGCAATATAGCATAAAACATTAGAAATTACCGGCTCGTATCATAATAATCTCTCCCTTAAAAATTCTCCCCCCTCCCCCCGTTTTGATCCTTCATTCCGCCTCTTCGAGGCTCCACGAAGGATGTTCAAGCTCAGGACGAACGGGGGAAGAAAGAATTCCAAAAAAAGAAGAGGGAGGAAATGCGTTCGTTTAAGAAATTACAACTGGTTTATGCTATACTATCAGAAATTAAAGGGAGGCCTTCAGTCTCATATGTTATGAACCAACACAAATTTTTGACAAGATAGTAACTTTTTTTTAAAATTATTATCTACATTAAATAGGTTATCTTAATATGAATTTTATAACAGGATAATTTTATGCAAAGTTCTATTCTAATATTTACTATAATTTGTTTATTTTCTATTTTTTCTCATTCGCTCTATAGCATGGAAGCTGCATGAGAGGAAATGATTAGCGCAGAGAATAAGACATTACTGAAAAAAAAGGCAACTGAGCCCGTGACGGATGCAGATAAGGAACATTTACAAGAATTGCAGCGCAATGAGCAATTAACACGAGATTCATATAAGCTTGCTAAAAGATATGCAATGGTTCGCCGACAACTTGACAAAAAATATTACCGAATACAATAATAAACGGCTAACTAAAAAAGGCGATCTTTTGATCATGGATGAAAAAATTAGGTGTAAAAATCTGGTTATTTTTCCTTCTGGAGGTCATGCTCATCAAGTCCCCATTTTTTTTCCATCTCTTTAAAGAATCCTTCTCGTTGGAGCTCGTCGACTACTCGCTGTATTTCAATAGCAAATTTTTTCTCTTCTTTTTTGACAACCATTCCTTTACCTTCAGACTGATATTCTGGTCCAACGGGCACTTGCAAAACTTTAATGTTAGGATATTGCTTTTCTATGGTACTATCAATTTCAGGAGCAACCATTGCTGCAGCGACTTGGCCATATTCAAGATTTCTTATAATATCAAGAACATTATTAATGGGAACAAGAACAATAAAATAAAAAGTTTGCAAAAATGCTTCTTGCTGTGTTCCTGGCTGCACACAAATAGAGTGATTTTGCTGGTTTTTTAAATCTTCGATGGTCTTGAGGTTGGCGGGAATTTCTTTCCAAAAGAGTAAAGGATATTCTTTAATTGGTTGACCGTGATAGTAGATCATGGTGTACAGCTCTTTTCTTTTTGGTGTAATATCAAGCGGTGCGATAATAATATCGATCTCTTCTTTGTCGAGATCAACCCACAGCTGCTGTATTGGCTTGTCATATAAATGGAGATGTTTATGCATTACTTCAGCCATTTTTTTTGCGATATCGACATCAAATCCCCGAAGTTCACCATCTCGATCAAGAAATGACCAAGGAGCGTAATCGTTGATAAGACCAACGACAAGGGTAATGTCGCTAACGGTATTATGTTTATCTTTTAAAAAATAAAAACTGGCGCCAATTCCAGCGACAATGGCGCTGATGGCAATAATGATAAAAATGATGTAACGGGGCATGATATGTCCTCGTGTAATTACGTGTATGAAAGCACCATATCATGTTCATGAGGTGAAGTACAATATATTACACACCAAACGATAAGCCGGATTCTGTAGGTTCATGTATATGAACTGGCAACCATTTATCTAAGCGGCATACCCGCGTGTATTTGGAACGAACGACCAACACGCTGCTTTGCCTTGCATCGAGTAGGGTTTGCCCCCAAAATTTATTACTAAATTTTAGTGTGCGCTTTTACCGCACATTTTCACCCTTACCGCATTATATAATACGGCGGTTATTTTCTGTGGCACTTTCCGTAAGTAACACCCCCCGTTGTTGAATAAATCTCCAACGGTACTCTGTCGTTTAATGTCCGGACTTTCCTCTCGTAAAAATTACGAGCGATTGCCTTGTTTGGTGTGTATTGTTTTTTTCAAAGAAATCAATACTATCAGTAATATATTACCAAGAAAAATAGCAATTGTCCAGGGAATATCAAGAGGGGATTGATGAAAGAGAAACTGGGCAAAAAAAGCTTCCAGTGCAATACTCAGAGCAAGCATGCAAGCGGGAAAAAGAGGGGAGGGGTACACCTGCCTTTTTACCTGAAAACTGGCCATGGTCAGGGGAACGAGATACAGTGAAGGGAACAGCGATGAACTATACCGATACCATGATTCGATAATGATAAAAACAAAAAGAAGGATATAATAAGGAGAGGAATAGGTAAAAAAGCGATGCCAGTATGTAATGAGCATGCAGTGTACATAGATCGTTTTGAACAAAAAAAATTGTGCCAGGTCAAGCCAAAAAATAACGACGGGGAGGCAAATATTTTTGATAAAAAAACGCATGGATGTACCTTCATTTATATACATTACCTAATCAGTATCACATGAAATTATGTTGATGCAAGTAGATGAGATGAAAATAAAGTATGAAGATGCAGATTTTTACCATTTTTGGGATAATGACTTTATTTATTGCCGCTCTTTTTATTGGTATATGCTGTTCTCTGGTGCACCAACAGCGGGTTGATTTTTCTGTTTTTGATACCTATGATACGGGAAAACCTTCGATATTATTAGACGATGCGGGACATGAGTGGGCCCGTTTTGAGCTCGATGTTCGCCATCCTATTTTGCTTGGCGATGTTCCCGTCCATGTTATTGATGCATTTTTGACCGCAGAAGATCGTGATTTTTTTAATCATTGCGGCATTTCTTTTCGCGGCATTGCTCGTTCAATTGTTGTCAATATTTACCACGGCAAGCGGTTGCAAGGTGCAAGTACTATTACGCAGCAGCTAGTCAAACTTCTTTTTTTGCATGGGAAAAAAACATTTACGCGAAAAATACAGGAGCAGGCGTATGCAATTTTACTTGAATGGCATTATACCAAAGAACAGATTTTACAAGCGTACCTCAATCACGTCTATTTTGGGTGCGGTATTTATGGCGTTGAGGCAGCAAGCCAGCGATTTTGGGGAAAATCGATAGCGCACGTCACCATTGATGAGGCGGCAACATTGGCAGCTATTGTGCGTTCGCCCAATAATTACTGTCCGCTTGTCTATCCATTGTCAGCAAAAAAACAGCGAGATACTGTTTTACATGCCATGTACACGCGCGGTTGCATAGACCAAACTGCCTACGAACATGCGCGAGTGCAAGAAATGAATATTGTGCCAATGCCAGACATCTATGCACCACATTACAAAGAATGGTTGCGTCAGATGCTTGAGCGCCAGTTTGGGAGAACTTTGTTGTACACCGGCGGCTTGACAATACAAACGACATTAAACAGGGAGATGCAGAAAAAAGCTGAGGAACAGTTTTGTACTCACTGTGCAGCGTTAAAAGAGCGGCTAAAGCAACCGGTCGATGGTGCTTTGATTACCATGACCAGTGATACGCGTGCTATTAAGGCATTGGTTGGCGGATACGATTTTCAGGCATCAAAATTTAACCGCGCCATTAATGCCAAGCGACAAATTGGCTCAATTATAAAACCGCTCATTTATGCAATTGCGATGGAAGATGGCATGAATTTTGCCGATGTTGTAACTGATGAGCCAATTGAGCTGGTAGTTGAAGGAAAATCGTGGAAGCCAAACAATTATGATTGCCAATTTAACGGTTCCATTACGCTTGCCTATGCACTGTCCCATTCAAATAATATTGCGACAATAAAACTGTTGCTCCAGTGTGGTGCACAACGGGTTTGTGATCTTGCCCGTGCATGCGGTATTCGCGCTAACTTTCACACATTTCCCTCGCTCGCGCTTGGGTGCATTGATGCGACGTTGTTTGATGTAGCGACTATGATGAGTGTGTTTGCCAATGATGGTATGGTGAGTGAACCGTTTGCTTTTTCATGGGTCAAAGATCAGTGGGGTGTGAAAATATTTCACACAAAACCGGTGCAGAAACGGGTGATTTCTAGTCGCATTGTCGGACAAGTCAATCAAGTGCTGCAGCTTGGCATAGCACGAGTATCTCGGTTTTTTGATGATCATGTCGATGCACAGGCGATTGGAAAAACAGGAACGACGAATGATTGGCGCATCTGCTGGTTTGTTGGTGCCACGCCTTCTTATACCACCGCTGTCTACATCGGCTGCGATGATAATCGCTCAATGGGAAAAAATGTGTTTCCGCTGCGCACTGCACTTCCCATTTGGCTTGGCTTTAACGCCTCCATTACTCACCCGCACAAACAGTTTACCCGCGATCCTTCTTTGCGCGAAGTAACTATTGATGAGCGTACAGGATATCTGGTGGCAGCGCGGCATCCACGAGCAGTTATGATTGTGGTATAAATAGAAAAATTTTCAAGAAAGCGTGATTATTTTATGGGAATAAGTCTTACAATAATTTTAGGGTCATGACTAGCAAACGTTATATTTTTTAAACAAAGACAACAAAATTTTATAAATATTTTTATCTCTATTATTAAATCTAAACTCTGTTTCTTTAAGATGCAAGTAAAAAGTTGAAGAATGCATACCTTTAAACTTTAAAAGGCGGGATTTAGCGATGCCCCAAAAGCCTTCAATGCCATTAATATGGACATTGCAGCCTCTTTCTTTGCGAGCAAGTTTAGTTGAATGATTGATTCTAAAATGGCTTTTATATCCTAATGCTACAAGCCCGTCATAGCCCTTCCATTCATCAGAAAATATTGTACTGTCTCGTGAAACTTTTCTACAAATTACTTGCTGGAGCGTCTTAGCTTTACAATTTGGAACTATGTTTGTATATACTTTTCCGTTTCGTTTACATATACCAAAAACTTTCGTTTTATTCGTACCGCGCCCACGTTCCCTTTTTTGGGATTCTTTTTTCTTTCGATATCTTGATCCAAAATAACTCTCATCTACTTCAACTTCTCCATTAAAAAGTTCTTGTTTCTCACATTCATTGGCTATTACAGTTCTAATTATTGTAAGATATCGGTTAATTGTATTTCGATTCAAACCAACTACAGCCGTTATTTGTTTTGCTGTCAAATCTAGTACAAACAGTCTTAAAATTTGCCTAAATTTTGCCTTCGAAATTTTTGCGCAATGTAAAACCTTCTTTTTATGCTCCATGAGCTGCATCCTAACATTTTTTGGTTAGGTTTGCTAGTCATGACCCTAATTTTATTAATAGGTTCAGGTTTTAATGGTTGAATGAGAGAATTTTCACCATCCATAAAGGGAGAAACATTTTCTCCCGTTTGGCAGTCGCTTGGTGTTTTGTCATAGTAGTAAAATATTTGGTCTTTGGGTTTTTGATTCAGGAATACATACGTTTCAGAATTCCAATTATTCCAGTCAAGTTTTTCCGGAGCAGCGTGTTGCCATTCATTTTCGGTACAGTCTATGTATAACAGCTCTCCACATTTTACGCCATATTTTATATGTTTGCGTTGTAATGCATTAAGCTGCAATCGTGCTATTATATCTGTATTTTTTTTTACTTCTACAAACCAAGGAAGTCTACTACCTTTATTTAAAAATCCATACGCAAATAACATAGATACCATTTTTTCAGGAAACTGTTTTAATGCATGAATGGGAGAAAATCCTTCTTTGAGGCACTGTATCATTGAACCAAATTTTTCATTAACAATTAACCGTACTATCGGATCACAATAAGGATTGATGCAAACACGCGGTGTACCCGCCTTTTTGAGGAGTATTGCCGTATCGGGAAAATGTTCTGTTGTGGATAAGAGCTCGTTTGAAAAAGGGGTACACAATATTCCATGACAGTTGTCATTTTTTGCTGCAAGCCATTCTTTATATGATTTGTCTGATACTACTTCTCCTCGTGCTTGTTCAAGAATACGCGCTATAATATTTGTATTATATTTACCTGCCATGCGATGTAATAATGTATTCCCTTTAAAATCTTTCGCATATATGACGCATGCCTGTTTTTTGAAAAGCTCTTCCAGTTTTTTTTCATCACCAGATGCATATGCGTTTTCAAAGGCTGTTAAATTGCTATTATTGCGTGGACGTCCAATTTCCCCATCCATAATTCCAATCATCGCATTTACTTTTAGTGGATTTGTCATAACATACATAGTTGCAAGGGCGATCATAATTTTCTTCATACCATCATTTCCTTATTTTTTTGAGTAACATATAATCGGAAATAGCATATTCGAGGAACATAAAAAAAGCAAAAGCAACCTATGTATTATTTGCCAAATATTTTTTGTGCAGCTTCAAAAAAACATATTGTTATCAACATGCCGCACGTTATTGCGCACATGAGTGAAGTGCCAAGGGAGTAGGTTTGCAGCAAAATGCCGACGATGGTGTAGGCGATTGTTGTGGAAGCAGCGATGGGAAGAATATACCACATCATAGTTTTTATGTGTGCGACATGATCTGCACCGGAGCTTGCCGCCGACATTATGGGATTATCTGAAATAAGTGACACATGTGTTCCCATGACTGATCCAGAAAGCGTGGCACCAAGAACAGGAATGAGGAGCGATACTGATTCTAAAGAAGAATGAACTGGAAGATGGAGAAGATTTTGGAGCATTTCCATGACAATAGGCAACATGAGTCCCATGGTAGCCCAGGCGGATCCAATCAGCCACGCAGTGATACTTGCGCACAAAAAACAAAGTGCTGGCAAGGAAGTGGCGGTGATGATTGATGCAAACATCGTTGCAATATAATTTCCTGTTTTGAGATCTTGTTTTAAAAATGAGCCAAGGGTCCATGCACACAACAACATGAGGATTGAGGGAAGCATAAGCTGACAACCTTCGATAATGCAAGACCAGAGCATTATTCCCGTCAGCCGTTTTTTAGTAAAAAATAAAATGCTACTGACAAAAAGAGCTACAAAACCGCCAAGGCAGAGCGCTTGAGGAACAGAGCCTGTTTTTATTGCTTCTATGAACGAAGAGTTGCCGCCAAAGAGAAAAAAATTGCCACTGAACAAAAGTTGTCCGAGAATGCCGCCAAGGAGAGAACCGAGCGGGATAAAAAAATCAAAAAATGAAGCGGAAGCAGGAGGAAGGCTAAAATTTGTGTCTTGTTGTGCATGAGATGCTGCTTCATAGGTTGCCATGGGGCCGTATGAAATGCGTCGCAGGACAATGTACCAGGCTGATCCGATGAGGAGTATGGGATAGATCATGGTAGGTATGGTGTGTAAAAAAACAGTGTAGGGGTCTGCAGCAATGAGGGCATCAAGGCTCGTGTTAATACCAATATTTCTGAGCTGAAGGAGAATCTCTCCAATCCAGCTTGAAAGTGGCGAGAGCATTGCCAATGGAGATGCCATGGCAGTGGTCAGAAATGCAATTTTGACAGCAGGTACTTTATATAAGCGTGCGACATGTCTCATAACTGAGCCGACAGTGAGTGCAGAAAAATAATCATCAATAAAAAATAAAAGTGACAACAGCAGCGACGTAATTTCTACTGAGCGCGGTCCTTTGACAACGTGCTGGACAAATCGTACATATGCTGATGTTGCACCGGTGCGCTGAAGTAATGCAATAAGAGTTCCAAGGCTGATAAGAAACGTAAAAATGAGGAGATTCCAGCTTGTGCATAATCCATGCCATGAAGACGCTTGAGCAAGACCAGTATTTGTCCAAAGACGGGAAATAACGACATGAAATCCGGTGTATATATCTCCATTATAGGCAATGAGTGCGCTGCTGATGATACCCGTCATAAATGCAAGTACCATGCGCCGGGTGAATATTGCCGTGAGTACAACAAGTAACGGTGGTAGTAAGACAATCCATGGGGGCATAAAAAATTCCTTATTTTGATACTGTATCACAAAGCACCTCTAATTACCAATTTCTCAGCATCATATAGCATGAATCAATTGTAATTTTCTGAAAAAATCTTTTTCTCTTTCTATTTTTGAAGTTTCCCCTCCCCCGTTTTGATCCTTCATTCCGCCTCTGCGATGCTTTACATCCTTCGACGACGAGCTCAGGGCAGGCTCTTGCTCAGAATAAGCTCCGTCTTAAAGGCTCCATGAAGAATGAATGGAGCTAAATGAGTGGAGATAAAAGGATTCAACGTTAAACTTCGGGGAGTTTGGATTAGTCTTCTTATCGCTGTGGTGCGGTGGAATGAACTGTTGCACCATTTTTTTCATGCATAATAATAACTTCCTTAAGTCTGTCAAACATATTACCTTCTATGATTTTGGAAAGTAATTTTTTTTCTTCTTCCGATAAATATTGGATATACGTTTCGGGGGTATATTTGTTAGTGTCAATTGGTTTTGGCTTGGGCAAATGTGAGGAAAGTGACTTTGCATATTGTTCAAAAATATTGTTGAGAGCAAAAACAGAAGTATAAACCGATTGTATTATTGCTAGTACAAAAATATATTTTTTAAAAGACATACAATGCTTCTTATCGCTGCGGCTCAGCTGAATGAACTGTTGCACCATTTTTTTTATGCATAACAATGACTTCTTTAAGTCTATCACGCATATATCTATGAGAAGGCTCTATTCCATTTGTCATATCTGGATTCCTTGTAAAGAAAAAACATACTTGTTGCATTCTTATGAGCGCTATTTCATAATCTTCTAGTGCGGGTATAATATTTGCGAGATATTCACCTAGTCTGTAATATTTTAATTCCAGACCATAAAGCTCTTTTTGTTTGTATTTATTAAACATAATCAGATCTTTTCCTATGTCTTTTGCTTTTTGTATATAAGAACTTTTCAATGGATGAAGATATTGAACATGGACAATTTCATGGAAAATTACGTCTTCCATACATATATTTTTATAAGAACTTTCATAGGGGCGATCATGATGAGTTATAAAAAGCCTATTCCTATTAAATTTAATAGTGAACTGTAGAGTTTCAGTGGAAAAAATAGTTATTGCTAAATTATTTTCATTTTCAAAATCTTCTATGACTAATGAAACATTATCTGGATGGATACCTTTTCTTATAAATTCTGTATCCATTTTTTTACAAATTTCTTCTGATATTTCAGGATCTCGATACGCAGGTATTACAGGTTGCTTTACTAAATTTTCTGCCGCTTCTTTTAAATCTTGTACTATTCTTTGTTTTAGCTCATAACATTCTTTGTGTTCAATGGGACAATATCCTTCTATGATTTTGGAAAATAATTTTTTTTCGTCTTCTGCTAAGTATTGTATATACGTTTCGGGTGTATATCTGTTAGTGTCAATTGGTTTTGGCTTGGGCAAATGTGAGGAAAGTGACTTTGCATATTGTTTAAAAATATTGTTGAGAGCAAAAATGGGCATGTAGACTAATTTGATTATTGCCAATACAAAAATATATTTTTTAAAAGACATACAATACTTCATAGTTATTTTATAACAAACAATTATATAAAGACTTTACATGCTTGCAGTGAAAATAATTTTACCTATTGTTAATTGTTAGGGTCATATTTAAGGAGTTTTTTTACTATCCTTTCATTATTGGACTTATTACATGCAACATGGAATGGGGTTTTTCCGAGGGTATTACGAGCATTTATATTGGCCCCTTTGCTTATAAGAAGCTCAATTATATCTAGACTGTCCTGGCGGCATGCCTCATGAAGAATAGTATTATTGAAATTATCAGGAGCATTGATATCAGCGCCTTTGTTTACGAGTAATGTAACCATTTTTAAATTTCCTTCGTGGCATGCGTAGAAAAGCGGGGTTCTTTTGTCACGATCGGCAACGTTGACCTTGGCCTTATTTTTTATAAGAAACTCAACTACAGCAGTCTTATTACGGCGACATGCCTCAAGAAGAAAAGTTTCGCTCAAAGGATTAAGAGCTTCGGGATTAGCACCATGGGTTATAAGGAATCCAGCCATTTCGAAATTCCCTTTATAACATGCATAGTAAAATGGAGTTTTTTTGCTAATATCACAAACATTGACATTGGCTTTATGTGCTATAAATAATTCAGCCATTTCTAAATCTCCCCTATGGCATACATAATGAAATGGGCTTTTTCCTTTACGACTAGAAACATTGGTGTTGGCTCCTCTTGCTAAAAGAAATTTTACCATATCTGACTTATTATCGCGAGATGCTTTAAGAAGAAGAGTTTCATTGAAATGATTAAGAACCTCGATATCAGCTCCATTGCCTATAAATAATTCGATCATTTTTAAATTACCGTTGCAACATGCATAATGAAGAGCGGTTTTCTTGTTATCATCACAAGCATTGACATCGATACCCTTTTCTATAAGTAATCTGGCCATTTCTAGATCTTTGTTCTGACTTGCATAATGCAGGAGAGTTTTTTTGCTTTTATCACAAATATTGATATTGGCATGTTTTTTTTCTATAAGGAATCTTACGATGTCTGATTTATTGTGGCAATATGCCTCGATAATAGGAGTTTGACCAGAATCATTAACAGCATTAATATTGGCACCAGAATCTATAAGAATCTCAATCATTTTTAAATTTCCATTGCAACTTGCATAATGCAGTGGGGTTCTCTTGTTCTTATCATAAACATTGGCTTTAGCACGTCTTTTTGTAGAACGC
This sequence comes from uncultured bacterium, assembly GCA_963701645.1. GTDB lineage: Bacteria > Babelota > Babeliae > Babelales > Vermiphilaceae > MFD04463-c16. Next base: position 221,860 of record OY969616.1, read on the forward strand.
CTTTCCCCTTTTGCACGGCCTTCTATAAGAAATTCTACTACATTTAATTTGTCATGATAACATGCTTCAGCGAGAGGGGTTTGATCAAACTGGTTAACAGCGTTAATATCAGCAAAATTATCTATAAGAACCCTCGCCATTTTGAATTTTTCCATTTTACATACAATGTGAAGGGGGCTTTCTTTGCCAACAACTGGGGAAAGAACATTGATTCCATTATAGCTTACAAGTAATTTGAGCATTTTTAAATCTCCTTTATAACATGCGTAATAAATCGGGGTATGACCGATCTTATTATGAGTATTTAAAAAGGCAGGATCTCTTTTTATAAGTAATTTTGCCATTTCTAAATGCTCCTGCCAACATGCTATATGCAAAAGAGTATTGTTGTAATTATCATGAGTATGAACGTTGGCTCTATGAGAGAGTGTAAAATATTTTGTGTAAATGGGGTAGAATAGAACATAGAAGAAGTATAACCCATTTGCGGAGAAAATAAAATGCAAAAAAATACAAACATAAACATTGAAGAAGAATTAAAGAAGTGCAAGACAGTAGAAGACTTGATGGGAAAAGATGGACTCATCAAAAGGTTGACAAAATCAATGCTAGAGGCAATGTTGCAGGAGGAATTGAGTCATCATCTTGGTTATGAAAAACACAAAGCAACAGTGAAAAAATCGGGCAATAGTAGAAATGGTACATCAAATAAGAAAGTCAAAAGTAGTTCTGGAGAACTTGAATTAGATATTCCACGCGATAGAAATGGTGATTTTGAGCCACAGGTTGTAAAGAAACATCAGAGAGATGTCAGTGAATTTGATAAGAAAATTATATCTATGTACGCCAAAGGTATGACAACACGTGATATCCAAGATCATGTGTTTGAGATATATGGTATTCAAATATCACCAGCACTTGTTTCTATAATAACAGACAAAGCACAAATATTGGCCAATGAATGGCAGAATCGGCTATTGTCACCGGTATATGCAATTGTTTTTTTTGATGCTATTTATTACAAAGTGCGTGAAAATGGTAAAATAATTTCAAGGGCTGCTTATACTTGTCTAGGCATAGATACGGAAGGAAGAAAAGAAATACTGGGTATCTGGATTGGTGACAGTGAAAGTGCAACCTTCTGGCTTTCTGTATTTAATGAACTCAAAAATCGGGGTGTGATTGATATTTTAATTACTTGCTTCGATGGACTTAAAGGCCTTCCAGATGCTATAAAAGCTGTATTTCCAAAAACAGAAGTACAACTATGTGTTGTGCATCTTATTCGCAATTCATTGAAATATGTAGGAAGCAAAAATAAGAAAAGTTTTATAGAGGATTTGAAAAAGATATATCAAGCTTCTGGAGAAACTGAAGCAACCGCCGCTCTTGAAGCGTTACAAGAACGTTGGGGAACTTTGTATCCCTCCGCTGTTAACCCTTGGATTAATCATTGGGGCAACATTGCGAGTTATTTCAAATATCCTGCGGAGCTGAGACGTCTCATTTATACCACCAATATTATAGAGGGATTACATCGACAATTTAGAAAAGTGACCAAAAATAGATCCATTTTTGCAAATGGTGAATCACTTTTCAAAATGCTTTATCTTGCTTCTGTTGACATAGAAAAAAAATGGACCCATATTGTCAGAAACTGGACCGAAATTATTAACCAACTGAATATATTCTTTGGCGAAAGGATCAACGTATCTTTATGAAGTTAAACCCATTTACACAAAATGTTTGACACACCCCTCTATGAGTTATAAGTAATTCAGCCATTTCTACATCTCCCTCGTAACATGCACAATATAGTGGAGTTTGGCCAAATCTATTACGAACATTGACAACAGTAGGATCTTTTTTTATAAGTAATTTCGCTATTTCTAAATGTCCCTTACAGCTTACCATATGAAGAAGAGTATTGCCATTATTATCACGAGCTTTGATATTGGCATTATGGTTTATAAGTAATTCAGCCATTTCTACATTTCCGTTGAGACATGCATAATAAAGAGGAGTTTTTTTCTTATGATCAACAACATCAACATTGATGCCTTGGCTTAAAGTTAATCTGGCTTTTTCTAGATCTTTTTCAAAACATGCATTATGCAGTCGGACGCTGCCCATATTATTATGGGTATCAAGCTTGCGACTGCATAATGCACGGATTTTATCTTTAGGACTACTGTTATTGAGAACATTAAGATTGGTGATATTTTGCACCGGAGGTTTAATTATGTCGAGCATGCTACAGGAATATGTTCTGTCAGCAATGGCCAAGGAGGGGGCATTCCAAATATTGAGATTGGCACCTACTTTTATAAGGATGTTAGAATGTGTTTCGGGAAGGAGATCATGGTTGAAGTGGTCAAGATTTTTGATCTCAGTACTGTGTTTTATAAATACTGGCTCGTCTTTAGCCCGTGTGTCATCAAGAGAAGTTTGTTTTTTAACTAAATTAATTACAGTTGGATACATATGATCATATGCTCCTCTTATAGACAGATTAACTATATTTTGATCTTTATAATGAGATGTGTCAAAAAAGGCAGGTGAAGTTTCCTCCGGTTCAAGATCATAATCATCGTAATTTTCAGGGTTTGGCCAATTAAGGGTGGCTCTATTAATTTCATTAACATCGTAAAAATCTGTATTGTTTTCTGCTGGTAGATGAATTATATCTGGCTCGTTATTATGATAATGATAATATGTGTTATAAAGACGCATTTCTTTGGGATCATGAATACGGCCATAGATACCAGTACCGCTTTTCATAAGATGCTCAATACTATCTGGATTTTCCTTGAAATAATTGAAAAGAACATTAACATCAATTTTATATTCCATAGGGTTCCTTCCATATATTTCTTTGAAGGCTTTTATCATCATAGCATTAGAAGAGGCTAATGCCTTACGTTCCTGAATCCGTTCTGGATTAGTACGATATTCTAAAAGATACTGATTAACGCTATTCTTTGCATGCTTGCCACACAACATATCATAGAGAAATTTCTTTTCAGCTTCAGTACGAGTATGAAAAAGCATTGGTTTTCCGTTGGTAGAAATAGGAAAAATCATTGGGTTATCAGAAATAGGAAAAATCATTGGGATATCGTAGGTAGAGAAAAGGAATTTGTTGTAAGAAAATGGTGGTTTGTCCTCAGGTTCCATAGTATGGAGCGCATGTGAAGAAATAATTAATAAAAGGATGGCAGTGAGTATTGAGGGAAAGCCTTGCATGTTTTTTCATTCTGTAAAATTTTTGTAAAAATAATTTACTCATTCATTTGATAATGGTAAAGTATCAGTTCTGCTTTGTCAATTTTTAAAGACAATATGATAAAGCCCACATAATTTTAACTTCGGATCCTTTTATCTCCACTCATTTAGCTCCATTCATTCTTCATGGAGCTTTTAAGACGGAGTTTATCCTGAGCAAGAGCCTGCCCTGAGCTCGTCGTCGAAGGGTGGAGCCTCTCTTGGAGGCGAAGCGAAGGATTTAAGCGGTGCTATTTTCTATATCGGCCGCCGCATCTTATTGAATTTTCTAATAGTTTTTGAAAAAGGGACATTCGTGACACGCACGAGTGGATAACGAGCATAGAGCCTGCGGGTGATGAGCATGTATATAACATCAGCAAACGGTTTGATGTTTTTTTGGAGATCATGAGAGCGCACAAGAAAAAAAGATTGCGGATCTTGTCGCTGAATGCCGTATGCGTTAAAAAGCTGATGTTTGTTTTCAACAGTTTCCAGGGGGATAATTATACACTCTTTTTTGAAAAATAAAATTTCAAATAATGTTCCCGCTCCTGCGCGGCAAATGACAAGATTGGCAAGGGCATAATAGGGGACAATATTGTGTTCATAGGTAAATATATGATGCGCGATGTGGGGATATGCAGCGTATATTTTTTTGACCGTTTCAAAATCTCGCTCACCAGCTTGATGAATAACTTGAATGCTTGGGTGAAGATTTGGATTTTGTTCAAGCCATAAGCTAAAGATGCGATTAATTTCGACAGATCCTTGCGACCCCCCCAAAATAAAAAGAGTAATTCTATTGGCTTTAAATCCTAATTTTTCTCTCAATGGTGCCGGGTCATAGTGGCGGTCGCGGGCTGAAAGGCGGAGTGGATACGGTCGCTTTTGACATTTATGTTCCGGGAGAAAATGGAGCGCCTCGCGGTAGCAGTAATAGATGGTTGCTGCAAAAGGGGCGAGAAATTTTATGGCTTTGCCTGGATGTGCATTGAGTTCATATAATTTTAGTGGAATTCCTTGAATCCAGCCAGCAAGGCAAACGGGAATAGCAATAATGCCGCCCGTTGTGACAATTTCAAGGGGGCGGCGGCGGAGAAAAAAGTAGAAACTGTACATAAATGAGTACGCAAGCTGAAGGCAGAAAATGGGGAATCGCCACCACGGTTTTGGGCCGCGCTGCAAGGGCAGTCTGATATATTCAGTAATGGTTGATTTTGTCTGAGTAATTTTTATATCCAGCGCATTGTCAGACGTAAAAAGAATAGGATTGTTTGTCTTATGCTCTGCACGATACTGATCCGCTAAAGTGAGGCAGGGAATAATATGGCCGCCAGATTTTCCTGCGACAAAACAGACAATGCGGTGGTCTCGCGGGCATACTTTAGGCCCCAACGATTTTTTATGATCGCCGCGCCAGAAGAGTATGTAATTTTTTAACTTTTTGACATTCATAAGGATACTTTGCATATAATTGCGCATGCTGGGTACAGGCTTGCAGACCTGCATTGTTGCCGACTTTGTAATGAACGAGCGCAAGGTGCGTCCAGACCATTGCATTATCGGGGAGCTTTGCTGTCAGCAATTCAAGGATTTTCTGTGCCGCGTGGTACTCCTTTTTTTTATAAAGGATTGTTGCCTTTGTGTCAAGGATAAATGGATTTTCGGGGTCATGTGTAGCTGCTTTTGCCAAATATTGTTCTGCAGATACAATATCTTTTCCCTTTGTCGCATAATAGTAGGCATAATTATTAAGTGCGGGAACATGATTGGGGTCAAGGACAAGAAGTTCGTCTAGGCATGATTTCATGGTGCTGTATTCGCCCAGTTCATGGGCCAGAGTACTCAGGATAAACAATACTTTTTTCTTGATACCGGTATCAGTGATAGTGGCAATGGTATTTTTGAGAAAACTATAGGCGGCATTATATTCGTAAGCTCTGAGGGCAATGTCGGCGCCATAGAGTGCTGCCCAGAGTTGGTGGTGGGTTGAATACGCGGTTTCCAGAAGTTTGTATGCTTTGTCGCGGCACTGTTCTTGTTGCGCAAGAAGGTGGGTTATCTTGTACCACATGATTTGTGAAGGATCAAGATTAATTGCATGCTCGACTGCTTTTATAAGATTGTCCAGGTCATGAAGATGGTATAGAATTGTAATTTTGATCATGTGTGCATCGATTGATTGTGGTTCCTTGCGTATACACTGCTCAGCAAGAACGAGCGCTTGTTTGTACTGTTTTTGATTCATGAGAACAAAGATCTGCTCAAGATCAGAGCGTTGGTGCGAGGCAGTGGGTACTTTATCTTGAGAAATTTTATGTTTTAAAGCAAGAGCAAGAGCATGCTGTCGAATCTGTTGCTGAGGCTGATCTGTGACTTCCAAATATGAATTATATCCTTGGACTGCTTTGACAATATCTCCCGCTTCTTCATGGAGAATGGCAAACAGGAGCCAACCTTTATCAAAGTGGCTTTGGAGCTCTAAACATTTGCCCACATTTTCAAGAGCCTTTGCGCGGTCATGCAAGCTGAGATAAATTTGTGCTTTGAGGAAATAAAAAATAAATCCATGCGTTCGGCGAATCGAAGTGTTGAGGAACTGGTCAATGGTTGTCAGCGCATTTTCAGGTTCTTTTTGTTCCATATACATTTGTGCAAGGCTAAACGCAATTTCCGGATCATCTTTTTCTTGCTGCTGGATACGGACAAGGCGCGTTTGTGCTTCTTGTTTGTTGCCCACTTTTTCATAGGCGGCAATAAGAATTTTTTGCAAATCCTTGTCTTTGGCAAAATGAGTATCTATTTTACTTTGTAGCTGAATAATGTCCTTATATTTGCCCATGTCTTGCAAAAAGTGCAGGTAGCCGCGATAAGTATGAATGCCATCAGCATGCATGCTAATACTGCTGTACCATGCAGCACTTGCCGTTTTGTTGCCTAAAAAGTGGTAATAGTTTGCAACCATATACTCATGCAGTTGTGTTGTGTACGCATCATCATGTGCAACTACATACTGCACGCTCAAAAATATGCAGATAAAAAAGCGCCATTGTCCCATAGATTTTCCCCCCTGGCAATGTTATAATAACACGCATATATTGTGAGCGTACTTGTTTTGTCATGCAAGCGTCCAGTATTTGCGTAATTTTTTATGCAACTCAAAAGCATGCAAATTGTTGACTTTCATAAGCGTGAGGATACAATGATGCTTGAAAAAATTGTGATACAGTATAATCAAAAAGAAATATATGCGTATGTACAAAAAATTTTTTACAGTTTTATGTGTAGGCCTGAGTATATCAATATTTAGTGCAGAACGAAGCAATGAAAGAACGGATGATCAAATTCAGCTGAACAAGAAGCCCTTAGATTTTAAACCTTCTTTGATATATGCATATATAACAAAAGGTTTTATGGTGGAAAAGCACGATAGAGTGTCTTTTCCATTTTATGACGAAAATTATACAAAAGTGAAAATAGTGCACAAAATGAGCGACCTCGCTGAGAAAGTGAAAAAAATATGTGAAAAAGCTGCTCGCTTTCAGCAAATTCCTGACCTTTCAAGGCGGGCTATTTACAAAGTGATAGATGATTTTAATAACGATCGTGATGTATGTAGGTCTATAGAAGAGGCAGAGAAATTGTCTCTTGAAATGCTAGAGACCAAGGCTTTTCCAATGCTTTTTAAATTTGTGCAACAGCAACTTGGAGATTTTATCAGGTGTATGAAAGATGGGACAGTAGAGGCTAATGCAAAACAATATTTTAAACAGCCTTGCGATTATGTTGAGCGTCAGTATTGTCGCATAATAAATGGAAGAAATTTGTATAGAAAGGCTTTGCTAGAAGCTAATACGAGGGATTTTAAATACAGTTTGACGAGTGATGAGTATCGCTTTCTTTTTGTGGCACAAAAGTTTGAGTATGATAAAAACTATTTTGAAAAGGGCGATTATTTTAGAACAGCACATGGTTTTTGCAGTATACAATAAAGAACAGATTAAGGAATTTTTATGGATATGTACAAAAAGTTTTTTGCAATTTTTTTTGTTTGTTTGAGTGCGCACATTGTTGGAGCAGAACAAGAAAGAAGGGGAACGATTAAGTATACAGGAGAGACTGCTCTTAGTATACCTGTAGGCCTGGAGCTACAACAAATAGGTATTGATTTTTCATTGATGAAAGCGTATTTAACAGGAAATTTTATTATAATTGAAGAAAATGGATTGTCTTTTTCTTTTCATGATAAAAGAATTGAGGGAACAATGACAGTTTATGCTTCACGGATAGCGGATAAAATAAAAGAAATAAATGAAGCAGCTGCCAATTTTAATGAAATTATTGATCCTGGGGCAAAAAGTATTTTCCAAGCAATTCATGTTTTTAATGAAAATAAGGATCTATTCTCGACAAAAGAAGATGCTGTGCAATTAATGCAGAAACTTGATAACAAAAATACCAAAGCTTTTCTGGAACCAGTGGTGCAGCAATATAAAAACTTTATCACATGGATGGACGATGGAACCGTGGCTGCAAATGCTAAAAGCTATAAAACGGTGTCGGAGTACCTGAGTCTGAATAATTCATCTCTAATACTCAGTCGAAATGTTTATAAAAATGCAATGGAAAAGGGTGATATGGCTTGGTTAAAAGGAAATCATCCTAAGGCTCTTTATCAAGCACAGCAAATTGAATATGACAAAACGTGTTTTATAAAGGTTGAGCAGGTTAAATAGAACTTTATGCTTTTTCATACAATTTTTTTTGTTCTTTCAGCTCTAATTTTTTTTCCAACAATACCTGCTGATGCGCCAATAGTGAGCCAGTTTTCCATTTCAGATTTTAAAAGCAGAAACATTATGGAATCACTGGTACTTGCATATATAAAAGATGCATATACAAAAATTGATATAAAAAAACAATACAATTTCATACAAAAATTGTTATGGATATAGAAATGGTAAAGGAAAAATTTGTACTTATACGCTTGTATTTGATGATGCTGTAGCATTACTTGATATGCTCAGTGGAAAAAATAAACAAAAAATATTGTATCCAAGTATAGGAGAGAGATGCTCGTTGAAAGTGTTCAGTAAAAAAGAGCGAGAAGGGATTGCCGGTCTATTGAAGAATTTTAATGAACTTAGCCAAGATCTCAAAAATGAATTTAATATTTATCATACGCAGCAAGATTATCTATTTTTTAGTGGTAGAATGGCTGACTTTTTACAAGAAAAATTGAAACATGGCCCATTGTATGATTTTATTGCCGATGATTTGAAAAAGCGCGAGGCACAGTATGATATGGTAAAAAAAATTGCCGAAAAAATAAAACGGGCTGAAAGTTTTCAGAAAGACTATGTTGCTAAAGAATTTGAATACATTGCTGCAGAGCGCGATCTTTATAAATTGGCATTTGAAAATAGAGATATAGAACTGCTTCCCTATGATCGCACGGATCGGGAAAGATATCTTCATTTTTATGATGCAATCAAGCGGCATATGGAAACTTTTAAAATTGATTAAAGGGTGCTTTGCCTAAAGCACCCTTTTTTTGCATGTTTGCGTTGACGCTAATGAGTAAATATATGATACTATGTAAAGGAAAAATAGTAGAAAAAAATAACCAAAAAGGAAAAAATATGCATTTTTACAGAACTGTTCTTATGATCCTTTTTATGGTAGTGAGTGCCGAACTAATTGAATCAGAGTGTGCCGATAATCCGAGCAACCTTGCGCAGCATAAGCCTAAGCTTTGTGAAAATAGAGCTTTATGTTTTGCCATAGCATACATCAGAGGAGATTTTAAAATAGGCAGTCTGGATATACTTGTGCATCCTTATTACAGTAAGATTGTTAAGAAGGATGCATCAGTTGGTTACTGTGATTTTGCAGAAGAAATTCAGGAAATGAAAGAGAAAGCTGAAAATTATCTCAAAATTACTGATCCTAAAAAGCAACGTATATACAAGGCGGTAAAATTTTTTATACACGATCGAGACTTAGATTGCCAAACACCAGAAAAAATAAAGGAATTGGTAGACGATTTGGGGGATTCTACCGATGAGGACGATCTTTTAAAACCGACTATTGAGTGGTACAAAAATATGGCCATGTATATAAAAGAAGGAACAATAATAAAAAGTAATGCGAGGATGTGGCTTAAAAAGAATGAACAAGATTATCTTTCTTCTAATCTTGATAAAATAAGAAATAATAGAAAAAATTATAGAGAAGCGCTAGAACAATGTAACACTAATTGGTTTATAGCGTGGTCAGGTACCGATAAACTTGCCTTATATCCAGCTGAACAAGTTGCTCGTGACACAAATCCTGCTAATGGGGGATTTTAGAGTACAAAGCATTTGTAATTTCCTGAAGTTTTTTCTTTAAAATTACTCAAATTTTTTATGACCGTTCTCTGTGGCACCGTAGACCAAAAGCGTGTAGGGCATCTTTGAGCGAAATATCAGTAATTTGCTCAAGCGCTTTTTGTTCATGATGGGACAAGGTAACTTTTAAATTTTTTTGTGTGTATGGTGTTTGCTGTTTTTTGCGCTTTTGCTTTTTGACACCTTTTATTTTAAAACGAACCTGTTGCACATGTGGTGCACCAAGAACTTGATTAATTTTTTCCTGCAGCGCTGTGGATAAAAAGTACACTTCTTGTAGCCAGCAAGAGTTATGGACTCCAAGAATGAGCGTGTTGTCGTCAGTTATTTTTTCTATACTAATTTTGTCATAGAGTGAGCCAATAATTGTCGGCCACTGCTGCAAAACTGTTTTTTTCCAATCCGCAATGGTTGGCTGCATAACTGTATGAAGAAATGTTTTGATATGTTGGGTCATAAGTAAGTTGCTTTCTATTAAGTGTGAGTGTACACTGGCAGAAAGAGAAAATAAAGATAAAAATATATTAGCCCTGAAAGGGCGGATCGAAGGATCAACAAAAGGATCGGTTTATGATAAAAAAACTGTTTGCGTGTTGTGTTATATTGATGACCGCATATTTGCCAGGAATGGAAAAAGCTATTGAAGCGGTCAAAGCTCAGAAGGAGCAACCAGGTCCCTCTATGGCTGAGCTACAAACAATGAGAAACTTTTTTGAAGGTTCTATGCGTCGCAATCATTATTCTTCTGATATAGAGAGAAAACAATCTCTTGCTATGATAGATACATATGCAAAAATGTCTGACGCGGAGCTCAATGGCATGGAACAATGTGCGGTTGAGCATATCTCGTTTCTTAAAATGTTTTTGTACAATGAAGATTTTGATCGTAATTCTCAGTGGCACAACGAACGAATGATACGGGATAGAAAATGGAATGCTATGACCGGGGCCACATCGGGCCCATCTATCTGGTTTAGGCATTATATTGGGATATCACAAGCCTTGCTGAAAACTAGTAATAAAAAAGGTAAAAGTGAAGATGAAATCTGGAAAGAGATAATGTTGAACGTGGCCGAGGCGAGAAAGAAATTTATAGATTATTTACGGAGTGACACGCCAGTAGACAAATTTGAAAAAGGATGGCTCCATCCTGGAGACTTCTGGCTCCCAAATGAACGTATTCCTCAATTTCATCCATGCTGATTTTATAACAAAAAACATTTGTGGGATATGAAATATGAAAAGAAAAGTAGGGATATGTATAATCACTTTTTGCATGATGCCAGCACACGCAATGGAAAAGCAAAGTGCTGAAAAAGTTGAAAATAAAGAGGTTCCCAGCCGGCCCATATCTCCGCAAGAAGAAAAAATTAAAAAAAAGAAAATGGTTAATGTAACAAAATATTTGGAATATGGGATGTTAAGATCTGATAGTGAAGAAACAGTAGATTCTCAACGATAAAAGCTAAGGAAAGTGTATGAGCCTCATCAAAATACAAAAAAAAGTAATAGCGTGTGCGATGGTGTTTGTCATAATACGTGCAGGTGATATAAAAGGTGCTGAACAAAAAAGAACCGGTGGAGAAGATATTGTTAAAGCTGCATTGGATTCTCAAAAAGATTCTGTATCTGCTGAGGTGGAATTAATTTTTATATACGATTTATTAAAAGGCTATTTGGGTGTTTCGACTGATAAGACTTTAGTTTCTCGTGGGCTTGGCCGAGAGACTTTTAAAACAAATACCATTACCTGTGATCAAGCAGCCAGAATCATGCAAAAATTGCACAATGTGTCCGAAGAAACGCTGAGCATGTTTGCTGCAATAGCGCCACAGCATGTTATAGGATATGTGCTTGGAAATGTGTTTATTAAAGATAAAGATCTTGAACAAAATTCTGAGTGGCATGATCGTACAACGTTGACCAATTTTATTATCCAGGCCTCAGCTTTTCAAAATAAGAATGGAAGACATCATTTGATAGATTTATTACAGGTGCGTTGTAATGAAAATCTGAAATTGAAAGAAGATTTGGATATGATTAACATAATGACGGATATACCTGTAGATCTAATAAAGGCAAGAGCAATAGAAGCAGCACGCAAGCAAAGGGAAGAATATACAGCAGCCATTCGTGGAAAAAGTAAGTGGAAGGAGTCGTATGGGTGCTTTTTATATCCAGCAGATACATGCGGTGCCATTATAGATTCGATTGAGTTGGATTTAGCGTATGCTCGCACAGTGCTTGGAAATTGGCCTACTGTTGTGGAAGAATGTTCTGATTTATAAAATAATATGAAAGTATGCATAATGCAAAAAAGAATGATATGTTGTGTTTTTTTGCTTGTTATGGCATATGTCCATGGCATGGAAAAGGATACTGAAAAGAAAAATACAAAAAATGCAATTTTGAATGCATTGACGCCAAATGTTGGTGTGAATAGGCATGCAATATTGGAGTTTATTGGACAAGATCTTTTGTTTGGACTAACATGTTTTCTAGAGCGGAAAGTTGGCAATAGGATTACATGCGCTGAAATTGCTGGAATAATAGAGGTCTTACGTACAACATCTGCGAGTGCTTTTAAACAAGTAACATTGGAACAAGAGTATGTAATAGGTTTTATTGCTAAGGTTCAGCAATATCGGCAATCTTTTGTAGGGACTGACAGCATATTTATGCATTTTAATGAATATTGCGCCGACCATAAGGCATTACCAGAAAAAATTGATAAAATCAGTCAAATGACGGGAAAAAGCAAAGATGAAGTGTGGGACAAGGTTACGTCAGCGGTGCGTGTAAATAGAAAAGAATTTATAGATATATTGTGTGGAAAAAAGCATGACAACAAAATATATCTATATAAAGTACATATGTTTGATATATGTAATTCTATTCAAAATTCAATTGATCATTCTCAAGCAATATATGCTCAAGAAATTCTTGGACCTCTTAATTTATAATTATGCAAACAAAAGATTTTATTGAACTGCCCCACACCGGTGATATTAAAATTCGTGCATATGGAAAAACAAAAGAAGAGCTTTTTCGGCACGCACTGCTTGGTATGTTTCAGTCGGCTAGGCCACAGATTGAGCTTGACGAGTGTGTCGTGCAAGAAGGGCGCATTGAGTGTAGCACGTTACCCTGTGCGCGACATGTGGTGACGAGTGGTCCTGATATTCATGCATTGTTGGTTAATTTTTTGTCTGATGCGCTTTATTTTTCTGATATTCATAATGAAGCATATTTTGATGCGACGATTGAGCAGCTGAGTGATACGCACATAGCGGCGATGGTCCATGGTGTCCCTGTAAAAGGGTATATTATTGCAGAAATAAAAGCAGTGACGTATCATGACCTTACCATCAAACAAATTGACGGTATATGGCAGGCAGATATTGTGTTTGATATTTAAAAGTAGAAGGAAAGACCAATGGCTGATGGGCAGATACGCCGTGAAGATCTCATGAAAATTGATGATTATGTTTATGAAATTGCGCGCTCATATCGCGCTGACATGCATGTTGCTGCGCGTGTTTTTATGAATGAGCATATGATGAGCGATGTTCTTCAAGATCGTGCATTGTGGCAGTTGGTGAATGTTGCAACATTGCCGGGAATACAAAAAGCAGCATTTGCTATGCCCGATATTCATCAAGGATATGGTTTTCCCATCGGTGGAGTGGCAGCAAGTGCGATTGATCAGGGAGGTGTGATATCGCCCGGTGGTATTGGATATGATATTAATTGTGGTGTTCGCTTGCTTCGTGCTTCGATGTCTGTTGCTGATATAAAGCCATATCTTGAAAAACTTGCCCGCCTACTATTTACCAAAGTTCCTTCAGGAGTTGGGCGTGGTGGAAGACTCAAGTTCAAGCCGCGCGAGCTTAATATTTTTCTCCAGCACGGTGCGCGCGAAATGGTCAAGCGTGGGTATGGCACTGAAGGAGATTTGGAATTTTGTGAAGAAAAAGGTTGTTTGGACAATGTGGATTCAGACATGGTGTCTGACAAAGCAAAGGAACGGGGCTCTGATCAGTTGGGCACCTTGGGCTCAGGAAACCATTTTCTGGAAATACAGTATGTTGATGAAATTTTTGACACCGCCGCGGCAAACGCTTTTGGTTTACAGAAAGATCAAATAACAGTTATGATTCATTGCGGCTCGCGCGGCCTTGGGCATCAAACATGTACCGACTATGTTCGTGTCATGATGAACAAATTGCCCGAATGGGGCTACACATTACCCGATCGTGAACTTGTCTATGCACCATTTTCATCACCGGAAGCGCAGCATTATTTTGCAGCGATGGGAGCATCAGCAAATTATGCGTGGGCAAATCGTCATCTTATCGGCCATTGGGTGCGCGAAGGATTTGCTGAAATTCTTGGTAATGGTATCCATCTGACAACCGTGTATGATGTTTCACATAATATGGGAAAAGTTGAAAAACATATAATCAATGGCAAAGAACGTTTGCTCATTGTGCATCGCAAAGGTGCGACGCGGGCATTTGGGCCAGGAAGAGCAGAAATTCCATTGCAATATCGACAAATAGGTCAACCCGTTTTGATTCCAGGAACGATGGGAACAGCATCATATATTATGGTGGGAACAGAAAAAAGTATGGACATTGCCTTTGGCAGTTCATGTCACGGTGCAGGACGGCGGTTGTCGCGAATGCACGCAAAACGGACTATTCGCGGCTCTCAACTGCGCATGGAACTTGAATCGCGTGGCATTATTATTTGTTCTGATTCAGATCCAGAACTTGCCGAAGAAGCGCCACAAGCGTACCATGACATTGAAGATGTTGTTCAGGTAACTCATGTCGCTGGACTTGCAAAAAAAGTTGCTCGTGTCAAACCACTTGCTGTTGTTAAGGGCGGATGAAATTAACAACCTATGCAAAGGTTGTTTTTTTGTTGACCATCAAACCCATATCCTATACACTGGCCTTGATCAAAATAAAATTTTAAAAAAATAATGAGAAGGCTTTCTGGTGAAGAAAATATTTTTATTGAGTATGATAATAACTGTTTGTACACATCGGTGCTCCGAACTTATAAAAGAACAAAGAATAGCCCGAATGATTGAAAGTTGCGTAATTCAAAGAGCTAAAAAGGGTGATTATGAAGGTTTCAGAAGACAATTTTCTGTGTGGGCAGACAGACAAAAAAATAAGATTATGGACGATGGAACAAGTAAAGATACTGCGGGATATTTATTTGCACAAGACGCACAAATTTTTATGGAGCATGTTGCCGGCTTGATTATTCCTGCAAAAAACGAAATAAAGCTGAGCAAAGATGAATATCGGCATGTTTTTATCCGTGACAATTTGAACAAGCACAAAGAGATACTGCGGTCAGGAAAAACAAAATTTTTTGAATATCTTATTGATCAGCAGGGTTTTGATATTAATCGTGGCATAGAAGGTTTTGTAGAGATATCTTTGAATAAAAATGCAGATACATCCAAAATGCGTTGTGTTGTAAACCAAACGCCACTGCTTTTGGCCTTATTGCACGGAGATCAGCTGCTTGCGCACTATTTGGCCATAAAAATGGGTCACTCGAAGGTTACGTCAAAACCGCTTGCACAACTGTATCTTTTTCTTTCTATGAAGGCACGCAATTGGCCGGTATTTAAAAAAGTTTTAAAAAATTCCAAAGAGATTCTTCAAGAAAATAAAGAAAGTATATCTATTCGTGAAAATATAGTAAGAGCAGCATATATGTTGTGTTCTACTCCGGCGATAGAGATGCTTAAAAAGGGAGGTCTTGTCAGCGACATTATTTCGGCAAAATTTATTGCGCAGGGGATAACGTATGGGCAGCTTCAGGAGCATATAGACAAAGAAGCAAAGGCACTGAATTCTTTCATGAGGCAAGAAAAAGTTTCTTCATTACATTTGATACAGTATGGCTGTTCAGCAAATAATTATAATGGTTATGAGTACTGGGCATGTGCAATTGTACATAAAACAAAAAACATGATAAAACAAAGTGGCGCAACAATGCGAGAAATGCAGGAACTACTATATAATAGCCATAAAAGGTGTGTGCTGTGTAATACTGAATATGAATCATCGGGTTTGTATCCTATTAAGATGTGCACAAATATAGCATGCATCCTCAAGCCCGTGTGTGATAAGCATATTGCCCAGCATGATATGATAACAAAATATATCCAGGGAAATGGATGTGACACTTGTAAAGAAATGGTGAAAAATATTGATTTTGCGTATCTTGCCGTTCTTGTACAGGATTTAAAGAGGAAAAAGAAATTACAAATTCAATAAAAGGAGCTTTTTATGAAAAAGCTGTTTTTTCTTGGTATAGTCGTTAGCATATATGGAGGAAGCTGGTGTACAGAGGGAAATTCTACGCTTTCTTGGTGGTATGCAAATTTAACCGTTCATGCAGCGCGGCTTTATGATTGCCAAGGGCTAAAAATCTACTTTGATATATGGGAGCGTGCAAAAGAAGAAAGGGCAAACGTGGCAAGACCGTCCAAAGCAGTTTTCGGTAGAAAATAATCTCCGCTGTTATGAAAAACTTATAAACACCATTGTGGAGAAAAGAAAAGATGAGATGAAAGAACAGCAGAAACTCAAAGATAATAGATGCATTGCCATTGAAATTGATACGATTGGTAAAAAATGTGCGACATGTCCACCGTCGAGTATCAACTCTTTTTGGATAAATTCCGTACAACCATGTGCAAATAAAAAGTGTACTATGCGTAAATCTCAATTTTGTGATGATTGTATTATTTCTCGATGTGATGCAATAGTCCAAAAATATGGATGTACTGGTGATAATGGATCTTTACCCTGCACCGATGGATGTAAAAATTATGCCGTTGATCGGAGATATATAGCATATCGGGAGCAACAAGAAACTATACGTTTAATGATCGAATAAAATATCAGAAGGAATTTTTATGAAAAGAATGATTTTTTTCACTATGCTGGTGGGTATTCATGGAGCGAGTTGGTGTTCAGAAGGTAGGAACTGGAAGCTGTTTCAGTACGAAAATATTGCTTTTCAAAAAGCTTTGAACGGTGATTTTGGGGTCTTTGTCTCAAATTTTGATTTGTGGCAAAGAACAAAAAAGGAACAAATTGCACGTGTTTTAGAATGGAAAGATGAAAAAAAAATAGAGAAGGCAATGATGGTGAGCAAAAATACTTTTATGCAAAAGCTTGCTCTTACCATTGCTGCGGCGAAAACAACAGGGTATGCATATGAAGAAAAATGCTTGGATTACCTTAATGAGCAAGGCCTTGATCTTCATAGCGGTCTGATCGGGTATCCGCAAAATGGTGGTGTAGCTCTTGTTTCTAAAACACCGCCAAAAGAAGGTTGGCTTATAAGTAGTACTGAGATTATAAAAGGGTCTATTCAGTTTATAACAAGATATCAAGAAATGCCAATAACGCCGTTGCTTGTAGCGTTGTGGCGAGGGAAGCAAAAAGTAGCTTCCTTTTTAGTTGAACAGATTGGCGAAAGTGAAATTCATCCAAAAACTGCCGAAGCATACGCTGCTTTTGCGATTATTCGTCGTTGTTATCCGGTATTGGAGATGCTGTTGAAAAAATCGCCGCAACTATTTCAAGACGCAAAAATCCATGATATTTTGAAACGACTTGCCTGTATGCGCTTGTCTGTTCCAGCAATGATAATAATGTCAAAAACAAAAAACTTTGAGCCTCAAACATCACATTTTGATCACGGCATACAAGCACATTATGAGGTGAGCCATGGTATTACAGCTTTGCCAAATTTTTTTTCGATTAATAGGAACAGGAAGCCTTTAGTCCAAGGTTTTACCATAAAAGGAAAGATAATAAAAACTGAATATAATGATTTGGCTCCTCATCTAGAAATGCAAAAACATTGGCTCAATCAGCTAATAATGCAGGAAGCGGCAGAAGAAAAAACATATTTTGTGCAAGATGCTTCTGTGTGTGATATTTTCAGAGGGTATGAAAATATAGTAGAAATAGTTATGGCCAAAAGAAAAAAACAGTTTGATCAATGGCAACAAGCTGTAAAAGATACAAAGGACGAGCAGTTGAAACTTGAGAGTATATCCTGCCTGATTTGCAAAGGGCATGTATGGTTAAATTCTGTTAAACTGTGCTTGAGCCAAGACTGTGCAATGCGTAACCCTCGCATCTGTGATAATCATGTTTTTCAGCGTGATGAAGCAATACAAAAATATGGTTGTTCAGAATGTAAGCAAAAAAATCCCATCGATTATAATTATATAGGGTTTCGTCTGAATCAGGAGACTGTGAAATCATTATATACATCAAATAAGTAAGATTATAGGGACAATAAAAAGCAAAGGTTTTTTATGAAGTTAAACCCATTTACACAAAATGTTTGACACACCCAAAAAGTACCGTATAATAAAAGGGAATCAGGACATATTAGAGTTAGAGAAGATGGAAGAAAAGAAGTAGGGTCATGACTAGCAAACGTTATATTTTTTAAACAAAGACAACAAAATTTTATAAATATTTTTATCTCTATTATTAAATCTAAACTCTGTTTCTTTAAGATGCAAGTAAAAAGTTGAAGAATGCATACCTTTAAACTTTAAAAGGCGGGATTTAGCGATGCCCCAAAAGCCTTCAATGCCATTAATATGGACATTGCAGCCTCTTTCTTTGCGAGCAAGTTTAGTTGAATGATTGATTCTAAAATGGCTTTTATATCCTAATGCTACAAGCCCGTCATAGCCCTTCCATTCATCAGAAAATATTGTACTGTCTCGTGAAACTTTTCTACAAATTACTTGCTGGAGCGTCTTAGCTTTACAATTTGGAACTATGTTTGTATATACTTTTCCGTTTCGTTTACATATACCAAAAACTTTCGTTTTATTCGTACCGCGCCCACGTTCCCTTTTTTGGGATTCTTTTTTCTTTCGATATCTTGATCCAAAATAACTCTCATCTACTTCAACTTCTCCATTAAAAAGTTCTTGTTTCTCACATTCATTGGCTATTACAGTTCTAATTATTGTAAGATATCGGTTAATTGTATTTCGATTCAAACCAACTACAGCCGTTATTTGTTTTGCTGTCAAATCTAGTACAAACAGTCTTAAAATTTGCCTAAATTTTGCCTTCGAAATTTTTGCGCAATGTAAAACCTTCTTTTTATGCTCCATGAGCTGCATCCTAACATTTTTTGGTTAGGTTTGCTAGTCATGACCCAAGAAGTAATATTCCGGTCTGAAAGGACAAAATTTTTTGAATATCTTATTGATAAGCACGGTTTTGATGTGAATGGTGGTATAGAAGGCACTTTGGAGGATGGTGGCGTACAATTAGTTTCTCAAGGTCAAGGGAAAAATACAGCAATATTCTGCAGCATGAAGGAGAATCATCCTATGCAGGTAACACCATTACTTTTAGCATTGGTAAAAAAAGATCAGGCATTGGCAGAATATTTGACTATAAGAATGGGCAATACTGACATTAAGTCAGAATCTCTTGCGGAAGTACAATTATTTTTGTCCATGCATGCTGGCTATTGGTTAGTATTTGAAAAATTGCTGAAAAAGTCAAAAAATCTGCTGGCAAATGAGGCATGCAAACATATTTGTGAAACCCTTGCAAAAGCGGCATTTACGCTCAAAAGCACCCCGGCGCTTACATTTCTCGCTACAGAGGGTCTTTTCAATCGATTTAATACGCAACCTGTTTGTGTTGATATGGGAGTAAATTATGACTATGCCCATTACCTTGTATCATTGCCGTCATGGTCTTCTTGGGTAACAAACTATTATTTGACTTTAAAAAAAGAAGATATGTCTGTAAATGTTGTACTAAAAGGAATAACGCTTGGACAGTTTAACGAGCATGTAACTAAGGAAAAAGCTCATTTGATGTATTTGTTATTAAAACAAAAATGGAATGGAAAAGATATTTTTCATACTAAGAAAAAAGCTAATTTGATGAAAAAAGCTAATTTGATGCATTTATTAAAACAAGAGTTTACTAAAGTAGATATTCCTCGTAATGATGAGGTTTATCTAACATTGGCAAATACAATTGTGACTAATAGAAATGAAATAATTAAAAATGACGAAGCACGTATTAAAGAGCAAAGAGGCTACTTGAGTATCGATTATCCAAAATGTTCGTTATGTGTTCAAAATGGGTTTGGATTTGAGGCGCACCCTATTCCACTGTGCACAAATGAAAAATGTGTAATAGAAAAGGTTGCAATTTGTGATAAACATCTTGCTTTTCGTGATCTAAAGGAATATATCCAGAAAAACGGGTGTGACGAGTGTAAGAATAGTGCGATAGATTTTCCATATTTATCGTTTCTTGTGCAACAACAAAGCAATAGCTCCCATTATAATACCTAGGGACAGGAATTAAGGTTCAGTGTAAAAATGCGCAACCATAAGAAGGTTTTTTATGAAAAAATTATTTTTACTCGTCATGATGAGCATATATACAGTCAGTTCATGTGGATGGCAGGAAGATTTACTTTTGTGGTGGCGATCTTTTTGGCCCACATATTATAAGAATTCAGTCATAGCGGCAGCAGCTACTCTCGATCTTGAAAATTTCACTGCCTATTTTGCTATTTGGAAAGCAATACAAAAAAGAGAAATAGACAGTGAAATGGCTCGCGCATCTACATCCTTAATAAAAAACGAACTTTTTATGAGGGAACTTGCTTTAGTGGTTGCTCGGGCAAATAGAGAAGAGAAAAATAAAAAACAGGTTAAAGAAAAATTTTTCAGTAATCTTATTGCAAACCAACTTGATGTCAATGAAGGTATAGATGGTTCTGTTGAAAATAATGGTATAACAGTGATTTTTGAAGGAAAAGAAGATACCTATGATGAAATGCCGGTAACTCCATTGCTCGTAGCGTTATCTAATAATGATTCAGAGTTAGCTGAATTTCTTGCCGAAAAACTGGACCATTGCGAAATAAAGCAGAAGAGTCTTTTGGAAGCGTATGTATTTTCTGCTATAGCTTTGCGCAATTATCCGGTGTTGAAAAAAGTGTGGGAAAACGCGGCAACTTTTCGCAATGATACGGAACTTCGCAATAAGCTTGTAAGAACAGCATTTATGTTTTGCTGCAGTCCGGCAGTAGGAATGCTGTATCCGAATTTTCCGAAGATGGGGCAGATGTATGAAAGTTTTTCCGAAGAGGAGGACCCATGGCAGTGGTTGGGAAAGAGTTGGTGTAATACAAAATTATCCTATTTCGTTCAAAGTTATCCTGCGAGTTTGCCACAATTTTTTTGGCTTACAAAACCTTTTGTAGCGCTCAAAAAATATAAAATTTCTACAACAAGGACAGCACAAAAAATGACATATGAGAAATGGGTTAACCATGTTTCGCAGGAAGACACTAGGCTCAAAAATTTAATGTCGCAGGAAAAGCAAGAAATTCCTGAGAAAAGACGTTTTTCTGGAATATATAATTGTCATAGCTATAACAGTCTTGTAACCAACGTTATGGCAGACAATATGGCAGACAATGCGATAAAAACTGACGATGCAATTAATCAGAGAATAGATCAGTGGAAAAATTATTGGTCTCAAAATGATGCTATTGATTTTCCTTTTTTAAAGTTTCGTATGCAGTTATTTTTGCGCAAAGATTCATGTTAGTCTTGAGGAATTTAATGGCATATTGCTCCTTTTCATAATGAACGATTCCTATTTCTTCAAAAAAGGAGAAGAGCTGTTTGCTTGCGATAAGACCATGCAGGAAACAAGAAACATTTTCCTTAAATGAACGTGTGGGATCTATGGAAGGAAAAAAATTTATAGCACCGTGTTGTTGTTCATAAAACAATTTTTCCTGATTTGTATTAATACGTTTTGTAGCAGTAAAAAGAGGAAAAATATCATGGCGTTGTGCGAGTGTTTTAATTTTTTCAAACTCTTGCGCAGTTTGTGCTTGTGACCTCGCAGTATTACATCATCGCATAATCTTGCATGAATTTTTTGCAACGGATTTGTTTTTTTTGTACAGTACAAAAATTTCATGGGGCTGGGTAGGGAGGTATTGAAAAACTGAATAAGACTCAATCCACTTTCCAGCTGCTGGTTAGTGAGCTGCGGTTGGGTGGAGTTCCAGGAAAAATAAGAGCTCCAGCTTTTTTGCGGGAGTGATTGTAACCATTGTTGTGCAAACATCAAAAATCGTGCGTATATTTCTGACTCATTATCATAATCAAGAGTGAAGCTATTTTTTTCTGGAGCGTTGTGATAAACATAATGTGCACTATAAAACTTTTCACTTTTTTCATGCTACTTACATGGTGTTGTAATAACGTTGCCGATGTAAATGGGCTGTTTGCTAGTCAAATTATATATAACAGGACATATGTGCTTGAGTGCAGAATCTGCCTTGAAACCTATGAGCAAAAGACGAGGATGAGAGACTGAGTATTTTACAGAAACAGAGTGTGTTTGCCAGCCAGGCGGAAAATATGATGGATTATCTTTGACCAACTTTTGTCCATCAATGTCGAAACTTTCAAATGGAGAGATACTGTGAAGATCGGCTATTCCTATGCTGCTTTTGTACGGTTCTTTTTTATTTTTGTAAAAAGAGATAGTGGTGTCATCAGGGGTAATCCATATTTTAGTCGGCATCATAGGATGATTGTCATAAAAACAGTCTATTGGATACGATTGCATAGCTACTACCTGCTCTGGTTTCTTGTCGACATTTATATTTAAAACATGCAATGCTAAAGAAGGTAATTTCTCTGTATCTGCCGGTATTTGTTGAGAAATGAGGATGAGTTTATAGGGATGCATAGCGACTGCTTTTACGGTACCGGGAAGACCTTTGAGTATATGTTGTAATGGCTCAAGGCACCAAGTAGAGTTATGATGAATATTTTTTAATGTGCATTTTGGATGTGAGTTAGGTCTATTGATAATAAAGAGAGAGCGTCTTTTGGAAAATGTAATTGGGCCAATAAAATTACAAGCGGTATCTTTTTTACTTTTTGGGACCAAAGGGGCAAGAATGGTATGAAGATGATAATTATTGTGCATGAAGCTTGGTATTCTATCGGCAAGATATGGGGAGGCTTGCACTCTAAAATGTGAAAGAGCTGCTTGCTGAATAGAAAAATTTTCAGACCACAGCATAAATATATATTTTTTCATATCATTGAGGAGTTCTGGTGTAGGTGGAAGTTCGAGCAAGTCAATCATATTGTTCAATATTGGAAGAACAAGACTCTTTTTTTCAGCAGCATGAAACTGTGCTATGTGCAATAGTAAAAGAGCGGGAACTATACATAATCTGATGTTCATGGATTATCTCAATAGATGTTGTTATAGGTAAGTGCAAACTGTTTTTTTGTCGTTGGATTGGAATAGACATGGTAAGAACTGGAACGTTCTGTCGTTGGGTGGAGCCAATGGCATGCGCCTTCAAGGCTTTTGTCACTAACAGGAATAAGCTGCTTATGGGCAAGATGATAGACGAAGGGAAAGGTATGTGTTTTTGTTTTACATGCTACCAAAATCACCTGTGGATAGGCGGGGCAATATTCTGCAAACAAAGAAATTGGTTGTTTTTTGATCATATTCTTGGAATACAGGATCATTGTAGATCATAGCTTGAGATATAGGATCATCGTTCGCAATGGTCTTTTTTTCGATCTGACACTTTATTAAGGTATGAGCATCAAGGAGAAGGAGATGTGTTTTTTTATTGGTTTCTATGTCTATAGAGAATAACGAAGCACAGTGCGTATTCTTTTTATGTTTGTAAAAGGCGACTATTGTATTTTGTGGAGTAAGCCATGCTTTTTTGGGAAAGTTGTACCACCCATCATCGGTAATATTTGGTATTTCTTTTTGAATTACATCATGATTATCGTCAAAACTGTACACATACAAATGAGCTTTTTCTGTATTACAATACGTAGGAATTATTCCCGTGAGAACTCTTCTGTTTGATGGATCGACCGCATATATATGGCTAGAAAGGTTTTCCTGCCTTGGTGTCGTTTCTAGATTCAATTTGTTTTGAATAGATACAAAATCGGGAGAAAGTTGTTCGTTTGGCAATGGCCCACCATCATACTGTGCAAGATCTTTTAGATGTTCGGGAATTTCTTTTTCGATGTTCTTGGGAAACATTCTAACATGCGGTTTTGAATTGAAGGCTACGATCTCAGAATTATAATTTGGTATATTAATAATAACTGTTTGATGGTTATTTGGTGTGTCAGGCCATGTAAAAGGACCAATAATATTGAAGCGGTTGCTTTTTCTGTCCCAGCCTGAAAACGAATGTACCATTATGCCATAAAGTTCGTGCTGAGTTGGATGATATCCAAAGCCAAGGCGCGCACCATAGAAGTTCCCGTCGAAACAAAGCGCAGCAAAAAGAGGAGCTTGCGTTTTTTCCTCTATGATGAATTGGCAAGCATGAGATTTTTGATCAAGGGGGATGATGGTAGCTGTTGTTGCTGCAAAGGACATACTTTTTTCTGCAGCGCATATAAAGATTTGAGCTGATACAGCAAAAAATATAAAAGCAATGGTGATAACGTGCATGAAAATTCCCTTTTTTTTAATGAGTTACATTTTTTTTATTCCATGAAGTCCCAGTATAACATTTTTCCAAAAAAGAAGAGCGCCTCCAGGCATGGGAAGTTTGCGCGCTGCTTTATGTAAAGTGGAGTATGCTGCGGAGGCATAGGTATAGTGTGGTGTGTTGTTTTGCATAACAGTTTTTTTTGTTTCTGTAACCCAATGGGCAATGAGCAGATCAAGAACTGTTGGCGTTTCTTGTTCGTTGGGCAGGGCTTGCAAAAGGATGTTGCTAATAGGTGTATGAGGAGGATATGAACTCAATGCGGCAAATAGTTCTGTGTACTCTGTGCCAGAAGAACTTTCATGCCAAGTATAGCTAACGCAGCGAGATTTGATGGTGTCCAGGATGCGGTCTGCACGTTCGGCAAGAATAATAAAATGGTAGCCGTGTGGTGGTTGTTCAAGAGGCTTGAGTAATTTATTTGCGCAAATTGAGGTGAGTAAATCACCTTTTTGAATAATAAAAAAAGCGTGCATATTGTCATCTAATTTGAAGCTCAGCGCATCAAGCATGGGAACGAGATGTTCAATTTTGTACTGTTTTTCGGGGGCGATCCAATGAAGAGCATGATGCTGGCGTTCGGCAATACGGATACAGAGAAAACAAGAATTGCAGCCGTTATTGGGGCAGAGAATTTTTTGCAAATAGGTGATGACATGTTTTTGAGTAGTGCGTTCAGGTCCAATCCAGAGCTGTGCTTGTGGTGGTGGTGTGACTATTGGAGGTAGTTGTGTGAGGAGATCCATTCCATAACCTTTGCATGTGTTGTGCGAGCAACCATTTCTTTGTTTTGTGTTCCATCAATAATGAGTACTGCCGGATGGTCTTTATAGAGTATATCAAAACCATGTGCAACACGCTCTAAAAAAGATATATCTTCTTGCTCAAAACTACTTTTTTTTCTCCGGGCATTAATACGCTCAGCAGCAACTGATACCGGAAGATGGACATAAATAGTTAAATGGGGGATAATTCCCTGCAGTGCCCAGGTATTGACGGTCTTAATCATGGCGTGATCCAGGCCGCGTCCGTATCCTTGATAGGCATATGATGAGTC
Source organism: uncultured bacterium (assembly GCA_963701645.1). Classification (GTDB taxonomy): domain Bacteria; phylum Babelota; class Babeliae; order Babelales; family Vermiphilaceae; genus MFD04463-c16. The sequence continues at coordinate 247,210 of OY969616.1, forward strand.
AGCAAAACGATCTGATATAATTAGTGAGTTACGTGCAAGGGCGGGTTTGATGATTTCCGTGATATGCTGTGCGCGATCAGCAGCAAAAAGAAGGAACTCTGCGAGAGGAGTGCAAGCGCCTTTTTGTTCTTGCACAAGTGTGCGAATGGTTTGACCAAGCTGTGTGCCGCCCGGTTCTTTCGTGAGTAAAATAGGTGAAATTTCTGTCTGCAGTGATGTATACAACTGTTGTGCGAGGGTGCTTTTTCCAGAACCATCAATGCCTTCCAGAACGATTAAAATACCAGTAGCTAACGATGTCATAACGACCTTTTTCTTGCAAGCGTAGTGCACAACATTTTACAGTACTAGTGTACCAGCGAATACAGGGGGCATCAAAAAATTTTTCGGAGAAAAAACATGAATAAAGCAAAAGAGCAGATACTATTTGAGAATATGTATAAAGCAATTACAGATTCATCACGGCAACCTTTTATGGGATGGCTGTTGGAGCATGCGGCGCGAGAGTACCCTGATCGCATTGCACTTATATATCATGATGAAAAAACTACCTACAAGAAATTGTATAACGATGCATGCCGGATCAGTAATTATTTAAAAAATAATGGTGTGGCTGAAGGGGACCGGGTACTTTTGTATATTGAAAATAGTCCCTTCTTTTTTGCCGCCTATTATGGCGTGTGGCAGTTGGGGGCAGTTGTTGCGCCCTTGAACTTTTTTTTGCATCCCAAAGAGCTTGAACATATTTGTCAGGATGCCGAGCCCCACTCCATTATTACCATGGAAGAAAAAATTGCTGCATTTGAAGAAATAAAATTGCATTGCACGCCGCGTATATATACTGAAAAAACTGTTTTTGGTGATGCGCAGCAATCTGTTGCTAATGTTACGATCCCGCGACGGGATCATACTGCATTGGCGGTACTGTTATATACATCAGGCACAACAGGAATGCCAAAAGGCGTTATGCTCAGCTCAAAAAATATTGCAACAAATATGGCGCAATCTATTATACGCCTGAAACTGACGCAGGATGAACGGGCTTTTTGCGTGCTTCCTCTGTTTCATGCATTTAGCCAAATTACCTGTGTGTGGATCAGTATTTTTTTGGGTGCTACCATTATTTTGGTATCAAAAATTGAGCGCCATTTTATTGCACAAAATCTTGTTCACGAACCGACCGTATTTTTGGGTGTTCCACCATTATATGGGCTATTATGTCTTATTCGCGGTATTGCTTTTCCGCGGGTAAAATATTTTATTTCTGGTGCTGATGCGTTATCTGACAAAGTTCGTGCTGCCTTTGGCCTTATATATCGCCGCAAGTTGTGCAATGGGTATGGATTGACCGAGTGTGGCCCTGTTGTTTCAGTTGATTTAGAAGATGAACTTGAGCCAGCGGGCAATGCAGGCGCTTTTTTATACGGCATAACCTACTCATTGCGTGATCATGAAGGCAAAGAAGTGCCACAAGGCGATGTTGGGCAGTTGTTTGTTAAAGGTGACAATGTCATGATGGGATATTATCATGCAGAAGAACAAACGCGCGCAGTGCTCAAAGATGGTTTTTTAGATACGGGAGATTTGGCATATATTGATACGCAGGGAAAATTAATTATAGCAGGACGAGAAAAAGATGTGATCAAGCATAAGGGTATTAATATTTATCCGCAGGAGATAGAAAATATTATTTCACTGCACCCAGATGTTATTCGTGTTGGCATTATTGGAAAAGATGATGAATTATCAGGCCAAATTCCGATTGCCTTTGTGCAACTTCGGACAGAACTTGCTTCTGCAGAAAATGTATTAAAAAAATTATGCCAGCAACATCTTGCTGCATATAAAATTCCAAAAACATTCATTTGCAGCACAAAAGAATTACCAACAACGGTGACAGGTAAGGTTGATAAAAAAAAATTGAAGGCCATTTGATTTTTTTATTATTTGGGGTAGTCTCTTAGAGACAATTACCGTGATAACCTCCATTTCCCCTATCCATGACGTTCTGTCTGGATGGGGGAAAATTTTTATATTTAAATTAATTTTTCAAATATAAAAAATTAATTTAAATATTTTTATATGTATTTTATATTAGAAATTATAAAAAATAGAGATGAGAAGGCTTTTTATTACCCACCTCTAGACGGATATTCTGGCCTATGTTTTGGCTTTTTCTCCATGAATTTTGTAACAGCTTCGATATCCATAATTGGTTCTTTTGTGGCCTCTGCTTTGTAATCATTAAAAAGTTTTTGGTAGATAACTGTTTCATCAGCAGAAAGTTTGCCTGTTTTCACTACTGCATTGCCTTTTTCAGGGTCAAGAAGCATTGAGTAAGCTTCATTATTATAGGTGCATAAAAATCCTGAAACTATAGGAGCTCCAGCAAAGGGATTGGGCATGTTATGCCCTATGATGACATGAGTGATGGTAATTTTTTCATACTCATCGCCAAGCTGAAATAAGTTTTTTTCTGTTGTCATAGTGTTTTCTATCGTATCAAAGACAAAAACTTTTTCAGTTCTCATGATATTTTTTGCAAGGAAGCATTCAGAAAGTATTGAAATTCGTTTATTGCCGGCAGAGAGTTTTTGTATATAATGGACAGCTTTGCCTGGTATCTGAGAAATGAAAGCAGGGATATCTTTGTAGGGATTTGCTGGGGGAATATTTATAAAAAGTGGTATGTTTTGTTCATATAAAATAACTGTTTTTATATACTCAGAAATATTGATATCTTTTTTTTCATAATATTTTTGTGCGATGGTCAGGCGAGTTATATACATAACTCTGTCTACCATTTTTAATCGACGATCTACCCGTTCCTTTGTTTTTCCCATTTTTATAGTATGACCAAATGATGTATGTGCAGGGCGAATAGTGCCAAGATTGGTGCTGGGTATCATAAAATCATGCACATGGCTGATGATGTTTTCATATGATTGTGGTTTTATAGAAGCTTCTTCTGCTATGAGCGAACTTTCTTTTTTTGATGAAATCGAATATGTGGTAGAAAGAGCGTCAAAAAATGCTGCAAATTTCATTGGTGAGCTAACGAGGACAATATTTCCTTCGTCAACGCTAAAATTTAAAGATAAGAGATTAACGGGGATAAAATGTTGTCCGGTGGCTATGGCATCAGTTGTCGCTGCTGTTGCTATGGTGAAAGGATATGTTCGTTCAAGCCCCGGGATGTTATATATGAGTGACATATTTTTTCCAGCAGTAAAGCAGGAAAGTATGAATAAAAAATTGGTTGGTATTTCTCTGCTAAAAAACTCGAGAAAGCCGTTTTGAAAGGCAAAAAGAGGAACAGAAGCGACAGTGTTAGTATTTTCTTTCAACAGATTGGCAAGCTCAGCTTGATATTTTTGTATAGAAGCATTGATATTTTTTGTTTCATGTTCAAATTGAACGATTTCTTCATTAAATTGAGCTGCAGGTATTTTTTTGTTGGCAAGCGGTTTTTTTATATGCAGCAGCTGCTTTTCTAATGCTACGATGTTGTTTCCAAGATTGTTAATGGATGCAAATGCGACATCGGTGAGAGTGGTCTCATGGCCGGCAAGAAAAATATTCCATGCAGGTATAAAAAATGGGCACAATTCCGGATCTTTGGTGATTTCTGTAGTAAATATTTTTGAAAATAGTGTGTACATTTCTTGTGCAGAGGGTTTTTGTGCAAATGTTTTTTTCATAACTTCTTTATCTGTAATACCTGACCTGAACAGCAATGGAAGGTTTGTTTCGTCTGAAAAATCAAGAGCATAGCGAGCATTTCTTTGTAGTCCACAGGGGTGACTGTTGAGATATGTTTTTGGAATAAGGAGAACAACTTCGTAAGGTTTTTCTTTGCTACCAGGAGCGACAGCATATTTATACGCTTGCCACTCATGTGCCGTCAAGAATATATAACAGGTAAAATTATGGTAGAGGTCGTTGAGTGCATCTTTATGCTGATAAGCTATTATATTGAGCTCTATAAACTGTTTTGTCAGTTCTGATGCAGAAGGAGGCATTTTTGGATTTTCTTCAAATATGTAGGGAGACAGTTCTTGACAAATAGGCAAGGTGTAAAATTCAATAGAACTTTGACCGATAGATTCCTCTTTTACTTTTTTTTGTAATGCAATAAAGAAAGTATAGTAGGCATATTCAAGCGATGATGGGTCTTGAAGTTTTGTTGCAAATATATTTCTTTTGGAGACAAACTCATTCCACACAGTATCACTGACAAGAATTGGAAATTGTTTTTCTCTTAGTGCGGCAAGAAGGACTTCTAATAATACATCAAGAGGACGAATTTCTGCTGCCCTATGAAAGTCAAGAATCATGACAATGTTATTCATCTGTTGGAGCTGCTTTTCTGTCCGTGGTCGCCACGTTTCTCTGACAGCAAAGGAACAGAAAAATATTGTTGTGCTGAGAAGTAAAAAAAGTTTGATTTTCAAAAACATACTATATCCTTTCTCGTAATTAACCACCTCTGGGCGGATATTCTGGCCTATGTTTTGGTTTTTTCTCCATGAATTTTGTAACCGACTCGATATCCATAATCGGTTCTTTTGTGGCCTCTGCCTTGTAATTATCAAAAAGTTTTTGGTAGATAACTGTTTCATTGGCAGAAAGTTTTCCTAATTTTACAGGTTCACCTTGATCAAGGAATATGGAATAGGCTTCATCATCATAAGTACAAAGAATTCCCGAAACTTTAGGAGGTAAATCCTCTCTTGCAAAAGGGTTAGGCATATTGTGGCCTATGATAACATTGGAAATAGGAATATTTTGCGGGTTATCTTCAAGTTCAAAAAGCTCTTTTTCTATTCTCACATTTTCTATTTCATCAAAGACAAAAACTTTTTCTGCTTCTAGTATCTTTGCATGAAAAAAACATTCCAAAAGAGTTGAAATGAGCTTATTGCCTGCAGAGAGTTTTTGTATATAATGAATGGCTTTGCCGGGTATATGGGAAATAAAGACGGGGACAGAAACTTCCCGGCCTAATGGAAGATTTATGAGAACTGGTATATTACGCTCATATAAAACAATCGCATCTGTATCGGTAGAAATATTAATGTCCTGTTTTTCATAATATTTTTGAGCGACTGATAGACGCGTCAAGGCAACAATTTTTTCTTGTTTAGTTTTTATAGTGTGATCAAAGAATGTATTTGCATAGCGAATAGTACCGGGATTGGTATAGGAACTCATAAAATTATATACAAGATTGAGAATATCTTTATATGATTGTGGTTTTACAACAGATTCTGTTGTTGATATGTCGTCTTCTTTTTTTGGAAGGAGTGTATAAGTAGTAGAGAGTGCATCAAAAAAAGACATAAAGTTTGCCGGAGATTGAAAGAGGACAATATTTCCTTGGTCAATGGTAATATTTAAGGATAGTATATCAATAGAGGAAAAAAAGAGCCTTGTAGCTATAGTATCTGTTGTGTCTGCGGTTGCTATGGTAAAGGGATATGTGCGTTGAAATCCTGGTATCTCATATAAAAGTGACATATTTTTTCCTCCCGCAAAGCAGGAGACTATACATAAAAAAGTAGTTGATATGCCTTGGCTTAGGAATTTAAGAAAGCCATTTTGAAATGACATAATGGGAATAGACGCGATGCTATTATTACTTTGTCTTATTTGGGCAACAAGTCTGGCTTGATATTGCTTTATAGAGGCATTAAAATTTTTTGTTTTCTGTTCAAATTCAGCGATTTCCTGATTAAGTTGAGCGGCAGGAATTTTTTTGTTGGCCAAAGGTCTTGGCATGTTTGCTATTTGTTTTTTCATGTCTATAATGGCATTGGCAAGATAATTAATAGTAGCAAAGTCATCATCACTCAACGTAGTGCCATGGCCAGTGATAAAAATATTCCATTGAGGAAGGGGTAAAGGGCAAAGTTCTGAATTTTGAGCAGTCTTTGTTGTAAATATTTCTGAAAATAATGTGTATATTTCTGGCGCAGAGGGTTTTTGTGCGAAAGCTTTTTTTATCATTTCTCGATTTGTAATTTCTGGTTTGAATAGTAATGGAAAATCCTCTGTATCGTCAAGAGTAAGAGCATTAAGAGGATTTTGTTGCAGGCCGCAAGGATGGGTTTCTAGGTATGTTTTTGGTACGAGAAGAATGATTTCATGGGTCTTTTTTTTATTGCTCGCAAGAATTGCATACTTATAAGCGTGCCATTCATGTGCTGTCAAATATGTATAACAGATAAAACTGTACTGCAAAATCATGAGTTCTTTTTTGTCATAACGGGAACTTAACTTTTTTAATTGTATATACTGTTTTGTCAGTTCTGATGCTCCATTTGGTATATCTGGATTTGCTTCATTTTTAAATGAAAACAGTTCTTGATAAATACGTGAATCATGAAATTGAGTAATACCAGTATCTTTGTACTCTTCTTTTATTCTTTCTTGTAATGTAGTAAAAAAAGTAAAATACGCATGTTCAAATGAGGATGGATCTTGAATTTTTGCTGCAAAGAGATTTCTTATGCGAACGAAATTATTCCAAATAGTATCGCTGACAAGAACAGGAAAAGCTTTTTCTTTAAGTACGGCAAGAAGCTCATGAAATGTTATATCAAAAGGTTGCAGCTCTACTCCTCTATTAAAATCAAATAACATAACGATGTTGTTCATATTTTGAAGCTGCTTTTGTGTTCGTGGTTGCCATGGGGTCCGTTGGTATTTTTTTTGTACAGCAAAAGAGCTAAAAAATAGTATCGTGCTGAGGAGTAAAAAAAGTTTGGTTTTCAGAAACATAGTAGATCCTTTCTATTTAATTGCTTATTTTTTTACTTTTCCATCCGAGCTTTATTTTTTTTATATGCCAAGAAGAGAAACGAAAGCATCATGGTGATAAGAATAAGCAAAATGAGGTGTGCATATAGTTGATTAAGGCGTAAAATTGCTTGCAGTGTATATACCATAATTTGTCCCCCATCTAAAAAGGGGATTGGCAGCACATTAAACAGTGCTACATTAATATTGAGCAGGGCAATCATGACAAAAAAGAAGCGTAGTCCACCGATCGCGAGACTTTTGCCGGTCATGGAAATAATGCCAATGGGGCCGACAAACCCTGCATTTTTGTCTTTATTCCATACCGCGGCAGGAAACTGTCCGAGGCGGTGGAGTACTGCATGTACCATTGAAATGCCATTTTTTATTGCGTCAATCCAGCCCAGATGCATGACCTGTTTTTTCCAGGTAATGCCGATCCAGCCAACATTTTTTCCATATAAGGGATGTTTTGAGCCAAGGGTGATTGATGCAGTATGTTTTTGTCCATCGCGTACAAAGGTAACTGTTATTTCTTTTGCGGGAGATTCATGAATATCCCGTGCAATATGTTCTAAGTTTTCCTGCGTGACAGGAAGATCATCATAAACAACTACTTCATCGCCGGGAAGGAGTGGAATTTGTGCAGCAGGAGAGTTTGGCTCCACTGCTATGACTAGGGGTTCGAGTGTTTGTTTGTGTCGGGCAATAAAAATAAAAATAAGATATGCGAAAATCATGTTAAAAAGAATGCCTGCAAGTAAAATGATCAATTTATAAAAGTACGGTTGCAGGGCAAAAGTAGCCGGATCCATGGCAACATACCCTCCCAATGGAATGGCGGCAATTTGAAATGTGGTTGCTCCAAAAGCGTGGCTGTAGAGCGCAGGGCCAAAGCCGATAGAAAATGTTGGCGTGGCAACGCCGCATAGGTGGGCAAAAATAAAATGGCCAAACTCATGGACAAGAATAACCATGCTAATACCAGCAATACCAGCAACAGCAATATACAAATTATAGAAAAACTGTGTCGATGAACGTGACATATTCCCTCCCCCTCAGTAAGATTATCTTCAGAATAAAATTTCTTAACAGAAAAAATCAACAATTATTAAATTTTTATTTTTTGTAAATGTAAATTAAAAAAATAAAAAAGGATAAAATTAGTGGAAAAAAAAGTTATGTTGCGCTATACTTACGCATGAAAAAATGATTTGTAATACGATAAAAGTTAAATAATTTTTTGAATATTTTGAAGGATACAGTATGCCAGTTCCTGTTTTTATGGCTGCATCAGCATTAATAATAGCTATGCCATATATACAAAAATCATGTGAATATGGAAAAGAAAAGCTTTTTTCTGTTGTAAAAGGCATCGATAATACTATGAACAGAATTGCACAATCTTTGCCTGTGTCCGACACAAAGGCCTTAACAAGGCGGGAATTGGTCCAAAATGTGCCGCCCGAATTTTACCTTACTCAAAAACACGGATTTGAAGAATTTTTGCAATCTATAATGGGTAGACGAGATTTTGCAGCCCAGAAATTATTATCAACTATCATGCAACAATCTGATCCTCAAGATCAAGAGGTAATAAAAGATATTTTCAAAGAACATTTAGCAATAATAGTAAAAGGGTTGCGTCGGGAAGTTGATCCTAAAAATCCTAAAGATATAAGAGATTATCAGGAGGGTATTTCCAGGGCTGTGGGTTTTGTACGAGGGTTGATGGGCCCTGAAGACCAGAAAAAAGATGTATATCTTGATTTTTGTCAGAATGCAAATATTCATAATTTTATAAAATCTGAAAAAGGACAAAAGTTTATGAGAATATTGTATGGAGCACTGTCAGCTTTTAAAATACAAAAATTTGATGTGGAAAAAGCTGTTGCACCTATGAAAAAAGAACTTCAGGTGGTGAGTGAATCATTAAAAGGTATTTTTGAAAATAAATATCATTATTCTGAATCGGTAGATGATAGCAAAAAGCTTCAAGAAGAAGTTCTTGATATGATGGATGCCATGAAAGATGAGAATGATCAATTGAATGAAGAGCTGGACAAGATAATAAATGAGTTAGAAAAAGCCGAAAATGGTGATAACGAAAAAAAACAGGATTTGGAAAATCGTCGCGCTGTAGTAGAGGAGCGTCTTGACGCATTAGAAGAGGAACATCGGCAGGCGCAGGCTGATTTGAGAGGTTTTGAAGCTGAGCCGAGGATGTTGGAGAGGGAAATATATCAAGATAAAGAAGTACAGGTATTGCAACAAAAGGGACAGAAAATTGTTAATGAAGCTCAAGCCATTGCGAACCAGGTTGAGAATTTTGAAATATTTTATTATGTTGAACGGATAATACCAACTTTTGCGACATGGTTTCATAGTTCTCTGAAATATGTAATATCTGATGAAAATGAGTGGCGGCAACAAGGCATGCAGTTGATGTTAGAAGAAAGTAAAGATAATCCATTTTTGTGGTATACAGACTATAAAAAGAATAGGAAATTGTTGCTACAGGTAAAAAATCAAAAAAAAGTATTAAAAGACGGCATTCTTGATAAGATTGCTACTAATAAAAAGACAGTTGAAAAAGCATTGATCGAAGAATATGGCGTATATCCATCTAAATTATTCGATAAAGATTGTGCTACACTTGGTATTGAGAAAGAAGAAAAAGATAGCTTGCGTGAATTTATCGATAAAGGTAAATTTTTGCTCCTTTTTATGAAGGAAGAAGGAAAGGAAGAAAAATATACCAAGCTTATAAATAAACGATACAGAAAATCTAGTTTCAACCTACATCCTGACAAATGTATAGGGGCAACACAAGAAGTACTAGACAAAAATAGAAATTTATTTCATGAACTGAATGCATCAAAGGAAAGAATGTTGAATTTGTCTGCAAATGCTTTTCTGCTGGGTTATGAAGAACAAAAAAAACGAGATAAAGTAATGGAATATTACAAAGCAAAGGTATATAGACGTTTACGCAAAAAGGAGCAAAATTATAATAATTCTTATTCTCAAAAGCTTGATAACAAAGAACATTGTCCTAGACAAAAGAACCTGTTTAATGTTCTTGGTAGATTGGCAAATCGCGAAAAATACAAAAACGCAGCAGTTCAATTCATGCTTTCTCTTTATGGAGGCAACCATCAAACTGAAAAACAACAAAATAAACCGACTGTTCCACTAACTCCAGAGAATAGTCAAGTGGGTGTGTTGGTTCATAACATATGAGACTGAAGGCCTCCCTTTAATTTCTGATAGTATTGCGCAGGAGTAAGATTTTGTAAAGCCTGATGAGGTCGATAATTATTGTAGCGATGGATATATTTTTGAAGATTTTTTTGAATAATCCTTAAAGAACTGGCCCCAGTATAAGATACATAAAACTCATATTTAACGGTACAATTTCCTCGTTCAACATTGCCATTATATTTGGGAGAACGGGGAGGGAGTACAAAAAGGGGAATGTTCAGCTCTTTACATGCTTGTTCAAACTCTCCCCTAAACTCTGATCCACCATCAACCTGGGCAGACAACATGGGAAATGGTAAGGATCGTCTTGCGTGTTCAAGAAATTTCGTTGCAGAACAGCTATCTGCACGAGGGTAAGCTTGTGCAACAATAATTTTAGTGATAGGACAAATTGCTTTAAAATGCTTGATTGTTTTGTCTGGAACCTCGGAAATACTCATGTGGTCAATTTGTATGTATTCACCGGGTTTTTTGGCCTTCATATCTCTGGTCCATGGCTTCGCATGATCATCAAATGTACGAGGCTTTCTTTTCTTCCCCCTCATATAAAAATACGCAGCTTTAACTTTATCTTCCTTTATAAGCTTGGATAAGATCCGACCAATGGTGCTTACGGATTTTTTGATACTATAATCCCTTTTTAAAACTGCTGCTATTTTTTCTTTGCCCCATAGTGGATTTATTTTGCGAATATGAAGAACTTTCTTTTCAACATTTGCATCCCACAGGGGCTTTCGAACATTATTGGGGCGTCTGCTTGCCTCTTCCAATCCAGCAAGCCCATAAAATTTATAATTTTTTCTCCATCGATAATATGTTGCTCGCGATATTTTCAGTGTTTCAAGCGCTGTTTTTTGGGAGCATTTTTCAGCAATTAATTTATCATACTGCTCTAATTTCTCCTTTCTTTCATATGCAAGTTGTGTATACTTTGTTGTATCAACTTTGTTTATTTGATACAAACTTTTGTGCAGTCTGTTTATCTGCTGCATGATTTTAGGCCTCCTTACATTTAGTAATATTTACGGAGGCCTTTATTTTACACTATTTTGTCTCACATGTAACTGAACTAGGACAGTGGGCTGATGATGCTCTGGTGCCTTATGTTGTACCAAAATAAGTTCGGCATCTTTTTCATAGAAATTTTTGGTCAAATATGCTCGTCCTGAATCGCCAAAAATCATAACAACAACGGCATCTGTAGGTATATTGTCGAGGTATTGTTGTACACCGCGAGCAACGGCACCGCTGCTCGGTCCCGCCAAAATTCCTTTTTTGTGTGCAAGAATTTTGAGCATGGCAAAGGAATCTGCATCGGTGACAGTAATAATATCATCGACTATATCATAATTCATGACTGGTGAAATAAAGTCGATGCCAACACCTTCAATATAATACGGTTTTGGGTTGCCCCCCGTTGCACGAAATGAGTTGACTGAGTCGATTGCAATAACTTTAATCTGGGAATTTTGTTCTTTGAGATATTTTCCTGCACCGCTCAATGTTCCGCCAGTGCCTGCTCCCGCAAAGAAATGGGTGATGGTACCCTGTGTTTGTTTCCATATTTCAGGCCCTAAAGAAAAATAATGAGCATGCGCATTTGCAACATTAAAATATTGATCAGGCATGCATGATCCGGGCGTTTGTGCATGAAGACGACGAGCAACGCTGTGGTAGCTTTTTGGATCTTCAATGGTGTCGGTGGCTGGGCACATAATGACGGTGGCACCATACGCTTTGATCGCTTGTAATTTTTCGGTGCTAATTTTTTCAGATACGGTAATAATAACTTTATACCCTTTCATGGCGCCGATCATTGCGACGGAAACGCCGTGATTTCCTGAGGATGCATCAATAATAGTGCCGCCCGGTTGTAGCTGTCCTGCATGCTCTGCTTGTTCGATCATAAATGCCGCAGAGCGGTCTTTGACGCTGCCGCTTGGATTTAAATATTCAAGTTTTGCATATATTGTTGCTTGAGAATCAAATGCTATACGCACAAGGGGTGTGTTACCGATTGCCTGGAGGGTATTTTTGTACATCATGATGAAAAACCTTTAAAAAAATAATATTATAGTGTGTTTCACTATACTGCATCTTATAATGCATGACAAGAAAAATCCTTTGACTCTGCCTTTTTAAGGCTTCGCGAAGGATGTTAAAGAAGGAAAAGATAATGACATTTTTCTTTTCCTCTGAGGCTCCATGAGACATGAATGGAGATAAAGGATGAGCAAAAAAAGAAATTTCTAAAAAAATCGGATTTCCCCCTCCCCGTTCGTCCTGAGCTTGTCGAAGGATCCGGAGTTAAACCCCAAAAAAATTATGTTGGCTTCATCAAACTTTATCTTTATTTTTGAATATCAAAAATTATTTACCTCCGAAGTTTAACTTTGAATCCTTTGATCTCCACTTTTCTGCATGCATAGAACCTAATATTCTGCTACAACAAAAACCTAAAAAATGTTTGACTTCAGATGAAATGAGAGTACTATTTTATAGAGCAGTGTTATTGATCATAGTTTATCTAGCAGTGAAGGATTGCCATGAATCAAAGCATACGTCTTATATTATCCATAATTTTTACACTTTATTGTTTTAAATTTCAAGCATATGATACAGGAATTAAAAAGGGTATCTATTCTGGTTCATTTGACCCTCCAACCAAGGCTCATAATGCCATTATCCGTAGTGCGCTTGATAACCTCAGGCTTGATAAATTATATATTTTTGTTAACAAAAATGGTAGCAAAAATTATAAATGCAGTTCGAATGAGCGTGTTGAAATGGTGCAAAGGATGTTGGCAGATCTTGGCGACAGAGTTGTAGTAGTAGCGCAGGAATCTGATAATAAACGTTCTGATTATTTTTTTATTAAAAAACTATTGAATGAAAAGATTATACATATTACCGGGGAAGATTCTTACCAAAGGCGGTTGCTGATTTTGCCGGAAAATCGTGTACAATTTGATGTTATTGCAATCGTGCCTCGAGATCCTTCGGATAAAATCATAAATGAAAATAGATCTCTTTCGAAACAACTCATGATACAAGCTCCATGTTATAAATACCAGCAATAAGATTAAAACGTAAACCAAAGCGTTTGCGACGATTTCTGTAACGATCTGAGGTTATCTTAAAACGTTTTATCATACCTATTACATTTTCATTAAGTACTCTATCACTTGATAATTTTCGATTGAGCATTTTATCTTGCGGTGTTAATGGATTTTTTTTAGATCTTTTTTTTGGCATTTGTGTTTTCCTATGTAATTTTTGGAGACCTTGATAGCCTGAATCAGTGATGGCATTTATATCAGGATGAATATGTGTTTTAGATTCTTTATATAGGCGAAAATCATGACGTTTTCCGTTTGAAAAAGCTGTACAAATAATTTTTTTGGATTTTTTGTCAACAACAACCTGACTTTTTATTGTATGTCGTTTTTTCTTGCCTGAATAAAATCGTCTTTGTTTTTTTTTGGACGTTCAATTGGTGATTCTGTAACATCAATCAAAATTGTTTCATATTCAGTATCGCTTTTGACAAGCTCCTTTCTTCCAGGGAGTGCAAAATCAGGATGTTTTATCAAAGTATCCTCCACCCATTTTACTGTTTTAAAAGCGCTACTTTCGCTTACTCCATAACTCTGACTTATATGAAAATAAGTCCGATACTCTCTCAAATATTCCAAAGTTATTAATAATTGGTCTTCTATACAAAGTTTATTTTTTCTGCCACCTCTGCTCTTCTTTTTTTGATTAGCCTCTTTTAAAATAAAAACCATTTTATTAAATACAGGACGCATAACACCGGTTAGGCGTCTAAAATTTGTGTTACTTAAATTTTGGATCTTTTCGTACTTCATAGCCTCTCCTCAGAGATAGCTATCGTACTCAAAATTTAACTAAAAAGCTAGTTTCGAAAGAGATCTAATGAGCTTGAGAGTAACGTATTTTACCTACAGGTTAATAACTGCGGAGGAATATCTTCAACTGAGACACGAAAAAAATTGGCCTTGCATGATTATAGAGATATTAATTTAGAACCAGAAATTCTGAGTTACATTATTGAGCACGGGCTTTATCGAGAAAGATCGGACAATGAGTTAAAGCAACAAAAACAAAGATTTGTTGATCAATTTTATAGTTATGTAGGAAGAATTTATGCACCTTACGAACCTCCTCCATTTGATCCTTATGCTTCTGAGGCATCTTGGAAAGAGCGTTTTTATAAATGGATTTACCTTGAGAATACAGAATAAATGTGTCGTTTTTGCGGTACTCAGTTTCTTTTGTGCGGTCTTTTCAAGACAACAACAAGTTACTGGTGATTTGCAGAAGTTAATGAAACAAGCCGGAGAAACGCAATATTATATAATTGAATCGTTACAAACAATATCTTCAGAAATTGAGGGAAGTACTATTATAGACTCGGGTGTCAAGGAGCTAAAAACTATTAATCAACTCTTACAGACGCGCTGGAACAATGATCCTTCAAAAATTACAGATTATGCCAGAGCAACTATTGTTGTGATTACAGTATCTGATGTTTATCATTGTTTAGATGCACTATATCAATCACCATTACAGATTCTTGAGATACAAGATAACTTTTTTACACCTTATCCGGAAAATTATCGAGATTTAAGTATTGTGATTAAAGATCCACAGAACAGTCACATAGGAGAAATACAGATTAATACCTATGCCATGGTTGAGTTTAAAAATTGTCTAGGTCATAAAATGTTTGATCAGATTAGAAATATTAAAGCGCATGCTTGTTTAGAACATCGAGCATTTACCGATGAAGAACAAGAGTTAATTGACAATCTTACAAAATCCAGTAGAGAAGGCTATGATCAGGCATTTTTTGATTCAATGAACACAGCTGAAAAAAAAGAACGTATTGGTGTTTATGGGATTTTATTAGATTCTCAAGGGAAAATATTACTTACTCAAACAAAGTCTGGTTCAAAAATAATTTTCAATTTTCCTGGTGGTGGTGTTGAAAGAGATGAGGGGTTTAAAGACGCTTTAGTCAGAGAATGTGAAGAAGAAATTGGTGCAATAATTTCTATTGAACGTTTGCTTTATACAACTAAGGGGGTACATATTCATGAAGATTTTTCTGATAATTCCATGTTCAATTTATATTACCTTGTAAAAACAGATGATACAGTTTTTAATCGTCAAGAAGAAGAAGGCAGCACTTTGTTTTCCAGGTGGTTTTCATTGGATGAAATACCAGTCGACCAGATGCTTTCCGTTGATCGAGAATTTGTTGAGTATATCAAAAATAATCCGGAAGTTATGATGAAGCCAACATAATATTTATCTCCACTAAATAAAGATTAACATAATTGCAATAAGAACGGCATAAATTGCGCAGGTTTCAATAAGTCCTTGTGCGACCATGCTGAGCCGAGCAAGGAGTGGTTGAAGGTGGGGTTTGTATGCAATTTGCCGACATGCTTCTCCGGCAGCTTGGCCTGAGCTGATGCCGGGTCCGATTGTTCCGATGCCGCAACAGAGTCCTGCAGCGATGCAAGCAATGCCGTCAAAAAGATTATCGCTGGGGGGAATGACAAATAACAAAATGAGTGAAATAGTGAGAGAAAAAAGGACTGGTGTTTCAATAATTGCCTGGCTGACGAGTGTGAAGGACAATAATTTATTATATGCATGGCGATTAACGCCGAGTCCTTGACAGGCGATGCGAGCAAAATAGGCAAGACCAAGGGCAGGACCAATGCTGCCAACACCGATGCACAATCCACTGGCGATCAGGCGTAAACAGTCGGCAATGTGAGTTGCTGATAATGCTTGATTGCGAATGCAGAATGCGACGATAAGTCCTGAAATAATCGGTGTCTGAATCAGCGCTTGTGTCATGAGCATGAAACCCAAAATTCGACTACCAGAAAAAGGTTGCCGCGCCACTGCCTGGCAGGCAGCTTGTGCAGGCAATGCCGATACAATGCCGATGACAAACCCTGAAAGACACATGGCTAATCCGATGCCGATAGTGGCGATGTTGGTGTACCAGGATGTTGATGTTGCCTCGGGGCCGAGGAGAAGCATCATGGCAATAATACTGCCCAAAATTGCCGCTGTTTCAATAAATGCCATGCCAATAATTGCCATGCGGGAAATAATATTGCGTGCTTGTGGTTGCTGATTGCTTGCATCAAGTGCTGCCATGCTTGTAAATCCTTCGCCCAGACTGACGCCAACGGCATTAATGCTGACGGCCAAGGCAACGGTACCATAATGAATAAAGGAGGCAAGTTCAAGCATGAATAATTCCTTTGTGTTGTGTTATTCTTCTAGGCCTTCTTCTTGTGTCTCAAGTGCAAGGTAGGTGAGTGCAAGCATAGAAAAAACAAATGCCTGCAGTAACCCTTCAAATACAATAAAAAAACCGGTAATTAAAAAATTGACGCCAGACAAGAGACCAAAAATTTGAGCAATAATTGATCCTTGCAATGTGCTAAAATAAAGTTTTGTAATAAGTGATCCGCCAAAAATGTTGCCAAAGAGCCGGAAAGAGAGCGATATGATTGAGGCAAGTTCTCCAATAATATTGAGCGGTAGCATAATAAAAAAAGGTTTAAAAAAATCTGCAACAAAATCTTTGATGCCATGAGCACGAATTGCGTATATGGTGCGATACAAAAAAGCAATAATGCTCAAAGCAAGTGTTGTGTTTATGTCGCGCGTTGGTTCATCAAATCCAGGAATAAGGGGAATAATATTGCACAATGCGATAAAGCAAAAAAGAGCTGCAACAAAACAAAAATGGGGAAAGGAAAAATAGCCGAGTGATTGTTTAACGAGGGTTGTCAAAAAGGTAATACCTGAAAAGACTAAAAATCGTGCGATACTACTTTTGACAACAAGAACGCGAAGTACCAGGCTGATAATTAAGATGAGTATGAGGACTGCCCATGTTTGTTCGACTGTTTCTTTGACAACATATAAAAATGGATGATCATACCCAAGAATCAGCGGCCCTAACGACCACTGCTCAACATTGCCTAATTCGATGCTGTCCATGATATTTATATTCCTTTACGTAGAACAACGTACCAAAATGAGCCGGTTGCACTCACTACTATTAGTATAAGAGGGGCAATTGGTAAGTGCAATAGGAAAAATAGGCCAATTAAAAGACAGGCAATGCGGAAAAATGGATAGGCAACTAAATGCACATAGTATCGCCGGCGGGTTGTTTTTAGGCAAGAAAAAACTCTCCTATACATATGTACAAAGGAGAGTCCGTATAAATATCCTACAGCTATGCCGATAACGGCATATGTCAAAAGTGTCATAGAAAAACAAAATTAATTATAACTTTTTAATCCCTTTAGAGCGCCAGTATTCAGTAACGATTGACGGTGAACCAGTGATGACTACAAATCCATGTCGTTCATCAACAAGTTGTCGCGCGATATCAAATGCTTCATCAAGATTTTTTGCCGAAGATGTTTTGATTTTCATTTCTTTTAATGCGTTGGTAACTTTTTCAACATCCCATGACTTTGTGTCTTGATGGCCAGGAAGTTTTGAAACAGGACATACGATAATATTACCGGAAGTCTTTTTAAAGAAATATCTAAACATTTTAACAAATTCTACCATATCAAGTGTTTCATTAGCGCATCCAAGAATAATGGCAAGCCCTTTGAGTGAACGTTGATAATGGAGAAGACGGATTCCCAAGAGAATATTTTCAAAAGCATCAAGATTTGATGCGGTATCGAGTAAAATAGTTGGTTTTTCTTTATCAAGAATTTGGAATCGTGCAGGTAATGTACTGCATGTTTCTTTCCAAAATTGATCGATTGTTCTTTTAGGATTTTCAAGTTGACGCTTTTTTTCATCTAATGTTGGACGACCACGTTGTCCTTTTATTTTTGTCAGCAAACTGGTAGCGACGACCGTTGCTTTTTTGTTTGCAAATGTGTTGATATAAATTGATGCGATTCGCTCTGCAAGCGCTGCGCAACGACCATATAACTGTTCGTAGGGATATGCCAGAGCAGCAAGTTTTCTGATAGGCATTGCCCAAACACCGCTGCGTTGAGCAGCAATGGTTTGCATAGTTTGTAAATTTAATTTGCTTTGATCTGCAGAAACGACATGCGTATCTTTGTGCACGGCTTCCATGACCGATGCGATAAGTTTTTCAGTTTCTTGATTTTGAGTATCTTGATCTTTTTTTACGGTAGGTCCCGTAATACGAGTTATGGCAACAACTTTTGGTTTGCAGAGAGATACTGGATCGGCGTCTGTTTCGCTTGCCTCTAATAGGACAACATCAACAGCAGTTTGTTTAAAATGTAAAAGAGCCATCATGGTTAAAATATCAGTTGCATGAGGATTAAGTTTGAGTAGTTCTGCAGTATTTATAACATCATTGGCAAGGTCAGTAAATAATTTATTAATAATAGATTCGTTATTTATGGCAATTCGTTCATTATAGGTAAGAATATGGGGGGCGTAAAGAGTACCGACAGAAAGACCTTCTTCTTGGAGTAATTTGGCAGCAAAATGTGCTGTTAAACTTTTTCCATTGGTTCCGGTGACCAAAATAGTATCAAGTTTTTGAGAGACATGGTCATATGCCTTGTCTAGCTGCTTGATCGTATTCAATGATGGATCTTTATATTCTGGCGACCAACGCGCATCTAGATAATCGACAATTTCATTATAGCTACGCTGTTTACCAGCGGCTATTGTATCTTTTGGTGATTGTTTTTGCGATTGTGTGTTTTTCATGGCCTTTTCCCCGTATGACTGTTTATACTACTAATTTCTTACTATAACTTTTACTCTATTTATGCTAGCTTGTCCTTAAATAAGGGTTTGCGAGCCAGCACAGCAATTTGTTGTGTTTTATTGGGTATGCCCCTTTGAGAAGGATACAAAATGCGATGCTATAGCTTAGGATAACCCAAAAAACAAAAATGTCAAACAAGAAATTTTAATATTATGGTCGGAAATTTATTTAACAACAGAATAAAGGCCTAGGATGGGAGATTTATATTGGAATGATAAAGAGGCAAATGAGCTTATTTTTCGCGCTTTGCAGCGCTGCGAGCTTGTTTTGGGCACATCGGATACGGTCTGGGGAATCCTGGCTGATATATCCCCTGCGGGCTATGAGGCGCTTAATACCCTCAAAAAGCGGCCTCCTGAGAAGCCATACCTCATTTTAAGCGGTGATATGAAGAAGGCGAAGGCCTTTTTTGATGAAAAACACGCAGATAATGCCCGCCTGGACCAATTAATGCATATGTGTTGGCCGGGGCCGGTGACCCTCGTGGGTAAGGCCTCTAAGGGGCTGCCAACCTATTTACGGTCTCGAGAGGAGACTATTGCGGTCCGGGTTCCTCAACATGCGGGATTGCAGGCATTATTGGCCCGATTTCAGGGACTTTTTTCAACGAGTGCGAATATTGCAGGACATG
Organism: uncultured bacterium; assembly: GCA_963701645.1. Lineage (GTDB taxonomy): Bacteria > Babelota > Babeliae > Babelales > Vermiphilaceae > MFD04463-c16. Next base: position 266,751 of record OY969616.1, read on the forward strand.
CGATTCCGACGGTGTTTAATGATATTGACGAACGAATTCGGACCGTTGTGCGATATATAGTGCTGGAAAATAGTGCCATGGCCTCTCATGAGTATCCGCCGGTACCTTCAACAATACTCGATTGTTCGCGTGAGCGGATAAAGGTGGTTAGAAAAGGAGCATTTTCCATTGAACGGCTTGAGACATTATATGGAGATTCATTTGATTGAAACGATTTCCCCAACTTTTTTTATGAAATCCTCAAAATCTTTTACAAAATCATTACATGTTTTGCGGCATGATTCTCGGTATTTTGGGTAATCTTGAAGTCGAGCGATATAAGGAACGCCAAGAGTAAGTCCCAGGCCAAGCATACTTGATGCGGTACCGAGGGGACCCAAAAGGGGGAAAAGCAAAAAGCTTTTTGAGGACCATATGGCTGTACCTGCAATAGAGAAGGTTAATCCCGCAACATTGATACCAGTAATAAACGGATCCTTTTTGTCAAAAAATGGAGCATCTGCAAGTCTTCTATGTTCGGGTAACCGTTTATTTAACTTTTCAACCCATTTGTCAGTAAAAGGAGGTATTTTATGGGCAAAAAATATCAGCGAAATTCCCAGGGGAAGAGCAATAATTCCTCGAACGGGACTTATATTTGAAAATAATTTTATTCCCGACAGGGTCCATGCAGTTCCTGTTGCCATAAGGCTCAGCTGTTGTTCTTGAGCATTAGTTTTTGGAGGAAGAGTTAAAGATCTTTCGTTGAAAAAATTCATGGCACAGCTTTGTTGTGCTATCAAAAGTGAGAAGACTGAAAGTAAAAAAATGTGTCTCATAAAAATCCTTCATGTTTAAACGTCGGTAGTGCAGCATAAAGATACACAAAAATATAAATCTTGCAAAATATTTGAAAAAATTTTGTTCAATACGCTACGCTGAAGACAAAGTTTCCATAATCAAAAGGGGTGGTGTTATGAAACGAACAGGATTCAGTCTTATAGAACTCATGATCGTTGTTGCAATTATTGGATTGCTGACGATGATGACAGTTCCAAGTTTTACCAAATTTTTGGCAAAGGCAAAAAGAGCAGAAGCATACATGCATTTGAGCGCTATTTACATGGCGCAAAAAGCATACTGGGCTGAGCATGGAACTTATTCAACGACACTTGCTGGTACCCAAGGTATTGGATGGAAGCCTGAAGGATACAAAGGTGGTGGTGCACAGGAAAACTTTTTATACACCTACGGATTCGGTGGCGGTTCTGAAGGAGGCAGCTATTTTACCGGTAAGCTCAATACTCCTGCAAGCCACCTCAGTATTGCACGCGCTGATGACAAAGGATTTCTCGCCGTTGCAGCAGGAGATATTGATGGCGATGGTAAACCTGACATTTTAACGGTTGATGAAAACAACGTTATTAAAATTATACAAGATGATTTAGCTGATTAGGTGTTTTGTTCAGATCCATTATTTTGATCTGTAGGGTTTTCGACTTTTGGATCAGCAGGAGCATTTTGCTTATTTTTGAGCTTGGATTGGGTATATGTTTTAAGATATGCGAGTCCTCGATCAAGGGGGGGAATTAGTTTTTCAAGATAGTGCCATGCCTGAACACCAGTAAATACCAGGAGTAGGCAGGCAAGATTTATTTTTGAATTTGTTGATTTTTTTTGCAATTTTTTAATAAATTCGTTTGCTGTTGAAAGTTCTTTTTTATGTTGCTCAGCATTTTCTTGATATTTTCCTATGAGAGTGATAATTTCACGAGTTCCTGTTTTTTGAGTTTCAAATTTTCCGTCTTGTTCTATAATTTTTTTAGTTAGGCTATTAATTATGTCTTGATCTTTTTTAGATATAGGTGGCTGAGGATTTAAAGGTTGTTGGCTTGTATGTAAAACAGTTGTTGCACAAATAAATATCAATAATAATGAAGACGTGTTGAGTTTCATATAAATTCCTCAAGTAATTATATAACAATAATTTTGAAAGACTCTGTTAGTGTAGCAGTAAAAATAAAAGAGAAAAGTTTTTTCGAAAAAGAATTTTTTATAAAAATATCCTGTTTGGAGTGTTTATATTGTTTGAGTAATTATTTACTTTTTATGATAAGCTATTGCAAGATATTCCAGTGTTTTTGTGTTAAAAATAAAGAAAGAAATTATGAAAAAACAATTTTCCAGCGCTATTGGTGTTTTTATGCTTGTCTGTGCATTACTTGTACCAAACAATATGGCTGCGGACAAGAGCAACAAACGTAAACGTGCTATAAAAAAAGCTATGCCTGTTTTTAAAAGAGTTTGCGGTGTAGTAGCAGCTGCGAGTGGTTTAATGGTAACTGCAGCTCTAGGACATGTTTTGTATATGGGGATAATTGAAGTTTTTCCCAATGAAATTTCGGTAATGCGTGAGAATAAGATTTTGTTGGTAACTAATCTGCATGCAAAAATGTACACTGCAGTAGCGGTTCTTTTTATTGCAGGTGTTTCATCAATCGTGGCTGGATGTTCTTGGTTATTTATCCCTCAACGCGGTCCACAGGACGAACGGAGGGAGAAAGACACGAATCTCTTTCTTTACACATCCCTTTGCAAAGCCTTCTTAGGTAAAGCAAAGGATGTTCAAGCTCAGGACGAAGGGGGGGAGAGGGATAAATCCTTTTTTCTTAGCCATCCTTCCCAAGTTTACCCTGAGCTTGTCGAAGGGTGGAGCCTCAAAGAGGCGGAATGAAGGATTAAAACGGGGGGAAGGAAAATTCTCAGAATTATGTGGCAATATTCCTCTTTTCTTTGACGCTCCACGAGGAACGAGTGGAGAAAAAACAGGGGTTCAAAGAGTTTTTGGCACTGAGACGTCAGTCAAATTGCGAGCAGTCTGATGATCAGTGGCTGATACAGAACAAATAAAAGTGCACCGATTGCTAAAAATGGACCAAATGGAATTCTTGTCTGTGCATGGTGTTGTCGCTGAACAATCATAGATGCGATGCCGTAGATTGATCCGGCAAAGGATGCAATGCAAATTGTTATCCAACATCCTACAATGCCGGTAAATGCTCCAATGCAGGCAAGGAGCTCAAGGTCTCCCTGCCCAATGCCTGCTACGCCTCGCAAACGGACAAAAATGGTGCCGATACCAAGTAAAAAAAGATATCCACTTGCTGCTCCGGCGATACTATCAAAAACCGTAATGGGCAACAATGTAAAAAAACTGGCGATGATGCCAATGGGTACCAGGTAAATACTGGCAAATCGGGAAATGAGCATTGTTTCAGCATCGGACCTGATAGTGACAATAAGGGCAGAGAAAAATATAAAATAGGTACATGCATAAACAAGTGGGAGCCGGGTAAACAATAAAAGCATGCTGATGACCGTTATAATTTCAATAGCGGGGTACAGCCAGGAAATTGGTCGAGTGCATGAACGACAACTGCCGCGGAGTAAAAGCCAGGACACGATGGGAATAAGATCATACCAGGCGAGGAAAATGTGACAGTGAGGACAATGGGATCTGCCGCTGAGCGATTCATTTCTGACAAGACGATAGCCAAGGACATTTAAAAATGATCCCCAGCAAACAGAAAAACAGGCTCCAACAATCAGATGAAAAACATGTTCAAGGGGATCGCCCATGGGCACACCTTACAGTTTGTCTTCGCGCTTCAGTTGATCAATAAGTTCATTTATTTTACGTTCTTTATCAAGATTTTCATCATATCTGAACACGAGTTCAGGGGCATAGGGGCCATGGAAAATTTTTGCTATGGCAGCACGCAATGACGGTTTATAGAGAATCAGATCAGAAAGTCTTGCCTGAAAAAATGGTTGTCCTTGTGGTGTGTAAAAATAAATAGCAACGAGACCTTTATCAGAAGACAAAGAAACTCGGCTAATACACAGCGACTGCAGAGACGGATTATCAAGCATTATAGGCATAAAAAACTGAGAGATTTCTTTTAAAAAGAAAGACTCGCGCTGCGCATGTTTGATGGAGCGGAGTCGAGAATTATTTACGCGATTCATTTTTTATAGAGACCTTGAGCGATCATGCGCATCATATTTTGCTTAATAGCACGGACAAGACGTTTGCGACGTTTTTGTGTTGCAGGTTCAAAATAGACGGTGCGTTTCATGTCGCGGACAACGCCTTCACGTTCAAGCTTTTTTTTGATTTGACGGAGAGCTCGTTCTATACTTCCACTGACTGTAACTTCGATATTGGCTCTTTTCTTTCCCATAATGCTTTGTTTCACTTTCTAACAAAAAACTGAAAATGTAAATCTATCTTCAGCTACAATTATAAAGATTCCCAACGGCTATGTCTAGTATTTTCATTACTGCTGCCATTGCAGCACGGCAATACGCATTTTGTTAAAACACCGCATTAAAGCAGAACAGGAGCGTTGTGCTTCTGTATGTATTGCGCTGTGAGAGCGGCGCTTGCCATAAAAAGCCGAGGGACATATTGGGTGAAAAATCATAATTTATACCGATATTTGCTAGTTTAGTTTTAAACGTTGTTACCTTCTCAAGAGCTCCGGGTATAAAGGCAGGATCGCCATTTTTAATGGTAATATGGTCATTTTTGTGTTCAACAATAATATATTCAAAATACATGGAAAGCATGTCGAGGAAGTGGTATGCGGCAATTTTTCCTGCAAAATGCCAGTTTGCCCCCGGCTGGAGGTGAACATCAGTTGCATAAGGGTAAAGGTAGGTTTGAAAAGTACTATTAGGGACACGGAAATTTCCAATATCACGGCCAAAAAAGTGCATATACCCGACTTCGCCGCTGATTTCTATTGATTCGACAAAGTCAAAGCATAAACCGCCAGTAAAGCCAATTGAGCTATGTTGGTTATTGCCAAAATAGACGGCAAACTGTTTGCTCGGATCTGCGGCTTTGCCCGGCGAAACACTGCCAATAAGTTCGAGATACGGGGTCAAAAATAAATGGGGCCATGCGTACTTGTCTTCATTGAGATTATATAAATGCCGCCAGAACAAACTGATATAAATTGCTTCAATGGATGTTTGGGTAAATTCGTGCAAATTAACACCAATTTCGTCGGCGATACTAAAAAGCACATCCATTAAATAGGTATCAACGGTTACCCCTTGAATTTGTTGATTTGCAGGGACATTACCAGGGAAATCGGCAGTTGGTGTTCCGGTGACAGGATCATCTGTTCCATTAACCAAGGCTGTTACATTTTGTCGATTTGCCGCAACTCGTGTTTGTAATCTAAAGCCAAAATCATCAGAAAACATGCCATAGAGATCAAAAGCAATACCACGCTTGCGGTACGAAAGAGCAATAGAATAAAAACCAAACATATGTTTCGGATCAATATATTTATTATTACCATCATCAGGAATTGGTTGTGTGCCAGGGAATATGGTTCCAAAAATATTTTCTCGTGCGGCCAAAAGTTGAGGGCCAAATGAGGTAACTCCTTGCGGAAAAGTTCCATAAAGAAGTGCAATCATGCCGGTGCCGCCCGTCAAGTCACCGAGTGGGACGGTAGTTGGTGCTTGATCAGGTACGACCACGGTTATCGGAAGAGGAAACGGAAATCCGTTGAGCGGTTTTCCATTATTTGCATTTTGTCCAAAAAGAGAGATGGAAAGATTTAAATGATCATTCCGTTCATCCCAATCATCATCCCCGAGGAGTTCCAATTTTTGGCGTGTTAGCAAAAATTCTTGTGGATCAATACTCGTGAATACGGGAAACGCATCGTTTTTGGCAAGAGAATCCCGGTTTGGTTTCAAGCTTGTATGACACAATGCTAACGCAATAAAAAAAAACGTAAAACAAATATGCCGCGCTTTTTGGGCTGTGACCATGCTATCCCTTTAGGTTCAGGCAAAAATACATTTCCAGCTCATGTATACCATTGGAATCTACAGTGAGTCAATTTTTATGTAATTTTTGCTATTTCCAAAATAAGTCCTTCTATTGCAAAAAAGAGAATAATAGATGCCGTTAATATACCACACAGTGTAATACTATTTCTTCCAGATTGCCACTCAGATTTTAGACAGAGCAAAGTAATCATGGATAAAATGAACGCAAGAATAATACCAATTGCCGTGAGAGAGAAAAAAAGATTTAAATTTGATAGCGATAGGAAAGTTATTGCAATTGCAGCTCCGATGATAATAACCGCCGTTGCTGGTGAGCGTTCAATAAAAGAGTTTGGTGCAATTTTTTTACACAGCGTTGTCAAAAATGCACTGGCGCTCCAGATCATGGAATGAATAGTGCCGATGACTGCTGACAAAATGGCAATGTGAATGAGATTTATGATCCACGGGTGATGTGGTATGACTGACATGAGCACATCAGATAAGGGAATGCGCGGATCAGAAAAATAGGAAGCAGGTGTTGCAAAAATAATAGAGGTAACAAAAAGAATATACAATGTTCCGACGCCGATTATAGAATATGCAAGAGCGCGAGGAACATTGCGCGCTGGATTTTCTACAATGGAGAACAGTGATGCGGCGCATTCAAAACCAAAGAAACTAAAAATAACAATACGTGTTGCTTTGAACACATTGCCAAAGCCATAAGGTGCGAACGGTATTAAATTACTACTTTTTCCATGCCATAAACAAATTGCCGTGATAGCGATCAGCGGAAATACCGTGGTTGCGATAAGAACATGTTGCCCCCACTGAGAAACGACAACGCCGTACATATTTAACACGACAAGAACAAACAAGGTGACCGCGCCCCAGGTATATGCACCATATCCAGGAAAGAGTGGATTAAGATAAATGCCAGCAACATGTGCAAGCAAACCCATTGCAATAATTACGCCGCACAAATACAACATTGCAGCTATAATACCACCGACGTGTCCCGCCCATTGCTTGGTATAGGTGTAAAAAGATCCTTCTTCTGGAAATAATTGTGCTAGGCGAGCAAAGGAAAGTGCCATGCACCACACGGCAACGACGACAAACATATAGGCAAGAATTCCTGCAGGGCCAACATTTGTTGCCATGGCAGCAGGCGCTGTAAAAATGCCTGATCCTATCATAGCATTCATGCCAATAATGGTTGCGGTGATGACGCCTATTTTTTGTTGATCTGATGCTGCCATAATAAAATCCTTTGCTGTATAATGTACAATAGTGTTGTCTGTGATACAATAGTAATTATCACTATAAAACATATTTTTCCCTCTTGCAAAGTACTTATGAATGAAAGATCAGAAAATAGATTATTATGTTGTGCATATTATCAAGCACAAGTCGATCGAACATTAAGCTGGTTCGTTGTTGCGGTGCTTAAAAGTTATGAGCATATGTCTTTTGATCGAACCATCGATGTCGAATCGAGTACGTTTGAATTTTTTGTTCCAGAGTCTACAGAACAGTATTTTATTTCCCTCATGGACTATTTTGCAACACAAGGGCTAGTAAAAAATCTCCAAAAATTACCGAATCGGTTATGTGGTGATGGCGAATTGGTATGATATGTATATTTTTGGTTACACCATGGAACCTAATACTTGGAGCCCTGCTTCTAAACGTTTTTTACTTTCGGGTATTCCAAGCAACTGAACGAGCTCTTTGATGCCAGGGCCATGGGGATGTCCCATGATGATCAGGCGAAGAGCGGTAAACAACTGTTGCAACGGAATATTTGCATCTTTTGATTCTTTTTTTAGCGCACTAATGAACGTGTCAGGATTTTGTTTAAGCGTGAGTAAATTTTGCGTAATAATAGTCAGAAGCGGTGTGCGAAACTGTTCAGAAACCGCTTCCAGAGCAGTTTTTGTTGGTACTGCATAATTCCAGTAAAACTGAAGAGCAATGGCGCACTCGTTGATTGTTTTAATTTCGGGCTTGATGTGTTGGAGCAAAGTGCGGAAAATGTCTTCAGGGCATGTAGCACTTTTTTCATATGCGGCATACAAAAGTGGGCGACATCGTTCCACAAAATCATCAAGTGATAGCCGCTCTATCCACTTGTGATTCATCCACTGGAGCTTTTCAGTATCATATTTTATGTGACCGGTAGTACCTAAATGCTCAAAGTTATAGGTGCTAATGAGTTCTTGATGATCCATAATTTCTTGAATAAATGAACCGCCAATAATGGCCAAGTAATTGCTAATGGCTTCAGGCAAATATCCTGATGCTTTTAGGTCGCGGAGCGAAAATCCAAAATCTCGCTTTGATAATTTTTTACCCTCTATATTACACAAAATTGGCATATGCCAATAGATTGCATGAGGAGCATTCCATGCATCAAAAAGGGCAATTTGTGCTGCGGTGTTGGTCAGATGATCTTCGCCGCGAAAAATATGGGAGATACGCATAGCAATATCATCTACCGCATTAGCAAATAAAAAAGTGAAACTGCCATCCTGACGGGTGAGTGGTACATCTGAAAAATGTTTGAGTTCAAATGACATAGTTCCATGAGCCATGTCTTGAAAAGTGACTGTTTTTTCTCCATCGAGAATAAATCGCCAGATGAAAGGGATGTTGCTATCGAGTAATTTTTTAATTTCTTGTTCGCCAAGTGCCATGCATGCACGGTCGTAGCGAGGGGGTTGTTTAAGGGCAAGCTGCCGCTTCCGTTTTTTTTCAAGCAGCTCAGCTGAGCAAAAACAGCGATAGACCGCCTCTTTGGCGATAAGTTCCGCAAGTCTTTGGGCGTAAATATCAAGCCGCTGAGACTGAAAATAAGGGCCATGTGCGCCAACTTTGCCGGGACCCTCGTCATATGTTATGGCAAGCCAAGCAAGATCTTCTTGGATATACTGTGCATGAGGATCATAATTGCGCTGTGCATCAGTGTCTTCTATGCGGAGAATGAGTGTTCCTTGTTTTTGTCGTGCAAAAATATAATTCATTAATGCGGTGCGAACGTTACCCAAATGCATCATGCCGGTCGGGGCAGGAGCAAAGCGTAAAACAGGTCGAGCTGAGTTGATCATGAAATATCCTTGCAAATAAAAAAAAGAAGATACATAATGCCCTTCCAGCATACATTTTTGCCCATAATAAGTCTAGACGCTGCCTTTTTATTCAACGGTAACTTTTGACAGTCTTCTTGAGGTTTTGGTACCTTCTTTCAAAGCGGTTTATTTTTAAGGAGAGTAAGATGAAGAAATGTTTGAAGATTGTATTGACGGGAAATTTCCCGTCGACTTTTTTACGCACATCGTTGCTTAAGCATGCACGGGCATGTGTTATTGAAGGGGTTGCGCGTCCCACGGGGTCGGATCAGATCACCATTACTGTGTGCGGAGATAAAAGTCATGTAGAGGAGTTTCTTGATGGGTTGTATGAAAATGAAAAGGAGTGGGGTATTGATACTATAGAAGTGGAGCCTTTTGTTCGCGATAAGGATTATCGCGGTATTTTTCGTATTATCGAGTAAAAAATTTGCGTTGCATGATTATTTTTACTAGCATCTGTTGTGTTTTTTGTCATACTAGTATTGATATATTTTGTAAAAATAGATATTTACTTACAGCGGATACAGCATGAAGACCGATGTTCATAATCACAATCACCAAAACCACCACCAAGACCATGAGCACAATATAACTCAGGAACTCCTGTGCCATTTGCCGTATGCGATTTTTGCCGTTTCTTTTGGTCTTGTTATTTTAAGTTTTATTTCAGCGCTCATGCTTGGTTTTCATGATGCTGCAGCGGCAAAAAAAGGGGCAAAGGTACTGTTTCACAGTTTTCATTTTATGCATATTGTATTTGCGGCAACGGGGACGTTAATTACTTTTTTTAGATTTTCGAAAAACTTTGCCCAGGCGATTTTAGTCGGTTTTTTTTCTCCAGCATTTTTTTGTACGATGTCTGATGCAGTGCTGCCGTATATTGGAGGACGTTTGCTGGGAGTACCGATGAAATTTCATCTCTGTTTTCTCACAGAGCTGCCGAACGTGTTGCCGTTTCTCTTTGTTGGTATTATTAATGGATTGATTATGAGTCGTCAGCACCATAAAACTCTTGCAGGATTTGGTCTTTCTTCGCATGCAGTGCATATAACCATTAGTTCATTAGCATCGATTTTCTATTTGGTATCTCACGGATTTACTCAGTGGTATGCCCAAATAGGGATGGTGTTTTTATTTTTGATTATCGCCGTTGTCGTACCGTGCACATTTTCTGATGTTATCGTGCCCATGATAGTAACCCGAAAAAATAATACAAAGTAGGTCCTGCCCATGAGAACTATTTATGTTCGTAATGTGACAAAAATTTTGCATGGGGATACCATTTTGGAATCGGTAAACTTGACTGTGCCGGGTGGTACTTTTTTTGCGTTATTGGGGCCCAGTGGTAGCGGGAAAACAACCCTTCTTCGCCTGATCGCCGGATTTGAAACGGCCAATAGTGGAACCATTTGGCTTGGAGATACAGATATTACTCACCAGCCGATTAACAAGCGGAGCATTAATACTGTTTTTCAGCATTATGCATTATTTCCCCATATGAATGTGTTTGATAATATTGCTTACAGTTTACGTGTCATGAATATGTCTTCTGACATTATTGAACATAAAGTTATGAAAATAGTGCAAACGGTGCATTTGGAAAAACAGGTGTACAAAGCCATCGATCAATTATCTGGTGGACAACAACAAAGAGTGGCGCTTGCGCGAGCAGTCATCAATGAGCCAGAAGTGCTATTGCTTGATGAGCCACTTGCTGCATTGGATTTAAAATTGCGAGAGCGGATGCTTATTGAACTTATCGAACTACAAATTACCTTAGGAACGACATTTTTGTATGTGACGCATGATCAGATGGAAGCGTTGACGGTTGCAGACAAGATGGCAATCATGAATTTTGATGGTCACATTGAACAAATTGGCACACCAAAAGAGGTGTATGAATTTCCCACATCAGCATTTGTTGCGCAGTTTGTTGGTACAACAAATCTGTTAAAAGGGGTGCTGCACAAAGAGCACGATCGCCATTATTTTCGCGTTGATGATCTTGGGCTTTTTGAAGTGGCGATTGCCAAGGATAAACCGTGGCGATCTGATATACAATTATATATGAGCATTAGGCCAGAAAAGATTGAAATTACAAAAAATCCTGTTGAAGGGTTTTCTAACAAACTTCTGGGAACTGTCGCATCAATTGTGTACCATGGCCGTTCAACGCAGTATAATGTTCGTCTTAAAAATGGTTTAATCATCCATGTGTTTGAGCAAAATGAGGAACATTTTCCCCGCGAAGTTATTGATTATGATGATACAGTATATTTGTATTGGCAAAAAGAAAATGTAATATTGTTGGACCGATGAAAATAACCACGTTCAAAACAGTTATAAAAGAAGAATTGTCCCTTTTGCTCGGCATGCCGGCATTGGTTTGGCAAGCTCTTTTTTTGTATGTTCCGCTTATGTGGGTGGCATATCAAAGCATTGTACCGAGTGATCATGGGGCATGGTGGCAGTTTACATTACACCATTATGCTGCATTTTTCGACTTTATGTATGTTCGCATTATTGCTCGTTCATTGTTTCTTGCCGGTGGTGCTGCATTAAGTTGCTTGATGCTCGGATATCCGGTGGCGTATTTTTTAGCGCTTCATGTACAGCGGTCAAAAAATATTTTACTTTTTTTTATTACCTTACCATTTTGGACGAACTTTCTCATACAAATTTATGCATGGTTTTTTTTACTCAACAAAAATGGATGTGTTAATGCCTTGTTGCTCAAGTTGGGAATTATTTCAGAACCGCTCTTGCTTGTCCATAATCAGGGAGCAATATATATGGTTATGACCTACTGCTATATGCCGTTTATGATAATGCCATTATACACAGTGTTACAAAAAATAGACAAACGTTTGCTGGAAGCGTCATTAGATTTGGGTGCCAGTACATGGCAAACATTTTGGCGCGTGACCGTGCCGCTTTCATGGTCAGGGATCAGGACAGGGTTGTTACTGGTTTTTGTACCAGCCTTTGGCGAATTTGCTATTCCGACGCTCATTGGTGGATCGAAATATATGATGGTTGGATCACTGATTTCTTACTATTTTTTGATTATGCGAGACACGGTGCTTGGTTCTGCATTTACCTGTATCAGCAGCGTAGTGCTTTTGTCTTTTTGTGTAGTATTGTATTATATCGGTCGCACGGTTATACGAAGATAGGGACAAAATATGGCGCGCATGGGACGATATATTTTTCCACTCTATGTTTTTCTTATGTATCTTTTTATGTATGCGCCCATTGTGGTGCTGGTTCTTTTTTCATTCAATAGCAACCCTTTTGGGTACAATTGGGGAGGATTTACCACCTCCTGGTATATGGAACTATTTGCTTCAACGGCGGTCATGCATGCACTAAAAAATTCGCTCATCGTGGCAGTGAGTACTGCTTTTTTGAGTAGTTTGATGGGTTCGCTCTTTGTTTTCTTTCTTCCCCGGTCTTTTATTGATCGAGCAACATCTTTTTTTTATGGTGGGTTGGTTGCACCTGAAATTGTGCTTGCCGTTGGCATGTTAAGCTTTTTTTCATTTTGTTCTGTCCCGCTGGGCTTGACCACGCTTATTGCAGGGCACACGGTTTTGGGGCTTGGATATGTCGTGCCCATTATTTATGCACGCTATGAGGAACTTGATAAATCAGTGGTGGAAGCATCAACTGATTTGGGGGCAACGCGGATGCAAACATTTTATACCATTATTTTACCCCTCCTTGCACCGGCAATTATATCTTCAAGTTTGTTGGTTTTTATTATTTCATTTGATGATTTCATTATAGCTTTTTTCTGTGCGGGAGCGTCTGATCAGACAATTCCTATGTATATTTTTTCACTCCTCCGTTCGGGTGCGACTCCGCTGATCAATGCATTATCAACCGTGTTGTTGCTGCTCAGCAGTATTTTAGTGCTCCTTTTTTCTTCGTCGCGTATAAAAAAGGTGGGAAGGTGGGTATGATACCATGAAAATAGAAATTGTACGGTGGTCCATACGGGCAACATTTGTTATTTTTTGGTGCGCAGCTCTTTTTTTATTCCTCTCCATTCCTTCTATTGGTTCACTATTATATACAAAAAAATCGATCAACATTCTCGCCTGGCCTGATGTATTTAGTGCCGCCTATGTGGCTGACTTTGAAAAAGAAACCGGCATCAGTGTCAATGTTAGTTTTTTTGAGTTCAATGAAGAGCTCCTGGTAAAATTGCGCGCAAATCCGTACCATGGATACGATTTGATTATGCCATCAGATCACATGGCGGAAATTCTCATCAAAGAAGGGTTATTGAAAAAAATTGACACGACCAAACTGAATTTTTTTGCCGATATTTATTCCGAACTCCTCTATCATTACTATGATCCGGCAAGCGAATACACGGTTCCTTACTTTTGGGGAATTTATGGCCTTGGCGTTGTTGGTAACTATTTTGACCAGTTGCCGCCACCGAGTTGGTCGCTTATTTTTGACAAAAATACCGTACCTGAATGTGTATGCATGATTAATGACGCACGTGAGGCGATATCGATTGCTGCGCAGTATCTTTTTGGGCACACGAATCAGTTGTCCGATGATGAATATAAGCAAATTGAGCAGCTGTTGAGGGCGCAAAAAAAATGGGTACTTTTGTACAGTGATTTGCAAGTTGAGTATGTGCTTGGATCAGAAATTTGTCCGGTGATTGTAACCAACAGTTCTGATATTTCAAAAATTATTCGATGGAAAAATGATATTTATTTTATGATTCCCAAAGAAGGAAGTTTTGTGTTGATTGATTCATTTGCCATTCCCGCCACGAGCGAAAAAGAGCAGTTAGTCTATCAGTTTTTAAATTATATATATCAGCCTGCTATTTTTCGACAGTATGTTGATAAATACGGTTTTTTCTCACCGCTCAAAACAGTAAAAACGCCTCTATTTAACCAAACTATTACGGTACCAACGCCTGATCTTTTTAAGAATTTTAATTTTTTCAGAACCGATATTCCTGAAAAAAAGCTGCATGAACTGTGGATTGCACTAAAATCATGAAAATTTAAGCGCGTACATATTCAGCGAACCAACTATTCTGCACATGCAACTCAGATTTAATAATTGCATCTTTTATTAATTTTGCTGGTGCATCTTTTGGATATACAGAAATCCAGTGTTTGAGAGTTCCTTTGAGAGTTCCATGGATCTGCGGCTTATTTTTTGCAATTGAGAGTGCTTCAAGGATTATATCGTGCAAGACTTGGGGATTGTCTAAGTCGTGTGCATACCAGTTGTGCATGACCATGTAGATTCCTAAACAAACAGAAACTATCTCATCATTACAGTTAAAAAAAGGCAACAAGGCTCCCGCGGTTGCTGCATCCGGTCCATTGTTCGATAATATAGTATATAAAATGTGTTTAGCCCATGGATGATAGTAATCATCCACATATTGTTTTTCATTTTGTTTTATATGAGAAGCTTTTTGGCTATATTTAGTATGACAACCGGGGAAAAAATATATTGTCCCGATAGCAATAGGTATCTGGTTATTGATAATTTTCATTTCAATTTCTGTCTGGTTTTCTTTTGTAGTTTTCGTAAAAACTATTCTTCGATCACTTGTTGAAAGCAAGGGTCCTAATTCTTGCCATGATGCTGCTTGTACATTGAAAAAATAGGTAAAAAGTTTGAAAAGATTTTCCTCCTGTGCATCTAATTCACAATTTTTTTTGACGTAATTAAGAAAAGAATGTCCTGATAAAAGCTCAGCCCACATATTGCTTGCTTCTTGATTTGCAGATTCCCATGTGGGAAATTGTTTGTAAAAGTTAATCAAGCATTGTTGGGGTTTTATTTCTGAAGGCAAAACGGCGAAATCAAACTTTTTATTTGCCGAATCAGCAAGAAGCAAGTTACATAAACTTCTTATGCTTTGTTCTGTGCATAGTGGAAATGCATACCCTAAACCAGTTTCAGTGTAGTTAGCTGATTTTAATTCTGGTGGTAAAGGTACAAGAGAATGAGATCGAATGTATGAATTAGTAGACAATATATCTATATTATTAAGATTTATACATGTAAAGTGGTCATTAGTCTTAGTAAATATTGTTTTAAAGCGTTCAGCATGGACCACATCAGGACCTTTCCCTGATTCCAGTGGTACTATGCCTGATGCAAAAGGATCAAATAGTTTCTCAAAGCGGTGTTGATCGTCAAAAATCCCGTGCCAGCGGGTATCATATTTCTCTGATGTACATGATTCTGGTTTTTTAATTGCATTGGTGTATATGTAACTTGTATGTTCTAGTATATCTTTTTGACTTGTTGCCTTAGCCCAGACAAAGGAAAGTAATATTGCGTACGGCATGTGCCATAAGAAAGGTGCATGAGGGTTTTGTGGTGAGCATTCCTTGATGCTTTTCTGAAGAAGATTAATAAAATCTTTTATTTTTTTGAGTACATTTGCTCCGCAAAGATTTTTATGTTCGCGATTCCATTGATCAATAAAACCTTGTCCTTCTTTGCTATTAAAATCGAACTCTTTTTCAGCGGTATCAAATGTTATAAGATTTATAAGTTTTCCAAGTAATTTTGGTGTTAATGAGAACGCTGGAAGAGATTTGTTACGTGTTGCATAAAAGTCTGAACCTTGCATATAAAATACATTGCGCAACAATTGGACGGTTGCGAGTTGCGGATCTCCGTACACATACAATTTTTTTAAAAAATCCGTTTCAAGATAGGCTGCACCGAGTGTTGGAGAATAAGGAAAAAATAGTCCCTTTGATTCCTGAGATGAACATACCTTATTTATGGCCATATCAAGGCCTACTATATCCTTCAGCTCTAAATAAGAGCGTCTTTGTTGTACAAACATTTTTTTTATTGCAGGCGTTGTGTGTTGCCGGGACACTGGTCGTATCATTTTTTGCCACAGAGTTCCTCCAGGCGATATTTTGCTTTGCAGTTGGCGGGTTTGTTGGCGAGGCTGTCGGTGATGTTGCGAGCGGGGCTGCTGGCGGGCAATAGTACTGCCTATTTTCAATTTTGATGCCAAGCGTCTAAAAGCTGTCATGGCTTCGAGAGAAAAGCCCTGGGCCGCTATTAATGATATAAAAATAAGATATATAACCTGCTTCATAAAAAAACCTCCATTTAAATTACTTTTCCATTATTCTAATTTATATTTTGCTCCAATTTACTTACATATTCAGCGAACCAACTATTCTGCACATGCAACTCAGATTTAATAATTGCATCTTTTATTAATTTTGCTGGTGCATCTTTTGGATATACAGAAATCCAGTGTTTGAGAGTTCCTTTGAGAGTTCCATGGATCTGCGGCTTATTTTTTGCAATTGAGAGTGCTTCAAGGATTATATCGTGCAAGACTTGGGGATTGTCTAAGTCGTGTGCATACCAGTTGTGCATGACCATGTAGATTTCTAAACAAACAGAAACTATCTCATCATTACAGTTAAAAAAAGGCAACAAGGCTCCCGCGGTTGCTGCATCCGGTCCATTGTTCGATAATATAGTATATAAAATGTGTTTAGCCCATGGGTGATAGTAATCATCCACATATTGTTTTTCATTTTGTTTTATATGAGAAGCTTTTTGGCTATATTTAGTATGACAACCGGGGAAAAAATATATTGTCCCGATAGCAATAGGTATCTGGTTATTGATAATTTTCATTTCAATTTCTGTCTGGTTTTCTTTTGTAGTTTTCGTAAAAACTATTCTTCGATCACTTGTTGAAAGCAAGGGTCCTAATTCTTGCCATGATGCTGCTTGTACATTGAAAAAATAGGTAAAAAGTTTGAAAAGATTTTCCTCCTGTGCATCTAATTCACAATTTTTTTTGACGTAATTAAGAAAAGAATGTCCTGATAAAAGCTCAGCCCACATATTGCTTGCTTCTTGATTTGCAGATTCCCATGTGGGAAATTGTTTGTAAAAGTTAATCAAGCATTGTTGGGGTTTTATTTCTGAAGGCAAAACGGCGAAATCAAACTTTTTATTTGCCGAATCAGCAAGAAGCAAGTTACATAAACTTCTTATGCTTTGTTCTGTGCATAGTGGAAATGCATACCCTAAACCAGTTTCAGTGTAGTTAGCTGATTTTAATTCTGGTGGTAAAGGTACAAGAGAATGAGATCGAATGTATGAATTAGTAGACAATATATCTATATTATTAAGATTTATACATGTAAAGTGGTCATTAGTCTTAGTAAAT
Source organism: uncultured bacterium (assembly GCA_963701645.1). Classification (GTDB taxonomy): domain Bacteria; phylum Babelota; class Babeliae; order Babelales; family Vermiphilaceae; genus MFD04463-c16. Next base: position 283,941 of record OY969616.1, read on the forward strand.
ATTGTTTTAAAGCGTTCAGCATGGACCACATCAGGACCTTTCCCTGATTCCAGTGGTACTATGCCTGATGCAAAAGGATCAAATAGTTTCTCAAAGCGGTGTTGATCGTCAAAAATCCCGTGCCAGCGGGTATCATATTTCTCTGATGTACATGATTCTGGTTTTTTAATTGCATTGGTGTATATGTAACTTGTATGTTCTAGTATATCTTTTTGACTTGTTGCCTTAGCCCAGACAAAGGAAAGTAATATTGCGTACGGCATGTGCCATAAGAAAGGTGCATGAGGGTTTTGTGGTGAGCATTCCTTGATGCTTTTCTGAAGAAGATTAATAAAATCTTTTATTTTTTTGAGTACATTTGCTCCGCAAAGATTTTTATGTTCGCGATTCCATTGATCAATAAAACCTTGTCCTTCTTTGCTATTAAAATCGAACTCTTTTTCAGCGGTATCAAATGTTATAAGATTTATAAGTTTTCCAAGTAATTTTGGTGTTAATGAGAACGCTGGAAGAGATTTGTTACGTGTTGCATAAAAGTCTGAACCTTGCATATAAAATACATTGCGCAACAATTGGACGGTTGCGAGTTGCGGATCTCCGTACACATACAATTTTTTTAAAAAATCCGTTTCAAGATAGGCTGCACCGAGTGTTGGAGAATAAGGAAAAAATAGTCCCTTTGATTCCTGAGATGAACATACCTTATTTATGGCCATATCAAGGCCTACTATATCCTTCAGCTCTAAATAAGAGCGTCTTTGTTGTACAAACATTTTTTTTATTGCAGGCGTTGTGTGTTGCCGGGACACTGGTCGTATCATTTTTTGCCACAGAGTTCCTCCAGGCGATATTTTGCTTTGCAGTTGGCGGGTTTGTTGGCGAGGCTGTCGGTGATGTTGCGAGCGGGGCTGCTGGCGGGCAATAGTACTGCCTATTTTCAATTTTGATGCCAAGCGTCTAAAAGCTGTCATGGCTTCGAGAGAAAAGCCCTGGGCCGCTATTAATGATATAAAAATAAGATATATAACCTGCTTCATAAAAAAACCTCCATTTAAATTACTTTTCCATTATTCTAATTTATATTTTGCTCCAATTTACTTACATATTCAGCGAACCAACTATTCTGCACATGCAACTCAGATTTAATAATTGCATCTTTTATTAATTTTGCTGGTGCATCTTTTGGATATACAGAAATCCAGTGTTTGAGAGTTCCATGGATCTGCGGATTATTTTTTGCAATTGAGAGTGCTTCAAGGATTGTATCGTGTAAAACACGAGGATTATCTAAGTCGCGTGCGTACCAGCTGTGCATGTGTGTGAAACAGGGGCAAGAAGTATTAATTTTCAATTTATGACAGTCAAAAAAGGGTAACAAGGCGCCTGCGGTTGCCGAATCTAGTCCGTTTTGGCTAAATGATTGAAGCAATTCTTCTTTAGTACCCGGATCATAATAATTATCCACATATTGTTTTTCATATTGTTTTTCATTTCTTTTTAAAGAAAATATTTTTTGACTATATTTAGTATGACCTGGTGAAAAATCTACTATCCCGATAACAACAGATATCTGGTTATTGCTAATTTTCATTTCAATTTCTGTATGATTTTCTTTTATAATTTTTGTAAAAGCTATTTTTCGATCATTCGTTGAAAGCAAGGGACCTAATGCTTGCCATGATGTTGCTTGTAGATTGAAAAAATAGGTAAAAAGTTTGAAAAGATTGTCTTCTTGCGAACGCAACTCACATTTCTTTTTGGCGTTCTTGAAGACGTAATCAAGAAAAGAATGTCCTGATAAAAGCTCAGCCCACATATTGCTTGCTTCTTGATTTGCAGATTCCCATATGGGAAATTGTTTGTAAAAGTTAATCAAATCTTTATGAGGTTTTATTGGCAAGAGATCAAAATCAAATTGTTTACTTTCTGAATTAGCAAGGAGTAAATTGAATAAGTTTTTTATGCTTTGTTCTGCGCATAGTGAAAATGTATATCCTAAACTGGTTCCCGTGTATCTTGCTGTTATTAATTTTGGTGGTAGCGGTACAGGAGACTGAGATCGAATGTGTAAATTAGTAGACAATATATCTATATCATCAAGAATTATAGAAAGATTATTCATATGAGTAGGAATATTGATTTGTATTTTTCTAAAAAGTCCTGCGTGAGGATTGATACAGACACCACGATATCTCGCTTCAAAATTTTCCGACCATAGTTGTATGTTTGATGCAAAAGGATCAAATAGCGTTTCGCGATGGTGATTATATTCAAAAAGCTGATTCAAGTAGGTTTTAGATTCTTCTGAAGTCCATTCTGAGTTTTTCATGGCATTGGCAACATATTCTATTATATAATTTTGGTTTGTTGCTTTAGCCCAAAGAAAAGAAAACAATATTGCATATGGCATGTGCCAAGAAAATGGTGCATGAGGATTCTGTGGTGAGCATTCCTTGATGCTTTTTTGAAAAAGACAAATAAAGTCTTTTATTTTTTTTGTCTTGTTTGATGCAGAAAGCCTTGTATGTTCAAGACTCCATTGTTCAATAAATTCTTGTCCTTCTTTACTATTAAAATCGAATTCTTTCGTGGTAGTATTGTGTGTTATAAGATTTATAAGTTTTCCGAGTAGTTCAGGAGTTAATGAAAATGCAGGAAGGGATTTGTTACGTGTGGCATAAAAGTCTGAACCTTGCATATAAAATACATTGCGCAACAATTGGACGGTTGCCAGTTGCGGATCTCCGTACACATACAATTTTTTTAAAAAATCCGTTTCAAGATAGGCTGCACCGAGTGTTGGAGAATAAGGAGAAAATAGTCCCTTTGATTTCTGAGATGAACATACCTTATTTATGGCCATATCAAGGCCTACTATATCCTTCAGCTCTAAATAAGAGCGTCTTTGTTGTACAAACATTTTTTTTATTGCAGGCGTTGTGTGTTGCCGGGACACTGGTCGTATCATTTTTTGCCACAGAGTTCCTCCAGGCGATATTTTGCTTTGCAGTTGGCGGGTTTGTTGGCGAGGCTGTCGGTGATGTTGCGAGCGGGGCTGCTGGCGGGCAATAGTACTGCCTATTTTCAATTTTGATGCCAAGCGTCTAAAAGCTGTCATGGCTTCGAGAGAAATGCCCTGGGCCGCTATTAATGATATAAAAATAAGATATATAACCTGCTTCATAAAAAAACCTCCATTTAAAGCATCTTTTATTAATCTATAGTATAGCTTATCATTAATTTTCTATTTGTCAATACTTATCGGCTAATTGATTTTTATATTCTCAGCTATTTTGACTAAAACTAGCTCTGGGCCTTCTGTTTTGCATTAAAAATATTTAAAAAACGCTATTGACAAATGGAAAATTATAGTGTAAGCTGGCAATAGTAGTTAATTTTTATGATTACTCGGGAGCTTAATTATGAAATTGTCATTGTCTTATATATCATCATTTCAGGAAGGCTTGATTGCTACGCGCGTAGCATGTCCCTGGCTTGCCTAATTTTCCCACCATTTTCTTTTCCTTCACCGCATGGCCCACGAGGCCATAATACTATTTTTTTACCCATTATATTGTTTGTTTTTAATTATTAATGTTTAAAAAATGTTCACTTTTTAAAGAAGTGAATAAATAGATGTGAAGGAAAAATCATGAATAGAATTATTGTAATATGTATTGTCATGAGTTATTTGAGCGCAGGCATTTACGCTATGGAAAAGACAGCGCGCGCAGATTGTATTGTTGTAGATCATAATAATGAGCAGGAAAGTATCACGGCGGTTATCAAAGAAAAACCGTCAGTGATTGGTATTTTTGGCTCGACGCCACGGTATTCTGAATTTGAAAAATATATAACGGTGCTCAAAAAAGAGTATGCGGCACTGCTTGCACATTACAAAAGAAGTAAAGCGTTCAAAGGAGTTGCGGGACCGGTAAAGAGTTTTATGAGATCTCTTGCAAAATATCCAGGATATCTGGAGAAATTTGAGGCTCATCTTAATGGAGCTTCGCCCGCAGATCTTATGCCTCTGTTTTTTGCTGCAGGGTTTGATCACAAGGTTTTAAAAGATAACATTTGCATCTTGCTCAGAACGGTCAATGGAGCAGGTGCGGAATTTCATCGGCGATATTCAAAAAATAATACGCAGCTGGGACCATTATATTATGTTCATCTTTTTGTTCCGAGTTATTTTGCTGATGTGTCGTACTTAAAAGATAATCCCCACATTTTGCATGCATTTTTGAAAGCATCTGCCAATTTTTACAAAGTGATGTATGACAATGTTGCATGTGAAACACCGTTGAAAATGTGTCTTTTGATTCCCAAGACTGACCATTTTTTGACCATGTTTTCACACGGAACGGTGACAGACAAAACAGTCAAATTTACCATAAACACCGATGTTGTTGATAAAGAGATTATCAAGGTGATCGGTTCTGATAATGGATTTATGCTGCTGAATGTTAATGGGAAAGAGTTAGTTCCCATGTGTGAACAGTTGATAAAAAAAGGGGTAGAAAAACAGATGGGAGTCGAAATTCCTATCACAGACAAAACCGGTTATCACCGAATTACAAGTTTTACCAAGCGCATTCTCAGACCAGGTTTCAACCCGGATAAAAAGGATAGTTATAAAAATTCCCCATTATTCAATGAGCAGCTATTGGCCTATATAGAGAGTACGTTCAAGGAGGTGGCTCATGTATAAAATAGTACGAATAATGGTGATAACAGCATTGTTGCTGACAAGTGCAGCGATCATTTTTTATACATATCGCACAACTGTGCCGCGCGTAAATGCTTATGTTGGGGATTATTTTTTTATTCCTGACAATTGTAAACATATTGCGCTGCTTGGATGTACGCCGAATCCTGCAGATTATTTTAAAGAACATTTCAATTGTACGGGAATCCTGCAAACAATAGCATTGCATGATTTTTTGGATATGAAATATGTGAAAGACTCATTTGATCGAACTTTTTTGCGTTGCATAGAACAAGGAGTCGAGCACCTTGTTATTGCCTATTTACCGATTTATTATGTCCAAATGCGACCATTATTGGGCGACAGCTTTGTACAAGATCTGAGCATTTTTTTAGCTCACATAATAATGGAAATTACACCGATCATCAAGCAGAGTGCGGATTATGTACAGTATAATGGTGGGATTACACTTATTATTCCTCCACAATATCAATTGTCGCGAGTTCCCGACGCACTTGTCAGCGGAGATGAACGTATTCGGTATTTGGTCAAGCAGTTTCCAAAACTGAAAAATATTTCACATTCATCACTTGAGACAATTACCATCATTAATAATCAGGGATCAGCCGAGGATGAGATGTTGGTCAATTATTTTAAATATGAATATGTGTACGAAAAATCGATGACATTTAGGCAATGTGATACGGGTAAGGAACGATTTCATGCAGAGAAGAGACATTTGAATAACAATGGGACACCATTGCTTTAATTTTTTTCTCGCCTATAATTGACACTACATAAGGATGCCAATATGCAAGTTAGGGGAAGGCTTTTTTGGATGTTAGAAGCCTTTCCTCCACGAATTCAAAAAGGAGGATGCAGCCAAAAATTTTAAAGAGTTTTTTATTTTTTAAAAAAAGAAGTTGACAAGATTCGATAAAAGATCTATGAGTATAGGGAGCTCCTAGAGCGTTGTGGGAAATAGTAGCACTTTTTAAAAAAGGATGAGCATATGAAGAATACGCTAAGTATTCCACGCACCGTACTAACTACGTGTGCAATGTCTCTGTTTTCTTTTCTTCATGCAGGTACCGTTCATTGGCATGGCACAGATGTGCACGATGTTCGTGACGAAAACCTCGTTATCAAAGACAATGTAACCTTGCCCGGCGGCGGCACTTCGATAGAAGCGAGACATCGCAATATCGAAGTCTATTTAGATCAGACTCTCACCGTGCAGTCAAATGGTTCGGCAGCATCTCAACTGTATTTAATCGCATATGAAAATCACACAATTACTGTTCACGTCAGTCATGATCTGACCTTCCAAGGATCAGATTTTAATAAAAAAGAGCCATTACTTATTGTGCAAGGTGGCGTGGGAAGTGTGGTATGGGACATCAAAGGCGGACAAAAACTACGATTTATTTCTGATGATAATTCATCAGGTACTTCATATTATCTGTTTATGCATAATGCAGATGAATATTGCGCATCACCAGAAGCATTATTCCGTCGTGCAAATGAACAGGAATGTGAGCCTGATGGAGGATTAAAAAAAGATTGGTATGGTGATTGTCCTCCTCATGGAAGTTGGGGAGAAGAGCATCATGGTGAAGAAAATTCTTGGGGCGAGGAGCATTCTCATGATGAAAATCATTCCCTTGATAAAAATATCATTGTAGAAGTAGGAAAGCATTCTATTATAGGATTTTTGTCTTCTGCCAATAATTTTGACAGTGACAGCCGCGGAGCAATTGCATTTGATCCTTCAAACACTGGTTGCGGTAAAATGATACTTACCATTAAAGATACAGGCGCAGTAATTGTTGCTGCATATCACAGCACACAACATTTTATACACCATATTACCAATGATAGTATCGATCGTTCAAAAATAGTTGGTGGTATTTCAATGTTTGCTGTTATTAATGGTCTTGGACCAGATATTGCGGCAGGACTTCTTGTTTTGAATGAAAATGAGAAGCTTTCAGAGTTGTTGATTGATCCATTTTTAAATTTGGATACACGAAAAGAAAAAGATCATTTCCGTGGCAAATTTGATGGCAATAAGCAGTGGGGTATGATTGTTGGTGCCAATGGTATTTTGGAAATTGGCGACAACGCAAATCTTGATTATATTGGTCTGAGCGACAACAAAAGACCTGATGTAAAACATATTCATGGATGTCATGGCGGCGCAGAGCATTTCATTAAATACCGCAATCCATCAGCGCTTATTTTTGACGGAAGTCATGATCCATGTTCTCTTCCTGCAGCGCTTGTTTTTGGTCAAACTGCTGGTTTGTACTTGCGCTCTGGTGTTGATAATCATGGCCATGTACGCCATTTTGATCATGGTCATCCATTTACCGTTGATCCTGATAGATTAGCACCAGGAGCGGGAAATTTTGTTATGGATGTAGAAGGATACTTGGTAATTGCAGGTCCTGAATTTGATGGCGCATTCTTGGCGGCGATTCAGGTATTATCACTTGAAGTTACTCCAGCTGGCGGCCCACTGTTCATTTATGGTGAAGAAACAAATTTCCCATTACGAACATTTGCCAGAGACCAAGACGGTATCTATCGCCGTTACAATAAAGCAGCGATTTTAGTTAACAATCATATGGTGTTTAACAACGCCTCACTCGCGCACACTGATGAAAATCATATTGTCATAGAAAGTGATGATGTTACTTCAGAACCAACCTACGTTGGTGGCGAAACATTCTTGCTTGAAAAACATCGTGATTGCGATCTATTAGAAACTATTTTGGCACGTCCAAAAATCGAATTTATTAATGGACGATTCCTGATACATACCAGCGTTGCTATAACCGGTGTTGATTTCTTGATACCAAATAACGTTGATTTTGGTGATATATGCTTGAAAAATATGAGTGAATTTTCCTTTTACCAAAACGGCTATGCCATTGATGATGGTACCGGCCGCACGATGATTTTGGGAACATTGGTTGGTTCAACAGCAATTGATGATGTAACAGTTATATCAGCTGATGCACATCTTGATATTATGCAAGTATATAATGGCTGTGAGACAGCGGTGGACCCAAATGATCCGCAAGGTGATCAAACACTCTTTTTGACCAACTCAGCAAATAACGACAAAGTTAACGAATACATTACAACTGATGTATTCGATCAACCATCAACCCATGAAATTTTCTTGGGCAACACAACAAACATCTCCATCGGTATTAATGCCGACTGCACAGGTTTTGAAGTTGACACATCTCCATGGCTACGCATTGTTGGTAATTTCTTTGCCTTCAGATCACGCGGTGGAATCTTTGATGATCCGCAGTTGAGTGCCGTAGAAGGTCAAGGCGGTATTTTTGTTGACTTGAACGGTATCTTTAATGTTGGAGCAAATGCAGGTGTGACCTGTGGTGCAATGGTCGTGAGAAGTCATAACGCTATCGTTGACCTGCCAATTGATCAACTCATTTTTGATCCACAAATTGGTTTGACAAACTGGAAGCCTGATTTAGAAACAGTCAATGATGTGGTGCTTGTACACGCAGGTGAAGTTATTTCAGATTACACAATCAACTGGACAGACATTCAGAAAAACTTTAACCAATACACTCCATACCCAATACAGGATATAAGTGTTGCATATTTACCACCAGTGACAGAAGCAAACATCACCTTGATTCCAACTATTGAAGGAAGTATTGAACAGTTACAAATTCAAAATTCCCGCTTTGGCGATCCAGCAACTATTAAGATTAAAGGTGGCTTTGTTCGGGAACTTGTGTTCTTGGAAGGTGAAGATTTACCGGGTCAAGCACATGTTGCCATTATTGTTCTTGAAGATGGTGGACAACTTGGCATAGGAACAGCCAACAGAAATAGTGATTCAGTCCGTGCTACAACAGTTATTGGGCGTAACGGTGTTATGTTCATCAATAATGCTGGTGGCGGACAAGTGGTGCTTAACAATTCAGTACAAGTTGAAGGCCTTGCACCGTTCCTTTACGGTCCTGATGCCCTTGGCACTGAATTAATAGTAACGGCAAATGTACCAAATGAGTTGGTTGTAGAAAGTACTGGCACCCTTGACCTTCGTTCATTGACTGAAGGCAATACGCTGACTTTTGCAGATCAGCTCCAAGTGACATTTGAAGCAGGAAGCTCGATGCTCATGGGCGGCGGCCTTGTGCAGTTTGCCAACAGATCAAGCATATATTTTGAACCATCACCACAGATTGCTGAATATTTTGATGCAATTCCACTGGGTCCAATCGACAACACCCTCAATCCACTAACTCCTACCCCGGCAGCAGATCCCCATAACCAATATGCACCGCTGATCGATTATGGCTTTGGATTGTCTAACACTGATCCGTTCCGCGTTATCTTTGCAGGTGTTGGTGTGATATTCATGAACGATGATTCATCGGCACAGCTTCCGTATGGTTCGATACTTGGCATAGAAACAGTCGATGAAGTTGTCGATCCAGTAACGGGTGAATCACTTGAAATTTCAACAACAAATATTGTGTTGCAAATTCAAGAAAATGCGAAATTCTTGATGGGTGACAATGGTAATAACATCGGAGGTGGTGCGCTTCAAGTTGGCAACACCATTGAACGTCCAGGACATTCAGTGACTTGGTCATTGGTTCTGAACGGTACTGATGCAAGCTTTATTCAAGGAGCGCAATCGTTCCTTGGATTGGCAGTTGGTCTTGTTCTTGCCAATGGTAGTGACGTTTCATCGCCAACTCAGCTATTAGTAGACACACTCTTTGATGTTGCTGATATTAATGTTACCAATCTTTTTGGTGAAATTGTTCACGATCGTATCTTTAGCGGTAATGATTCAAACAGTTCGCTGCTTGCCATTGGACAAACTGATACAGCGGTCTATAATCTGCTCTTTGGCAGTGATGATGAAACATTACTTGATTTTGACACCGATCTTTCAAATACCCGCGGTGGTGGCAACTTAGTGTTGATTACCCAAGCAAATGATACAAACTTTGGAGCAGTGGCGCCAATAGTGCTTGATCAGGACAATGAAGTGGAAGTTGGTGTAGATCCAGTGACAGGTCTTCCTATTTTCAGTGAACGCCTCAATGTTGGGTTACTTGCATCACTCTTACTTCGTGAAAACAAAGGGATCGATGTTTTTGGTCTCGATGGTTTTACCTTGTTTACAGATCAGTGGAAGACATTTGATGCTATTGCAGGAGCAACATCGGCACGTAACTTGGCAAATGCAGCGTCAACGACAGAAAGTTTTATGCAGCCAACTGAAATGAATGTTGGTTCCATTGTAAACGGCGCAATTCTTCGTGCCACGATTGTGAATGTTATTAATACAAGTGGTGGCTCTGCAGAAGATCTTCTTGCCCGTGCAATTGATCTTGGTGCGGTAGGAGTAGGTATAGATACAGTAACAAATACATTTACCGTTGCTGTTGATTATCAATAAATAGAAAGAGAAAAAAGCGGGGCTGCACATGGTGTAGCTCCGCACTAGTATCAGGAAAAATATAAGTCCAATGTAAAGGAGAGCAATGAATACTAAGATGAAGATACAGATACTCCTCGGTGCAAGTGTCATCGGAGGTAGTATTTTTGGCAATACGGGTGGTGATTTTCGTTCACCGTTGAGTTTGCGGCGCAGTTATATTCACTGGCAATTAGATCCGGTTGACACAACATGGTGGTATGAGGCGATGGGTTTAGAGCCTCGCGATCGTGCATGGTTTGTTGAATCATGGTCCTCTATTTTTTACCGGTCTGCGCAGCAATCATTTTTAAAGAATAATAACGGTGTAATTAATCCTAATAACAGAAATAAAGTTACTACGGAGACAACTACAATAGCGCCCATTATTTTTGATCAAATAGTATTCCGCGGCGAAGATGCATTTCCAGGAGGAATATTAATACTTCAAAATCTTCCTGTTGCACAACAATTCCAACTGAATCAAAATCCCTATTTAGGGTTTGCACGTATTGCACCAAGTTGGGAATATGAAGAATGGGGTGCATTTTGGGGTGTGCGTGGACAGTATGATTTTGGTTGCGAAGGGAACTGGCACGTCGGTGGTCGCTTAGCTCTACCATTCAAAGTGGTGGAGATTGAAGAAGCTGAAGGGCAAATCGAAGAAACACTTGATGATGTATTTTCTGCTATTCCCATTGCCATCGATGTAGATGATCCAAGTGACTTGGATCCTGATATGACAATACGGTTTGATCTTTTGAGTTCTTTGTTAGCATCAACTGGTCAAATTGCTCCAAGTACTGTGATGCCACTTATAACATATGGAGATGGTAGTGGTGGTGATGCCAATGAAACAAGAATTATTAACAATACGCTTACTGCGCTTACTGCAAATGATAATGCAGGTGTTCCTCCAATTTATGTTACTCGCAGTGTCAGTGGAGATATACCGGAATATCCTTATAGAAAGCAAGCTTCAATGGTTGCAGGTGCTTTGGCTGCTGACGGTTCTGGTGGGGCAGATGGAGCAACATTGTTTTTAAAAGCAGCGACCGATTATCTTGATGGTCTTGGGAGTGATAGAGCAGCACAAGGGCAGCTCTATTTAGTATTGAGAGCAATCGATACTGATTTTGATGAATTTGCGGTGCAGACTAATATAATTAAACAGTTAATCTTGTTCCGTATTCAACTACTTTTACGTGGTAGCACTAATAGTGCCGTAGAGTTTTTCAATGAACAAGGTGTGTTCTTGAATCAAAATGAGCGGATTAGTGGTGTAGGCGACATGGATGGCGAAATCTATTTCGGTTATGGCCATGAATATGACTGGTTTGGTGACTTAGTTGTTGGTGTTAAGTTCCCAACCGGCACCAAGACAAAGAATGAAAATGCAGGGAATGTGTTATCAATGGAAACTGGTAACAACAGACACTGGGAATTGAATGTTGGTCTTGAAGGTGGCTGGCAGCCATGCGACTTTTTTGCTTTTGAAATTGGCGGTAGATATTACCATGCCTTTGGTCGCAACCAATTATTGTCTGCGCCATTTGTCGGGGCAACCGTGCGCAACCTTGGTCCATTCAATACTGAAGGCAGTGTGTCATGGAACTATGGAACCGTGTATGCTGACTTTACCTTCTTCCATCCTCACAGCCCTGAACTTGGTGCGGTGATTGGTTATGAACTTTTTGCAAAGAGCAGAGATCATGTCAAACTTGATGCAACAACAGCAACTACCTATTATGGCCAAACAGCTCAGCCAATAGACAACACTATATTACAGGCAAATACCAATGCATTGCTCAACAAAATTCAAGGAGAACTGTTCTATCGCGCGAACTTCTTTGAATTCTACTTTGGTGGATATCAGGCAGTGAGTGGACGTAATGCAATGAAAGAAACTGAAGCCCATCTTGGCTTTAATGTTTACTTTTAATGAGTCAAAACAATTATCTGTGAGCTACACAGGTTTTGACGAGTAATGAGACTTTTTTTATAGCAAGTGAGCCGTTTGTAGTAGTACAAACGGCTTATTTTTTGAAAGGGATTTGCTGAGGAGCAAAGTTCCGTTGTTTTTTGGGAGATTGTATCATTTTATGGTATACTAAAAAATAACCTCTTTTATTCGGGTAAAAATTCATGAATGAACAAAAAAAATCGTATTATGTAACAACGCCCATTTATTATGCGACGGCAAAGCCGCATTTGGGTTCTTTATATTCCACATTGCTTGCTGATGTGCTTGCGCGGTGGCATAAAATTAAAGGTGAATCTGTTTTTATGCTCACGGGAACTGATGAGCATGGACAAAAGATTGCTGATGCTGCACAAAAGGAAGGATTGAGCCCGAAGGCATTTATTGACCATTTTGTTCCTGCATTTAAAGCGTGCTGGAATATGTATGAAATTCAGTACGATCGTTTTATTCGTACAACGGATCATGATCATGTTGTCGGGGCTCAGGAATTTGTCCAAAAATTAGTGGAAAAAGGGGATATTTATCAAGATGTGTATAAAGGGTGGTACTGCGTGTCCTGCGAGACATTTGTGCCAGAAAAAGAAGGAATGCAGCCGCCGTGTCCGTCGTGTGGTCGGGTGACGACGTGGATTGAAGAAGCATCATATTTTTTCCGTTTGTCTGCGTATCAGGATGCGTTATTGGCATTTTATGAAAAACATCCAGACTTTATTCTGCCCAAAGAGCGGGCGGCGGAAGTTATTAGTTTTGTTCGTGCAGGGCTAAAAGATTTGAGTGTTTCGCGTGCGACTGTTGCATGGGGAATTCCGTTTCCTGGCGATGAAAAACAGACAATATATGTCTGGGTTGAAGCGCTTTGTAATTATATTACCGCGGTTGGCTACGGCAATATACATAAGCAAGATATGTTTACGTATCGCTGGCCGGCAAATATGCAGGTGATAGGCAAAGATATTGTGCGATTTCATGCTATATTTTGGCCTACTTTTTTAATGGCAGCAGATTTACCATTGCCAAAACAGCTGCTCGTGCATGGATGGATTAAAGTTAATCAGCAAAAAATGTCAAAATCTCTCGGCAACGTCGTTGACCCATTGCTATTGGCTGGTACATATGATGCAGATGCGGTACGTTACTTTTTACTCCGTTATATTCCCATCAATCAAGATGGCGAATTTAGTACGCAGGCAGTTGAAGATGCTATTAATGCAGATTTGGCGCATGATTTGGGAAATTTACTCAATCGCATGACCAGTTTGGCTGATGCGCATGATGTTTTATCGCTTGATCGAATAACATTTTGGTCACCATCATCACAAGATTTGCGCGATGCATGTAGCATAATGATTGAAGATGTTTCCGCGCATATGCGAGAAGGAATGTTTCATCATGCATTGGGCAGCACATGGAAATTTATTAAACAGGTCAATGCATATTTTCACCATTTAGAGCCGTGGAAGTTGGCAAAATCTGACACCAAAAAATTTCAAGAAGTGCTCAGTGCAACGGCGAGTAGTTTACAGGTGATAGCAACGGTGTTGTGGCCATGCATGCCAAAAAAAATGGAAGAGCTTTTGGCGAACCTTGGCGTTATGTTTCAGGGCCCGTGCCCTCAGCTTGATGAGCTGCGGCTGACATTGTGGCAATCGCGATTTTTGATCAAAAAAGGCAAACAGTTATTTGTGCAAATTGAGCCAAAAGAAGTTCCTGTGAACCAAGCAATACAGCCGCCGTCAGCGCAAACAACAGTGGTACAAAAAACTGAAGTTGCCGACATTACTATTCAAGATTTTGCTAAAATTGAAATTCGCGTTGGTACTATTATTGCCTGCGAACAGGTACCAAAATCTGATAAATTATTGCGCCTCACCGTAGACTTTGGCGACTGTGGCCAGCGGCAGATTTTGTCCGGCATAAAACAGTGGTATACTCCTGAGGATATGACGGGAAAACAGGCGCTATTTATGTATAATTTGATTTCGCGTCCGATGATGGGATTGGAATCGCATGGAATGCTTTTGGGCGCAAAGGATGCAACAGGAAAAATTCAGATTATTATTATGACACACTATGTTCCCAACGGGACACTGGTAAAATAGAAATATATATTAATTATAAAAGGAACGTGTATGCATAGAAATACGTTACTCAATTTGTTGCGCAATTATTCTCCCGTAATACCAGAAGAAGTTGAAGCAAAAAAAATAATGATCGATTTTATCCAAAAAAATCCTCATTGCTTTGAGCGTTGGCTGGAGAGTGGGCATATTACTGCTGGAGGATTACTGCTTGATAAAAGTGGTACTCATGCGCTGCTCACGCATCATGCAATTCTTAATGATTGGTATCAACTTGGAGGCCACTGTGATGGCGACAGTGATGTTCTCCGTTCCGCTCTTCGTGAAGCGCAGGAAGAATCTGGCATCATGGAAATTGTGCCAGCGCATGAAGGCATTTTTGATATTGATGTTCATTTTATTCCGGCGTACAAAGAAACAAAGGGACATTATCATTATGATGTGCGATTTTTATTCTGTGTCACAAGCGATGCGCAGATAATAAAAAGCAGTGAATCACATGATTTGCGATGGATACCAAAAGATGTAAACGCAGTTCCAACAAAAGATCCATCAGTTCTGCGTTTATTTACCAAATGGGTAAGTCACCAATATTAATTATTTTTTTGTGCCCATTGCTCAAAAAGCGCGCGTGGAAGTTTTGTGGTACAGGTAAGACAGCCTTCATTGTTATCGCCAAATTGTGGCTCAGTGCAGAACGTGAACTCACCGACTTGGCGCAGCGGAGCTTTTGTTTCTACATCGCATGCAATTGGATTCTCTTCTTTTTTGCTCTGGAGCTGTTTGAGAATATTGTAAGATGCGGTATTTTTACGCTTTTCTTTATATTCTTCATAGCTTGCTCCAATATAAAGAGTGAGGAATGATTTTATAATTTTTTTGACAATAGGTAACTGAGAAAAATCAGAAGAGTCTTTATCTACGTCTTCTCCAAATAAAGCAGGTAATACTTCTAATAATTTATTTCTTTCGGAAATCAAAGAAGAGTAGATGTATGGGTTATCTTTAGAAAGTCCTAAATATGCATTGGCAACAATTTTAAAACCTTGTGCAGCGCCTTCTATTGTAGCATGGGCATGCACATTTTCTTCCCGTGGGGACAGTTTTATACCGAAAAACGAAGTTTCAGAAGTTTCAAAAAAATCTGGTATCATTAAATGAACAATCTCTTTTATTGAGTGGGTAAGTTCACTGGAAAATGAAAATGTAAAATCAGTATCTGTATAATCGCCGGGATTTTGTATAAGATTTTTTAATCGGCTAACGCTTTGCTTGAGAGAAAATAAGTGAGCATCTTGTTTTTTTCCTTCAAAGATTGAATCTTTTTCGATAAACTCCAAAAGTTCGTTAAAAACAGTTTCTATATACTGTTTATATGGTGTGCCTTCTTGCGCAGTGAGTAAATACGGTAATTTTGAAGAAAGAGGAAAATAAGCGTCAATTGGTGCAAATTTTTCTTTTAACACGTTGACCATTGGATTGTCATTGGTGATATTCAATACTTGAAAAATATCTTGTGCGCTTTCTTCTTCTATATCATCATACACTTCTTTTTCCACCTTTATTGTCGATGTCAATGTTACAGAGTCAGGGGAAAGTGTGGCGCTGATAGAAGCATCTTCTTGTGCCAAATCAACGATAAGTCCTGCATCAACAATATTTTTTCGTGGATTGTCAGAGTCAAACCGTTTGGCATTTTTCAAAAGTTTTGTAACTAATAATTGTTCAATAAAATGAGGGGAAATTGGATTTTTTGGTTGTTCAGTACAGACAACCGTAAAACAAAAAATAGTAGACAATGGCAGACAAAGATTCTTCATGACGATCTCCTTAAAAGTGTATGTAACTAGTTACGGTTGATTAGTTTATAGGGCGTCAGGAAAAAAGCAAGAAAAATTTGTTACTCCACTTTTGGCTCCGCTCAGGACAAACGGGGGAAGGGAAAAATTCAAAAACAGAAAAAAACTTTGTTCAAAAAATACAACTATTTTATGCTATAATTCAAATGGTTTCTGTAAAAAACAGTTTGATCAAAGCAATACATCGATATAGTTTTCCAATACGCACTCATTACATAGCAACTGGCATCCAGGAGAATTTTTTTGCTCAAGTTCCCCCATGAGAAGTTGTTGCTTTGTCGATGGCTGGCGGCAGTTTGTACAGGTTGCTTCTGTATCAAATGTAATATATTGATGAGCGTTTGAAATACTTGTATTAAAAGATGCTGCTGGAAGTCTAAAAAAAACTTTACAATTACGTTGTCCTATAAATTTTGCAAACTGCTCCAGAGGTTTTTCTGTTATAACATAATTACTCGCCATTTCCGGAACTACTGTGCCATTTAAGTGTATGGATGGACTAGGTACGAATATACCAACTACATAATTTGGCGAATAGGTATCTCGGCTATTAAAAAATTGGTAAAAATACTTATTGTTTATTTTAGTCGTTTTATTTAAAAACATATTTATCATCAATGCTGATGTTATTTTTTTATAATAATAAAGTGTTAAAATTTGCCTGTTACTCTTGTTTATATCCGCACTCTTTATTTGCGCACAAAATTTTCTCACCTTTTTGAATCAAGAAAGGCCATTTGCAGTTTGGGCAAGGTTCTTTAACGAGCTGATCAAAAACAGCAAACTTACATTTTGGATAATTATTGCAGCCCCAGAATTTGCCGCCACGCCACACTTTTTCCACCACATCTCCGCCACACAATGGGCAGGGAAAATCTGCTTTATTTTGTTTGATATATTTGCATTCTGGATATCCTGAGCAGGCGATAAAGTCGCCAAACTTGCCCCGTAATTTGCGCAGCTGTTTGCCGCATTGCGGGCATTTTTCTTCAATAAATTGTGGTGCTTCAGGAGTTGTGATGATAATTTTTCCTGTTTCATCACGCGTAAAATTTGTTGTATAGGTACATTCTGGATACAGGGAACAGCCCAAAAATTCACCTGTTTTGCCAAAGCGGATGGCAAGGAGACCTTTTTTACATTGGGGGCAGGTGATGTCTGTCGGTACAATTCTTTTTTGTCCATCGCTGCCGCGAAATGCTGCCAAGTCTTCTTGAAATGTTTTGTAAAAGTCTCGTAATAGTTTGTCTCTTTCCATTTCGCCTTGAGCAATTTTATCTAAATCTTCTTCCATATTGGCGGTAAATTTAATATCCATAATTTTGGGCAGATGCTCCACCAACATTTTGGTTACAACCATGCCCAGTTCAGTGGGAACAAACCGTTTTTTTTCAAGCGTTGTGTATGAGCGAGCGCGAATAGTGTTTAAAATAGTTGCATAGGTACTTGGTCGGCCAATGCCTTCTTTTTCAAGATCTTTTACCAAAGAAGCTTCACTGTAGCGCGGTGGTGGTTGCGTAAAATGTTGTTTAGGATCGGTACTTTTTAGATCCGTTGGGTCTTTCGCTTTAATTTCTTTGGGCAGTATTACTTTTTCTTCTTTTTCTTCATCATCAAATGCATTATAAACTTTTAAAAATCCATCAAAAATTAAGGTTGATCCCGTGACTTTGAAAATATATTTTCCCCCTTTAATGACAACTTGGCGCTGTGCGTATTGCGCGGGAGTCATTTGAGATGCAACAAACCGTTTCCATATAAGTTCATATAATTCATATGCATCATCAGGTAAATATTTTTTTACCATCTGCGGCGTGATCGTGACATCAATGGGACGAATTGCTTCATGGGCATCTTGTGCTTTTGCTTTACTCTTTTTTGCATATATTTGCGCAGTACCGGGTAAATAATCTTTTGAATACTCTTTTTTAATGAAATCGCGCACTGATTTGAGTGCCGTGTCTGCAATGCGGAGCGAATCGGTACGCATATAGGTAATAAGCGCGACCGGTGTTTTTGGGTCCTGGAGGGCAAGCCCTTCATACAGTTGTTGCGCAATTTGCATCGTTTTTTTAACGGAAAAACCTAATTGATTATATGCCGCTTGCTGGATTGTACTTGTCATGAATGGGGCGGCAGGATTTTTGGTTCGCGTTTTATCGGTGACTGAATCGATTGCATATGTTTGTTTTGCAATATCAGCAACTAATTTGTCAGCGGTTTTTTTATCCTTAATTTCTGCTTTTTTTGTGCCGATTTGAGTGAGCGCTGCAATAATGACCGCATCATGGTAGAGAAAATTGCCATGAATAGTCCAATATTCTTCTGGTTTGAATGCGCGAATAGCATCTTCTCGATCGCAAATAAGGCGCAACGCAACAGATTGTACGCGGCCGGCCGAAAGGCCTGAGGTAATTTTTTTCCATAAAACAGGGGACACTTCATAGCCAACCCATCGATCAAGAACACGGCGTGCTTGCTGAGCAGCGACCTTTTGTTCATCGATGGTACCCGGATGGGCAATCGCTTCCAAAATAGCCTGTTTTGTTATTTCATTAAAGGCGATTCGGTAAATTTTGCTTTGTTTTTTGCGTACTTTGCCAATTTCTTGTGCAATATGCCATGCAATGATTTCTCCCTCGCGGTCAGGGTCAGGACCTAAGTAAATAGCATCAGCACTCTGGGCGGCTTTACAGATATCAGCAATGACTTTTTCTTTTCCTTCTAAAGGAACATAATCAATATTTATCGAGCCATTCATGGTGACGCCGATGGTTTTTGTGGGAAGATCTTTGACATGGCCCATCGTGGACATAATCTTAAAATCTTTGTCCAAAAACTTCGATATTGTCTTTATTTTTGCCGGTGACTCAACAATTATAAGTTTTTTCATAGTACCATTTCATAATTTATACTCTAATGTCATAAGTATGTACCATAATATACGCCAAATTTCAAATATCTGTCGCATCTGATAAAATTGCATACCATTTTTAGCCTATATAAAAAATTTCAAAAAGTCAATTTTTAAATTAAATAAGGGAAAAAAGAGCGGCAATATAACCTTTTTGTTGCTTTATCAGAGCCTTGGGGCTTACATTTGAAAAAAAGGAACTTTCTTAAAAAAAGGTGAATTATGGCACATATATTTTCTGGCAAAAAGTATTTGATGTATCTGTTGCTTACGCTTAAATCACTCAAAGATACGGTTTATGTGCTTGCACAGCCATTTTTTTTGATCGCTATTATTATATTCCTGGCGATTGTGGTGGGAATTCATTCAATGACGAGTTGGAAATTTGGAACAAGCTTTGCAGAAGGTTTAACAACAACAGATCATCTAATTGCTGAATTTTTTTTTCATATTTTATTTTTTATGATGGTATGTCTCGCCGCGCGTCCTTCTACAGAGCTGAAAGATAAAGCCTATTTTTTGCATTATTTATATATGATCGGGTATGTATTTTTGTACCACATTATATGGTTTTTGTTTCATATATATTTTTTTATTTTTACTAAGTTTTTTATTCCTCATTTTCATTTTATGGGGGTTTATTCCTGGGAGACGCCGGCTCTATTTTTGATGATAGATCCATATTTTTCATCCCCCTGGGTTATTTTTTTCACGCTTTTTCTGATAGATTCGGGGCGCTCGAAAAAATTTTTTGGCTCATTTGTTCGCGCAGGAAAAATGATATGGTACAACTATCCGCTCTGTTTTTTGCTGAATGGACTTTTTTTTATTATGGATCATGCGCAGTTATATATTCTTGGATATAGAGAAAGCTTATTTAAAGGGGACTTCTTGCTTCATGAATTATATAGTCTTGTAATCACACTATTGGCAGTGGTGACTTTTACCAATGTGTATGTCAAAAAAGTGCATGAACAGTTTGATCGGTATTTTCCACATTGACAGAAATTAATAATTTCAGAAGAATGAAAGTAGAATGTTACAACCTTTTATCCCCCGATGGGGATACCTATAAGGAGTGTCGTATGAAGCAGTATGGTATTTGTCTATTGCTCAGCTGTGTTGTTTTTGGCAATGTGGCTGGAATGCAGGAAATATATTTTGGCTTTGAAGATTTGCCGTGTGCCATGTATGTGGCAAAGGGTTTTTTCAATGAAGGGGCATATCCAAAACGTGTTGTGCCAATATGTGATCCAGCAAATGATATTGATGCATCAAATTTTTCGTACGATTCACCGCGCTGGCTTTATTATGTTGCAGCAAACAACCCACAATTTTATTTGCTTGATATTATTCAAAATAATAGGGACTATTACCTGGCAATGGTAAGTAATCATCGCGATGCCGTTGTGCAAGAGCTTGAATCGCTCGATGAAGGCTCTATTTCACAAGAATATGTACGCTGGTTACGTGATAAAATGTGTCGTTCAGGATTGTCCACATTTTTTGCAGTATTATTTGGGACAGCGGCATATCAAACATATTATTCTAATGCCTCATATTCATTAGCGCGTATGATGGTAGCAAAATTTGCAGCAACCTTGGGAGTAGTTGCGGCAATTAAAACTGTCTCTTATTGGATAAGTATGACAAATTATCGCCAACAGTTGCTTGATTGGTATGCGCGTGATATGGACTTATTGGCAACGCTTGAGCAGATGTAAAAAATAGCCTTTTAAAAACTATGTATAAACCCGTGTGCTTTGCTGCAGGCGGGTTTTTTTATGCCGGTGGATTTGATGGGCTATTGCCGCAAGAATTATGAAATTGATAAATGATCAATATTATTGTACCAATCGCCTGTAAGCCATTCCCGCCTAACGAAGTAAGAAGTCCTTTGAGGCGCGAAGATGCTGATGTGCTACTTTTTTGAGCGTCATTGGAAAGATTGCTGAGCACAAAAGAGTTGAGTTTTGCGAGCAGTTCGCCGGTTTGGTCAACGATTTCCTGGCTTGTCGATGTGCTATTTTCCGGGCTTTCGGTTTTCTGAGTTGGAGAAACATTATTTTGAGAGCTACTGATTTCTTGAGTTTCTGAGGCCTCATTTCCAGGAGTTCCAGGAATGGTAGTGGTTTGTTGCACTAACTGATTTTTGTGGAATTCATGATTTGCGGCAGCAGCAAGATACTGTTTATGTTGATCATTCGGCACGCGTTTGAGTACTTGTTCGATTGGTTTTTTATTGGCAATGTTATGCTGTTCAGCAACATACGCCACCAGTCTTTCAAGAGAGGATATTGCTTCATCTGCAATATCTTCAGCCGTTATAATATTTTGTTTCGAATCGGTTGCTTTTGCCTCAAGCTTTTTTAACAAAGGCCCAAGTGATAAACTTCTATTTTTAACGATTTTGTCCTTACCCTGATCAGTTGGGTCGACAGTGACTTGCTGCAATTCAGTTTTACTTGTCTTAGGAGTTGTTTTTGGGTTTGGTAGGAATATTTTTTCGATGGTGCCACTTTGTCTAGTATTACTTTTTTTTTGAGGAGTTTGTTCTATGGAGCCTTTAGAGTTTTTACTGGATGTTTTTTGAACTATTTTTTTCTCTGAGCTTTGGATCATTTTTGGAGCGAAGCTGGCCAATAAAAAACCGGTGAAAAAAAAAGATATGCGCATACTATTCCTTTTTTTTGAGCAGTGAAGAAATATGTGCTCTTATTCTAAGGACACAGAATAATGATCAGCAAGATTTTAAAAATCTACCATTATAAAATGCCGAGCGCTCGTAATTTTTTTTGTATACTCTGTGGTTTTGTGTAAAGAATGCCGGTGATACCAAGTTGTTCTGCTGTTTGCACGTACTCTTCTTGATCATCGATAAATATGCACTGATCAGGATTAAGATTATGCTTTTCAAGAAGATGAAGAAATATTTTTGGCGATGGTTTGAGAGCTTGTGCATGTGCTGATAAAACAATATCGTCAAACAAAGTGATAACATCGGGATATGCGTGAGACAGTGTTGCAAAAGATTCCATGGTAAAATTGGCAAGGATGTATAAGGTGTATCCTGCCTTTTTTAATTTTTCCATGAGTTCTATCATGGGGGTGATCGGTTTGGTAATGAATGGAACTTGTTGTGGGTCAAGCGATAGTGATAAAATTGTTTCGATAATTGCATATTCATTATTGCTCGTGAAATACCCTTTTGCAACCGCTTGTTTCATAAAATCGGCAAGTTCTTGTTGTACGTCCTGATACGTTTTTTTTCCTTGCTGCCATTCGCACATACATCGTGGCATGGTTCGACCTTTATAAGTGATCGTATATTCTCCTTTGACGCTTTCTTCGTTACTCATTTTTTCCAGGATATCAAGACAACTTTCTACGGGATTTTTCCAGTGCGTGAGGGTGTAGCTTGCCAGAGATTTTAGTCCCAGTTGTTTGGTAAAGCCGCTTTTATTTTCAGTAAACAGTACATCAGTTAAATCGACAATAATGGCGGTAAACTTTTTTGGTGCGCCGTAGCACCAGGCGGGGATCATAGTAATCAGTGTAATAGTGATCAAAAAGGTAAAAAATGATATGCGCATACTGTTTCCTAATTTTTAATGGCACGTTAGTTAAATTTATAATAGTAAATTTGAATAAATAATTTCAAGAAAAAATCAAAATTTTGTAATAGACAAGGGTGTATTGTTCTGGTACGCATAAAAATTTTAACAAACATAATATTGAATTTTCGTTTTTTTGTTGATACCATTGTTCCATGAAATTAAAAATTGATAAAAAATTAATAAGTATGGGCAATTTTATGAAATCAGTTATTTTTTTTCAGATGTTTATATTTCTTTTTGCACCACTTTCTCTTGTGCATGCCATGGAAGAAAAAGGAAAGCATGATAAGCAAAGCTTGAAAAATCAACTAAAGCTTGCTTGTTTGCAAGGGAATGAATTGGTAGTTCAGGAAATATTGTTAAATCCTGGTATTGATGTGAATGCAATTAATGACCTTTGCTTAACGCCATTGGCTGCTGTGGCAATGCTTTGCAACCCTACTATAATGTCTTTGTTGTTAAAGTATGGAGCATCTATTAACGGAATAGAGGCAAGATATTCAGCGCCACTGCACTATTTCATTTCAACTAATGGAGCCTCTGGGGTGCATTTCGTGATGAGTCATGTAATGGAGGAAAGAAAATCATGTTTTAAGATTTTCCTGGAATACAAAGCGAATCTTAATGCTCAAGATTATGAAGGGAATTCTCCGCTACATCTTGCTGGAAGATTATATATTAAAAAGCTGATTAATGCTGGCGCGGATATGAGGATTAAAAATGATGCCGAAGAAACTCCTCTTTACTATCGCCTAAAGAGACAAGATAATTTTACATTTGTATCAGTATTTGCATTGCTTGAACAAGGAGCTCCCATAAATGAGTATTATAAAAATGGTATGCCGTTTTTGAGCGGGTATAGAATATCAATTGAGCAGAAATCAGGACCATTAAATCCGGAAGGGATCTTAAAGATAGGAGAAATGTCGAAAATATATGACCATGTAGATTCTCTTGTCATTTTATCTTTAAAGGCTTTGGGCAAAGATATACATAAAAATCCAACGTTACAAGGCATATTGGGTACCTGTCTTGATATGTATGCCAAATTTTCAGCGGAGCATAAAACAGTTGCTCGATCTATAAAAGATATGCAACATTTTTGTCCAAAAACTGGACGCACTAAAGATGAGATTGCTTTTATAATAGGTAGTTTTGCAGATGGAATATTTGTTGATGGCCTTGTGTCACGATTTATCACCTATGAAAAACAGCATAAAATTGAAGAACGGCTACAATGTTATTGGGGTAAAGAATGGGACAGTTTTGATGATACAAAAAAGCAACAAATGCGGCAGAAGGTTCTTTGTGAGCGTGAGATTTATTTGCAAAAGCGAATGTTAAAGGAATTTCATTTAAAACCGCTCTATGATCAGTTTAAAAATGCTTTTGTTAAACAGTTCTACGGAAAAACCAAAGATTTATCATTATAGCGTGCAATAATCTATCAAATGTGAGGAATTGTATGAAAACAGTCAATTTTGTTCGAGGGATACTTTGTTTTGTTGTTATTACAGGTGCTGCACTGAAAGCTGCAGAAAAAACTGGGCAATATATATTTTTAGGTGAGCCAGAAACTATAGATAGATTGTGTAAAGCCTGTCTTAGTGGGAATAAAAATGAAGTGAAAAAATTGCTTAAAGAAAATGTCGATATAAATGGGTTGAATACGAAAGGGATAAGAAGCACAGAAGATTCTAATTTTCATTACTATGCAGCAAATTCTTACACGCCTCTTATGTGTTCTGCTATTGCTAATAATTTTGATATTATGAAGCTTTTATTGGCACATGACAATATCAAAGTTAATCAGCAAAATTTTGTAGATCTGACTGCATTACATTTTGCGGTAGCAAAAAAAGACTTGCAAAGATGTGTACAGCTATTGCTAAAGCATCGAGCGGAAATTAATATACAAAATAGTTGTGGTTCTACACCGCTGCATTCTAGCTTCTGGGAAAATGTTCCATTTTTTAATGGAAAGGGGTGCAGATGTCAATATTCAAAACGAAGAAGGCTTAACACCATTGTATCATACAGCAATCAGACGTGGACAATGTAAAAAAATGGACCATTTAATTGCATTCGGAGCTCCCATCGATGGATTTAACGTACAAAAAAAATGCTCAAATTTATATTGGTTGCAAACTCATCAACAACATAAAATGCTAGCATCAATTTTTTTCACCCATGGAGAAATGTCAAAGGGAAAAACAAAAACAGTACCATTGTTGTCTCTTTTGTGTTTTAGAGCTTTAGAACCGGAAGACAAGAATAAAATATCGGGAGATGCATATCACAATTTTTGGATGTCTAAAGCTCAATTTTATGCAGAGAACAAAACAGTGCATGAATTTATAAGAAAGTTGCTGTCAATATTAAAAAATTTACAGGAAGGCAAACAGCATGATTTTATAAAGACAGTTTTCGTGCCTGCATATATCAAAGCAGAAGCGGCGTACGAGTATGATGGTCGTTTTGCCTGTTACTTTGGGCTAGAGGAATGGAAAAAAAAGAATACAGAAGAAAAAGAAAGTATAATGCAGTATTGTCGGATTAAAGCGCGTCGTCAACAATATTTAAATACAAGAATCTTTAGCGTCATTGATCGGCAATTGATAAAAAACAAATTAATTCTCGGTAGCTTTCAGATAAGCCCTGAGCAGGGTGGAAATAATAGTTTATTGTAATATTGAAACTGTACGAGCCAATGTGGGAAATTATATGAAAATAATTAAGTTTATTCGAGGAATATTTTGTCTTATTGTTGTTACAAGTGCCGCGCTGGAGGGGGCAGAAAAAACGGGGCCTTTGAAATTACAAAATAATGCGCTGCAAAAAAAGGTACCATGTTTAAACTGTCTTGAAGAAGGCCAGGTGCAGAAGCGGCAATTACTCGCGAGGTTTGGGCATACTGAGTCATGGGTGATATGGAGTGGTAGCCAGCCAATAGATAAATTGTGCCTGGCGTCTTTAGAAGGTAACGAAGAAGGGATAAGAGAATGGTCAAAGATAGCTGATGTCAATGAGCTTAATACTGTTCACATTGATCATATACAGAATGGCCAACGTTTGTCTAAATGTTATCGGTTAGGAGCAGGTACGCCACTTATGTATGCAATTCTTGCTGATAAGATTGGTAGTGCGATAGCGTTGCTGGGGGGCATTAATCATCAGAATGCATGTGCTCAGCATGCAGTTATGGCAAAAACTGCAGAAAAAATTGATTGCAAAATTAATGTGGATCGAAAAAATTATTGGGGAAGCACGGCATTACATATGGCTGCGATAAATCATTCTCAGAAATGGGCTATACCATTGTTATTAGATCATGGTGCCAACATTAACATACAAGATGATTGTGCTTGTACACCCTTACATGTCAGCTGTGTTGAGAACGTTCCAGTTTTAATTGAATATGGTGCTGACATGAATATTGCGGATATTTGCGGGTGGAGCCCATTGTACCATGCCGTATCAATATCTTCACCTTTATCTTCACCTTTTTTTTGTGATAAAAAAGTGCCCTGCTTGCTTGAATCAGGAGCTTTTATCGATGGGATTAACAAATATACCGAAGGAGGAGTTACAAATTTATATATGCTACAACAAAATTCTGACACAAAAAAGAAGGAATTGGCATTGACATTTCTCATACAAGGAGAAATGTCCAAAACAGAAAAGTCGAGGCAAATGCGACCATTATCTTTTTTATGTATAGAAGCTTTGGGAGGAAATATTGTGGGACTACCGTCTTGTCCTCCAGAATCATATAATACATGGTCAAATGTTGTTCAGTTTTTAATAGAACGTAAAACCATTCTTGAAGCGGCAGAATCTTTGCAGCAGTTATTTGAAGCATATAAAATAGAGCAAAAAGATCGCGAGGCAATTATATCTAAGTATGCCCATGAAGAAGCGACATCTCAAGCATATGAGCGTGTTGCCTGTTATCATGGGCCAGATTGGAGCAAAATGAGCGCTGAAAAGCAAATAGCCGAAGCGGTGAGTGTTATGGCAAAGCGGCAAGAACATGTGGAAAAGATGCTTTTTAATATCCTTCACTCCGCCAAAAGGGCTTCGTGAAGGATGTGTAAAGAAAAGAATATGATAACAAATGCTCAGGATAAACTTCAGATTTTTTTCTTCCTGAGGCTCCACGAGGCACGAGTGGAGAAAAAAGTTGCATCTATAATTTTTTGTTGATAAAATTACCCCGTGAGTCAAAATACTAACAAAATTTTAAAGGTGGAAGATTTATGAAAAATATTTATTTTTTGCAATTGGTTATTTCTGCGTTGCTAACGTGTCCTTATCTCTGTGCTATGGATGAAAACAACAAGATAACATATTCTCAGGGAAAGGATGGGCAACCAATAGATGATTTGTGTTTGGAATGCCTGAAGAAAGATAAAAAAAAGGTGGAGGAATTAGTGCAAAAGGGCGTAGATATAAATGGATTGAATACGGTTTTTATAAACGAAACGAAAAACGTAGAGGAAAAGGAAAAAGTCAAATCATTTAAGCCTACGATTATTTTGCGTTCAAAACAACTTACTCCTCTCATATGCGCTGTTACTGCCAATAGTTCCGAGATAATGAATTTTTTATTAGGCAATGAAAAAATCGTGATAAATCAGCAAAATGGATATAGTGGTGCAGCTGCGTTGCATTATGCTGTACAAAGAAAATCGGAAGAATGTACTAAGATTTTGTTGGATCATGGGGCGGCTGTTAATATGCCTGATAATTCTGGCAATACACCGTTGCATTGGAGTAACCTACAAAATATTCCACTACTCCTTACATGTGGTGCAGACATGAACATGGTAAATAATGATGGACTAAGTTCCTTGTATTCTGCGGCGCAAAGGCATGCACATTGTTTTGATTTTGAAGTGGAGAAAAGGGACGCATGTTTTTCGAAAATAGTGACATATTTATTGGAATCAGGAGCTTTTATTGATGGATTTAACAAAAAAGAACAATGTCCAAATCTATATTTACTTAAAAACAATGGTAAGACATCCAATGAATGGGCATCAAAATTTCTCGTACAGGGAGAAATGTCGAAGCCAACTCCATCAGAACAGATACCGGATTATTTAAATAGTAATGTAAGGCCGCAATATATTAAATTTTTGGCAAAATATAAAACAGTATTTAAAGCAACAGAATCTTTGCAGCGGTTATTTGAAGCCTTTGAAATGGAACAAAAAGATCGAAAAGCAATTATATCTGAGTATGTACATGAAGAAGCGAGGTCTCAAAGCTATGATCGTGTGGCCTGTTATTATGGACCAGAATGGGAATTTATGAGCAATGTTGATCAAATGGTTGAGGTAGATAAGACAGTGGATAAACGCAAAGAATATGTTCATGAACTGGTTTTAAAAAAATTGGCCGCTGATTAATAAACTTGATTAAAAAATCGCAGAAAACATTTTACAATAACCTAAGATTTATAAGGGAAAAAATAAGTCTTAGGGTTATCATAGTACTAAAACTATATGAAAAAATCGTATATTTTTCGAGCTGCATTATTTTTTGTTTTTATGAGTTGTTATGCGCTGAAGGGCGCAGAAAGTACGATGGTGTTATCGCTTGGAGATAATCCTCAGCTGGTAGATGAACTTTGTTTTGTGTGTTTTGCACAAGACAAAAGAAAAGTGGAAGAATTAGTTGTTAAAAAAAATGTGGATATAAATGGATGGAATACCGTTACCATAAAAAAGTTGGTAAAAAGGGATCGTATTAATATTGGTTATATATATCCCAAAAAAAAATATACTCCTTTAATATGTGCAGTTCTTGGTAAGGACGTTGGTATTGTAAAATTTTTATTGGGTACTAAAAATATCAAGCCAAATCAGCAAAATCCTGCGGAATGCACCGCATTGCATTTTGCCGTAGCACAGGATTTTCTACAAGACTCTGTCGAGCAGCTATTAGATCATGGAGCAGACATCAGTATACAAGATGGTGTTGGCGGTACTCCTTTACATTATAGCGGTTTTCAAAACAGTTTATTGCTTATCAGGCATGGTGCAGACATGGAAAGGCTGAATAATGAAGGATTAACACCATTATATTATGCGGCAAGAAAAAAATTTTTTCAGGCTAGAAAAGTAGATTGTTTACTTGCTCTCGGAGCTGCTATTGATGGATATAATATACGAGAAGATTGTCCAAGTTTATATTGGATGAAAAGCCACCCGAACAAGTACGGTGAATATACATCAAGATTTCTTATTGAAGGGCAAATGTCTAGAAGAAATTGCCCGAAAATAGTACCATCATTGGCTTTCTTGTGTTTCAGAGCTTTAGAAAAGAGTGGTCAGAGCATAACTCATTTTGATACTGTGGCGTACAAAAACGTATGGGGTTGTTATAGCCAATATTCTGTAGAGTATAAAAAATTTTCTGGAGTTATAGAATTTTTGCAACAATTGTATTGTGTAAAAAATATTGAACAACAAACTGTACATGAAAAAAAAATGAATGAGTTTGTAAAAGAAACTTTTGTACCGAACTATGTTGAGCAAGAAGCAAAATTTCAAATTGATAGTCGCTTGGCCTGTTTTTATGGACCGGAATGGCAAAGCATGAGTCAGGAAAAGAAAGAAGCTGAATGTTGTAAAATAGCTGACAAACGCCGGCAATTTACATCGCAGAGAATTTCAAAAGAAGTTTTAAAAGAACTGATTACTGACCAAACAAAAACAGATAACTGATTTAAAAAATAGAGATTAATGTTTCCTGGAAATGGAATATTTTATAAAATATTAATTTGTATTTTTAGCTTTTTGTTGATAAAGTTTGTCAGTAAAGTCACATCATATTGAAACATTAAGGAATGTTATGAAAATTATGAATTTTGTTCGGGGAATATTTTGTTTTGTCATTGTTACTTGTTTTGTGCTGGAAGGTGCAGAAAAAATAACCAAAAAGCCTGAATATAAAGTGGATGGCATTCCAACGACCGCAGATAAAATATGTCTGGCATGTCTTGAGGGGGATATGGATCGAGTAAAGCATTTGGGGATATGGGGTAAAAATACCAATATAAATTATCTGAATACGCTACCCATATTTAAATGTGAGGGTAGTGTTACCTTTGAGTGCTCAAAAGGAGTGTATACGCCTTTAATATGTGCAATAAAAGCCGAGCAGACTCATATTGTGAAGGCTTTGTTCAAAGATGCTGATTATCTGTTTCTTGATATTAATAAAAAAAATAGATATGGAACAACTGCATTGCATTGCGCTGTAAAAAACGGATGCTTGGAATATGTAACTCTTTTATTAGAACACAACGCGAAAGTCAATGAAAAAGACTGTTATGGTTATACTTCTTTGCATTATGCTGTATGGGGAGAACATGTTAAGGGAATAGATCTGTGCATTATTCAAAATCTCGTTAAACATGGTGCAAGTATGCGCATTAAAAATAATGATGGGTTAACTCCTTTGTTTCATGCTACTCAATGTGTTTACGAGAATCCAGAGGAGTTTATTCCTCTTGGGATTGATATTTCGCAAATTCGTGCTCCGAGGGCAGCACAATGCTTACTTGAATTGGGGGCTCCTATTGACGAAATTAATAAAATAGGGATATCAAGTTTGTATTTATTAAAAATAAATAGAGATGAGGCATGCCAGGAGTGGGCATTAAAATTGTTTCAACAGGGAGAGATGTCCAAAGAAGAAATGCCGAAAAGAAAACGATCATTAGTTATCACATGTTTAGAAGTTTTGGAAAAAAATGGGCTGATAAAAAATCTTTTTGGTACAAAGGTAAATGACGATGTGCGCGGCCGGTATGCTCAATATTTGGCACATAAAAAAACGGTTCCTGAAGTTATAACTTTTCTAAAGCAGGTATCTAATATGGGGATTAAGCCAGAAGTTCAAGAAAATTTTGTAGTGGCTTATGCGAGGGAAGAGCCGAAAATATGCATAGATGAACGTGTATTCTATTATTACGGATCTGAGTTAGCTGGAATGAATGAGCAGCAAAAAAAAGGTATAAAAAGTGATTTTTTGACAAAACGCGAAAACTATGTATATGCCAGAGTTTCACAAGAACTGGGACTTGCAATAACCCACAATATCAAAGGATGAATAAAAAAGAATAGTTCTGGTAAAGCAATTATTGTAGCGCTAAAAACATTGGTAAAATGTAAGGAATTTTATGAAAATGATTAATTTTGTTTGCGGAATATTTTGTTTTGTCATTGTTACGAGTATTACGTTGGAAAGTGCAGAAAAAAGCATAACAAGCTGGGGGCCCAATATTAGTCCAGAATGGATGTCAAAGTATAGGTTTCATATTACTCCTTCGCAGAAATCTAATGGTAATTCGCAGCAAGTAGATAGATTCTGTTTGGCATGTTTTGAAGGGGATAAGAAAATAGTGGAAAGCTTTATTTCAGAGGGTGTTGATATAAATGGATTGAATACGGTTGACATAAAATTGAGGGATAAGAATGATTGGCATAATGATATTCACTTGTTCTTAGAAAAAAGGCATACGCCTTTAATGTGTGCAATAGAAGGAGATAAGGCTGATATTGTGAATCTTCTATTGAACAATTCCAAAATTAATATTGAGCAAACAAATGCAGATAACCAAACTGCGTTGCATCGAGCTGTAATTTCTGGATTTTTGGATTATGTAACTCTTTTATTAAATAAGGGTGCACAAATTAATGGGCAAGACAATACTGATTCTACTCCATTACATTGTAGCACCTTGGATCTTCCGAATGTAGATGTATCTATAACCAAATATCTCATCAAATCTGGTGCAGATATGCGCATTAAGGACAATGCTGGACGAACTCCTTTGTATTCTGCAGCTTTTTCAAATGGTTTAAGATACAAAAGGGTATGTTATTTGCTTGACAAAGGAGCTCCAATCAATGAAATGAGCACGTCAGGGATTGCAAATTTATATGATCTAAAAAATAATGATAGACCGACTTGTCAAAGCTGGGCATCAATATTATTTAGACAAGGAAGTATGTCAAAAGAAAAAGAATCGAAAAAAGAGTTATCATTGAGTGTCTTATGTTTTAATGTCTTGGAAAAAAGTGGACTTATTTCAGATATTTCTGGCAGAAAAGTAAATGACGACGTACGGGATTTTTGCATTCAACGTCTAGTGAAGCGCAAAACAGTTTCTGAGGTTATAAAGCTTTTACGACAGGCTTGCCATTCCAAAAAAATTGGGCTGAAAACTGCGCAAGAGATAGCTGAATGTGATGATATAAAGGATAATATAAAGAAAAATTTTGTACCAGGATATGTTGCGGCAGAAGGTGAATATAAAATTCATGAGCGGTTTGTCTGTTATCAGGGAGAAGAATGTTGGCAAAAAAAGAGCGCACAAGAGCAAGCAAATGAAAAGTTTTATCTGCTAATCGGGCTTAAGAGTTGCCTGGAGGAAAGAATTTTTACAGCAATTGATAACAAAAAAATTGAGTTAAAAAATCCGTCCTGCCCTGCATAAAATATGATTAGATGGGAAAAAATAGTTTTTGATAAGGCAGTTATTGTAGCACCAAAAGTATCGTCAAAAATTGAGGAATTATATAAAAATGATTGATTTTGTTCGCGGAATTTTGTGTTTTGTTATTGTTACAGGAATTACACTTAGGAGCGCAGAAAAAGATCTGTATGTATTCCATGGTGTTCCGCAAAAAATAGATACATTGTGTCTGGCATGTCTGAAAGGAAATATAGAAGAGGTGAAAGATTTGGTATCAAAGGATGCCAAGAAAAGTCTCATGAAAAGTATGGGATTAATGTTTCAAGGTGATATATTTGTTTGGCCAAGAAGAGGTTATACCCCTCTTGTAAATCGGTTAAATACAGTAAATATAGAACGCTGGATGGGCGGTACTGATATTTATATATCTAATTTTTGGGCAAAAGGAGGGCATACACCTCTTATGTGTGCAATAGAAAAAGAGAGAATTGAAATTGTAAAATTTTTGTTAAAAAATCATACGATTGATATCGAACAAAAAATTCAAAGTAATGCGAGATGGCAAAGAACTCCATTGCGTTTCGCAGTAGAGCGCCTATCTTTGCAGTGTGTACATCTTTTGTTGCAACACAACGCGTGCATTGATGATACGCTTTTGCATGACTGTGTTTCGATGACCACGTGTAAAAATGCTTTCCCTATAACCAAGCTTATTCTCAAACATGGTGCAAATATACGTGCTAAGGGAGATGGGCAAGGAATGGCAGGTGGACTGACAGCTTTATTTTATGCTACTGAACCTCTTTACTATCATGATGCAGAAATTTATCCTCCAGAAATGGCGGTTCTTTTACTTAAAAAAGGAGCTCCCATTAATGAATTTTATGGCAATATGGGACGGCCATGTTTATATGCTTTAAGTGGTAATCCAAACTTTGCATGTACAGTATGGGCAAATAAATTTTTTATAGAAGGGGAAATGTCAAAAGTAAAACAAATGCCTTCATTGTTTTTTTTGTGTATAGAATATTTTGTACAGAATAAAAAACCAGTGCTAGAAATTTTACGGGGGGCTGGTATAAACCCTTGGGAGGGCAGTTTTATGAGCTGCTTTCAATTTTTAGCGGAGACTAAAACAGTGTGTGAATTTGTAAAATTTCTGCAAGAGCTTTGTTATTCTAAAAGAGTTGAGTCAAAGACTGTACAAGAAACAAATGACAATGAAGCTATAAAGACATACTGTGTTGCACAATACATCGATGCAGAAGTGGCATATAAAAGCGATGAGCGTTATATGTGTTATTATGGACCTGATTGGCAGAAAAAGGGTACAGAAGAAAAAGAAAACATAATAATGTGTTCTCAGATGAAGGCGAGGCGGGGAGCGTACCTGCAAACAAGAATTTTTGCAGCAATTGATAATAAAAAAGTTGAGTTAGTGGCGGCGGTCTATCCCACATAGAACTTGATCTGGATCAATATGCTGTTATATTAAGAAATAATGGTATTTTTGATTTTCAAGAACATGAGTAGGGGTAGATATGATTGGTACTATTATTCGTACGATTGTATCCCGTTTTTTATTGCTTTGTATTATGGCTTTGTACTTTATTCCCATTCTTATTTTTATTTGTGTACCACAAAAAAGGCGGTATTCAAGCCGTATTATTTTTTGGTTTGTCCATGTTTTTTATTGGCTTGCACTCAAATGTTCGCTGCTCTCGATTATACAAATTGGTACAGAAAATATTCCGGATAAAGCATCAATTTTTGCCATGAATCATCAATCCTCTTTTGATATTCCGCTCGCTGGTATTCTTGCTCATGGGCCGCATATTTGGCTCGCAAAATATGAACTTATGGAATCTCCCATTTTGCGATGGGTGCTTCCGCTCTTTGCGGTTCTTGTTGATGTGTCGTCACCAAAACGTGCGATGGCATCATTGCGAACACTTCTTGCGCTGGTCAATGGGAATAAACGACATCTTATGATTTTTCCAGAAGGGGGACGATATACTGATGGGGCAGTGCATCCTTTTTTTGGTGGATTTGTTATACTAGCTAAAAAGACGGGTATGCCTGTGGTGCCAGTCTACATTGCCAATGTAGGAAAAGTATATCCACCGGACTCGTTTTGGGTACATAATGAGTATCCGGTAAAAGTAATTATAGGGACCCCTTTTATATATGGAGAAGGTGATACCGATGAAAGTTTTAAAAATAAAGTATATGCATGGTTTGTTGAGCAAAATGCTCTGTATCAGTGAATGAAAACATATGATACATTTTGCATATCCGCAGGTATGGTACTATGCTGTTCCTGCACTTTTTACCCTTTTTATTGTCCGGAGATATTGGCGTAAGTCGATTGTGTATCGCTATTCACTGGGATCCTATGCGTCAAAACGTGTTGTGCCAAAAAAAAGATATGTATCATATCTGATATCGTTCCTTCGGGCCACCATGTTGGGTATTTTGGTTTTCCTTCTTGCCAAGCCGCAGCTTGTCGATCCGCAAACAACGGTGCCAATTGAAGGTATTGATATTATGATGGTTCTTGATGTTTCTGGGAGTATGTCGGCGGTTGATTATGAAGATGAGTCTCGCACTCGTTGCGATATTGCCAAACGGGAAGCGATTAGATTTATTGGCAAGCGAAACGATGATGCACTAGGCTTGGTTATTTTTGGCAAAGAGGTAGTCTCGCGTTGTCCGCTGACATTTGATAAAAAGTTGTTACAGCGCATTGTCGGCGACCTAGAAATTGGTATCGTCAACCCCGATGGTACTATGCTTTCTCGGGCGATTGTTGCCGGTGCTAATCGGCTAAAAAATTCTCAGGCAAAAAGTAAAATTATGATCGTGTTGACAGATGGAACGCCGAGCGAAGGAGATTTGGAGCCAACAGTGGCGATAGAAGTGGCAAAAAAAATGAACATAAAAATGTATACGGTGGGGATCGGAAGTGATCAAGATGATGTTGTCATGCATCCATTTTATGGGCTTATACAAAAACCGCGAGTCAATACGCAGCTGCTGACGACCATGGCGCAGCAAACGGGCGGTCAGTTTTTTATGGCGCATAATGCTGATGATATGCGGCGTATTTATGATACCATTGATACCCTTGAAAAAACGAAACAGAATGCACCACTGTTTACTAAAACATATGACTGGTTTGTTCCATGGATTTCCGCATCGCTGCTGTTGTTGACAATAGAGTATCTGTGTTCTACATGTGTATGGTTTGTACTATGAAAGAAACATTGTTCTCACTTTTTTATGCAAAACAGACGGCATTATGGGCAATGCCGTTGTTATTCCTTATTTGCACGCTTGCTCTCTATCGGTTGCAAAAAGTGAAAAAATTTGTTGGTGCCCTGGCCGGCTCTTTTGTCCATAATTTGCTCCTCCATTATTCTGGCACAAAGCAGTATGTAAAAGCAGGGCTCTGTATTTTTGGCACCATATTTTTACTGCTCGCACTTGCCCGGCCGCAATGGGGAGAAAAAGAAGAAAAAGTTATTCAAGAGGGACGCGATCTGTTTATAGCACTTGATATTTCAAAAAGTATGTTGGTGACCGATTGTGCACCGAATCGATTATTATGTGCCAAACAAAAAATTAAGGATCTGGTCAGCGCACTTGCTTGTGAGCGTGTGGGGCTCCTGTTGTTTGCCGGATCTGCTTTTATTCAATGTCCGTTGACGAATGATCACCGCGCATTTGGCATGTTTTTGGATGCGGTTGATGCTCAGACAATTTCTGGAGGGACAACAGCGATTGATCAGGCGCTCATTACCATGATCGCATCACTCAAACGGATGCAGGGTAAAAAAAATAAACTGATGGTGTTGTTGACTGACGGAGAAGATTTTTCGCGCAATTTAGATACAGTCAAAGAACAAGCAAAGCGGGAGGGGATACAGATTTTTGCACTCGGTGTTGGCACAACGCAGGGGGCGCCAATTCCTCTCTATGATGATCATGGTAAT
The DNA here is from genome assembly GCA_963701645.1 of uncultured bacterium. Lineage (GTDB taxonomy): Bacteria > Babelota > Babeliae > Babelales > Vermiphilaceae > MFD04463-c16. Next base: position 320,074 of record OY969616.1, read on the forward strand.
ACAAAAGGGCATCAAAAAGATGCGCAGGGCGCCGTTGTTATTTCACGCCTTGATGAACAAAAATTACAAACATTAGTTGCTGATATTGGTGGTACGTATATGCCCATGGCAGCAGATATGAGCGATGTGCGTTCCATTATTTCGCAGGTGAATAAACATGAAAAGGAACAATATGAGGATGCGTCTATTTCGCAAAAAATAGAACAGTATCCTTATTTTGTTGCGGTTAGTTTGATCTGCTTTGCTCTTGAGTGGTTATTATGAAAAAAAATCACGTACTTTTTATTGTCATTTTTTTTGTTTCTCGTTTCATTGAGGCCTATACGCTCAAAGATCATCTTGTGTATGGCAAAGCCGTAACTGCTGCGCAGGCGAATGAGTGGGACAAGGCGGATGCATTGCTGTCAGATTTGCTTGTGGACCATCATGATGATCCTCAGGTGTTGTATGATGAGGCGGTAGTTGCGTATAAGAATAATGACATGGATCGTGCATACAATTATTTCAAACGTGCAGCAGAGCATGTATCACTGGATGAAGCGCGCCAGGAAAAAGCATGTTATAACTGTGCAAATGCCGCTGTCGGCAAACAGGATCTCGAAACAGCTCTTTCGTGGTACGATCGAACTTTAGCACTTAATCCTGAAAATGAGTATGCAATTTTTAATAGAGATGTTGTCCGGAAAAAGCTTGAAGAGCAAAAACAGGAAGAACAAAAACAAGAGCAGGAGCAAGATAAGCAAGAACAAAATCAGAATGAACAACAAGAACAGGATGGACAGCAAGAAAATCAGCAACAGGATGAACAGAAAAAAAATGGTGATGATAAGCAAAAAGAAAAAAATAAAAATCAGCAGCAATTGTCAGAAAACAATCAAGAACAGTCAGATGACAGTTCAGAAGAGCAGCAAAAAGAGAGCGATGAACGGCAGGAGCAACAGTCCGAACCCAAGCAGGAGCGAGGTGACAAGCGCGGGAACAAGAACCAAAAGCAGAACAGCAGAGATGGCGGTTCCGAGCAGCAAGAGCGGCAGAATCAGGAGGCACTTGATGATGCTATGAAAGATCAAATACAAAAACAAGCTCAAGAGCAACAGAAAAAACATGATCAATCTCCTGGACAAAAACCTTCTGATCAGAATAAACAAGAAGCCGCAAAAAAACAAGAACAGGCCCAGAAAGCAGCCAAAGAAGCTGCTCAGGAAGCTGCCCAAAAAGCTGGTCAGAAAGCTGCGTGTGAGGCGGGGCAAAAAGCCGGTGCTGGACAAATGGCACAAGCTAATGCAGCGGAGCAAGATCAAGGAGGGGAGCCCGATGATGCATGGCTTGCCTATATGCTTGCGCAGCAAGATAAAGAAGATAAAGCAGTGAATAAACGAATTTTAGGAGCAGCGGTTGCACATGAGCAAGGATCAGATACCTATGAACATTGTTGGTAAATATTTTTTCATGAGTATATGCGTGTTCTTTTCATGTCTTGGTGCTCAAGAGTACCTTGAACTTCGCATATGTGATATGCATAATCGGCCCCTTTCTACCATTGGTGTAGGTCAACCATGTATGCTTGAGGTTATTTTGCATAATAGTGCTACTTCAATGCATGCACCACAAATACAAGGGCTTGATCAGTTTGCAGTTGCTCGAACAGGTGTGCGCATGAGTACTATTAACGGTGTTTCATCGGTTGCGCATACCTACAAAATGCGCGTAGACAAAGCGGGAACATATACCATTGGACCGGCGACAGTGCAGTCGTTGGTGTCAGAGCCCCTGACGATAACGGTAGCTGACCAGCAAGTTATTCAGCAGCCGGCAAAACAAACGCGCAAACAACAACAAGCACAGAGAGAACCGATTGCGGTTGTTTTTAGCGTCGACAAAGATTCGGTTGTTGTGGGGCAAGAAATTGTGTGTACATTGCAATGTTTTTATGATCCTGAGGTAGCAACAGTGAGGCAGCTCAGCTTGCCAGATACGCAGACAGTTGCGGTCCGCGATATACAAGAAGGGGTTGTCCGACAAGAAGTTCGTAATGGTGTCATGCAGCATGTTGCACAGTGGCAATGGTACCTGTATCCACAAAAAGCAGGTTTGTTAACGCTCCCTGCATGTAGCGTTGAAGCAACAATGCGCAATAATCCGCATCAGCAACAATGGGGTGCATTTTCGCTCCTGTTTAATATACCGCAAATGAATGAGCGATTTTATTCTAATGGAGTGTCGATAGAAGTTGCACCATTACCTGTGCAAAGTCAGGCACCTGCATTTGTTGGTGAAATAACTGATTTTCAGGCAACTATAGAACCGACAACCGTGAATGCCGGAGAGGCAATGATACTGAACATTTCTCTGACGGGAAAAACTGATTTTGCGCGCCTTGGTGCTTTTGATCTGGGAGGGATGCCGTCAGCATTAAAATATTACCCATCTGAACAGACGACAACATCTCCATTTCCTTGTGGTGTTGAAAGAACAAAAAAATATACCTTTATTGTGCAAGCGCATACAGAAGGAACATATGAAATTCCTCCACAATCCATCACCTATTTCGATGTTGTGAGCAAACAGTACAAAACATTAACAACAGAGTTATTACAGATTGTGGTGCATGCTGCATCGCACAGTAATAAAATAACAAATACTACAGGAGCGTCGACAATATCAGAAAATAATACGCATGGTGGGCCAATTTCTCCTGCTACCTTTATGCTGGCTTCTGGCCATTGGGCAATACCCCAAGAGCGGACACCATTGACTCATGGCATATTTTTTTCAATGCTATTGATTCCTTTATGTTGTGGTCTGAGCATTGTTGGCTACCGCCGCCGCCGTTTTTACTTGTCATCGGCACAAGCGCGGTATATTAATGCGTATAAAAAAGCACGAACGAGTTTGGATAAACAGGAGGTACAACGCTTGGCAGCAGGAGTCTATCATATTTTTATTGCACTTATTCATGATCGTTTAATGGTTTCAACATCTCAAGCTTGTTTGGATGATATTACCGCAATTTTGAAGCATAAAAATATGTCTTATGATATCCTTGAACGGTGGGAAACATTTGTACAAGAAATGGGTGCATATGCATTTGGCAACAAGCGAGCAGATGAAAAAACGATAAAACTTTTCTTCTGCGCGGCACGTGAATGGCTTGCATGGTGTGAACGGGAGTTTTGATATGTATACCTTTATTTTCTTTTTACTATTGTCATGGTGTTCAGCATTTGGTCATGATCAAGAAAATTTTTTGCAAGCGCAGCAGCTATATGAAGTTGGGCAGTGGCAGGATGCTTATGAGCTGTATGAAAAAATTGTCAACAAAGGGCCAGGAGTGTTATTGGCGATGGGTAACTGTAAATATGAGGAAAAAGAATATGGAGAGGCGCTTGCTTTGTGGCTCCGTGCGCGATTGCATGCAGATAAAAATATGTGTGCTCACATTGATCAGCAAATAGCACATCTTAATGAACAGGGAATTACTTCATATACAATGCCTTTGTGGTACCGGTGGCTATCGCGGATGGCACATTTGTCATCGCTTTTTGGATGGCAGTTGATGGTGCTGTTTATCTGGTACAGTTTGTGGCTTTGTGCAGTGTATATTCGAAAACGGAGATGGTATTTTTTTATACCATTGGTAAAGCTATGTATGATTGCAGCAGTATGTGTTTGTGTGCGATATTATGAACGGCAGACGCGAACTGCAGTGACTTTGCGGCCGAATGTGGCGCTGTATGCCGGTCCTGATATTGATTATCAAAAACATGTTAATCTTGATGCGATAACGTGTGTGGAAATTCTTGAAGAAAAAAACAAATGGTATAAAATACGCAGTGGAAGTAATGTAGGGTGGGTAGCTGATGATGTACTGCGGAAAATATAATAAAAATTTTTAGAATGTGGGGATATATCATTAAACAGCATTTCCATACTGCGTGGATATTTTTTGTCGGCAGTGGCGTGATTATGGTACTTTTGAGCATTATGCTCATGATAGAGTACCGTTTTTTTTGCGTGCAAGTAAAGCAGTATGTTGCTCTGCGACAAGAATATACGCGATACATAGAGAATATACAGGATCTTTTAAAAATGTATGTTTCTGATGAAGAGGAAAATGGGAAATTTGCCTGTATTTTTGATGAAAGTTCTGATGACACATTGTTGTTACTCAATCGTCATCCCCGTTACTTAAAAGGATCAGCATGGGATTATTTTCAGGAAAATGCCCTGACGGGACTTTTTGGGCACATTAATCAGGATGCATGGGAAGAGTATACTGACTCTGTTATGCATGAACAGCAAAAAGAAAAAGTTTTAACATCAATTGGGTACCATGCACCGGCTTCAGTGCAAAAAAAGCCACAGCAAAAAAGAGCACAGCGATCTTCTTTTGCTGCCAAACTTATCTGGCCAATTGATCGTGACCAGTTTTGGGTAAGTTCGCTCTTTGGACCGCGAAGAAAAAAAGATGGTTCCCGGGGCTTCCATTATGGTGTTGATATGGCAGCCTTGAAAGGGACGCCGGTCAAAGCAGTAAAAGATGGTGTGGTTGAACAAGCGGGAGCTATTTCCGGCTATGGCAATACCGTTCTTTTAAATCACGGTAATGGACTGAAAACGCGGTATGCTCATTTGCATGCCATTGTTGTGCGCAAGGGGCAGCGGGTAAAAGAAGGTACCATTATAGGCAAAGTAGGAGAAACTGGATTTATTCGAAAGAAGACCAAAGATGGGTCGCATCTTCATTTTGAAGTGTATGAACATGGTCGCCACATAAACCCGCTGGCAGCCTTGCCTCCGTTGTTTTAAGTCCTCCAAAAGCTATATCCAATGGTATTCGATGACCCTCAAGAATAAACCAGGGAACTCTTAGAATGAGTCCTGCAATTTTGTGTGCGCCATCGATCGGTCGGTTCCAGAAAGGTTTTTCATTAAGCTCTTTTTTTTCTTGATCAAGGATCTGTCCAACGGTTGTTTCTATATAATCATTTTCTGTGTCTTTTTTATGCTGTATCCATTCTTGAGCTCGTATCTCCATAGGATACTGTTCTATTCTTTTCTTTCTTATCGAATCAGTCCAATAATCGTAGCCTCCAAGGACAATGGCTGCTATGGCAAATCTTTTTACACCTTTTGCACCTGATTTTACAATGGGTGCAGCTTTTTTTAGAAATCCATTCATGGTGTATGTTGGAGCAACAGCTGTTACTGCAAAAGCCAAAGCAGCTATGTATAAACTTTTCATAAAAAACCTCTATTATTATATATTTATAAAATAACTATTTATATCGGACACATTTTAATATACTCTATGAAAACAAAATGTCCAATTTGATATGTACAAAGTAAGCTAATTTTTGGATGGTTGTTTCTTTATAATTTTTCACCTCTTAAGTTTTTTTAAAATATATAGTATACTATCACCAATATTTGTTCATTTTTAGATAGGACTCAAGGAATTTATATGGCGATGAAACAGCAGAATAGAAAGCAGAAAACGTTTTTAGGCAATGTTGCAGAGTTTATAGGATTATTACTTCTTGTTTTTTTAGTGCGAACTGTGGGTTTTGGATTATACCAAGTTCCCTCGGGATCGATGGAAACGACAATGCTTATTGGTGAGCGCTATTTTGCTGACAAATTCTCCTATTTAGTTCGTGTACCGCGGCGGGGAGAGATTATTGCCTTTAATGAACCTTTGTTTGCATATTCTGAAAACCCATTTGTGTTTCTTTTTGAGCGATATGTTTGGGGGCCACAGAACTGGACCAAGCGAGTTATTGGTATTCCGGGCGACATTGTTCGTGGTGTTATAGAAGATGGCAAACCGGTTGTGTATTTGAATGGACAAAAATTAGATGAACCGTACCTTAATCAGTATCCACTGATTCATGTGTGGAGACAAGATCCGGCGTTACTGCGTGAGCAAATACAGCAAGAACTGCAAGGATATTTGCATGGCAATGTTGATCGTTCCATGTTGATGCGATTATCTGCAGGGCAGGATGTGAGTTGGTGGCCATCATATGATCCAGAAAAATCGTATAATGAGCAACCGTTTTATCGCATAGAAGAAAATAGAATTATTCATGACAGTCAAGGAAATCTGGATCTCAGACAACCCGGCTCATTATTTAAAGTGCCTGATCGCATATTTGATATAGCATCAGGAAGAAAGCGATATTGGGACTCTTCTGACCAATTTTATGTGGAACTAGGAGCGGGTGAATATTGGTGCATGGGAGATAATCGACTGAACAGTTCTGACTGCCGTGTATTCGGTCCTATTGCTGAAAAACATATTCACGGACGCATTGTGTTTCGTATTTGGTCAATTGATAGTGACGAAGGCTGGTGGATTGTCGATCTTCTGAAACATCCAATAGATTTTTGGACACGTATTCGATGGAGTCGTTGTTTGCAAGTTATGTAAATTAATGGTTTTATAAAAAAAAGGAGTAGGTATGAAGTACGGAATGAGATTATTATGGTGTGTTGCCATGGGCTGTGGGGCGACAATGGTGGGCATGCCGCCCTCGCCGGAGTCGATAAGATTGCTTAAACAAGAAGGGCATCCAGAGCCACAAATATGTTGGGCTAAAGGCCCAGGATTACCTGATCAGCTCCCAAAATATGAAGAACTATCCACCGAAGATCGAAATTTTTGTGACGTGCGACAGAAAATGCATGAAGAGACTATAAAAGAACGGGCAAAACTATCTTCCCAATCCCATGAAAAAGTAGAAATTGAAAGTTTTGCGCGATATGCAGCATTGATGGAATTGGCAATGAGAGAGAAAAAGGCAGATCATTCAAAGGAGTGACTATGAAGTATGGAATGAGGCTATTATGGTGTATTGCCATGTTTTATGGGGAAATGTTGCTATGCTCTGAAAAGAAAGAGCCGTATAAGTTACCCGATATAGAAAAAACCATACAAATATACACCTTGGAAGAGCTTCAGGAACATCTGACGGATGAAGGTCTGTATAACGGATTGTCTGAAAAAGAACAAGAATATTGGAGAGCAAGAGAAAAGGTTTTGCGCACCAGAGCAGAAAACTGGATGGGGTCATCAGTGCCAGGATATCCAGAATCAGAAACAAGGTTTGCAAAAATAAAAGATCGCAGAGATGCCAAAAAATTTGCACAAGAACAAGTATTGATAGAAATGATAAAACAAGCGAGTTTGCCTGATCAAGGTGAAGAGTAATAGTTAGGGCTATCAAATTATTATTTTTTTGATATACTGGACAGGTAATATGTACCTGTTAGTATGTATTTGTTAAATTATATCTTAATTTTTATGTTAAAAATTGTGTAAAAAAATGAATAGAACGCAACCGGTATTAGAAGTCAGAAATTTAAGAAAAATTTATGAACTGACCGGAGTGCGCCGTCTTTTTAGAGGGCCGTGTCCTTTTACTGCAGTCGATGACATTTCTTTCAGCTTGCAGCCGGGGGAAATTTTAGGCTTTCTTGGCCCCAATGGTGCGGGCAAAACGACGACAATACAAATGTTATTGGGAACTTTGCGGCCAACATCAGGAACTATTCGGTATTTTGATAAAGATTTTTCTGATCACCGTTCTGCAATACTTGAGCATATTGGTTTTGCCAGTACGTATGTTAACTTGCCAAAGCGGTTGACTATTACAGAAAATCTCGACGTTTATGGAAGACTCTATGCGATTCCTGACAAAAAAAGAAAAGAAAAAATTAAAGAATTACTTGACCAATTTGAACTGTGGCATTTAAAAGATCACGAAGTTGGGGCGCTTTCTGCGGGACAAACAGCCCGTGTTATGCTTGCAAAAGCATTTTTGGCAAATCCAAAAATTATACTCCTTGACGAACCAACTGCAGCGCTGGATCCTGATATTGCTCATGAGGTGCGTAATTTTATTTTTGAGCAGCAGCAGCTGTCTCGCATCTCTATCTTATTTGCATCACATAATATGCAAGAAGTAACTGAAGTGTGCGATAGAGTGGTTGTTTTGCAGCACGGAAAAATTTTCGAAATAGATACCCCTTATAATTTGGCGCGGCGCATTTCATCAGCGCGGCTTGAACTTATGATTGGTGATGGGTTACGAAGAACTGTTGAGTATGCCCAGGAGCTATCGCTTCCGGCCCGTGTTGATGGGCGATTTATTGAAATTGAGCTTGATGAAACAGAAATTGCGTCATTTCTTGCAGGGTTGGCAGGCATTGGAGTGTCGTATGATCAAATTTCTATAAAAAATCCATCATTAGAAGATTATTTTCTCCACATTGCGCGCATGGGCAAGAAGAAGGAATCATAATGTTAACCATGTTTTCATATGATCGTATTGTTGGCATTATTTATCGTCATTTATATTTACAAGTGCGTGATTTGATGCGTTTGTTTGATATTACATATTGGCCCTTGCTTGATTTAATTGTGTGGGGTTTTGGCAATATCGCATTGGCATCTGCTGGGGCTGATCCAAGCTGGGCAATTGCGAATGTAATCTGCGTTCTTTTTTGGCAGGTTGCGTACCGAGCTAATTTAGAAATTTCGACCAATTTGTTGGAAGAAATTTGGGAACGTAATTTGATGAATCTGTTTTCCACACCACTTAAATTTGGCGAATGGGTGATTGGTCTTTTAGCGCTTAGTATTGTGCGAATTATGATCATGTTGTGTATTTGTATCATAGCAATGTATTATGCGTTCTCTATTTTTATTTTTTCCATATTTTCCATATTTTTATTTACTATTTTTATGTGCTGGTTATTAATTGGTGGATGGGCAATTGGCTTTTTGAACGCATCACTTGTTCTTTATTTTGGGCGAAAAGCACAATCTTTGCCGTGGATGTTTGCCTGGTTATGGGCGCCATTTTGTGGCATATTTTACCCCGTGGAGGTGCTGCCTTTTTGGATGCAAAAAGTGAGTGCCTGGCTGCCGTTGACCTATATTTTTCAGTCTACAAGAAATTTTATTGCAACAGGTGTTATTCCGTACTCAGATTTGTCCGTCGCATTTTTTCTCAATGCGATATATTTCATAATCGGGTTTTTGGTTTTTAAAGCGTCGTTTGAGCGGAGTAAAGTGGGAGGCTTGAGTCGCTTGGAGTAAGTATGGATACAGGAATCGAAGAAAAATATAAGCAAAAAATTATGGCACTTGTTGCTGCATTGTTGCCGCAGGCGAAAATATATCTTTTTGGTTCTCGGGCACGAGGAAAATATGCAGCTCAATCAGATATTGATATAGCACTTGATGCGGGAACTCAATTACCGAATCTTGCTGTGGCGGAAGTAAAAGATGTCCTTGCAGGTGCTCACATTCCTTACACAATAGATGTTGTTGATTTATATCATATACCTGAAAAAATGCGATTATCAATTGTAGAAGAAGGAATTTTGTGGAAAATCAGCAGTTAGAACAAAAATATCAAACAATTTTGGAAGCATTACAAACAATCCAGGAGGCTATGTATCTACTTGAAGAATCAAAAAAATATTCTCAGTTTCAAGTATCTTGTCAAGACTCTCTCATTCAACGGTTTGAGTATACGATTGATGGTTTTTGGAAATTATTAAAATTATATCTACAAGAAAGAGAAAAAGTATCAATTGATGTCTCGTCGCCACGGTCGGTGTTACAAAAAGCGCTCGATGGCGGAATTTTACAAAAAATATGTATGATCTTTTTTTAAAAGTCATTGATGATAGAAACATGACTTCTCATTCATATCACGAAGAAGTAGCAGAAGAAATTATCTCCAGAATCCCTGGGTATTATGAAGGTATGATGGTGGTGGTAAAAAATCTGTTTGAAAAATCAGAAAAATAAAAATATACTCGTTAAAATCATTGCTATTTCAAAAAAAGTTCGTATAATTTTGAGGTAATAGTTGTATAGCATTGATTACAAAACTACTTCAAGGAATTTTATGAAAAACCTCATGATCATTACTGCATTAATTTTTGCTTCCAATTATAGCGTTAAAGCCGCGGAAAAAGAACAAGCACAGAAGAAGAGTCAAGAAAGGCAAGGATGGCGAGCATGGGCTTCCAAGAAATTATCTAGCACTGCTACTTCTGTAACCTCTGCTATTGTTCGTTCTAAGGATGCAGTGCGCACTGAAAAAAAAGCAGAAAAAAAATATTTTGGCTGTGTTATCGCAAGCGATTTACGTGATAGAGAGGTTGATTGTCGTTGCAGAAATGATGGTTGGATAGATTCTAAGGTTGCATGCATTTTCCCACATGAGATAGATAATACGTATGAGCCTGCATATCTTGTTATAGTGCAGGGGCAAGGAGAGGAAGGAAGAGGTGCTGTAAAAATAATTAATGAACAGTTGATTGATAATCTGGAAAAAGAGATTAAAAATCATACGCTTTCGATGGGAGCTACCTGGCTACAGGATTTGGTAAAAAATAATAAACAACAAGGAACACGGGAAGAGCTTAAATTAATTCTTAAAAATGTGTGCGATAATTTTAATGTTGCTTTGAAAAAACAGTTTTCTGGTAAAGGTATGGTTTCAATGGCCGGGTATGTTTTGTGGAAAAATAAAGCAATTTGTTGTGCTATTGGTCAAGCATCATTTACCGTTGCAGCACAAGATGACAAAAATAATTGGGGTGTAAAAAAAGTTTTTCACTCACAAAAAAAGATTTTATTAGGTCAGGAAAATACAGAAGCACCGTTTGAATTAGAATCATATGATATTGCCGTGAACGGTGGAGATCGGTTAGCAGTGACTTTCCCTTCTGGGTATGAACATCAGTCTCTTGACGAAATGGCCCAGGTACACACATCGTATAAAGTTTCTTTGGATGAAAAATTGCCAGAGGCTTTTTCTCATGCAGAACGAGGCAAATTTTCCAATATACCCCATACACTCAATAGGGTAGCAACGGTTAATAAGGCAATAAAAAATAGCAATAATGAACAAGAAAAAGCAGAACTTGAAAATCTGAGACAAGGTTTACTACAAGGCAAGGATCTCTGCTCAAGGCGGTCTGAGTTAAAAAAGGTTATTGAAAAAAATACTGAAACTCAGGCTGTTGGCATGTTTTATATCCAGAAAAATAAATAATTTTGGCATAAATCCTTCACTTTTGACTTCAGCTTTTGATATTCTAATAAAGAAGAATGCCAGAAATGCAGAAAAAAGTGAGGGAAAATCATGTCAGGTCATCTAGAATTGCTTGTTATTAACGCTCTTGCGCAGGAGCTTTACCATGATTGTCGTATAAAAGGAAGTATTAATATACCACTTGAGGAGCTTGCATCATATGCGGAGTCATTCAATAAAGAGCAGCCCATTGTTGTATATTGTGGTAGTTATTTTTCTTCAGTATCGGCCAAGGCATGGCGCATTTTGAATGAAATGGGCTTTAAGAATCTGTGGGCATATGAGGGCGGTGTCAATGAATGGAAATTTGCGGGCCTTCCCACAGAAGGTGCATGCACGGGGGGCTTTGTCCTTGAGCCAGTGGGGCCGTTGCGTGGGCATGAGACGGGGGTGAGACAAATATCAAAAGAAGAGTTATTTGAACTTATGAAAAAACATGGGAAGTTGTAGGGAATTTATGCAATTGTTATTGAAAAAGGTATATTTCATGAGTTTGGTAAGTTTGGTAGTGAGCCAAGGGTCTATTTTTACGGCAAAAAAACAGATTTATAACGATGCAGAAAATCCAATAGTTGTCTGGGTAATATATCAAAATGGTATACAGGAGCAGAATATTATTTCCTTTAACAATAGCGCAACCGTTGATGATACAAAGGTGGCCAAGATAGCAATTGCCTGGTTTGCTGATGCACAAAATCCCGTAGAAACCATATCAAAAGAGCAGTTACAAGAAACCAAATCTATACGATTTGGTATGATGTGTAATGATGATTTTACCTGTGGTTTTAAAGCGAGAATGATAAAATAAAAAACAGTTGTTGAGGTTTTTGGCGCATAAAAAGTTGCAGAATTCAGATTTTATGGTATGTTTAAGATGTTTTTATTGGAAAATAAAACATATATAAGGGTATGCCATAATTATGCTATATACATTAATTTTACTTGTTGCTACCTTATTTCTTCCCGCATGTTTTGCCAATCGAGAAGATACGGCAGAAAGTGTGAAAAATCTTGTAGTTATTAATATTCTTGATGAAAATTTATATGAAGATTGCCATATTATGGGGTCTGTGAGTGTTCCTTTTGAACAATTGGAACAGTATGTTGGAACTATAGATAAAAAAACAGAGATTGTCGTGTACTGTTCAAATTATGCGTGCGGTGCAAGCGCGTATGCAGTGAAAACGCTCCAAAAGCTCGGATTTGAACAGGTATATGCATATGAAGGAGGAATGGCTGAATGGTACCAAAAAGGGTTTCCCGTTGAGGGACCGTGTACACAACCATATTTATCTTACGTGATGCATCAAGAAGAAGATAACAGCCAAGTTCCTACGATTAGCATATATGCATTAGCCCAAAAGATGGGATTTGACATGCAAAAAGAACAGTTGGCGGCATAGCCAAGTGGTAAGGCATGGGTCTGCAAAACCTTGATCCCCGGTTCGAATCCGGGTGCCGCCTCCACGTGTCTTTGTGCAAACGATGGAGCATCTGCCGAGGTGGCGAAATTGGTAGACGCAAAGGACTTAAAATCCTTCGGACTGTAAAGTCTATGCCGGTTCGAGTCCGGCTCTCGGCACCAGAGAAAGAAATTGTGTAATCAAAATGCTTGACAAAATTGGTACTACCTATAGTGTACAAGTAAGTACCATTTTGTTTGCTTTACCATGGGGTATCAACAAAGGAATTTGTATGAATAAAGCAAAATTGATCGAACAAATGGCAAAAATGACGAAGGAGTCAAAATCCACGTGTAAAGATTGCCTCGAAGCGTTTCTTAATATTGTAGGAAAAGCTTTGAAGCAAGGTGTGCAAGTTGCACTCACAGGATTCGGCACTTTTTCGGTTATACAGCGCCAAAAACGTATGGGTATTAACCCAGTTACGCGTAAACCAATGTCTATTCCTGCCAAAAAGGTGCCTAAATTTAAACCGGGCAAGGGCTTGAAAGAGTTGGTTGAATAATCGATAAAAAATGCTCTAGGAAAAATAGGGTATCCTGCGAAAGGATACCCTATTTTGTTTCAATTAAAAAATAAAAACTTTCTTGCAAGCATCTCTTTTTCTCTAGTATACTTAAAGAGATTGATACTAATGATAATAACAAAGTACCTCAGGTGCTCATGTATATAACGAAAGAAAGGATATCATGACCGAAACAACACAAACTGCTACCCAATCGGGGTTACTTGAAACAGTAAAAGAACGAGCACATGTTGGCGATATTATGGAAAAAATGAATGTTTCTCGCACAATGCTCATAGATATAGCATTATTTGGTACGATTGGCTTTTTGATGGGTTTTTTAATTAAAAAATATAGCAATGTTATTACCACCATTTTATTGCTCGGTGTTTGCTTATTTGTTGCTCAGCAACTTGATTTCGTAACAATTTCTTTGAACTGGCTTCATATTCAAGAAATGGTAGGGTTGGGAACTGATATAAATATAAGTGAAGCACCGTTGAGTATGATTATGGAGCTTGTGTTGTCAAATATGGCTGGTGCGATTAGTTTTGCGGTAGGATTTTTATTAGGTTTAAAAATGGGATGAAGCAAAAAAAGGGGGAGGAATGAAAAAAGGGCATACATTTGTAGAAGGTTTGGCAAATATTTTGGTACAGCGTGGAGTGTTGGCAGAAAAAGAAGTGCCGGCAATTGCGGATTCTTTTGAAAAATCAGATAGTGATGCATTTGACGAGTTTCTCGTGGAAGAAGGACTTGTTGACGAGCATGCATTGCTTGAAGCGCTTGGCCAATATTATCAAGTGCCTTATTTTGAAGTAATCGGTCATTTTTTCAATACGCACCTCCTTCACCAATTTCCCAAAGAATTTTTATTACAAGAAGGTCTCATTCCTTTAGAAGTTGATGAAAATATTCTTTTTATGATTGCAAGTAATCCCGACGATCCCTCTCTTCTTGAAAAAATTGGCGACAATGTTTCATATGATGTCCAGTTTATGGTAGGTCTGCGGCCCGAAATTGAGGATGCCGTTAAAGAATTTTACGATAAATCAATTACGCAAGGTGTTGAAGATGATATTTATGCAACGCCAGAAATTCCTTCCTCAGAAGAAAGAAAAGAACTTGAGCATGAACTTGATGAAGATGAACAGATGATTATATATGAACCGGGGGATGAGTTTGAATAATATAATTAATCGAGCCTGAAGAAGGCTCGATTAATTATGTGTAAAGATATAGGAAAAGAAAGATCATGAATAATCAGGGCCATCCTTATCAGCGATCGGTAGTTGAGCGAGTTGATGATCTTATTGCAACCGCAATAGGACAAGGAGCATCTGACATTCACATAGAGCCTTATGCCCAGCTTGTTCGTGTGCGCTTTCGTGTGGATGGAATTTTGGCCGAACAGCAATCGTTTTCTAAAGATATTGCAGAACAAGTTGTTGCACGAGTAAAAATTCTTGCACGGATGAATGTAACGCAGCGGCGTATTCCGCAAGATGGTAAATTTTTTGTCGGTTCAGGAGAAAATAAAATTGATATTCGTGTTGCTACTTTTCCTACTGTCTATGGAGAAAAGGTGGTGATTCGAATTTTGGACCGCACAACGCATGTTCTTAGTCTTGATCAGTTGGGCATGTTGCATACAATAAAAGAAAATGTTCTTTCTCATATTCAGCGTATGCATGGACTTTTTTTAGTTACCGGGCCAACCGGTTCTGGAAAAACAACAACGTTATATGCGCTCCTGAATTATCTTAATCTTCCCAATCGCCATATTATTACGCTTGAAGATCCAGTAGAATATTATCTTGATGGTATTGTACAATCGCAGGTACATACATCAGCAGGATTTACGTTTGAACATGGCATGCGTTCATTATTGCGCCAAGATCCTGACATTATTATGGTTGGTGAAATTCGGGACAAACAAACTGCCCACATTGCTATTGAAGCGGCATTGACCGGTCACTTGGTTGTGAGTACATTGCATACGCATGATGCGCCAAGTGCAATTGCGCGACTTGCTGATATGGGTATAGAACCGTTTCTTATTAATGCAGCGCTTATTGGCGTTGTTGCGCAGCGACTTGCTCGACGGTTGTGTGATGCATGCAAAAAAGAACAGATATTATTGCCGCAAGAACAACAACTTCTTGATGCATGGGGCCATACAATGCATGCAAGTTATACTGGTGATGGCTGTGATGTGTGTGATGGTTTAGGTACCAAGGGCCGCGTTGGTATTTTCCAGTGGCTTGGTATGAATGAAGAGCTTCGAAATTGTATCCACAAAAAACTTCCCCTTGATGCATTATATACTGCTGCGCATGGACAAGGAATGCTCAATTTGCGAGATGATGCACTGACAAAAGTAAAGGAAGGGATTATCTCTTTCTCTCATATGCTTTCTCTTATTATGTAAATTTATCTCAATTTTCTTGTATTTTTTATAAATCCCTATTACACTGTCCCTATCTTTTGTCGCTACTATAGTTATGAGGAGTTTAAAAAGTTACGCAGGGTAATAAATATAAAAAATAGTGAATTGGGCAAGTACGTGAACAATAAAAAAATAGAGATAAAATTATTAAGAAGGAAGTTTTATGAAGCGCATAATGGTGTGTGGAGCTTTTTTGGTAAGTTTTGTGTGTGCAACTGAAGAGTTACAAACTGAGTCTGGAGAAAATGAACAAGATACTGTGCTTGGTCTTGTGCAAGAAAAAAACGAAAAAAGAGACAGTGAAAAGAGAGCGATCTTTGAATCAACGGACGCATTCATTGTGCATGGAGGTAGAACTGCATGTGTACAAGGTTTAATGACCTGTATTCAAAAGCTCAGTAATCAAGGCGATGATGTGAGCGAGCGCATTACGTATGCGGCAGATTTGGTGAAAGATCCTGACTTGGATCACATGATATGTCAGCATTGTTTGCCTTTTTATATTTCAAGGGTTGCTTTCTGGGAGGATGTTTTTAACAATATCCCAAAAGCTCCGGAAAACATTGAAGCTCGGTATTTTGTTGGAATGCTAATTGATCACATGAAAAAAAAGGATTTCACTCAAGGTGATGGTAGTAAAGAAGAGGCGGTTCGCCGAACAGTTGCGATAATAAAGGCGGGGGTAAATGGAGTGTATTCTGAAGATGGGTGGATAGGGACCCGCCTTGAGCCATATATAACTGAGTTAGAAAAAGATGGTATAAAAAAAGAATGGTTATTTGAAGAGTTACACAAACGTGCGAAGTTTGATGGACAAGTTCGCGGGTTTCTCAAAGCACGTAAAGAAAAAGAAAAAAAGGGTGGAAGTTGGTGGTGATAGATAGTATAAAGTTATAGAATATAAAAAAAAGGCGGTCATGAAAGTGGCCGCTTTTTTTATAGAGAAAAATACATGTTGCAGATTAAAAATCTTTCAGTTGCTGTTGAGCAAAAGACGTTGCTTGTTAATGTTTCACTGCATGTTTTGCCGGGTCAGGTTCATATTATTATGGGACCAAATGGATCAGGGAAAAGTAGTTTGATAATGACCACGCTAGGACATCCTCAGTATCAGGTTATTGGTGGTGATATTTTGTTTGATGGCAGTTCTGTACAAGACAGCCCAACTGATGCGCGAGTGCGGCACGGTATTTTTGCAACAATGCAGCAACCGCCCGCTATTCCAGGATTGTCTTTGCAAACATTTTTACAAGAAATGCACCGTGCTTGCACGGGAGAAAATAAGACGGTACAAGAGTTTGAAAAATATGTCTATGACTTGTGTGTCCAAATTCACATGGATCCGGCATTTCTTGTGCGCTCAGTCAATGAAGGGTTTTCTGGCGGTGAGCGAAAACGATGTGAATTGTTACAGCTGCTTATTGCGCGTCCGCGTTTGGCACTTCTTGATGAACTTGATTCAGGTCTTGATACTGATGCGGTTATGGTTATTATCAATGCACTTGCTGCATTACGGGTGCAAAGGCCAGCTATGGCAATTGTCTGCGTTACCCACTATCCTGCAGTCGCGCGATTATTGCAGCCTGATTACATCCATATTTTATCGCAGGGGAAATTGGCAAGATCTGGAGGTTTAGAACTGCTAGAACATATTGAAAGTTATGGGTATGTGGGGATATAGCAGTATTCAATTTTTTTTCAGGAGTACTGCATATGGGTGCCTACTTGCGCCATTTTTATTTTTTGGTATGGAAAAAGCAATAACAAAGACTGACTTTAATCCAAAAAGTTATGAATTACTCCAAGAAACCAATATAAAAATAGCTGATCAAATAATGCCGCCTGAAAAGGAGTTGCAAAAGTTATGGGGTAAACGGGTAAAAAAAAGGGGATTTGAATGGTTGAATTTGGGATATCGTCAACCAGCAAGCTATTATTTTTCGAAATTTGCATCAGCTATGCCTCGTGGTCATGAAAAGCTTATAGCAACATTACAAGGTGATGCGATTGCCCAAAAAAGTGCTATTGAGGAAATAGAAAGACGAAAAAAGACGGAAAAAAAGCAAATAATTATTCCAAACATTATTCCGCTTTCCTGGTGTGCAAGCGACCTTATACAAAATTACAAAATTGATCCACATACAGATGGGCTTTCTTCTTTTTACAAAGAAGCTGTTCGGTTTTTCTATGACAGTGCAATAAAAGTAGGTGAGCCAAATTTGCCGTTGTTTATCTCTCCGGAGATTACCCCTTTTAATCCAATGACGTATCAATTGCAACAAAATTTGGTAAAAAGTATAGCTGTGCAAGAGATGCCGAGAGGTGGTACCTATAGAGATATCTGGATTCAATGTGTTAAAGAAGGTGGTTTTGAACAATTGAGACTTGGGCATTTTTGTCAGGCGAGCAACTATTTTTTGAAACTTATATCATGTGTGCCGTCTGTTTATGAAAAAATTATGACAAAATTAAGAGGATGTGCGATTGGACAGGAAGAGGCAGTAAAAAAAGCGAAGAATCTGGACAAGATTATACCGCCTATCGTTCCATATGCATTGTGTGCAATAGATATTATTAAAAAATATAACGTAGAGGATCCTAACGAAATAAAGCATATTAATTATGATCTTGCTCAGTTTTACAAAAATGAATGGCTTTCTTCTTTATATGAAATTGCGCTCGATGCGGGCGAACAGGGAGCGATAAATTATGTGGAAAACTTATTTACATTGCTCTATAAGCAAAAAGGAGAAATAAATGATTATAAAAAGAAAAATTTTGATCTAGCACATACGTTATTTACTATTGCTGCGCAAATAACAGGAAAAGAACACTATGTGGATAAGGCAATAGTATGTTGTGAAAAAGCAGGATTGAAAGAAAAAAAGAATGAGCTTTTGTCTTCCAAGGTTAAGCGTTTTTATGACCAGGAATTTCGTGACAAGTGCGGAGAAATATTGTTACGAGGTGCTGAATATTTGAAAATATTTAGTCGATATCCATTGACTAATCACGATATTTTTACTGCAGGGATGGAGGCTATTTTATATGGTGATGAGTTCCATAAGAAAGATGCGGAAACAAAGAAACTTTTTTTAAAAGAAACGCGTTTGCTCAAAATAGTCAATATTATAAGTCAAACGTTAAAAGATGCTTCTCCAAAAACTACAAAAATTTCCTGGCGAGAGAACTTTTTTTTCAAATGCGAAAATATTGCAGATATCAGTATTGGAATAGCACGGTATTTTTCGTCTCATTGTAATGCTTTGTTATTGCAAGCACGAGCATTGTATAACAAGTTGGGCCTACAATTAAATGGTGATCTGGTGGTAAATCTTTTAAATCTGGAGGGGGCAGGGAATTCATATGCACATGTGGTTGAGCTATTGAAAGAGATACATGAGGCAGAGGAGCAAAAAATAATAGAAAAAGGACGATGGTATTACACTTTAGCAACCATCAACAAAGAATTATATCCAGGTATTAAAGAAGCTCTTGATAAAGCTGCCCATCAACCAGGTTCTGATGATGCACAAAGAATCGGACTCGTTCTTGCAATGCGCGATAAAGATTATGAAAAAGCTCAGGAATATGCAGATTTAATGATTAAAGGTACTAACAAACATCTTGCTGATCCTGCATGTCAAATTCTTGTATTACAGTCATATGCTCAGAGCAAAAAGAGAGATAGTTTTGCAGTTCAATTTTGCCAAAAGCTTTTTAGTGACATTATTAAGGCTAAAAAAGAACAGTTTTCATCAGAACAACAGATGCTTCTTAATATCATGTTTGCTGATTTGCCAGAAATATTTGATGGAGAGGTAGTTGCATCGGATATGCCATCGTTTTTACGAGACGCTGAATTATTGTACAAAAACTTATCAAGAAAACATCCTCATTTGAAAGCAATTCGCGCATGGATTGATCGGTATTATGTGCAGTATGCGGAAATTTTGAGATCCGAAGAGCAACAGGCAGAACCCATGGATAAAAACATACAAGTAATGCCGGCATTAATGAGAAATGCTGTGTCTACCAATAATTATAAAACAGTTGCTTTGTATGTTGGAAAGCAGAAAAATTTTTCTTGTGTATTTTCCAAGCAGCAGGAAAATATATTGATGAAAGCAAGTAAAGATAATGAAGATGCTGGATATTTGTACCTTCGTCATTGCCTTGTGCTAAAAAAATATGCTGCTTTGGATGATGTGCTTGCGGTACTTGAAAATTCTACTGTTTACAACCATGACATCTATTATTTGGAGGGAAAATGTATTTCGCTTTTACAGCATAAAGATGAGAAAACCGGAGATATGGTGGAAAAGATTTGTACGGCATACAATGAACTTTTTGAAAAATATGCAGAAAAACAAGATCAGGAATCTGTTAAAGCGTTATATGGCAATCAGGTATTGAAATATATCAAACAATATACCATAAACAAAGAAAAATCAGAAAAAAGAATAGGCGTAGTAAGTGCTGTTGAACAGATTAAAGAAAAGATGCCGGTGGCAAAGCATGATTCAGTGATTTCATGGTTGCAACATGAGTACAAAATAGTTGCCACAGAGTACATCGCGAAGAAATTTTATGGTGATGATGTCTGTACATGGTTCGATAAAATACGCAATAAAAAAATAAAAGAAACACTTTTAGATACCGTTGCTCAGCATGCACGGGCAGGTAATTGTCAAGCGCTTGATATGGTGATAAGAAAATATGATTTTTTTGCGCAAAAAGAAAAAATGCATAAAATTTTGCACGAATATTTTTTTTCCGGTACAGACAACAAAGAGGAAAATGATGCTTGTAACCATATGCTGCAGAACATAAAGAAGTTTGAGCTGATGAATGATATGGAGGAGCTTGAAAAAATAGCTAACAAAAAAGGCAATGAAAGAATAAAAGGGTTAGTGGGGTATCTCTATTATGCTCTGGCGAGCGATGAAGAGTTTGGAATTAAGGAAGGACTTGGAACAACATGTTGTGAAAAAATGGAAAAATATTACGCAAAAGCATGGCAGTATAATAAAGATGCTACAGCAAAAAGTGCTCCTGAAGCATTATTGTGTAGGGTTATTCAACTATTGACAGGTAAAGGGGTAACTCAAAATATTCAAGCGGGATGTGCGCTTATTTTAGAACTTCCTTTTATCGAAAGTTTGGAAAAGAAAAACAATGATTTTAGTCGTTATGTACGATGTTTTAATACGGAGAATTTATTTAGTTTAGAAAAAGTTGTAGGAGAAGGTTATATACCAGTCAAGTACCTCATTCTTCAAGCCGGATATTGTAAGGGAGAAATTATAGAAAATACATTTGCTCGGCTTCTTTATACGGCACATATGAACAGTGATATGCGGATACATATGTTGGCATCGGCGCTTTGTGTAGATAAGGCGAATGATGAAGCTTTTATTATGCATTTTTCTACTCTTGCCGAGAGTGAAGTGCTTCGGGATAAAAAATTATGGAGTCTTTATGAACAATCTTTGGCAAAATATTCAGAAAATTTTTGCAATAGTAAAAATATCATAGAGAATAAAAATTTCTTAACATGGGCCGGGTGTCGTATAGTTTTTCCTGCGTATTTGGCGGCAAAAGAAACGGATGCGCACGCATATAAAAAAATTAAACAGGCATGGTATCAGCTTCGCAGAGATCGGTTAATGTGTAATTTGCTGATGGGAGATCAAAATTACAAAAACATAATGGATGACATTAAAGAGCTTATAAAAGAAACCCCTGAGCTTGATCTTTATCGCCTACGAATTGGATGGCAGCTACAAAATAATACGTATGAGCCAGATTTTTCAGAGCAGCTGCAGGACTATATCAAACAAATCAATAAATATATTGAAGAGAACAAAAAAGATATGATCGTACGTGATGATATACAATGTTTGGTTGATTGTTGTTGTATATACGCGGAAGCAAAAGATAAGTTACAATGTCCCATAAAAGTGAAAGATTCGCTATGGCTTATAACATTACTGCGAGATATTGCAAAAAATTTTCCTGAATTATTAAAAAGATTGCAAAAAGATTCAGTGCAAAAGCTTGGCGATGTATTTTTGCAATTAGGTCAACATGCTAACAAAATGGGTGTGAAAGCAGATGAAGATTTTGCAGCTGCAATTATTTGTCACCATATAGCAGATCCGGAAAGGCCAAGTTTTGCATTGATAGAAATGGGAACTTTTAAGCTGAGGCAGAAAAGATATGCAGACGCGGCAGAATATTTTAAAGCGTTAAATTCTATGTACCTATATCTTCATAAAAATAAGCTTGAGAAAGAGTTTCCAATAGTCAAAATGTTATATGCCCACATTTTACATGAAATGTTTTCAAATAAGGGGATAATCATGGAGAAAGGTGCGGAGGAACTGATAAAAACAGTAGCAACTCTTGGCAATTTGCTAAATCTGGAAATGATATTTGAAAATTATCATAAGTATAAAGAACTTTATTATGGAAAAAATCCAGATATCTATAACAGAGAAGCGGGACTAGCACATCTACCATTGGAAAATATTTCCCCAGCTCAAGCTGAATGTATGTATCAGATAGGAAGAAGTTATTATGATGTTCCTTGCGAAAATTCGCAGCAATTCGGATGTAATCTTATTTGCCTCGCTATTGAGAGAGGGAAATCAGCATCAGCAAAGCTTTTTGCAGCTTACAATTATTTGAGCGGGGGCACTAATTCTGCCGTACAGGGTAATTTTATTGTACTGAACAATATGAATGATGTGATCGATTGTCTTATATCCGTCTATGAAGAGGATAAAAATTTAAAAGAGAAGGCAAGCCAACTTATATGCCAATATATCAAAAGACAGTCCTGTTTATTATTTCCCTTTGAACTATTGGCAAGAGGTATTCAGGATATTTTAAATGATAAGGCAGGACACAGCAAAAAAAATGTAAGGATAAAGAAATATATTACCGATTTTCTCAAATCAGACATAGGGAATGCAATTGAAGAGGTATTAAAGGATAAGGGGCGAGGGATTGTAAGTGAGTATTTATTGCCAGATCAATGTAATATATTGATAGCACAAGATAAACCATGGAAAATGCTTAAAGACTATACAACATGTTGTGGGGATAAGAAACTAAAAAGTAGAGCATTTGGTCTGGTTCTGGCTCATCAGATGGGATTATACCATTTTTTTACGGAACATCCATCAAACTATCCTGAAGAGTCTGTAGAAAAAGAGTTTGCTAATGGTTTTGTTATGGCCGATAACATCAAAAACCTTCTTAATCATAAAGACCCAAAGCCTCTGGATGAAGATATAAAAGATATGCAAAAATTATATAATGAGGCTCAACGGGGTACATCTTGGAAAGATGGTTCATTATCTGACGGTGGGCTTTTGGAAAAAATTGCATATTATGGCAAAAATGCTGTCATCAATGGATGTTCTTTAATTTTTCCTGCATTGGAAAAATATTATGAAGAAACAATAAATAAAGAAGTTACGGAATGGAAAAATTCCTTATTACAGTGGGCTGAACTGTACAGAAAAGAATATCCATACATGATTGACCTCGAGGCAGATAATAAGAATATTATGAAACTGAAAATTCAGGAAAAATTATTTATCTGTGCGATGAATGATTATGATACGGAAAAGCATGAAAAAGCTTTTTCTCTCATGCAAGAGTTGGGAAAAAAGTATAAATATCCCCCCGCATGTCTAGTTCTATTGGTGCAAGCTTCTGGGGATAAAAAATATACAGAAGGAGTGGAATATCTTGAAAAGTATCTAGAATATACTCCACAAAAACAAAGAAAAAATATAGCAGCGCAGCGATGTGTAGAATCATTATTAGCAATATTGAAGGCTGATCCATCGTGTAAAAATTTGAGCGAAAAAGTTGAAAAATATATAGAAGAAGTGAGATATCGTTTTTATGAAGAATGCGATTTGTAACGATAATGTTAGATAAAATTTATTATGGGTGGACACGTGAATACGAAAACGTACGGATTAGGGAGATTGTTTTGTTGGTATGTACTATTTTCTTTTTTGAATGCGCATGGTGGCGATAAGGAGTATTATATCATTCCAGCAGGGCAACGATGTTTGAAATTTAATGAGAAAAATTTATCTCATTATTCAGAATTATTACTAGGACATGAAAAGCAGGGATTGTCACCAAGAGACCTTTATTTGGATGTTGGCAAGGTATGTCTTGATAAAGCAATTGAAGAACAGGATAACCTCAAAAGCATGTCTTGGAGTGGGAAGGCGTGGCGCTTGCATGATAAGGCATTTGATTTGTATCCTCATGCACCTTTGATTCGTAATGATCATTGGTATGTTGATTTTCATTATCGTGTACACTATGCAGCGTTTTGTCAAAATCATTATCCAGAAGATGAGAATGGACATCAGCAAAATTATGCAAGAGTTGCTGAGGCTGCAGACGAATTGTTTGTAAAATCAAGTCCATACAGACGAGATTTGTTGTGTCAGACGCTTGCTCTTCAGGCATATTTTCAGACTAATGAGTATAAAAAAATAAATAACTTGGTAAGATCACTTGTCCGCACGGTTAATACAAATAGCACATCGTATAAAGATTATGCGGTATGGAATAATGTTTACCAGCTTTTTCCTCAAATAGTGGATCATTTGGCGCATGAACAAAATTTTGAGTTTATGAGACAATGGTGCCAGAAATTATTCGAAAATAAACAGGCACAGATTTCGGTTGTCGATTTTTTGCATCCATATGCACGACATAAAAATCCTGCTGTCAAAAAAGAGATGACTGCTTTTTTGGTAGTGCGTTCTATAGAAAGTAAAAATAATGATGAGTTGTGTACTCTTTTACAGCAATATGTACCTGAAAATTTGCACGAGCAGGATGTATGGAATAGGGCAAAAGAGGAGTTGAAATTAGTAGACCCTGATGGCAGTATCATGAATCGGTTGAAGGAGTATGGCGCATTGCTGCTAAATAAAGCAAAGGAAAAACTGTTAAAAAATTGTATTATGCGTGTTGATAATATATATAAATTTTCATGGCAAGAGGCGACAGAAAAACAAAAAATAACTGAAATATATCGAAAGTTTAACCAGGGTACGTATGCAGATTTTGCAGAATATCTGCGCAATAACAAAGAGATATGCTTTCCAAAACCGGTACAAATGGAACAACTTTTATTGGCAGTAGAGCAGGAAAATGTGGATGCTTCTTATATATATATCTTATACTGTCTTGCGCAAAAAAAGTATGACCAAAGTGAAAAAGCTTTTGCCGTTCTTCGTTTGTCTGAAAAATATAAGCAAGACAAACATTATTTGAGAACTGTTTGTGAAGCATTTCTCCAAAATAATGCAGTTTTTTTGGATTATGAAACAGTGCGCGATATTTATGCTGCATATGAAACATTATCCGGATCTGATACAGATTCTACAAAATGTTTGTCGAGCGTGCTCAAAAAGTTGGTGCAGACTCGTGCATGTGAGGATATGGTAAACAAAGAAAAAGTGGTAGAAATTATGGAAGATTTGAGGAAGAAACCTCATCAAGCGATTGTCGATTTTGAATCATGGTTTTTACAAGAATATGAATCAATTGCCCGGTATTATGTCAATAATAAGCAATACACGAGTGCGGCAAAATGGTTGGATAAAATTCAGGATGCAAAAGCAAAAAAAACGATACTAGATACTATTATTATACGGGCAGAGGAAGGTGAGAATGAAGCTTTGAAGATCATGGTTAATGCTATTGGTGTGAAAGAGCTGTATTTTTTAATAAAAGAACATATATGCGGTGAAAATAAACCTTTTGATACTCTTGAAAATAGCGTAAAAATAGATATTATTGAGAAATTTGAGGCGGCAATTAAGCAACAGTGCAATAATGAGATAAGAACTTTGCTTGGACATATGTATTATAGAATGGCAGAGATGACAATAGATAACGTAGAAAAAAATAATTATTATACAAAGGCATGGGAGCATAATGATGCCTTGCATTGGGAGGCTTCCGGGCCTTGGTTATATGCTGTGCTTCAGCTGTTCAAGGGCAATGGTACCAAGAAAGATATCGAGAAGGCTTGCATGCATGCTGTGCTATTCCCTTTTCTGAAGACAATGGATAAGGTCGAATTTTTTGATGATATGTACATGAATCATATTAAAAAGGAACTATCGAATATACGAGAGAGCGGATCTGTGCCCCCAGAAATTGCATATGTGTATGCCCACATAGTGAATTTGGTAGAAGGAAAAAAGAAGGCAGAACCTTTATTTACGGAAATATTGAATCTATGTGATATACCGCCTTTGGTTCAGATCTATGCCTCAGCATCGATGGTTAAAATGGGCTATTCCAACATTCCTTTTTTAAATAAACAATTTATTAAGTTGCTTCAAAGCGATCTGACAGTGTCGGGGGCTCTATGGAAGATTATTGGAAAATCACTAGTAGAATTTGTCCAGTATGATTTTAGTACTATAAAACCTGAAGTTCGAGATGATCTTATCAGCATATGTGCTACATATTGTAATATATGCGACGATCATGTTAGTAAAAAAAAACCTGATGAGAAAAAATGTATGGCACTTCTAAAAGAAAAGGAAAAATATAAAACAATTCTACGAACATGGTTTCATTTTAATTCGCAACGATTGCTTGAAATGGGTAATGTGCGAGAAAAAAATGATCGAGCTGCTGCAATTGAAGACTGTAATGAGTTATTGTCCCATAATGATTTCCATCTTGAGCTTAATCGTATGCGTGTTAATTTGCAAATACAAAATGACGATTATACTGATAAGTTTTTAGAACATCTTCATGCGTATATAACTGTTCTTAGTAGATCTTTAATAAACAAACAGCCAGTTCAGGTAGCCGATGTTAGCTGTATTTTGGATTGTTTTGATAAACTTTTTGTAAAAAAGCAAAATGGTGTAGGAAAAGATAGTTATAATAATGCAGAAACCCTTGCGCCATTAGCGTGTCTCATGATGAAAAACAACTTTGCAGGGCAGGATGCAATTGAAAAAAAATGGAGCTCTACACTAGCAGAAATATACCATCGCTGCGCTCTAAAAACTGTGGGTGCAGACAAGCTCAGTGGAAACCAACGTTTAGCATGCTTCGATGCGGCTATTAAATATGATGAAATGGCAACACAGGGCAAATACAGTGTTATATCGATTGATAAAGGTTTGGAATACATGCGACAAGGAAAGTATGAAGAAGCAGCGGGGCGCTTTAAAGTGTTGGAGAATATTTGTGCGCATGCGTATGAACATAAGCTTGAAAATGAACAGCAAGAGGCAAGAAAACATTTAATCAAAATTTTGTGTGAAATTTCTAGCACATTAAATATTGATGGGTTCATGGAAGATATGTCCTTGCGACCAATGATAATGGGGCTTGCGGATATTGTGGATGTTTTTGATAAACAGGAGATGATACCAGTAAATTATTGGGCTCTTGTTAAAAGTATTTATGGTGACCAAGCAGATGCTGTGGTGCGTAAAATTGCTGCTAAGAACTATGGTGAACTAACATTAAATGAGGAAGCAAAATCTCTCTATAATATAGCGCGGATTTTGTATGATTCCCCGGTACAAGAGTGGCAAAAATTAGGAGAGAGTTGGATACGCCTTGCAGCGAAAATGGGAATAAGTTCTGCCATATCTTTTGGTGAAAGCAAAAACTTTCCTGATATGCATTGTAAAGAATCATCAGCAGGAAGATTAGAAGATCTTTTTAAACAGCATGGCTATCCTCAGACTTCTCTCATTGATTTTATGGAAAAGTATGCAGATAAGATTATTTCTCAAAATACTCTTTTAAAAAAGCATATCTTCGGTATTGGCAAAGCAAAAGCAAATGCAAAGTTAGCAAAAAGACTTGAACAGTATGTAAAACAGAATGGAGATACCTATGGATATTTTATTCTGATGGACTGTTATGCCAGAGGATGTGCTGGTTTTAAAAAAAATATTACCACGGGTATCCGTTATTTAAGAAAAATAGTTGATCCTTGCAAGATTACCGACAAATTTTGTTGGTTTTTGTTACAACAATATATCTCGTATTTAACGGGCCTAAAAATAACAAAGGGAGAGTATCAGTTATTTAATGAATGTATGCAAAAATTCAGAGATAATGTGGGGAAACTTGTTGCACCTGATAACTTTGCAATGCATCTACAAACTTTTCAAAAAGGTAATCAATCTGCCAAACAGGTAGAAAGTTGTGATATAAAAAAATAACCTGTTTTTTAACTTCATTCATCCTTCATGGAGCTTCCTAAAGAAAGATAATCATATTTTTCTTTTTTTATTCATCCTTCGTGGAGCATCGCAGAGGCGGAGCGAAGGATATTCACTGTTGAAAATAATATAAAAAAAGGCATAATTGAGTGAACTGATTATATAATTTTCAATAAACAAATTAAGATATACAAAAAAGGGAACAAACATATGGTATTAAAAAAAATGGCATATTTCTTTGCTGTATATGTGTATCTCTTTGCTCTGGTGATACCAGTTTTTTTGAGGGGAGCGGAAAAACAGTTAAGGCAACATGATGATGGAAAGTCAGTCTCGGGTTTAAGAAAAAATGCACCGGAATATATACCGCGTTCAAAAGAGAGAGAAGATGCAGTACGAGAATGTGCAGCGCGATTTGGATCATTGTATCAGTCAAAAGAATATGATGAGGCATTAAAAGAAGTTAATGCGGCTTTGGAATACAGTGATGCGATGGAAAAAAATTTGCCAGGTTCTGGGCTGCTCATATTATATGACACAAGGTTGCTTTTAGATATTTTTGATTTTGGTAAAAAATGGCCAGGTTGTGCGCAATTAATCATTAACAAAAAATTACCGAAACAAATTTTTACTGTTGCGCGTAATCTTCTTGAAAGGGATATTTTTTTTTCAAATCGGTTGTCTTCAGATAAATTGTGTGGAGTGCTGGGCAATATTTGTGTTTTGACGGGAAAATATTTTGCTTCTTATCCAAAGAAGGCTGAGCAGTTTGTTGTTATGGGCTCTTATTTTCATGAAAAGGGAGGATTTATGTATGATGCATGGCTGGAAAGTTTGGTAAATGCTTCATATCAAGCATATCCTTTTGAGATCAAAAGAGATCTTTGTTATTCACCCTATCAAAAAGCATCATACCTTTTTAATGAGGTAAAAAATGGAGCATGGCATCAATTTTTGCTTGATGGTATGAGAGATAATTATGTACTCCTTATAAATAATATTGAAAAAGATGCACTTGTTAAAGGTGATATTCACGCAGCCTATCTCGGGTTTCATATTGCCTTGCAGGCAAAAAACGATACAGATGTTTTAAAATTTATTCCCATGCTCAAACAAGAGAGATGTGTGGGAGGCAGAACAAACTGTTATTTTAGGCGGTGTAAAAAACTGATTGAAGCGGTAGAAAATCGTACAGAAATAAAGGTACAAGGATCGGACAAGTGTACAAAAACGGAAACTTCAAGGAGTGAAAATATATTACTCGGGATACTCAGGGCCAGTGAGGAACATAATGATGCCCAATTGGTCAGCTATCTTCAGCAAGCTGATGGAGAGACGGTACGTGCATATGTTATTCAAGTTGATCAGAATGATGATATTTTATTCATAGCACAGACATTACTAAAGGAAGATAATGTAGATAAAAAAAAGATAGGGCAGGAGCTGGTAAAAAAAATAGTTGAAGACTGTTTCCAAGAGGCTCAGGCGTATCCACTTTTAATTGAAAGCTACGAGCAGCAAGAGGACAGTGAAAAAATAAGTTCTTTGTTGGCGTCTTATCTGCAAAAGCAAGAGCACGTATTAGTACCAAAATTTCCTTGTTCGCTATCGAAAAAGTGTAAAGATCTCCTTATGAGCGCGGCCCATAAGGGTAATAATGATGCTCGATATGTGTGTGCGATGCAATGTATTCATAAAGATAAAAAGAAGGCAGCACGGTTGCTTAATGAATGGACTCAGGAGGGTGCATATACGAACACGGTGAATTATTTTTATAGCAGATTGATTGCTTTAAGCGGCAAAGATGAACACGCAATAAATGCGATTGATTTGAAATGGCTGTGTGATACATATTCTATGCTGAGCGAAAATTGTTGTGTAAAAAGTTCAGGAAATAATAATGTTGTAAAATTGTACGGTTCTGCATTGCGGCGATGTGTTGATATATGTAGAAAGCATAAGCACGATGTTTTACCAGAAGAAAGTATGCGGGCAGTGGAAATTGCCCAGAGCATTATTACAAAAGTGGCCAAAATTGATCAGGATTTTTTGAAAAATTGGTTTGACAATGAATATATGGCTTCTATGGAATCCCATATACGTAATGCAGAATATGATAAACTTCCTCCTTATTTTGCCAAGATTGCTGAATCGACAAAAGAAAAAATTCTTGATCAACTTGCTACGCAGGCAGCAATTGGCCATGGCAATGCTCTTTCTCTGCTAATGCTATATGGAAATGTCGATAAAAAAAAATTATTTCATGTACTCCAAAATTATATGTCACAGGATAATGGTGATGTGGGAGATATTGCACAGAAATTATGCAAAAATGGTGCAATTGAAAAGATGGAAAAAATTGCTAACAATGATGTCTTGAAACCATATATTGGTTTTTTTTACTATAAGGCAGCAGAAATAGAAGAAGATACAGAAAAAGCGGATGTTTATTTTAAAAAGGCATGGAAATATAACCGCATTAATATGCGAGATCCTCAAACGCTTCTCATGAGTATTATACAGTTACTTGCCGGCAAGGGTGTTAAGCAAGACATCGATCTTGCGTGTAGGCGGATAGTAAAGTTGCCGCTGCTGCATAATAATTACAAGAATAATTTTACTTGTACTATGCAGAAAATTGGGAGCAAAATCATTGATGAATTAAGAATTTCCAGACCAGAGATTTCTCATATATTGGAATATATGACAGCAATAGTTACGTGCTCAGACAAAAAAAATGAGGTTGCTATAGAAAAATATTGTAGAGCGGTTCTTGATGCACAAGAGCTGCCATTGCCCTTGCATGTTCACGCATTAGAATCGCTGAGGCATGTAAATTCTGATATGACTATGTTGGGAAACTATATTTGTTCCATTTTTGAAAGAAGTAAATCACAAAAATTGGATAATGCAGCACAAGAAATATTTGAGCAATCGCTCGCAAAATTCGGTTCTTTGCTTCTTGATGGTTATACTAAGGGGCGTTCTATAGATGATGCTACTATGCTCAGTAGATATATTGAAGTTTTTTCTCAATATACGAAAAATATTGCAAAACCTGGACGCAAAAATTTTAATGATGGAGAAAAAGAGGATTTGCCCGGCAGGGTACTTTATTTACTTGCCAAGCAAGAGATTGTCGATCTTGTGAAGGCAGGTAAAAATAAAAGCAAAGAAGAAAAGGAAGTAATTACATCAAAATGTTCAAAGATTATGGAAAAGTATTCAAGCCCTGACGTGTTTCGAATATTTTTTTTCTGTCAACCGATTATAGAAAAAAATCATATAAAACATGTTGTGAATTATGTCAGCCTTTTAAATGTTCTCGTTAGTGAAAAGCAGTGGAATTTTATAGAAGAAGTAGATATTGGTTTTTTAATGGATCCTGCGGCCAATATGGAAAAAGAAGAGAATCAATTTGCTAGGCTACAATTACTTCTGAATATTATTAATAATATGCCTGATGAATATAGAACAGTTATGGAGGATGGTTCGAGAAGGTCTTTTGCTAAAATGTATGTACACCTTGGTCAATGGTTAGGAAAAACTTCTACCAATTATTCAGCGCAAGTAATAGGGCTTTTTGATAAGGCTATTGCATATTATAAGAGAAAAATGCCGGACAAACTGCCTTCTGCGCTTGTGTGTCAGGGGCATTATTATCTTGCTGCTGGAGAGTATGATAAGGCTGCGGACTGCTATGAAAAGTTACGGGACATGTATAACAAATATTCTCTCGAAAATACGATTGCAAAAAAAGATAAAAAATTAAAATATCTTTTTGTAAGTATAATTTCCAGCATAACGACCAGGGATATAAAGATTTTTACTGACCCAAAAGCAGACAAACTTTTAAAAACAGTTGCATTGTTAGGAGATATGCTTGAACATCATTTGGTATATACTAATTATTTTGATTGTATGAGAGTAGAGAGCCATGATAAGCCAGCTGAGCCTAATGTGCGAGAATATACGGACATTGAAAAGATTACCAATTATGACTATGTGAAAGTATTATATCATATTGGAAGGTTATATTTTTCCATGAGAAGCCGTATAACGGCAATTATGGGGCAAATCTATAATAAAAAAGTTACTGAAAACTTGATGCTACAATTATTGCAAAAAGAAATTGATCTTAAGAATGATGATAAATGTATAAGGCCAATAAGTTTCTTTTTTGCGCAATCATATTTTTATGATCCTGAATTTACCCTTTTTTCTGGACGAACAAGTGATGATTTAATACCTGCGGTACTAGATAGTTTTATGTATGATGAAAATATGTCATCAGAGGCAAAAAAACTGTTGATACAGTGCATGAGAAAAACGCGTAATCCATCGCTGAGTTATATTATATTACAAAAAGAATGTTTAGATGTTATGAAGGAACATAAGATATCATATAATCACTCTTTGGTGCAGCAATGTATAGACAAATTTTTTGCGTCAGAAATAGGTGAATGGCTTGGAAAGCAGATGACGCCCCAGTCTGAGGGCTTTACTTTGAAATTATATGAAAATAAAGATTGGAATTCTCTCTGCCCTTTACAGAAGATACTTGATGATTATTATGAAAAAAAGAGTGGCGATGGAGCAATAACCGCAGATATGGCTCCTCGTATATTGGTATTATCTGCACTTTGCCAATTGGCAAAATTACGATTCAAGTATATCAAACCACTGTCAAATGAACTATATGATTCAGAGATACTAGGAAAAGATATTTTTGAATTTGACACGTATATGCAAAAACTTACCGCGTTAATTAATCAAACAGACGAGGCATTAAAAGAGAAAAAAAACAATAAAGCATTAGATCAGATGCATAGCGAAGGTTTTTTTGTCACTGCATTTGGACTTGTCAATTATGGAAGATATGGCATTATGCATAATAAAATAGATAAATTATCGTGCATTGATGCTATCGGCACGGGAGAAGCATATTTATATCAAGCTGCCCAAAAGGAACATGAAAAAGCACAATATATGTGGGCGGGCACGGCTCTTGCAAATTTGCAGAGTAGTGATGAGGACAGGAAAAAAGCATTATTGTATATGACACAATGTATAGCAAGAAATCAGGAAGGTTGTTCATTGGAAGATATAACCAAGTATGTTCCTTTCGATCAGAGTTGTGCCGTCTTGGACTTTTTATATAATGTAGGTGAATGGAAAAATTGGGACTGCTTTTTAGATGCATATAATGATTTTTATCGGACTGAAACTATTTATAAAATTGATCCGCAAGAGCAGGAACAGTGCAATAAAAAAGCAGCTGTCCATGCAAATCTATTTAAAAAACTGCTGAGTTTGTTGCAAAAAAAGCAAGCGCTGCGAACAAAAAGTGAAACAGATATGATTCATGGTATATTGAAGGTGCATTATCCGCCAGCATTTTTGGTAGATATGCTCTATGCAATGGATGAGGGTTTATATAGACAAGCCTTTGATGATTTCAAACAATATTGTACATATACATTACCGCGGTATAGAAAAAATTTTTGGGCTATAAAATGTGCAGAACGATTATATTTTCTTGTACAAGATAAGGCAAATGATGGGAAATTGTTTGCTGAGTTGTGTTATTACCTGTTAAAGAACGATTATGATAATGTGCTTCAGTCATGTATAGCAGATGAAACAATACGACAGATTAAGAATGGAACTATATCACCGGAAGCTCTTGCCCAATTCAGCGAGGCTTTAGCTAAATTTGACCCTGCTAAGCAATGATAAAAACAAATACATTTTCTGGTGACTGTCTTAACGCTGACTTTATTTGTGCTCTTTCTGCGCAAAAGAAAGAGCCTTCTTGGATGACCGATTTTCGCTTGGTAGCTTTAGGGCATTTTATGCGTATGAAGGTGCCAACATGGGGTGCAGATCTTTCAGCGCTTGATTTCAATGATTTGTGTTATTATATTCATCCTGATGTTGCATTGCAAAATCGATGGGAAGATATTCCTGATGCGATTAAAAAAACTTTTGATGGATTGGGTATTGTCAAAGCAGAACAGCTTTTTTTGGCCGGTGTTGGTGCGCAATATGAATCTGAAGTTATTTACAAAAATCTCAAAAAAGAGTGGCAAGTACAGGGAGTTGTTTTTTGCGATACCAATACAGGATTGCGAGAATATCCCGATCTTTTTAGGCGTCACTTTGCGACAGTTATTCCCGCGAGTGATAATAAATTTGCCGCATTAAATTCTGCTGTTTGGAGTGGGGGAAGTTTTATTTATGTACCTTCAGGTGTGCGGATAACGATGCCATTACAAGCATATTTTTTGATACAATCTGCTCGCATGGGGCAATTTGAACGAACACTCATTATAGCGGATGAAGGAAGCTTTGTTCATTATGTTGAAGGATGCAGTGCGCCAGCATATCGTAAAAGTTCACTCCATAGTGCAGTGGTTGAGCTAATAGCGTTGCCGGGATCTCATATTCGATACACTACTATTCAAAACTGGTCAAAAAATGTATACAATTTGGTAACCAAACGCGCAGTTGCATATCGAGATGCAAAAGTTGAATGGGTTGACGGTAATTTTGGCAGTAAAGTAACAATGAAATATCCATCAGTGGTACTAAAAGAACCGGGAGCTAAAGGACATGTTATTTCAGTGGCGGTGGCGCATGATGGTCAGCACCAAGATACTGGCGCGAAAATGATACATTTAGCACCACATACAACGTCGCATGTTGTTGCAAAATCGATCAGTATGCCTGGAGGAAGAGCGAGCTATCGCGGGTTACTAAAAGTTATAAAAGGGGCAAAGAAAGTAAAAGCGTATGTGCAGTGTGAAGCACTGTTGTTAGGTGCAGCAGCCAGATCAGATACGTATCCAACGATGATAGTTAAAGAACATGAGGTGCATATTGGACATGAAGCGTCAGTAACCAAAGTTTCAGAAGAACAGTTGTGGTATTTGCAAGCACGCGGATTGCGGTCTGATGTTGCGCGTGCCATGATTATTAATGGATTTATTGATGCTTTTGTTAAAGAGTTGCCGATGGAATATGCGGTAGAAATTAATCGATTAATTGCTCTTGAGATGGAAAATTCTATTGGATAATGGCGTTGCATTTTAAATATTTGTAGCAAATAATATATATTACGATATGCTAAAATTAATTTTGTAACAATTATAGAGTGAGAATCGATATGAATAGAAAAAAATATGCAGCAGCGCTTTATTTTTTTATAGCGATAACATCGTTGCAGGGTGCCCAAATAGTAAAAAAAGAAAAACAATGGAATAATGAAAAATGGAATGACAGAAGTCATAAAGCTGGCATGAGGTTACTGCAAAGCTGTGCCAATACACCAAAAGAAAATGTTCCTTTCAATAAAAAAGAGAAATGGTTAGCAGCTAATCAATTTGTGGGAGATGCTTTTTGGAATAAAGGAGATTATTGGAAAGCAATTTTCTATTTATCTAGAGCTGCACAGGAAGGGTGTGCTCGTAGTTTTGATTGCTTATTTGATACTGTTGCTATGAATCCATATTTGCCAATAGATCGCATGAAGGGGCAGGCCGCTTTTAGTGCAGTAGTTGCCATTAAAAAATATAATATGTTTAATTATTATCCGGATCTTTCAAATCTCTATATTACTGCTTTACGTGCGCAGGTGCCTGATGTGCTTTCAGCAGAAAATAATTTATTAAACCATGTTGGAGAATTACTTGCACAGGGAGACCGTTGGAATGCAATACAAGCTTCCTATTTTGGATATAAATATTCTGTAGATGCAGAAATAAGAAAATATTTTCAAATAGGAGCAAATTTGTATGTAGAATGGGAAGCGGAACTGGCATATAAGGAAATGATTGAAAGAGAAAAACAGTTATCGCCTATTGCTGTAAAACAAGAAATAAAAAATGAAAAAAGGGAAAATTTTTATATTAAAAAAATAAAAACAAAGGATGTCGCTTATGTTAAAAAGAACGCTAGAAATACAAAATTAATTTTTGATAAGATAAGTGAAAAGGTTATCAAGCCTGAAGTATGGGCAGGTCCTCAAGCAATTTCCTATGCAATTGAGATGTATAAAGGACCCGAAGAAAATCGTCGCTATAGCTATCTTAAAAATGTTGATGAAAGTTCTGTCGTTGCCTATTTTTCCTCAGAAAAAAATAGTGATAGGGAGAGATTATTGCTTGCCCAGTGTATGGTACGTGAAGCAAACAATGATATGCAAAAAACCCATGCGCAAGCATGTCTGAAAAAATTAGTGGTAAAACGTATGCCAGAGGCGATCCAGTATGTAGTTAATGAATTTCAATCGAGAAAAGATCTAGTGCCCATTTTGAATGATCTATTACAAGATATTAAAGAAAAGGTATCATCTTCTGAGCAAGGGTTTTTAAAAGAACGAGAAAAATGGTTAGCATGCGATCCTGAGGGAAAATTGCGTGAGAAATTAAGCAAAATACAAACAAATTGTATAGTAGAAGATATTTTGTTATTGTCATGGTCTGCATGGAAAAATTATAGAAAATTTGTTGAAAAATATGCACATCAACCGGTAAAAATATATACGCCAGAGCAGTTGGCACAGATGTGCATATTTTATGATCAAATACAAGAGTCTCTCACGCCATATCCAGACTATGATGCAAAAATATATGCACCAATTTTTGATGAGTTGAAAAAACTGCAGCTTAATAAAAATAGTTCCTCGGCCGATGTTAATTCATGCATTGTTTCCATGGATGGGATTATAAAAAAAGGACATGTGAGAAATGATGAATTACAACGTTGCCGCGATACATTGTGTGTTTGGAGTATGAAACGGTGTATAAAAATAAAAGCATACCAAGAAGCATATGCATATGTGAAAAAAATCAGTGATCCAGAGATTCAAAATGTACAGTTTGCTCGCCTGTTGCGGCTTCGTGACATCGATGAGTCGTTTGCCAAAAAATGTTATGAATCGGTGAAAAATCCGTGGCAAACATTATATCAAACAATTAACTTTGACAAAATTACGGCAGTTGATCTTCGTATAATGGACTATTTATACAGTGATTTGCAGCTGAAAGAAAATCAAAAAAAATTATGTAAAGATGATGAGCAGTACAGAAAAATGCTTATTGGTTGTCATTTGAATGTATTATGTGAAAACAATGGCAATTTTAATGATGCTTTTGCTTTGTTGAACAAATATATACCCCTTTTGGATAAAGAGCAAAAAAAGGTAGTTGAATTATTAGAAAAACAGTTGCAAGAGAAAAAAGACAAAGCAAAAACTGGAACAAGCAATGAGATGATAGAACAAGCTTTGGAGCGATGTGCAGAATATGATAAAAATACTATGTATGGTAAAGAAGAAATAGAAAAACAAGAGGAAAAGAATGATGATAAACAAGCTGATTGTTTTGATTTTTTAGAAAATGGTACAAAAGAACATGATATAAAAACCATTGAGAAACTAATGAGTACTATTTCAGAGCAAGAGTTGTCCGATTTGGAAAAATTTCGAGGCTTTGTTTTCGATGAATGTGCAGGATCTCCCGGGAGACTTCCAAAAAATTTGCCTCAATATCTCGAGCTTCTTGAAAAGGCTATTAAAGCGGCAAAATGGGAGGCTATCAAATGGACAGATATAGGCTCTCTTGAATTAGGTTTTGAACTTGGCAATACAAAGGCTGAAGAGATGCTTCTAGCGCTTTTTGAAAATGATTCTAAAAATGCTCGCAAATTGATAAAAGAACATTGTGAAACAAATGAAGGCAATATATATGAAGTGATGGCTGATCAGTATAAAGATGGGAATGAAAATCAGTATAAAGATGGGAATGAAAATAGGAAGCCGAATTATGATAAGGCAATTGCTTTATATGATAAGGCATATAAATATTATATATCATATAAAAATAAATATACGCCTGCATTGAGCAATACAGCACAACAAGAATTTCACGAAATCGAAAAGCTTAAGGAAGAATCTGCCTTTGATATGTTGATAAAAAAAGGTGCATGTC
This sequence comes from uncultured bacterium, assembly GCA_963701645.1. Taxonomy (GTDB): domain Bacteria; phylum Babelota; class Babeliae; order Babelales; family Vermiphilaceae; genus MFD04463-c16. Next base: position 357,863 of record OY969616.1, read on the forward strand.
TTTGCTTATCCCAAAAGAAGGAAAATCAAGAAAATGCCTGTCTTCTTTTTGCCGAATTGGTACAAAAGGCTGGTGATAATAAAGAACAGATCATGAAGATTTTTGTTGGAGGAATTTTGCCTATTTGTCTTGGTATGGGCCAGCCTCCGACACAAGAACATAGGAAAAATATGGGAAAATTATTGGAAAAATCCGCTCCATACCTTTTTGAGCATGCTGATTTTATTTGGGACTATGCAGTACAAGTATGTGGTGCAAAAAAAGCCAAGATGATGTTGGAAGCGGCGTTTGTCGCATTGGAACAAACTATAGAGCAAAAAGGCAAAGAGTTAGAAGATGAAATCTGTTTTTTTGCAGCAGCTGCTCTGGGTTCTCCTCATAAAAATTTGTATGAGTCAGCAGTTGATCTTGTAGTGGTTCGTGCAAAACAAGGTTTTGTGCCAGCAATGTATTATATTGGTTCTGAATACTTGGAACTTATGGATTCAAAACAAAAACGTGTTATAGATTCAAACAGTAGATTACCAGGAAAATATTGGAATATGCCTATAAGGGCTACCTATTTGCAAGAGAGATGTGAAAAAAACGACCTTAATCCTGTTGGCATGCTTGTGAAAGTATATAAAACAGACAAGACGGGTTATTTCCGTGAAAAAGCAAAAGAACAGCTTATTACTTGTACCAACAAATGGTGTGCTACGGATGTAGCATTAGTGCTTTGTGATGAACTTTTTTCAAGTAAAGAGTATAAACAAAAAAGTACTGAGGAAAAAAAAGCTGCGATAACAGGGCTTTTAAAAAGATTTCCATTTATAAGTGAGCGATTTGATTTTTATAAAGATAGAAATTTGCGGCATCAAAGGAGGATATATCATTTTTTGCATATGCCCTGGTTAAAAAAGTGGGAATCTCTTGGTGATTTGCTGCAAAGAGGAATTGTCTTTTTTGGATCAGCTTGTTGTGATGAAATGGCATCTAAGACACGGGCTTCAGCTATTTTAGGAGAATATGCACAGACTATGCCTGAAAAAAAATATGTAATACGTGCGCTGATGCTCAGTCTTTTTGCTGTAGGCTATGAAATAGAGCATAGTGATCCTCTTAATTTTGTTGCTGTATTTGCGGATAAAATAAAAATTTTTTTAAAGAATATTCCGTCTTTGATAAACTCTGTAGCTCATGAAGGGCAAAAAAAATTCTTGCATGATTTTGAGCTTAGTTCGTTTATCCTTCCATGGACTAGTATGGCATCTAACGGTGGCTTGGAAATAATTAAACAACAGTTTCCTATTATTGACGGTAATGATATTGCCAGACTTGGGCGGGCATTAATGGTAAAGGAGAATGAAGTTTTTGCTCATGAGCAATGCACGGTGGATCAGGCTACAAATGATACCAAGGAATATGCTTCTAAAGAAGGCAGTGATTTGCAAAGAGTTGCTCAAAGATATTTAGGGGTGCCAAAGTCTGATACGATTCCCTGTACAGAAAATATTTTGCAGGCATGCGATGAAGATTCACTTCTTGTAGGCAATAATGGAGATCCAAAAATACAGGGAATTTGCAAAAAGCTTTTTGACTCAGTATATGAGAAAAGCAAAAAGGAACCCGGCTACAAAGTGGAAGCAATCAAAATATTTAAGAATTTGGCAGAAAAAAAATATGAGAAGGCCTTTTTTTGGTTGATGGAGAATGCTCGTGAAAATAAAGATTTTGGAACAACGGGAGATGGTGCATTTGCCTGGCTCGCTCAATATAGAGAAAATTTTCCTATCAGTTTTTTTAATAAACATTATGCCTGTTTTTTGTCCAAAAATGCGAGAGAAAATTGCAAAAATAAGACGTTATGGGAATCTATAAAACCGCTTTTATATGCTACTGGCTATGAAGAAGTATTAGATCAGTTAGAAGAAGATGAACAAGGGGATAGTCCATCATTGATTGAAGATGGAGGAGGTGACGTTGTCAAATTTATAAATAAAAAAATTGCTCACAAACTGACTAAAAAATTGCGACAATTGAAGAAATTATTGAAAAATAGGCTTGAGCAAGGGGATGAAAAAGAAAAGAACAGAATAGCTGAGTCTCATAATCTGATATTGAAATTATTATTAAAAAATGAAAAGAAAGAACCAGCAATACAGCTGTTGCTTATGAATCATTATGTTTCGGGAACATTAGTTGATTTTGATTGGCAGAAAGCAATGGATTATTTGAAAAAAATAGTAAATAGTGATTTATACAAAAAAAATCAAGGTTTTCGGATTTGGGTTGGAAAAACCGTAGAATCTTTGTTGTTGGCAGACAAAGTTAAGGACCATGCTATTAGGAAAACAGAAGTTATGACATTCCTTGATGAATATATTTCCACGTGGGATAGAAACATAGCAAATAACAAAAAAATGTAATGGATAAGCAGCAGTCAACAATTTCAGTTTTTTTACCAAAACCGGTGCATATTGTGTTGCACAATGGTGTTGTTATTGCGGATGTACATTCATTTGTCATGTATTATGCGGCGCAAGCACAAGAAATAGTTGCTCGTCTTGGCAGTCCAGGAGCGATGCTTGGGCTTGTTGTGTATGTTCCTCCCAATATTATTATTGACGAGTTGTTTGAAATACAAAGGTATGCCATGGCAACCTCGCACTCATGTATACAAAAAATATATTGTATTGTCGATAGTGCTGCGGCGATAACAATGTCTGATCAGGGCAGAATCCAAAAAAATAAAGTGCATGTTGAGCAGATACTGTTTTTTGTTCGGGCGCATGCACGACTTTCTGTGTATGTCGATGATTATGATATGCACAATACCTATGCAATGAAGCATTATCAGTTCATTGTTGGAAAAATGGCAGCAGTTGAGCTCCATGGTTTTGTGTATAACGCTCAAAAATTATATTGGCTTATAGAAAGTTTTATAGAAGCACAAGCATCTTGTACGGTGCATGTGGGACTGTTGCTTGCTGACAATCAGCAGGTCAAAATTCAATCTTTACAGTTTCATGAAGGGCAAGAAAGTGTGAGTGCCTTTGTGGCAAAAGGGGTTCTTGGGGGATGTTCATCTTTTGTCTATCAAGGAAAAATTTACATTGGTGACAGCGCAGTATCATCTGATGCGATGCAAGAGCATAAAGCATTATTGTTGAGTGAACAGGTTTTTTCTGAAAGCAGACCAGAGCTTGAAGTATGTACTCATGCCGTTGCATGTCGCCATGCAAGCGCTGTAGGCTTTTATGATGAAGAAATGGTGTGGTATCTTTGCTCGCGCGGTATTGAACGTCAGCAAGGGGAAAGATTTTTAATGGAGAGTTTTTTTGTCTTCGATCAAACGATTAGTGACAAAAAAAATATGGTGATTCAGGAAAAAAATAGTAAAATTATGAAAAAATTTTTTAAATAATATAGCAAATAATACTTATTACGGTATGATAATTGTTATTTTTACAACAATCTTAGAGTGAACATGAATATAAAAAAACAGATTCTAATAATTTATTTTTTAACGGCGATACTATCTTTGCGTGGTATGGAATTAGCAAACAATAAAATGTACGATGAAAGCCAAAAAATAGAGGAATTGTCTTGGGAGTGGGACGCGCACATGAATCAAGCTTTCTGGTCTTTGGAATATCCAGCCAACTGGTCAAAGAAAGATGCTGCTTTGATTAACCAAACGGACAATTGGGTGCGGATTAATAGATTTCTTGGATTTACTGCTTTTCAAGAAGGAAATTATAGCAAGGGAGTTCCTTATTTGTCTAAAATGGCACAAGAAGGTTGTCCTAAGAGTTTTTCATTATTGTATCAATTGGCCGTGGATAACCATCAACCGCCAAGTTATATGAAAAGTTATGCAGCTTTTGAGGTTGTATCATTTATTGATAAAAATAAAATAGTTCCATATTATCCATCTGTTAAATCGCTATGTATTACCAGTGTTCAGGAATGGATGCCTCAACATTCAAAGGCAGCATCAAAGTTGTTAGAACATGCTTGGTGGTTGCATAATCAAGGGATACATTCAGATGCGCGATTTTGTTTTCAAATCGGACATGAGCTTACACAGAATGAAAAAAAGAAAAAAGAATTTTTAAGGGGGGTCGACTACTATGCAAAGCGGGATAAAAAGCTTTATGAACAACGAAGCAATAGTGTCAATAATATTTTACAAGAAAAACAAAAAAATTTTTCTACTACTGTGAAAAAAGAAGCAGTGCTGGAAAAAAATAATGAGAAGGTGGTATTGCATGCATGTAAGCCATTATTGGAGCTAAATACATTGCATAAAGAGCGGTATAGCCAGCTCTATGAACAAGGAGAAAATGATACTATTGTTACTCGACAATATGAGCCATTATTGGGGCTGAGCACGATTTGCGATGTCATTGAAAGATATAAGAATGGTTCGGCAGAACAGTCAAAGAAATATCTTGAAGATGTTAATGAAAATGAGGTACTTAACTATTTTTTATTAGATAAAAATAGTGATTACAATAAATTTTTACTTGCCCAGCGTCTTTTGCATGAAAATAATGGTCCTAAACAAATATTGTATGCATGCGGTGGTTTGAAACAGCTGATAAGAAAACGGACGCCTGAGGCAGTGCAGTTTGTGATTGAGCAGTCTCAATCTAAAAAAGATTTGGTGCACATTGTGGATGTACTGTTGGAGGATATCGAGGCTCATGCATCATTGGGTGAACAAGAATTTCTAGAAGAACAAAGAAAATGGTTAGTCTGCGATCCTGAGGGCAAATTACGGGAGAAATTAAAAAATATACCAGCATGCCATGTGGGAGATATTTTGTCATTGTCGTGGGTTGCATGGCAGAATTATAAAGATTTTGTAGAAAGATATGGAGACCACAAGAACAGTGAGATATCTTTAGATCAACTGGGACAGATGTGCGCATTTTATGAGCGAGTACAAGAATCCTTCGAGCCATATCCAGATTATGATGCAAAAATATTTACGCCAATTTTTACTGGATTGAAAAAGCTGCAGCCTAAAAAAAATACAGTTTTGGCAGATGTTGAGCGCTGTATTACTTCTATGAATACGGTTGCAGAAAGAGATCATGAAAAAAAAGATGATATACAAAAAAAGCTTGATATGCTTCGTGTATGGTGTGTAAAACAGTACAGAGGTCAAATGAAGTATGAGGCCGCTTGTGCGTATGCGACACAGATAACCAATGTGCAGATCAAAAATGAGAATCTGATCAAATTATTAAAAACAGATGATATTCCAAAAAAGATTGCGTGGCAATGTTATAGGGCCATGAATGATCCATGGGGTGAGTTATATCCAAATAAGCAGTTACACATCCAGCCTCATGCAATTGTGTTCGATGAAAAAATGACACCCACTGATCTGTGCATACTAAATCTTTTTTATGAAGACTGTCTTCTGCATGATCAGGGGGACATGCCAAGACGAAAGCAAATGCTTATTTCAGATCATTTAACATCATATGATGCATATGGAGATTATGATGGTAACGGGGTTAAATTACTTGATACATATCTTGTATTGTTGAGTCCTGAGCAAAGAAAGAGATTGCAATTACGCAAGGATGCTGTTGCCGATATGTTAAAAGAGAAGATTGCTCTAGTAGATAAAGAGTTAGAAGCAAAAAAAATTGAGCATCAGGAGCTGCAAACTACATTGGATCGATCTACTAGTTTTAGTGAGATGGTAGCTGTAGCAAAAGAATCTGAACGGGTGCTCAATGCAGTGGAAAATTTTCTTGCGGAATATGATTTGAGCCGTACAATTTTAGACCAGCAGTTGCCTGATTTGCATACGTTGCAGATGGAGGTTGATGAAGAACTGAAAAAAAATGGTGTCTGCAAAGAAGTACCACAAAAATTCTCTTTGTATCTCCGTGTTTTGCAAAAGAGTATCAATAATGAATTGTGGCAAGATATTAATGATACTGCTATCAATTATCTTAAGCACGGTGTTGAGCAAGGATATCCAGGAGCTGAACAGCTCATTATGAAGCTTGCCAATAGCACGGCAGATGGAGCTGAACAGATACTGGAAAAATATTGTCAAAAAAATGATAATATATACGAATTTTTGGGGAATTATTATATAAAAGAAGAGAAAGAGAAAAAGCCAAATTATTTAAATGCCATTTCTTTGTATGATAAAGCGGCTAAGGTATGTGTAGCACATTCTGTTGCTATGAATTTTGATAATATGAACATAACTGGAAAAGAACTGCAGAAGTTTGCAGAGAATAATATCATGTACTTGAACAGTTTAGCTGTAAAAAAAGCTGAATGTTATACAAAATTGGGTGACTATGGAACTGCCAGCACTATTTTTGCTCAAGCTGATACAGAGAGAGGGAATCATGATGAAGAATTTTGTATGAAGGCTGCTGTTGGAATAACAGTAGGTAATATGTTGTCGGGAGATACATATAACCGGAACGAACTGCAAAGAGACAATTTAGTATTAAAGACGATACCAAAATTTTTAAATAAGACCGATTCTTATTGGAATTATGCAGCATCATTGTATGATACAAAAAGGCTCACGGAGATGTTATTGAAAGATATGGCATATCTAACGCCACATTTGAAAAATCCTGGATTGAGTGCAAATAATATATATTTTTTAGGGGCATTCGTACGTGATTCTCCCCATGAAGTTTTATATAAAAGTGGCACAGATTATATGATAGAAGCAGCGAAAAAAGATGGTATGGCAGCATTATATTATATCGGTTCTGAGTTGACAAAAATCATATTGCCCGATGAGCGGTCTATTATAAATATAGAACAAGACAGGTTGCCGGGAAAATATTGTTATATGCCTGAAAATAAAAAATCTATCTACTTGAGAAGAAGATGTAAAAGAGAAGGGATTTCTGCTATTCCTGCACTCCTGAAGGTATATAAAGAGGGAAGAGAAGAATTATCTCTTCGAGCAAAGGAACAGCTTATTGATTACATGAATACCATGTATAACACCGATCTAGCATTATTTTTTTGCAATGAACTTCTTTCAAAAAAAGGGTATATGAAAAAAAGCACAGAAAACAAAAATGTTGCTATAACAGAATTTTTAAAAAAAATGTCATTTATTGATGAGCGATTGAAATTTTATAAACAAGAAGGTTTTATACAGCGAAGAATGCGATATGATTCTATAGATCAATCGAACGTAACAATGTCTGAATGGGCTCTATTAGTGCGAAAAGGACTTTCGCCATTTACTGTCGTGAGTGATAAAAATATATTACCGCTCGCGGGGACTGCGGCTGCCATGTCTCAAGTATTTCGAGAGTACGCGCAAACTGCTCCTGAAAAAAAATATGCGATACGTGCTTTGACCCTGAGTCTTGCTTGTTTAAAGCGTGAAATGGACTGTACCAATGCTGATAATTTTGTGGCTATATTTGTAGATACTATAAAAAATTATGTACAAGATATTGAGTCTTTGGCAAACTGCATGGATGATGAAAAAGAAAAGAAATTTGTGTATGAGTTAGCATATGAACTGTTTGTAGAAAGCTATCATGTTAAGATTAAGTCTTCATTGGATAATGGAGAAAAAATAAAACAGCAATTATTGTCTTTTATTGAAAATAATGAATATGTCAAGCTTGCATTGGCAATGATTGTTCAGATATATCCAAAGTATGCTGATCAGAAGTATACACAAGCGTGGGGCCAAAATTATATGGCTCAGTGTGGGGGGCAAAAGGATAGTGATATACAAAAAATTGCTCAATGTTTTTCAACACTACTCCATGACCAGTATCCTGATCCAATAGAAAGAATGTTGCAAGCGTATCAAGAAGGGCCATCATTTGTGTATGATAATGAGAAAGATTCAAAAAAGCTTGCTATGAAATTATCTATACGAAAAAATATGTTTCATCGAGGACAAGAGCTTTATAAAGATCCTGCAACAAAACAAAGAGCATATGATATGTTTAAGGTTATGGCAAAGGAAAAAGATGGGACAGCATTTGTTTGGTTAATGTTGAACGTTAAAAAAAATAAAGATGTTAGAAAAGAAGGGGAAGATATGCTTTATTGGTTAGAAGAATATAGGAAACTTTTTCCTATTGGGTTGATAGATGCCAATTTCGTTCGTGTTATATGTGAGAATGCGCGGGAGGAGTATAAAAACGATGAAAAAACATGGGCATCTTTCAAAGATTCTTTAAAAAAATATGGTTATGGAAAAATAGCATATGCACAAGAATTATTGTATAGAAGTGAACGGATGCGTTCATTTATTGAGCTGAAAGGTTATGAGTTTACTTATTTTCTTCAAAATAACAAAATAGCAGGAGCTGTATCTGCTCATTTGCGGCAACTAGAAAATGTTTTATCCAGCTCAAAAAAAATTAAAAAAAAGGCAAGTAAGATAGAAAAGACTCATGTAAAAGCCTTGAATTTTTTAGATGGCCTTAAAGAAAATGAGCCATTTATACAATATTTATTTATGGAACACCTAATTCTTGGAAAATTAATTATTCCTAATTTAGAAAAAGCGAATGATTATTTGCAAAAAATAATGAATAGTACATTATACACAATAAATACACTGTTTAGAGATTTTGTTTGTGGAAGGGCAAAGCTTATCATGTTGAGGCCAGAAGTGAGGAGCAATATTCGCTTGTATGAAAATTTTAAAAAAATTATTCGTGAAAATAAAAAAGATGTAAAATATGGTACCTAAAACTGATTTTCCTTTTTTTCAGAAAAGAAACATACATTATCTTGATAATGCGGCAACAACGCAGAAGCCGCAGGCTGTGCTCGATGCTCTTGCATATTTTTATACAACATTAAATGCCAATGTTCATCGTGGTTTATATGAAACAGGTGAACTTGCGACACAACAATATGAGCAAATGCGAATAAAAGTAGCCAATTTTATTGGTGCTGCACATACGGATGAAATTATTTTTACCTCAGGCACAACGGACGGTATCAATGGTGTTGCGATATGTTGGGCGTTGCATCAGATAAAAAAGGGAGATGTTATCGTATTGAGTGAGCTTGAACATCATGCAAATTTACTTCCCTGGCAATGGATTGCTCAGCGCACAGGAGCAATATTGCGATTTATTCCAGTCAATGCTGATGGAGATCTGGACATGTCAGTGCTCGACGATAGCATTACCCATGATACAAAATTAGTGGTAGTTACTCATACATCGAATGCTTTGGGGACAGTTGTTGATCTTGCTCCAATTATTGCTCGTTGTCAGCTAGTTGGTGCACGGGTGTTGATTGATGCTGCGCAGGCAGTGTCCCATCAAAAAATTTCTGTTGCTCAGATGGGAATAGACTTCCTTGTTTTTTCGGCTCATAAAATGCTTGGTCCAACCGGCGTTGGTGTATTATACATCAATAGAAGAATTCATCACGAGCTTGAGCCTTACCGGCGAGGGGGAGGTATGGTGCGAGAAGTTTTTTATACCCATGCATCCTGGGCGCCGATGCCCCATATGCTTGAGGGTGGTACTCCGCCCATTGCACAAGTCATGGGATTAGGGGCAGCAATTGATTATATAACAGAAAACGTTGATTTTACCGCCCTGCAGGCCCATGAGGCCTTCTTGGTCTCTTATTTTGTTCAGGGGGTTGGTCAATTTCCTCACATTAGGCTTCTAGGCCCCGTCCAGCAGCTTATAAAAAAAGGTTCTATGATCAGTTTTACTGTATCGGGCATGCATGCCCATGATGTTGCTACTTATCTTGATATTCAAGGGATAGCTGTGAGGGCAGGGCATCACTGTGCGCAGCCTCTGGCGCGGAAAATGGGCTATGGTGCCTCAGTTCGGGTCAGTTTTTATGCGTATAATGATATGAACGATGTAAATGCGCTATTGGCCGCTTTTCAGCGTCTTTTTGCATAATATATTTCTTTTTTCTTAAATTTTATTGACAAATTGATAAATTTGTATATTCTAAATACTATATTAGTAATTAAATGGAGGTTTCTCTATGAAGTATAGAATAGAATATAAACGGTATTTATTGCTTCTTGTAGCATTTATGCTTACAGGAACTGAATCTTATGCTGCAGATCAAAGAAAAAAGCCAACTTTCGTCAAAAAGAAGTTAGTTTCTACAGAAAAGAAGCCAGCTCCTAAAAGAAAGAATCAAACTCCTGCGCCAAAAGTAAAGTCCAAAATTTCTGCGCCAAAGGCGAAGTCTAAAAAAAATAATAAACCTGCCACTAAATCTGCTACAAAAAAAATAAAGCAACCGTCTCCATCTGCAGATGATGATAAAGATTGGGATTGGCTTGATAAGCTAGCAGGCGAAAAAATACCCGGTGATCAAGAGGTAGTTAAGGTACTCAATGCTTCTCCTCTTGGGATAGGTAAAAAGTTTAGTCAACTGCCGAAACAAATTGAACAAAAATTACAAAAAAATAATGTTTCACCATTTGTTGCATGGTGTGCTAAGTGGCTTGCAAAACCATTTTGCTCAGAAGCAGCTGCTGTGTTGACTCCAATACATTGGATAAACAAAAAGCTTTTTTATCCTTCTGCACATTATTGTTTACATGGATGTGGTAATAAGATAAATTCAGGTTTAAATTATTGTGGATTAGAAGGTCAAAAATTGACCCCCATGAAAAATTATATGGGAAATATTGCATACATACATAGTTTCTGGTTTGTAAGAACTATTTGGAAAATTCTTACAACGCCGGCAAAAAAAAGAAAGCCAGGAGAGGTTGTTCTTTCAATGCGTATGAGTATGGCTACAGAATCTATTTTAGAAGGGTTTATTAAGCCATTATCCATGTCTGTATTGCCTGCGTGCATATCAGGTAATTTCTTATGGACCTTTATGGGATTATATTATGTAAAAGAATTGCTTACCTACGGGGCAAAAAAACTTCAAAAAGAGATTAATGATGCATATCCAGAAAAAACTGAAGAAGAACGAGAGAGAGAAGATGAATAAAATGAAAAGGAGAATGAGTAATTTTGACAAGTTCTAAAAACGCATTTTTTTCATTTTAATCTCCAACGATGATAGATAAGAAGAAATTCTTATCTATCATCGTTTTTTTATTACTGAGCAGTAAGTGCTTTTGAAGACGGTCGCGTATGTTTAGAGCGACGAGCAAACAAAAAATTCATGGTACTTCCTACAGTCCATTGAGGTGCAGGTTGCTTGACTGTGGAATTGTTCCTTGTAACGTTTTGTTCAGAAGAATTTTCTTCAGACTTTGATATATGTTCCAATATTCTTTTATTCTGATTGAGTAATACCGTTTGATGCGCAGGATTGCTCTGACAACGGTATTGTTCTTCTGGCTGGTCTGTGAGCGAGCAAAGATCTTGTTCAGTTTTGTGTAGTAGCATTGCTTCAAGGCCCCCTCGTCCATCTTTTATGTTTTTTTGAATATTGTTGGCATTTAGAAGTATATCCTGAAGCATCTTCATGTGATGATTTTTTTTAAGAACAACGACATCATGGAGTATATTACGCAGAGTTTCTATTGGATAAACATGTTTTTGCGCATATAGTTTAAATTCATCATTGTCTGGCCGAACGTGCTGTGTCCTAACTTTTTGGGGTAGAATATTTGAAAGCGGGTCGTTTTGAAAAAAAAAGCTGTTTCTTGTTTGACGTATTTTAACAGCTTGCAAGCATGGTCCATATTCTGATTGATCTTTTTCTTGAAAGATATTTGGTTCATTATTCATAATAACGGTGTTGATGTTTGTATTATTTTGGAGATTTAAAGAAACTGGTTGGGTATTGTTTGTTTGTAAATTATTAATTTGATTTAATAAAGTTTCATTTTCTGGAGATGCTTCGAGTACTTGGCCTACATTTTTAACTAAAAAGCCTATCTGCGTATCTATTTCTACCATGATTTTTTCACTTTTTTGTAGAGCATTTTCTAAGAAGATATTTTCAATTTTTGTTTTTCTTAATTTTTTCCCTAATTTTTTATTTTTGCTTATTTTTTTTTGAAGAATTTGTGAAGTAAGCTCAAAATTTTTTGTTGTGAGTGCAATATCTAGATTTTTTTTACTCAGTTCCTGATTATGGTGGACTTTTTGCTCATGATTCTCTTTTTGCAAATCCTGTGTTTCTGCGTGAGCATTCCGTGCTTCCATATCCTTTTTTGCATAAAAAAGAAAACCAAAAATATACATTAAGGTGCTTTGTACATTTTTTCGCCCACTTTCTGTGGCCATATATGTGCCAGCAACACAAAGTGCATGGGGTATATAGCCGAATAACCATAGGAAACAGTGCGTTTTTTGTGGTGTTGATAGAAGCAGGGCGCAAAAAATAAAACGCAAAAAATATTTCTTGTTATGGTCCATGACATTCTCCATAAAACACTATCATTATTATTTTCCAAAATTATGCTTCTATTGTATATTGTATTTATGTTTTTTGCAATTGAACTAAAAAAGCTTTTTATAAGAGAGCATATGACGCTTATGGTACATTGTTTTCTCAGTTTTTTGTTGAGTTATTCAGGTGCTCAGGTTTCTATTAATTATGACATTAATCTGCATAGATATCGCATGATTATGAATCAAAGGAATTGGCTGCACAGTTTTTTGATTCAATATTACAATTATAAAAGGCAGGAAGTTGAAAAAGAAAAAAAGAAATTAATGGACAATGTTGATATGTTAAAACAAGAGCTGGGAACAAAAAATAAAAACATACAATTGCTTAAAGATTCAATCACTGCTGTGCATGAGGCTGTTATGACAATAAAAAAACCTGAGAGCGTGCAAATTCCTATAGGTGGGCAGTGGGCAATTTTTCAACAACAAGAAATACGGCATAATCAAGAAATTCAAAAAATTACAATAGCAATAGAAGATATGTACCAGTCTAGCCTGAATATAACAGATACTTGAGAATGCGTAAAAACTGTTCCCTCTTCCGTTCGTCCTGAGCTTGAGTATCCTTTGCTCCGCCTGGAAGGCTTCACAAAGGATGTACTAGGAAAAAAAGATAATGATATTTCTCTTTTTCTTATGAGGCTCCATTCGGTACGAATGGATAAAAAAAAATCTGTTATTGTATTTCACGATTGTATAAATATACGATATACTAAAGTAAAATTATGGCTTAATGGATTAGGTTTAATTGCGGAGATTTTTATGGCACAGGACCCAAAAGAGTATAAGGCGCATACGATAAAAGTTATGGAGGGGCTGGAGGCGGTACGTAAACGTCCAGCGATGTACATTGGCTCTACTGGATCCCAGGGGTTGCACCATTTGGTGTACGAAGTTGTGGACAATTCAGTTGATGAGGCACTTGCGGGATATTGTGATACTGTAAAAGTTGATTTACATAAAGATGGTTCATGCTCAGTAGAAGATAATGGGCGTGGCATTCCGACTGATATTCACCCCAGTGAAGGGGTCTCTGCAACGGAAGTTGTACTGACTAAGCTGCATGCAGGGGGAAAATTTGACAAAGAAGCATACCAGTTTTCTGGTGGTCTTCATGGTGTCGGGATTTCTGTCGTCAATGCGCTTTCCAAATGGCTCGAGGTGACTGTTTTTCAGGATGGCAAGATTCATTACCAAAAATATGAGCAGGGAAAACCTCTTGGACGGTTAAAGATTATTGGTGAGACAAAAAAGCGAGGCACGCTTATCCGTTTTTGGCCTGATCCAGCAATTTTTCAGGAAACGACAGAGCTGAGTTTTGACGTTCTTTCTGCCCGGTTTCGTGAGCTTGCCTTTTTGAATAAAAAGCTTCGTATCTCCATTCATGATGAGCGGACAGCAAAGGAACATATTTTCTATTTTGAAGGCGGCATCGTGTCTTTTGTCGAATATATTAACAAGAAAAAGACACCGTTGTTTGATGAAATTATTTATATGAATGAAACTGATGGGCAGTGTGTTCTTGAAATTGCTATGCAATACAATGATGGGTATGGTGAGCAGCTGTTTTCTTTTGTCAATAACATTAACACCGTCGAGGGTGGCACGCATGTATCAGGGTTTCGTGGTGCATTAACTAAAATTTGTAATAAAAAGGCGTATGAATTTAATGTGGTAAAAGGGGATGATAGTTTTTCAAGTGAAGATGTGCGTGAAGGACTTGTCTGTGTCATTAGTATGAAAATTGCCGAACCGCAATTTGAAGGGCAGACTAAAACAAAGTTAGGCAACAGCGATGCAAAGGGTATTGTCGATTCATGGACGTTTGCCTTTTTGGATACCTATTTTGAAGAGCATCCAGCCGTTATTAAAAAAATTGTTGCCAAGGCTGAAGTGGCACGTCGTGCACGTGATGCAGCGCGTAAAGCGCGGGAGTTGGCGCGGCGAAAAACAGTGCTCGAATCAGTTATTTTACCGGGAAAATTAGCAGACTGTTCTGATGAAAATCCGGTCAATACAGAACTGTTTATTGTAGAAGGTGATTCAGCAGGAGGATCAGCAAAACAGGGGCGCCACCGTGAAACGCAGGCGATTTTGCCGCTGAAGGGTAAAATTTTGAATGTTGAAAAAGCGCGTCTTGATAAAATTTTATCCAATGAAGAAATTAAAGCACTCATTGCGGCTATTGGCTGTGGAGTTGGTGAAGATTTTGATGTATTAAAGGCACGGTATCACAAAATTATTTTAATGACCGATGCTGATGTTGATGGTTCTCATATTCGGACATTGCTGCTGACATTTTTTTTCCGATATATGCAGCCGTTGATTGAAAAAGGATATTTATATATTGCCCAGCCACCCTTGTATAAAGCAAAAATTGGCAAAAAAGAACAGTATTTAAAAGATGATAAAGCGCTGAAACAGTTTTTATTCGACTGGATTGCCGAACAAGGCATTGCAACCATTGATAAAAAAGAATTGACAGTGCAAGAATGGAAATCTTTGCTTGCATCGCTTACGGGATATGATAATGAACTGATGCAGACAAGTTCTTATTATGCGATGCCGACGGATAAAGCACATGGATTAATAAAAATTTTGTGTACTCATGGATGGAAAGTAGCGGATGGTATTGATGCGCTTGCTGCTCAATTCCGACATGCATTTAATGGATATACATTGGATATTCAGTATCCACCAATAACAGATACGGTCTATGATGAACAGGAACGTCTTGATCATGCCCGATTTATTTTTACCATGGTTAGTCATCAGTGGGAAGTTCCGTATGCCTTTTTCATTTCAGAAGAGTGTGGCGTACTGCAAAATATTCTCAAGCCACTTATGCCACTTGAAAATGAGTGGACATTACGCATTGAAGATAAAGACCGATCCCTGAATGGCAAAGGAGTCATTGATTTTATTCAAGGTATTGGAACTTTGAGCAAACCGTTCATGTACATTCAACGGTACAAAGGGCTTGGTGAAATGAATCCAGAGCAGCTTTGGGAGACGGCGATGGATCCGATAATTCGTCATTTGCTTAAAGTGACTATAGAAGATGCACTAGAAGCTGACCGTTGGTTTTCAACTCTCATGGGCGATGATGTAATGGGAAGAAAAGAATATATCGAGCGGTATGGCCAGTTTGCTAAAAATTTGGATGTATAATTACTGGGGGCAAGCCAGTAAATTTCTCTGAATGTGGATTGACAAGCGCTATTACTACGTTTTTTTGAAGGTAATTGGATGTTTTTTGAAATCTGTTATCATGAATTTTGTAATATTTAGCTGTTGATGTATGGGGTGTTTGTGCCGGCCATTTTTATTTCAATATTTTTTTTGTTATCATGTGCACAATCTCTCTATTCAATGAAATATTTTGCGCGAAAAAAACGTCCTTATTACGATACTCATGATACGCAAAGCGAGATACAGTTCCGTTATTGTTTTGCAAAAACTGTGTGAGAATATTAATAATGAAACTGCGTATCTTACATCTCTCAAGAACAAAGAATCTTATACAGAAAGAGATATTTTACGGATTTTTAGACTTTTGGAAAGAAGCAGTGGTTGGTTCATGATATCTCCACCTCAAACTGCTATAATTTTGGAAAAAAAAGAAGAGGGCGAAATTATAAAATATTGGTGGTCTGTTCGTGGTGAGGAAACTGAGGTTTTATTTGTACATGACCAATTGATGACAATGGAGAGAGATGACGTGGTACGTTTTACAGTACCTCCCAAAAATTTTTCATCATTGTGGTATCATCCAAAATGTATGTTGTCTTTTAAGCCATGGTATATTTCTTTCTATGGTCCGTGGTTTCGTAAAATAATTGTGCATTATGAACAGAAAGAAATGAACAAAAAAAATTGGATCGAGCTTTCAAAAAGTTATGAAATTAATCAAGATCCGCGGGTAAAACAGTTGGGGCAAAATACGACACACAGGGCAAAAATAGAAGCTCTCTACCAATATTCCCATGATTATGTGGGTTGCAAGGTTCAAAAAATTATTGATGGATCACACATGATTTCAAAAATTCCATGATCTTTTTACCAAGCTCCATTTCTCCTTGTTTTTCTTTCTTCTGAGGCTCCATGAGTATGAATGGAGGAAAAGGATGTTGAAGAAGGGAAAGACTGTGATTATCTTTTCCCTTAAGGCTCCACGAAGGATGAGTGGAGTAAAAGATAAGTGAATATTACTTGTATATTTTCTTACGTTTTTTAGGTAAAATCTTATTGAGTAATTGGTTGAAAGATTTTTTAATATCATATGTGGCAATAGGGCTAAGAGGCTCCTCCACAAAAATTTTATGTACATCAAGGCCAATGATTTTGAGATATTCCATAATTTTTTTTGTATGACTGGCCCCTGCATGTACGACGATAAAGGCTTTTTCATCTAAGATTTTATCTAAGGCATAAAGATCGACTAAAAAAGATAGTATCTCAATAAGATTTATATTGTTGTACAAAAGTCTGTCAGCAAATTGCAAAAAATTACCAGTTTTTTTATAATCTTGGTAATCAAGAAAAATATCGCTTATGGGATCAGTTGATGGTACAATATGAAGTTTTCCGGGAATCCTGCCAGTCTTTAAGCATATTTTTTCTAAAAGAGCATCTCCCTTTTTTGCACGATTACTAAGGAAGTTTTCATAATTGGTCTTATTTTCAAAAATGTTAAATCCGGGCATTTTTTTCCAAAGTTCAAATTTTCCTTTAATAGTTTTATACAGTTTTTTTTCCGTTTCATACATTTTAATTTCGGCGTATGTAGCTTCATCTATAATTTTGTTATCAGTAGCTTCCTTCCAATAGTTCTCCCAATCAAGAAAAAAAGATTTAATTATATCTTTATTTTTGTATACAAAACTGTTGATTGCTTTGCATAAATTAAGAACTTGACAATCTTCTTCGTTTCTCGTATCAATATTTTTTATAGTGATATGATTAAATTGAGAAGGTTGCATAAGGGCATAATTATCATAAAGAGTATCCATTATGTCTTGGTTTGGTTGGCTTGGTTGTGTTTTTAAGGTTTCTAAGGTTTTTTCTTTGGTTAAATATGACATTTCAATAAACAAGGTGATATGATTATAGGCTTGATTAACTTGTTGAAAAAATTTTTTGAATATTTTGTCTTGATCCCACAAATCTTTTGTCCAAGCTTTTTTCATATACACATATTCGTGACTTTCTCCAAGAAATACGACCTTTTTATATATCAGATCTGCCAAACCAATATGTACAAGTTGCCCTCTTATAGAAGACATATGGAGCATGACAAAAATATATAAGCAAAAAAATAGTATCTTTTTTTTCATGCTATTTTCTTTCTGGTAAAATGACAGATGATATAGTTCTCTTTTTAGTATACATCTTTTAGTATAAAAAATAAATATTTGAATTTTTTTAATAAAAAATAGAGAAAATTAATTTTTTATGTATACTGTTTATATATATATATGGATAATCTTTTTGCAAATTAGGCAATTAATGGATGCTAATAAAAAAATATTTTCTACGGTTGATAAATACGTAAAAAAACATGGTCTTTTTAGGCCCGGAGATCATATTATTATAGGGTTTTCTGGAGGTCCTGATTCAGTTTTTTTGCTTCACTACCTAGCATCTATACGGCGGGAACGGAACTTAACCGTTATTGCAGCACATTTTGACCATGAATGGCGGGAAAATTCGGCGCAGGATAAGGAATTTTGTAAAGATGCTGCTTATGAAATGGGTATTGAAATTGTCTGCCAAAAAGCTTCAGAAATGGAAACAATACGCTGGGATGGATCAAAAGAAGCGCAAGGAAGAGCAATGCGCCGTGCTTTTTTTGAGGATCTTTACAAAAGATATGATGCGGATTTCGTTGCCCTTGCGCATCATGGTGATGATCAACTGGAGAACTTTTTCATTCGGGTAATTCGGGGAACTGATTTAAGTGGTCTTGTTGGTATGCGACCATGCGCAGGAATATATATTAGACCACTTCTATGCCTTTCAAAACAAGAAGTTATTGAATATTTACATGAAAATAAAATTTTATATCTGTCTGACAGTTCTAATGACTCTGATGAATTTTTGCGTAACCGAATACGCAAAACAGTTATTCCCGCATTACAGGATTGTGATGACCGCTTTAAGGCTAATTGCGCCAATTTAATTGAGCGGCTATCGCTTGCTGATTCATGTATTGATGTCATGACAGAAGTTGAGTACAATGACCTCAAGAACGGAGCTCATGGTGGTATCCACGTGCCAAAGTTTTTGGTGCTGGATGAACATTTAAAGGGTCGCATACTTATTCGCTGGTTTTGTCAGGAAAATATACCATTTTCTCCTACCCAGCATTTTTTTGAGGAAATTACACGGTTTTTGAATAACAAAAAAAGTAAACAACATCAAGTAACTCCATCATGGTCGATTGCCAAAAAGGGCCAGTACGCCGTTATTCAGAAAAACTGAAAAGTTTAAAATATGTAATTCCCCAAGCGGCAAGCAGATTGAAGCAAAATGCGGGAATAAGAACAGGGACTGCAGGATAGATGTATGGCCACAATGCCGCTGTTACACCTCCGACAATAAGTCCGCATAAAGCGCCATTTTTTGTAAAGCGGAAATCATAAAGCACGGCAATAACTAAGGGACCAAATGTGCTGCCAAGTCCTGACCATGCATATTGCACTAAATTATAAATGGTGCTGTTGTTATTCCAGGCAATGACAAGGGCGCACAGAGAAACGGCAACGGCGCACATACGCGAGACAAAGAGCGATGGCATGCTGCCAAAATTTTTCAGTCGGGCATAAATATCAGTTGTCAGTACTGATCCAGCCACTAAAATGTGACTATTCATGGTAGACAAAATTGCTGCCAAAATTGCACATAAAATAAAGCCGACAAGCAGCGGATGAAACAGTTGTTGTGCCATGGCAATGAACAGTAATTCAGGTTGTGCTAATGGGGTGGCAAAAAATGCAAGGCCGACAAGGCCGAGACAAACAGCTGCGGCGAGGGCGATAATTTGCCACGTAATGCCAACATATTTTGCATAGGCGATTTTTTTTACATCGTCGATGCCCATAAAATAAATAAGAATTTGTGGCTGACCAAAATAACCAAGGCCCCAGCCAGCTGCATGCATTAATGCATAACTAATGGACAACCACGAATTTCCTAAAGATAATGACACATGGTGTGCGGCGGCGGCGGCAATAATTTGTTGCCAACCGTTGTTCAGGCTAAAAAAACCATATAAGGGGACCAAAATAATCATGGCAAGTAAAAACAGTCCTTGAAAAACATTTGACCAGGCAACGGCCAAAAATCCGCCTAAGAGTGTGTATATGAGTACGATGGCTAAGCCAACGGTAATGCCAATATGATAATCTATGGCGAACAACGATTCAAAAACGCGCCCCATAGCAACAATGCCAGAGGCGATGTAGCAGGTAAAAAAAATAAGTGATATACAGGCGCTGGTAAACCTGAGAGTGCCTGCGGTGTCATGAAAATATGCATCAAATAATGATGAAAGCGTGAGGCTTCCCATGCGTTCAGTTTGTGTACGCAGCCGTGGTGCAATAAACTGCCAATTAAGGAACATAAAAACAACAAGGCCAATTGCCGTCCATGCTTCGAAAAGGCCAACGGTATAAATCGCGGCAGGA
The DNA here is from genome assembly GCA_963701645.1 of uncultured bacterium. GTDB lineage: Bacteria > Babelota > Babeliae > Babelales > Vermiphilaceae > MFD04463-c16. The sequence goes on from OY969616.1 coordinate 377,934, forward strand.
AAAGCAAGCATGAGCCAGCCACTCATGTCACTTGCTTGTGCGCCAATAGCGGTTACAAAATAGTTAATCGAGCGGTCACCAAGGGCAAATTCATTACTCGTTTTTGTGTTTTTATAAAAGTAACAACCAAAAAGTGTTAGTATCACCACATAAATACTGAGCGCCAGGAGAATATACATATCCATCAGACATATCCTTTAGTTACGATTAAACATTATATTCTGTAAAAAATGTAAAAGCTGCTTATAATTGTGGCCCTGCGGCCGGTGGTGGGCAAGGGTAGATGATGTGAGGATAGGTGATATGAGTAAAAATCAATTTCATGTATATACCATTATATAAGGGGAATTTTAAATAGTGTAGCAGCGGTGGCAGTTGTTTGTCGAGCAATTTCTTCTTTTGAGCTTGAGCGAAATGATGCCAGATGGTTGGCGATAGTCGCGATTTCTGCGGGGTTGTTTTGCTTGCCGCGGATGTGTTGTGGTGGCAAAAATGGTGCATCGGTTTCCAGTACTATTTTTTCAAGAGCAACAGCTGTGACAACCTCGCGCAAGAGATCATTTTTGGGATATGTAATGGGGCCACCAATGCCGATGACAAAATTCCATGCAATAACGGTAGTAGCAAAATTCAGATCATATGAAAAGCAGTGAACAGTGCCGCGGATATTTTCGTGCTGATATTCTTGCAGAACGCGTAATGTTTCATCATACGCATCACGGCTGTGGACAATAAGTGCCAAATCATATTCTAGCGCCAGATCGATTTGCGCGCGAAAAGCATCATATTGCCGCTGCAAATTATGATCTTTATAATGGCGATCTATGCCACACTCGCCAATGCCTACAATTTTGTGCTGTTCCTTATTTTTCGCCCACGTCTTTAACTGCGCCATTTCTCCTGTCCATCGATCAGTGCAGTCATTTGGGTGAATGCCAATGGAAGCATACACGCCGGAATTCTGACGAGCGATAGCAAGACAATTTTCGCTTTCTATAACACTGGTGCCGACATTAATTATGTGGCTAACACCTGAATTAGCAGCCTGTTTTACTATCGGGCCAGTTGCCGCCAATTCACTCGGCGTCATACGCATATCAAATGCTTTTTTTACCATCATATTCATGTGGCAGTGCGTATCAATAAGCATGGGCTCTTTCTTTGGTAGGATATCCTTATTTCATATATTCTATCGCTTTTTTGAAATTTATGAAATATCAAGGCCCCAAGAAATTTTCGTATTAACAAGATTTTTCATAGAAGTCCATTTGTATGTGGGATGGTCTTGTATATATTCAATGAATGGATTACATGTCTCTGTTCCATGAAGTTTTAAATATTCGATGAGGGCAGCAAGATCTTTTTTTGTGTGCAAAAATGCTTCCCCTTCATAGGGAATTTGATAATCAATGAACATTTTAAAGAGAGAGAGACGCTTATCCGCCGAGTTTAAGAAAACTGACTTATATTTTTTATGACCTTCTACCACAAGTGTATAAACAGTTTCATTTTGTTGAAGTGGTTGAACAAATTTTTTGAATTCTAGAGAATTGAGTGTTGCTTTTCCCGTTGAAAGTAAAAGATTTAAAAAGTTTTCTTTATCTTGCATATTTTTTTCATTCGAGCCAAATAAGAGCGAATTTAGATGTACGGCAAAAAGTAGTCTGTTTTGATCCTTGGTGTCAACAGGCATTTTACGCTCTTCTATCAAATGTGTAGCTATTTTGAGTGATCCGAATGCAATTGCAAGGTTTAAATGTTCCAAAAAATTTCTGCTCAGGGCATGTAGATTGAAGACTAAAATTACATACAGCTAAGAAAATAAAAAAGAAATTTATTTTTTTGTACATGGTGAACCTTTAATTTTAAAAATCTCAATATGAAATCTTTTGATTTAGAATAAGCAAAAGATGTGAAGAAAGCAAATTTTTTGGAATTACAAAATCTATATCTCAAAAGCTTTGTGAATTTAAAAGAGTTTTCATAGGAATCCATTCATCGGTTGAATGAGTTTGTACATATTCAATCCATGAATCAAATATTTTTGTTCCATTCTTTTTTTATTGTGTCTGTTTCATTGTGTTGTTTTAAATATTCTATAGCATAAAACATTAGAAATTACCGGCTCGTATCATAATAATCTCTCCCTTAAAAATTCTCCCCCCTCCCCCCGTTTTGATCCTTCATTCCGCCTCTTCGAGGCTCCACGAAGGATGTTCAAGCTCAGGACGAACGGGGGAAGAAAGAATTCCAAAAAAAGAAGAGGGAGGAAATGCGTTCGTTTAAGAAATTACAACTGGTTTATGCTATATCAAGAGGCAATGATCTTTTTGAGTGAAAATATTGGTTGTATCTTTATATGGAACTCGGTAATAAACTAGTTTCTTAAAAAGAAAAAAAACTTTATTTATTAAAATTGGGTGATCTCCTGATATGTATGCTTTGCTTTTTATTGAACGAATTGGCCAAATTGCAAGATATTCATATATATTTTGATCTATTTTTATGATTGCTCCATTAAGGTCTTGTGCTGCATGGACAAATTTTTTAAATTCTGAAGGGAGCAATGTTTTCTGCCCAACCATGAGTAATGTTCTAAAAAAAATTTTATTCTTTTTCCTTTCACATGAATTAAATAAGAAGGAGCTGAGATGTCTAGCAAAAAGAGAGTTGGTTTGTCTTTCGTCATAAATGGGTACTTTACATTCTTGTATCAAATATGTTGCTGTATCGAGAGAAATATGTCTGACTGCGAAACGAAGGGCTTGAAGATGATTTTCTGGAGTGGCGGCAAGAGCCGTAATTTTGATAGTTTCTAGATCGTTTTTGATAGCAGCAGCGTGATGTGGTGTTAGAGCTTCATTTTCATTGTGGACATATTCTCCTGTAAATGGATCTTGTTTAATTCTTTTATATAACTTATTTGTGGTGTTTTTATCTTTTTGCAAAAGGTTACGTGCTTCTTGTCCACGTTCATTGAAAATGAGCCATGGAATATTTTTTTTAAAAACTTTTTCATAATCTTTTTCAGTCAGATATGGTATGTGATTAATCATTCCATATATAAAACAGTAATTGAAAGTTGCAAGAACGACGAGAAGAAAAGCTATTTTTGTATACATATCGGGTTTCCTGTTTTTGCAAAATTTTGATATGCTAAAAGTAAGTAAAATATGTAAAAAAGACAAATTTTTTATAAAAATGATGGTGTTGGACCTATTATATTGCTATTTCAGGATTTGACAAATTTTTCTGGAATTACTATATCTAACTGAGAAAGCGTCGTTTTGACTGGTAAGTAAAGGATTTAAAAAGCAGTGTTTTAACCATTATATTACTAACTATTACAAGGAGTGTTCCTATGAATAAGAGCGAATTAATTAATGAGCTCAGCGAAGAGACGGCATTTAGTAAAAAAGATGTCATGCGGGTCATTGACGCGCTCATTCGTACGATTGGCCGTGAATTGAAAAAAGGCAGTCGGGTATCAATAACCGGTTTCGGTTGTTTCTGGCTTTCACATCGTCCTGCACGCCAGGCGATTAATCCAGCGAAACCAACTGAACGTATTCACGTACCTGCAGGAAGCGTTCCTCGCTTCAAACCGGGTAAGAACTTACGCGAAACAGTACGTTCCGTACGAGCTGCGTAAAGAATAAAAGTTCTGAAATATCCAAGAAAAAGCCTTTACTCTTTTTGATAAGGTCGCGTAGAGCGACCTTATTTTTTCTTGTCGAAATTTTAAAAAAAATGTACGCTAAAAAAGCATGAAACAGTATTATTATGCCTCAAAGATGGATGTCACATGATAGATCTCAGCCTTCTTCGCCAGTCTCCAGAAGATGTTATTGAATTGCTTAAAAAAAAGGACCCTGTCTTTGATGGAGCTTTACTTTTTGAGCTTGACAAGCAGGTTCGTGCATTATTGCTTGAAATAGAACTACTGCGTCATAAAAAAAATGAGCTTGCCAGGGAAGGCAAAGGAGGGGTTACCCCCGCGCTCCGTGAGCAATCTGTACTCGTGGGCAAACAACTTAAAGTAAAAGAAATAGAGCTTGAGGGGGTGCAGCAAAAATTTCATGATCTGTATATGCATTGCCCCAATGTTCCTGCACCAGAAATTCCTGTAGGGGGCAAAGAAGCAAACGAGGTTGTCAAAATAGTAGGGGCAAAGCCCGATTTTTCATTTCCCATAAAAAATCATGTTGATCTTGGGCACGCGCTTGACTGGTTTCAGTTCGATACAGCGGCGCGGCTTGCGGGCAGTAATTTTGCTTTTTATCGGGGCGATGCGGTTAGGTTATTATACTCATTGAGTATGCTAATGCTCAAAAATAATAGCGCTCATGGGTATGAGGTTATGTTGCCGTCAGTGCTTGTCAATGAAAGAGCGCTTGAGGTGGCGAGTAATTTTCCCAAATTTAGAGAACAGGTATATGCAGTACCGGGCGATAATTTATACCTGACACCAACGGCAGAAGTTAATTTAGCGAATGTCTATTATGACCATATTTTTTCGGCTGGCCAGTTGCCCGTTCGTATGACGTCCTGGACCAGCTGTTTTCGACGAGAAGCGGGGACCTATGGTGCAACAGAACGCGGCTTGATTCGTATTCATCAGTTTGAAAAAATTGAGCTATATACTATTTGTGAGCCGGAAAATTCTGCTCAGGAACTTGATCGGATGATTGCGTGCGCAGAAACTATTTTACAAAAACTTGATCTGCATTATCGCATTAGTTTATTGGCGGCACAAGATTGCTCGTTTTCTTCAACAAAAACATATGATATTGAAGTATGGTTGCCGGGTCAAAATAGTTATTATGAAGTGTCTTCATGCAGTAATTGCACTGATTTTCAGGCACGCCGTGGCATGATGCGGTATAGAGAAATGGCGGGAGAAAAAACAAAATTAGTGCACACATTAAATGCGTCATCGCTCGCGCTTCCGCGCCTTATGGTTGCAATTATGGAAACGTATCAGCAAGCAGATGGATCGATTGCGATTCCTGATGTTATACGTCAAGAGGGTCTTTTTGCAGTATGATGAAGAAAGGATAATTCAATGCTTTCTCCTGAAATTATGCGTAAAATTCGACATATTACTATCACAACCCGTCGTCTGTTAAGCGGATCGCTTATTGGTGATAATCGCTCAGCACAGAAAGGCATGGGTTTTGAATTTGATCAAATTCGTGATTATCAAGTTGGTGATGATGTTCGCTTTATTGATTGGCATTCATCATTGCGGACTCAATCCATGTTAGTCAAGCAATATGTAGAAGAGCGGAGCCGGACTATTATGCTCGTGATAGATGTGTCTCAGTCAACTATTTTTGGTTCCACACAGATGCGTAAATATGATTTGATTGCGCAAGTGAGCAGCATTCTTGCGTTGGTGGCAACGTATGGAAATGATCGAGTTGGGCTGATGCTTTTTGCCGATGAAGTTGAGCTGTATATTCCACCTGGCCGCGGTTGGCCACGGGCACACAGAATTATGGAGACATTATTTTCCTATACACCAACGCGTAAAGCAACTCGCTGTTCTGCAGCGTGTGAGCGGCTAGCATCACTGCCGATGCATGATGCGGTTGTTTTTTTTGTTTCAGATTTTATTGATGATGCGCTCGATGCACGTTTTGGTATGCTGAGCAAAAAATATGATGTTGTTGCAGTCCGCTGTCTTGACCTGCGAGAGAAAAATATTCCGGTTGCTGGTATTGTGACGATACAAGACATAGAAACAGATGAAGATTTGGTGATCGATGTGAGTGCGCTCAATATATGTATGCAACAGCGCGTTGTTGCGCAAAATAATTTTTTTAAACGGTATGGAATTGATATATTTGATGTCATGAATTCTGATGAATATATGGGTGATTTAATTACCTTTTTCAGACGAAGAATGAGGTACTGATATGGAGCTGACAGAGCAGGGAATATACGATATTTATGGAATGTTACATGTACCATGGTGGCAGACAACATTGTTTTATGGGGTATGTATCGTTGCCGCTATATTTTTTTTCATAGTATGTATCATTTTGTGTATATTATGGCGGCGGCGATGGCGCAAAAAAGAAGAGCTCCCTTATTGGCAAAAGGCCATTGCAGAGCTTGACCATGCGCAACACGCATTTGTGCAAGGAAAAATTTCTTCGATGGTTTTATATGAGCTTTTGGTCCATATTGTAAAATCCTATTTGCAGCTACAATTTGGCCCTGACTTACTTGGCAAAACAGATAGTGAGTTGCGTGAATGTATAGAACCGCTTGCCATTGCGCAAGAACATAAGGACCAGCTTATGGAGCTGTGCCAGACAAGTTCGACGATCAAATTCTACCCCGCTGCGGTTGCACAGGAACATGCGCAAAAAGATTGTCAGGCGCTGATCACTTTTATCAACGTGACAAGCAATGGTACAGAGAAGCAGTGATTTTTACTTTTTCTCGGCACGCTTTTCTTCAAGAAATTTTTGTTTGATTTTTTCAAATTCGACTTCTTGATTAATAGCATAATTTTCAGCAAAAGCAGTTGGTTTTGTTGTATATATTTTGTCCAGAAGTTGTTTTGCTGCATCGAGTGAAGAGCATGTGCTTGTGTTAATTGTGTGGTCAAAATGATTAGGGTTATGAGTGACCTAGAGGCGGGAAAGGGGGCGATTCTGCTTTTGATCCACGAATTCCCCAAAATGAAGTTTAACAACATTGGAATAGCGCAACTGTTCTGGAATACCACTCGCATTACGCTCTTCAAGACGAGCTTGTGCGATTTTAAAAGGGCAAAATATTTTGACAAAAACAACTCTTTCTCTGAAAGGTTCTAAATTGTTCAATTTAGCAATTCTTTTATGGTACCGACATTGCTAAGAACATGTTCTATGATATAGGGAGAGTTAGGCGATTTTTGTATTTTGTGGCGTATATGGTAAGCAAATATTTGGGAGGGATCAACAAGTTTTCTTTGTCCATATTTGTCGGCTTTATTCAATGAATAGTCCTGAGATTTAAAATCTTTTTGGGTAAATTCATCAAGAGATATTCCCTTGACTTTGGGCATTTGTTTGAGCATTTCTTTATGAATAGAGGATTTTCCTGCACAGCTATGCCCCGTGAGAATAACAATGGGACCTTCCTTAGAACACTTTTCCATTGCCGGCATGGCACTGGTTAGAACAAGCAAAAAAACAAATAATTTTTTCATATATATTTTCCCATCCTATTATTATATTCTTTTTATGATACACTCTTTATAAGAGCAAGGCAATAAAAAATAAATATTTGATAATATGAGTTTATTGTATTTTCATTGGCCTTTTGGACTAAGACACTGTTGCCGATATTTTTCTGCACCCTGTTTTTTGGCAAGCAGAGAAAAAAGCAATTTTTACACCAAGGTTATAGCGGCAGAGCTGAAAAATTACAAAGAGACACGTCAAATCCAGCATCTGGAGGCAATTTATATCAGTGGGCTTGTGGCAAATGCCGAGGCAGATCAGTACCTACTTGACATAGCTGGTATACTAGATATACAGTATCAGCTTGTACCAGCAGTTGAAGTGAGCGTAGAAGTGCATCCAGCAATTATGACAAAGGAATATTTGCAAAGATGGAGAACCAGTGGCGTAAATCGCGTAAATATAGGGTTTTGTACTGTGTCTGATAGCATTCTTTCACTGCTCCATGGGCAGCAAACAGTACGGGATAATTATTGTGCATTAGAGCAGGCGGCGGGTATATATGATAATATTGCCATCGAGCTTACTATAGGGTTGCCAGGCATGAGTGATGTGGAGTGGTTTATACATATGGAGAAATTAATTGAATATCCAATCAAACAAATAACGTTCTCTGCTGCCCAAAAAGGGGAATATGGGGCAGTTGCGCAGGGACTTGGTATTGAAGATGATTATGGGACAGAAAAAGAAGAATCCTCCTGGGTATTATTGTATACACAGACGAAAGAGTTTTTTGAGAGCCATGGTTTTATGCAGTATGAATGTTTTTCATTTGCTCGTCCTGGCTATCAGTCGCGCTATATGACGGCTTTGTGGAAAGGAGAAACATATCGTGGTTTTGGACTAGGCGCGCGATCATATGATGGGCAGGTAAAGACAGAAAATATGGAAACAATTGGTGCATATACAACTGCGGTACGTACTGGCATTGCTCCTGTTGCTCAGACTTTTTTTCTAACTCCCGCTGAACAGGTAAAAGAGCGTGTTATCATGGGACTTGGTATGGTGGAGGGAGTGAGATATGTCGATATTATGATCTGTTTTGATAAACAACGGCAGCAGAGAGCTATAGAAGCCTTGCGGTTTTTACAAAAACAGAAACTGTTAACGCATGACAGGGGGCGAGTAAGGTTGACTTTTGCTGGCATGATGGTCAAAAGGGCTATTATTCGTTTTTTAGGATTATGAGTACATTTTTTCAAAAAAAGTGATAAACAGTTGTGAAGTGGTGTTAGTATAACCATTTTTCAAACAAGAGGGATTATTTGTTATGGCAAAACATGTTGGCGTAAAATTACCTGAAGATCTTTTGAATGTTTTAAAACAAGGTCAAACTGTTGCGATATTGGCAACTTTTTCAGAAAAGGGGTTGCCGAATACAACGCCAATTCAGTGCGTGTATGCAAAGGGACTTGAAAGTATTTTATTATCTATTCATAAAGACCATGTTGGTTATCATAACATGGCATGGCAGAAAAAAGTGATGCTTTCCTTTTTAGATGAAGGCAATGTTGCCTATAGTGTCCTTGGCCGTGCAGGAGTTGTGCGAGCGCCATCGTTAATTCATCCATTGATGAACATTGTACGAATTGATATTATCGATATTAAAAGTGATCGATCGGTGTTGACGAAAGTAACCAGTGGTGTACGGTGGAACTATACTTCTCAAGAAGCTGAAGAATTGTCGAAGGCGCTTATGAGTGAATTGTACGAACTTGCCCAAACATTATAATAGGTAAAAAGGAGCTGGCCATGAAAAGAATTTTGTGGAACTTATGTGTATGTATACTCTGTAGTTTTTCGGGGCATATCTATGTGCAGGAGCCGGAACAACCGGTTATTGAGCCAGCTGTTACGGGAGGTGTTCATACAGGTGAAGAAGGAGTGCAGCAACCATTGCAACAGCAGCCGATGGCGCAGCCCATGCACGTGACGCCAATTTCAAAGGAGGCGGTATTGGCAGCGCCAGCAAATCCTGTGAACCAGCAACCAAAGTCAGAAGTTGCGCCTCAACAGCCAAGTTCGGGCGCTGCCGCAGAGCTTGACCAGATTTTGCATAAAGGGCAGGCAGAAGAAGCCCAAAAAACAACTGCAGCTCAGACTCAAAAGATACAAAAAAAAGAAGCGGTTGCTGAACAACAGGCGCCAGTGGCAGAACAACAACCGATAGCAACTCAACAAGTATCACAGACGCCTGCAGAAACTACAACACCAGGTGCATCGCAACTGCCAGCAGCGGCAGGGCCGGTTATGCCAGCAGAACAGCATGGGGTTGAAGCCCAAGAGCCCGTTGCACAGCAGTTAGAAGGTGGGCCCGTGGTTGAGGGGCAGCCACAAGAAATAGAATTTCATGTCGAGCCTGTACCTGTTGTTGGAGCACAAGAGAGAGAAGAAGTTGGAATGCCCGAGCAAAAAACATCTGATGAAATTGCCATCGAGCAGGAATCAATGGAAGAAAAGTCATTTGGTATAGATACCATAGATCTTGAAGAACCGCAGGGAAATTGGCTTTTCAAACGTATTTGGTGGGAACGGGCGCAAGAGCGATATGAAAAGGTCCGAAGCCTCGTGGATGAACTTGCAGATTTTCGTGTTGATTTTTTTGTCAAACGAACTGAGCTTGATAAAAACGTGCTTGCACCATTTTATGTAGCGCTTGGATTTGGCAAAGGAGAAATGCAGGAAATCTTACGCCAGCTGCTTGAACGTATTGAAAAGATTCGTTCCCAGGAGGAAGCACTGACAGAAGGCGAGCGGTCATTTTTGGCTGATTTGGAAGGAGAACAAAAGGTTCTTGAAGAGCTCAATATTGGTATAGAAATTGTTGGCAAACTTGATCAGGACATTGACAATGCCATTATGGGTCTGATGGAACATATTAATCAGATGCGTTCCTATGAGCGGGATGCATGGGAAGCATTTAAGGAAATTGCGCGCGTGCTCAGTGACAAAAAGGCACGCGAACTTTTTTATCGCATTGAAACAGATTGGCGTAATGTAAAAGATCTTCACCGTTATTTGCAACAGGATTTTACCCAACACTTTTCACAGGTGACAGGGCGCCTGCAACAAGAAATTAATCGTATCAAAAAAATGCTTGAAGGATTGACTGAAAAAGGCATAGTTTTTAAAGAACAAGCGGATCGACTTGATGTACTTGAGCAGCAAAGGGCTGAGCAGGCTGCTGCACCGGCACAAGAGCCCGAACCAGAACCGGTAAAAAAAGCAGCCAAAAAAGGGTGGATAAGTTGGATTACGCAACCGATTGTCAGTATTGGAACTATGGCATGGAATGTTATTTCATATCCCTTTGTTGCGGTGTATCAGATGATTTTTGGCAAAACAAAAGCGGCAATGGTGGTTAAAAAATTTGAGCAAACAGAACCCGTTGCTGCCGAACCGAAATCAGAAGCTACCGAAAGTCCTGAAAAAGAATGATGTTTGGCAACATAATTATTTGGCACTATTGATATCTGATGAGGATAAAATATATTTTTTTATATGGTCCCAGTTTATTATACTTCTTGTATCAGTGGGAAAGAATGGTTGTATTATTTCTACAGTAGTGTCAGGTTTTCCCACATTTTTAATGGCTTCAAACAGCTCATTTATGCATTTATTTCCTTTAGTCAATGTTGATTTTAATTTGTAAATTTTCTGTTCTAGTTTTACTATGTTGGGGACATCGTTTATATTTTTTTCGAAAATATCTCGTACCTTTGGCCATTGTATGAGAAGATTTGATTCAGGGGAAAGTAATTTTTGTATATCTTCTACAGATATACAAGGTTTTCTTGTATATCCAATAACTTCAAACAGTGCATCTATGCAGCGACATCGGTTTATTAATTCTAATTCTAATTCCTGAATTCTTTGTTCTAATGCGACTAAATCTCTGTTTTGTGCAGTTATTTGATTGTTATTTGTTTTTGTTACGGGATGCGCAGTTTCAATTTCTTTTGTTTTCTGTTGGTATAGGGCTTTAATTTTAGGAGAACATAGATTTAATATTTCATTCGCAGATGTGTTTGGATTTTTTACTTTTTCAATAATTTCGATCAATTCTTTTGAGATGGATGCAAATAATTCAGCTTGTTTGGAAATTGTAGTTTTTAATTTCCCATTTTCTTCTTGCAGCCGCGTATTTTCTGATGTCAGTTGGGGTATTATTTGTTCGGTTTCTGATTTTAATGTTTTAATTTTTTGATATAACTTTTTTAGAGATTCTGTATTTTGGTCATCTATTTTTGCATGCTTTGCATTATCAAGGGTATTTTCAGGGAGGTCGGCTTGAGAAGCTTTTCTTTTTTTGTTTGATGCAGCAATGATAAGAACAATGAATGAAGGGATAATAAAAACTACAAAAAGCGTCTTTCTCATAAAACTTCCAGTGTATATTATGAGCCTGAGCCAATTATTATCAACCAGCTCAAGTATATCATGGCAGAATATCTGCGACAATATATTCTATGCACGAGGGAAGCTTGAAACGAAATTTACCTAGTAGTTTTGGAAGAAGAAGGTTTAGGGTGCGGTAGCATATTGTTTTCTGTCTCCAAAAATTTTTTCGCTATTTTCCAATTGATTATGGCTTGTGTTTTCGCGGAAAGTTTGCTTATTATGTCTGCAAGAGGTGTAGTAGATTTTTTTGATTCTTTTATACAAATGACTAGATCTCTTGTAACGGCACTACATGTTTTTATAAATTTTGATTTTAATTTTTGATTTTTTGATTTTAATTTTTGATTTTTTTGTATTAATAATTTTACTGTATCTATTTTTGGTTTTTTTTGGGGATTTTTTGAAATAAGTGATTCAGCTTTTCTTTTTTTCTCTCCTGCATTAATGGCAAAAGAAATACATGAGAAGGTAATAAAAATTGCAAAAGAAGTTTTTTTCATGGGATGCGCCTATATTCTAATAAAACATTAACACATAAATAGATGACAACTGAAAAGTATACCGTACTTATAAAAATAGACAAGAAATTTTATGATTTAATAGCTTCCATCATCCAGACTATCTTGATTAAAAAAGTTAAGATCACACAGGTTATCTAGGTCTTCTGGACTTGCTGGCTTTTCAATTTCAGGGCTGTCAGATCCAGAGCTTGTTGGGATATTGTCAATGTTAAGGAAACTTTGGCAAAAAGGAGTTTGAAGATTTCCCGCCAGGCGTACGTTCCATGCTTTAAGTACCGAATCTTTGAGCCATGGATTATCAATCAAATCAGCTACCTGAGCATGGGTTAGAGGATGGTTACACAGAGTGTTCAATATTAATGCTTGATTGAAAGTTTTGTAGAGTAATGTATTTGCATTAATTAATATTCTTTTGTTGCCTTCTTCTAATTCTTTATTCTTTGCTTGTAGTATTGCCAGTTGCTTTGTGAGCTTTGGAATATTTTGGGCGAGTATATATCCATTATAATCTGGGGCCTTCTTTGTGTTTTGTAATATTAGCGAACGTATGCTGGGGTTCGAAGGATACTGGAGTTCTTGCCATCGCGCGCGCATTAAAGGTCGAAGCCTTTCTGGCATGAGCTCTAAAAAAGCATTAATATCGCTTTCTGGATTGTAAAATTTGAACAAGAGGTCAGAAGAAGCTTCTGCTAGTTCGGCATATCTACGAGACAGCTCAAGTGATTTTTTTGCCGCTGCTACATTTGTTTCTTTTAATTGCTGGCAGGAATCTTTTAATTGCTGGCAGGAAGTTGTGAATTTTTGAATTGTATTAGCATTTTGTGATCTTGTAGCTATTGGCATCTTCCAATTACCATCTTTTTTATAGCTGGTATGGCAAACAGTTGTCGCAAGTGCTGAAATAATCAAAAAATAATTTTTTTGCATAAAAATCCATTCTAAAATGATAAAAATACTGTTAAGGCTAATCAATCAATTGAAATATTATTATAATCACATATATATAAATATGCAAATTTTTGCTCAAAAAAAATCAAAAATTGAAGAGATTTGGTATATCTTTACAATTATACATCAAGAGGAGCTTCTCCTTTAAGGAGCTTTTTATAGTAGTCAGAGCGGTTCATGAGCTCATCGCGTGCATAAAAGGTAAGATTTTTGTCGGTGGTCAGCAATGAACAGTCAAGAATGCCAACTGCTTCTTCCAATGTATGAAGTCGGTGGGCGATGACGAGGGTAATGGCGTGTTGCGCAAGTTCTTCCATCATTGCGGTAATTGCTTCTTCGCTGACTTCATCGAGGCTGCTCGTTGGCTCATCAATTAAAATGACTGACGGTTTAAAGCAGTGGGAGCGGAGATAGAGAGAAGCAAAATTGAGCCGTTGTCGCTGGCCGACTGACAAAGAAAGTCCGCCTTCGCCCAGCTGAGTGTCTAAGCCTTCCCGTTCAAAAAAAATATGCCAGAGCCCAACTTTTTTGAGCAAATCGACCAAGAATGAATCGTTATATGGTGCTGCAATATGGTCAAAAATACCAAGGAGTAAATTGTGCCGCACTGTTCCTGAAAAAGTCGTAGCAACTTGACCTTGAAGTGCAAGAAGCTGCCGGCGGGCATTGTCATCAATATCATAGATGGAAATATTATTGATTAAAATAGTGCCACTTGTTGGCTTGAGTTGTCCCCCAAGAATAGACAATAATGTTGTTTTGCCGATACCTGACGGTCCGATAATGCCATACAATTTATTTGGTGTGGTACGCGGTGTTTCCAAGAGGAGTGAATGATCATCAAATATGGGATTTTTTTGGTTATATGAAAAATAAATATTTTGTGCTTGGAGGGAAAAGTTGTTTAGAGGCATACTTTCAACATAGGGAATAGTGTGAGGGTCGCTGATGAGGACGGGGAATGTTTGTTTGCCAAAGGTGCGAATAAATTTAAAAAGATCACTGATACGAATGATTGCTTGTGTGCATTTTTGGGTTCGCCGGCCAATTTTTGTAATTTCCCAAGTGCCGTGAATATACGTGATGACAAACGAAATTCCTTGGGCGACAGATACAGTATTCTGCTGTATAAGTTTCATGGTGTAATAGGCAATAATGCCGATACTTGTGACATAGAGTGCATGAACAAAAAAAATAACGAAAAGATATCCAATGGTATGTAAAATGGTAATATTGGTCGCAATATTTCCTTTTTCTTTGATACGTTCAAGCCATTCATTGGTGGCAAAAGAGGAGCGGATGAGTGAAATTTGAGTAATGCCTTCAACGGTTAATGCGTTGACATTATCAAGGGCGCGCAAAATGAGTGGTTCAAAAATATATCCATTAAAAACAACGCCAGCAATATTGATGATAATCATAGACAAAAGTAAAAGAATGGTAATAATTCCCAATTGGGTATTGATGACAAAAAATGAGCTTGCTACGGTAATCATGCCCGTGATTATTGGAAGTACATCATACATGAAATAAATCATAAAATCATCAAGTGCCCGAATAGCCCGCTCTATTTTGCCAAACGTGCGGCCAGTGGATTTTCCAACATGAAAAAAGGGATCTACGGTGAAAAAAAGGCGATATGCATTGTACAAAACGCTATATTGGGCTTGTTGTGATAAATAATGGTGCAAATAATAGGTGCAATATTTGAATAAATCGAGGCAGAGCCAAAAGCCAATAAAAATGAGTAAAAATAAAGGTCGTTCTCGTATTAACACAAATCCGACAAGTAAGGGGATTAGCGTGTTAAATACGTGTATCAGGACAGTGCCAATGAGCAAAAAAAGCCATGCGCTTTTTTGTAATAAAAAAACTGACCACCACGGTTTTTGGAAATCAACACGCAAAAGCCGAATTTGTTTTGAAGTATTATAAATATGTGTCAAACAACGGTAATACCACGTGGCACATGATGAAAAAAACATGGCAATATATCCTTTCTCTATTGTGTACTAGTATAAATTTTGCGCATGCTTTGTCTATTGAACACAGGTTTTTTGTGGACAGAAATAATCAAAAAGCGCGTTTGCCTGCTTTCCTGTATACTCTACAAAAAAGTTATGAGAATTTACAATATGCTGATAGTAATAAATGAAATTATGAATACGTTATTTATCATAGTATATTGCCATATGCCCGTAAATCTGGTACATTTTTGCTACATTTGACATGCGCCGAAGTGGTGGAATTGGCAGACACGCAGCTTTGAGGGGGCTGTGGGAGAAATCCTGTAGGGGTTCGAGTCCCCTCTTCGGCACCAAAAAGGTGAGTAAGAAATACTGTATTTATGCAAGGAGTTTTTATGAATTTTTCGGCTCGATCGATTTTTTTATCTGAAGTATGGGTTTGGCTTTTGCTGGCAGGTGCCGGTATTTACCTCTTGTATCCATTGCGCTCGTCCATTCGCTTGGGCAGTGATTTGGCAGGAGGAACGTATTTGACGCTTGAGGTGCAGGTTGACAAGGCTGTTGATGCTGAATTAGTGGCAAAATTGCAACGTATCGAAATGGCACTTAAAAGAGAAGGCAAAAAAGTGCCGGTAGCAAAAGCAGTGCAAAATATGGCAATTGTCCTGACGTTTGATGCATTGCAAGACGCACAAAGTGCGGCACAAATGATAAAAACACAAGAACCTGAACTACAGCAAAAAACTGAAGGAACGACGGTTACCCTGACATTGCCAGCAGCTGAACAGGAAC
This sequence comes from uncultured bacterium, assembly GCA_963701645.1. Classification (GTDB taxonomy): domain Bacteria; phylum Babelota; class Babeliae; order Babelales; family Vermiphilaceae; genus MFD04463-c16. The sequence goes on from OY969616.1 coordinate 393,804, forward strand.
GTATCAAGAAAAATGCGGTGCAGCGAAATATCGAAGTTCTTCGTACTCGTCTTGATCGATTTAGTGTGGCGGAAATTCCTATAACTTTGCAAGGGGAAAAAAATATTATTGTCGAGCTTCCTGATGTTGCCGATCCGCAGCAGGCAAAAGAAATGATTGGTCGCGCAGTGCATTTGGAGTTTAGACTTGTCGATCGTGCAGGTTCATCACGAGAAGATATTTTGTATGAATATGATGGTACATTACCTGATGACAAGGAAATTTTAGCAGGTCAAGAACGGGGAGAGCACAAAACGTTTTACTTAGTAGAAAAATATGCAAAAGTAACGGGAAGAATGTTAAAGGATGCACGACCAGCTTTTGGAGGACGAAGTGGCGTTGATCCAATTGTACAGTTTTCTCTCGATGATGAAGGAGCTGAACAGTTTTATGAGCTGACGAGTAAAAATTATGGTCGCAGACTTGCTATTATTCTTGATAATGAGGTTATCTCAGCGCCAGAAATTCATGCTGCAATCCGTTCAAACGGGGAAATTAGCGGTGGTTTTACGAGTGAATCGGCAAAAACATTATCCGTTTTATTAAAATCAGGATCATTCTCTGCACCGGTAACATTTGAAGAAGAGCGCCAAATCGGGCCAACGCTTGGGCAAGATTCGCGCAATAGAGGGCTGATTTCATGTGCCGTTGGCATGGGTATTCTTTTTATTTTCAGTTTATTCTATTATCGTTTGGCAGGTCTATTTGCCTTTATCGCTCTAGTCTATAATATTTTGCTCGTGCTTCTTGGTCTTGCGTGGCTAAAAGCGACGCTAACGCTTCCTGGCATTGCAGGTATGGTATTGACCGTTGGTATGGCAATCGATGCGTCCATTTTGATTTATGAACGTATTCGAGAAGAATTAGCACAAGGGATTCCATTGCGCAAAGCGATCAATGAAGGATTTGGCGGAGCAATGGGAGTAATTCTTGATGCCAATATCACGACCTTTATTGTTGGTGTGCTGCTGTATAATTTTGGCAGTGGTCCGATTCAAGGGTTCGCTGTGACCATGATGCTCGGCATTATTGCAACATTGATTACTGGCCTCTTTTTCTTGAAATCTTTGTTTAAATATGCGCTCAATGTTTTCCATATTCAAAAATTGCGCGTATAATGTATAGAAGATGGCGGCGTAGCTCAGCTGGTTAGAGCGGCGGAATCATAATCCGTAGGTCCGGGGTTCGAGTCCCTGCGCCGCTACCATTATAGAAAATGTGTTATATAGCAGAATGGGAAAAGTATCATGAACCACAATGAATTTGCACTTGCACCTAACGTTTTGACGCTGGTTCGCCTTGTTGGTTCCCCTCTTATATTGCCTATTTTATTTGTCTATCTTTTGCCACTCAACATTTTTTTCCTCAATATTGTTCTTGCGCTTTTGTTTTTGGTTCTCAGCAGCACCGACTTTTTGGACGGATATATTGCGCGCAAATATGACCAGGTTACGTCGCTTGGTCGTATGCTTGATCCTATTGCAGATAAATTTTTGCTCTATGCAGCACTCGTTGCTCTTTTGGCCGCGGGAAAATTATCATTTTACTGGGTCATTATCCTCATGGGGCGTGAATTTTTTGTTATGGGATTGCGGCAAATTGCGCTGGAGCATCAGTGCAATATTTCGGTATCTTTTTGGGCAAAAGTTAAAACATTGCTTCAAATTGTCAGTTTGACCGTTGTTATTGTAAATCCTTATTATGCGGGTTCCTTTTTTCAGGCGCCGCGGTGGTTTGCCATTGAATGGGGATTATTATTTGCCACAACGGTGCTGTCAGCGGTAACTGCATGGTGGTATGCAAAGGATTTTAAACAAAATTGTCTCATGAAAAACATGGCAGTACCGCCATCATCGGCTTCATTCAAAGATATGGAGTTGTAAAGTATGGAATTTGTTGTAACCGTTATATTGTTGTGCATTGCCGCCTATTGCGTAGGTGCATTGCCTATTGGATATTTCATTGCACGTGCGTGTGGCATTGGCAATATTTATGAACACGGTTCTGGCACAATGGGTGCGACAAATGTTGCTCGCGTTCTTGGTATTCCCTATTTTTTTTTGGTACTTTTTTTTGATGTATTAAAAGCGTATTATATGCTGCGTATCGCACATAATTATGAATGTGGGCTATTATCTCTATTTTGTATTGCCGCAAGTTTACTCATCGGCAATAGTTTTTCAATTTTTGTCGGCGGTCATGGAGGTAAAGGGGTGGCAACATTATTTGGTATTTTGCTCGCATATGCTCCTGCGGTCGCAGGATTATTTATGCTTTTGTGGTTTTTGTTAGTAGTGTGGGTACAAAGACCAGGTTTTGCCTCTGTCGGATCCCTGGTGCTGCTACCTTTTATCTGTTGGATCGTTGGTTATAATGGACTCTTTTTTGTACCGCTTGCACTGTTTGTTTTGTTCCGCCATCGATCTCATCTTGTTATATTATTACGATAAAATTTTTTATAACTTTTTTATGACTTTTTCCTTCACTGAGGCGGTTCTGTATCCTTCCACTCAGAATGAATGGAGTAGTATTTAAAGTGCACCCTATGATGATTCTTAATATACTCAAAAATATTATGATAAATTTTATTTTTTTCTTTCTCTGAATCTTGAATTATCATTGAATATGGTATTTGTTGATTGTTTCCACAGATGATTCCTTTAATACGCATTGTTTGATTTTTTATTTTGGTTCTGGCATGGAAAAATTCGCCGGTTCCAAGAATTTGTGCAATGGTAGTGAGTCCAGGAATGAAAAACATGTTTTGTAAAGGTGAATTGTTTGCCATGTAGTTTTTTTTACTGATAGGAACCACATATCCTGATTTATAGTCTTTAAAAAGTTTATATGCGCATGCGCCACTGTCATAAAAATATCCCCCAAACAACGATGAGCCAAAAGAAAAACTGTATTGTTCATCGTTATCTGCAGTAAATAAATAGCTTGGTGGAAGCCTATTTGTTCCTCTATATAAAAGAAAATTACCATTTTCTTGGGCATTATATTCAAGCGTGATGGCTCTTTTTAGTATATTATCTGTGAAAGCATTGTTTAAAAAAGATGTTTCTAAAAGATATACTTTTTGTTGTAAGATAACTTCATAGTCATGCTGTGTTAGTTGAGAGATATTTTTTTCGGCAAGTTCAGAAATAATATGATTATTAATAGTACCATGTAATTTTTTCAGTTCGATATTATAAAATTGACATGAGGTAGCGTCTTTTCCCATATATCTCGAATAAGGGCGGTCAAAGCACCCAGGATGTTCTTTTTCTAGGTTGTCGATATTATGTAGGACAAAAAATTCATACATTGTTGTAGGGATAAACACCGCATGAATATTGGGGTATATTTTGTGAATTTCATCATTCATTGTTTTTATTTCATCAGGATTATATGGGCTTCCATTGCTGTGAGCAAGATTCATGGGAAATTGGAATATGAGCTTTATTGTATAAATTACCTCATGTTCTTCTTCCGTTAAAGATTCTGGGCCTGTCTTTCCATCTTTATAGAAAAAAGTTTCAGCTTTTGCAGGCCATTCCATAAAAGGTTCCCATTCCTGCGACTGTTGTTATTATTTTTTGGGTCATGACTAGCAAACCTAACCAAAAAATGTTAGGATGCAGCTCATGGAGCATAAAAAGAAGGTTTTACATTGCGCAAAAATTTCGAAGGCAAAATTTAGGCAAATTTTAAGACTGTTTGTACTAGATTTGACAGCAAAACAAATAACGGCTGTAGTTGGTTTGAATCGAAATACAATTAACCGATATCTTACAATAATTAGAACTGTAATAGCCAATGAATGTGAGAAACAAGAACTTTTTAATGGAGAAGTTGAAGTAGATGAGAGTTATTTTGGATCAAGATATCGAAAGAAAAAAGAATCCCAAAAAAGGGAACGTGGGCGCGGTACGAATAAAACGAAAGTTTTTGGTATATGTAAACGAAACGGAAAAGTATATACAAACATAGTTCCAAATTGTAAAGCTAAGACGCTCCAGCAAGTAATTTGTAGAAAAGTTTCACGAGACAGTACAATATTTTCTGATGAATGGAAGGGCTATGACGGGCTTGTAGCATTAGGATATAAAAGCCATTTTAGAATCAATCATTCAACTAAACTTGCTCGCAAAGAAAGAGGCTGCAATGTCCATATTAATGGCATTGAAGGCTTTTGGGGCATCGCTAAATCCCGCCTTTTAAAGTTTAAAGGTATGCATTCTTCAACTTTTTACTTGCATCTTAAAGAAACAGAGTTTAGATTTAATAATAGAGATAAAAATATTTATAAAATTTTGTTGTCTTTGTTTAAAAAATATAACGTTTGCTAGTCATGACCCTATTTTTTTTCCATATTTTTTGCAAAAGGGAGAGAATAGGCGGTTGAGATGAGAAGAAGCTCCCAATGAGCTAATCATCAGTAAAAAATACAGAAAAATACGCATTATAACCTTCGTTTTTTAAATTTTAATCTCCATTTAGTATAGATAAAAAACTCGATTTGTCGATTTTTAAGTAATATTTGGCACTATGACTACCATAATGCATTTGTCCTTGAATAATTAATTATACGATGTATGTTGAAGGATAAGTAATGCCAACAAAATAATCAGGATTATTACGTATGAAGTTTAGTGAATTAGCGTCTTATTTTGATGAAATCGACAAGACAAGCAGTCGTCTGGGTATGACCCGTTTGCTGGGCGAACTGCTTAAAAAAGCAAATCCTCATGAAGCGTCAATTATTTGCAATATTTCTATGGGACAGCTGCATGCGGTTTATGTTGGTACGCAGTTTAATATGGCAGAAAAAATGGTGCTCAGAACCATTGCGCAATTTCTTGGCCATTCTGATGCGGTAATTGGTAAAGAGGCAAAGGAGAAGGGTGATTTGGGGGCGGTTGTTGAACTGTATGAATGGAAAACAAAAGAAGATTTAACCATTTTGCAGGTATATCGCATGTTGTGCGAGCTGGAAGAAACAGGAGGCGAGGGTTCGCAAGAGGCAAAAGTGCACAAGCTGCAAGCTATTTTAGAAAAATTGGATCCTAAATCAGCCAAATTTGTCGTACGCATTGTTATTGGCAAGCTGCGGCTTGGTTTTTCTGATATGACATTAGTTGATGCATTATCGTGGATGGAAGCGGGGGACAAATCATTAAGAACGGTGATTGAGGATGCGTACAATATTTGTGCAGACCTTGGTGCTATTGCGCAAATGCTCAAAGAAAAAGGGGTAAAAGCACTGGAGCATGAAGCTATTAAAGTGGGTATTCCTATTTTGCCAGCAGCGGCAGAGCGTTTGCCATCAGCAGAAGCTATTATAAAAAAATTGGGACACTGTGTTGCTCAACCAAAACTTGATGGTTTTCGGTTGCAAGTACATTATGATCACACAAAACATCCGGTGTTGCTCAAATTTTTCTCACGCAATCTTCTTGACATGACCGGCATGTTTCCCGATTTGGCAAAAGCGTTTCGTGGATTTGGCGGTGTAAAAACGCTTATTTGTGAGGGGGAAGCAATAGGCTATGACACTAATTCAGACAGTTTTTTACCATTTCAAGAGACGGTCAAGCGCAGACGCAAACATGGCATAGAGCAGGCGGCAACGGATTTCCCACTCCGTCTTTTTTTATTTGATATTTTATATCTTAATGGTCACAGCTTACTCAATGAAGCGCATGAAAAACGGCGTAAAAAGTTATTGCAAGTTGGTAAACATTTCGCATCAGATACGGTGCAAGTTATTGATGAGCGTCCGATGCATACCGCAAAACAGTTGCAGAATTATTTTAATGAAATGATTGCTCAGGGGCTTGAAGGATTAGTAGTCAAGCGTCCTGATGCGATTTATCAAGCGGGCAAACGTAATTTTAATTGGATTAAATTAAAGCGAGAATCAGATGCGAGCCGTCTTGAAGACACGCTTGATGTTGTTGTTCTTGGCTATTATGCAGGACGGGGTAAGCGAGCGTCATTTGGTATCGGTGCATTTTTAGTTGGTGTGTACAATAAAAAAGAAGACCAGTTTGAAACATTGGCAAAAGTGGGCACAGGCTTAAGTGATCAGGATTGGAAAGAGATGAAGAAAAAGTGTGATGCATATGCAGTCAAGACAAAGCCAAAAGATGTTGTATGCTCAAAAGTGCTTACTCCCGATGTGTGGGTTCAGCCTCATATTGTCTGTGTTATTCGCGCTGATGAAATTACGCAGTCGCCGCAACATACTGCTGGCAGCACTGCTCACTCATTGGGGCATGCATTGAGATTTCCTCGTTTTATGGATTATCGATCCGACAAAGGACCATATGATGTGACGACATCGCATGAAATTAAACGGATGTATGAGGATCAGAGGAAGAAAAGGTAGCCTTTGTGATGGGTATGTGATTTTTTGCAATAAAATTAAAAATATCATGATAAGTTTTGTTTTTTGTGCTTTTTGAACCTTGAATGATAACTGAATCAGGAGTGTATTCAGGCTTAAGACAGAATCCTGCTTTAAGACCTAAATTTTTCCGGTTTTTTAGTTTGCTTCTACTATGAAACAGTTCACCGAGACCAAACATTTGTGCAAGAGGAGTAAGTCCAGGGATATGGAACATGTTCTGTAATGAAGATGATTTTCTCATATATTTTTTTTTGTTGATTGGTACGACATATCCCGATTTACGGTCCTCAAAAAGTTTATATGCGCATGCTCCACTGTCATAAAAATATCCTCCAAAAAGTGAAGAGCCGAAAGAGAAACTATAATTAGTATGAGGTATGGTAAATAAATAATGCGGCGGAAGCATTTCTGTTGCTCTATACAAAAAAAAGTTGCCATTTTCATGAGCATTATATTCAAGATTGATGGCTTTTTTTAATGGATATTTTAATTTTTTTTCGATAAGATATGGTTTTTGTTCCAGGATATCTTCGCAATCATTTTGCGTTAATTGAGAAATATTTTTTTCGGCAAGTTCGGAAATAATATAATTGTTAATATCGCCGTGTAATTTTTCTAGGTTATTGTTATAAAATTGACATAAAATAGTATCTTTTCCCATGTTGTTATAGGTATATTGGTATTCTCCAGGATAATATTTTACATTCATTTTTTCTATGTATCTTTTAGCAAAAAGCTCATAAAGTGTTTTAGGAATAGGAGCAGCATAAATAGTAGGTAGTTTTTTATGAATGTCTTTATTTATTGCTGCAATCTCATTGAGATTATATGGAATTTTAGAGCCATGAGCCAAATTCATGGGAAATTGCCGCTCGAGTTTTACTTTATACGCGAGATTGTGTTCTTCTGATGAAAGCCCGGAATTACTATTTTTATAGAATATTGTTTCGGCGGCAGCTATTTTGTTGCTTGTCTGATAAAAAGCCTTTCGCATTGAAGTTTTCATTATTTTTTGACCATATTTTTTGCATAACGGCGATAGTTTATGGGTAAGGTGAGAAAACGCTCCCAGTGAGCTGGTCATGAGTAAAAAAAGTATAAAAATATGCATTGAACCCCCCCCCCCCCATTTTTTGAATTTCAGTCTATATATAGTATATATAAAAAATTCAATTTGTCAATTTTTTCTTATATAATTGACATGTCAAATGAGAATAATGGCTTCAGATGGGATTGGGATAGATTAATAAATTTTGTCTACCAGGCGCAAAATGGGCAAAAATGCTACAGCAAAGCCGAGGGCAGCGACGGTTCTTATTCTTTTTTGGTAGTGGGGAAATTTTGATTCACAGTAGCCAATGGCATAGGCTCCGGCAATAAAAGCTGGAACTATAGCAACAGTGGCCATAAGGCTAAAAAGGCCCAATGATTTCATGTAATCAAGGGCAATGCCTGAAGAGCGTAACTTTTCTATTGCTGCATACCATGATGTTTTTTCGAGTGTTTCAAATGATAATCTGACAATGGTTCCTGTGCTAATTCCTATAAGAGCGGGAAACAGATAGGTGCCGATGTGTGCGAATTTTTCGCCTGCACAATGTACGCCAGAAGCGCCCAAAATGAGAATAAGAAGAATATAGCTAGAAATACGCATAGTTTTTCTCTTTTTTATTGGAATAAAATGCCTTTTTTTTTGCCTGCTGGGAATTGCTATTTTCGGAGGCTTTGCAGATAAAATTTTTAGGTGCTTTTTTCACACCGTTCAAAGAGTTGTTGGGCGTAAGCAGCAGGGTTGTCTGCTTTGGTGACGGTGCCTGAGACAATAATGCCATGCGGCTTGAGATTGGCAATTTCATCAAACGTATCTTCTTTAATATTGCCTGAAATATAAATAGGCAAATCCGTATTTCCCTTAATCATGTCCCATTTTTCTAAGAATGAAAGTGTTTCTTTTGTGTCATAAGGCCGGTGAATGCAGAGGGCATGAACGCCTAGTTTTTGTGCATCAAGGGCAGATTGGCCTATAGAAATAGCATCAATAAGATCAAGCATAACTTTAATATTTTGTGCGTGTGCCGCTGTACATGCCGCATGAATAGTGTCGCGCGATGCGCCAGCAAGGACCGTAATCCAATCAACGCCCGTATGAGCAATAAGACTGACTACCTCCTTGGGACGATCGACGATTTTGATATCGGCCAAAATTGTTTTGTCGGGAAATGTTTTTTTGAACCGCTCAATGGCAATGATGCCTGCATTGTAGAGAAGTAACGTTCCCACTTCAAAGCGATGGGTGAAAGGAGCTACCGCAGCGGCAATCTCTAGTGCTTTATCAAGATCAGCCATGTCAAAGGATATTTGTAGTTTCATGTTTGTTCTTTCTTTGAAAATACCTCACTGATAAGGTACGGAATAAATTCCTTTATTATATTAGTATATCACTATTGGCAAGGAGATATATGTATGCTTTACGGATTTGGTATCTCCTCGTAACGCTGCCCTTGTACCTGGTAGGCAAAAGTTACGGGGCGGAATAAATGTTTGATGTTAAGAATGTATAATGCAGAAGATAGCACATTAATCTCCTTCAAAATGTACAGATCAGGCAACATTAAATGGGGATCAGCTTCTGTTGGTTGATAATCTGTATGCATGACAATATTATGGGGCTTTGCAAAAATGATGACAGATTCCATAGGAACCTTTGGATATTCAGACAACTCAGCAGGGTTTACCTGCCAAAAAAATTCATGATTTTCTTCGCTATAATGCCGTTCTAAGTAATAAATGGCGGTTGGTGTTCCAGGGACCAGCTCCCAATGGCTGATGGTATTTTCAAACATGACAATGGGAGTTAGTTTATTTGTAATAATGACATAGAGAGCAGGATCGTGTTGCAGGCGAGGGAATATAGTTTGTCCATGAGCATCGGATGTTTGCAGGTAGCCGCCGTAGGTTGAAAAGATGCCTGAATGATGAGGATACATGGCCAATCCATTGACCGTGTATCGACCAATTTTTCCTGATTTTCGTATTTTTTGTTGTATTCGGTCAGGATCAAGTGCCGACTTGTAATAAAAGCTGAGAATAGGGGAAGAAAAAACGTAGGTGCTTATGAAAAAAGATGCTACACTGGCAATGTATATTGTATAATTCATAACATTTTAAACGATGCTAAAAACATATTTTCTCCATGTTCCATACCTGTAATGCTATCATGGCTTATAAAAAAAAGTCTATAGTTGATATTCCGGTAGATGATAAAGAGAGATCAGAAAATGATTCTCTTTGGTCTACTTTTGCCCAGCAGGCGAGCATATCTGTGCATCAGCTGCAGCTTTTTAAAGCATATACAGCATTTCTGTTACAGGAAAATGAAAAATATAATCTGACTGCCATAGAAGATGTGGACAATATTGCCGATTATCATTTTCTCGATTCGCTAGCCCTCGAGGCTTTTGTTGATATGTCCAAAATTCAAGCCATTGCTGATGTTGGGTCGGGCGCGGGGTTTCCGGGCATTCCTCTGAAAATTAAATATCCCCATCTTTTTGTCAATCTTATTGAAGTGAATGAAAAAAAACGGTTTTTTTTGCAGTCGGTGGTTGATATATTAGAGCTTGATGATATTGTCATTAGTGGTTATGATTGGCGAACATTTTTACGCAAAAATGAGATAAAAATAGATCTTTTTTGTGCGAGAGCGTCACTTAAACCTGAAGAATTACTTCGTGTTTTTAGTCCTGCATGCCGTTATAATAATACATGTCTTGTGTATTGGGCATCAAAACAATGGGAGCCGACAGAAAAGGAAAAAGTATATGGAGCACACAGCCATTTTTATTCTGTAGGCAAGAAGGAGCGGAAATTGGTATTCTTTTTTCAGAATCTTCCTCCTTTCTACAAAAAGGGTGAGTTATGATACAAAAAAAAAATCTAATCAGTAGTTATTGGTATGGTATCACCGATCATGTGTATGGCGAGCGCTATGGTACCATTGTCCGTTATTTTATTCCTGAATTTATTACCAATTTGATGTTGTATACACTGCCGTTATGGATGGATGCGTTTTTTATTAGCCATCTAGCGTCAACGTCAACGTATGCAACATTGGGTGTGACCAACGGTGTTTTGCATCTCATGATCAAAATTGCTGAAGCATTTTCAATAGGCACCGTTGTCCTCAGCGGTCAATTTAATGGAAGTCAGGCATATAAAAAAGTTGGCCAGACCATGCAGAGCGCATTTTGGCTGACCTGCATGACCGGTATTCTTTTTGCCGGATTGCTCTATCTGGGTGCTCCCTTTATTTATGGTTGGTATGGCGTTGCTCCCGATATTATTGCCCAAGGAGTTCCGTATTTACGGTTGCGTTCACTCGGTGTTTTGTTTATGTTTACCTGTTTGGCATTTATTGGATTTTTAAAAGGGATTAAAAATACTCGTTCGCCGATGAAAATTTTTATGTTTGGTGCCACGGTCTTTGTGGTATCGGATTATTTTTTTGTATTTGGGATAGGTCCAATACCCGCAATGGGGCTGCAAGGGTCGGCATTGGCTAGTGTATTGCAGTATGGTAGTATGTTGGCTGTTGCCTGTGGGTATGTGGTTTGTAATGCAAAAAATAGGCAGTATGGTATTCGGCTTTTTAGCACATTTCGCGATTTGTCCCACGTCAAGCAGCTGTTGGAAATTAGTTGGCCAGTGATGCTTGATAAAGTGACATTTGCGCTTGCATATATATGGCTTGGAAAAATGATTGCACCAATGGGAACAACCTGCGTTGCTGCATATTGTGCCGTGCGAGATATTGAGCGTTTTGCTTTTTTGCCCGCAATTGCCTGTGCTCAAATTATTACGTTTCTCGTGAGCAATGATTATGGTGCAGGGCGATGGGATCATATAAAAACGAACATTAAAAAAGTTATTTTTGTCGCATCTTCAGTGGTGGTAGTTATTTTGATTGGTATTATGTGCTGGTCACATGAAATTTTGGCGGCATTTGATAAAAAGGGAGAATTTGGCGAGATTGTTATGTTCGTTTTGCCAATGCTCAGTATACTTGTTTTTTTTGATTTGATACAATTAATTTTGTCGGGAGCGTTACGAGGAATTGGCAACGGACGGAGAGTTTTGATGGTGCGCCTTGCGGTTTTTTCCTGCTATTTTGTTCCTCTTTCTTATACGCTTGCGCAGTTACCGATTACTGATGTGCCCCTGAAATTTATGTTGGTGTACGGTTCTTTTTATATTGGAAATGCGCTGATGAGCATCATCTATATTAATCAGTTCCGTAAAGATGAATGGAAAATGACTCTTATGTAAGGATTTTCATGGCTATTATTACGTATGAAGAAGTACAAAAAATTGCTCGCATATCATGTATAGAGCTGGAAGAAGATGAAATAGATGAAGTAACACGTGAACTTGAACAGGTGCTTACCTATGTTGCACGTGTGCAGGAAGTAACGGGCACGCCATCTCCAGAGCAATGTCGGTCCAATATTGTGCGTGATGATATTATCATGCCAACAGATCCTGAACTGGTGCGGGCACAAGCGCCTGACCGAGAAGGCAATTTTTTTGTTGTTCCCCTTATTTTAGAAACAGAAGAGTAATAACAACAAGGTTAATAAATTATGAATCGTTATGCGTTTGCCACTATTTTCCAACTTCGTGAACTTTTTAGAAAAAAAGAGTTAGATCCAAAAGAATTTTTGAGCGGTTGTTTGGCACGTATTGCCAAGTATGATCCGGCAATACAAAGTGCGCTTGAAATTTTTGGGTACGAATCCATTCTGGACACCGCACTGCATGACGGACCGCTTGCAGGAATTCCAGGAATTATAAAAGATAATATTTGTCAAAAAGGGCGCATTGCCTCATGTGCTTCCAAGATTTTGCAGGGCGTCCGTGCTCCCTATGATGCGACTGTTACCAGTAAATTAAAAGAAGCGGGAGCATTGCTTGTTGGGCGTGCGAATTGTGACGAATTTGCGATGGGAAGCTCGACTGAAACTTCAGCATACCAAAAAACAAAAAATCCATGGAATCATACACGAGTTCCTGGCGGTTCAAGCGGAGGATCTGCGGCAGCAGTTGCCGCGGGTTTTGTTCCCTGGTCATTGGGGACAGATACGGGCGGATCTGTTCGGCAGCCGGCAGCATTTTGCGGTATCGTGGGGCTCAAACCAACCTATGGCCGCGTATCACGCTACGGTTTGATAGCATATGGGTCTTCGCTTGATCAGGCGGGAGTTTTTGCGCGCACCGTTTTTGATACGGCGCTTGTTTTTTCCACCATTGCTGGATCTGATGTTCACGATTCGACAACATTGGATCAGGGTTTTGTTGATTACACAAAACAACTCCATGACACCATTCCTGCGGGCCTGCGTATTGGTATTGTTGAAAATATGCTCTACGCCCCTGGCATGGACAAAGAAATTATACGAGCGCATGAAGATGCAATAAAACTGCTTGAGCAGCTTGGTGCGACTATGGTAAAAGTAAAATTACCAATGATCGATTACAGTGCGGCGGTCTACTTTATTGTCAGCCGCGCAGAAGCGGCATCAAATTTGGCACGCTTTGATGGAGTCCGTTATGGGTTCCGTGATACTGATGGCATTTCTCTTGCTCAGATGTATGCAAAAACAAAGCGGCACGGTTTTGGCAAAGAGGTGCGGCGTCGTATCATGGTCGGCAATTATGTGTTGTCTGCAGGGCACGCTGATGCGTTTTATCAAAAGGCGACAATGGTCCGTCAACTTATTCGTGATGAACTTGATCGAGCATACAAAGATGTTCATCTGCTTATTATGCCAACACATCCGATGCCCGCATTTACCTTTGGTGCTTTTGATGTTGACCAGCTGCAAATGGATTTACAAGATTATTTTACCTGCCCTGCAAATTTAGCAGGCATTCCAGCAATTTCTATTCCTATTGGCTTTACCGGCAACAAGTTGCCCATAGGTATGCAATTTTTTGCACCTCATTGCAAAGAAGAATTGTTATTCCAAGTGGCACATGTATATGAACAAAGCACGCAGTGGCATATGCAGCATCCAGCAATGGAATAAAAAAGTTATCTGCTTCTTTTCATGGTAAAAAAAATATAATTTATTATACTAAAAATCATATATATATTATTTTATTTCGCGAGCAGTCCATGAAAAATAATCATAATCATGATCAGTCAAATGGTGAAAAAATAGTCCATGAAGCAGAGGAGTTTGGTGTCCGCTGTGCAAAAGTAGAAAAGTTACGTGCTCAGGGAGTTGAGCCGTGGCCACTGGCACAAACGCCGACAGTGAGCTGCGTTCAGCTCCATGATTCATTTGTCGAAGAGGATACAAAAGAGTATACACTGGTCGGCCGTATCATGACCATGCGTGAACATGGAAAAACTATTTTTGCCAATCTTCAGGATCGAACGGGGCAAATACAGCTCTATATTAAAAACGATCTTGTTGGTTCCGCGCAATTTGATTTTTTCAAACAAGATATTGATCTGGGGGATATTATCGGATGCTCAGGGCATACATTTAGAACAAAAATGGGCGAAATTACGCTCAAAGTTACCTCATTTACCTTGCTCAGCAAATGTCTCAGGCCACTTCCTGACAAATTTCATGGTATTGCTGATATTGAAATTAAATATCGCCATCGCTACCTTGATTTGATGACAAATGCAGAAAGTCGGGAGCGTTTTGAAAAACGATCCCATATTATTAGAGCAATGCGTACTTATTTTTATGATCATGATTTTTTGGAAGTGGAAACTCCGATGCTGCACCCGATTCCTGGAGGAGCAGTGGCGCGGCCATTTGTAACGCATCACAATGCATTGTCTATGGACTTATATTTGCGCATCGCTCCAGAATTATACTTAAAAAGATTAATTGTCGGCGGGTTTGAGCGAGTTTTTGAAATTAATCGTAGTTTCCGTAATGAAGGGATTTCAACAAAACACAACCCAGAATTTACCACCGTGGAATATTATATAGCGAATCATGATTACCACTTTATGATGGATTTTACCGAGCACATGATCAAATATATAACGCAACTTGTTAATGGGAAGTTACGCATTACTTTTGGATCTCATGAGCTTGATTTTGAAACACCGTTTATGCGCATGACCATGCAAGAAGCCGTTGCCAAGTATGGTAATATTGCCATGAGTGATCTGACACCAGAGCGTATTGGCACCGTGGCAAAAGCAAAAAAAGTAGAAATTAAGGGACATGCAAGCTGGGGCCTCATGCTCAATGCTCTTTTTGAGCAGTGTGCCGAGCCGCAGTTGATCCAGCCGACATTTATTACCGAATTTCCCGTAGAAGTATCACCACTGGCCAAAAAAAATCCATCTAACCCACTCATTGTCGATCGCTTCGAACTATTTATGGTGGGCATGGAAATGAGCAACGGATTTAATGAACTGAATGATCCTTTTGACCAGGCCGAGCGGTTTAAAGAACAAGTTGAGCAGCGTGCGCAGGGCAACAAAGAAGCGCATTATTATGATGCTGAATATATTATGGCACTTGAATATGGCCTGCCTCCTACGGTTGGTGCGGCAATTGGCATTGATCGTTTTACAATGCTGTTGACAAATGCGCATTCAATTCGCGATGTTATTTTATTTCCGACATTAAAAAATAAGTAGAAAGGGTTATTATGAATTTGTATGCAAAATGTGGGTTATATGTATTGCTATGCGCTGCTTTCTTTGGCCACGTAAAAGGCGAAGAAAATGAGGGAATGAGTAGAGAAAAACGATTGGAAATATTGCGGCAAGCAAAGAAATCTACAATTATAAATCATGAAGAAAAAGCACGTGATTGGGAAGAAGCCATAATATATACTCGTGAGTATGAAAGAGAAAAACGATATGTTGAGCAACTTGAACAACTTTCTGTGGAGGAAATAGATAAGGCGGGCATAATAAATCAAGAGCTTTGTGGTAAAATGTATCATCATTGGGTAGATTTTGTTAAAGATCACAAAAATGTGGACCATTTACCATATCTCATGCTTACTACCTGAAAGAGCTGCATGGAAGGTTCACGTGATTATAAAGAACTCGATAGAAACGATATATGAAATGGGAAAAATAAATTGTTTTCAGCGTTATTCTAATGCCAAAATCTATTGTCATGTATTGCCTTATATTAAGGATTAGAAAAATTTGCGGAAGGATGCGTATTATACATGTATGGAATGCAAAAATGGTTCATGTAATTCAGCAAAAACGCGTCTTTGTGGCTTAATTAACAGCGTATATGATGAAATTGTACTCGATTATGCTGTATTTTTTCCTGAGAAAAATAAATAGGTTTAAGTTTTTTAAATGTAACTGGGGGGCTTTTTATCTATTTTTATTGAAAATTTATATTTGAATTATTTATAATAAAACTATAGTATTTTGCATAAAAATATTATAAAACATTTTTTCTAAAAAAATTGCAGGGGTGAGGGAGTTATGAACTATGCAAAGCAAATAGGAGCGCTGTTATGCCTGAGCATGGCAGGGTTACCTGCAGCTGCTGATACGATTACCGTAGCAAATAATACCGCAAATCCGTTATACGTGGCCCTCTATGAGTATGACCATACGACCGCGCGTCGTATTGGCAAGCCGCAGTTGGTTGGTGGTCGGGCGTCTATAAAATGTAGTCGGCCAGAAAAACGTATATCTTTTGACCAGCTTTTATTTTTTAGTCCGCAGGAAAAACTGTTACTCGCCACATTATCAAAAACTGAAGCGCCAAAAATAGCGCATGTTGCCGTTGAGTTGCAGCAGGGGACATCGTTTTATATAGCACAAGATACGGCTGGTATGCTCAGAGGATATAATAGCGTCGAAAATACACTTTTTCTCAGACAATCTGATGTTGATACTGCAATTCGGACGGAAAAACAGGGGCTATTCAATAAAAATAATAAAGGGGCTGTGCGGCCAGGTGTTGTGGCGAGTGTGCGGCAAGGGCTTGGATTATCTGATGGGGAGAAACACTATTTGCGCAAGCGGCAACGAAATGTACAATTTTCGATGAAAAAATTTTTATTGGATTTTGATATAGGAACAAATCCTCCCCCGAAAATTGCTCTGATTGCTGGCGGTGGTGGTGCTGCATCAATTTTTGCCATGCTAGGGACATTATCGGGCATGATTAGTACGGGGCTGATAGATATTACGGCCTACGTGGCTACCGCATCGGGAGCGACATGGCCACTGGGTGCATGGATGACAACGCATCGCAGTTTTTCAGAGTTTAAGTCAGGGTTTATAAAAAATATGCAGCGGCTTTTTATTGATATTTTGCCATCTGAAAGTTCATTAATGGCGTCGGCGCTTGCCTTAAAAGTTGGTGCAAATCAGCCGGTGAGTGGCGTTGATTTACTCGGCGTTGCTCTGGCAAATCGGCTTTTTGCAGAGACAAATAACAAGCGACAAACAATGTCGCTTTCCGCCCAACAAAACCGGCTAAAAGATGGGTTATCTATTTTCCCGTTATATATGGCAGCTCATGCTTCATTGCAAGGTCTTTCTGAGCCGGTTTATTTTGAATTTAACCCATATGAAGTTGGCAGTATAGAGCTGAATGCGTATATTGCTGCGGCTTTATATAATTATCCGTTCAAATCAGGGAGAACGACTGCTGGAGCACCGGAAGAAAATTTTGGCACTATTTTGGCTACCTGTGGCTCTGCGGTGTTGTCATCAGCATTTATTGCGCCATTTTGGAAAATGATCTCGCTCCGTTGCGCAACGTTAGTGCGTTCAACCATTGATACACAGGTTATACCGCGCATATCGGCAACATCGATACTGCAAGCGTATACATCAAATTTTACCGCAGATATGAAAGGAAGCAGATTTGCTCAGGAAAATGTGTACACCCTGCAAGATGCGGGAATTTTGCCCTATGAATTGGTCAGTGCGCTGCGGCCGGAACGCAATGCAGATATTTATATTGTTATAGATGCATCAGGTGATTTTGCCGGTTCCTTATTGCAAACTATGCAAGAACATGCAAAAACCCATGGTCTTTTGTTTCCACCGATTGAATATGCATCAATTGGTGAGGGAACAGCAGTTATCTTTAAAGATGAAGATAATCTGAAAGTTCCAGTGATTGTGTATATATCGACTCCCTTTGTAGTTTTGCGTCAAGATCTTGATTCAGGGCTTGCGTATCGCACGCGGGAAGATAAAGTGGTGAATGCGCAGTTGCAAGATTTGCTCAAGAAAGATAAGGCAGCAGGAATGGTGGACGATTTTGAAAAACAGCTTACTGATAGCATACCCATTATTAAAGATGCGATTTTATGGACTATTACCAATAAAAAATGTGTTAATTGGGTGCGATAATATACCCAAAAATTTTATTTTATTGAAAGTTTATATCTGAATTTTTTATAATTAAAAGTAGGATATTATAAAGTAAACATAATATTAAATTATTTTCAATAAAAAAAGGAAGAAAATGAAGAGTAATCTTTATTTTGTTGGGTTTTTGGCAATTGCTGGTTATACCGCACACAGTTATGCAGATATGATTAGTGTCCATAATACGACAAATGAAACATTGTATGCGGCCGTGTATTATGTGAGAAATGATGCAGAACGGGTGACCAAAGAAATTGTTGCAATTGAGCCGGGGAAAACGGGTGAAATTGAGCGGCCGGCACGAAAATATTGGTATGATCGTGAGCTTGCTTATACAGCAGATCCGGAAACACTCAAGGAAAAATTTTCAAAAATTACATTCGATACCCTCGCGCATGTTAATGTTGGCCTTGTGCAAGGGAGTCATTTCTATATAACATCTAAAAGTGGCCGGCTCAAATCATATACTGCTTTGCAATGGCATATAACACATCCAATTTCAAAGGTTGCTGGAGCATTAGCAGGGAAGATGACAGAACCGATGAGAGAATATATTAAAAATAATTCAACAGCGGTTGAGGAAAATCCCTATAAAGACATGGTTGCAGAAGTTCGTTTGGGCAATGAGATATCTCTGTTTGAAAAAGATTTTCTCAAAAAACGATATGGAAAAGTCAAAGGAGCTCTTGAAAATGTATTGGGCATGTCATTAGATGGCAAATGTATTCCTCAAATTGCGGTTGTTGCGAGTGGTGGTGGATATCGAGCAGCGCTGGTAACATTAGGGTTCTTTTTGGGTCTTGATGCCCTCGGGCTTGTTGATGGAATAACGTATGCAGCTGGACTCTCTGGTTCGACATGGATGATCGGTCCATGGCTTGAAAGTGGAAAGCCGTTGGATGAGTATGCAGAATATTTGAGAAAAGCTCTTGGGGAAAATTTGGCGAGTATTTCAAAAAATGAGCTTGTCATGATGGTCAACGCATTATTGGTCAAGCTTTCGTTTAATCAACCGATTACATTGGTCGATTTATATGGCCTTGTTCTTGGTAATAAATTGTTAAAAAATTTTGGTATTGATCGCTATAGAACATATTTATCAGCACAACGGGAGCGAGTTGCCAATGGAGAGTGGTTTTTCCCTTTATACACGTGCGTTGAAGGAAGAGCGGCAGTTCGATGGGATACGCCATGGTTTGAATTTAATCCGTATGAAATAGGAAGTGCTGATTATGAAGCATATGTTCCAAGTTGGGCATTTGGAAGAAGATTTGTTGGCGGGGAATCAGTAGACTTTGCACCAGAGCAGCCACTAAGTTTTGGGCTTGGAACCTTTGGTTCTGCCTTTGCTGCAAGTGTTGATTTTATTTGGAATGAAGTGCAAAATGATATTAATGTTCCTTTTCTTAAAACTGTCATTGAAAATACGTTAGTCAGCAAGGTTGGAGGGCACCGATTATCATGGGGGCAAGTATATAACTTTATGGCAGGGCTTTCTACCAGCGATGTTATGAACAAAAAAAGTAATCTTATGAATGCACGGGCGGGGGTGACTGAACCAATGGGCATGGGTGGAGCGACGGGTATAGAAGAAGAAGATGAAGAAGTCGGGGCGATGTTTCCGCAGTCAGCAAGTCCGACGAGTGCCATGAGAAATGAAAAATATATTAAGTTGGTTGATGGAGGGCTTGGGCATAGTAACTTACCATATCCCGTTGTTAGTGGTATGCGCCCTGAGCGTCGTCCTGATATTCTTATTTTTGTCGATGGATCTTCAGGCATTACCGGGGCAAGTGAGCTGCGTAAAGTAGAGGAATATGCGCAAAATTATGGCCTTTTATTTCCTGCTATTGATTATGACGGCATAGACAAGCGGACCATCAGTATCTTTAAAGATGAAGAAAATATGGATGTTCCCGTAGTTATCTATCTTCCGCGATACAATGATGCAGAGTTGGCCAAAAAATTTGTCAGTGGTGAAATGGAAGGCGAGCCAGGGCAAGAAGGCTTTGAGCGGTTTGCAAAGTTGCAAGATTTTGATGCAGACGAATGTGTGAGCAAAGAGTTTTGTGGTACCTTTAACCTTCAATGGAAGCCAGAAGATGCACAGGAAATGAGCGACGTACTGGAGTTTAATGTACTGGCTAACCAGCCGGCAATTTTGGAGGCTATCAAGTGGACCATTGAAAATCATATGTTGCGTGAGTGGTAAAAATCATCCTTAATATATTTTTAAAGGGCATGTAAGATACTTTTCACTGCTGTGGTTTGGGGTAATCGGTGCTAGCACCATTTTCTTTATTCATAGCTTCTTTATACATAGTAAGCACTTGTTCAAGTATATAGCACATATATTCAGGAGAGGGGTGTATTCTGTCTGGATCGTATTTATTTTTACTACCATCAGGGAACACAAAAAGCTTTTTATCAAATGTAATAATTGCATGATAATTGGGATGAGTAGAATAAGTAGTCTCTGCCATTGCATTCTTTAGATTTCCTGCTTGTAATGAAACATTGCCTGGGTCAATACCTTTTCTCTCAAGTTCTTTATATACCTCATCATGAACTTCTTCTGGTACTTCCCAAGACCATTCTGCTGGCGTTTCAGGCTTCTTTTTTAAAAGTTCTTTTTTTTCTTCCAAATCCTGCTTAACACTGTTATGAAACTCATAGCAATTTTTGTATTCTGCAGGGCAAGCTTTTTGTATAATTCCCCAAAACAGATCATCTTCCTTCTTTTCTATATCATTAAGCCATTCCTGTGGTGTATTATATTCCCTACGGGATGAAGCTAATATATTAACGGAGATACCTGCGTTATGGTGTAAATTCAAAATTATGTTAGGAAAAATTTTTCTTATGCTTTATAATGAAACCCGCGATAGGCTTTAAAGTTTTACTTAAAAAATTGGCGTTTCATGAAACAAAATACGGTGCATGGTGAAAAATATCTGTGGAAGCTCGCTGAATGTGATGCGGGGGCAGTTGCGCAAACAGCTGCGGCGTACACACTTTCATTTCCCATTGCTCAGGTGCTCTATGCCCGAGGATACCGTTCACCGGAGGCGATTGACGCCTTTTTATTTACTTCTTTTGAGCGGGATGTGACGCATTCTTCTCTGCTTGCTGATGCACAGAAAGCGGTGGATCGTATTAAAAGAGCGCTGGAAAAAAAAGAAAAGATTTTAGTGTTTGGTGATTATGATGTCGATGGTATTTCGTCAAGCGCGCTGATGATGGCATGTTTACTGCCACTTGGTGCTCAGATTAATTTTTTTCTTCCTCATCGTGCTCGTGATGGGTACGGTTTGTCGACCAAAATTGTCGAACGTGCAGCGAAAAATAATTACGCACTTATTATTACGGTGGACAATGGCATTGCCGCATTTGGTCCTGCTCAGCGTGCGCATGAACTAGGTATTGACCTTATTATTACGGACCATCATCGCTCTCACGGCCATTTGCCCGTTGCTCATGCAATTGTCAATCCGCAGCGGGAAGATTGTACCTATCCCTTTAAAATGCTTGCGGGTGTCGGTGTGATATTTAAAGTGCTGTCACTTTTGTATGAACAGCTTGGCAAAAAATTACCGTCCAAAGCATATGAACTTTTGATGCTGGGCACAATTGCCGATGTTGTGCCGCTGCAGGGGGAAAACAGGTGGTGGGTGCGCCATGGTATAGCTCAAATTCATGAACAAGAGAGCTTAGCTTTTAAGGTACTCAAAGAAAATGGCAAAATAAGTAAATCAACCATTACTGCGACAGATATAGGTTTTTCTATTACGCCTCAAATTAATGCGCTTGGCCGCCTTGATGATCCGCGCGATGCGGTGCAGTTTCTCATAGGATCCGATGTACAAGAAGTCAATCGTGTGGGGCAGTTATTGCGGGAGTTAAATGAGCGGAGAAAAGAAGTAGAGCAGACTATCATGTTTGATGTTGAGCAGGCAATTGCACAAAAAAAAATTGATCTTGCTCATGAGTATATTATTATGGCATCGAGTGATTCATGGCCGCCCGGTGTTATAGGACTTGTTGCATCACGCTTGGTGGGGAAATATGGCAGGCCAGCGCTTTTATTCCATATTACCAAAGATAATATTGCCAAGGGGTCATGCCGGTCAATTGCCGAATTTAATATGTTTGATGCGCTGGGTAAATGTTCATCACTTATTTCTCAGTTTGGGGGACATTCGGTTGCTGCAGGATTGTCGCTTCCTGCTGATAATCTTGTGCATCTGAAAGCAGCCCTTGAAGAAAATATTCAACAAACATTAACAGCTGCTGACTTGCAGCAAAAAATTCGTCTTGATGGGGAGCTGACATTGTCAGATGCGACAAAAAAAACGATGCAAGATATTGCCTGTCTTGAGCCGTTTGGACATCACAATGATGCGCCACTTTTTTATGTTCCTGCGGTAACGATTGTGCAAAGACCGCAACTTCTCAAAGGTGCGCATGTCAAATGCATGGTGTTTTCTGACGGCATTGTCAAGCCACTTATTTTTTTCAATAGACCTGAGCTGTATGATTTTTTTATGCTTCATCATGAACAGCAGCAACCATGCTCATTGGCCGCAAAATTGACTGAAAATCATTGGCAGGAACGGGTTTCTGTTGAATTAATTGGTGTTGATGTTGCAATAAATAAGGAATTGAATTCATGATTATAACTCTTGATGGACCAACAGCAAGCGGCAAATCAACAGTTGCACAGCAGCTTGCGCGACAGATGAACTATTTTTGTTTATGTACCGGTTTTTTATATCGTGGCTTGGCATATAAAGCCAAAAAAATGGGGTATGACGAGCACACCATTGAACAGTTATTGACAGAAAAAAGTGAGCAGCTTTTTGATACAAAAAATGTTTTATATCATTATGATTATGATTCCGGGGCTCGTATTTTTGTTGATGGGGATGATGTGACCGAAGCGATTGATACACCGGCAATAGGATCGATGGCTTCAGTGCTTGGTGCTTATGAGCAAGTTAGATTGGTTCTGAGCATGTTTCAGCACGCCATTGCAGGGTCATGGGATCAGGTAATTGTTGAAGGTCGCGATTCTGGATCGGCAGTGTTTCCTTTTGCGGATTACAAATTTTTTATTACTGCTTCAATAACTGCCCGTGCACAACGATGGCAGAAAAAACAGGCAAAATATGGTGTTGTTATGTCGGTTTTAGAAGCAGAAAAACATATTGCTGCCCGCGATGTGCGGGATGAAAATCGTTTCTTTAGCCCTCTTATTATTCCTGATGGTGCATATGTCCTTGATACATCAGATATCAGTGTTGGAGAAGCTGTTGCGTGGATACAGGAGCATATAGAGCAATGCGTGGGTGATAACGGATAATAATACCAAATTTTTTTCTTCTGCAGTTTCTTCCATGCTCAATTTTTTTGATTAATCAAAAAAATTAGCATTAAAATAAAATTTGGCATAAATAAAAAGCGACACGTTAATGCCGCCTTTTACTGTTCATGTACTGAATAACACTCAGTATTTCTACACGAGCAGTATCAGCCATGCAATATTGTCATAGTTTATGTTCTCTAGATATGACTGCTTATTCCATATCCATGTCACTGGTGCGACGTTCTCTGCTGCTTCTTTCCCGTTCGGTATCTTTTCCTTTGTTCTTGTTTCTCTTTTTGTTTTTGTTCTTTTTGTTCATTTCGCCATTTTTGTTTTTGCGGTGTTTATCTTTGCCGCATCCCCAGCCACAACAACCAGGTAAAAATGAGATGAACGATGCAAGTGCTAGAAGGGTTAATAGACCTTTTTTCATATTGGACTCCTTGTAAGAAATGGTTTATTTCTTTTATAACTCTAATTTAATAATAGTAATAAAATGCCTCAGAATTCAAGGGTTTTTGCATATTTTATAAAAAAATATCAAAAATAGCGGTCCAGAGCTGGTTTTTTGCTAAAAAAGCTGAAGTTTTGCCTTTTTTGAGGTAAAATAATGTGGCTTATGTTAATCTATTATCTATTTTACGGCTTATAAGGATGTTAATTATGCTTTTTTTTACAAAAGAAAAGATGATGTTACTGATATTGGTATTAGGGCTTGGAGGAACCCAATATATGATTCAGGGAATGAGCTTCCTTTCAAAACAAAAAGCAAAAAAAATATTTTCTAAAACAATGACAGGAGTCCATTGGTTTTTACTGCTGGGCGGTCCGGTTACTATGGCGTATGACACAGATGCGCTATATCCTTATTTTGGAACGGTTGCAGGAGCTGAAGCTGATGGGTTAGTTGTAGATTGTTCAGAATTGGAAAATTTAGTGAATGAGAAAAGAGAAAAAAAAATACGAGTAAAATGTTCCATCTCAAACTCAAACACTGAATGGATGTCTGCAAATGCTCTTATGATGTCAACGCCACATTTTATTGTTGCCGCATTTACTCGTGCAGATGTGCGAGAAATGCTTAAAAAATCAGAGGCAGCTAATGAATTAAAAGGAATGCTTGACCACGAGGCGCACCATATCGATAGTGGTGATGTTTGGCGTTTTATACTGGTCAATATGGCATCAATAGGTGCATGTCATTATATATGGAAAGCAACTAAATGTATAAAGCCTTTCAAAGGTATATGGAGTACTGCTCCTTTTTTACTTAAGGAGTCTTGTAAAATACCATCAGCCTTAATAAAAACCGGCTTTGCTACTATTCCTCTTATGGCATATCATCGCACACGAGAGTTCGCTGCTGATCGTAGTATCAAAGATATTGAAAGTTTAAAAGGACTCAAGTCTTTTTTGGAATTCTCAGCGCGACAGGACGAAAAACAACGGCCTGTCGATCGTATAATGTCCAAAATTTTCGGATCGCATCCTTCTTCAACAGAACGTTGTGTACGTGTTGAAAAACGTATTAAAGAACTTGAAGCTTTGGATCAACCGTAATAAATTATGGCTCATAAAAAAAATTTGACTTGGAAGGTCTCAATGCGGCTTCTTATCGCTATATATGCGAAAAAAGTACATTTTATCGCAATTTTATTTTCTATTTGACAATTATTTTTAACGTGATATACTCTTTAGTAGTATGATTATGTTTTTATCAATAATGGGGGGTATTAAAATGGTATTTTTTACAAAAAAAAGAATGATAATAATGGCTTTTATAGCCATTTGTAGTGGAAATTTTATCTGGGGGATGAATGAAAGTCGTAGTCAAAAGCGTAAGAGGCAGGAACTGGGGATGTCTGCCGAAGAACGAGAAAGGAAACGTGCGAAGATTAAAGAAAATCGATCAAATAATCGAGCGCGAACAACAGAAGAACTGAAGGAACTGCAGAGACATTTGGGTAAAATTTTCGAAGGAAGAAATACATATGGAATGCTGGATAATAGAGTTACACAATTAACGCTTGCTTTTGAAATGGTGCAAAGCCCTTGTCAGTATCTCAATGCCCATTGGTTACAAGAGCAGAAAAAATTATATGATGTGCAGGTGGTTGGACTGAAAGAAGGTCAGCCTTTTAACCGTAATGAGTACAATTTAAGATTTAAACACAGAGAAAGCGAATTGATGATCAAGATAGGGAAATATTTCAAGGTAAAATCATTGATGCATTCTAGTAAGGTGAAAGCATTAAGCACAAAGATTAAAAATGACTTTCTTACGCCAAAGACGACTATCATTTCTTTGTTAGATGATGAAGATATACCAAAAGAACTTTCATTAACGATACCAGTTGCTACAGAAGAATGTGAACATTCGAAAACAGAACAAGTTACTAATAAAGATTCAGAAACAGAACAAGAGACCGTGCATGAAAAAAAGTTGCATAAAAAATCAAATAGTCAAAAGAAAAACAAAAAAGATAATGGAAACGGGAAATATATTGAGAAGCTGATGAAACATGTCTTTAATAAAGAGGAAATAGAAGCACGTATTCCCGGCGATATTAAGGTTTTAAAAAAAGCTACAGATGTTATAAAAACGCTTAAAAGAGAGAAGGCTGAGCTAATTCAACAAATAAATGAACTAACTTTACAAATAAACAAAAATAAAAATGATCCTATGGTATGCTGTAGTTAGATAAAAAGTTTTTAAAATATAAAAAGAAGGGAGCTTCATTTTTAGAGGCTCCCTTTCTTTATTTATCAAAATTTTGCCACCTTTTGTTCTGTTGTTGCTGCGCGTTCTTGTTCGACGGTGCGAATTGTTTCCGTTTCTTGTTCAGGAGCAGATATTGTTTTGACCATTTTTTCCCGTTCTTTTTGCATTTGCTTTTTGGTGCATGCGGAAAAGAGCGAGATAAAACCTA
The DNA here is from genome assembly GCA_963701645.1 of uncultured bacterium. Taxonomy (GTDB): domain Bacteria; phylum Babelota; class Babeliae; order Babelales; family Vermiphilaceae; genus MFD04463-c16. Next base: position 419,939 of record OY969616.1, read on the forward strand.
TAGCCGTTGAAATAAGAAAAAGTTTTTTCATAAAAAATCCTTGTCGTTTATGCAGATGGTTGTACTACGCGCTTGCTACTACTTTTTCTTTTCTTAGTTTTTTTTAGTGTAGCCATTTTAAGCGGATTTGCAACACACGCATATTCAAGAACTTCATCCATCGATTTGACTAATATGATATAAAAATTATCAAACGTAATATCTTTTTTCATCTCATCAATATCATCAGCATTTTCATGAGGCACGAGCACGGTGGTAATGCCATGATGTTTTGCTGCCAACAACTTTTCCTTAAGGCCGCCGACCGCGAGCACTCGTCCTTGGAGTGTAATTTCTCCAGTCATGGCAATGTGGGGTCTGGTTGGTTGATTGGTGAGTGCTGATACGAGCGCCGTTGCCATAGTAATGCCGGCTGAGGGGCCATCTTTTGGCGTGGCGCCTTCAGGAATGTGAATATGAATATCTTTTGATGCATGAAAGGAATTTTTTAAACCAAGTTCTACTGCGCGCGATCTGATATAACTCAGGGCTGCATGTGCAGATTCTTGCATAACTTCGCCCAGTTGTCCGGTTAATGTCAAGCTTCCTTTGCCGGGTAGAACTGTTGTTTCAATTTCCAAAATATCTCCCCCAACTTCTGTCCATGCGAGGCCTATGGCAAGACCGATGCGATTCTTTTTTTCATTCAATGTTGTTTTTTTGAACGTTGGGTGGCCGAGCCATTCTTTGATGCGTTCAGGAGTAACAGGGACTGACAAAAGATGGCGTTCTTGGAGCAGCACTTGAATAACTTTACGCATAATGGTTGCAATGTGGCGGTCAAGTTGTCGCACACCTGCTTCTTTTGTGTATTCGCTAATAAGCATGCGAACAATAATTTCAGAGATATGACATTGCTGTTTTGTCAGGCCATATTCTTGCAAGTTACGAGGGACAAGAAATTTTTTTGCAATACTAACCTTTTCTTCCTCGGTGTATCCTGACAGCGGAATAATTTCAAGGCGGTCGAGGAGTGGGTAGGGAATGTGGTCAAGCATATTTGCCGTTGTAATAAACATGACTTGTGAAAGATCGTATTCAATATCAAGAAAATGATCAATAAAACCTTTATTTTGTTCCGGATCAAGAACTTCAAGAAGTGCCGCTGCAGGATCTCCGTGAATGTCGCGAGACATTTTGTCAATTTCATCAAGTAAAATAATTGGATTGAGCGTCTTTGCCTTTTTCATTGCTTGTATAATTTTTCCTGGCAACGCGCCAATGTAGGTTCGGCGGTGACCGCGAATTTCTGCTTCATCTCGAATACCACCCAAAGAAATACGAACAAATTCACGGCTCAAGCTTTCAGCGATCGATCGTGCAAGCGACGTTTTGCCAACACCCGGTGGTCCGACAAAGCAGATAATGGGAGAGCGTTTTAAATTTTTATGGAATTTTTTTGCTGCTAAAAATTCCAATACACGATCTTTTAATTTTTTCAACCCTGCATGACTTTTGTCTAAAATGCGGCTAGCTTGCGCAATGCTGATGGTATCTTTGCTAATAGCTTGCCATGGGAGCGATAAAATCCAGTCGATGTAGTTTCTTGTCACAACTGCTTCAGATGACATGGGAGGCATTTGTTCAAGACGCATAATTTCTTTTTCTACTTTTTCCAGTGCTTCTTCAGAAAGTTTGCAGGTGGCTGCTTTTTGGCGAAGCCCATCCGCTTCAGCAGTTTGATCATCACGGCCTAACTCTTTTTGAATGGCTTTCATCTGTTCCGTTAAATAATATTCTCGCTGATTTTTCTCAACTTGTGTTTGAAACCGTCCGCGAATTTGTTGTTCCGTTTGCAAAATGGTAATTTCCTTTTTGATCATCTCACAAAGTTTGAACATGCGATGTTTAAGGTCGCGGAGTTCAAGAAGTATTTGCCGGTCATCAAAGTTGAGGTTGGGAATATGAAATGCAATCATATCAGTGATATAATCCATATCATGAGGGTTTTTAACCGCAGACACAAGATCGCTGGGTGCTTTGTCATTATACTGTGTGTAGGCAAGATATGCGGTTGTTAGCTCTCGCCAGAGTGCTTCAAGTTCTATGGAATGCTCAAGACTCGTTGTTGTCAGTTCTTGATACTGTGCAGAAATAAAACCGTTGTCATATTTGCAGGCGAGCATCTGTGCGCGGCATAACCCTTCAGCAAGAATTTTGAGTGCGCCGCTGGGCATGCGAATGACCTGTAAAATTGTCGCACGTGTTCCATGGGTATACAGATCATGGGCTGTTGGCTCTTCAGTACGCGGATCTTTTTGTGACGTAATAAAAATCATGCGGTCAGCGTTGAGAGCATGCTCAACTGCTTTGATAGAAAGTTGTCGTCCCACCATAATGGGGTTAATGCTTTTAGGTAAAATGACCACATTTTTCAGGGGCAACAGCGGTAAAAAGAGAGCAGATGATGTTGGATCTGTTTGTTGCACTGTTTCCAATAAAGTTTCTTCAGACATGGCAGAGCCTCGCTTTTTCTTAAATTTCTAATATAAATTTTTACTTACAAGTACCATTATAAAAGCATCTATTTTACGAATAATTTTACCACGTTATAGGATAAAAAGCTTCTTTTTTTTTAAAAAATGAACTTTTTATTTTGTTACAACAATAATTGCATTATTTTTTACAAATGTATAAAGTTATGTTAAAGTTCAGTTTGAAGGATCGTTAGTTAACTATTTTTTACATTATTTATGCAGTCACTGAAAGGGCTTTTGCATGCTAGACAGGTTAAAACGTGCCGCTTCTAAGATATGGGGAAATTTCGAAAGTGTTGCTGAGGTGCGGAAATTTGGCCTATTGGCCGTTATTTTCGGTCTTATTATAGGAACATATTGGACACTACGACCTATAAAGGATGGTGTTTTTGGTTCTGTTGTTGGAGAAGATTATTTTGGTTGGGCAAAAATTTTATCACTCGTCATTATTTTTCCCATTGTCATTGCCTATAGCAAACTTATTGATAAATATCCGCGTAATAAAGTATTTTATGGACTTGTGACTCTTTATGGAGCTTTGGCGCTTCTATTTGCTTGGTTTTTTATGGACCCGCAAATAGGACTTCCCAACACTGCTGCACATCCCTTGAGACTTATTGGATGGCTATGGTATGTGTGGGTAGAAAGTTTTGGTTCTTTGATTCCGGCACTTTTCTGGGCAATTACGACAGATTCTACCATGCCAGAGTCAGCAAAGAGAGGTTTTCCGATTATTGCGCTTTTTGCACAAGTAGGCAACTTTGCCGGTCCTTACTTCTTGACCGCACAACGGTGGGAATTTGCGCATAGTGGTCCTATTGTTGTCATTTGTGCAGGGATGATGTTTGCGGTGATAGCGCTTTTTTGGCTTTTGATGAAAACAACGCCAGAAGAACTTATGCGGGGGTATCATGGTGATGCATCACATCAACAAACAGAATCAGAGCCAGGATTTTTTGAAGGACTTAAACTATTGTGCACAGAAAAATATTTGCTCGGGCTTTTTCTGATTATTTTTACTTTTGAAGCTATTGTCACTGTTTTTGATAATCATTTTAAAATTGCCGTGACTCAGGCTTTTGATTCTGAAGTGCTTCGTACTGCATATTTGAGTCAGTATGCGTATTTCACCGGTATAGCATCTTGTTTGTGTGTGCTTCTTGGTATTAACAATATTCAGCACTGGTTTAGCATGAGGATGTCATTAATTTTGACACCAATTGCAGTAGGAGCTGCGGTGTTGCTTATCAAATTTAATCCACAAACGTTGGTTATTTCATTCTGGATTATGGTGTGTTCCAAAGCAATAAATTATGCATTAAATCAGCCAAGTATGAAACAGCTGTATATTCCAACAAGTAAAAATGCACGATACAAAGCGCAGGCGTGGATCGAAATGTTTGGCGGTCGAAGCTCAAAAGCAGCAGGGGGAGGTCTCAGCTTGATGCGAGCACCGCTCAAAAGATCATATGGGGCGCTGGCAGGAGTAGATCTGTTTTTGACAATCAGCTCGATTATATCGTTCGGCCTCATAGGAGTTTGGTTCGTTGTTATATTCTATGTTTCAAAAACATATACAAAAGCAATTAAAGACAATAAAGTTGTATGTTAAGATGTATTATTATAGACATCAATTTGTTGTCATCGATGATTAAAGTGTAAAATTGACAAGCCTTCATGAAGCGGTTCGTGAAGGCTTTTTTCCGGTTCACAAAGCTCTTGAAAAGCGGTTATTGGGAGGATTTTTGTGCATGAATACAAAACATAAAGGTTTTTTTCGGGAGTTATTTGAAGTTGATGTGCATGAGCGATGGAAGGTATTTTTTTTAACACTAGCCTTTTTTTTGATTATTGGTGCATATACGTTTACTCGGGATCTTAAAAGTGCGATTTTTATGAGTGTTGTAGGACGAGAGTACGTGCCATGGGCTAAGTATGCTTCTATGTTTATTCTGGTTCCTCTTATTTTGTTCTATTCTACCCTTGTTGACCACATGCGGCGGTACCAGCTTCTTGCCTTCTGTAGTCTGGCCTTTGGCATTATGAGTCTCATTTTTACCTTTTTGCTCGGACATCCGGAAATTGGTATTTCAAATACACACACAAGTCCATGGCGGCTGTTTGGATGGTTTTTCTACTTTTTTGTCGAAGGGTATTCACCGTTTGTGGTGAGTGTTTTTTGGGCTTTTGCAAATTCCGTTTCAAACCTTGATAGCGCAAAAAAGAATTATGGCCTTATTGTGTCAGGATCAAAAGTTGGCGGGATGTTTTCAGCCGGGCTTGCCTGGCTCATGTTTAGTATGAGCAGTGGGCCGTCTTCGACATTTACTGATGTTATGACCCATCAAATTACCATGGCAATTTCGTCGTTTATGTTATTGCTGGTTCCGGTGGTTATTTGGCTGTTAGTGCTCAAAGTTCCGGGGCGCTTGTTGCATGGGTATGAGGCAGCGTATCAGGTGGAAAAAACTAAGAGAAAAACAGGGCATTCTGATACCGGCATGTTTGCGGGATTGAAAATGTTTTTCAAATATCCGTATGTGCTCGGTATTTTTGGCATGGTCTTTTTTTACGAAGTAGTGTCGACTGTGCTCAGCTATTTGCGGCTAGGCATTGCAGAAGTAAATGCTCAAACAGTATCTGATGTAAGTAAAATATTATTTGAAATTCAGTTTAAAACGCACGTTGTTGGTCTTATTTTTTCAGTATTTGGTACCCGTATTTTGCATGAAAAATTGGGTACGCGTAACTGTTTGATGCTCATCCCCCTATTAATGGGCGGATTTTTGCTGTATCTTATGATAGCAACCACACCTGAAGCGTTGGTAAACGCGTTTGTTGCATTTAAAGCAATCCATTATGCGTTTAGTTGGCCAGTTCGGGAAAGTTTATACATTCCGACGGTCAAAGAAATTAATTTTAAATCAAAGTCATGGATAGATGCCTTTGGAGGCAAATTTGCACGAGGGGTAGGGTCTACCTTTAATATTATCGCCTCATCCTCAGGTTCGGCGCTTTTATTGCCGTTGCACTCGTTCTTTTTTGCGGGGCTCATTGGGCTTTGGTTTATTACGTCATTTTTGCTTGGCCGGCGTTTCGATCAGGCAGTTAGTCATAACGAGGTTATAGGGTCTGAGGAATATACGGACGAGAATACAACAAAAACAGCGTAAAAATTGCGTTCTTAAAACTTTTTGCTACACTTGAAGTAGTTTTTGTATATACGAGAAGGATTTTGATGATTGATTTTCGGCAATTGGTAAAAGCGGGAGTACATTTTGGCCACCAAACATCGCGATGGTGCCCTAAAATGGCCTATTATATTTGGGGATACAAAAATAATACTCATTTGATCGATGTTTCAAAAACAGCGTATCAACTTGAAAAAGCAGCCCAATTTTTAGAATCAGTTGCCGCTGAAGGCAAACAGATTTTATGGGTTGGTACAAAGCGTGCCGCACAGGGTATTATTGAAAAAGTTGCACTGCAGCTGAGAATGCCTTATGTAACTCATCGCTGGGTTGGTGGAACATTTTGTAACTACAGCCAGGTAAAAAAATCCATTACAAAACTTCTCCATTATTTGGATATTCTTGCAAAGTCTGATAAAGCTGGCTTTTACACGAAAAAAGAGTTGAATGTTTTTCAGAAGATGGTGCATCGGTTGGAAAAAAACGTTGGTGGAATACGTTCCATGCAATGGCCGATTGGTGCAATTGTTATTGTTGATATTATCAAAGAAGAGTCTGCTCTTAAAGAGGCTGCGGCAATGGGAATTCCTGTTGTAGCTCTTGTTGATACCAATGCAGATCCATCATTAGTAAATTATGTTATTCCTGCCAATGATGATGCAGCGCAATCAATAGGAATTTTGATTGATTATCTTGCTGATGCAGCACGTCGCGGCAAAGAAGCGGCAATGGCAAAAGGCAAACAGCCAGTTGCTATCCAAGAAGAAAAGGTTGAAGAGCCAGAAGTCCTTCCTGAAATGTTTGTTTTGCAAGCAGATGAAGTTGAAGGTACTGAATCTGATCTGGACAGTGAAGGGTTGAGAAAAACAAAAAGTAGTGGGAGCGATGAAGGTAAAGATCAGCGGCAAAAAACTATGCCGGTAAAACGTGAAAGACCTTCTGCAAAAGGTGCGTCGATGATGCAAAAGAAAAAGAAATAGCACATTTTGGAGAGGTGTCTGAGTGGTTTAAAGAGCACGATTGGAAATCGTGTGTGTCCTGATAAAGGGCATCGAGGGTTCGAATCCCTCTCTCTCCACCAGAGGTTATTAAGTTTGGGGTGTAAATAAAGAAATTGATACACAATCTGTCAGGTCTGAAAAGAAGCAGCAGGGGTACTCATATTCTTGTATTTACTCCCCTTTTTTCTGCAAGATTAAGGCTTTTATGAATGGAATGCATAACTTGGCACGCGTGTTACGTCCCCACGATTTTGATCACATTATCGGGCAAGATATTGCCGTGCGCATGCTCAAAAATACATTATATCGCGGGTATTTTTTTCCCGTCTATTTATTTGCGGGTTCCCGGGGTTGTGGGAAAACAACAAGCGCACGTATTTTTGGTGCCTCGATTAACTGTGAACAGTTACCTACTTTTCAAAAACAGCCAAAAACAACAAAAATTCCTTGTTTGTCTTGTTTTTCTTGTCAGGCAATGCGTCAGGGGAATCATCCTGATTTTATAGAAGTTGATGCAGCATCACACACGGGCGTTGATAATGTGCGTTCTTTAATAGAAACATCACCATTGCTGCCGCTCATGGGCAGAAAGAAAATTTATCTCATTGATGAAGCACATATGTTGACAAAAGCCGCATGCAATGCATTTTTAAAAATTCTTGAAGAACCCCCTGCAACCGTGCTTTTTATGCTAGCGACCACCGATCCACAAAAAATTATAGAAACTGTTCGGTCCCGTTGTTTTCAGCTTTTTTTTCATCCTGTAGCACATGAACAATTGGTATCTTATATCATGTCAGTGTGCCAGGAAGAAGGAATTGTGGCAGAGCATGCAGGTATTTCTTTTTTAGTGCACGAATCAGAAGGATGTGTTCGTGATGCATTAAATCTTCTTGAGCAAGTGCGTTTTGCAACTGAAGGAACCATAACAAAAGATGCGGTAATGCAGGTGTTAGGGCGTATGCATGATACTCATATTATGGCGATTTTTGAGTTGATACTGGTCACTAAAAATATTGAAGAACTTTTTTCTCTCTTGCAGATGAGCTGTTTTGAGCAGCAGGCAGCGGAGTATGTGTGGAACAGACTTCTTTTATATGCGCGTGCATTAATTTGGCAACATCATGGCACCGTGCTCTCTCATGCATCAACGACCTTGTCGCCAGCATTATGCCAGGTATCTTTGGATGGTGTGCTTTATTTTCTTGATCAACTGTACCTATATCATGATATATTTATGAAGACAACAGCGCAGCATGCGGTACTTGAGATGGTGCTCATCAAAACTTGTTTGTTTAAGTCTGCAGACAATGATTTGAAAAAAAATGGTGCACGGAGCCCTGTGCAAGAAAAAATTCAAAAAAAAGATGATGTCGAGAATTTTGGCGTTTTGCATCCGGTGCAATCGACTGAACCGGTGCCCGTCGAACAATCTATGCCTGAAATTTCTGAACCTCCTGTTGCAGTTCCCTGGCAAAAATTTGTGTCTGCGGTAGAGCAGGTTAACGATCACCTGTTACTGTCAATTTTCAAACAGGCCCGCTTTATTGCTCACAAGGCTGAGCAGCAGATTGTTGAAATTGCGTTTGGCAAAGAACTTGTTTTTTTTAAGGAGTGGATAGCGGATACAAAAATGACGTGGCAGCCACTTTTAAATACCTGTTTTTCTCAAACAATAGAGTTGGTACCTCTTTTTATTGATGAAGGACGTGGTGTCCAGCAGGTACCAGTGAAGAAGATTGAAAATGGCATAAAAAAAAATAATAATGGGCCAGTTGCGGGAGAAAAACGGACATTTGAACAACCGAAAAATAAGTATGTAGCAAAATATGGCTCAAATAATTATGGCTCGAGCACCTCTTTTGTTCGTAAAACACATGTTATAGATATTTCAGATAAAGAGCTGTGGAAAAATACGCACGCCATTTTGCACTATTTTCCCGGCATAATTGTTGAAGCAAAGTGACACTATGATGGTAAGCAGTAAATATCCGATCGTTGCATTAGTAGGGCGTGAAAATGTTGGGAAATCGACACTATTCAATCGCTTGTCTGAACAAATCAAAAGTATTACCTTTGCCCAGCCAGGAGTAACGCGCGATGTTATTCATGACATTGTTTGTTGGCAAGGGGTCTGTTTTGAACTGGTCGACACTGGCGGCATTAAATTTGAAAAAGCGGGTGGCGATGAAATTTACCAGCATGTCCAGCAGCGGTCACTGGGCATGATGAGTCAGGCTGATGTCATATTATTTATGTGTGACGGCAAAGTTGGTATTACGGCAGAAGATCGGCGTATAGCTTCGACATTATATAAGCATGGCAAACCCGTGATCCTCGTGGTCAATAAAATTGACAATGAGCAAGAATTGCTTGATGCACACGAGACATTTGCGACACTTTCTTTTGACAACACCTGTTTTATTTCGGCGCAGCATGGCAAAGGTATTGATATATTATTCGATACATTGCTGCCATTATTACCACATACAGTGGAGCATCAAGAAATACAAAAACCTGCATATGCGGTTGCGCTTATTGGCAAGCCCAATGTTGGTAAATCATCGCTGATGAATATGCTTCTTAAACAAGATCGTGCCATTGTTGCCAATATTCCGGGAACAACGCGAGAACCGCTCAAAGAAACTATTACCTTTTATCAAGAAGACATTCAAATTATTGATACACCCGGCATTCGCAAAAAACGTGCAGTCCAAGAAGGTCTTGAAGAAGTGATGGTAAAGACAAGTATGTATACTGTCAAAAGTGCAGACGTTGTTTTATTATTGATTGACCTGAGCGAAGGGCGCATTGCCGATCAAGAGCTCAAACTTGCATTTTATGTTTTCTCTGCGCAACACAAGGCGCTCATTTTATTGCTCAACAAAGCAGATTTGGTTGATGATGTAACACAAAAAGATATGGCTGAATCTCTTGAATCGTATGAATTTTTATTTGATAAAATCGAATATCTCACCATTTCGTGCAAAACAGGAAAAAATGTTGGCAAAATTATTCCCCTCGTCGATGACGTATGGAAGCGGTACAATCAACAGCTTCCAGAACAGGAGCTGATTTTTGCCATAAAAGAAGCGATGGTCAGAACGCCCTTGTATAAAAATCAAAAGCGATTGGTGGTATACACAGTGCAACAAGTAAAAAAAGCACCGATTACTATTGTAATGACCGTGTCAGAGGTACAGCTGTTTGATCAATCGCACCATAATTTCTTTGATAATGTTCTGCGAAAGCATTTTAATCTAAAAAGTGTACCAATTTCCTTTATCTTTCGAAAAAAATAATATACACTCTTACATATTAGATTTATAAAATAATTTTTTATCGATGGGGATTTCTATGATAATTATTTTTAATAGAATGTTATTTTTGTTGCTTTGTTTCGCCGGTTATGTATCTGGAGCAGAAAAAAGAGGTGCCAAAAGAAATCGAGAACAGTTTGAAACCAAATCTGAACTACCATATGCGAATGACATTGCAGCAAAACAGATGGTACAATTGCCAAAGGGAGAAATAGCTGTGGAGGGGGAAATAACTCATGTGGCATCTTCTTTTCTTGGTAATATAGTTGCCCTGATAAGAAAAAGTGATTCTTGTCCTGTCATCGATATATACAAAATGGGAAAGGATACATACAATAGAATATTTGAACAAGTATTAGAAGAGGTGGAAGACGTAAAAAAAATGGAATGCTCTGCCAAACAGGTAGTAATAATAGGGTCGAAAAAAGTGGAGCCGAAGGCTGATGCCCAAAGTATAATAATTACCTTTTCAAAAGATGGAAAAGATACTGAATGGACCAAAAAAGGTAGATCGAACTACTGTGAGGTAGTAGGGTTATCTATGAAAAATTCATTGGCGGCCATGAGTCATGAGTTTTTTTTGTCTTCTCATAAAGCTACCTATTCTTTTGTGGAGGATAATACAGGCCCAATACCAAACCCAATAGCAAAGAATCTGTTATTGGGTTCAGGAGTTACACCAAATTCATGGATTGAATTTGCTAATGGCTATTATGTAGTATGTCCAAGCCATCAAGGTCAGGAAACAGAAACAGAAAAGAGATTATGGGTATATAAATATGGGAATCTTACGAAAGATCAAGTAACAGAAATGCAAGAATTCGATGAAAAATGGATATCACTCAAGCAAGAGATCAGCAGAATTAACCAAATGCGCAATAACTGGATTCATCCAGTTTTTTCTTTAGAAGATATACAAAAGATGGGAGCACAATATTTACCTTTACCGCAATTGTCACGAAATAATGTTGCAATTCATTTGACCAAGCCGTTGATTGTATACCCCCGGCCTGACAAGAATCTTATTGTCGTCAATTTTGAAAAAAAATGTGCTAAGGCAATAGTACCAATATGTTTTGATATTAAGGCAGTTGTCTGGCATCCTACTCGGGAAATGGTTGCTTTTGGGGATCAGGATGGAAAAATATATAGAGCGGATTTTGAGCAAACGGATTTAGAGAAAAGGAAGGTTAAAAATGTACCAGTGCATCAAGGTTCCGTTAATGCGTTAGCTTTTAGCGAAAATGGGAAATGGTTATTTTCAGGAGGGAGTGATGGGAAATTGTGCTATTCTTCTGCCATAATCAACTTTGAGCAATAGTTTGTGGTGTAGTTGATTAAAAGCGTAATTTGTTGGGTAATATTTTTTATATTTTTTGATTTTCTCGCGATAATTAAGTACAGTTTTTTATAGATATAGAGTGTATAGTATTTAAAAATTTGTGAGGAATATAAGGGTGATTTTATGATAATTATTTTTAATAGAATGTTATTTTTGTTGCTCTGTTCCGTGGGGTATGTATGTGCAGCGGAAAAAAAAGGTACAAATCAAGGGCAGTTTGCAGAAGAATCTGAACTGCAAATTGCAGTAAGACAGATGGCAGAATTGCCAAAAAATGAAGTAGCGAGGAAAAAATTTAAAGCTATACCAAATGACGAGTATTTTAAAGAAGCTAAAAAAGGAATAAAAGAGCTTGCTGAAACGTATTCTAGAGACGCTACAGATGTAGAAAAAGCACTCGCTGAACTTGAAAATAAAAAGTATTCTAAAGAAGCTAGAGATCTAGCAAAAGATCTTACTAAAACGTATTTTGCAGGAAATAACAAAGATGTAACAAAAGTCCTTGGGATTGAATCAGCTATAATTAACAAAAAAACCCGTAAAAGAAAACGGGATGAGTTTAAAAAAGGCTCTACTTATAAAAATCAAGATCTTCATAAATAAGTACTATATTTGATTTCTCGTTGGTGGTCGGCTTTATTTTATGATATGGTGAGCAAGAATATTGATTTTTTTTAAGTAGGGAGTTGACTATGATCAAGCGCGTTGTTTTTCGACATATGGAACATTCAAAAGTGATTGAAGAGTATGCAAATCAGCAGCTGGAAAAAGTGATACATTTTTTGGAAAATGAGCCGACGCCAATTTACATTGATCTTATTTTCGAGCCATCATTAGTTCATGAGCATCACCGGGTCGAATTGCTTGTTAAAAGTCCTCACTATGATCTTGTTTCTCATTATGAGTTTACGGGAACTGGATTTTATGATGTGATTGATCGTGTCATTGATACGATGTATCATGAGCTTCATGAGAAAAAACGGAAAAATGAAGATATGCGTAAAATGCGTGGCCGTCATGAAGAGTTCAAAAAACAGCGGTAAATGTGATACTATTTTCTTTTGTAAAGGTATGCCGCGCTATGCTCTGACCATGTCATGGGAAGATCGTAGGTTTTTACGAGTATAAATGTATCATTGTCAGGTAATGGGCGAAGAGTTATAATGCGGATGGTTTTTGGTGTCTCCTTGGCAAATTTGTTAGTTAATTTTCTCATGAATTCATCGGAAAAGCAGGTTGATGCAAGATAGAGAACAGTTGCATCGCTCAGATTAACATTGAGAATATCTGCATGATGAAAATCAAGTACTCTTCCTGCCTCAAGTACTTCTGTTTCTAAAAGTAGATCTTTGACGCGTTGTGCATCGCTATGGCGTTTTGATGAAAGTTCTATTCCAATAGCTTTTTTTACGGGAGAATCGAGGTACACTTGTACAACCATTTTACCCACACCGCACCCAAGATCATAGAAAACATCCGCTGCGGTGAGATGGAGTTCTTTGATAAGCGTTTTAACACCGGAAAAGGTGATTTCTCCATATGTTGCATTGCCGCCATTTTTTTCAATCATTTCCCGATCGCTCGTGTCTATTAAATATCCGCTAATTTGGCCATAGAGAGTATCAAGAAGCTTTTGGAGATCGCCCTTTTTTTGTTTTGGTTGTGCATAAAAAAGAGCGGGAATAGTTCCTGTTACAAGCACAATCGATATAATAACTATATTTTTCCCTATCATATGAGTATATCCTTCTAAAATTGTACACGCTTCTTTCTCTCTCTATTATTTTATTTAAAATTGAAATTATTTTGCAATAAAATTGATATAATAGTGGAAAAATCGTGTAAATATGGGATCGCTTCCTTCCCAAGGTTGTCCTGAGCAAGAGTCTGCTCTAAGCTCGTCGTCAAAGGGTCACAAGGATAAAGAGTCCGAAATTTCTTTATTTTTCGAAAAATACAGAGAGTGTAAAATATTTTGTGTAAATGGGGTAGAATAGAACATAGAAGAAGTATAACCCATTTGCGGAGAAAATAAAATGCAAAAAAATACAAACATAAACATTGAAGAAGAATTAAAGAAGTGCAAGACAGTAGAAGACTTGATGGGAAAAGATGGACTCATCAAAAGGTTGACAAAATCAATGCTAGAGGCAATGTTGCAGGAGGAATTGAGTCATCATCTTGGTTATGAAAAACACAAAGCAACAGTGAAAAAATCGGGCAATAGTAGAAATGGTACATCAAATAAGAAAGTCAAAAGTAGTTCTGGAGAACTTGAATTAGATATTCCACGCGATAGAAATGGTGATTTTGAGCCACAGGTTGTAAAGAAACATCAGAGAGATGTCAGTGAATTTGATAAGAAAATTATATCTATGTACGCCAAAGGTATGACAACACGTGATATCCAAGATCATGTGTTTGAGATATATGGTATTCAAATATCACCAGCACTTGTTTCTATAATAACAGACAAAGCACAAATATTGGCCAATGAATGGCAGAATCGGCTATTGTCACCGGTATATGCAATTGTTTTTTTTGATGCTATTTATTACAAAGTGCGTGAAAATGGTAAAATAATTTCAAGGGCTGCTTATACTTGTCTAGGCATAGATACGGAAGGAAGAAAAGAAATACTGGGTATCTGGATTGGTGACAGTGAAAGTGCAACCTTCTGGCTTTCTGTATTTAATGAACTCAAAAATCGGGGTGTGATTGATATTTTAATTACTTGCTTCGATGGACTTAAAGGCCTTCCAGATGCTATAAAAGCTGTATTTCCAAAAACAGAAGTACAACTATGTGTTGTGCATCTTATTCGCAATTCATTGAAATATGTAGGAAGCAAAAATAAGAAAAGTTTTATAGAGGATTTGAAAAAGATATATCAAGCTTCTGGAGAAACTGAAGCAACCGCCGCTCTTGAAGCGTTACAAGAACGTTGGGGAACTTTGTATCCCTCCGCTGTTAACCCTTGGATTAATCATTGGGGCAACATTGCGAGTTATTTCAAATATCCTGCGGAGCTGAGACGTCTCATTTATACCACCAATATTATAGAGGGATTACATCGACAATTTAGAAAAGTGACCAAAAATAGATCCATTTTTGCAAATGGTGAATCACTTTTCAAAATGCTTTATCTTGCTTCTGTTGACATAGAAAAAAAATGGACCCATATTGTCAGAAACTGGACCGAAATTATTAACCAACTGAATATATTCTTTGACGAAAGGATCAACGTATCTTTATGAAGTTAAACCCATTTACACAAAATGTTTGACACACCTGAAAAATAATATATACTTTACATGTTATATTTATATGAAATAAATTTTAAATAAGGGTTATTCATGATTTCTAGTTTCAATAGAATATTTTTTTTATTACTCTGTGTTTCTTATTGTGTCCATGGAGCAGAATTTAAAGAAGGGAATAAAGTTTGTATTGTAAAAAGAAATGAATTTACTTTTGGTAAAGATGAAAAAAATAAAAAAGAAGGAAGTATTAACAATCTGGCTATTTCGTGTCCCGAGCTTATAGGTATAGCGATTAAAGATAAGGTGAGGAAAAACAATAGTCTACCGCAAGTTTGGGCTTGGAATGAGGTTGAGAACACAATTAGTCGGGTAAGTACTCCTAAGACATCTAAGATAACAGCTATTGGATGTACCAAAGAAGATTCTAAAAATATACTGTTCATGATTGGTAAAAAAAATAGCGAAGACGGAGTAAATCGCGATATTGTACAGTCGTTTGATGGGATTTATAGTAATGGGATTTATAGTAAAGGTCCAGTGCTTACAAGTAAATATCCATACGGATTATGGCCTAAAAAAAAGGCATTTGTGCAGAGTGCTTCTTATTATTCGCGGCATGCTCATGGTTTTTTTACATATGAGGCTATGGAAAAACTTGACTATCCTGTATTGAGCAAAGAAATTTCTCCATCATCATCTTTATGGGTTAAATGTAACGATAAATATTATGTTGCTTGGAATCTTTTTGGAAGTGCGATGACTGATAAAGAAAGGCAATTGTATTCCGAGAACAATGCAAAGAACAAAAGAATATTAGAAGATGCAGCAGCACGAGAGGCGTTGCGAATATATGATTTAAAAGGAAATCTTATTTATTCTATGCCTTATGGATCTGAAAAAAAATCTTGGTCTCGCAATACTGTTGCCTTGCACCCGGCAGATAAGCCATTAATTGCATTTCGGTCTCCAGAAAAGCAGGTTACTGTCGTTGATTTTGAGAAGAAAGAAGTTATTGCTACGATTGCTAGTTACAACTCCAAGATTAAATCACTTGCCTGGCATCCGCAAGAGGAAATTCTTTTTGTTGGTAATAAAAATGGCAGTATAGGCATATTTAATAACAAGATAGAAAAAATAGTTGGAGGAGAAATGGAAGCACATAATGGCGATATAAATGCACTTGCCATCTCTGATGATGGGCAAACCTTAGTTTCAGGGGGCAGTGATGGTAAAGTGTGTACTTGGGATATTCAAATTTTGAAAAATAAAAAAAGGAAGCGAGATCAATTTGAAGATTATGAGTAAGTATGCTGAGTAAATTTTAGAGATATTTCAGAAAAGGTTCCGTAAAGATACGGAACCTTTTTTATTGTAAAAATTAGTTATGAATATTTTTTCATAAAAACAGTTGTAGTTCTTCTATAAACGTTTCAGGTCTTGAATCGTAGAGTTCGCCGGTCCATCTAAACAACTCATTTCCTGAAACATTATCTATAATAATTACTGTTGGTGCACCGACAATGGAATATTTTTTCAATATTTCCTGGACATGAGAATCGGTTGCATCAAGTTTGACGCATATACATGCAGCAATAGCGTGCTGTACTGCCGTATTGCTAAATATTTTTCTATCAATGGCTGTACATAAGTTGCAAATGGGGGTGTATATTTTCAAGAGTATTTTTTTGTTTTCTTCTCGTGCACGTTGCTGTGCTTGAGAAAAATCAGTTATCCAGAGAGAGGAAGATGATGTGATAGGTTCAATGACAGGAAAATAGCGGCGGTAAAAGGCGGTATAGAAAAAATAGAGGGCGGTTAATAGAAGAGCTATACCCATAAGTTGTTTTATGCGTACCATCCACATTCCTGCACGTGGCATGTGAGCAAGAGCATTGGAAAAAGTACCGATAATAAGAAGTGGAATGCTGAGGCCTACGCCAAATATAAAGAGAAGAATAAAACCAAGGAACACGTTTTGCATATGGCTTACAATACTCAGTAGCAAGACAAGACCGGGTGATATGCATGGCGATGCGACAGTGCCGCTGATGGCACCAAAGGTGAATGCCGCAATGCAGGACCCGCCACGTCCAATGGTGCCTTTTGGTTGTAACCATGAAGGCATATAAAATTCATAAAATCCGAGCATTGAAAAGCCTAAATACATCAAAAGGGCACAGAAAATGAGAATAACAAAGGGGTTGTACATCAAAGCACCAAAAAGCTGACCTGTATATGCAGCAAGAAGTCCAAAACAGGCAAACGTCGTAGCAATGCCGCAGGTGTAGGCGCACGCAAGAAGAAAATTTCGCATAATGGAAGAAGTTCCTTGGGACTGAAGGATGCCAACGGTAATAGGAATCATCGGGTAAATGCACGGTGTCAGGCTCATCAAAAGACCAAGGAAAAAAACAAGAATAAGGGTAATGCTCAACGATTTGTTTTTTTCAAGATATCCAGAGATCTGTGAAAACCAAGATGAGGATGTTTGAAGATGAGGAGAATGGGCTTTTTCTGTCGCTGCTCCAGCGGTGACCGCCTGTGCCGGTTCTTGGTGGTGGAGTGTATGGGTGAAAAATGAAATAACAACTGTTGAAATTACTAAAAGAGTGCAAATAAATATATGGCGAGTAATATACATAAAAATTTCCGTATACGCTATAATTTTACAAAATACACATTTTAGTACTATACCATTATCAGCAAAAAAGAGAAAGTATATAACATATATCGGCTTTGTTGCTCCACTCATTCTTCGTGGAGCCTCGAAGAGGCAGAGCGAAGGATCAAAAAAGATCATGCTTTCTTTCTTTACACATCCTTCGCGGAGCCCTTGGGCGAAGTCGAAGGATATTAATTGGTAGAATTTTTTTTGCAACTGGGTATAATGAAAAAATATGTTATGTGGGGCTATAGCTCAGCTGGTAGAGCGCATGCATGGCATGCATGAGGTCACCGGTCCGAATCCGGTTAGCTCCACCAAGGATCGAATCTTTTTTGTTTCCGCAGTCTTTTGATTTCGTTGATGGGGAAATCATGCTCAAATGTTTTTGCTGCATATTGTTTCAAAAGATTGCTTGCTTTTAACTGATCCAGTTTTGGAGGGCGGCCAGGGGCGACAAACGCAAAGCAGACGAACAGCCAAGAGCGCCACGAGACGCGGAAAGCGACGGAGCAACCGCCGGACCGGCCACGGTGCATGCATGAGGTCACCGGTCCGAATCCGGTTAGCTCCACCAAGGATCGAATCTTTTTTGTTTCCGCAGTCTTTTGATTTCGTTGATGGGGAAATCATGCTCAAATGTTTTTGCTGCATATTGTTTCAAAAGATTGCTTGCTTTTAACTGATCCAGTTGTTTTTGCCGGTTTTTGTTTATTATCGCTTTAATAAGCGAATCGGACCATGATGTTTGCGCATAGACAAAGACATTAGTAGAATTGGCAATGCCGATATATCTGCCGTCCGTACTTATGGCTAAAGGTTTGCAGGCTTGAGTTTTGGCAGGACAAGGACCAACGGGAATAGTGGCAACTACGTGCCATGTTTTGTAATCTACAATATATGTTTCTTTGAGCGATCCACAAACAAGAAGCGGTGCTTTATTGGCTACTGCAAGAGATTTAAGTTCTTGGTCAAAAGAAAGGGTGCGGTGGTGTTCGGTTTCGATATTCCATTTACGCAAAGTTTTATCCAGAGACGTTGAAAAAAGAATGTGATCTGAGGTGGGAGAAAATTCTAAAGCAGTAATGGCATTGGTGTGGCCTGATAGAGAAAAACAGCTTTTTTTTACCGCTGTATTATATGGTATAAGAGTAATAGTAAATCCTGTTTGTGCAGGGTTATAGTTATTATCTTGCGCTATGAATGATTTGTTATTTGACAATGCAATGGCGGTATAATGATCAGGAGTAAGCCGTGCAGGAAGGAGGCGATTAAGGCTCTCGACGGTCTCATTTTTTTTTGTTGAAAAAAAATAAAAAAATCGGTGATATTGTTTGAGCAAAATCCATTGCCTATCTGGAGAAAGTGCAATGTCTACCACGTGAGGGTTCCGGGGTATTAATTCCTTTTCATGGGTACGATAGTTTATGTAATAGGGAGATGCTAATCTACATTTTGAGATGACGCACTCATTTCTTGGACAAAAAGAGAGAAAATGGGAATTGCAGATGTGTGTCACTGCTTCAGTTCCTTTTGCATCGATATTTTCTATAATAATACCTCTGTATGCTGTGCTGTAGACAAAAAGATTTTGTGTGGAAGAAAAATCGATACTGTCTGCAAAAGTATAGTTTCGTTTGTACAGTTCGCTCCAATGGGTAGATGCATATTTTTGTTCTAGAAAAGCATGCCATGCAGGAGCAAGATGGTCAAAAAAAGTTTTGACAAGTTTTTTGTGGTAGATGTCGGGATGCTCAGTAAAAGGGGTATTAATTTTTTCCTCAAGCGCATCTATGATCTGGCGTATTCCTTTTCGTAGCGTGGCATGAGTAGACAATGCATGGGTAACAGGATTGCTCAGTTCAAGAGGGAGAAGAGGAAATTTAATTTTTTCGGTAGTGTATTGGTGGGGGCGTGGTTCAAGGCCAATATAATATTTCTCTAAAAATTGTTCTTGAAAATGAGGATCGGTCATTTTTAATAGAATAATTTCTTGCAATGATGGAGGTGTCTTTTGCATAGGGATGAGATATACTGAAAAACACAAATATGCTACGGTAAAGAAAAATAGAGGCGATAGGAAACGCATGTCCATGGCAGTCTCCTTGTATATCAAAAGAGATCTTATATGAAGCATACTCTATGTGATGAAGCTATTAAAAGAAATAGCGCGCAGATTTTTGCTGACTATCCGATTCTTTTACCCATTATAGAACGTATTCATGCGGCAGGAGGCAAAGCGTTATTAGTTGGTGGGGCTGTGCGAGACATAGTTTTGAATCGTTCGTTCAAAGATTGTGACATTGAAATTCATTACATTTTTCTTGATGCACTGCAGGACATTTTGAGTAAATATGGGCATGTCGATGTTGTGGGAAAGTCATTTGGCGTTCTCCGTATTGCCGGCGTTGCAATTGATTGGTCGCTTCCGCGGACAGATAAAGCTGGGCGGCGGCCAGAAGTATCAATAGATCCATACATGGATATCAAAGATGCATTTGCACGTCGTGACCTGACGATGAATGCGATGGGTATTGATTTATACACCCATGAACTTATTGATCCCTTTGGCGGCATTGATGACATACAAAACAAACTGCTTCGCACCCCAGATCCCGTTTTTTTTGTGCAAGATCCGCTTCGCTTTTTTCGCGTCATGCAGTTTATTGGACGGTTTGACATGATGCCAGATCAGCAACTTGATGCGGTATGCCGCTCGATGGATATCAGTTCCGTATCACGTGAGCGCATAGAAATGGAGTGTGATAAACTATTTTTACAATCGCGATCACCATCGATCGGGTTGCGCTGGATAGCACGCCTTGAACGGTTACATGAGATTATGCCCGAATTGTCGGTGCTGGAAACTGTTGTTCAAGAAGTGAGCTGGCATCCTGAAGGGGATGTGCTTGAACATTCATTCCAAGCCCTTGATGCTGCAGCGATTATTGCACAAAATTATCCAGATGATCAGACAAAATTAATTTTGATGTGGGCTGCATTGTGCCACGATCTGGGAAAAGCAGAAACGACAAAACTCATTAAGGGGCGCTGGACGAGCCATGGCCATGCACAAAAAGGAGTGCCGATAGCCAAAAAACTTATGGGCCGCATTACGCACAAAAAAGATTTGATCAGTGCTGTGTGCAAGCTAATATATTATCACATGGTCCCTGCACAATTTGTCCTGTACAAAACACGTCTTTCGCGCTACAAACGGCTTGCGCTCAAATTAATGCCTGATGTAACGCTTGCGCTTCTTGCGGATCTTGTTCGTGCCGATCAAAGGGGAAGAAATGGCAAAGGGCCAGAACCGCTCTCTCAAGACAAAGGAGATATGGATATTTTTGTCGCACAGGCACGCCATGCAGGAGTGCTTGAAGGAGTTGAGCAGCCCCTCTTATTGGGAGCTGATCTTATGGATATTGTTCCCCCCGGACCTGCGCTTGGAGCATTACTCAAAAAAGCGTATGCAATTCAGCTTGAGCGTGGCATTGTCGACAAAGAAGAACTTAAGCGGTTAGTGCTGCTTAAGCTTTAGCGCGCTTTAATTGGGAATAGGCTGTTCATGCCAATGATACCAAGAAAGTAACCAACAAGAGATGATGCAGAAATGGATTCGGGTAGGTAATATTCGGGTGTACCGTGATCAAACCAGTCTCTGACTGTTATTTTTCCTTCAATGAGATATTTATTGTACGTAGCGAGGCTGGATTTACAAGCTTTAGCAGTGATCATAGCCCCAAAAATTGTTGATAAACCAGTGAAGGAAAAATATATCAAACTTTTAAAAAAGGCATCAAATCTTGTTTTTGACGGGGAATTTACATAGGAAAAGAAACCGCTTTTCTTACAAAATTGGGAAAAGCCAAGAGCGGTGTAGCACAAAAAACTGACATGCACTGCTCCTATGCCTGCGGGTACAATGTAATGGGTAAAGGCGTGTTTAATTGTTTGTACTATTTGCGATTCTCGAGTTTCTTGTGTTGGTTTTGTGTGAGCAGAAAACATCTGCTGCGGAGCAGTACAAAAAATAAGTGCAAAAACAGGAGCATATATTTTCACGAAAAATTCCTTAAAGTTTTTACGCCGCTCTAAAAAGATCAAAACCGCCGAAGCCTTTCTTGGCCGGTGTTTGAACTTCCTTAACTGGTAAGATAGTAATATGCTGCTGCATTAGTAATACATGCAAGAAACCAACCAGTGAGCGCTGATATTTCCATTGATAAAGAAGGTTTTGGTGGACATATTTCCATGACAGTTTGGTCATTTGATTGGGCAATGATTCTGAAAGTTGTTTTTTCTGGATACAGATATTTATTGTACAGCGATAAGCTGTGGTTGAGAGCTGAATCATTAATGAAGGTTAAAATGATGGAAGATGGTATAAAGAAGCCAAATGTTCCGAGCACTTTTAAAAAGGCTTCAGGAAATGTTTTTGCCGGGACATCTAAATTGGGAATGAGGCCAAGTTTGTCAAAAAATGCGACAGTGCCGAGCATGCTGTATACGGCAGCACTACCGATTACTGCCCCGATGCCTGCAGATACAATATATTTCTGGAATATTTTTTTAGCTGTTTGTGCTATCTCTTTGGCAGTTTGTACTGTCGTTGAAGGTTCGGTTCTTTTTGTTGATTCTGTGATATGTTTCGGTTTTTTGGCAGCATGTGTCGGCTTTTTAGTGGAATGAGCTGATGTGGTAGTAGAAGGTTCTGATGTGCTGGTAGCAGAAAAAATGTTGTGTGGAACGGTAGAAAAAATAAGAGCTGCAATAAGAGCATATGTTTTCATGAGAAATCCCCTACTAGAAAAAAAGTCATATATTCTCATGATTATGACACGATTATTACGGCATGTCAAATTGCATAAATGTCATTTATTTTTATAAATTTAAATTAGCTAATTATTAGGTATATAAATTCAGATAGAAGTAAATTTTTATCCATTTTGACATCCTACTAAAAAAAGATTCTAAGCGATTCGCGCTTAAGCTGCAGCGGGCTGGGGATGGCAATAATTATTTGTCGCACTATGCCCGGCAATGGTAAGAAGGGCACCAATAATGCTTGAAAAAGGAATATTTGAGGGAAAAAGCGGAACGGTAAACTCGTCTGATTCAGTGAGCGCATCATCGACGGTCATTGTTTGTGGAGCTGTATAAGCGGTGTAGGCCGATGTACTGACTGAAAAAGCAAGGGCATGAATTGTGGTTAAAAAGGCGGATAGGGGAACCATAAAAACATATTCTATTAAAGTTTTGAGGCATGCGCAGGGCAGTGTGGCTGACGGGGAATTAATGTAGGAAGTTAAACCGATATTGCTGTAAAATTGACTGAATCCCATCATGGTATATGAGTAAGCACTGCCATGCAATGCTCCTATGCTTGCAGGTATGATGTGGTTGGTGAAGGCATTTTTAACTGTTTGTACGATTGATGAGCGCGCGATTTTTTCCAATGATATATTTTTAGAAGAAACGTGCATAGTGGTACAAAACATGAGTGCAGTGGCGAGTGCATAGAGTTTCATTTGAGTCCCCCGGCTAAAAAAGGTTATATTTTTGATAACCATGGCAAATTTGTTGCGCAAAAATCAACATACCGTTGCAATCGATAATAATATGATATAATATGTTGTATAAAAAGTATCGAAGAAATGGGGCTCTTGTTTGTTGTGTTTGTAGTTGAAATTTTAAAAATAATGTGCTCAAAAAGAGAACACCAGGAGTTTGGGTTATGTCAAAAAAAATGATAGCGTGTGTACGCTTAGTGGTTATCATTGCGTTTGTATCACTGAGTTTCCAGATTAATACTGCGGAATTTTTTTCACCTGTATATAGATATTTTAAAGCAAATGTTTCTACTAAAAGTCCAGATTTTCCTCCGACCAGTCTCGAGCTTGCTGAAAAATCCAATAAAGAAAAAGAGACAGGAATTGTCTCTATAGGCCCTTTGCATTTCAAGCCCATACATGAAGAATATGATTCAACACGGCAAATAAAGTATCTTCAATTAAAAGTGGCAAACCAGTTTTCTACACCAGGTCATGAAGGAGCCTGTGCTTATTATGCGTTTGAAACAGCGCGTGTTTTGACAAAAATAATGGACGGTGGAAAGATAATAGACTTGAAAGCAATGAACGTCGAGAAATTAGATACCTCTGCTCACTTTGTAAAAAAGATAGAACTGTATCGTAAGATGGTGCATGCCTATCGATTACTTGATAAAGCGAGATCCATTGAAAGAAACAAATTTTCCAGCAATGCAGAAAGACTAATCGTAGATCAAAAATATAAGGCTGCGAAAGAAGGAATTATTACGCAAATGCCGGGTTTATGGAGTGAGTGGAAAACGATGGCCATGGCGGATGTAGAAAATATGGTACAGCAAGGGGCAAAAATAGATCAAGATATGATGAAAGAAATAAAAAATCGTATAGCAAGAATAGGAGGAGATTGGCTGGAAAAAAGTGAACTTTTATTTTTGTGGAAATGTTGCGGAAAAAAAGGGCACTTTTTAGACAATATACCTCTTAATGTAATAACTGAGCACAAAATGTTACAAAATCAAGATGTGTTATTAAATCCAGAAAAACGTGCTCATGAGGCTATGCATGTTGTGCAGGGGGACAAAAATCCTTTTTTTGTGTGGCCTTTTTTAATGGGTACGAGTACTACCTATGGGGATGATACAACAAAAACCAGTGGGTCGAATGGTCACTGGCTTCCAGTAATTTATGTACAAAAAAAAGATAATAGAACGAGAAAAATTAATAATTCTATTATTACGGCTGATTCTGATTCGCGAGGTGGACATACAATACGGGGCAAAGAAGATGTATATGTGCAAGCAGTGGTCAATTGGATTGATCCTGAGCCTATGCCAGAAAACGATGAAGAAATTGCTCGAAGACTGGCATGTTTGTCTTTGCCAGAAAAGCCTCAAGATACCTCTGGTGGAATTGGCAACTTTTCTCCTCTAAAAAAGCCTGAAGATGCTACCAATCTTGTCAAGCTGTTTCGTTTGCCTACAAATTTGGAGAAAATTTGACCACGATAAATTATTTTATAGCATAAAACAGTTGTAAGCTCTTAAAAAAGCGATTTCCTTCCTATATATAATGAAATTGATTAATAAAAATGTAAAATTTACCAACTAAAAAAGTTATTGCTTCTGTTATTAAAAAAGATGGAAAATTTTTAATTGCCCAGCGTGCAAAAAAGGATATTTTGTACGGTACATGGGAATTTCCTGGTGGCAAAATGGAAGAAGGAGAAACGGAACAAGAGTGCTTACACCGTGAGTTAAAAGTTTGATGAGGCCAACATAATTTTTTTGGGGTTTAACTCTGGATCCTTCGACTGCGCCTCAAGAGAGGCTCCGCTCAGGACGAACGGGGGAGGGGAGAAAATTTTTTCAGGGAAAAGTCAACATAATGAAAGCCGGTAATTCCCAATATTTTATGTTATATCCCACATTGAGCAGTTCAAAAAAATAAAAATTTAATTTAGACTATTTTCAGGACTTAAGGTACAAAAGAAGCCAAAAAGGAATCTGAAAATGAAAGTAAAAGTAGAACGTATTGATCATTTGGGAATTGTAGCTAGTGTAATAAAGGAGCTTAAAATCGTGGAAATGATTGATAATCGCATACTAACAAATGAAAAGGAAGAGATATCCACGGGAGAGGCTGTGGCAGGAATGATTATAAATGGATTAGGGTTTTCTGATCGTCCACTTTCATTAACCCCTCAGTTCTTTGAAAATAAAGCGCTGGAGCTCCTTTTTCGTAAAGGAGTAGAGGCAGAACATTTTAATCGTTTTAAGCTTGGAAGAAGCCTAGATGCGGTTGTTGAATATGGATGTAATATCTTGTTTAGTGAGATTTCTCTTGCAGTATGCACACAAGAAAAAGTCAGTTCTAAATTTGCACACAATGATACAACAAGTTTCTCATTAACTGGTAAATATGATGCGGATACAGATGAGCACGAGGTAAAGATTACTTATGGCTATTCAAAGGATCATCGTCCTGATCTCAAACAAATAATTCTAGAACTTGTTGTAAATGAAGATGGCATTCCAACCGCCAGCAGAGCTTGGAACGGCAATAAATCTGACAATGCTATTTTTAAGGAACGTGCACAAAAGCTTGTTGAAGGAATCAAAGAATCTGATGGCGTGCAATTTGTTGTTGGCGATTCAAAAATATATACAGAACAAAATGCAGAAAACCTCAAAAAGTTGCGTTTTATTACCCGCATGCCGGGAACATTGGATCTTGAAAATCAACTAATCATTCAGTCTTTTATGAAAGACAAAAAGTGGCAGCGATTGGACGATAGCAACAAGTTTCAGATTGTTGAGCTTGTTCATTATGGCATGGAAGTGCGGTGTATAATAGTGTTTTCTGATGAAGCAAAAAACCGTTCTATGTACACAGTAGAAAAATGGAAAGATAAAGAAGCAGAAAAAATAGAAAAAGAGCTCTTTCACTTACAAGCACAACGATTTGATTCTGAAGAAAAAGCAGAGCTAGCGCTACTTAATTTGGCAAAAAAGTGGAAATATCATACTGTTGCTTCTCAGAATATTATCCTGCTTAAAAAATACACTTCTACGGGGCGCCCCAAAAAAAATACACAGCCTGATGGCGAAACATTTCAAATTAACGCAACAATTGTGGTTAACCAACACGCTGTTAATGAGCTAATTGATCAAAAATCTTGCTATGTTTTGGTTACCAACACTTCAAACAAAGATCTTTCTGATGTAGATGTTGTTCTGACCTATAAACAGCAAAATAACACCGTTGAAAAAGGTTTTGCATTTTTAAAAAATCATTCTTTTTTTGCAGCCTCTCTTTATTTAAAGAATCCAGCACGTATTCAGGGATTACTTATGGTTATGACACTTGCTCTTTTGGTGTATTCCATTGCGCAGCGAAGAATTAGAAGACAACTAGAGAGTCTTGGGGAAACTTTACCCAATCAAATAAAAAAGCCCACCGCAACACCAACGTTGCGGTGGCTATTTCAAATTCTTCATGGAATTAATCTTGTAATCATTACAATTGGAGATAAAATCGAGATTATGATTGAAGGAATAAGTGATTTGAAAAAAAAGATTTTATCTCTTTTGGGAGATCATGTTCGTTATTTATACAAAATTTCTTAATTTGAGGTCTGCTCAATGTGGGTTATATGAGTTATTTTTCTATAACAGTTTTGAAAATAACGTGACTTTTGATAAGCTTTTATACGGGTTTATACTTTTTCTCTTTTTTTACATAAAGGATACTTCATGGCAGAGGGAATGGTAGGAGCGTCGCTGTGGCATTTAGTTTTGCAGGCGGATGCGGTGAGTATGGGAGTACTCATATTACTTCTTGTAATTTCAATGATTAACTGGGCGATTTTTATTACCAAGATATTATTATTGTATCAACATAAAAGGCAGTGCAAAAAAGCGCATCGTTATCTTCAGGCGGTGGTTCAGCTTGAGCAGTTAGCAGCGGTTGGTTCGCAATTTAGTGGCACCGTTCCCGGATATATGTTTGCACCGCAATTTTCTTTTGCATCCCGCGATGCGAATGAAGTGACAGCACATACTGAACAGGTTATTGATGATGTCATAGAACAAGAGCAGCGGTTTATTCCACTGTTTACAACGAGTGCAGCAGTAGCACCATTGCTAGGTCTTTTTGGAACAGTGTGGGGTCTTGTTCACTCATTTATGAGCATTGCGCAAACGCAGGCGGCAGATATTGTTGCCGTTGCGCCGGGTATTGCCGAAGCACTGATTACAACGCTTGCAGGTCTCGTGGTAGCAATTCCAGCGCTCGTTATGGCAAACTATCTCCAAGTACAGGTGCGCGCGGTGGAACATTGTCTTGTTGTTTTGGCAGATGATATTGTGCGGATTTATAACCGCCAGCAGTAAAGGAACAGTATGACTCGGAGATCACGCCGACGACGTTCATTATCGCTCATGACTGATGTGCCGTTGACGCCACTGATAGATACAGCGCTGACGTTGCTTGTCATTTTTATGATTACAACGCCAATGCTTCACAATGCAATTCGTGTAACATTGCCTCAAGGCAAAGCACATGAGCAGGCAAATGCACAGGAAGATATTACCATTTATATCGATAAAGATGGAGGACTGTTTCTGAATGGGACAGCAATTACGCATGATAATTTAATTGCGCAACTTCATGCAGCAGTTGCGCAAGATTGTGGAAAAACGGTTTTTGTCAAAGCTGACACTGCTGTTGCATATGGTACCGTTGTGGAACTGGTTGATCGCATCAAGGTTGTTGGAGGGGTGAAATATGTTGCACTGGCGACGAAACGTGCCTGAACTGTGCACGTTGTATCTTCGGGTTTTTGCCTACTCATGTACACTCCATTTGGTTCTTATAGCGCTGATGTACACTGTTGCGCAAAAGGCGATGACGATTATTGTATCTGAAAAATCATTGCCAATATTTTTTACGCCAGAGCCGGCAAAAAAACCGGTTGCATCAGTATCAAAAGCACAGCCGGCAAAAAAAGTCCAGCGCAAAGCAGAACAGAAAAAAAAAGTTAAACAGGAACCGGTCAAGAAAGTTGTACAGAAGCAAAAGACGGTTGAGGCTGTTGATAAGCAGGTGATTCCGGATAAAAAAAGTAGTGAAGAAAAAAAGGTGGTAGAAAAAAAAGTTGAGACACAAAAAGTTCTGGAAAAAGTGACCGAACAAACGCAAAAAACGGTAGAAAATAGCCAAAACAGTGATGCTGCTCGTATGGATGCACTTGAAAATCAGGTTAGAGCACAATGGAGACCGCCGGTTGGTTGTGCTGCAGTATGTAGTTGTACTATAACGGCATGTATTGACAAAAAAGGAATAATTGATTCTGTTACTATGGTAACTCCCTCGAACATGCTTATTTTTGATGTAGCGGCACGTGCTGTACTGTATAAGATACAATTTCCTCGCTGGAGTTGGGGCAGATCAGTGACAATTACTTTTAAACCATGAAAGAATAGTCTATGAATAATATAAAATTTTTTGTTGTGAGTTTTTTTATTATTTTGTGTGTCCATGCAGACAATATTACAGTGCAAGGGCAGATGGCGGCCAAGGTGCCGATATTTGTTGGTATTGTTCAGTCATGGGCAGAAAATAAAAGCGATGAACAGCTGATTCGTATGGCGCAGACGGTGCAGAAAGATTTTATGTTTAGCGGACAGTGCGATGTAACGGTACAGGCCTGCAAGCCGATGACTGTGACAAAAAGTAGCCGTATGTTTAAAAAATTATCCAAAAAAGGGTATATGCTCGCTCTTTTTATCAAACGAATTTCCTCTGATGCCTTTGAATGGTGTGTCTGTGATACCGCATCGGGGCATGTGCTGTGTGCAAAACAGTTTCATGGTCAATCGTTGCTTGCTCGTGCGCAGGGGCATGCGATGGCGGATGAGATATGGCCATTATTGATGGGGCAGGAAGGATGTTTTTCAAGTAAGCTTGCCTACTGCAAAGAATGTGTGACAAACACTGGTGTGGAAAAACATATTTATATTGCTGATTATGATGGATCTGGCGAGCAGCTTTTGGTCAAGGCCCCGACAATTGCCATTGCTCCGCGATGGAATAAAGATCCACAACGGCCACTGCTATTTTACTCAAGTTATACACCGGTTAATATGCGGCTCATGATGACTGATATGAGGCGACGCTCTTCTATTGCATCAGATTATCCGGGCATTACTATGCAACCATCGTTTTCTGCTGATGGAAAAGCAGTTGTCTATTGTGCATCAGGGGGAAAAGGCAGTTGCCAGCTATGGCATTGCTCCAAAAAAGGGATTGTGCAGCTGACGAATAACGGGGGCAACAATATAGCACCCATTTTTGGTGATAATGATATCCTATATTTTTGCTCAGATGCATATACCGGAAACCCGCTTATTTGTGCCTATGACATGAAAAATCAAGAAGTTACTATGATTACCAGCGATGGATACGCGGCATCGCCTCATTATAACCCGCAAAAAAAACAGCTGGTCTATGCTAAAATGGTCCAGGGTATTATGCAGCTGTTTATCTATGATATTCGGAGCAATACTGAGCGGCAAATAACCTTTGAAGGAAACAATAAACATGAAAGTTGCTGGTCGCCCTGTGGAACCTATATTGCCTATGCGGCGGAAAGCAGGGGAAAAAGTCGCCTTTTTGTCTATTCCACTATTACCGGGGCAACTCGCGCCTTAACGCCCGCTGGTAGCAACTGTAGCTACCCTGCCTGGTCCGGAAAATATGTCCATTTTCCGCATGTTGTCTGATTAAATCATCGACAATGCTTTTATTTTTTATTATAATTTTAAATGATAGAGGGAAGTAAGGGTAAAATTTTTATCATTAAAGCTGGGTGTAACAGCTTTACTATATTGGTCATTAATAATTATGAAAAAACCAAAAAAAACAAAAAAGATACCTATGTTTACAAAAAATGGATTTAAACAGGTCGTTATCGTTACTATGATTGGGCTTGGTTGTCTCGTTGTGCTTCATTGGCTCACCGACGCAAGCCGCAATATTCGCATTATTCCGTATACAACATTTCTTGATAATGTTGAGCGAGGGTTGGTCAAAGAAGTTCGTGTTGAAGGACAAATGGTCTATGGCCGCTATAAAGATATGAGTAAATTTGAGACCGTTATTGCGGACAATCCTTACAATTGGGATCTTTTGCGCCGTCACGGAGTAGAATGCATTGTCGGAGCGGCAGCATCGTACTACAACTACTGGCTCTTGTGTATTTTCCTGTTGGGACTTTTTATCATTGCTTTTGTTTGGTATATGATGCGGCAGGCGCGAAATATGGGTGGCAGTAATAATATTTTCACCATGGGCAAAAGCCGTGCGCGCATGTTCTTGCCATCAACCATTAAAGAAAATTTTGATTCAGTTGCCGGTGCTGCAGAAGCAAAGGAAGAGTTGCGAGATGTTATTGATTTTCTGCGCAATCCTAAAAAATATCAGCGCCTTGGTGCCAAAATTACCCGCGGTGTTTTATTAATAGGCGAGCCGGGTAATGGAAAAACGTTGCTTGCTCGTGCAGTTGCGGGAGAAGCGAACTGTCCCTTTTTTGCCGTCAGTGGTTCTGAATTTATTGAAGTATTTGTCGGTGTTGGTGCGGGGCGAGTGCGTGATCTTTTTGCACAAGCTCGAAAAAATGCACCAAGCATTATCTTTATTGATGAAATTGACGCCGTTGGCCGTCATCGAGGCAGTGGTCTTGGTGGTGGTAATGATGAACGAGAACAGACTCTTAATCAGCTTCTGACTGAGATGGATGGTTTTGCCACGGCAGAAAGTCCTGTTATTGTGTTGGCGGCAACTAATAGGCCTGATGTGCTCGATAAAGCATTGTTGCGTCCGGGTCGATTTGATCGTCGCGTGATGGTTCCGTTCCCTGATCTGATAAGTCGAGAAGAAATTTTACGAGTGCATACACGTAATGTCAAAATAGACAGTTCCGTTGATGTGAAAAAAATAGCGCGCGGCACGCCCGGTTTTTCTGGTGCTGATTTAGCAAATCTTATTAATGAAGCGGCAATTATTGCATCAAAAACAAATGAACCTGCTGTTACCATTATGCATGTAGAAGAAGCGCGAGATAAAATTTTGCTCGGTAAAGAAGTGAAAAGTACGGTCATGTCTGATGAAGAAAAAAATATTGTTGCATACCATGAATCAGGCCATGCATTAATACGGTTGTTGCTTCCAGCAGATACTGATCCACTCCATAAAGTGACCATAATTCCGCGAGGCAAAGCGCTCGGTGTTACGCATTCAATGCCTGACCGAGAAAAATATTTGACATCTAAAGAAGAGATGATGGCGTCTGTTATGGCGGCGCTCGGTGGCCGCGCAGCAGAAGATGTTGTTTTTAATCGATTAACAACAGGAGCATACAGCGATTTTAAAATTGCAACACAAATTGCGCGGACGATGATTTGCGATTATGGCATGGACCCTGATGTTGGTCTTGTCCAGTATCAGGCTGATCAGACTGATATTCCATATTCAGATAAAACGACTGAAAAAATTGATGATGCTATTAAAAAAATAGTTGATGACTGTTATGCGCAGGTTATTACATTGCTGAAAACCAACAGAGACAAACTCGATCTTTTGGCGAATGCGTTGCTTGAAAAAGAGACGCTGTATGCAAGTGACATTTACGCGTTGCTTGGCATTGAGCCGCGCGCAGAACATCGTTTTGTATAAAGTGGTACATATATGGACCGATCATTACCTACCGCTTCAGATCTCAAGCCCATTTTGCAACAGGCTGGAAATATATTAAAAACATGCTATGGCAAGCCGCTTGAGCGAACGGAAAAAGAAGATCAGGGGTTTGTGACCGAGGCAGATCGAGCGAGTGAACTATTTTTAATAGGTGCCTTGCAAACTCTTTTTCCTGCAGCAATTGTGGCAGAAGAGTCGGGCAAGTATGGTGCTGGTGATTATTCTTGGGTTATAGATCCGCTTGATGGTACTACTAATTTTTTTCGTCATTTGTCTTACTTTTGCATTTCAGTTGCACTTGTTTATGAACAAAAGCCGATTATTGGAGCAATTTATCAGCCAATTACAGACGAATTTTTTTATGCCTCTGTCAGCGGCGGGGCATTTTTGAATGGGAACCATATTTCAGTATCAGCTCCTGTATCCTTTGACAAATCGCTCATTGCCGTTGGTTTTTCATATGATGCAGAACTTCGCGTGAAAATGTTTCGTGTTGCCCAGCAGGTGGCACAGAACGCTTTTGGAATTCGCCATTTTGGCTCTATTGCGCTTAATATGGCCAATCTTGCAGCGGGAAGATTGGATGGTATTATTTTTTCAAATCTTTGTTGGTGGGATGTGGCTGCAGGGATTATTTTGATTCAAGAAGCCGGTGGCATAGTAACGGATTTTGGTGGTAAACTGCTTGATCCTGACTATACAACGGGCATTGCAGGAGGAAAAATGGTGTATAATGAACTGAAACGGCTTATTTAATTGAACAGTTTTGATTTTTTGATACACTAAATGGTATACAACAGTAGATATTTTATGAAAGGTTGAAACAGTGGCAAGAATATGTGCTATTTGTTCAAAAAGGCCCCACGTGGCGAATTTAGTAAGTAACGCGAATAACCGCGTAAAACGGTGGGTGTACCCCAATGTCCATACTATGAGATATGTGGCAACGGGCGATGCCAAGCGTCGAGTGGTACGTGATTCAGTGTGTACCAAATGTGTTAAAGCAGGAAAAATACAAAAAGTTATATAAAAAAACGTAAAAACGAAAGTATATAATGCCTATTATAAAATCAGCGAAAAAGAGAGTAAGCCAGACAGAAAAGAAACGTGTTCGTAATGCAGCGCGTAAATCTGCGGTCAAGACAGTAGTCAAGAAACTGTTGGAAGCAATTGGCAGCAAAAATGCCGAACAAGCGCGCATCTTATTTAAGGATGTTGAATCAAAATTGGCCCGCGCAAAAGGCAAAGGGGTTCTCGCTGCAAACACGGCGCAGCGTAAAATAAGTCGCCTGGCAAAAAAAGTTGCGGCACTTCAGTAAGGATTTAGTTTCACTTGTTGATGTATATCAGATACGCAATCCATGAACTTAATTGAGCAGTGAATGGCATAGGGGGTATTTTATAGTTGGAGCAAAAGCTATACAAAATGTCTTTTCGTATTTCCATTTCACATAACCAGCTAATAATAAAGAGAGGGAGGTAGTAGTAACTATCATAAAAATAGTTATTTACCTGTGCGCAACATGCACCGCAAAAACTTCCGATAGCAGCAGCACTTGCCAAAGACAGCACAGTTTTCCCTGTATTTGCTGCGGGATCATCACCTTCATAGGGATGAAAATAGGCTTCATCATATGATGCAGCAGGTGTTTTTAACAGTAATTTCTTTGCTGGAGAGCTCCTGAGAGCCAGGGTAAAAAATAGGGGGAATGTGAAAAAAAGCAACAAATGCATCTTCATGGCAAATCCTCTTTAAGGTTTTTCATCAATACCTTCTTTATACTCGATCAAAATTTTTTTTGCAATAGTATGGCATACAACAATTGTAATTTTCTGAAATTTTTCTTATTTATCCTTCGCGAAGCCTTCTAGGCGGAGTAAAGATGTAGAGTATTGCAGAGGCGGAGTCGAAGGATTTTTAATCGCACTATGTGTTGTCAGTAGTGTGGAGATTGCCGAGAGTTCGCAGGAGATGATTTTCGTAATAGTGAGACCACGTGGCGAGAAGGGGAGTTTCTTTCTGCTGTTCTAAAAGATATGCATAAGCGTCAAAAGGAATAAAGCCAAGAAAAGTTTTGAACAAAGAAAAAAGAAAATCTATTTTTGCCTGTGATGATTTTTTATTGCTTCTATTATCAGATGTTCTATTATTTCTATTTTCATATGTATGTGTACACATTATTATAAGAGCTTTGTAGGGGGAAATTATTTCATTTGCTGTTGAGCTAAAAAAATATCTTGTGTGAATGCGGGTAAAATCGATCAACTCCTCCGGTGTTAATGATTGTTTTTTTGCAGTTTCAAGTAAACAGGTAATAACATTTTCACCAATTTTTCCTGTCGGAATCTTGAGAGGTTCCATAAGATCGCATGGAGGCATGATGATGAGGCGGCAAAGATGCATGCTGAAAAGCGAGCCGTCACAAATTTTTTTATCCGGTATTATTGGTTCTTGTGGGGTGAGGGTTTTTTTCAGATATACTGGTGCCTGCCATCTGTTAATGAGATGCAGAGTTCCGCGGCCGAGCATGGAATAGAAAACGTTGGAGAGCCTATTCTTAGGATGGTTTTTGCCATCAGGAATAATGGACATACGCAGCGTGTTATGCAAGGTAGCCTGGTCTGGTGGGTAATTTAAGCAGACGTGATCGATGAAACCCTGTGCATTATTGACAACTGATGAAACTAAAAAACTAAAATTTTGTTTTTCATCATGAAAGGCTTTTGCATCTTCCATGCAACGTATTATATTGTTATCAGTGTCATCCATGCTGTAATTGTATGGTGTTACAAATATCAAAAAAACTAGTGTATAAGAGCTTATCCGAAAATTAATTGAAGCTTAAAAAAGAGAGCAGTTCCTAAATTTATTGGTTAAACTAACCAAAATACAAAACATTTAAAAAAAGGAACCGCTCTCATGCAAATAATACCAGATATTTTATGGAAAGAAATAAGTGGCGTAATAATTTTGAAAGAAAAAAAGTGGGCCGTCCTCCCAAAGATCCACGAAAGATGTTAGAAGGAATATTGTTTGTGCTCAGAACTGGTTGTCCTTGGAATGCTCTTCCCGAAAAATACGGAAAACCCTCAACTGTTCATGGTACTCTTATGCGATGGGCTAGAAATGGAATATTTGAAAAAATTTTGCAAATATCTGTTGAAATTGCGATGGAATGTCTTGGTCCAATTAAATGCTTTTTGACAGATGCTTCATCAAGTAAAGCTCCATTTGCCAATTTTGGTGGTAAAAATCCAACAGATCGAGCTAAACAAGGCATCAAAAAAAGTTTAGTTATAGATTATAATAGAATAATTTTGTCAGTAATAGTTGATGCTGCAAATGTACATGATTCAAAGCTTCTTCTTCCTCACGCCAAAATGCTTTGCAAATTTGTCTCTCAAAAAAAAGCTATTTCTATGTTAGCGGATGCTGCTTTTGATGTTGAATTTCTTCGTAGAGAGCTTGTCAAACACAATATTGTTCTTCTTGCTTCTTCTAATCTACGGCGATCTCGAAATAGAACTCCATATAAATCTCATGGCCGTTGGCGTATTGAACAAGTTTTTGGTATTTTACATTGGTTTCGTGGTATTAAAACCTGTTGGGCAAAAACAAAGATCTCTTTTTTGGCTTTTTGTCAATTTGCCTCTGCCATGCATAATTTTAGATGCTCTGGAATTTTCGGATAAGCTCTAAATGAAAATATAGTTATTGTTCATAATAAAATCCTTTTTTTTTGTGTCATTTTTTCTAGTATATCACAGGTAAAATTAAAGATCGCAATATTCGATGTCATGAAGAAGTTGTTTGCACCCATGCCATGAAAGACGATTTGTGTAATATTCGTTCCATGCAGTAAGACCGGGAAAAGATTTTTTATATTGTTGTAATTTTGTGGAAGCATCAAAGGGTATAGAGCTGAGAAAGAGTTTAAAGAGAGAGAAAAGTAGCTCATTCATTGGTTCTTTTTTATCATCGTCTGAAACGCCAACTCTATACATTCCTATAAGCATTTCATGCGGAGATGATATCAGAACAGAATTTTTTGGTGTCCAAAAAGGATGCTGGCGAATGCGGGTAAAACTGATATAGTGCTTCGGATTTAAATTTTTTTTTGCGGTAGCCAGGAGACATGTAATAACTTTTGTGCATAAAGCTGATGGAAATGTAGGAAATCTTCCTTGATACATACGAATTGGACGAGAAACATGGATGTTGAAAAGTGATTCTTTAAAATTTTCTTCATCTGATGGCAGATATACCGGTGCATTATGTTTTTCAATAAGATATAAACTACTCAAACATGCCTCAGTATAAAAACTATCACGTTCTATATATTTGGTGGATGTATATGGTGTATCGCTCATTGCTGCAACTTTGTACAAAAGATTATGGAGTTCCGTTGATGTTGGTTTTTGTTGTGAGAAAATATAAGAAAGAATAGGGGGATTATACATAAGAAGGGCTGCATGAATAGCATTCAATCCTCCATGAAATTCTCGAGAGGGATGAAAAGTCTGATCGGTAAAATTAAAAAAACATGTTTGATATGCTAATTTTATATTTTTTTCCAAAATATTCAGCGCATTTTTGGTTTCTTTGTGCAAAATTGCGGTAATAAGAGCAACATGATTTTTATGGTCATTGTTGTGCATGCTATGGTTATATGGTATTGAAAAGGGTAACAAATGTGTTATACATATAAAAACATGCCCACCTCGCATAAAATTCCCCCTTCCTGTGTGACCATTTTTATTTTCACTCTATCACTTCCAAGGGCGCGCAAAATAGGTTTCTGTTTTTTTATATCGCTGGTGCCTGAGTAGGCAAATCTACCTGTTTTTTGTATTCAATCAAAAAGTTTTTTGCAATGCTTGTTGCCACTTGCGCTGTTCCGGCATGTTCAACTAAAATAACAAGCACGAGTGGCTGCTCTTGTTTGTACTGGAAATGAGCAACAAACCAGCCATGTTCTTGGTGAGCACGGTCGATTGATCCTTTTGAAAGGGAGACAATTTGTGCAGTACTTGTTTTTGCATAAATTTCAAGATCTTTGGTGACCGATTTGATGCGTCTGCCAGTTCCTTTTTTGATAACCGCTTTCATTGATTTTTTCAAAAAAGCGATCGTATCATCTTTGATTAACAACTTTTCTGTGTGAATTGGTTCTGCCATAAGGATTCGTGGGCGGACAAGATAGCCCGTAAATATGGCGGCAATCATGCGAGCAACTTGGATTGGTGTAACTAACAAGAAACTTTGTCCAATGGCGGCAGAGAGCGTTTCTCCCGGCCACCAGCGTTCGCCTTTGACCATTTGTTTCCAGGAGCGATCGGGGACCAGGCCCGCATGCTCAGAAAAAATAAAACCAGTTTTTTGCCCGAGGCCAAAGAGTGATGCGTAGTTGGCAAGGAGATCGATGTCGATATGTTTTCCAATTTCAAAAAATAAAATATTACATGATTTACCGATCGCATGCGTAGTCGACAGTGGCCCATGTCCCATGCGTTTATTGCACCAATATTTTCGGCGGGCAAAAGTATAAAATCCGCGACAAAAAACCTGCTCCTGCGGGTCGATGATATTATTTTCAAGGGCGGCGCTAATAGTAACTAATTTAAAAATAGAACCAGGTGGATACGGATTAACGGCGCGATTAATAAAAGGGCTGCCTTCTTGCAGGACAGACCATGTTGTCTGGGCAATCGGTTTTAAGAAAAGTGAGGGGTCAAACGAGGGACGAGAGACCAGCGCGAGCAGTCCGCCATCTGCAGGATTCATGATGATGCAGGTGCCCGTGAGTGACAAAGGAAAAGTGGTTTCGGCCAGCGCTTGAAGGTTCATGTCCAGCGTTGTGTAAATATTATTGCCGGCAGCGGCATGTGATAGTTCAATTTCAGCAATTGCAGTGCCAT
This sequence comes from uncultured bacterium, assembly GCA_963701645.1. Classification (GTDB taxonomy): domain Bacteria; phylum Babelota; class Babeliae; order Babelales; family Vermiphilaceae; genus MFD04463-c16. Next base: position 457,459 of record OY969616.1, read on the forward strand.
GGGAGTTAATTTTTTTGATCATGGTGCCTTTTGTGCCGCGGAGTGCTTGTTCAAACAGTTCTTCAAGGCCCATTTTCCCATACGGCTCTACCGCAATATTGCCCAAATATCCAATGATGTGACATGCATAGGTTGAAAATGGGTAGAAGCGTTTGAATTGGGTTGATAGGGTGAGGTTGGGGCAGTTGCTGCACTGTTCGGCAATTTTGCTTAGCTGTTCAAAGGAGAGATCACGAGCAAGAATAACAGAGGTTTTTGTGCGTTCTGTTGCCGTTATAGTGTTGAGCTCTGCTGTTTGGGTGAGTGGTGTTTTTATAATAGATTCAAGTGTGTGGAGGAGTGAGAGTTGGTCTGCATGCAACGATGATGTGCCACATCCTTGCCAATACAAATCAGTGACCGGAGCATTTGTTGCCAAAAGTGCACCGTGGCGGTCAAGAATATTGCCTCGTGGTGAAGGTGTCAGATGGACACGGAGATAATTGTGCTGACTTTTTTTTTGTAACGACGATGCGCGGGTTATTTGTAAATAGAAAAGGCGTATAGTAATGATGCCAAATGCTGCCATGGTCCAATATATGATAAAAAATATTTTATGTCGTGCTTGATCTGTTATCATGATGAACTATTTTTTGGGGGCAAAAGGGTGTGTATCGGATGTTTTTTTTCGCAGGTGTCGGCGAGTTCTTCCAGAGAAACATGCGTATATTTTTCCGTGCTAGCAAGTGTTTGATGGCCAAGAAGCTCTTGGACGGTGCGCAGGTCAGCTCCTTGTTTGACCAGATGAGTGGCAAAGGTATGACGGATTTTGTGGGGCGTAATGGGACGGCTTGTTTTTAAAAAACGGCGAAATGCCTGAATGATGCGCTGGACAGATCGTGGAGTTAGTTGTTCGTTGCGGTAGTTCAAAAAAACAGGTTCATCATAGGTTTGTTGCCGCATTCGTTCTTGTGTAATATACTGCATCAATTTTTCATGCGCCTTTTTGCCAAAAAGAACCAGTCGTTCTTTTCTTCCTTTGCCATAAATGCGAATGACATTTTGTATCATATCAATATCGCAAAAGCGAATAGCAATCAGTTCTGAGCAGCGCACTCCCGTTGCATATAAAAGTTCTAAAATTGCTTTGTCGCGGAGGGGAAAGCTCGATTCAAGGTCTTTGTCGGTGATGTCGTCAAGCAAATGGGTAATTTCATCGATGCTTAAATACAGCGGTAATTTTTTGTCCAGGCGCGGCCGCGTGAGCGATAAATGGGTGGTAATGCCGCTTGACAACAAAAATGTTTCAAATGATGTAAAGCAGGAACATTTTCGGGCAATCGTTTGTTTATTAATTTTTTTATAAAAAAGGGTGACAAGATATCGTTCTATAATGGTGCGGAATGATAATGGTATTTTATCACTTTTATAATGATCTCGCCAAAAGTCCAAAAGCTGGCGCAAATCTGATGCATATGCGCGGTGAGTATTGACCGTGACATTGCGTTCTGCTTTTATGTACAGTAAAAATTCCGCTACTTTTTCTTTGCACACATCATAGGTCATGACAAGCCCCTTTCTTATTTTTTGCCGGTGCAGCAATTGTACCAAATGTTTCCATTTTATGGGCAACATGAAGATATACAGCAGTTTTTAGTGTAACAATACTGGTGTGCTGGTCGAGCATTTTTTGTTTTTCCTGTGCAGTAAACAGATTGGCGGTGTATAGTAATGGGTTTGAAATAGCGTGATATGCATAGGCATTAATAAGTTCCGAACGTGTTATGTATGATGCATTAAAAATGGGAGCAAATGAAATAGTGTGGTCATGGAGTTGAGCCCATAATTTTTTGCTGCATAAATTTTGTGCTACAAGCGTGTTCAGGTCTGATGTGCTGGTGTAGACAAAACGGATACCTGCTTGTGGAGCATATGCTGAAAAATAATCTTGTGTTTCCAAATCAAGTGCCCGAAGATGTTTAATGCAAACAATGCTTCGTGCGGGTATATGTTGTATACGTTCTTTGTACAGCATGTGGTGATTAAGATCTTTTGATGCGTCCCAGATAAAAAGTGGCGTATCAGGATGTACTTGTTGGAGGACTTGCATAAGCGCATCAGCATCAGCGCTATTCATACAAAAAAAAAGTGCTGGTGCACAACTGAGTTGATAAATAAGCTGTGTTTTGTACTGGAGAATTTCTGATGAACAGCTGGGAATAAGTGCATTGATACCAAGGCCGAGCTTCGTATTATAAAGTACATCATACTCGGTATTTTTTTGTGCCAATGTTGAGCAGTACGGTTTTTGGACGGTGTTTTTTGTGAGGGTGAAAATAATCATGCGTGTTTCTTGACACAGCTCCGCCGTGGTAACAAGTTTATGTCCATAATCAAAAAAAGAATGAGTGTCTTTGCTACCACTGCTTGCCGTTGCAGCCATAGCAATAAGATTTTGGGTAAAAGGATGATGTCGATATCGGGTAATATCAAGCGGGAGCAGTTCTCGTGCACGTTTGTTGCAAAGGATAAAAGTTCCCTGTTTATAGGTAATAATGCCGATATTTGTATCAGCTTTGAGGATTCCCTGATACATACCTTCTTTATAGAGCGCATATATTCGTTTTTTTTCATACAATTGACGGTGTAGATATTGTTTATGGGAAAACCGTGGCTTATGCATGTTCATGAGCGGTGGTAAAATTGTTCCAATATAATGTGCAAAAAGGATCATATCAAGCCGTTCATCAGCGCTGTAGGGTTTTGCTCGTGCACCCGGAGAAATGGTGATGTAGGCGATGAGTTTATGTCCGGTGTAAATCGGAATAAAAATATCAAGATCAGTTATATGCAAAAAATCATGGATGGCGGCAGCAACTGTTCCATCAGCAGGGTTTGTTAAACCTCCGGAGCGCATGACAATTCGTTCTGTTTTTATATAATCGCACATGCGTGTATCGTGCGTGAGTAAAAACTGCTCAATATTTTTGTGCATATATTGATGGACGTCAGTTGCTGTTTTTATATAGGTGGGACGGATGTAATATCCAACAAAATGGGGAGGTACAAAAAAAGTATCATAAAAAAAATGATGAATGATTGAAAAAAGTTCTTCAGGCGTGCCGACCGTATCAAGTTGTTCAATATTTTTTTTGATTCGAGCAATGCTTTCCATGGGGTTATAGCGTGAGTGTACAAAACAGCGCAAGAAAAACCGTTTTATGCGAGCGTATAAACGCAGACCAAAACTGGTAATAATAATATTGGAAGATATATCAAAAAAGAACGCTATTTTTTCTGACAAAAAAGAAAAATGTTCAATAATGCGACCATAGCAGAGGATGATATGGCTAATAATATATGAGCTGATAATGACAGCAGCGATAGTAATCCATGGGTATGTAGTTAGACGAAAAAATAATACATGCAAAGGAAAATACATGCGTTCCACTTCTGTATTACTACTCACGTTTTTCAAATATACTCACACCGGGACCATTGTGGGTTCAAAGTTTAGCATAGAGTGGGGAGAATGTGCAAATATTATAAAATATTTTTTTGGGGTACACGATAGTGGTGAGGCATAAAAAATTGGGAATTATCGATTTCCGGTATCATATGTTTTATGCTATATTCTGATTATTCTTTAATTCATTTTCAAGTTCATCCATTGCTGCTAATTCATCTTCAATTTCGTATGCTGCAGCTTCGATTTTTTCTGGACCAATCTGTTTTAGTTGCTCAAGAATATAGTTTTGTTGTGCTCGACGATGTGCGATGTATTTATAGGGCACAGGAAGATCTTTTTGTTCTGCCTCTTTTGCCAATGCATAAAATTCTTTATTGTATTTGGCCTCAAGCTGCCAAACACCGTATTTCTGAATCGTATAACAAAAATAGTCCCAAATGTTGTGGAGTAGATTTTCTGCTTCTTCTGGAGACAGAAAAAAATTCATCAGGTCATTGTTTTTATCACATTCCTCAATGAGCTTTTTTGCATGTTCTATTCTTGTTTCTATTATTATTTCTTCTATTTTTTTCAAATCTTCAGGTGAATAATCTTCTATGACAAATTCCCCATCAGCTTGGACCAGAGCTTCAATTTCTGCAACAGTTATTCTGAGAGAAAAATTGTAAATCTCTCCTATGGACATAAGTAACGAGTAAGCATAGTTATATCGCAGGAGTTCTTCTTTTTCATATTCTTTATTCTGATATGCTTTTTCAAAATGGGGCAGAGCTTGATTAAATTGGTTTTTTTCAATACATTTAACAACTTGGGCATAATGGTTGTTTGACGATGTTTTGTATTCTATTTCAATTGTATCTTGATTTTCAGCGGTGCGTGTATAAAAACAGTTACTCAACAAAATTACAGCGCATATATATTTAAACATAAAATTCCTATTAGGATATATCTATAATCTTTCCAACACTACTTATTATAATTATTTTTAAAAAAAATACAAATATATTCGACAAGGATCCTTTGATCTCCACTCATACTTTATCTCCATTCGTACCTCATGGAGCCTTAAGAAAAAAATAATCCATATCCTTCTTTTTCTTTACACATCCTTAACGGAGCCTTTTAGGCAGAGTTGAAGGATGTAGAGCATCGCAGAGGCGGAGCAAAGGATTAAAACGGGGGAAGAACCTTTTTTTATGAGTAATTTTACATTAAATATCAAGAACGGTGTTTCTGCTCTATGAGGGCTTTTTTATTCTCTACAGAATGCGTACCATTTTTTTCCGTAGTGTTTGTTTCAGCAATTAATTTGGCAAAAACAGTTTCAGTTTCCTGTTTCTGTAATTGAACATAGGTCTTAAGATGTTCACTGTTTTCTTGCTGTATTGGCAGTACGGATCCCGATCTGCTACTAGCATCCCAGATTTTAAAAAGAGTAAAATCACGACATTTATTTGATTCAATAGATGAAGGCGTTGGTATGATAGAGAAAGGGGATGGCACTGGAAGGCTTGGAAGTTTTTCCATGCCGTATACTTGAGTATAAAGCAAGGAAGCGGTAAAAATGAAGATTGCTTTTTTCATAAGATTTTCCTGGAAAATAATGGTTTATTATTTGTTAAGGGATATTGTATCAGAATTATTTTTTCTTGATATTTCTTTTTCTAGAGACTCCATTCGGAACGAATGGAATAAGATATTGTACCAGTACTATTTCTTCGCTTTATGAGGACTTTTTTATTTTCTGAAAAATGTGATTTTTTTTGATCAGCTTCTTTTTTTGTAGCAATCGATTTGGAAGAAATATCTATGATCTTTGGTGCAAAATATTTTTCGCGAACTGATTGTTCATATTGGTTCGGTAATTTGTCTATTTTTTCAGTTTCTTCCAATGTTTTAGAGGCAATGTTGTCTATTTTTTGAGCACGTATATCATTGGCAGTATAAAAGGCTCAAGCATAAAGTCAATTTTTTTTAACGAATTTCGTCATTGAGGAATGGGAAGAAATAATCGTAAGATTAAAATAGATCTTATAACAAATTATATTCCTTGCATCGTCGATTGACCGATGACCGATGGACACCCAAAAATGCGGCAATTTTATTTTGATTTTTATTAAACTGGTGCCAAAGACGGATAAATGTTTCACGATTTTTGAGTGCCTCTTTTCCGCGGCACTTTGCTTCGATAAGGTCGGGATCATGAGTGTCGATTGGCGAGGCGAATGAAATTTCTTGGTACAAATCCATTTTTTGTGCTTTTTGCAAAATAAGTGCTTGAATGCGTAATTTTAAATCATGTAAGCTTGCCGGGCGTTTGAATATGAGGCGTGCTTTTTCTTTTTCTGTCAGTGCAATGTTGGTAAAAGAAGGATCTTCTGATGGAGAAAGTTGTTGGGTAAATCCTTCTGCTAAAGCGATGAATTCTGATTCAGGCAAGCTCTGGAGTGGTGGCATGGAAATGGTTGTTTGTTTGAGTTCATGCAGGAGTGCGTGCGACAGGTACTCTTCTTGGAGTAGTTGTGTAAAAGGAATGTGCGTTGAAAAAATAAGACGCACGTTGCTGACAATTTTGTGATCACTTTTATATAATTTAAAAAAGCCAAAACGGATATATTCTGTTAATCGGTCTTGAATATCTTGATTGAGGTGATGTACATTTTTTATAAATAAAGTTCCGGTATTGTTGAGCCATTCAAGGAGCGGTTTTTGTGCATATTCTTTTGCCTGCAGCAGCGGATTAACACCAAAAATCATGTTGGCAATATTGAACATATCTGTTCCTTTTTCAATATCAACGGTGTGCAAGGTGCCGCGAAGGCTAATGTGGTGGAGCAGTTCAACGGTAGATGCCAAATCTTCATCAGGAATTGTCAACAAAATTGGCTTATTGCTCAGTGCTGCTTTCAATAGATTAATTTTGAAATTTAAGAGCAGTTCGCTGTTGCCCGGAATAAGCTGATTAATGAGCTGGCCCGACTGCGTTGTTTGCAAATACAGCAGGTAATCCCATTTACTTGGATCATGCAACAAATCAACTTGTGGCTTAATCATGTCGGTGATATCCGGGTAGGAAATGGTCAAAATAATAGTCTGTTGCTCCAAATGGGGAACCGCGGAAACAACCATCGACGCTCCTTCATGATCCTTAATAAAACAGCTTTGAGCGGACTGATATGTTTCTGTCTGCCGTGCCAGCTGTCGAAGTTGTTTGATAATCGGGTGTCCTTCCTGTTGCAAAGAAATAGGCAAAAACTCCTTGGCTGCCTGGTTGCCGATAATAAAATTTCTTTTTTTGTAAAATAAAATGCCAATCTGATGTTGCTTTTGTGTACGCAAAAATGACCGGATACTTTCTTTATACTGGATAACTTCCTGATGCTTATGATACAGTTCCTGGCGTAACTCTTGTTCTTGTTCCATGAGCGTGTCGAGATTTTTGCTCTGCAACAAATTAATAATACTGCCCAAGTAACTTGCAAAAACAATCATTTCATCGCGATCAACATTACTGTAAAATTCGTTAAATCGGGCATACCGTTCGACAATAATGTAGGCAACAAGGCTATTTTTATGGAAAATGGGCAAGAAAATATCAGCGTTAATATTGTCCAGAAACTGTAAAACAATAGTCTGTTCCGGTGTTTGTTCATAAAAATTACTAAAATCAAGTTCGTCATAAATAAAGAGCGTCTCTTTTTGAATGACTTTATCAAACGCCGTTTTGGATGAATGAAAATAATGTTCCACGGTGTTGACAATGGGAATATCGCCTGCTTCCTCATCACTATCCTGCGCATTGAGTGGTTTGATATATAACGCAACTTTGGTAATAGGAATGCCAAGACTTTGCTTGAAAAATGTTTGCGTGATGTGATGGAGCTCTTTTACATTTGTCACTCGACTGAGCTGGTCAAGAATGAGTTTGAAGTCATTAACAAAGGTAATCTTCGGCTGCGCTTGTACGTGTTGATGTGCATTCAGAAATCGCAGACCCATAATTTTGCGTGCACAGTAAAATATGGCACCGGTGAGAAAGATGGTAGAGAATCCAGAAAAGGCAAAACTATTTGTGACAACGCTAGTTTCCGATGGATAAAGATGTATAGAATCACTCAATATTTGAGGGACTATAAGAAATTGTATAAGTAAGTTAAATTGTTTTTTTAATATAAAGGGTAGAGTATATTGTCTAAGTTTTCTATTGATGAGAAAAAGTGTTATAAGCATAACACCAAGAAGAAGATAACAGGATGTAATAGACTGCGTCATAGTTTCTACAAGTAATTGGTCTCCTGGTTTATTACAATTTCTATCAATAATTGATACAAAAATAAAAAACAGTATTAGAAATGTTGAAATGCTTAGGAATATTTTTTGACGTGTGAATATTTTATAGGATTTTTCTATAAGGCTTTCTATAAAAAGAGAGAGAGCTTGATATTGTACAATAAAAAATATCCATCCAAGTCTAATACAAAAAACAACAGCTTTATAACTTAAGCTAGGAAAAAAAGTGAGCGATAGTAATTTTATGAGCCACGCAATATCGGTAAAAATACTGCCAATCAATACCCATAATAAAAAAATCAAACAGGTATGATGGGTTATTATGTTTGATAATTTTTGTTTAATAATGACAAAAATTATGGATGATTTTAAAAAAAAAGAGAGTGTGTTGACACCAATAAGAAAATAATAATTGCCAAAAATAGTTTCAATATGCTGGAAAATACTAATCATTTTTTATTGCTATTCTCTTCATGGTTTATTATACTTTTCTTGTTTCTAATACTTATATCACCCTAGTTAAGGAGTTTCTTATGTTTAATTTCAAAAAGTGTATAGACTTTTTTTGGACCCATCAGCTGTTGTTTTTACAATTGCTCATTTTGGTCCTAGCTTTAGTAGATACAGATGGTCCTCCTCGTGCGTAGTAAAAATCCTTTGATTATCTTACCATAATTTACTATGTTTACCAAGTGCTGGTGGTCAAAGGGAGAGTAGTAATTATGGCTTATGTCCTTGAATCACTTCCAAAACGCTGTGCTAGAGCATTAAAAATAATTGATCTATTGCGGCAAGCAACAAAGGACATGAGCGCGCCAGCGTCGACCCATGTTGTCGCTGAGTACGGTCGAGACCCGTACCTGATTCTTGTCGCCTGTATTTTGAGCTTGCGGACTAAAGATACCGTGTCTTTGCCCGCAGCCAGGAGGCTTTTTGTTGCAGCAAAAACTCCGCAGGCCATGCTTGCTGTCTCTTTGCAGGAGATACAAAAACTCATTTACCCATCAGGTTTTTACCGGCAAAAGTCAAAACAGCTCCATGCGCTCAGCAAAATGATCGTTGATCAGTTTAAAGGACAAATCCCTCGCACTGAGCAGGAGCTTCTTATGCTCCCCGGCGTGGGGCGCAAAACGGCAAATCTAGTGCTCGGGGAAGCGTTTGGCATTCCTGCCATTTGTGTCGATACCCATGTTCATCGGATTTCTAACCGATTTGGGCTGGTGAGTACAAAAACAGCAGAAGAAACTGAAATTGCCCTCAAAGAACTTTTGCCACCCGATTGCTGGATTGAGTACAGTAAATTATTTGTCATGTGGGGGCAAAATATCTGTGTTCCCATCGCTCCATTATGTTCGCAATGTCCATTATCGCCCCTGTGCCCTAAAATAGGCGTCACCCGGCGGCGATAAAGTTTCTATTAATTTTTTCATCATATTTCCTGTCCTAGTTCAGTTACATGTGAGACAAAATAGTGTAAAATAAAGGCCTCCGTAAATATTACTAAATGTAAGGAGGCCTAAAATCATGCAGCAGATAAACAGACTGCACAGAAGTTTGTATCAAATAAACAAAGTTGATACAACAAAGTATACACAACTTGCATATGAAAGAAAGGAGAAATTAGAGCAGTATGATAAATTAATTGCTGAAAAATGCTCCCAAAAAACAGCGCTTGAAACACTGAAAATATCGCGAGCAACATATTATCGATGGAGAAAAAATTATAAATTTTATGGGCTTGCTGGATTGGAAGAGGCAAGCAGACGCCCCAATAATGTTCGAAAGCCCCTGTGGGATGCAAATGTTGAAAAGAAAGTTCTTCATATTCGCAAAATAAATCCACTATGGGGCAAAGAAAAAATAGCAGCAGTTTTAAAAAGGGATTATAGTATCAAAAAATCCGTAAGCACCATTGGTCGGATCTTATCCAAGCTTATAAAGGAAGATAAAGTTAAAGCTGCGTATTTTTATATGAGGGGGAAGAAAAGAAAGCCTCGTACATTTGATGATCATGCGAAGCCATGGACCAGAGATATGAAGGCCAAAAAACCCGGTGAATACATACCAATTGATCACATGAGTATTTCCGAGGTTCCAGACAAAACAATCAAGCATTTTAAAGCAATTTGTCCTATCACTAAAATTATTGTTGCACAAGCTTACCCTCGTGCAGATAGCTGTTCTGCAACGAAATTTCTTGAACACGCAAGACGATCCTTACCATTTCCCATGTTGTCTGCCCAGGTTGATGGTGGATCAGAGTTTAGGGGAGAGTTTGAACAAGCATGTAAAGAGCTGAACATTCCCCTTTTTGTACTCCCTCCCCGTTCTCCCAAATATAATGGCAATGTTGAACGAGGAAATTGTACCGTTAAATATGAGTTTTATGTATCTTATACTGGGGCCAGTTCTTTAAGGATTATTCAAAAAAATCTTCAAAAATATATCCATCGCTACAATAATTATCAGACCTCATCAGGCTTTACAAAATCTTACTCCTGCGCAATACTATCAGAAATTAAAGGGAGGCCTTCAGTCTCATATGTTATGAACCAACACACTATTTGGTGGTATCCTAACCAAATATATTCAGTATATGCTGCCTATGCAAAAACATTCTTTAGCAGGGACTAAAAACTACAACAGAATGTCTTAGGATCTCAGAACATCGGCAGAGGGTCAGGTAAAGTGGTGGAAAAGTAAGGTATATCTACACATAATATTGTGTATGCAACTGCTTCCAGATTTCATATGAACTTTTTGGAGTATCTTTGTCTAAGACGGTTCTCCGGAACTCTTTTGCCAGTTTTCCCTGCGTATTTTCTAAATCTTGTTCGTAGTCTTTAAAAACGGCATCAAGAATTGTATCAAGTTCTTTCATAATCTCGGCATATTTTTTTTGATCTGCACTATGAAATGCTTCGATATTGACACCGGCATCATGCCAAGTATGCAGTATATTTTCATCAATAGGTGCGACTAATTCGGTAATATCAGCATCTTTGATTGTTTGATTTGTGCGGAGGGCATGGCAAAATTGTATAGCATCGTCAGTATCTTTTTCATCGATGTTTTTTGTTGTTTTAAATCCTCCTGACTTGGCTGGATATATTCCCATAACATTTTTTGCGACATTGCTTGGAGCGGTAATACGTAACAGGATTCCTCCTGGTATTGAACTTCTAAATCGTTCTTCCAAACACATCAGCTGTTTTTTATATTTTTCATGATATTTTTCCAATCCATTATTTTCAAAGATAGTATAAGAGTCGAATGTTGTATTATGTTGATTATAATCTTTCAGAACGTAGTTTGGTGTATGACTACCACGGTTGCCCAGGTTGCTAAAAAGAGCGGGATTTAGAAATATTTGCTTTGGTCGGTCTTTTTCGTGATCTTGTGTTCCATATTGAGCTATATTTTGTAAATGTTCAACAATTTTTTCATATTCAGTTGCATGAGAGGCAATATCTCCTTTATTTTTCCAAAATCGTAAAAAAAGAAAATTTTTATATGATTTGTTCTCAAGTCTTTCTCGTATTTTGGTGTAGATTATTTCTGACCAAAAAGTCATTTTCCATTGACCATGAAATAGTGTTATCATATTGGGATTTTTATAAGATTCGTTTTTATCATATTCATATACATCAAGAAGCTTATGAAATACTTTTTTCTCGTTTTCTCTACCGTGACAAATACCTTGATAGAGATATTTAGTGTCATGATAGATATAATCATATCCTCTTATAAATTGATCCATATGCTGCATAATATGTCCTTCAGATTGTGATTTATATTCCAAGATATGAAGGTGATAGCAAGTTCGGCAGCTGTTTGCAGTTCCTGATTGCTCATATATGAAATAAAAGTTTCAAAATTTTGATTATAAAATTCATGAATAAATTCAAACTTTTTGTTATAAAGATTTTTGTTATAGCCGGGTAGAAGAAATGGAATTGATACAATGCAAAAAGGCCGTGTTGTTTCTGATTGAAATGCGGATGCAATGGCATTCGCTAAAATTTTGCTATTACAACCATGATGAAGGAGTACTTTTATAAAGAAGAATTCGTGGCATATATAAACGCCGTGATAGAAGTACGTTTCTGGTTCATATGATGAGAGGGCAGCTATTTGTTGTTTAGGTATACTTTCTTCATGTGAAATGCGTTTGCATGTAGTAATAAAGATGTCACGTATTGCATTGTGTGCAGCATGTTGTTCACTTTCTGATTTTTGACTTTGTTCTGCTAGTGTTTTAAGGTACTCTGGTTTAGGAATTTTGTATTTTATTTTCCCAATTTCTATTGCGTCAGAGCCTATGGTTTTGTAATAAAATTTGTCTTTCTCATGAATGGGTTTTTTAGTCAACCACGTCAACCAGTTTGTTGCTGTAGTAAAGTGTGAGGTATGCGATAGGGTTGGATTTTGACGAAATTGGCGACGGTGTTTAGGCACTTGTTTTTTTACCTGCGGCGGCACTGGTTTTTTTATTTGTTGAGCTGGTTTTCTGCTGAATTTTTGTCCAATACGCCAGCTTCCTCTGAGTAATCGTTGCATGCTTAAAATTGGAGCAGTAAAGGATATGCCCGCTGTAAACGTTATTATAACATATAAGGCATGTCTTTTCATGATTTTCTCCATTTTTTAAAATACTATGATATATATGGTTCTTATGTATTAAATTACCATTTGTAATAAATTTGTCAACTGGTAAAGAAGGGTATTTTAAAAGATGGCTCTGGAAGGGATTGAGGGGCTGTATTTTTACTCTGGCAGCTGGGTGCGGGCTTTGGCTATAATGTCCTCAAGGCTGAGCCCGAACTCCTGTTTTCCATCCAAGTAGCGGAGAGTGACCGTATTTTTTTCCACTTCTTTTTTGCCGATTACCAGGGCCCAGGGAATGCGCTGGAGCGCTGCTGTTTTGATTTGCCCTGAGATTGGATCGGAAGAAGTGTCAAAAGAGACGCGGAGATCTTTATCAAGAAGCTGCTGGACGACTGACTGCGCATACGGTTTTTGATCGTCGGTAATGGTGAGGACAATAATTTGAACGGGCGCAAGCCAGAAGGGAAGTTTGCCTTTATAATGTTCAAGAAGCATGCCAAAGAACCGTTCAAAGGAGCCATAAATGGCGCGGTGGATAATGACCGGTCGTGCTTTGGTACCTTCAGAAGTAATATAAGAAAGATCAAAATTTTCTGATTGGAAAAAATCAAGCTGAATTGTGCCGCACTGCCAACTACGGTCCATGGAATCTTTGAGATGAAACTCAATTTTTGGTCCATAAAATGCGCCTTCACCTTCTTGAATAGCAAACGGTTTGCTCGTTTTTTCAAGAGCGTTTTTCAAGGCTGTTGTTGCTTTTTCCCATAAATCATTGGCACCCATGGCATTATCTGGTTTTGTCGACAGCGCGATGGTAATGGGAAAGTCGAAGGGCGTGAGTGCTTTGAACGTCATTTCAATAGCTTTGTGGACTTCCTGTTCAATAAGTTCTGGCTGACAATATACATGGCCATCATCAATAGTGAATGCACGAACGCGAAACAGGCCGTGCAAAACGCCCGAAAGTTCGTGGCGATGGACTAAACCAAATTCTGCCAGACGCAAAGGAAGTTCGCGATATGAACGGGGGCGTTCTTTGTAAATTAAAATTGAGCCGGGACAGTTCATGGGTCGGATGGCATATGTTTTTTCCTCAATAGTGGAAAAATACATATTTTTTTTATAATGCTGATAGTGGCCTGAGCGGTGCCACAGTTCATCGCTGAGCATAATCGGTGTTGCAATTTCTTGGTATCCACTTCGTTCAAGGAGGCGGCGTAAATGTGTTTGCAAAAGGCCAAGAACTATTTTGCCATGGGGATGAAAAAAAGGAAACCCAACACCTTCATCATGAAATGAAAAGAGATCAAGCTCTTTGCCGAGCCTACGATGATCATAAAGTTGTGCATCGAGGCGGCGCTGAAGGTACGTTTCAAGTTCTTCTTTGGTAAAAAAAATGACGCCGGCAATCCGCTGAAGTGGCTGGTTATTTTTATCAGCACGCCAATAAGACCCTGAAATATTTTGGAGCAAAAAATTATTTAGTTCTCCGGTGGAAGCAACATGCCCACCGCGGCACAGGTCGTAAAAATTTCCCTGGCGTGCAAGGCCAACCGTATCGCCAGGAATGCCGTCAATGAGCTCTAATTTAAATATATTATTTTTATACAGTTCTCGCGCTTCTTCCTTTGAAATTTGTTCATGGGTGAGGGGGAGATTGCGCTTGACGATCTCTTTCATTTTTTCAGTAATGCGCTCAAGATCAGCTTCCTTAAAATTTTCTGTTGGTAAAAAATCGTAAAAAAAACCTTCAGGAGTTGCAGGGCCTATAGTCAGCAGTGTCGTTGGAAAAAGTTCTATAATGGCGTGTGCGAGAAGATGTGCGGCCGAGTGCCGTAACTTCATGATATCGTGATGATCTGCTTTCATAAAAAGGACCCTTAGTAAATAAGACACATACTATTACGCATAAGTATACAGGAAAAAGATCTTTCCAGCTAGTTGGAATTTGCGACCATTTGGGATACACTGGTCTTTCAAGAGAGAACAGAGATTTTAGTATAAACCATTATAACAGGAGCATGCACATGCTTTTTTCCCTTCCACTTCAATTGATCGCAGTCATCGGTGGCGTCCTTTTATGTGGATCTCTGTTGACTACAACAATGGTGTCTTTTTTTTACACGATTAGTATTATTCTCAAAGAAATATTAGCATTTATACTCCCCTTTATGGTTTTTTCCTTTGTTTTTAGCGGCATTGTTTCATTAAAAAAACGAGCGCCACTTATTTTGCTTGTCATGATTGTTGCCATTTTTGTTTCAAATGTTTTTGTTGCATTATTGGTCTATGGCATCATGCAGGCACTGCTGCCGATGCTTTCATATACTATGTACGGTGGACAGGGATCAGTCAATGCGCTTGAACCACTTATCGCATTTAGTCTTCCTCGTTTTATTCGTTCAGAATATGCGCTGTTGGGGTCTATTGTTGTTGGATTAATCTGTTCATTTGTTTCCCTTCCCGCACTCGAGCGCGGCGTGCTTCAGATTAAGCGTGCGGTTGAGTGGTTTTTGAACTATTTTTTTATTCCCTTCCTGCCGTTATATGTATTGGGATTTTTGCTCAAAATGCGTCATGAAGGGATGTTTGTGTACCTCATGCAACAGTATGGCAGCGCGGTGATTGTGATTGTGGCGGTGCAGATTCTCTATATTGCGTGGCTCTATTTTCTTGCCAGCAGTTTTTCTGTTTCTCGTACAACGCAAGCGATTGTCAATGCGTTGCCCAGTTATATTACTGCTTTTTCTACCATGTCGAGCACTGCAACGGTGCCAGTATCGGTCGAATGCGCAGTAAAAAATACTGACAATCGTCCCCTTGCACAAGTTGCTATGCCTATTATGGCGAATGTTCATTTGTTGGGGGACAGTATTAGCACGCCCATTTTGGCGCTGGTTACCATGTATTTTTTTTCAGGAACATTTCCTCCTTTTATGCATTATGTCTATTTTGTGCTCTATTTTGGGGTGAGCATGTTTGCCGTTTCAGGGGTTCCCGGTGGCGGTATTCTAGTCATTATTCCCGTGCTCATTTCAGCGCTTGGGTTTACGCCAGACATGATCAGTATCATGACAACGCTTTATTTGCTTCTTGACTGTTTTGGCACCGCGGCAAATGTTATGGGCGACGGAGCACTCATTATTATTTTACAGCGTATTTTGCGTAAATATCGTATTATTGTGTGAATAAAAAATAAGATTTTTTTTAAGGATCATCTATGAACATCAAGAGTGTTATGGCTATTTTTTTGTGCTTAGTAAATATCAATAATGGAGCCATGGAAAAAGAGAATAATAAAAGGAAAGAAATAATGGAGCGTTATAACGAAACGAAAGCAACGGGTGATTACGTTTTTATACAAAATAAATGGATTAGTCGTGTTTCTTTGCGTAAAATAGTACAGTATGGTCAAAAGAAAAAAGAGATTTTTGAAAATCTTAATAATTCAGTGGAAATTCTTGAAAGAAAAGTGATCGATTATCAAACATTTCACTGTGATGACTTAATGGACACTGGCCAATGGGCACCTGCTTTAAAGGTGTTAAAACTTATACCTCATGATGAGTATGATGGTACTTTTATATATGAAAATTTAGAAAAAATTGTAATTTGCACTATTGACAAGCGCGGAAAATATGGATGGGCAGATACTCCAGAATCTGTACAAAAATCTCCCTTATATACCATTGCTCATATACTTGTGTCCAAAGTTCAGCAACATTTTCTTACGCTCAAAGATGAAAAACAGCGGGCTTTATTACGAACAAAAAATACTACCTTATTAATTAGTCTCATGAATGAATTTTATTGGTATTATGACAAGCGACGAATGAATGACAATGGAAGGGCGCCGGCGTGTGTATATGAAAGTTATTTTAACCTGTTTCTGGATAATATCCCTCATGATGAGCAACAGATTATTAATAAATGGGATGAGATAGAAAAAAAAGAACCTCGGTTGAAGCAACACAATCCTTTTATCCATAAATATTATGTCCGTGATATAGGGAAGTTGCATGATTCATCATGGATTGCTGATAGTAATTTGAGTAAAGGAATTGATAAGTTCCAGATTGGACGACTATGCAATGTTGTAAAAGAAATCAGTCAAATAGAAAATAACACGTCTAAATCTTAATGTTATACCTGCCTTTTTAAGTAAAAAAGTGGCATTAATGTTATTTTTGCTGTATTATAGACCTTGTTGTATGACACATATTTTTTCAAGGGACCATGATGAATATATATTATATTGCCATAGTTGTTTTGTGCAGTTTGGTGAGTATAAATAATGGAGCTATGGAAAAAGAGGGTGATAAGGATAAGAAGAAAAAAATATCGAAGGAGGAAATGGTACATTCCTATGAATTAATAAAGGCTGAAAAATATTCAGGGCCATTATCGGAGTTGAGAGGGCCTTGTTCATTCTTGGATCGTGTAGCTCCGTTGCATGGGGATATAAGCTGGCGAGAAAGACTGATTCGAAAAGCTATTAAGAAAAATTCATTATTAAAAGACCTAAAGAAGAGCGTAATTTTATATCAGTATGATGTTTTTGACGAATTAATAACCCTAGGTTTGTATGCCAAAGCTCAAAAATTGACAGCCTTTTTTATTCCATCTAAGTATGAGATTCAGCTGATACATTACAGTTTAAACTATATCCTGGAAGAAATGAGTAAAAGTGGAAAAAATGGGCAATTTGATACTCCAAAAGAATCTCCTTTGTACAAAGTGGCTCATTTTTTTACATCAAAGATTCAGCACTATTTGCCTGCAATCAAAGACGAAAAACAGTGGGCTTTGTTGCAAGAAAACAATACTGTTGTATTAAATACGCTGATGAATCAATTTTTTTTGGATTATAAAGATCAGCAGATGAATGATTTGCTCGCATATGTATATGAAGCTTATGTAAACTTACTTGTGAATAATAAGCCTTATCATGAGGAAGAGCTTGTTCGTGGGTGGGAGGATGAGCTTGAGACAAGAGAACCTCGCTTGCGTCAGCACAATCCTTTTAACGAGGTACGCTATATCCGTGATATACTTGATCCTGGTCTTGCCATATTATTGCCCACATTATTGAGGAATGCAAGACAAGATGCTAATCAAGAAGACAAGCCTCTTGTCAGCGCTTTATGTAATACTTTTAATCCATTTATTGCTGCCCAGGGAACTACTATTGTGGAGAAGTAAACAAGGGGTGTATTGCATGGATAATACATACTTTTGTAAGGATAATTATGAACATTTGTCACGGTGTGATTATCTTTTTATGCTGGGTAGCCACAAATATTGTGACAAAATACCCATTCCAGCCATTATTCTTTTTTGCAGAAAAAAATAATAGGTTGTTCAGCACATTAATCAAAAAATTTGTTTGCCATTATACTGACCAACATTTTGAAAAAAAGACTGGTGCCCCCGCATGTGCATATGAAAGTTTTTTGCGGCTATTTTTCCAAGAACTTCCCCACGATGGGCACAAAATTACTGCTATGCTGACGAATGCAGGGAGTACAGAACCTCGTTTGTTGCAGCATCATATTTGTGCAAGAATAGCCAATCTTTCTGTCAAACATACTTAAATAGTAATGTAATATCTCTTTTTTTTACGGAAAAGGGTGGCCATAGTATCTATTTTGCTGTATCATACATTTTAAATTACATGATATAGCATAAACCAGTTGTAATTTCTTAAACGAACGCATTTCCTCCCTCTTCTTTTTTTGGAATTCTTTCTTCCCCCGTTCGTCCTGAGCTTGAACATCCTTCGTGGAGCCTCGAAGAGGCGGAATGAAGGATCAAAACGGGGGGAGGGGGGAGAATTTTTAAGGGAGAGATTATTATGATACGAGCCGGTAATTTCTAATGTTTTATGCTATATAAAACATTTTTTGTAGAGGATAATTATGAACATGAATTATGTTGCAGCTATTTTTTGTGTGGTTTGGTGAGTATTAATAGTGGAGCTATGGAAAACGCGAGTAACGAAGATAAAGAAATTGCTCAATTACTGGATTGCTGTCAGCAAACGATTGAAATGAGAGATTTGCTTAAATGGCATACTAATACGAATTTGAAAGATATATTTGAAAAACAGCTTTGCCAAAAATATATAATGGAGGAATATAAGCAAAAATTATCTGAAAAGCTGGCCTTACGGGAAGATTTTGTGTCTATAAAAAAAGGAATAAGCGGGTATCAGTGGCGTTTGATGGAAGCATTTGTAGTGAGTGGTTCATATGAACTTGCTGAGAAACTGACAAAAATAATTTCTGTCCATGCTCAAGATGTTGAGCGTATGACTGATTGTCTTGAGTATGTTAGGGCCTATGGACTTGCCAGATATGGAAGTGGTGATACTATACAGTCTGTCCAAGATTCATCTTTGTATAAAGTTACCCGTTTCTTTTTATCAAAAGGGTGCGAACAGCCTTCATATGAAACATTGTCCCGTTTTGGGGCAGCGACAATTCGACTTAAAGACCATTGTATGATGGAATTGAGTCTTTGTATGAATGAACTGAAAAATCAGAAACTTCCTGAAGCTGTATTTTGTTCTTACGTGCTATTATCTGAGGAGTTTAGACAGAGACAAGGAGCTCTTCGTTTTGTTAATGAATGGCGTTGATAATCCTTTTTAAATATGTATTCATTCTCATTCATTGCGCAGCAAAATAGGCTGTGATAGTCTGAAGTGGGTCAGTGATTTTGTCAAAAATGGTTAAGCAAAAAGGATCGGGTATAATGGCACGAAAAGCTGTTGCTGCAAAGCAGACATCAAAGCACGGGAAAAAAATTTGTATTCTTGACACGAACATTCTTGTCCATGATCCGACCGCAATTTTTGCATTTCCCGATACTATTATTGGTATTCCTTCGGTAGTTCTTGAGGAACTTGATGCGTTTAAACGGGAAGGAACAGATCGTGGGCGTAACTCTCGTGAAGCGATTCGGCTTCTTGACCATCTGCGCGAACTTGGTTCATTACAAGCGGGCGTGAAGCTTGATAATGGAGCTGTGGTGAGGGTGCTGTTTTTAGATGAAAAAGCACGTGATATTTCTGCTCCTTTTTCGTTACGCATTGAAGATAACGTTATTTTATTTGTTGCGCTGACGTTAAAGCATGAAGGATATCATGTTTGTTTTATTTCTAAAGATTTAAATGCGCGTGTCAAAGCTGATGCACTCGGTTTAGAGGTCGAGGATTATCATAAAGAACATGTTTCTGAGCAAGAATTTTATCATGGATGGGTAAAAGAGGCAGTGTCTGCAGGGGAGTTAAAAGCAGAATATCCGGCAATGTTGGAAGAAATTGCTCCTCACTTAGTGCCTAACGAATTTGTATTGCTTGAAAGTAAAAATAATCCATTTAACTATCGTGTTTTTCGTTTTGTTGGCAAAAATGTGTTCAAAACAGTATCCATGCCCAATTTACGCTGGTCCCTCAAGCCGCGCAATCCTCAGCAGATGATGGCGATGGATTTGTTGCTCGATGACACGATTAAATTTGTCTGCTTATTTGGGCCTGCAGGAACGGGAAAAACATTTTTGGCGCTCTTGGCAGGACTGCACAAAGTGCTCATTGAAGATGAGTATGAAAAAATGCTTGTTTCGCGTCCTGTTACACCGCTGGGGCGAGATATTGGGTTTTTGCCCGGTACCATAGAAGAAAAATTGCACAGCTGGATGCTACCCATTTATGATAACATGCAATTTATTGTGCATGCAGCACATGTCGAGCACCATATTTCGTCGCTTGAAGAAGCTGAAACAACGCGGTACAATAAATTTCGTAAAAAGAAAGAGATGAAAAAAAAGGATCGCATGACATCGCTTGATGATCTTATGTATTCAGGCAAAGTTAGTCTTGAAGCAATTACGTATATGCGTGGCAGATCAATTCCGTTCCAATATATACTCATCGATGAAGCACAAAATTTAACACCTCATGAGATAAAAACGCTGGTTACTCGTGTTGGTGAAGGCAGTAAGGTTATTTTGGCCGGGGATCCGTATCAAATTGATGTTCCTTATTTAGATTTTGCAAGCAACGGTCTTGTTGTTGCAAGTGAACGGTTTAAAGGACAAAAACTTTTTGGCAGTGTCTTTTTGCAAATTGGTGAGCGGAGCGAATTGAGCGAACAAGCAAGTAAATTGCTATAGAAGCGCACTATTTTTTGACGTAATATAATTTTTGGTTTAACCTTTATGTATGTTGTGAGTTATTCCAAGATTCAAATAAAAGTTTTTGGGTCATGACTAGCAAACGTTATATTTTTTAAACAAAGACAACAAAATTTTATAAATATTTTTATCTCTATTATTAAATCTAAACTCTGTTTCTTTAAGATGCAAGTAAAAAGTTGAAGAATGCATACCTTTAAACTTTAAAAGGCGGGATTTAGCGATGCCCCAAAAGCCTTCAATGCCATTAATATGGACATTGCAGCCTCTTTCTTTGCGAGCAAGTTTAGTTGAATGATTGATTCTAAAATGGCTTTTATATCCTAATGCTACAAGCCCGTCATAGCCCTTCCATTCATCAGAAAATATTGTACTGTCTCGTGAAACTTTTCTACAAATTACTTGCTGGAGCGTCTTAGCTTTACAATTTGGAACTATGTTTGTATATACTTTTCCGTTTCGTTTACATATACCAAAAACTTTCGTTTTATTCGTACCGCGCCCACGTTCCCTTTTTTGGGATTCTTTTTTCTTTCGATATCTTGATCCAAAATAACTCTCATCTACTTCAACTTCTCCATTAAAAAGTTCTTGTTTCTCACATTCATTGGCTATTACAGTTCTAATTATTGTAAGATATCGGTTAATTGTATTTCGATTCAAACCAACTACAGCCGTTATTTGTTTTGCTGTCAAATCTAGTACAAACAGTCTTAAAATTTGCCTAAATTTTGCCTTCGAAATTTTTGCGCAATGTAAAACCTTCTTTTTATGCTCCATGAGCTGCATCCTAACATTTTTTGGTTAGGTTTGCTAGTCATGACCCAAGTTTTTTATGAAAAAAATTATGCGCATGATTATGGGAGTAGTTGTTGCTGGATGTGCTTTGCTCCAGGGGATGGAAAAGAATGTTGTCGACCATTATAAACAGGATTTTCCAGCAGATTGTCATCCATCAAGGCAGTTGGTGAAATGTATGGAATATGATAAAAATGAGATATGGAATGGAATTGGCTTTTGTAGAGAAGAATTCATTGATAGGCTGCAAACGGAGGGTGCAGAGTTAAATCCAGAAGTCTATAGAGGGATGTTTCTTATTGGCGAACAAATGTTTACGCCGCTCCATATCGCATGTAGTGTTGGTAATTGTTCCGGCGCTGAAATATTGTTAAAAAAAGGTGCAAAAATAGATGTAAAAGATTGGAGCAACGAATTTCCTTGGAATACGCTTCTTCGCAAGATGAGCGAGAGGTATTATGGTTTTGTTTATTTCCGACTACAGTGGTTGGAGAAAACATATACGCTCAACAAAACAGAACAATTACAGGCTTTTTTTGATAAAATTACATCCCCATGCTCGATAGAACATAGTATTTGCCAAAGACTGCAGGGTAAAATTTCAGGTAAAGACCTTGAAAATAATTTACAAGAAATAGAGTTGATGATCAGTCGAGTTTATATTGAAAATGGTATTAATGCTAAAACCGTTTTTAAAAAGACTGTTGAAATTGAGGGTGTTAAATATTTTGAAGATGTTAGACGAAATATTAGTGATATACGAGCTATGAATAAACTTCTTCCGAAGCTCTATTTCGAAGGTGTTGAAAAGAATATTTCCAAATTTGTGCATTGAGAAATAGTAGACTATTTTTAGAGTAAAGATTTTTGCATATGATGTGAATATTTTGAATAAAGGAATAAGGCCGGGAAAAAATTCGGCCTTATTCCTTTTGTGTATATATCTGTTAATTTATAGACGAGTGTATATAAATGATGAGGTTACCAGATAAATAGATTCGTCATATTCTGTTGCGCCACCTGTTGGAAATATGCGTATAAGGGAAAAGTTCATCCAATCATCTGCTGTCATAAGAGCAGAGTCGAGTGGTATGGAAACAATGACAAGTCTCAAATTAGTTGACCCAGTGGGTGGAGTAATGGTGATATTTCCCGTGGTAAGTGTTTGAGTAAAATCAGTGCCCGGTGAGACATCGCCTATTTCAACGCCATTAGGTTCGTAATCTGTTTGAAGTTCTAGATTTGCCGTATTTCCTGTCGATCCATCAACTTGATTTACAAGAAGATATAATATAAGTTTGCTTGGGCCGGTAGGATCAAAATCTTCGGGAGTCATAATAGTAAATGTTACCGGATTTTGTTCGTCATCGGCAATATCCAGGGCCCATGTCCAAATAACGGATGAACCATTGGAATAAACACCACTAAATTCACGATCAGGTGTGGGGGTATCAAATTTTCCCATAGAGTTTGAATTCACAACAATAACGCCAGGGCTGGTTGGTCCCGTGGCTCCTGTTGCGCCCGTGGCACCTGCAGGTCCTGCTGCTCCGGTTGCACCCGGATCTCCTGGGTCTCCTGCTGGGCCTGTTGCGCCGGTAGGCCCCGTGGCTCCTGGATCTCCCGGATCTCCTGGTCTGCCTCTTTTTCCGCGTGGTCCTGCGTGCCCTTTAATTTTATGAGCTTTGAGCGTTCCTTTGACTATAAGATCGCGGCACATGGTTGCTTGTTGTGCGACAAGTAACTGGTTTGTCTCCAGCCTATTAGTTTTGATGATTGGTTGTAGTACTCCTTCTATACAACATTCGTCATGAGGTCTATCACAGGGGCGGTCAACAGGACATGAGTTCCATTCTCGGGCAAGAACAGATGTGGACAAGAGAGTACAAAAAAGTAAAAACGCATGCTTCATACAGACACCTTTTTTTTGATAGTGATACTTTTTTTTGATACATCCAATAGTTGTATATGAGGATGCTAAAACAAATGGGCTTTATTTGTCAAAGGTCATGTATATTTTTTTTATCCTTATGAAGCTCCGCTAAGAATGAGCGGAGATAAAAAGATAATCATATTCCTTCTTTTTAACATCCTTCGTGGAGCATCGAAGAGGCGGAGCGAAGGATTAAATGGGCACAGGCACTTGCTTTTACGGGATCGAAAGGTTTTGATGAGACAATATAGATATGTGCGCTGTTTTGTGCATTGTTGATTAATATAGTAATGACACCTTTATCCAGCAGCTGATACACGACAAATCCTTCATAAGCGGTGCCATAATATTTAACGACGGGTTGTTCATATGTTTCCAGGTCGAGGGTATCAACCACTTTTTCAAGACAGCTGCGAAGAGACACTGCTGAACGAATAATTTCTGCATCACAAGCGTGCACTTCAAACGCAGTTTGGGTTTTTAGTGCGTATGCATAATGGTTGCCTATGATAGAAAAAGAGAGTACAAAAAATAGCGAGCGAGCGATATTCATAATAATGATTCCTATTCTAAAAAGGGCTTATGGTATGAGAATACTCAAAACACGTTGTTTTATATCCTGAAAAGAAAGATCTACTGCATTTTTTCTTACAATAAAAATATAATCACTTTCCTTTTGGTACAATTTTTCTTCGTAAAAAATAGATTTCAGCTGGCGCCGTATTTTATTGCGTTCGGGAGCAGAACCCACTTTTTTTGATGCAATAATCAAAATGCGGCCATACTCTTTTTGTCGCGGCGCAGACAAAATATCAAACGGTGGGGATTTCAAAATCCTTTTGGCATGAGCGAATGCATAATCTATTTCACTCCGAGTAAAACGGGTGATGCTACGAGCAATGCGCATCGGAGCCATCGTGATCAAAAGTTACAGCTTAGTAATCGCGCGGAGCAAGGCGTTTTCTACCTTTGGCACGGCGGCGATTAATAATTTTTCTTCCATCATGAGAACTCATACGCTTTAAAAAGCCATGTTTGCGACGGCGTTTTTTTAAGCTTTTTTTGGCAAGGGTTACTGACATTGTTTTTCCTTATTAAACTTATAAGCTTTTTTATATGATACTCATATAATTATAGACAATCTTTTGTTTTTTTCAAATTGATTTAGGTATATTAAGGATATTTGTTTTATAAAATTTCTATTATGCATTAAAGGCGCCGTCGCTTCCCGTATTGGCATCATAAGCATTGGTGGTGGAGGATGGTGTCACTGGTTGCTCCTGAGCAGGATGCGGAAGCTGATCCTTTTTTTTCGTAAAGGTAGTTGTAGTTTTTGTATTATTGGGAATAGTATTTTCATGGAAAGCTTCAGAGGTATGCCAGATTATCGATGAAATACCTGTAGTTGCTCCAAAAAGACCTGCAAGAGCTTCGAGTAAAGAGGTATCTGCAAAACCGTAAAAGAAACCCATGGCTCCGATACCTGTAAGGCCGAGGGAAAAAACTGCAGTAGGAGCATTTATTATACGCTTTAAAAGATTATTCTCAGGTACGCATAGATTAAAAGTGTGGACGGCTCCTGGTACCAAAAACCAGTGTGCAAATCCATCCATTATTGTTCCCGGGTTCCCCAGCATGGATAATGCTGCATAAGCCCCTAATGAAGTACAAGCCAGAGTGCTGTTAGCGATAAATCGTTCTTTTTCAATGGCGCTCATGGCAAACCATTTTTGCTGGAGGTGCGTAACAGTATTTTTTGTTTGTCTGGCGGTAATTTTTGCGAGGATATCATATCTTTTTTTCCATTGATTATCATTATTTTTTTGTACCAGGAAAGATTATTTAAGGGAAATTGTTTTTTTTGTGCGCCGCCTTTGTTCCGGTGGGGCAAAAAAAGATGATTGATCTGGTTTTTGTTGCACAAAATCGTTGTCTTTTATGATAGATTGTGCTGGTGATATTGACATAAAGGGTGCGATAAAATTGGTAGGGATTTTTGTTGAGATTTGTTTTAATTTCAATTTTTTTACAAGCATCATCGAATGAATAGCTATTGTGAGGGTCATTGAGGTGAAAAAAAATAGTAACTTTTTCATAAAATTCTCCTGTGCTGTTAAAAAAATTGATAGATAATAATAACAACGACCAGCCTAGTCGGGAAGAGTGTAACAACACGCAAAAAAAAAGCAATTAGTTTTTCATATGCTGTAAATACTCTTGTACGGCGAATGCAGCAATGCAGCCATTGCCTGCGGAGGCGATTGCTTGCCGGTATTTATAATCGTGTACATCACCTGCGGCAAAGATCCCATCAACTGATGTTTTGACGTCATCATGAACAATGACGTAACCATTTTTGTCGATCTCTATTTGATTTTGTAAAAAGGTAGTATTTGGTTTTAGACCAATGGCAACAAAAATACCATCGATATCCATCTTTTGTATTTTGTGTGTTTTTTGGTCAGTAATGGCCACGCTCGTGACATGCTGACCGTTTCCCTCAATGGCAGTGACGGTGCTGTTGTACATGATTTTTATAGCGGGATCATTGATGATACGTTGTTGCATGGCATAAGAAGCAGTGAGTTTGTCTAAAATGTGGACAACGATAATGTGCTCGGTAAATTTTTTCAAAAATGACGCATCTTCCATAGCGCTGTCGCCACCACCGACAACCATGACGCGTTTATTTGGATAAAAAGCACCATCGCATACGGCACAAACTGTTATCCCTTTGCCCCAATACGTATCTTCTCCAGGGCATCCAAGACGTTTGTGAACTGCTCCTGTTGCAATAATAATTGTCCGTGTTTGTATTTTTGTGCCGCGGTCAGTGGTGATGGAAAAAGGTTTTTTTTGTACATCAATTGATGCAACAGTTTCCTGCAAAAAGCGGGTGCCGAGCGCTTCTGTCTGTTTTCGCATGGTCATCATAAGCTCAGGGCCAAGAATGCGCTGATAGCCAGGCCAATTTTCTACCCAGCTGGTACTCATGAGCTGGCCTCCCGGTATGGCACCGTCAATAATGAGGGGATGCAAATTAGCGCGTGCTGTGTAAATGCCTGCGGTCAGACCTGCAGGGCCGGAGCCAAGGATAACGACTGTTTCAGGAGTGGTAGTCATGGCAATATCCTACTTTTTTGTCAGGTGATAAATGGCATGGTTGAGTGCTTTTTCTCGCAGGCATGTCATGTACAGCTCTTCTGTTGGAATCGGAACTTCTTGGCCATTATTTTTTGAATGAGGAATTTCGAAATATAAAAACTCTTCTTTGATGCGTTTTCGTTTGGTCAGGTTAAAGTATGCCTTAATATCTTCGTGTGATACAGTAATATTTTCATGGTAAGCAAACTGTTCAATAAAGAACAGCTCCCGTGTTTGTTTATGGGCAAGGGAATCTATCGATTGGGTAAAATCTTTTTGTTTTTTATACACATTATAATCAGGATTTTCTCGGATAAGTTCCATAATTTTTTTCTTTTGCCGAATAATCATGGAATGAGGAACAAAAAATCCGTGACGGGCGATAAGTACCTTGAGCGTTTCTTCAACCATTGCGCGACGCTGAGAAATATCATTGCGGAAAGAAAAAACTTCAATAATCTTTTTGTGTAAATCTTTATTTGTTTTAATTTTGAAGTAATACTTGAACTGGTCAAAGCACATGTATGCATAGGGGACAATGTCGATAATATGGACAAGAAATGTGTAATGGCCTTCAAGAACCGTGCTAAAATATTCTTGAAATCCGCGGTTTGTTGATAAAAAAGTTTCCTGTTTCTTTTTGCCCAAAAATAAATCACGAAGAGGATTTTCAAGCTCTTCATCAGTAATTTTGAACCAAAAATTTTGAGTAATATCGGCAATTAATGGGTTGCCATTGGTATCAGTGAGCGTGATATCAAAACAGATCCAATCATTAATGCACACGATATCATGGGTTGTCGTTTTGGAAAGCAGATCAATTTCTTGATTGATAAAATGTTCGGCCTGGCGGTCGATGTCTTTGTAATTTTTGCGCTGCGGTGTTTTAAAGGGAAAATATTTCCATTCCTGAAACGTAATTCTTTCCGCTTTATTAATATTGAAGTGATAGATACCATTTTGGCCGATACTCAGGTCGATAGTTTCAAGACGGGCTTCTCCGGCGATGGGCAGTTTTTGGGTACGCAAAGTATGATACATGACATTAATGATGCAATATTTGAGAAAAAATTCTTTAAGATACTCGGTCAGATGCATATTATAATTTTGCACAACATAGGCAATAGGGAGGCTGTCACGGGTAAGTCCGGAGGCTTGAATATGCTGTTGCTGGATACTTGCAGCGGTAGTGAAAAAAGTTTCAATAATGCATGCCGGAATGGTGATGGTCATATAATGAAGAGTCTCATTTTTGTCTACGATGGTGCAGGTAAAGTGAGGGAAAAAACCGCGTTCAGCGGTTTTTGAGGGTATAAATGAACCCGTCGTTGCTAGATCGCTCATTACATACTCCTTTTGTATGGTGCAAGAGAAAGGACTCGAACCCCCACTCCCTTTCGGGAACTGGATCCTAAGTCCAGCGCGTCTACCAATTCCGCCACTCTTGCACAAATTTTTGGTGGGCTGCCTTGGAATCGAACCAAGAACCCACAGATTAAGAGTCTGTTGCTCTACCAATTGAGCTAGCAGCCCGAACGAGTTAAAACTATATCAAAAGATAGGCTAAAAATAAAGAAGAAAGTGTATCATTTTATACGGTCATAATATCTTTTTTCTTTTTTTCCGCCAACTCATCAGCTTTGCCACAGAACTTATCGGTAATTGTTTGCAACAGGTCGCTCAATCGGTTAAAAAAGTTTTCTGATATTTTTTTATCCTTTTTGGCATCACGCATGAGATTGTTAAAATCTTTACGCACATTTCTTATTCCAATTTTGCATTCTTCAAGCTTCTTATTCAAGACTTTCAGAAGTTCTTCCCGTCGCGCGGAGCTCATTTCTGGTAATTGAATGCGAATTAATTTTCCATCATTAATGGGGGTTAATCCCAAATCAGAACTCAAAATCGCTTTTTCAATATCGGGAATATTGACCGGATCCCATGGCTGAATTGTCAGAAGGCGCGGTTCAGGAGCTGTCAAAGCCGCAAAGCTTTTGAGAGGCAGTGCAGATTGACCATAACAGGAGACAAGAATATCTTCTACAAGTGATGTATGGGCGCGACCAGTCCGTACTTTCAACAGCTCTTTTTCAAAATGCTTGAGCGATTTGTCAGCTTCGGCTTCCATGGCTTTTTGAAAGCTTGTTGTATTATTTTCTTCTAAAACAAGATCTATTTTCATGATGGTTCCTTTATTCTAAAATGCTTCCAAAGAGAGAATCTTTGGTTGCACGAACTAATGCATGAGTGGTAGTAATATTAAATACACGAACAGAAATTTTGTGTGCTTGTGCCAGGGCATATGCCGTTTGATCCATAATGCCGAGCTGATGCTGTAAGGCATATACATATGATACGGTATCAAGTTTTTGAGCATCAGAGTGCACCCGGGGATCCTTGGTATATATGCCATCAACAACGGTTCCTTTCCAGATCTGAGAAGCGTTCATTTGCAACATACGAACAATAGCGGTCGTGTCGGTGGTGAAAAAGGGATTTCCCATGCCGCCACTAAAGAGTACGAGGTGATCAGATTCCAGGGCGTCATCAAGGGCCCCCAGCTCGAGCGGTTTGCCAATCGTGGGAATAGCGAGCGCGCAAAAATGAGCAACTGTAATGCCTGCACGAGTCAACAAATTTTCAAGAATAAGCGCATTCATAACCGTGGCGAGCATACCAACCGTGTGTGCATATGAGGGGGTAAGGCCGTAGAGAATTCCCTGCTGATCGCCGCGAAAAAAATTGCCACCGCCGATAACAATGCCAAACTGATGGGTTGCAGAAAGTTCCTGTATCTGCTCGATAAGTTTCGCCAGCACTGATGATTGATCAGGTTGTTGGACGATAAGGCCGCTGAGTTTTAACAAAATTCGTGTACGCATAGGTTTTACGCACCAAGTTCATAGCGCGCAAAGCGCTTGATAACAATATTTTCGCCGGTTTTTGCAATTAATTCTTTGACGACATCGTCGATGGTTTGCTGGTCATTTTTAACAAAGGGCTGATTCATGAGACATACTTCCATATATAATTTGAATAGTTTGCCTTCAAGAATCTGATTTATGATTTTGTCAGGCTTTCCTGAATCTGCGAGCTGGTCGCGTAAAATCGATTTTTCATGCTCAAGAAATGCCGGATCAACTTCCGCCTGATTGACGTACATTGGTTTCATGGCAGCAATCTGCAGACAAAGGTCATGGGCAAATTTCTTCATATCTTCGGTGCGTGCGACAAAATCAGTTTCGCAGTTAATTTCAACCATAACACCCAACTTATCGCCCGGATGAATATACGTGGCAATAATACCTTCGCCCGTAGTTTTTTCTGAGCGCTTGGCAGCAGTTATAGCCCCTTTTCTGCGCAAAAGTTCAATAGCGCCTTCAAAATCACCACCTGCCTCTTCGAGCGCTTTTCGACAATCAAGCATTCCAAGGCCCGTGTGTTCACGTATTTTTTGTATAAGTTTTGGATCAATTTTTGACATAATAAAGTCCATTCATAAATGTTCGACACAATACTCTTTTCTAGTGTGCCAAAAATAACTCTTTTAGCAACATTCAGGCAAAGCATGCTATTATGGATTCCAATTTTTATTCTATTCTTTGAGGTCTGCTCCGAACTTAAGCATTGCCAATCCACTTTAGATTACTATCCAAAATATCGGGGGGTCTACTTCCCTTTGGTCTCACTGCATCGAGGGGTCTATCTTTTTTCTTTGCGCTCACTCGGATTTGGTCGGGGCGGCAGGATATAATGTATTGGATAGGAGTATTTGCTATATACTGGCCGTGAGGCTCGCTCAATGTAAGTTGTGAGTTGGTATTGTCAGTAAATTGAAGGGCATGACGAGTAAGTTTCTTATTACCTTCGCTGAGTGCGAGTATGAAAGGGGTACCGGGAATGAAACTTGTTGGGGTATATTTTTGGTCCATAATTAGTTTATGTTCAATGATTTTTTTTTCTCTATTGTATTTCATGATATAGTCCCTATTATCTTTTTGATAATAAAAAAGGGCGTTATTTTTGAAATAACCAGCCGCTTTAAGGCCGTTTTGAGGAATAGGAATACATTGCTCTTCCTTATTTTGTGTAATATGATAACCATTTTTTGTTGGATATACAACGAGAAGATATTCTGCCCAATCGCCACCCGACGTGATATCTTTTTCAATTGCAGGTATGCTCCAAGCACTATATTGTGGATGAAATGTTACTTCTAAATTATTATCCATTGTGCTTGTTTTTTCAACTCCCCACCTACCAAAAGGAGATGCAGGATAGAAAATTTGTTTGTGCATGTGTGTAAAAACTTCACGTAAACAGGGCGTTGTTTCGTACAACATTTTATAATTATCTACGGTGAATTTTTGAGCATCAACAAGTTGGAGGCTGTATGGCCTTCTGTTAATGGCATTTTTTTGTAATCTATTCTTCTAAATTTTCATAGAATAAAGGGCACCAATCGTTGTTTTTCTTCAAATTCATTTTCTTGTTTGTAATTGCCTTGATTGCTTCAATAGGAAGTTTCGATGTGTGGAGATGATAGGCCGTGCCGAGTTTGAGTTTTGTGTTGGTATTGTCAGTAAAGTGGAGAGGATGATAAGTAATTATGGTACCACATTTTTCTGGTGTCTGATCTTTATTGAGTGCGAGCATAAAGCGCGTATCGGGTACGAAAGCAGCTGGTTTATATTGTGCATCGGTGACCAATTCGTAACTCATGCGGGCGGTTGTTGTGGGGTCATATTGCATAATGTGTTCTTTATTTTTATCCTCGTAATATAAAAGAAGCTTTTTGTTGAAATAACCAACAAATCGCAATGCATTTTGGGGAATAATAGTGAGATAATGTTTTTTGTCGCCAATCGTAGGGAAATTTTCTATGTAATAACCGTTTTTGCTAAGCTTTATCGCGAGACTTTTACCTATTCCCATAGAAAGAACCCATGAGGCTATTTCGGGATATGCGGTCCGGAGGACCGTTTTTTCACTTTTAACGGGTGATTTTTTAACGCGAGGACTGGTTCGTTTAAAGCGCGATGAAATAAGAGTTTTCAGCTTTTTGTTTTGTGCAATATTTTCAAAATTGTAATCTAAAGTCTGGGATGATGTATCAGTAAAATGTATAGTAATCTCAGCTTCTTTCTCGTCAAGATAAATTTCTTGTAGTTGCTTGTCCAATGTCTTTGAATGAACTGGATGCAGGCTGATGTTTCCGGTATCAGTATTGATGGTTACCGTGTTTAAAATGAGGCAGTTATTTTGTTTGTCCCATTGTGCAATGCAATCTATCTTTGGAAGTATAAAATAGTTGTCTGTGCTATGGAGGGCAAGCGGTATATAGTTTTTCTGAGGTTCGTCTTTGTTGGGAAGAAACGCTAAATATTGGCCATTCTTTGATATGTCAAACATTTCAAGAGATTTGAGTTGTTCATCTTTTTTCAGCTGGCAAATGAGTGCTTTTTTTTCGTTGATATATCCTATGTCAGAGATTTTGCCTTTACTTATTTTTCCGGAAGGGGAGGTAAAATGAGTACGGCCTTGTGTTACAAGCCTTTGTGGAGAAATTTCTGCCGGTGCTGATGTTACTGCATAGGTAAGTGGTGTTTTTTCAAGGGTTATTTTTTTAATTCCCCATGTGCCAAACGGTGATGCGGGATAAAAGAGTGATTCTTCGTGCATTTGTGTAAACATTGTGCGCAAGCATGGAGTTATGTGATACAAATTTCTATAATCATCTGTGGTGCAATTTTGTTCGTCAACAAGTTGTTCTATCGCTGATACACGGTTTGAATTTTTTTTATTGGTCCACATGTTTTTAATTGATAAAGACAGTTTTTTTGGCATGTTATACTGATCATCTTTTATTTTTTCCGATAATAGAGTAACTTTTTTTAGTTTCTCACATACTTCAAACAGAGTATTATACCCCTCATTCTCGCTCTCAGGCGTACCATTAGAAGTATCCATTATTGCAAGAGAAGCGTTATGCTGTTCTTTTAGTTCCTCAATTTGTTGAGAAAGGTTTATTTCTATCTCATCATTTTTTTCCATGCCCATGAGGGCGATGCTGCTGATTATTGCACAAAAAAATGTTGTGATTTTGAGACATTGCATGATCTGTTCCTTCATTAGTTTTTCGTTATATTTAGATTGAAGTCTCTATATATTTTTGTTTTATTCTGAGTAGTAATCTCAATTTTGTTGTTTGGTGTGATAGCGATAGATTCAGGAGGATTTTGTAGGATACAAGAGTTGATCTTTGTGTAATGTGCATAGTTATCAATAAAATGTGATTGTGATTCGTTAAATGACAGTTTCCATATATCAAGCGCACTATTTTTTTTATTTGCAACGATCATTTTGAGTGCGTGTGATCCAGGTATAAAGTTATATATGGTATCACCTGTATGATGAAAGGTAATTTTATAAGAAGAGAGTGTTCCTTGTAATGGTTGCCTGTAAATATACAGACCTGCTTTTTCATTTGCAGAATGGCGATTTATATCATTGAGAAAACGACCGAAAAAGTATGTATTTGGAACATGTTTCAGAAAAAAGAGAGCCTTTTTATAATACCCGATAGAAAGAATTTTATTGCCAGGTATTTCAAACTGCTTGGTATTTTTACTAGGATTCTGAATTTGTAAAGTAATATTTTGAGCATTGTCTGATACATCAACAGTGCAGAGAATATTGTTATTTTTTGAAACTGTCCAGCTATGATTATCTTCTTTTGTAATCAGTACATTGCTCCTCGGTTTATTTGGTTTCCAACCGAGATTTTTAAAATTTTTATTTACCTGTTGAACAGTATCATCTTCATACTGGATGGTAAGGCATGGTTTTTTGTTTTTTTGCGGAGTGTCCCACTTGATTTTGTATATCTTTTTTTCAACAGGATATATTGCCAATGGTTCAAGCATAAGCGTAGTATCACAAAAATTGATATGTTGCGTTACAAGACTGTTGTTTTTTTTATTCCATTCAATTATTGTATCTGTGCCGGGAACGAATAAATAAGTGCAATTATCCGGTAATTTTAGGGGGACATATGTATCAATATTTGTGTTTGTATCAGATTCTTTAATCAACAGGATATACGAACCATCTTCTGGTATGGGATGTTGCGGACGTTCATCAGAGAGAGTTTTTCTCAAAGAACAGATTAAAGCAACTTTTTTGTCGATAGAGCCAACTTCTTTTATGAAGCCATCAAAGGCATGTGCACCATTAATAGAAAATGAAGGTCTATTTGCATGTGGACCTATTTCAATTTTCACTAGATCGCTGATGATTTCCTTTTGTTCTCCATCAATCTTTCTAAAATCTTTTATTTCCAGCAGTGATTTTTGTGCTTTTTCCATTCCCCATGTAATAAAAGCTGGTGTGTCATTGGAATTGTTTTGTTGCTGCGCCAAAAGAGTACATATTGTTTTCAAACAGGGAGTTTTTGCCCATAATTTTCGATAAAAAAATTCTTTATCAGAAAGTGCCAGATCATCAATTTGTTTGGCTATAGCGAAAAAGGGATCCTTGCTGTGCTTGAAAAATGATTCATGATATTGAGGTAATGCATAATCTTGCCATGCGCTCAGAGAGAACCAAGATTTTTGTCTTTGTTTATAATTTTTGTATAAGGTTTTTATTTGTGTTGAAAAACGATTTACTTGTACATTGACCTGAGAAATCTCAAGTTTTTTAGTTCGCTGCTGCATATCATTTTTTATTTTATTTTTTATTGTATCTTTGATGTGGTTGTTAATAGTCACAGGTTGCTTAATGTCATTATCTT
Source organism: uncultured bacterium (assembly GCA_963701645.1). Classification (GTDB taxonomy): domain Bacteria; phylum Babelota; class Babeliae; order Babelales; family Vermiphilaceae; genus MFD04463-c16. The sequence continues at coordinate 491,671 of OY969616.1, forward strand.
CTTTTGCTTGCAATAATTGTGTAAATTTTTCAAGTTGTTGTTCGATTATTTTTTGTTCTTGGTAAGGAAAAATATTGACACTAAGAATGGGAGTAAAATGAGCAACGATTTTAGCTACATGTATTTTTTGGGTCTCTTTCAGAGCATAAGCGACAGAAGCAATATCAGTGTTTTGTTCTTGTACTATGGCATATCGTTTTTTAACAATTTCAGCGGCAATTTTTTTAAAAAAATTTTCTTTATCCTGTTTGTCGGGGGAATTGCGTTGAACAAAACATAATCGCTTCAAAATCGCATAATCGCTTTTGGTGGTTTCTTTATTTTGCAGACAAAAATCGAGAATTGTTTGAAAGTGGGGTGATGTTGTGATATCACTTGAAGTTTCTTCAAAAAGCTGGATACATGCATCTATCTGAATCTTATAAGGGTTTTTTCGTTCTTCTGCACCTTTTAAAAAACTACCAAAAATTATTATTGCTGCCAGGATAAAAAATTTACATGATTTCATAAGGTTTGATCCATCGATTTTTAGGGTTGTTGATTATGTATGAAAAAATTGTACCTAATTATCGCAACAAAAGCAAAAATATGGAAAAGCTTATTTATTAGATTGTGTTTTGGGGTCATTTACAGCATATTCTGCAACAATGTATATCTATATATTGTTGCAGAAATCATTTACCAATCTTTTTATACCGCGCCATTCATAATCTTTTTCATCTTTTTTGAAAGGATTTTTACGCAATGCTGCTTCTATTTCTTGAGGAGTTGCATAGATAGGCAATTTTTTTACCCGTGGATCTTTCTCAGGATGATACTTTATTATTGATTTCATGTCCTTTGAAATAGTAGAATGCCAAGGTCCAAAGGCTCTATAATGAAGGGGCCCTTCTTGAATGCTTGGATGGTACAATGATAATTCTGGATGAGCATTCAAATCAAAACTTACAAAGTGACGTTGCTCATCTCCCTGCCAGTCAAGATGATTTTTTAAAATGGTTGCCACTGTACCGGGCAGCTTCTTATAATCTTTTCCCGTCAATATACGAATTTCAGTGTTACAACCGTCGTCAGTAAGGCTAATAAAGTTCTGGTATCCTTTTTGGGGTGTAAAAATTCGCACAACGTCTCTTTCTGTATATTTTCCGTATGTTTGTAAAGATTCAAGATGTTTCTGTTCATGCCAAAGCTCCGTCTTTAGTTTTTGTAAAATAATGCGAGAAGGAGGACCTATCTTTTTTGATGGTTGCTTTTTTTTACCAAGAAGTCTAAAAGGCATTTTCGAGTTTCTTTTTATTTTTCGTCGACTAACAAGGTCATCATTATTTGCCTCACTTGGCTTTTGAAACTTTTCTAAAATGGATAATCCTAATCCTGCTACAGGCATATGTGTTATTGTATCGATAATAGCATATTGAGCGCTTAGATTTTTCGGTTTGAGTTTTATTGAAACACGTTTATATTCCTTGTTGTATTTTTCCAGAGCCAAAATGATGTAGGGCTTAAGGTCTTCATCAAGATTCTCTATATCTAGTTCGGTATCATTGGTTGCAGTTATTTGGTCATCAGAAAATACAAAACCATAAAAACCATTTTTTCAGCGTTTAAGATTCTCCCCACAAAAACCCTTTTTCCAACGTTGAGGCAATTCTACTTCTTCAATCGAAAATTCTTGGGGTTCTGGCTCAAGATCTTCACAATGTTTTTTAAGCAGCGATTCAAAATACATACTAGATATACTATTAGATTCTTTTTTTACACAACATGCTGCAAGATTCTTAATAAATTTGTCATTTTTACTTTTAAATAACCCTGATATTGTTCCTTGTGACAGTTTATACACATCATCAGCACAAGGAATGCTGATTTTATGTACATGATCAGCTGAATAGAGTGACGGGACAAATATTAATTGAAAAAATAGCAAAAAAACGAAAATAACCTGCATAAACAATACCTTACAATTTTTGATTTAAACATTACAGAGAAAATTATACGTGATTATTGCGATAAAATCAAACAAAATGCCAAAAAATATTATTTGCTAAGTTACATTTTTTCAGGTCTGCCGATACCCATTAACTTTAACGCCGTGTCAAAGGTGCTTTTTAAAATGGTAATAACCAGAAGGCGGGCGCGGCTTTTTTCTATATTTTCTCCGTCAAGGACGCGGACATGGCTATAATAATGGTGAAATGCATGAGCAAGTTCGATAGAATAATAAGCAAGGAGGTGGGTTTGGTGGTGGCGTGCAATGCTTTCAAGGAGATCTGCCAGAGAAATGATTTTTTTGATCAAAACCCGTTCTTCCACACCAATGTGCTGAGCGTCAGCACCGGAAATGTTGTCAAATTTTGTTGCCTGGAGCGCATTGGTGAGAATACTTTTTGTCCGAACAAAGGCATACTGAACATAATAAACAGGATTTTCTTCTGTTTTTTTGAGTGCAAGATCGAGATCAAAATCAAGCGGCGCATCAGCTTTGCGATTGAGGAAAAAAAATCGAGCGACATCGATACCGACCGTTTCTAGAAGGTCCGATAGATTGACAATGGTTCCAGCACGCTTTGACATGCGCACTTGCTGGCCATCTTCTTTGAGTTTGACGAGCTGATATAAAATAATGTCGAGCGGGTATTCCTGGAGCTCGAGTGCTTGCCGTGCTGCTTCTAACCTGATGGCATAGCTGTGATGATCGTGCCCAAGGACGAGTACGAGGTGATTTGCGCCGCGGTCAATTTTATTTTTTATGTACGCGATATCTGCTGCAACATAGGTCCATTCTCCCGATGCTTTTTTGACAACGCGATCTTTATCGTCCCCAAACTGTATAGCGCGGAACCACCAGGCACCTTCGTGCTCGTACATGACATTTTTTTTCCACAAAAGCTGCACTGTTTGTTCGATGAGGTCTTGTTCATGAAGTGTTTTTTCTGAAAACCATACATCGAAAATAATGCCAAACTGTTCGAGGGTTGTTTTGATATTTTTTAACAAATATTCTTTGGCGTATTCTTGAAAAAATGCTTCCTCTTTTTCAAGCACGGCGTTGCCAAATTCAGCGACACATTTTTTGGCGATAGCTACCATATATTGGCCGTGATACGCATCTTCAGGCAGTTGGCTGTCCATGCCCAACAGTTGTTGGCATCGAATAATAAGCGACGTACCCAACTTTTTCATTTGGCTGCCCGCATCATTGATATAATATTCCTTTATGACGGTATTGCCCAAAAAGATAAAAATGTTGCTTAAAACATCGCCAATAATGCCGCCACGCCCATTGCCAATGTGAAGCGGACCCGTGGGATTTGCGCTGACAAATTCAATATTGATGCGTTTTTTTGATGCGGTGGCCGGTTTGAAGAATTTTTCCCCTGATAAAAATAGCTCTTGTGCCGTTTTGGCAAAGGTTTGTGGTGCCAAAAATATATTGAGAAAGCCGGGGCCGGCGAGTTCCATTTTTTCTATCATGTCATGGGTAAATGTTTCCATGATCTGTTTGCCAATGTCGCGCGGATTTTTGCCAAGAATTTTGGCAAGTACCATAGGTGCATTTGAATTGCAATCACCAAAGGCTTGTTTGCCAATGTCGACATTAAGAATAAGTTCACATGATGCGAGCGATGCAGGTTCTAATTGAAACGTGCGTTGAAGATAATCAGAAAAACTGTCTTTTAAGAGCGAAAAACTGTTCATAGATGCGCCACATACCTTATGGGATAGAAACATGATGTTTTACAGGCTTATTGTATACTGTTTTTAGAATGTTTTCAAATAGTGCAAAACCTTTATACTAATAGGATAGTGGTGTTTATAAAATATGTAAGTAGGTGATTTTGTAAAATATGAAAATTGCAGTATTAGTATCCGGGGGCGTGGACAGTTCTGTTGCATTGGCTGAGCTTAAGCAGCAGGGGCACGATTGTCACGCTTTTTATCTGAAAATTTGGCTTGAAGATGAGCTTGCCTATTTGGGCAATTGTCCCTGGCAAGAAGATCTTGTGTATGTGCAAGCGGTGTGTGCGCAGCTTGAGGTACCATTGACAGTTCTGTCGCTCCAAAAAGAGTACTGGGATACCGTTGTTAGTTTTGTCATTGATCAGGTTAGACAAGGGCATACGCCCAATCCTGATATCTTATGTAATCAGAAAATTAAGTTTGGTGTATTTTGGGACGCCATTGACCGTTCTTTTGACAAAATTGCAACGGGCCATTATGCACAGGTAAGCAGTGACAACGGCCAAGTAATGCTGACCGAAAGTCCCGATGTCATAAAAGATCAGACCTATTTTTTGTCTCAGTTGTCAGCTCCGCAATTGGCTCGGGCGCTGTTTCCCATCGGTTGTTACACAAAAGCAGCGGTGCGTGCATTGGCTCGTGATTACCATTTGCCAACGCAGGATCGCAAAGACAGCCAGGGAATTTGCTTTTTGGGAACATTTAAGTTTCGTGATTTTCTTAAACACCATTTGGGAGAGTTGCCGGGCAACTTAATAGAACAAGAAACAGGCTCAACTGTTGGCAAACATAACGGATTTTGGTTTTATACCATTGGCCAGCGGCAAGGGCTTGGCTTGGGCGGTGGACCATGGTATGTAGTGGCAAAGAATGTTGAAAAGAATGAAGTCTCTATCTCCCGTGACTATTATGCTGATGACAAAAAACGCAATGAGTTGTATGTCCGAGATTGCCAATGGTTTGCCGGACGAGCACCTGAAAGAAAGTCATTGTTTGTCAGGCTCCGTCATGGGCCAGAGAAATATGCATGCACCGTGCAGGAAGATGCCGGCCGCTTATTTGTTGCGCTCGAGCACAATGATCAGGGGCTTGCGGCAGGTCAATTTGCCGCATTTTATGATGGTGCCATTTGCTTAGGAGGCGGTGTAATATATCCTTTTGACTCCGCCTAAGGGCTCCGTAAAAGGATATGTAAAGAAAGAGCTGATGGTAATGACAAATAAAAATAATTGTATTATTTTCTTCATATATCACTATCATCCTCGAAGTTATACTATACTCGGTCAGCTAAGTATCCGAGATTATTGCCTTCATCGACTTCAATAAAATCCTTACCTGCTCTATAGAGGTGACAATCTTGATTTGTAATTTTATTATCTCGGTCATAGGGACAACAACGCAAAAGATTGAGGTTTTTACTTGCGTTATGTAAATCAACTCCAGAATGATTTTCTGCTATTTCTTTAAGAGCCATTATCCATGCACGGTACTTTTTTGCGCTTTCAATGTTTCTCTTAAGATTCTCTAGTTCTGTATAAGAAGTAGGTCTTTTACATTTACGGTCAAGTCTCTTTATTAACGCAGCATTTGCTCTTAATACTTTTTTGTAGCAGATAATGAGCTTTTGTCTTGACTTTTCTAACAGTTTTGTCTCAATATTAGTAGTTTTTACTTCAGCAAAAAACAGGCCTATTAACAAATATAATCCATATTTTATATACAGCTTCATGACAATTATCCTTTGCAAAAATTATGATGTTGAGATTGGTCTATATATAGCATATGTACGCTGCACCTGGCAAGTTTTAAAAAATGGAGTATACTAAGGGTTATTATCGTTATTGCATGAGGTATAGAGAAAATGGAACGATTGTCGTTGCCCTATTTTTTTTTCTACCGCTTTCGTCAGCTGCCGGTGCGTGAAAAGCGTATTACAGTATCGACATTGTTTACGCTTCTGCGCATAGCGCTGACCCCCTTTATTGTTGTTTTTATCTGTAAAATGCTGTGGTTGCATGCGTGTGTTGCATTTATTGTCGCAGCAGTGAGCGATGTGGTTGATGGGACGCTCGCACGGCTTTTTAATGAAGAAACATTTTTGGGAGCATGTTTGGATGCGATTGCAGACAAATTACTGATTTTGTCCTGTTTTTGTGTGCTTGCCTATATGCATATTCCGTTACTGGGCATTCCTCGCTGGCTTGTTGTTGGCATGATTGTCAAGGAGATGCTCCAGATCGGAGGAACTTTCTTTTTACTGTGTAAAAAAAGACATATGACCATAGTGCCGACATATTTGAGTAAAGCAACAACTATGATGCAGATGATTTTTATAGTCTGGCTACTTATTTGTTATTTCTGTGGTTTTGCGCCGGTGAAAACGTATTATGGGGCCATTGTTGGTATGGCGAGTGCCATGGGAGCAACATTAGTGCAGTACCTGGCAATTGGCTGGAGAATTTTATGGAAAAAGTGAAAAAATATGATAAGAAAAATAATATTTTTGGCATTGATGTTTTTTATAGGTGGGACCAGTCTGGTATGGTGTGAGCAAAAAAGCTCTACAAAAATTGTTAAAAAAACGCGACGAGCATTACGGGAACAGTGTTGCGAGCTTCTTGGGGATCTGTTATATGAAACGGCCACGGTGTTGACCACGCTGGATAGTGACCAAACGGATGCAAAATCACCGCTCTTGTGCCCCTGTGTGCGGCTGATAGGATCCATTCAACAACAGGTTATGGATCTGTTGACACCCTGCTTATCTGCAGATTCTGATGCTTTATTGACCGGAGCGACGCGCAAGGCGCTGCAAGAATATAGTACGATTTTTGACAAGTGTCTAAATTCTATATTTCAAATAGAAAATATTGAAAAGCAGAATGATCTTAATTCTGTCCATTCTATGCTTGTGGCGGTGCAGCGCGATCTATTGCTAGAACCTTCTACTTCTTAAATCTTCTCAATTTGAATTATTAATTACGGTAATTGTAATTAATAATTCAAATTACAAAATTTTTGTGCTATGATAAACAAAACTATAGAATTAAAGATATATAAGGATGTATATGATTTTTACACGACTATTTTTTTTACTGTCATGTACGTTGGCCTCAGGTTTTTTGTGTGCACAAGCGCCAAAAAATCAATCATCGTTGTTGCAGGCGATTGATCGGGTAAAAAACCGAAAAGCCGCAGAGTTTGATTCTCCCGCAGTGAACTTTTTTTATGATAATGTTGCGGCAGAAAGTGGCATGGTTAATGCATCAATGCCGGACATTTTCAAAGAACTTACATCATTATTACAAAAAAAAATAACTGCCAATACGGCGAAAAAAATTGCGCGCTACATGAATGGCGTACAAGCCTGGCTTGGCACTGATGAAGGAAAAGAGTATCGGGAATACAATGAGCGTTTGTTGTGTATATTTCTGCTCAAAGCCGTTTCTGTTTTGGGCAAATGTGCCGTGCGTAGTATCGTCCACACGATTGATATGTTGCAGGATGCTATTGTTTATTGGAAAGATCAGCAAACACATCAATGGAAATATTTTCTCCACAAATCCCCTCATAAATGGTTCTTTGGCAAAAAGCAGCAGGATGAAATTTACCATAATATTCGTGATCTTGAGAGTATGAAAGATTATCATGATATGATGCTTGGCAAAGTTGTTCGCTATTTATATACATTTAAGCCAAATCAGAGCAACGAAACGTGTTATGCATGGATGACCGAATTTTGTACAATTCTTGATGCATTGTATGTTGTGCCGATAAAAGAATGGAGTGAGGCGCAGCGGCGGACACAAAATATTGACAGTCTCCTTGCAAAATGTGCGTATCATTATCAAGAAATTGTCCATCATACCTATAACGTACAAGAAACATTAAGCCATGCGCGAAAACCGAACCATTTTGTTCGCAACTGGCTTGCGTATTCTTTAATAGGAGGTGCTGCGCTATATTGTTACACTGATCCGAACGGGCTCATTAATGCTGCGTGGACAAGTTTGATGGGGTTTGATATCAAAAAGAATTTTGATGAATATGTCAAAAAACCCCTCCATGATTTGAAAGAAGCAACTCTTGGTAACAAAATGCCAGAAAAATCAGATATTGGTGAGATTCCTCGTTTTACTGAAGAAGTAAAAAAATTGCAACAAAGTAAAAAAGAACGTATTGCGAGTATGGTACAGGATATGAAAAAAGACAATGTTCCAAATGATATAATAGAAAAAATAGAAAAAAATTTGCAGATCGGCAATACCAATAGCTTTGTAGATGATTATTTGAAAAAGCAAAAAAATTCTTTTACGTGGAAGGCTGATATTAACCCTGCACTTGTTAAAGGTTATCCAGATGTAGGTCTTTTAAAGGTTGATGACGCAGCAGTGGGAGGCGCTCAAACGTTTGATAATCTGATTGTGTATTTTGAGAAACGATTAAATGATTTAAATGATAAAATCTATGCAAAAGAACGTGAGTCGAATTTACCGCTAAAAATAGCGGCGATTATTCCTGCGACCGGTTTGATCTATGGTTTATATAAATTGTGTGGATGGGCGCGATCAAAAAATTACACACCGCTCAATGTGGTGCTCTGCGATATTGAAGATATATTGATTGCAGCAGGCGATGCGCTCAGTGATGAGGCGTATGGTAAAATGTTGTACAAGATTCATATATTCAAGAAAAAGGCTAACAAAATACTGGGCGTTCGCAACACCTATTACTATGATTTGACGAATCATATACAGTTTCTTTCTGATGACACAAAAACGGTGCAGCAAAAGAAGGAATTGGTGAGCGCGATGCGCAATCGATATCCATTTTTTATCGTAAAAACGTAAATTTGTTATAGCAATACCTTTATTTTCTGCTATTATTATAAATAAATTATTTTTTTAGTTTAGCGGAAGGTTTCCATGGCAAATTTTAATCGTATTATTTTGATTGGTAATTTAACACGCGATCCTGATTATAAATCGCTTCCTTCAGGGCAGGCAGTGTGCCGTCTTGGTATTGCAACGAATCGTCAGTTTCGCAATAAGCAAACGGGAAATATGACACAGGAAGTCTGTTTTGTCGATATTGATGTGTGGGGTGCTCAGGCAGAAAATTGTCGACAGTATTTGCAAAAAGGCCGCTCAGTTCTTGTCGAAGGCCGCTTGAAATATGACACCTGGCAAGATCAAACGGGGGGAACGCGCAGTAAACATTCTGTTGTTGCTGATCGCGTTGTCTTTTTAGGACAAGGAACTTCTGCAGAAGCAGCATCATCGACAGAATATGAAGGTAGTGAATCTTCTTTTGGTTTGGATGGGCTTAAAAGCAAACAACAATCAGATGGTGGGGAAGTAGACCAAGGGGCAACATCCTTTGTATCTCAGGCAAAAAGCTCAAAACCGTTTGGCGCAAAACCAATGACTAACAAAAAAACTGGTGCTCGCTTGGCTTCAGAAACTGGCGATATCGAAATTTCAGTCGGAGGAGAAATTGATCTAAAAGATGAACCTCCTTTTGAAGATGATTTGCCATTTTGATCTGAAACTATTTTTCTAAAATAAGCTTTTTTCCCCATTTCTTGCATCTCATTGACAAATAAGCTATTTTTTTGAGACAATGAGAGCAGGGGGGAGCTATGTGGAAAAAAGTTTCTTTTCTTATTATTTTCATATGTATTATGTCCAAGGCCAAAGCTGTTGAGGTGGAGAACACGTTCTTTGATACGTTGTTTCCACAAACACCATACATGCAGGTATATAACACAGCCCTTGAGTTGTGGCATTCTATTAAAAATCAAAAAATAGCTGATGAACAACAGATAACAAAAAAAATGATTTTCTTATCTGCGTTATTTTTTAGTATGGGGGACCGTATTTTCAGGACGGTTTCAAATAAACATGCATTGCATCTTTATGGGTTATACATCCTTCGACTCCGCCCTTCGATCCTTTCCTTCGACGCGCTTCTATGAGAAGCTTACTCAGGACAGGCTCTTGCTCAGGATAAACTCCGGATTTTTTTTTAGAAGCCCCAAAAGAATTTTACTTTTTTTTGTCTTTAATTTTTTTCCCACAAAGTACAACTGCGGCTATGGCACATCCTGTAATTATATAAGTTTTCCAAGCATTAAACCATTCTATTGTTTTTATTTTACTATTTACTAAGATAATAGAGAGGAGCCTTTTCTTCTTCAAGCTTTCTCTTGCGAGCTTTTTTCCGGTGCAATATGATTCCGACTATGGCACATCCTGTAATGATATAAGTTTTCCAAGCATGTCTTTTCCAAGGGCGAATCTCTGATGCATTGTTTCTCATATTTCTTTGTTGTTCTTTCAATTGTTCATGTAATGTACATTCATATTTCCAAGCTCTATCTTCTAGGTTGCGAAAATCACGAGATTTTCCTTCAAGAATACGGGCTTCGTGTACTTTTTTCCACCGATCAGAATATCGACAAAATGCTTCCCAAGTTTCTTGAGATTCTGGAGCTTTTTCATAAGACGCTTCCCATGCTTTGTAAAGATTGAGTAGTTCATCAAGGCGTGCATATTCTTCTTTAATAAGTTTATCTGTTTCTTTGTTTCCTGAGCTCATAAATGGATCATGATAAAAATTTCCGAACTGCCAATATCCATGACCAAAGGTGTTCTGGTTATACGTCCATTTAAATTGTTGGTCGTCTGGTACATTGAATGGCCACCCAGATCCCCAGCTTGCATATACATATGCTTCATATATTGAGCCATTACTATTATTTGTATTGCTATTATTCTCTTTCGTAATAGCATCATATGCTGAATTTATCTTTTTACACATTTCCTCGGCATCTTTTTTTTCATGCTCAGGTTTGTGATCAGGATGATACATTTTGGCAAGCTCACGATGAGCGTTCTTTACTTCTTCTTTTGTTGCTGAATTAGGAAGGCCAAGAATATCATAAGGGCATCTTTCATACGCTCTTTTTTGTATAGTAACTGGGTTTTTGCGGCGAGAATTCATGGCTGTTTTGCGAGCCTGAACTCTTGATGCTGAAGATTTCATTCTTTGTGCTACTTTGCCAAAGAAACTCATGGCATGTACTGGAACTGCCGGTATAATGAGGGCAAAGATCATTGTTATTTTTATTACGTTTTTCATAAACACTCCTTTTTAAGATATTTCAACTATAATTATCGATTATATCAGTAATAAAAATAATGTCAAGTAGAAATATTTATAAAAGATAGGGGAGGTTTTTTGCTAAAAAGGAGCTACTAGAGCATTATTCTTCGACTCCGCCTAAGAGGCTACACGAAGGATGTATAGCATAAAACAGTTGTAATTTCCCGCAAAATCATCCTTATTTTGCGATTATCCCCTTCCCCCGTTCGTCCTGAGCTTGAGTATCCTTTGCTCCGCCTGGAAGGCTTAATATCCTTCCACTCCGTCCCCGAAGGACTCCGTTGAAGGATGTAGAAGAAGGGAAAGATAATTATACCTTTTTCTTTTCCCCTGAAACTCCATGAGGAACGAATGGAGTTAAAAAAACATGATCTTTTCTTTTCCTCTGAGGCTCCACGAAGGATGAGTGGAGTTAAAAGAAAATACGATCTTTTCCTGTTCCCTGAGCTTCTACAAAGTATTTTTTTACCCCAATGCGACAATTCCGCTATCCGTTCCTGCGCATACAAGTCCTGATGCGCCAACTGCCTGAGCCCAGAAGAAACGGTTGACTGAGTTAAAGGTTGGATTAGTCAGGGGTGCTATTGTTGTAACGCCAGCAGCGATTGTATTGTAGGGAAATACGGCGAGTTGTGTTTCAAAGTAGGGGGTGCTGAACTGATCGAGAGTGAAAAAGCGGCGGGCGCCATCGGTCCAAAAATTAATGATGGGATCAAGCGTTGTAATGGCAGGATTGTTGCTGTTAAACGGTTCGGGCAAAAAAGGACTGAAAGCAGAGTCGGTTCCGGTGTCATTTCCACTGCCACTTATTTGGTGAATTGAGCTACGATCAAATGTTTTGAAATTGTTGGCATCATCAATGCTTGCAGGCCACACCGTGTGTTGAACCGGTGTTTCAATACCAGAAACAGCAGAATAGGCAACGGGAGTTGGTGTAACAACAAGTTGCCAGTCCGCAGCATCTTGATCACCCGCCGTTGTAATGCCCAAAATAGCATCGGGATTTTCATCAGGGTCTTGATTTGCCTGCGATACAAAAAGTCCCTGATTTGTGGCGAGTATTATTTGCTCCCGCTGAAATTGCGTTTGATCTGTTGTAATAGTTGCTTCTTGTCCTGTGGCGACAATGCGCATACCAAAAAAAGTAGAGACATCTTCAAAAACGCCAACGCCGCTTTGTGCGATGATATCGAGATTATCAGGAGCAAAAAGTTCTGCAACAGTGTCGTTGCCGATTATGCCAAGATTATAAAGTGAGTAGGTGATAGTTTGATCTTTTTGTGGTTGTGCCATTAAAATATAAAGATTGTTTCCATTGCATTGGATATCGATTGGTGTTCCGGGCAGTGCCGTGCTTGAAATTTTTTGCCACGATCCTGATGTGAATGGAGGAGCATTGAGTAATCTAAGTTGATCAGCGCTAAATCCACCACCTGCTGCATTAGCAAAGGCAAAAAGTCCATTTTGTGCAGCGGCAAAAAAGTAGTTTATGTTGCCAAGAGGGACGCCGGCAAGGTTTTGAAGCGGTTGTCGACTATATTCAAGAGCAAGTATGGGGCCAGCAGTTGGCAAAGAGGTGGTAAGAAAATTTTCAGCATTATTAAAATTAACCGTAACAGTGTCAGGTCCCGTCTCATTTGCTGTGCTGATGAGCGTGAATACAATGATATTGCTGCCGCCAAACAGGGCATAGCGGCTGGCAGTTTCCTGCAGGCCACGCGTTGCGCCATCTAAATCAAGCATGCAGTAGCACCCATTAACAAGAACTTTTGACACTTGTGTGACCAAATCAGGTGAATACACTTGTTCAATGGTACCAGTATTAGGATTGAGTGCTTGTATTACTTGAGGGCCAATCCAGCTACTGACACCGACAAACATGCTTGTTTCACCATCTACCATAAAAAGATTTCCTGTTGCTGTATCAACGGCAAAAAATCCGACTGTCGCAAGAGTTGCTGTTGTCTGCTCAAAGGCATCTTGTGGCGTTGCACGAAGTGCCCAGGGTGTCCAGCGAGCAATTTTTCCATCACTACCAAAAAGAGCTTGTGAGAAAAAGACACCTGCATCTGTTGTTCCACCGGGAGCGACATACACGGTGTCTCCAACGACCGACATTTGATTGATAATATCATCGCTATTTTGTAAGGGAAAAGTTCCTGCACCAACCTGCGCTTCTATGCTGTTGGTATTGAACAGATCATTGGCTGTTGCTGGTGGTGTTTGAAAAACGCCATCAATAAGCGGTGCATTAACGTTTGCAAGTGAGCCATTGCCGGGTTCGCCGGGATTGTCAATAAGGGGAAATGCAAAAAAATCATCGTTAACCATATTTGTTGGAAATGCATTGCCGTTGACAATTAAATAACTTAAACCAGTGCTTGTGTGCATGACAGCGACACTCTTTATGGTTATTGATTGCATTGATCCCTGTGCAAAAAGGACATAATCGGTACCTGCGCTCATTGTTTCAAGAACGGCATCATCTACAATCGGGACAAGTTCAAGTCTACCTTCTTGATCGGGTTCGCTGAATGTTACGATGGCCGCTCCCTTGCCAATGTCTGTCGAAGCGGTGCCGGTTAAAATACGGACGCCGATATATGCCTGAGCAAGATTGCTGTCCCAAAAAAGCGCAAGTTGATTGACATCTTCTGCAACAGTAGAAAAACTTACATTGCTGCTTCCTGCCGTTCTTAATACTTCGCTTTGACTATTAAAAAGAAGAGCAGCGCCACCCTCTGCTTCTATAGGTAGACCCGTTTCTGCATTAAGGGGCGTTATGGTAATCTCATTCGTTGCTTGTGAAACCTGAGCCAATGCTATGCCGCTTGTGCTGTCGCCAATACCAAAAGCTTCTGGCATCCCTGCACTTGATCCGCGCACTGCAGCTAATGCATATGTATTTGTTGCCGTAAGGGCGACAATACCCGGGGTTGGTTCTGCGCCAGTACTGTCATTGAGGGGTGCTGCGGCGCTGACCAAAAAACCCGTTTCATTTGTTCCCACTAAAGAGGTGCCAGAAAATGCTTCCGCTCCTGCGGGAACAAGAACGATTGTTGCAAAGTTTTGTGTTGTTGGTGCTGAAAGTGCTAAAAAATCAATACCAATATTAGTAATAATAGAATCCTCGCCTGCAATGGGAATAAAGCTTTGAGGTGAGGTATAAAATGGCCGATCTGCCCGTGAAAGAGCGTACTCTGCAGCCCCGGTGGTTAGGCCAACAAAAAATGAACCACTGGCTTGATCATAGAGCGTTGCGGTGATGGGTACCGTAAAACCAAAAGGGGCAGTTGTACTATCGCCCCGAATAATAACAACGCCATGGACTATAATGGTAAAACAAAAAAAAGAGAGCACGCCAGAATAAAAAATTTTTTTCATACTACTCCTTGTATTTTTTTACTGCATATTTCAGCAGCGCCAGACAATATCAAAACCGAAACTGAGGCCCCCGACGCTCGTCTTATACGTTCTTTTTCCTGAAACTTGCGCATTGACAAATAAACCGGCGCGTGGTCCGTAGAGCCGTTCCTCAGTGGCAAAATCGTAATCAGCAAACAGATGTACCACTTGCATTTGAAAACCGCGGAGCTCTTCATCATTATTAATAATTGCATAGGGGAAAACAATGGGCTGTTGTGCATCAAGGTTTGTTCTATTTTGTGATGCAAATGAGTATCCAAAACCGCACGAAAGTCCGCAAACAACATGATCAGCTTTAAAGTAGCCACCGGCATGCCAGACAATACCTTCATGGACCTTTGCCTCTCCTGTTGCAAGTTTGATAATACCTTGTTGCCGAGAACTTGTTTTCATGCGAATTGTTTGTGTGCGTGGCAGGAAGAATATCACTTCTCCATAACCACCAATGGTGATCCAGTCACACGTTCCCAGTGAACATGCGGCACTCAGGGGAAAGCCCCAATGTTTATTATACCCAAATGGGAGAGATAATAGTTCAGTTTTATTTTTTGCTTTTCCTGTTGGTGCCAGAATGCCCATTTTAAAAGTGATGTCGATAAAATCAAGAACTTCTGATTCTTGGTAATTTGAGGTCCAGCCTAGGTACAAAGTTAAATCGCCCACACCAGTTTGTGTAACATTATTGCTCGTCAGGCCATATCGTTGCAATATCGCATTAAAAGAGCCGACAAACTGTTGCCAGATAAACGTGTTTTTGTTTGGATAGATGTCATCATTCGGTGACAGATCAGTAAAAACAGCATCGGTTGTTGAAAATCTTCGCACCGGTAAATGGGCATTGAAAAAAAATCCACGACAAAAATTTTGGTACAGCTGCATATTGAGCTCAAGAATAGAAAATTTTCCTGCGACGGAAAATGTACCAAACGTGCTTCGTCCTGGTACTCGTGACAGTTCAATCAAAATAAGATCAAGGGGATTGGCAACAGTTTTATTTGGTACACCAATGCCGATATCCTGCGCTCGCGTGGTGCCAAATGTGTCTAGGAGTGGAACAGTATGCCGATGATCATTGCTCCCATGTTTTGTCCGTCCACCGCCAAACGTGGCGTCAAAAGAAAAGAGCCAGTCTTTTTCAAGGCGCGGTTCAGGGAAAAAATTGGTTGCACGGTAAAAGTGAGGGTTATCATAGCAGTGCTGAATCGTCGGAAAAATGAACAAAACCAGAGCGAGTAAACGGCTGACATATATGCGGTTCATAACAATCCTCAACATCCTCGTATTCTAAAACAGTGTCTGTGTATAGATATAGAAAAAATATGCGTAAAAGAAAAGGAAAATGTGTGAAAAAAGATACTCTTCTTGCTCATTTCATGCTTTTTGGTATACTTAATTTTTTATAAGTTAAAGTAAAATTGATGATTTTAAAGAGGTTTTTCCAATGAATAATGATAGAGAAAATGAAAACAGGGAAGATATCCTATCAGACATGACTGAACAAGAACAAGATGATTGTTGTCAGATGCTTGATGAGTGGAAAGAAAAATGTATTCGCATGAGCGCTGATTTTGAAAATTTCAAGCGGCGAGCAATGAAGGACGAAGAGTTTTCTCGCTATGCGTATCAGGCCCTTATTTTTAAAGAGTGCATAAAAATTGCTGACAATTTTGATCGTGCATTTAAACAGATGGAAACAACACCAGTAACGGGAACAAGCAGTTCATGGCTGGAAGGTTTTTTACTGATTCGCAAATCATTTGACACGATGTTGTCTCAATTTGGTGTAGAACCCATGAATAATTATGATCTTTTTGACCCGTTGTACCATGAAGCGATTATGCAGGTATCGACTGATGTTCATGAAGCAGGTTCGATTGTCGAAGTTTTAGAAAAAGGGTATTTTTTACAGGGTAAAGTGTTGCGACCAGCAAAAGTGAGTATTGCCGTGAAGGCGTGAAAATAAGAAAACAAAATTTCAATGTACAGAAAGGCGTTACATGAATCTATCACGAGTTTTTTGTGTTTCTGTTGTAATATTGATGATTCCTCAAGAAATGTATGGGATGCTTCCATTAGTGCAATTTTTTGCTTCAGGTGCAGGAAGAAAAATTGAAGAAGCAAGCTTTAAGTGTATAACAAAACAAGAGATTAAAGTGTCTGATAGGCTTGCCAAGAAGTTTATTAATTTTTCAGATCATGCAGAGATTTTACGCTCGTTTCCTGCAGACCATGATAGATTATGCTGGCTATGCCGAGAAGATGCGACACAGTTTTCCACTCGAAAAGAGATGCGAGAAGGTTTTTTGCAGCACGCTGAAAAATATGGATTAAGAGATACTATTTCTGTGCAATCATTTGATGCTGCATATGGGGCCATGCAGGGGGATTTTCTAGAAAGGACGTATGGGACGTACGGAATAATATTGGAGAAGAATGGGGGCCCTTTATATGATGGTTCCACAGGAGCTGTTATGTTGGCAATGTTGCGCGGTGTTCGAAAAAATTATTTTTATGGGAGAGAAGAAAAAAAGAAATTTATTGGACCCGTGTTGAGCAATAAAGAATTACAGAAAAAGTCAGGTAGGGAGATTCGTGAATTTTGCAAAACCGTTCTTACGCTTGGCATAGAAGGAAATGAAAAGGATTGCGAGTCCATGATTATAGAAATCATTAATGGGAATGGAAATTTTGATGTAACGACGGCAATAGTAGAATATTTACAGGAACAGAAAAACATGTACGCAAACCGGGTTCTGGGCAGGTGTTTGAATGTGGCCGAGCAGAAAAAAAATAAGCGCATCTTTGACCTTCTTACAAAACCAATAGTAAAAAAAGAAGAGATATTGTTTCCAGAAGCTGTTGCCAACAAAAGTGGTAAAGCTATACAATAAGAACAAATTTTTTTTAACGGTATAAAGGTATTTGAATGAAAAGTTTACGAGTTTTTTGTGCTGCTGTTTTATCATTCATGATGTTTCAAGAAATGTATGGTATGCGCATAGTAAAAGATGTACTAAAGGTGTTATCAAAAGTTAGAGATATAGTTGGAGATATAAAACTCAACGTAAAAGAAGTTAGAGATCTAGTTGGAGATATAAAACTCAACAGGCAACTTAAAACCTATCATTGGAATATGGTGATTGAGCATAAAAAAATTCTACAAAGATTTCCGTGGTATCATGATGTTTTGTGTAAATCGTGCAATGAAGATGCGGCGATTTTTTTTGAGCGTCAAAATATGCTGAGAAATGCTCAAGAAAATAAAAAATGGTTGCAGGGTCTTTATGCACCCGATTCGAAATTGCTTTTCAGGTATACTTCTGCATTAGATACAATACAAGGCCGAAATAGAAATGCTTTGTTTGACGGTTCTCTGGACCCTTACATGCTTGCCATGATCGAAGGTGTTATGGGGAATGATAAGTATACTAAAAAAGAAAAAGAAGCATTTATTGGCCCCATATTGACTGATGAATCATTTCAAGAAAATAAAGAAAATAATGACGGTAAAGATATATATGCATTCAGTAAAAAAGTTCTTGAGCTTGGCATAGAGGTAGATAGGTTAAGCTTTGAGAAGGCATTTAGTTTGGCAATTAAACACAATAATATTTTTACCGCTGAAGCAATAATAAAACATTTATTATCAGTCATGAAAGAAAGGCAGGAATTTTGGCAAAAACATTTGTTGGCACGCTATGTAGTAGAAACGGCTATGAAAAAAAATGAAAAAATGGCAGCCGTATTTTTTGATTGTAGAGTAGAAAATCCCACTGGCCAGGGTGATGGAAATTATCCATGGTTAAAAGAACAAGAGGAAAAAGCAATTATAAGGGCAGCGAAATGTATTGAGGAAAAACAACTGGGCGGTCTGATAGACAATTTTTAATCCTTCAATTGCTCCGTCTCTTCGAGGCTCCATGAGGAACGAATGGAGATAAAGAATGAGTGGAGTGAAAAGGATGCAAGCAAAAATTTTGAATAAGATTTAAGTTGCATTAATTATGATAAAATTTTTACAGAAAAAAGATTTGGTAAAGAAATTATGGTGAATCCCATGCAACTTATCTTTATTTTGAATATCATGCCCGTATCCTTCGACCCTTCGACAAGCTCAGGACAGGCTCTTGCTCAGGACGAACGGGGGGAGGGGAAACATGGTAAGTAGAGGGGAGAAGTTCTTGAGGAGAAAGTCAACATAATGCAAACCGGTAATTCCCAATTGTTTTATGCTATATTTTCCATGCAAAGTCGAAAGCGACAACAAAGTTTGTTTTCCGTTGTATGCCGTTGACATGTTGAGTAATGGGAACACCAAAGCCGGCCTGTGCGATAAAATGTTCTGAAGAAAACCAGACTGAAGGTGCAGCAAAAAAAATGTTGCCGCCGGTATTGACGTCAATGACGCCTTTGAGAGTTTCTCGTTGTGTAAATATTCCGTGCAACTCAAGCATAAATGCGGTAATCCAGCCCGGTATAAAATTAACGCAATATTCAACGCCAAATTGATACAGAAATTGATTGCCAAGCTTTGATTGTTTGTGAGATGTGGTGAGCAGTGTGCCTTGAGAGGTGAAAATGTACCAATCTATGGTACCATAGCTCAGCGTCGCACCAACAAAAACAGTCATACCTCCAAAGCCCGTAGGAGGGTTTTTTGATAATGATCCACTGGGAAATCCAACGTTGATGACTATGGTTCCTTCTGCTGCAGTGGTGAGAGTATTTTTTCCGTAAAATGCCCATTCAGCTTGGACGGAAATATCTGCAATGCCAGCCGATTTGTCAGAGTCAAGCTTATAGTGGACGGCAATAGGAAAATTGACGAGCAGAGAAAATTCGTCACTGACGGCATATAAAATGCTTGGTATAAAGTCAGAATAATTTTTTTGTGGGCCGATGGTGCTCACCAGATATGCAAAAAATTGTAAGTCATTTTTATCAAGAATATTTTGGCCAAAAGCAAAAAGCGGCCCTGGCTGTTGAGAGGCCGGCAGTGCAAAGTTGCCCAGAGGTAATTGCGTAACAGATTCTTTTTCTTCAACATATTCTTTTGCTGCACTACAACCAAAAAAAAGGATACTGAAGAGACAAAAATAGAGTGGTAATTTTTTTTGCCCGCTGATGTATTGTATTTGCATGGCTATTTCATGTAATGGAGAATACCAATAACAAGTTCAATAAAAATTAAAATAATAATAAGAACTGATAGCATATCCTCGCGAATGGAGTCAACCTTATTTTGGTATACCCGTTGCACATCTTCGACAATGCGGAGCTTGCGGTCGATACTGTCTCGCCAATTTTTAATATCAAGTTTGTTGACCAGCAGTTCGTATACTTCAGAAAAATAGGGCTCACCTGCCAATTTAACACTGCTTTCCAGCCGCTCGATAATGACGGAGATGTCCGCCTTTAATTTTCCCAGCTGCCCAATAGGGTCATTCATAACGAGGCTTAGAAAAGGAAGATAAGCGGTAAACGGTGAACGGCGTACTTCGCCTTCATAAATTTGATTTAATTTTTGATCAAGGAGGCGATCGAAGTAGCGGAGCTCGAGCTGTTGTATATTGGCAAACTCAAAAAGTCCGATAAGTTCTTCATACTCATCGTCATATAAAAATGCAGCATCGGTATCGATAATAATCAGATCACCACGAAAATAGCCGACAGCAGATTCTAAAATTTCATTTTTTTGATATTCAGATAATGTCTCTGTTTCAAAACGGAGTGTTGATGCGATGGTGCCACTATACTGGCGCTGCAGTTCTGAAATGTCAAGATCAGCTTGTGGATCAATCTGCATGACAATATATGATGAGCGTGTTTGAAAAAAGTACGGTTTGGTGATAAAGCGGTTGATTCGGCGGTAAATTGACTTGGCGTCGATAACACTTTGCTCCAAATAATTATTTGCAATGTGGTTAAAATCGCGACGCACATTTTTTAGCGTATCAGTGAAGGGAATGCGGTAGGTGAGTGAGATTGCACCAAAACTGTGGACATTACATGAAATACAGTGAGAATCAGAATGGGGATGCGGGAGTTCAACGGTGAGCGGGATGTGATAATTTTTAAAATATTTTGGCCAACTTTTGGGAAGCGTTGTAATTGCCCGAGTATGTTCAATTCTATCAAAATTGACATCATCGCCAATATCAAATGCATGAAAAATATAGATGCTTCCTGAAAATTCTCTACTGTCAACTGCATCAGGCGTTGCCGTTTGCATGGTCCTTCCTTTTTATTTTTTAAGAATAGTAAGAAACGCTTCTTGAGGAACTTCAACGTTTCCAACTTGCTTCATTTTCTTTTTACCTTCTTTTTGTTTTTCCCATAATTTTCGTTTTCGTGTAATATCGCCACCATAACATTTTGCCGTTACATCTTTGCGCAATGGAGCGATGCGATCGCGGGCAAGAATTTTCGAGCCAATGGCGGCTTGAATAATGACTTCAAAAAGCTGTCGCGGAATGATGGTGCGCAGGCGGCTGACTAAATCGCGGCCGATGTAATAGGCTTTGTCTTCATGGACAATGAGTGATAATGCGTCAATTGCTTTTCCGTTCAAAAGAATATCCATTTTGACCAGATCAGACGTCTTATATCCCGCTTCTTCATAATCAAAGCTTGCGTATCCTGAGCTTATAGATTTGAGCTGATCATAAAAATCAGTGGCAACTTCTGCGAGTGGCAGCGTGTACTTCAAAATTAAGCAATGTTCATCCATGTAGCTAAGAGACTGCTGCGCTCCCCGTTTTTCTTGGCACAACGCTATTATTGCTCCTAAATATTCTTTTGGAGTAATGATAGTTGCATTAATGACCGGTTCGAATATTTCTTCAATTTGCTGGGGGTCAGGGAACTCTGATGGATTTTCTATTGGAATAAGATCTGTTTCATGTTTTAATTTTATTTTATACAACACGCTTGGCGCTGTTGCAATGACGGTCATATTATATTCTTGCTCGAGGCGCTGCTTAAATACATCCATATGCAAGAGCCCCAAAAATCCGCACCGAAATCCAAGGCCAAGAGCGACCGATGTCTTTTTTTCAACCGTGATACTTGCATCATTGAGGGTAAGTTTTTCAATCGCTTCACGCAGTTGCTCAAAATCTTCATTTTCGATTGGATATATGCCGGCAAAAACCATTGGCTTGGACGGTTTAAAACCAGGAAATAAAGGGACGGGAGATTTGGTGTGGTAAACGGTGTCCCCGATACGGGCTTCTTTGACCGTTTTCATACCAGTAATAAGATAGCCGACTTGTCCCGCATAGAGCGCATCAGTGCGATGGGGGTCGGGGTACATCAGACCAACTTCGAGCACTTCGTACGATATCTTTGACTGTGCAAGGGTAATATGATCGCCGGTTTTTATGGAACCGTCGTGCAATGCAATAAGACAAATAATGCCGCGATATTCATCAAACCATGAATCAAATAAAAGGGCGCGGAGCGGTTTTTCAAGACTTACTTTGGGGCTTGGGATACGGGCGATAATAGCTTGTAAAATATTTTCAATGCCGATCGATGCCTTGGCTGATGCGAGAATGACATCCTGCGGCTTGAAATCAAATAAAGACTCCAGCTGCACCTTAATAGTGTCGGGATGCGCTGTTGGCAGATCTATTTTGTTAATGACCGGAATAATGGTCAGATCTTGGTCAAAAGCAAGGTAAAAATTTGCCATGGTTTGCGCTTGTACTCCCTGTGAGGCATCAACGAGCAAGACAGCTCCCTGACAAGCGTAGAGCGACCGTGATACTTCGTAACTAAAATCGACATGGCCGGGAGTATCAATAAGGTTAAGCAAATATGTCGTGCCATTGAATGTGTAAAACATCGAGGCAGACTGGGCTTTGACGGTGATTCCCCGTTCCCGCTCAACTTGCAGCTTGTCTAGAAATTGTTCTTTTTTTTCGCGATCTGATATTGTGCCGGTGATTTCTAAAAGCCGGTCTGACAAGGTTGATTTGCCATGATCAATATGGGCTATAATGGAAAAATTACGAATAGTATTAGGTGTAAAATTTTTGAGGTCTTTATTTTTTAAATCCATAGTCTAGACATGCTCGTACTGTTAAAAAGAGTGCTTTTGTATCGTATAAAACAAGTGTAACAGACCGGTTTTTTTTGTAAATTAGTAAAAATAAATACCCTTTTTAAGGATTGTATTTCTATGGATTGTTGATACACTTACTAAAAATGTTAAAATATGTAGTGTTAGGATATTTATCATATGAAATATGGATATTTGTTATTTTTGTATGTTGCCACATCGTATGGACCTCTTTTTTGTATGGAACAAGAAAAGCTGCTCACGTTTGATGGTGCGAGCTCAATGGCGTACATCAATTTTCCTCTTGAAATTAGAAAAAAAATTCAAGAGGAGCCTTTTTTGTACTTAAAAAAGATTGAAATAGAAGATCAAAAAAAATTTTTCCCTCTCTATTGTAACTATGCTCCAAAAGGTCAACCCAGCTTTTTGAAATGGATCCGGTATGGCGAAAATATAGATGCTCGGCTGCTTTATTTTTTGGATGCTGATGGCAAAGAACATGTTGTAGGAAAGGCTGGTCAAAAGGCATCAGTAGTGGGGCCATTTAAAATCGAAGACAAGAATTATGTAGCCGAGGATACAGAAGAAGGTGAAAAGAAAAGAGCGTTATTTGCAGAGTCCACATATGAAGATCGTCGTCTGTTTCCATTATCCAGACAGGGACTAGATGGTCTTGAGCTGAAGAGATCATCTAATGATACTTTTGTCACACTTGTGAAAGATGCGTGGGAAAAACAAAGTAAATGGGATTTGCAGCAAATTTTGCAAGAACTGTAAGTTAAAGGTATAGATATGATTTTAT
The DNA here is from genome assembly GCA_963701645.1 of uncultured bacterium. Taxonomy (GTDB): domain Bacteria; phylum Babelota; class Babeliae; order Babelales; family Vermiphilaceae; genus MFD04463-c16. The sequence goes on from OY969616.1 coordinate 514,872, forward strand.
TGCTATTTTTTATTCTTTTAGCACAAGTAAATCTTTTTTTTGCGTTAGACAGTAATCCAAAAAAATATACACCAAAAGCATACATTAAACGTTTGGAGAAAAAACAGGAAAAAGCTTATAAGGATGTAAAAGAAAAGTTAAAAATTTCCGATAAAGATTGGAAAGATTTACAGTGCAAAATAGCGGTGGCAAAAAAAACACTTGATGAATTGTACACAAAACCCTCAAAGCAGGCCGTATGGGATTCTACTATGTTAAAAAGAATGGAATATGTAACCAAAAAAAAACTTGCACTTGTAGGTATTAATCCTGATGCAGTTTCTATAGGAATAACGAAAAATAAATATGTTAGTGGATGTGCTAAGAATCCAATGATTGTTTTTGTAAAAGAAGGATTATCTTATCGGGCTATAGTAAAAACAACTCCGAAGATTGAGTTTAATATTGGCTATTCTGATATTTATTTATTTCGGAATAGAGTTATTGAGCATGAAATTGGTCATCTCAAAGAGCATCATGGAGTTGAAGAGGATATTATAAATAACTATTTTGTAATGCATATAAGTATTTCACATGCCTTATATTCATTTAAAGGGGCTATATATTTTTATAAGGATTTATTGGGGAATAGGGACTTTTGGAAAAATCCATTGTGTAGGGATTCTTATGAGAGAGCAGCTCAAAAAAAGGGAGAACAAATTTTTAAACAGGTGTATCGGAATAAGGAATTGATAGCAGAGACTTATTTCAGTTTACGAAATTTTAAGATTGCAATGACGAATTGGCAATTTTATGATGATCAAAATATTAAAAAAAAAGATAATCCTTGCAGAAAGTTGTCAGAGGAGGAAAAATATCATGAAGATGCCATACATCTTTCTGAGTTGGGAGAATATCACATATTTACCAAAATAAAGACAATGTGGGAACAAGAACGGTATGAAACATATGAAAAAAATGCGCGGCAGTTGGGGCGGGTGCTGCAGCCACTGCCGTATCGAAATGAAAATTACTTTACAATAATACGTTATGACCGTGAGCGCACGGTGCAACGTTAAAAATTTCAGCATAATAAACGAGTGTATCTTTTTTGACCATTGTATTTTTGCTCATCATTTGTACACTGAGTAGAAAATTTGAATTTTTTTTACAGAGGTGTCCTGGTATGAAATATGCATACTTGTTACTTTTTTTTGTGTTGATTTTTCATGATCTTTTCTGGTGTGCGGAAAAAGAGGAAATTCGTCAGCTTGATGGTGATGGTGCAATAGCATATCTTCATCTTCCTCTTGAACTTAAACAAAAAATTATCGAAGAAATACCTCTCTGTAAGTACCAAAAAAAGTTGACAAAAAAAGATCGAGATGTGATATATTATCGTACAGATAAAGTCAGACAAGTTCTAAAGCATATACATCCCGCAACTTTTATTAAACCGTTACTTGTTTTAACGGATATATTGCCTGCGAGAGAAATCAAGAAAAGAGCTGGACATCTTTGTTTTGCGGATGTTAATGGAAAGAAATGCTCTGTGAGTAAGATAGACGTAGATACGCCAATTGTGGGCCCTTTTACTATAAAAGGAATAGAGCATATTATTATTGATACTTTATTATGGTACAGATCAGAAGGCGGTGATTTTGTAAAATCTGAAAATCAGATTCCAACGGGTGTCCGATATCTTTTTGATGAAAATAGAGTAGGTACAAAAGTACTTTGTGCTCATCCCAAAGGTTTGTATATTATTACAGGCAATGCCATAGGAGAATGGCACAGAGTGTATCAAAATGAAGATGGAACGTTTGCCCGAGAGAGATTTTTTAAAAATAGTAAAGAAGCTCTAAAAGCATGGCCTGTATCTGCTCAAGAGGTTGCATTGCTCTATGGCGACATGCATGATTCTAAATATGTTGCATTATTTAATTTTGCAGAGAATAAAATAAAAAAAACAGTTGATATACATGCTATTTTTAATAAAATTAGTGAAAAATTTTATGCGAAATTTTCTGAAAAAGTGTGGGATGTCTATAAAAAAAATATAGACTTTGAAAAAATGGTGGGGCAACCAGATTGTGTGTTTTGTTCATTAAGCGATATTGACTATATTCCCATATCTGAAAAATTAGCATTAACTATAACAATAACTGGTCCAACTATAAATCTGATATACAAGGAAAAATCATACTCAGCGGTGGTCAAAGCCTTTTATTCAGAGTTATTAGGGCAAGAATGGATAAAGCTGGAATATGAAGTTATAGAAAGTACCGGTGATCATTTTAGAAAAAAATTAAAAATACCGTATCAGATTGAAGAAGAAAAGAAAGCTTCTGTAGCACGGGTGATTCCTTATAAAATGTCAAAATATCAGCATTTTTATCATACCCATGATAAAATAAGCGAGATGGAGATTTTGATTCAGGCCGCCTGTGCCTGGCTGCTCAAAAAAGACAAGAAAATTGAAGATGGTATTGGTATTGTGAGTTTTGTTAATAATCCGTTGTATATAGGCAGCACCGTTTTTCTCAATTACATAAGCTCATATCAAGAAGGGCAATCTCACTTGCCCATTGTCTATACTACGTTAAAACAGTGCAGGTTTCTGGAAAATATAAAAAAAGAGAAAAGAGTCTATCTTTTTGAATTTGTTTACAACGAAGTTAAAAAGCTTCTTGTCAAAGACATAAAAAAACGAATTAAAAACCGTAAAAAACATTTGACAGAAGAGGAAACAAAAAAAGAAGAACGATTTGCACATGCTACGTATAAAAATCCTTTACTGTTTCCACAATATACCTGTATAGCAGAGGAGGAGCTAGCATGTGCGGGAATGATAAAAAAGCAAAATCTCAACCGTTATGATGTATTACTGACAAAAAATATGGAACACCGTTTGGAACGTTGCATTAAGAACTATGATTCAGTTTTGTCATCACCATACAAACTTATTAAACAAGATAAAGAAACATGCCTTTATCGCATGCTATGGCCGAATATCAAATTTGCCAGATACGCTGCAGCTGCACTGGAAACTCAAAATCCAAAATTGCTTGAACTGATATAAATATACATCTCTATTTTTGCCCGCCGTTTATATTTTTGTGCATTTCGTATACACTGGGTAAAAAATTTGAAATATTTTTACAGAGGTGTTCTGGTATGAAGTATGCAACTTTGTTGTTTTTTTCTTTTATAACATTGAGCTGTTCCCTATTTTGTATGGAAAAAGAAGAAATGAATGAGTTGAGTGGCAATGGTGCAATAGTGTATTTACAGCTTCCTGATGAAATTAAAACGGAAGTACAAGAAGCATTACCGCTGCAGATAGAATCTAAAAAGTTGACGCAAGAAGAACAGCAGGAACTTTTTCCTATATACTGCAAAGATATATTAAAGTGGCTTGGGAGTGCAGCAAAGGTATTGCATTATATGAGTGATAGATTTGTAAGTAGAAGTGGTTCTGATGACCATAATGGTACCTTTGGCCTATATCTTTTGGACAAAGAAGGCAAAGAGTGTTTTTTAGGTTCTGCTGATAAGGACACATTAGTTGTTGGTCCTTTTGAAATTAAGGGGAAAACATATGTCGCTGTTAATAATGTTTTGTACTGCAAAACAGATAATGGTAACTATTTTATAAAATCTAAAAATCAAATTCCCGCCGTGCAATATAACGAAACAGGCAGTCCTTATCAGACAAGAATCCTCTGTGCCCATCCTGAGGGGCATTATATAATTACGTGGCACTGTGGAATGAATAAATTTTATACAGTGTATCAAAAAGATGATGGTGTTTTTGCTCAAGAAGAGATTTATTCATCTGATGATTGCCATTCTGAAACAGCATGGCCTGTTTCTAATACAGAGGTTGCATTGCTTTGTGGTAGTGGAGCAAATCATTGTATACAATGGATTGACCTGACAACAAAAAAAGTAAAAAAGAAACTGAGTGTAGCCAAAATTTTTAAAGCATTTATTCAAAGATATAGCTCTGAAATTGCTGAAAAAATGTACAGGGTTGAATATAGCCATTATACAGATCATGAAAATTGGCTTAGGTTTTCAAGAGAACTGAGCTATTATTTGCGAAATATTGAATATATTCCTTCATTAAAAAAAATATTAATACGGCTGATAATGCCTGGTGTATCTATACCAGATACTGAGATAAAAAATAAAAATGTAACGGGCGAAAATTGTGTGTTAATAGGTGCTGATGATATGGCAATAGGTGGTGATATGATGGTCGAGGCAGGAATTGCGGCGGTGGGGGGTGGTCCCCAGGTTATATATGTGGCGATGGTAAATCTTCTCCATTTGCTTACATCGGGCAAGACAAAAGTACAGTATGAAATTGTCAAGCACAAAGAAGGTGAATATAATAATGGTCCTAACTTGTTAGGATCGGCGTATGAATATAAAGGAGAAGTTGATATCCATTTTGATGGAGATATCGATACGCAAGCGCGAAGAATTCCCTATCCCATTCCCGCAGTTATTCCCGTCGTGCATGTGCATGATGCAATTGATGATATGTGGATTTTGACAAAAACGGCCTGTTGGTGGTCATTGTTATCTGAAAAAGATAAAAAGCTTGATGATGGTTTGTCTCTTATTCGTGCATTTAATAATCCATCATATACACCAAGCACGGTGCAACTCAATTATAAAACCTCGTATGAAATGGGAAAGCCGTGTATGTCATTTATTTATGACACGGTGCAAAAGTGTGGATTGCTGGACAAAATGAGCAAAGATGAAAGATGGTTTTTGTTCAAGCATGTTCATAATGAAGTGCAAAAATGTCTTGTTAAAGCAATGATAGAGAAAATACATGAAGATGCAGAAGCACGAGCATTGTTTGCACGATATACATATCAAGATTCTCACGTGTTTCCATTATTTACGTGTATTGCCAAAGGACAAAAGGCATGTGCGGATATGATGAAAAAGCAAAAACTAGATACGGTATGTAACAGGTGGGACACGAGTAATATGAATGAGCTTTTGAATAGCTTTGTCATAGATCATGAATCTACACCATTGTTGCCGTACAAATTTATTGATTGTGATGGAGAGAAATATTTGTATCGCATGTTGCGGCCTAATATTACCTTTGTCAAACAGGTGGCAATTGCATGGGAAAAACAGGACAAACCGGCGCTTGAAAAAATATTAGCAAATCTTTCTGTAGAAAAAATTACTGAAAGCTACGAACCAATTTCGCAGCAATCTTGGTGCTCAGTAATGTAAGAAATGAATATATGCAAAATAGTTTTCGATTTTCAACATTCTGATTTTCACTTTTTTGCCAAGACATTTTGTTTCGAAGTTTTAGCGCTGAGTATATCATATAGAATTGCTACTGATTCAGTTGCTTGTTTTCCTTTCAATATCTTTTGTTGGGCTAGTATATTTTGAGCACGTTTTTTATATTCCTTAGGTGTCACCTTTTTAACAAAAAGCTCTAAGTGGGAGAGGACTTGTATTTTGCCTGTTGTTTTTTCAGATGGTTCTTTGATTTGCTTGATTGCTTGTATGGTAATTATAGAGGCTTCATTCAACTTGTTTTGTATTGATTTTTTTATTTTTTTATTATTTAAATAGTCAACGGAGCAGAGGCAGGATTCCGAATTTTTTAATCTTTGACTATCAATGCTTAGTAAAACATTAATTACCCGCACAGGTTCAGCCAGCTGTAATTCGGGTAAAGAAAAGGAGTAAAAAAATTCTTCGAAAAGAGTACCAAGTGTATTTGCTACGTGATAACTGGCAGCCAGGGCTTCTTTTTGTATTTCTTTTTGGAAAGGGAAAGGTGATGAGTCCAAACCAACATGGCAAGTGTTATAAATATTATACACTACATTATTCTCATTGGGAGACTTTTTTTGAGGTTCACTCGGAAAAATATGCGTAGCGATGGATAGCATACTTATAAGAAAAAATAGTTTTTTCATGCAATGATCCTTTAATTTATTGTTTGTGCATTAATTCTTTTTTCTGTAATCTCTGTTCCAAAAATTTTTAATGACGAAAAAATTTCAATAGGCGAAATATAATAACTGGGTTCAATAGGTGCAATATCACTGGGAAGGACTGTATGTTTTTGTTGAATATTGTGCAGTTTGTCGCTGGCCTGCATGGTGATTTTCTTTATTGGTGTACATATTGCTTCATAATTTTCATCATCACAGTTAAGACCGAAGTCTTTGACTACACAGCCAGGAAAGAATCGTAAACGTAAGTGAACGAGTGGAAACAAAGCAGCTTGAGGGTCTTTGAGCCAAGAAATAAATACAGATTCATGATCTGCAATGAATTTTGAAAACTTGCGTGCAATAGAGACATTTATTGGCTGTATTTCTGCTTCTATTTTTTTTGCTATGTCCAGAGGACAGCCTCCTACCTTAAGCACTATTTTTTTTTCGAGCCTCATTCGTGAAGGTTCAATTTTTGATGATGCTTCTTTGTTTGCTAATTCGCTGGAATGTAAAACATGAGGAGTAATAGAGAGCGTGCTTATAAGAAAAAACAACTTTTTCATGAAATGATCCTTAAAATAATGTTTGTAAAATCATGGTCAGTATATTGTTTTCTTTATATTTGTCACGAAATTTGTGTTTTTTTATGATAACTTTTTTATTGCATAAGACAATTCTTGTTTTATGTTATTATTTACGGTATTCTATGAGCATATTTGTCGTGCAATATCCTATGTTTCAATTGAGAAGGGCCGTCGCATGGAAATGGCTGATGCCGCGAAAAAAATTACACAGTTTCTTGTCAAACCTATCTTGATAGAGGAAGAGTTAAAAGATTCTTTTCTTGATTATGCGATGTCGGTTGTTGTTAGCCGTGCACTTCCTGATGTGCGTGATGGGTTAAAGCCAGTACACCGCCGAGTGCTCTATACTATGCATCAGCTTGGTTTTCATTTTAATAAGCCATATCGTAAATCAGTACGTATTGTGGGGGACGTTCTTGGTAAATTTCACCCCCATGGTGATCAGGCATTGTATCAGGCGATGGTGGGCATGGTGCAGGAGTTTTCCAAACGGTATCCACTGCTTGATGGGCAGGGTAACTGGGGATCGGTTGATGGTGATTCAGCGGCGGCAATGCGATATACTGAAGTCCGCATGGCAAAAATTGCCCAAGAGCTGCTTGCCGATATTGAAAAAGATACCGTTACTTTTGTGCCAAATTTTGATGAGTCAACGGTTGAGCCAACAGTGTTGCCAAGTCGGTTGCCACATTTATTATTGAACGGGGTCTCTGGTATTGCGGTTGGTATGGCTACTTCGATTCCACCCCATAATTTAACTGAAATTGTTAATGCATGCCTGACCATGCTGCAAAAACCTGAAATGTCTGATGATGAGTTATTCGCACTTGTGCCAGCGCCGGACTTTCCAACCGGGGGCATTATTTGTGGCCGTGCGGGGATTGTCAAGGCGTATAGAACGGGTCGCGGCAACCTTATTTTACGCGGTGTCATTGATATACAAGAGACAAAAAAAGGCACGATGATGATTGTCACCGAGCTTCCGTATCAGGTCAATAAAGCTGATTTAGCGATAGCTATTGCTGGTTTGGTGCGCGAAAAAGTGATTGATGGCATTACAAATATCCGTGATGAGTCAAATAAAAAAGGGATGCGGTTGGTGATCGAAATTCGGCGGGGGGAAAATCCGCAGGCAATTTTGAATCAGCTATACAAACATACTAATTTGCAAGTATCGGTCTCTATTTTAATGCTCGGTCTTCTTGATAATCGGCCGCTGGTGCTCAGTTTACGGGAGCTTTTGCAAGAGTTTTTACATCATCGTAAACAAATTATTTATAAACGTACCACCTACGATTTAAATCGCGCCCTTGAGCGTGAACATCTTTTGAACGGCTTTATTGTGGCACTGAAAAATATTGATGAAGTGGTAGCTGCAATTAAGCAGTCAAAATCGGCCGAAGAAGCAATTATAAAATTAAATAAAAAGTTTTTACTGACAGAAGCCCAGGGCAAGGCGATTCTGGACATGAAGTTACAGCGTCTTACGGGACTTGAACAGGAAAAAATACACACTGAAATGGAAGAGCTCAAGAAAAAAATTGCCCATTTGCAAGCCATTATTGAACATGAAGATATGCTCAAGCAAGAGATTCTAGATGAGCTGAATGAGATAAAATCTACCTACGGGGATGAACGGAGATCGCGCATTGAAGGACCTATTGATATTTTGACAGAGGCCGATTTAATTCCCGATGAAGAAGTGGTCGTGACATTGACCATGAAAGGGTACATCAAACGAGTACCGCTTGTTGTCTACGGCGTACAACATCGTGGTGGAAAAGGTAAAATGGGAATGTCGACTCTTGAGGGGACCGAAGATGTCATGCAAGATGTGTTTGTCGCAAAAAACCATGACATGTTGTTGTTCTTTACTAATCTTGGTCGAGTCTATAGCATGACGGTTTTTGAAGTGCCAGAAGCATCACGCATGGCGCGGGGAAGAGCGATTGTTAATTTGCTTGAACTTCAAGAAGGTGAAACAGTTGTAAAATTACTCTGTGCGCGTGATTTGGAAGGTAAATTTATTGTTATGTTATCGAAAAATGGCATTATCAAACGAACAAATGCAACTGACTTTTCAAATATTCGTACAACGGGTATCAGAGCAATAACATTGCGTGAAGGAGATGAGCTGATTTTCTGTTCATTGAGCACCGGCAACGATTCTATTGTCATAGCAACAGCGCATGGACAAGGCATTCGTTTCCAAGAACAGGAAGTACGCTCCATGGGCCGTCAGGCATCGGGTGTTATTGGTATTAGATTGCGCAAAAATGATTATGTTGTTGGTATGGAAGTTATTTTTGATGGCAAAGATCTTTTATTTGCAACGGAACATGGCTATGGCAAAAAAGTGCATCTGGAAGATTTTCGGCTTGCGCATCGTGGTGGCGTTGGCGTACGCACTATTCCGACCGATAAACGGAACGGTTTGGTTATAGGGCTTGTTGTTGTTGAAGCAAATTCCAATATTTTACTTATTGACCAGTCGGGCAAAATTATTCGTTTGCCGGCAACAGAAGTTCGTGCAATGGGGCGTCAAGCAAAAGGGGTGCGATTAATCAAGCTTGATGAAGGGCAATCACTTGCCGCTATTGTTTCTTTTGCAGAAGAAGATCATGAAGCTGAAGCCGATGGAACGTCTGTTGCGCAGATGCCAAAACAAAAATTAACACCATTTGATGATGAAGATGGGGACGTGGTTCTTTTTGATCAGGAACAGACTAACGATCATGACTATATCGCGTAACGGTATTTTGCATCTTTCATTATTGGATGGTATAGGACCTGTTACTATTCAAAAAATTGTCGACCAGCTTGACAAGCACCATGCATGGGATCGCATATATACATTTTCCGCCCGTGATTTTGAGCATATTTGTTACGTGCCTCCGGCAACGGCACAGGCCATAGCTGATGGTTTGCGTAATAGTGCATTGCTTGAGCGTGAACTTGCCTTACTCTCTATGCATAAAATTTCTTGGGCAACCGTGTATGATACAACATATCCCCCCCTTTTGCGCCATATTCATGCCCCTCCAGCGGTGTTATATTGGCAAGGGGACGATGGATTATTGCAAGCAGCAGCCATTGCGGTAATAGGATCCCGTTCTGCAAATTATTATGCGCAGCGCGTGATAAACATGATTATTCCTGATCTTGTGCGTGCTGGCTGGGTGATTATTAGTGGCGGCGCACGGGGCGCTGATAGTTATGTACATCAAGCGACGCTCGATGCGCAGGGCAAAACAGTGGTTGTTCTTGGTTCTGGTTTATTAAAACCGTATCCGTCAGAAAACATTCGTATTTTTGAGACAGTATGTGCCCATGGCGGTACTGTTATGAGCTCTTTTGGTTTAGAAACAACGCCGGTGCCAGGCAACTTTCCTGCGCGTAATCGTATTATTGCAGGCTTGGCACGCGGATGTATTGTTGTGCAAGCAGCGGCAAAAAGTGGTACGCACAGCACGGCGCAGCATGCACTTGAACAAGGCAAAGATGTGTTTGCCGTTCCCGGTCCCATAGATGATCCGTTAAGTGCCGGATGTCATGCACTGTTGCAGCAAGGTGCAATCTTGGTACAATCTGCAGATGATATTCTTGCAGAACTGTCCGGTACCGCGGTACAAAAAATGGTGGATTTTGGTGGAGAAAAAACTGACCAGTCTTTTGTTGGGCAACCGGTTGTTGAGCGTACGCTTGCAGATGTTGTTGTGAGTAGTTGTGTTCGTCCCTGTTCATGGGATGATCTTTTGAGCACAACACAAACTGACCTGGTTTCACTTCAGGCAACGTTGCTGCAGTTACAAATAGCGGGAAAAGTACAGCAAGATATGAGTGGCAAATGGGTGAGTTTGTAGTGCATGTATGAAAAAACTGTATTTATTAGGCATTTTTGCTGTTCTTCTTTTTATCTGCACGTACGTGTATTTTTTTTATGTACCTGATCGCCTACAAAATAGAGGTGGGCAGAAAAAAAATGTTATAGTTTGTACGACTAGTATTATTGCTGATCTCATGCGTATTTTGGCACAAAAGCATATGGATGTTATATCACTTATGGGCCCCGGCGTTGACCCGCATGTGTATCGGCCAACAGCGGGAGACATGCAGCGATTGGCACGCGCAAATATTATTGTATATAATGGGCTGCATCTTGAGGGCAAAATTGAAGATGTTTTTGCCAATATAGGGCGATCTAAAAAAGTAATTATGCTTGCTGATGCAGTATCATCAGATGAGTTAATTGAAACATCGTTTGCTCATGTCTACGACCCTCATATATGGCATGATGTGCAGTTATGGAAAAAAATAGCATATTATTGTGCGGAACAACTTTCAAGTTACGATACACAGCATGCAACATCATATGTGTCTGCTGCAGAGATGTATTGCAGAGAGCTTGAAAAGCTTGATGATGACATTCGCGTACAGTGGAACGCTGTCGCAGTAAATCGACGTGTCATGATTACCGCGCATGATGCATTTGCTTATTATGGGCGGGCATATGGCATTATTGTTGTTGGTCTTCAGGGAATAAGTACTGATGCACATGTAAGCATGCATGATGTCCAGCGCGTGGTCGATATTATTATCACACACAATGTTGCTGCTATTTTTACTGAAAACTGTATTCCTGAACGGACTATGAAGGCGGTTTGTGATGCGGTACATGCACAAGGGCGCGAACTCCTGCTTGCCCCTGCACTATTTGCAGATTCTTTGGGTAACACACAAGAGGGCGGAGCGACCTATGAAGCAATGATGCGCTACAATACACAGATGCTGGTGCAATATCTTGGAGGAAAATAATTTTTGCATTTTTACTCTTTGCTGGTACACTGAAACTAATTTTAAATATTCCAAAAAAAAGGATGATCGTATGGTACTGTATCTTTCTCTGGCTCTTCTATTTTTACAAACTGGCTGTGCGTTTAGTGCGGAAAGAGGACGTGCTTTTTTGATGGGTAGCGGAGAATATGCTGATTGGAATAATCTCTTGCCAAGTGACCCAAAAACTGCTGATATTCCAAAAGATGCTGTTGTTACAATATCTTTGGATGACGGAAAATTTCTAGTAACTGCTGACCATGTCCTTGCTCACGAGTCAAAAATGGTTGAGGATTGTTTTAAAAAGAAATCGCGGGGCCTGCATTATTCAGAAATAACAGAACAAACAATGCAGAATTTATGTAAACTTTTAAAGCAAGAAGCATATTTATATAGTTTTGATAAGCAACAAGAGAAGGATATTATATTTGCTGCACACGCATTGCAGTTGAAAACTCTTGATCATGTAAAAAATGTGTGGGATATTCTTGTTGCCAACCAAGCGCGGAGTGTTTTATGGGGTGCCAATGATTATCTTATGGGCAATGAAGGAGAAGCTTCTGGGCGGAGACGGCTATCTTCTTTTGAAGCAGAGTTACTTGTAAAAAAGGCAAAAAAATATTTGTATGCTGCGACATTTGATACCATATATTCCAAATCAAAAAACGAAAATCATTATAGTGGCAAACCAATAATGGCATATTCTCCACGGGGAGATGCTATAGCGTTAGGGAAAATGATTGTTGCTGGAGAATCTGTTCATATATTTTATCCTGATGTTTCAGAGAAAGCATCTTTCTGTCCTGAAAAACTAAAGGACCCTTATTATATCAATACTATGCATGGTGTTGAGTCGTTGACATATAATCACAATGGGACATCTTTGGCAGTCGGATCTAATGTAGTACAAGTGTGGGATATTGAGACAAATCAACATGATGTACTTCATAATTATGGCGACGTTGTCAGTTATGAAGATCTGCATAAAGGACAACTAAAGTATTGTTGCCTTGCATATACTGCCGATGGAAAATATCTTGCACATGCGCGAGGTAATACGCTGCTTGTTCGTGATACAAGAACGAGCGAGCCATGCTTTAAAAACCGTGTAGATTGTCATGACAATCTAACAGCGCTTTGTTGGGGAAGTGATAATACACTGATTACAGCATCGGGTGAAGGCATGATTTCAATATTTGATCCAAGGACCTTCTACACCAAGGTGAAATGTTGGCAAGCAAGTAAAAATACTATAAAACATATGCAGTGTCATTCTGGCAAAAAATATATTTTAACAGAGGATTTTTTGTACGATTATGGAAATAACACAACAAAATTGTCTTCAAAGAGAAAAGCTGCGTTTTTAGGCTTTACATCAGATGATTACCTCGTCAAAATAGGATGGTTTAAAGATTCTTCTGACCCTAGAGTTCAGATAGTTAATGAACAAGATGAAAAAGTTGTTTCATGGCCATCTGAACGGGTAGATGCATTGGCAATAAATCCTACAAAAAAAATTGATGAATTAGAAATGGTGATAGTAAAGGATATAAATGATGGATATACTATTGATCTGTGGCGAGTGCACAAAATTTCGCAAGAACGCATGGTGGATACTATAAAACAAATTGCCATAAAAAATGAGTGATAAAACTCGATAGTAAAATTTTATATCCATGGTACACTGATGTCCTGTTGAATAAAGAGATATCATTATTTGTACCATGGATTTTTTATATGGCAGCACTTGCAGTACACCATTTGACCGTTATGTATCATCACGAACCTGTTGTATGGGATGTGTCACTCACCGTTCCCGCAGGAGTTCTTGGGGCAATTGTTGGGCCAAATGGTGCAGGAAAAACAACATTCTTAAAAGCAATTTTACAGTTAGTAGACCCATTTGCGGGAACAGTGTTTTGGTTTGGTAAGCAGTATGCAGAGAAGCGTCATGCCATTGCCTATGTTCCTCAGCGCATGAGTGTTGACTGGAATTTTCCCGCATCAGTCCTTGATGTGGTACTTATGGGACGATATTGCCCTGAGCAATGGTTTTGGAGACCGAATAAACAGGATACAATTTGCGCATATGAGGCAATTGCGCAAGTGGGGCTCGAGCGATATGCTCATGTTGCCATAGGTCAGCTGTCAGGAGGACAGCAGCAGCGTGTTTTTCTGGCGCGCGCGCTCGTGCAAGATGCCCTTATTTATTGTATGGATGAACCGTTTACGGGGGTTGATGCGCTGACAGAGCAGATGATGGTAACCTTATTTAAAAAATTATGCGCGCAAGGAAAAACAATTATCATGGTGCATCACGATTTGCAGACTGTACCTTTGTATTTTGATTGGCTTGCGTTGCTCAATAAATCGTGTATTGCATCGGGGCCGGTCGATGCTGTTTTTACTAAAGAATATATTATGGCCACCTACGGCAATTATTGCTAACATGCTAAGTCTCTATTACAATTTTCTGATTACCATCTGCGGCACCGTACTTTTGAGTATGCTGAGCAGCGCGCTTGGTGTTTTTATTGTGCTGCGGCGGTGGAGTTTGCTCGTTGATGCTCTTGTTCATGCATCGTTGCCTGGTGTTGCTTGTATGTTTTTGTACTGCGCAACAAAACGTGTTGATTATTTGTTGTATGCAGGATCAGTCTCAAGTTTCTGTGGGGCGATGATTGTGCTGCTGTTATGGCACAGGACAACGTTGAAAAAAGACACCGCGCTTGGCATTGTACTTTCCGTTTTTTTTGGTACCGGTTTAGTTCTTATGTCCTGTATCCAGAAAAAGCCTATAGCTCATCAAGCATTATTACAATCATTTTTATTGGGCAAAGCATCACTTATGCTGTGGGAAGATCTCGTTGCATTGGCTGGTATTGGTGTGCTGGTAATTATTGCTCTGTGTGTTCTCTGGCATATTTTTCGCATGATTAGTTTTGATATTAATTATGCGCGATCACGCGGATGTTCTGTTATGCTGTTTGATATTATACTTCTTTCTTTGCTTATTCTTGTCACTGTTGCGGGCGTGCAAATTATGGGAGTTGTGCTTATGAGCATGATTGTTATTGCTCCTGCAGCGGCAGCGCGCCAGTGGACAGCATCATTGTTATTCATGATGCTTCTTGCGCTTTGTTTTGGTACCGGTGCCGGAATTGGTGGTGTTATTTTGAGCACATTTTTCCTTTCAATACCCACGGGGCCTACAATTGTTATGCTTGCTGGTTTGATAATTTTTATTTCCTTGCTGTGTGGCCGTGGACAAAGGATTCATCATGTTTCATGAGCCGTTTATTATTAGTATGATACTTGCTTGTTTGGCATCGGTTGTGTGCAGTATTCCCGGAACATTTTTGGTGCTTCGTGGTGTTGCGCTCATGAGTGATGCAATTAGTCATACATTATTGTTTGGTATTGTCATGACATTTTTGTGCGTGCAAACACTTCATACACCGCTATTATTTGTTGGTGCAGTATGCTCTGGCCTGATGATGGTTTTTGTTGTCGAATGCATTGTCCATACGCGACGCATGACGGAAGATGTGGCAATTGGCACCATATTTCCTATCTTTTTTTCGCTTGGCGTTATTTTGATGTGTTTATTTGTGCATGATGTCCATCTTGATGTTGATATGGTTCTTTTGGGCGATCTTGCATTTGCTCCCTTTGATCGATTTATCTGCCTGGGAATCGATTGTGGTCCCTGGGGGTTGTGGATTTTGAGTAGTGTACTTTGTATCCACGGTGCAGCTATTTTTTGTATGTATTATGCACTTCAGTATGCTTTTTTTGATATGGAAGGGGCATCAATTATGGGTGTACGCGTGCGTCTTGTGCAGTATGGCCTGATGGCAATTACCGCATTGTCAGCAGTTGCCGCATGCCATGTTGTTGGAAGCATTGTTGTTGTGGCACTCATGATTACGCCGCCAGCAGGAGCATATTTGTTGACGGAACGAGTTTTTCCCATGCTCATGGTGAGTATTTTTATTGGGATCTGTGCATCACTGTGTGGCTATGGAGCAGCGCAGTATGCAGATGTTTCTATTGCAGGGTCAATAGCGGCAGTCAATGGGCTTATTTTTTTGTGTATCCTCTTTTTTGCTCCGCGCAAAGGAATTATAGGTACCTGGTGGTACGGCCGAGCCTGTCGGCGTGTGTATGCGGAGAAATTGGCGGAAGCCTACTTTTTAAAAAAGTAGTTGCAGCAATTCTGGGAGCGCGCTGGGATCTATTTGTTTTGTTACTGTCGTAATAATGTCTTGTTTTGTCTTTTCAGGTTGCGCATTGAAAAGTTTGGCAACGTGTTCTACCAGGGATATAAAATTCTTGTCATTCCTCAGATCATTCCAGAAATGTTTTCCCATGCACATTAAAATATATTCGCAGCATGCTTTTTGATAGACATCGGTCGTGATAGTTGGGAGTACGCGATTGATATGGGCAACAGAGCCGACTGTTAAAGAATCATCGGTGGCGGTACAGGTATGCAAGAACTCAACAAAAGCAGATGCATCTTTTTTTGCGATTAAGGCTTCATTGATTTTTTTTTCAAACAAATAAAGTATGCTATTTTCTTGCGGGGTTCGAACGAATAATATGCAGAGAATCTCTGCCTGATTAAAGATGTTATTCATATTTGTCGACAGTGCTAAAAATAAAAATAATGGGTCGTTCAGCTGGGTCTGAAAAATTTTGTTACGCTGATAAAGCTGTTGAGCGGCATGAGGGTAGCATGCAGAAAGATTGCGAATAAGGGAATTTTTTGGCAGCAATGGAAGAATAAGATTGAGTATGTGTGCTTCTTTTTCAATGGTATTTGCCGTGATAACTTCCAGTTTTGGATGAGTGGGAGAAAAAGTGATCTCCATTTTAACCGGTATTTTATTGACAGAACTACTCAATGCTATCAAAGGAGATTGAGTTGTGTGCAGCATTGCATCATTAACTGTTTTTATATTTTCAGATACATCAAAATCAAACACGGTGCATAACTCTTCAAAACTGTTTATCTGGGTACCAAAAAAATAATTTATAAGGGAGACAATATTACTGGGATATCCGGCAAGCTCACCAAGGGCATAGCTACTATCAACAAATTGGTGGGGACCAAAATTTTCCGAATATTCTTTTCCTTGAATTGGATGCAAAAAAGGCTGATCTGTATTTTTTTGTGCGGGTTGAGAATTATCAGTTTTTATTTTGAATAAATATTTGATGCCGGGAATGTCGGACATGAGTTCTGTGAGTTCTGTATGTAAGGGGATTTTTTCTACGATTGTTGCATCGGGATAGTGTGTAAAAAATTCTTGCAGAGCAGCACCATGCAGCTTTAATATTGTTTTATCAAAAGGAATACCTTTATCATCTAAATACGTTGTTATTCTTGGTATAATCAGTGATGGAATAAAGATTGCTTGTTCAAAATTATAGGCACCAATTTTGGCTATAATAATCCGAAGAAAATTCATAAACACCGCTTCAGCGCAGTTCTGAAAACCCATATTTTTTACAGAAACTCCCTGAAATCGTATTTTAGGAGGCAAGCTGGTGCTGAGATTCCAGAGGGCTTCATAGGCAAGTTGTTCATAATGTGTGTTGACAAAAGATTTAATTTCTTTTTTGAACTTGGGCTTCCATATTTTCCAGTGCTCACTTTTCTTTGTTATATTTTTTGTGTGATCAAGCTTTGCATTAAATAACTGCGCCGCATCTTTTTTAATAATAGAGGGATTAAACTGATTGAAATAGATAAAAAAATCGTCTTTGGTTGTTGCTTGTTCATAAAGGAGCGACAATAAAATGGTATGAGGCGTATATTTCGGATAGATTGCAGTGTCGGTATTGTGCCCAATATGTCCTGCTTCTCTGAGGGCACCTACAAGAGTTTTTGCCATTTTTGCTGCAGCTATTTTCATAAAATGCCATGATTTTTTATTTTCTTTTTCTTGAACGTTCAGTTTTTTTAATTCCTCGACCAAATTTTTCAGGTTTGTTATGTATTGTGATTTTCTGTCGGATTGTACCGATTCAAAAAGTTTTTCTATAAAACCTTCTTTTGCATCAGCCAAGCGTTGCAAGCTTCTCTTCCATTGCTGCTCAGTAAACTGGAAGTATCTTTTTTGCTGTAAAATTTTGGCTAGTGCGAGATCAGTGTCTTTTTCCATGAGGGTAAAATTATTTTTTGCTCGAATGCCCAGATCCTTAACTGCCTTTGCGATATTTTTCGTTGTTTTAGCTGCTGGTGTTGCAGAAAATATAATTTCTGCCAAAGACTTTTGCAATGTCTTTACGTGCTTTTCATCGCCCCCATCAAACTCATCTATTTTTGATAATAATTGTCCGATAATATCAGCCGTAAGATGTGTGGCGGGCTTGGTGGGGACATTTGTTCTGCCAAACTGTCCCGGAACACGATGGAAAAGGCTTAAAATGAGATGCATGGTACTGTCTGCTTTTATGATTTTTTCGACCACGTCATTGGCATCAAGTTCCACCGTTGCATTACCCCAGACATAATATTTTTCAAGAAGCCCTGATTCGATCCAAATAAAGCCATGAAAAGGAGATAAATATTTCTTTTCTTCAATGACCGTATCATACAAACCCCGCAGATCCCGCTTGTCTGCAATGCGAGGGTTGATGACAAAAAAAAGAGAGCTCGTGATAAAAACGAGAAAAAAAATTATTTGGTGTTTTTTGATCATAATTATCCTACGATTCCAACGCTTTTTTTACGGCTCTTAAAATTGGTTCTTTCTTTTTTTCCAAAAGCTTCTTTTCTGTGCGCAATGTTTTAAGATCATAATTTGTAGGATCTTCTGCCTCAAGCTTTTCAATTTTTTCTTTGCGAATCTGTATTTGTGTATAGAACAAATTTGATAGCGGGTTAAGAGATTCATATAATTGGGAATTGGTCATTTTTGTAGCAATAATTCTGTGCATTTTTACTAATATGTTTTCATATGGTTTTGTAATACAAAATGTAAAAAATGAGGTGAGGCAAGTTTTGATAAGCGGTGTAGTTTGTGCATCAAGACTTTCTGCTTTATTATAAAATGAAAGCATATTATCTATTATGTTGGCGTAACAATTTTGAAAGGCTCTGATATCCTCCGATTCCCTTATTAAATCTGTCAATGTCTTGCTTGTATCAGTTGCAAGAAATTTTTCTATACCGCTTGCAAAAAATGTTTTTATAAAAGGGAAAAATAGAGTTTTTTGATATTCTATAATTTCTTTTGTCGCTGAAATAATAGTATGGGCAAGAAATTCTGACATGTCCGGTTCACTGAGATATGTGGTGATGTATTGTACATTAAATAATTTATTTGCAATCTCTTCTGTGATGGAATATAACGATGTTCCTGGTGTAATATTTTTGTTAATGAGTTTTAATAATAATATGCCTGCATCGTGAAAAGATCCGAAATCTTCCATGAATTTTGATTGATGAAGGAGTGTAAAGAGTAATGGAAATAAGAAGGAAGCATCAGCCTCTATAATTTCAGTTTCAGTACTCCATGCATTATGTTTAAACATATTACTGAGAATAGATTGTATTTTTTTTTCTTTTTCTTCTGGAGTGAAAAAATCAGTTTTTGTGTGGTGTAGTACTTGCAAATAGTTTACTTTATTAGTGCGAGGAAAAAGTTCTCCTTCCAGTGCTAATTTTAAACAAGGAATAAGTGAATCAGGTATTGTTTGCAATTCAGAACTTGTCAAACTTTCAATGATAATAGCTTGTTGTACGTCTATAGGTTGGCTATTAAGCCATGTAGTAACGGTATCAAGAATAGAAACAAAGTGAGAGTCGGTAGCAAACTGTTCCCAATGGTGGTTAACAATAAATTTTAATACATCTGGATAAACGAGCCCTTTTAAAGTTTGCTTTTTCTTTGAATCTGGTGGGAAACAAGAAAGTAATTTTTCCATGAGCGTGAGTGAATGCTCGCTCAAAATGTGTTCTTTTTTTGCAAAAGCACTTATTATTTCTCCGATAAGATAGAGATTTGGTGAGACTATAAATGAAGCAAGCATTTTTTCTGATGTGACGTTTAAAAATTTATTCGGTTCAAATTCATTATGCATGATTGATGTGTAAAGAAATTCTCCCTGTACTTTAGATTTCTTGATGTTACTTGATAAAGCAACAAATAAAAGATAAGCACTATCCAAAACTGTTTTGCTTACATTAAGGCGAATTTCAATTTGTTCCTTGGCATACGGGTAACAAGCGGTAAGATTTTGTATGGAAATATCTGAGGTAATCAAGGGAAGAAGATGATCTAACATTGGTTCATGTCGATCGAATGATTTATTGGTATCGACAAATTCTAAATTGGTATGACCTGTTGACAAAGAAATGGTAAGTGTTATAGGGGTATTATTTATGATGCTGTGCATTGTTACCTTGGGAACTTTTTCTATATTCTGTTCAAAATAAGTGACCCATATATTTTTATCATCTGCTATTTGTACATCTCCGGTAAGGGCAAAATCAAAAGCGGTACACAGTTCTGAAAAGGAGGTAAAATTAGTACCAAAAAAATGATTTACTATAGTGATAAAACTGCTCGGATATCCTGCAAGTTCAAACAATGTATACTGATCATCAACAAGCTCATGATTGCCAAATTCTTCACCGTATGTTTTACCAGGAAGGGGATGCAACATGGGCTCCCTACTATCCTTATATGCTGGTGCAGAACCATCATTTTTTATTTTTTGTAAATATTTAATACCCGGCAAGTCTGAAGAAATATCTGTCAATGTTTGGTTAATGGAAAAACCATCAACGATTGTGGCATTACTGTATTTTTGTAAAAAATTTTGGAAAGGGAGAATATTTTCTTGCATTTTTGCTGCATTAAAGGGAATATTATTGGTAGTGAAAAATTGACTAATTTTTGAGGGAAGATCATCGGCGATAAAGAGAGATTTGCTAAAATCATATGCTCCCATTTTTGCCACAAGAACTCGAAGCAAGGTCATGATCGTTGCTTCTCCACAGTCAATAAATTCGCAACCCTTAATAGATACCCTGCTGTCTCGTATTTTAGGAGGCAAAAGTGATCCAAGGTTATAAATAGCTTCATAGGCAAGTTGTTCAAATTGATACATAATATATGATTCTATATTGTTCCGCATACCTCTTGCCTGGCTTGTAATATCCAATGTATGATCAAGCTGTCCTTCAAAATAACCTTCTTCAGGGTGTATAATGGCGGGAGAAAATTGTTTGAAATATATAAGAAAATCATCTTTTCTAGCTGCTGCATCATATAAAAAGGAAAGTAAAATCATCTGTGTTGTGTAGGGAGGATAGCTTGGATCTTTTTGACTCGTGCGGATAATGCTGCCACATTCTTTGAGAGATTCGACCATATATTTTGCAATGTTAGTTACCGACGATTTTAAAACGTTGAACTCTTTTGTTATAGAATCTAGTGAAGCTGTACTGTTTTTAAAATTTTCAACATATTCGGCAACAAGGTTGGCAAGCTGTTCCTTGTCTTCTGCGGTGATAGAATCAAATAATTTTCTTATCTGTTCATTGCTGAGTTTGCTCAGATTTTGCAAACTTTTTTTCCACTGAGATTTGGTGAAATTGAAATATTGTTTAGTTTTTTTATTATTTTGTAGCTGTTGGATTGAGGGGTTTTGGAGAAGTTGCATTGTTTTATTGGCTATATCGACCAATATTTTTTCGCTATTCTGCATGCTATGTGCTGTGGGCAAAATATTCATAAAAATTGTGACCAGCTCTTTTTGCAATGCCGCCGCTTCTTTTTCTGTTTTCCCCTCATAGCGGTCAATGGCGGCAACCATTTTGCCAATGCTTTCAGGCGTGAGATAGCTTGCAGGGTTATTTTTTAATGTTGTTCTGCCAAACTGCCCCGGAACACGATGGAAAAGGCTTAAAATGAGACGCATGGTATTATCGGCGCTGATTACTTTTTTGACTACGCCATTAGCATCAAGTTCCACCGTTGCATTACCCCAGACATAATATTTTTCAAGAAGCCCTGATTCTACCCAGATAAAACCATGAAAAGGGGACAGATACTTTTTTTCTTCAATGACTGCATCATACAAACCCCGCAAATCCCGCTTATCTGCAATGCGGGACGAGAGGGGTGAGATAATGGTGATGAGAGAAAGGAATAAAAAAAATGTATATATATGTTTTGTGAATATCATAATTATTCTCCTGTTATTTTTTTGACAGCACTGAGTATGGACTGTTTATCATTTTCTAAATCATTTTTTCTATCGAAAAAACGACGGAGGTCGGGATTATCGGGATCTTCTTTTTCAAGAGTATTAATTTTTTCTGTATAGAGTTGTAATTGTGTCTCAATTAAGTTGGGCAAGACTTTAAAACATTCATACAGTTGGGGATCTGCTATTTCGATATTGAGAATATCTTGCAATTTTGGCGCAACAGATGAGTTGTATTGTGTAATACAAGATGTCAAAAAGGATGTCAGGCATGTTTTGATAAATGGCAGAGTAAGTTCATCGATGTTTTCTGCCTCATTATAGAAAAGTAACATTTGCTCCACTACAGTAGCATAAAATAATAGAAAATCGACAGATTCTTGGTCATCAAAGATGGAGCTTTCTAAGAAAAATTTTTCTATAAAAGAATAACATATCGTTTTTTGATTGACTGCGATATCACCTATAAGAAATGTTAAATAATCGAGAAGAGATGGAATGTCTTTGCTATTTAAATGGGTACGAATGTATCGTATATTAAATATCTTGCTCGCTACATTTTCGGTTATGGCATAGAGAGGTGTTCCTGGAATTATGTCTTCATTAAGAAGTTCGTTTAATAGTTCTATTCCATCATTTGCAAAAGCGATAGGACCTTTTGGTTCTGCTGTATTCATTTTTTTGATTAAAAAAGGGAAAAGAAAAGAAAGACCTTGTTCTACAATATTCTTTGCAGTTTCCCATATACTTTTTTCGGGGAAAATTTTAGACTCAAAAGGCTGTATAATTTTTTCTTTTTCTTCTTCTGTGAAAATAGTACCAGTATTATCTACTACCCTTATATAAGATATGATTCCAGCGTACTCTTGGGTCAAGGGACCATGATTGATTGATGCTTTTATGATGGGAATTAAGGTATCAGGTATTGCTTGTGGGGAAAATGTTTTTAGTACATTAAAGATAATGTTCTGTTGCATATCAATTCTTTGCTTTGACAGCCATGTGTTAATGGTATCAAGGATAGTGATAAATTCAGAATTAGTAGCAAATTTTTCCCAATTATTCTTAAAGATAATTTTTAATATTTTTTCATACGCGTTTTCCTTTTGTATATCTGATGTAATACAAGAAAGGAATTTATGCATTAAAGCAAAAGTATGAGTGCTTAACTGTTTCAGGTCAAAAAAATTGGTTAAAAAATAAACTGACAGATTTTCATCATTTTTTGATACGACCATATTTACAATTTTTTCTGTTACGCTATACAAAGGTTTGGTTGGTTCAAATTGGTTTTTACTGATTAATTTGTCAAGAAGATAAAACAGAGATTTACTAATGTTGCCTGATAAAGCAAAAAATGGAAGATATGCATCGTCTGATAAATTACTTAAGTAAATGCGCTCTTCCGTGCCTTGTTTTGCACGGGGATAGCATGCGCTTAAATTTCTCATGGAAAGTTCTGATGCATGGGGGAGTATTACAATCAATATAGATTCATCTTTTTTGGGAGATTCACCAGCTTCATTTAAAAGCTCTATCGCATTATGTCTCGTAGAAAAAGAAAGTGTGAATGTTATGGGTATTTTATTGATAATTGTTTTTATCGTTATAAACCAAGTTTTATGGATGTTGTTTCTATAAAACTCTTCCCATATTTTTTTGTCATTCCCTGTGTCAAGATTTCCTGAACCAGTACAGTCAAAAACAGTACATAATTCTTCAAAAGATGTTATGTGAGTACCAAAAAAATGATTCACCATAGCAATATAACTGCTTGGATATGGAGCAAGTTCAAAAAGTGTATAACTATCATCAACAAGTTCATGAGGGCCAAAATCTTCTCCATATGCTGTATTGGCAACAGGGTGAATTACTGGTATTTTGTTATCCCTGACTGCCGCACTAGAAAGATCATTTTTTATTTTTTGTAAATATTTGATTCCCGGTATATTGGTAAAAATATCAGTCAATGCTTGGGACATTTTTGTATCAGATACAATAGTAGCATCACTGTATTTTTTAAAAAATTCTTGCAGAGAAGCAATGTTTTTTTGCATCAAATCTTGATTAAATGGAACATGTTGCTCGTGAAAAAACTTTGTAATTTTTGATGGTATTGCATTTGCATCAAACAGGGTAGTTTCAAAATTGT
This sequence comes from uncultured bacterium, assembly GCA_963701645.1. Lineage (GTDB taxonomy): Bacteria > Babelota > Babeliae > Babelales > Vermiphilaceae > MFD04463-c16. Next base: position 538,649 of record OY969616.1, read on the forward strand.
ATGCTCCTATTTTTGCCATAATAATGCGAAAAAATGACATAAGGGCTATTTCTGTGCAGTTACTAAATTTAATATTTTTGATAAAAATAGGATCATCTGTAAAAGATATTTTGGGTGGCAAGGATGATGCAAGATTATAAATGGCTTCATAAGCAATTTGTTCAAAATGAGTATTAATAAAATAAAGTTGGTGTTCGGGATCGGGATTTTTTTCTACATTGAGTCTATAATCTAATTTTCCTTCAAAAAGTTGTTCGCTATTTTCTTGTAAAATTGAAGGATCAAATTGCTTGAAATATATCATAAAATCATCTTTTGTTTTTGCTTTTTCATACAGCAAAGAAAGTAAGATCATGTGTGTTGTATAAGAGGGATAAATTGGCTCATAGTTTGTTGGAATGAATCCACATTCTTTGAGTGATTCGACAATCATTTTGCTTACTTTTGGAACAGCAAGCCGCAATGCTTTAGATTGCTTTTTACTCTTTTCTTCCTCTATAGCTGTTTTGAAGTCGCCAACAAGGCTGATAATTTTGTCTCTATAGAGTTCCTTTTCTGTATCCTGTCTTTCTTCAAATAATTGGCGTATGTTTTTGTCAGGTAATGCGCTTAATTTTTGCATACTATTTTTCCAATTTTTTGGTGTAAAATTAAAAAATTGTTTTGTTTTTTTATTTTGCTGCAGTTTTTTTATGTAAGGAATTTGGTCAAGCAATATGAGTTCTTTACGAATGGCCTCCATTTTTGGCTCAAAGACGCCCATAAGAATATCTTGGATTTCCTGTTCCAGCATGGGGCCTCTTGCTTTTTCTGGATTTTCTTCTATGAGCGTTTCTGTCCGATCTATAGCGGCAACTATTTTTCCGATAACTTCAGGTGTAAAGTAAGTGGCAGGATTGGTTTTTGTTGTTGTTGGACCGAATTGGCCAGGAAGACGATAGAAAAAATTTAAAATGCAGAGCATAGTATTGTCTGCTTTTATGATTTTTTCGACTACCCCATTCGCATCAAGTTCCACCGTTGCATTGCCCCAGACATAATATTTTTCAAGAAGCCCTGATTCTACCCAGATAAAACCATGAAAAGGGGATAAATATTTCTTTTTTTCAATGACTGCATCATACAAACCCCGCAAATCCCGCTTATCTGCAATGCGAGAGTTGATGACAAAAAAAAGAGAGCTCGTGATGAAAACGAGAAAAAAGATTATTTGGTGCTTTTTGGTCATAATTATCCTACGATTCCAACGCTTTTTTTACAGCTTTTAAAATTGGTTCTTTCTTTTTTTCCAAAAGTTCCTTTTTTGTGCGCAGCGATTCAAGATCAAAATAAAGATCGGGATCTTTACTTATTGTTGGATTTTTTGCCTCAAGTTCTTCAACTCTTTTTGTATGTATCTTTATTTGCGCATCAAATAAGCTTGATATGGGATTAAGAGATTCATATAGCTGCGAATTGGTTATTTGTGTTGCAATGATTCTTTGCATTTTTAACAACATTTTTTTATTTGGTTCCATGATACAAAATTTAAAAAATGAAGTGAGGCAACTGTTAATAAGAGGTGTAATTTGTGCATCAAGACTTTCTGCTTTGTTATAAAAGGAAAGCATAATATCTATTATATCAGCGTAACAATTTTGGAAAGTTAAGGGATTTTCCTTTTTAGCTAATGCATTTGTACGTGTATTAGCTATATCACTTGAAAAATATTTTTCTACGCTAGTTAAAAATAATGTTTCTATGTAGGGAAAAAATAGAGCTTTTTGTTCTGTTATAATTGTTTTTATACTTGGAATAAGAATTTCGTGAAGGAATTCTGATATGGAACTATCGATGAAATTTGTAGTGATGTAGTGTACATTAAATAATCGTTTTGCAACGTATTCTGCCATGAAATATAAAGGGGTTTCTGGGATGATATTTTTGTCTATTAATTTTGATAAAAAGGTGCCTGCCCCTTCAAAATTCATGCGACCTTTTATGGATTTTGCTTGAATTTGTTTATACAGTAATGGAAATAAGAAAGAGGTATTATTACTACGCATGATGTCAGTTGCAGTTCTCCATAGGTTACGTTGAACCTCATTGCTAAAAACGGATTGTATTCTTTGTTCTTTGTCTTCTTCCGTAAAAAAGTCAGTTTTTGTGTGGTGTAGTACTTGCAAATAGTTTACTTTATTAGTGCGAGGAAAAAGTTCTCCTTCCAGTGCTAATTTTAAACAAGGAATAAGTGAATCAGGTATTGTTTGCAATTCAGAACTTGTCAAACTTTCAATGATAATAGCTTGTTGTACGTCTATAGGTTGGCTATTAAGCCATGTAGTAACGGTATCAAGAATAGAAACAAAGTGAGAGTCGGTAGCAAACTGTTCCCAATGGTGGTTAACAATAAATTTTAATACATCTGGATAAACGAGCCCTTTTAAAGTTTGCTTTTTCTTTGAATCTGGTGGGAAACAAGAAAGTAATTTTTCCATGAGCGTGAGTGAATGCTCGCTCAAAATGTGTTCTTTTTTTGCAAAAGCACTTATCATTTCTCCGATAAGATAGAGATTTGGTGAGACTATAAATGAAGCAAGCATTTTTTCTGATGTGATGTTTAAAAATTTGTTAGGTTCAAATTCATTGCGCTTGATTGATATAGAAAGAAATTGACTTTGTATTTCAGATTTACTGATATTACTTGATAAGGCGACAAATAAAAGATAAGCACTATCCAAAACTGTTTTACTTAAGTTCAGACGGCTTCCAAATTTCTCTTTAGCATAAGGGTAGCATGTTGTAAGATTTCGTATCGAAATATCTGAGATAATAAAGGGAAGAAGATGATCTAACATTGGTTCATGTCGATCGAATGATGTATTGGTATTTAAAAATTCTATGCCATTATGTCTCGTAGAAAAAGAAAGTGTGAATGTTATGGGTATTTTATTGATAATTGTTTTTATCGTTATAAACCAAGTTTTATGGATGTTGTTTCTATAAAACTCTTCCCATATTTTTTTGTCATTCCCTGTGTCAAGATTTCCTGAACCAGTACAGTCAAAAACAGTACATAATTCTTCAAAAGATGTTATGTGAGTACCAAAAAAATGATTCACCATAGCAATATAACTGCTTGGATATGGAGCAAGTTCAAAGAGTGTATAATTATCATCAACAAGTTCATGGGTGCCAAAGTCTTCTGTATAGATTTTATCAGGAAGAGGATGAAGAACTGGATTAGCACCATTTTTTTTGGCTTCTTCAGAACCATTGTTGTTAATTTTTTGTAAATATTTTATTCCTGGTATGTTGGTAAAAATATCTGTTAATGCTTGGGCCATATTTGGATTAGATGCAATGAAAGCACTGGTATATTTTTTAAAAAATGCTTGTAGAGGAGCAATATTTTTTTGCATCAAATCTTGATCAAATGGAACATGTTGTACGTGAAAAAATTCTCTGATTTTTTGTGGTATAGCATCTGCATCAAACAGTGCATTTTCAAAATTATATGCTCCTATTTTTGCCATAATAATGCGGAAGAATGACATAAGAGTTGCTTCTGCGCAGCTACTAAAAGTAGTATTTTTAATAATGACATTGAGCCAAGGTAATTTGGGGGGCAATAATGATTGTAGATTGTGAATAGCTTCATAGGCAATTTGTTCGAAATTGGTAATGATAAAAAGAAGGAGGTTTTCTTTATCTTCTCCTTCTGCTACTTTTTCTTCTACTTTTTTTGATACATTGAGTGTATGATCTAATTTTCCTTCAAAAAATTTTTCGCTTTTTTCTTGTAAAATTGAAGGATCAAATTGCTTGAAATACAGTATAAAATCATCTTTTGTTTTTACTTTTTCATACAGCAGAGCGAGTAAGATCATGTGTGTTGTATAAGAGGGATAAATTGGCTCATAGTTTGTTGGAATGAATCCACATTCTTTGAGTGATTCGACAATCATTTTGCTTACTTTTGGAACAGCAAGCCGCAATGCTTTAGATTGCTTTTTACTCTTTTCTTCCTCTATAGCTGTTTTGAAGTCGCCAACAAGGCTGATAATTTTGTCTCTATAGAGTTCCTTTTCTGTATCCTGTCTTTCTTCAAATAATTGGCGTATGTTTTTGTCAGGTAATGCGCTTAATTTTTGCATACTATTTTTCCAATTTTTTGGTGTAAAATTAAAAAATTGTTTTGTTTTTTTATTTTGCTGCAGTTTTTTTATGTAAGGAATTTGGTCAAGCAATATGAGTTCTTTACGAATGGCCTCCATTTTTGGCTCAAAGACGCCCATAAGAATATCTTGGATTTCCTGTTCCAGCATGGGGCCTCTTGCTTTTTCTGGATTTTCTTCTATGAGCGTTTCTGTCCGATCTATAGCGGCAACTATTTTTCCGATAACTTCAGGTGTAAAGTAAGTGGCAGGATTGGTTTTTGTTGTTGTTGGACCGAATTGGCCAGGAAGACGATAGAAAAAATTTAAAATGCAGAGCATAGTATTGTCTGCTTTTATGATTTTTTCGACTACCCCATTCGCATCAAGTTCCACCGTTGCATTGCCCCAGACATAATATTTTTCAAGAAGCCCTGATTCTACCCAGATAAAACCATGAAAAGGGGACAGATACTTTTTTTCTTCAATGACTGCATCATACAAACCCCGTAGATCCCGTTTATCTGCAATGCGGGACAAGAGTGGTGAGATAACGGTGATGATAACCAAAAGAAAAAAATATGATTTTCTCTTTCTTATGAGGCTCCACGAGGAAAGAATGGAGAAAAAAAAGTATGATATATTACTATATTTTTGTGTCATAGCCATTCCCAGTTTTCAAATTGAATTTATAAGAAAAGTAACATACGGGGTTTGCAAAAGTAAAGGGTTTTATACTGGGTAAAAAACAGTGGGAGGCACGAAAGAGATTGTTTTTTTTTACATATAGAGTATCCTTAGTTTTCGGAAGTAATTATGCAGATTAAGAGATAAAAATAAGTAATTTTGTATTTTAATATTCAGGATGAGGATTCCATGCCAGTACCAAAACGTAAACGCTCGCGCACGCGCCGTGATAAGCGGTTTGCCAATAAAGGGTTAATACCACAAACATTTTCCAACTGTACCCAGTGTAGCAAGCCATGTGTGCCCCACGTTGTGTGTCAGTCTTGTGGATATTACAAGGGTGTCCTTGTGATAAAAGAGCACGTAAAAAAAGCTAAAAAAGTTGCACAGAAAAAATCAGCAAAATCTGCATCAGCAGAAGAATAACATCTGCCATGGCGTTACGAGCAAAAAATTGCATTATTGCTGTCGATGCTATGGGGGGGGACTATGCTCCGCAAGCTGTTATTGAGGGAGCACTTGCTGCCGCAGCTGAAGGTATCCCTGTTGTTTTGTTTGGTGATGAAAAAGTTATAGAGCAGCTGCTTTTTGGTTGTGATCAGGAATGGAAAAAACTGCCGCTGGAAATAGTGCATTGTACCGATGTTATTGCGATGGATGAGGAGCCAAGTAAGGCGGTCCTCAGAAAAAAAGATGCATCTTTAATTAAAGCAATGCACAGTGTTGTCAATGGCAGGACTCATGCAGTTGTGTCGGCAGGAAATTCGGGAGCGGTTTTAGTTGCCAGTACCGTTATTCTTGGCAGAACAGCAGGCGTGCTTAGGCCGGCAATCGGAGGTTTTTTACCAACGCAAAAAGGATCGGTCTTTTGCATAGATTTGGGGGCAAATACTGATTGCAAAACAGAATACTTAGAGCAGTTTGCCTTTATGGGGCATGCGTATGTTTCTGTTGTGCATGGCATGACATCCCCCCGCATTGGTTTATTGTCTAATGGACATGAGCCCTATAAGGGGTCTGGAATTGTCAAAGAAGCATATGGTCGTCTGACGCAATCGAGTTTGAATTTTGTTGGCAATATCGAGGCACGTGATATTTTCAATGACAAAACTGACGTGCTCGTGTGTGATGGATTTTCAGGAAATATTATGCTTAAAACTGCGCAAGCAACAGCACGGGTGATGATGGACTGGCTCAAACAGGAAGCAGCTACATCGTGGTGGTCAAAAGCGGCACTTGGTTTGAGTGCGCCGCTGTTGAAAAAATTAAAATCAAAAACTGATTATAGTCGTATTGGTGGAGCGTTATTGTTAGGGGTACAACATCCAGTTATCACCGCGCATGGCAGTTCTAATGCACAAGCGATTGCCCACGCAATTTCTTTTGCCCATGCAGTGGTACAAAAACAGATTATTAGGCGTTTTAATGAGAAACTGGTAGAGTTGTTGCATAAACAGAAAACATCTTTTTCGACGATGTTGGAACGTAAAGAACGATCATTATTGTCATGGGCACAGTAACTGAAAGGTTTGTAATGAAAAAAAATCATGTGTTGTCAGGAATACAAGAGACAGTAGAAGTAACCCGCACTGAAATAAAAAAGTATGTTTCTTTTGCATATGCACGCGAAATTTTTGCGGGCATTGCAGTTGTGTGTGTGGGAATCATGTGTTGGTATGGATTTTCGTGGTATAAAGTGCGACAAAATCAGCGGGCACATATTGGGTTAAGCTTTTGCATAGAGGCGTATCATAAGGCTCAGTTGGAAGAAGGTGCTGATTTTAGTTCGGCGATACAGCTGTTTCGTGATGGATATGCAATTCATGGATCAAGTTCATTGGCGCCATTTTTTCTCGTTTATGAGGCGGATATTCTTTTGCAGCAGGGCAATCGCCATGATGCAATTCCTGTTTTGAAAAAAGCGGTTGAAACTTTAGGGAATTCTCCTCTTGCGTATTTGTATAAAACGAAACACGCGCTTGTTATGATGGACAGCAATGAAACTGATATCAAGCAGCAAGGTCTTGATGCTCTTCTTGCCTTAGCGCGAGAGCCAAAAAATCAGTACAGCGATAATGCACTCTATTTCCTTGGGCGATATTATGCAGTGAATAATCAAAGAGATGAAGCGCGGATGATTTGGCAGGAGCTTGCGGAAATTTATGAAGTGAATGGTGCTGATGCATCACCATGGGCTGAACGCGCGTGGGAAGCACTTCGCCTGATGGTATAAAAAACAGTTTTTGCATAAAGGACGTTTGCCATGCACGACAATATTCAGGTCCGTGTTCGTTTTGCGCCATCGCCAACAGGATATTTACATATTGGTGGATTGCGCACTGCATTTTTCAACTGGCTTTTTGCACGGCATACTAAGGGAGTAATCTTACTCCGCATAGAAGATACTGACCTTGAACGTTCGACAGCTGAATACCAAAAATCAATTCTTTTATCGTTGCACTGGGCACATTTGGAACCTGATGAGCCGATGGTTATCCAATCAGAACGATTTGATGAGCATGCAGCAGTAATTAAAAAATTACTTGATGAACAAAAAGTATATCGCTGCTATTGTACCGCAAAAGAAGAAGTTGTTCGGTATGAACAAGAAACTGGCGGAGATTTTTTTGTCCGCTATGATGGGCGATGTCGGAATTATAGACCAACGGCTGCCGATGAAGGAAAGCCGTATGTTGTACGCTTTAAAATTCCCACGACCATATCCCATATTTCTTTCAATGATCTTATTCGTGGTCCGGTAATCTTTGAATTGGATCAGCTTGATGATTTTATTATTGCGCGCTCTGATGGCCGACCAATGTACAATTTTGTTGTTGTTGTTGATGATGCGTGGATGCGTATTACGCACGTTATTCGCGGAGAAGATCATATTTCAAATACACCAAAACAGATTCTCCTATACCACGCATGCGGATACACAGTTCCCCATTTTGCGCATGTTCCCCTTATTTTGGGACCAAGTGGTGACAGGTTGAGCAAGCGTGATGGAGCAACATCGGTTGAAGAGTACCGGAAAATGGGTTTTTTGCCGGAGGCGCTGCTGACGTATTTAGTCCGTCTTGGCTGGTCCCATGGTGATCAAGAAATTTTTAGTACTGGTGAACTTATTGCCTATTTTTCGCTTGAAGGCATTGGCAAAAAAGGATCTATTTTTGATCTTGAAAAATTACAATGGGTCAACAGTATTTATATAAAGGCAGCGACGCCCGCGGATTTATATACACGTATGCAAGAAGATGTTATGCCATCACTGGCACAAAAGCTTACTTTATGGAGCACAGAAAAAATATATCATGCCATTACATTATACCAAGATCGGGTGCATACCCTTGCGGAATTAGCGCATGCAGTTGTTGAGTTGCATGATGGTCCACAGGCATATATTCCCCTTGAACAAATGTTGTGGTCTGCTGATCCAGCAATTGGCCAATTAGTCAATAATGTTCGTCTTTATTTGGCAACGGAACAGGAGCTGCACCATGAACAGTTACAGGAAGCGGTAACGGAGTTGGTCAAAAAAGCAGGGAAGAAAATTGGAGCAGTTTCACAACCGCTGCGCATGGCTTTGATAGGAAAAACATCAGGACCGGGCGTTTTTATGCTTATGAGTTTGTTAGGCTCACAAGAATGTATACGGCGCATTGACGCGCTCGATGCATATATGCAAACAAGGGGCTGAAAAAAATAAAAAAAGAAGAGGTAGTTCATGAAAGTAGTCTTTATTTTTCCTGGCTGCGGGAGTCAATTTGTTGGCATGACAAAAGAGTTGTATGATACACACCGTATCATGCAGGAGTATTTTGAAGAAGCGTCAAACTGTTTAGATATTAATTTTGTCAAATTATGTTTTGCCTCATCTGATGCTGAACTTGCGAAAGTTTCTCATGCAACCACATCACTTTTTTTGGTATCTTCTGCTGTTGCAGCACTTTTGATGCAAGAAGAAATTACTCCTGCATTGCTTATTGGTTTTGATGATGGTCAGTATAGTGCATTGCACACCGCGTCAGCTATCAGTTTTCCCGATGGATTATATTTACTTGCAAAATATAGTGCCTTTTACGAAGATTTTTTGATCAATTTTAACGGTGGAGCTGCCATTGTGAAGGGATTGCCAACCCAAGTGTTAGAAGAGCTATGCCTGAAAGCAAGCATGGGTGAACGACAACTATTTATTACCACGTATTTGACTGTTATTGAGCATATTGTCGCGGGCAGTCGGGTTGCTCTTGATCATTTATATGATCTGGCCAATTTGTACAGCACCGTATCTCTTGATTATTATCCCGTGCAGGCAGGATTACATTCTCCGCTGATGCAATCGGTTGCAGACCAGCTTCGCGTGTATCTGGAAAAAATTGATTTTAAAGATGTCAAAATTCCTTTTTTAAGTGGTCTGGATGGACACATGGTGAGCCACGGGGGAGAGGTAAAAAAACGAGTTATGGAACAAATTATTAGCCCACTTCATTATACGAGCTTGCTTGATATGCTTGAGCAGTATGACATTATTGTTGAAATTGCCAGCAATACACCGCTCAAACACCTTATTCAAAGTCGTTATCCCAATAAATCATTTATTACCGTGAAAAAACAGAGTGATCTAGAGGCATTGCAGGAATTGGTAAGGTAGTGTAGAGTAAAATACGCATATTAACGCTACATAACTGGAGATACCGCAGTGGCAGATTTTGATAAACATGACACGTATAATAAAGTAATTACTATTATTGCAGAAAAATTGGCAATTGATCCTGCATCAATTACGCCGCGCTCAACATTGCAAGAGCTTGGTGCTGACTCACTTGATATGGTAGAAATTATTATGAAAATCGAAGAGCTTTTTTCTATAGAAATTAATGATGAAGAAATAGAAAAATGTCAGAACTTACAAGATGTTGTTGATTATGTCAATACCTTGCGCATGCAGAAATAATCTCAAAAATTAGCACCAAGCCGAACCCAGACCGCCCATTGTGATTCAGCAGTGCGGAAAAAAACGGTGGTGTCCCGTTCATTAATACCTTCAAATTCTATTTCTGCACCGACGCCAATGAGGGGGAGGAATAGCTCCGTTTCATGCTCACAGGTGTACGCATAGCCGATATAGCCGAAAAATTTGTTGGTCAGAAGAAGTTGTGTTTTGGCAGAATGACGATCAATATTATTTGGGGTGATAAAGACGGGAGAAGGGCTATCGACAACGAGCATCTGATCAGCAAATTCGTTGCCCAAAATAGTTGCAGTGCTTTGAGTTGTGGGTGCCAGAAAACCGGTGACCGGATCACTTATTTGTTGGATGCCTTTGAGACCAAGAGTGTTGTTGGTAATATTATTTTCCAATGTTACTTTTTCTTTACTTCTGATCCATCCTTCATAGCCGAAATCAAACACAAAATTGTTGTACGTGTACGCGAGCATGAGCAAGCCATCAGCCTGAATATTATTGTGTACTTTACATTCTAGGGTGGTGCTATTAATAACTGGTGCTGCAGTTCCGGTGAATGAGCCGTTACTGAAAAGTTTTGCGGGAATATATCTGCTGGCAAAGCCATTTGGCTGGAGATCGAATGAGCGGTACTGTTTTGAGGCAAGAAGAGTTGATAACGTGAGGTCAAGGTACACATTAAGTTGTTGCTGCCCATCTTTTTCCCAGACAATAGTGTGACCGGAAAAACCAATGCCGATTTCCGCATTGCGTCGATTACCCAGGAGTGGCTCGAACAGGAAAATACCATGAGGTCGTGTTCCTGTCGGCAATGCTGCGCGAAGACTGACCCCTGCATGACACAAATCATGGAGAAAAAAGTTCCATCCAAATTCAAGCCGCATGTCTGCAGCGCCAGCCGTTGACCGTTTTTGTATTTTGCCCCGTTGCAGTCCACCTATGGCACCATAAGAAACGTTGCCTTTCATTGCATCAATGAATGATGCAAACGGCGCGGCGAGTGGTGTTGCATTTGTGGTGACATAGCCGGGAGGAAACGGTGTTGCAGTGCCTGGAGCAAAAATATCTTCCGTCAAACGGAGATCCCATTGTGTCCACCCCGCAGGTAATGTTACCCGTCCATAAATACCGCGGTAAATACACGGCATATCTATGTAAAAATCAAATTCAACAAGTGCAGTTCTGATGATCGGGTCAAGGAGTACAAAACTTGCAAATTCTGGCGAAAGACCAAAATAGTCAGCAAGGAGATCTTGTGGTCCCCGTTGCGGTACTTGGCTGCCAGAAATAGACAGATGAGCGGAGCCAAAAAGGGCTGATGCGATACGCTGTGGACGAACTGATTGTCCGTACACCGGTGTGACAAAAAAGATGCCCTGTGTTTTTTGTGTTGGCTGATAAATAAAGGGGTGAATGCCGGCATAGCGGCGCGCTTCATTAAGACCTTGCGGGCGCGGAATAAAAACGGAAATGCCGCGCAGGGTATCATCAAAATTGCCCCCGTGCAAAAAGGCTGTTGCCAATGTACATGCAATAAGAATACTATAGAATGCATAGATCATAGCAGTACCCCGGCATAAAGTTCATCTTTTTTATCGCTTTTACTATAGGAAATTTGTGACCGTGGAGGCAAGCATTTCTCCTTTTTTATCGTAAAATTCCACCCTTTAAAGAAATTGACCAAAAAGAGAAAGCAGTGTTTACGCTTGTCGTTCGTTCTTCTTTTTCTGTCGGCCCTGGAGCTCGTCCAAAATCAACTTGGGCTCCGAATCCAAAAAACCAGGTAATCGTATCTCGTTCCCAGGTGCGATGGAGATGGGTGCCTATTTTTTGAACAAGCCCGCGCGTTTCTCCGCTCATGATGTCAAGGTCAGCCAACGAAAGAGGAATTGGTGGCAGTGACGTTTGAATAATGTTGTCAGGAGACGTGTCATCAATTGATGCTACTAAATATTGGCCTGCCGTGGTGGCGGCGGGGAGCGGGTTATCTATTTTTGGATTGCGGCGAGCTTGTGCAATAATGGCATCGGGAGTTTTTGTGCCAATGCCGGTGCGAGGAAAATTAGTACCGGTGTAAATGGTTGCTTGGCTTTCAGTTGCTGATAAGGGGACGGGTGTGTCGATGGGCAGAGACCCTGGCGGTCTATTTTGTCCGACAAAACCAAAAAGTTGCGCATCTCCTTTGAATGCCCAGCCTTGGGGAAATACTGACGGATTGAGAATGTCGATATGTTCTCCGGTACGCATCCAGACATTGTAAAAAAAAGTGAAAAATGTGCGTGGGCTTTTGTACATGCCCATGAGGGTAAAATCTACCATAACGGGAGCCCAGACATGAATATTAAATGTGGTAAAGTTTGCAAGGGGAGAAACTTCTCCATTATATATGGTGCTGATGGGAATGAGCGTTGTGCCTTGCTGTGCAGCAAGAGGAGACTGATCCATTGTTGTCAGCCGTTCGACAAGCTGATATCGACTGAGCGGTTTTTTCATATCAAACGTTCGCGTTTGCGTGGTGCCAAAGACATGGCTTATGGTCAGGTTGCTCCAGAAGGTGACTGATTGAATATTGTCATTATCATGCCACGCAAGAGCGCGACCTGAACAGCCTATGCCAAGTGTTGCCTGATGACCATTATTGGTAATCGGTTCAAATAAAAAAACTGCTTCAGGTCTGTTGTCAGTTGGCACTGTTCCCTGAATATATGGTGCGACATGATACCATTTTGATTTCCATGGCACAACGCCGAGCGTTCCCTGGAGTGCCGCGAGCGCTGTTTTATAGAGTGGCTTGGGACTCATTTTGGCATAGGCGAGCGGATGAAAATTGAGGTTGTCAATTGTTGGAGTAGCACCTGCGGCAAACGAAATAAAATTGGGGAGTAGTTGAGAGCGGGGAACTGCTTGTGGTGTAAAATATCCCGCGTCGTAACCATTTTTTCCCGGCACCGTGATAATTTCTTCAAGCTCCATGCTCCATTTTGTGTGTACGACCGGTGCGCTGACAAGAATATACAAATGTTTGAAACGTCTGTCATTACTATAATAAAAATAGGGACGAAAAATAAAGGTCGATGCATGGGGAGTCAAACGAACGTAACTTGTATAATCAGTCGGCAGGCAAAAATAGTCAGCAAGCCAGTCATGCTGCGGAACTCGTGTTGGTGCGCGGCTGCCACTGATCGTAATTGTTTTGCGACAATTTGTTGCATCATCGCCAAACATGCTTTGATTGATGCGCTCAGGACGAAAGGTCAGGGTAAATTCGATGGCACCATCAAGAATATATCGTTGTTGTTTGTCGTTAATAGTGCGCACAAGTATGTCGTGACGACCGATAATGTCATCAACGTTATAAGCAGTGACGGGACGAGGGTTGACAAATGTTGCAACGCGATCCTGAAGAGGGGCGTGCATTAAAAATGGGACGCACAGGACAAAAAGGTGAATCAAATAGTAGAGTATCATGTTAAAACGCAAGTCCACCTTTTATCCATACTGTCCACTGAGATACTGACATTCGGTAAGGTGACTGGCTCTGCTCGTGATTCCACTCACTTTGTGCACCAATGCCGATGTATGGCGTCCATTCTTTGCAGGGAGAACAACTATATCCAGCATAGACAAAGAGTGTTGATGACATGCCGCGGAGCTGTGCACCGGTTACATCAAGATCACTGACGGTCAAAAATATTGGATTGATCGATGTGTTAATACGATTGTCAGCAGTATCTGGTAGTCCAGGAGCATACTCAAGGGGAAGTAATTGCGGAGGAGAAGGAGGTGTTGGAGCGGGACTGAATGCTTCTTGTGGATTATCTACATTGGGGTTTGTTTGTGCAGTGGCAATAACATCAGGGTCAGTAGTTCCTGTTGCAGGAAAGTTGGTACCGGCATGAATCGTAGCCTGATTTTCAGTAGCGGATAATGCTACGCTCGTTGCCAGATCGGGATAGTAGCCAAAGACTTGTGCGTCACCTTTAATTGCCCAGGTGGTATTATTGATTAAAACATTTTCACGATCGCGGGCAAGAGAAATTGCTTCTTCAGTTTGTCCCCAGAAATTGTATCCAATATCAAATGAAAAGTTGCCCGTAGTGTATGACAATAAGAGCAGTAAATCAACTTGTGCTGTTGCATGAACATTGCAATGAACTGCGGTTAAATTAGCAAGAGGGGCAAAGACAAAAGAAAATTGTCCTGTTGAAGGAATACCCTCAGCATTGGTAACCGTTGAAGGAAGTTCCAGCTTTTCTGCCAACATAAATCTGGTCAATGGGCCTGTTTTGAGATCAAAGACGCGTATTTGGCGGGTGGTAAAAAGATGCGTGAGGCTGAGATCGCCATAGAAGTATAAGGCACTATTATTTTCATCATTATGCCAAATGCGATAGTTGCCGGTAAATCCGCCACCAAATTCCCAGTGATGGCTGTTGCCAATGACGGGAGTGAAAAGATGTACGCCATCGGGTCGTGTGCCAACCGGTGATATGGCAAGAACGCGAACGCCAAATAAATAATCTTCATAATAAGGAGTGTCCCAGCCAAAACCAAACTGAATGTCGGCAATTTTTGTGTGATGCATGCTGCCTTCTTTCATGCGAGAAAATTTTAGTGATTGCAGCGTAATGTCGGGAACAGATGTAATGGTAGTATTGCCGCTGGCATAGGAAGAAAATGAGTATAATAATTTTTTCCGCGCAACGCTGCCGACGGCCAATGCGCCCGGTGCATAATTATTCACCCCAGGACTGGTGACATTTTCTTGAATATGAAGATTTGATGTGCAGCGAACAAGCGGGGCGAATGCCCAGAGATATAATCCGCGGAGCCAGGGATTTAAATCAAGATACCAGAGAATATCGAAAATAACTGATTCAGTTCTTGGTTTGAGCGAGACGGTGCTTGAAAAGTCAGTCGGAAGATAAAAATAGTCTGCAAGAAGATCTTGCGGTTGTCGATTTGTTGTTTGGCTGCCGGTAACGCGGAAAGTATTGTCAGTGGTCAGCGCCATGCCAAATAATTTTTTTGCCAAAAGTTTATCTCTAAAGCAGTGGCTATAGCCAAGATTAAATGCCAATGTCCCCTGGAGAATATCAGGGTTGGGATGTGTGTGGACAATCCATGGATGGATATACCGCGTCATACCTGCTTGTTGTCGCGCAGCATTATGTCCCTGTGATCTTGTTGCAAAATACGGCAATACCGATGGCTCTGCAGAGTACATGGTGAACTGAAAAAGACTGAGAGCACATATGATGTATACTGTTTTCATAGACACTCCTTTTGCGCAGCATAGCATTCTTGTTCTTGTTATACCACAGAAAAGAGATTTTGTGCCAACAATTTTCTACAAAAAAAAGCCCGAGACATCTCGGGCTTTTTAAGTACCTATTTTGTTGCTTTATAAAGGTATGTATATGTTCTTACATTACCCTAACAAGCACCAATTAGTTGAATGACAGACCAACTCTGAACCATACGCTCCACTGGGTCAGTGCACTGTCAATGGTGTTATTGCTTGTTGTTACTGTGCTTGTGGTAACAACAGGAGGATTGGCATTGTTGTTATTTTTGTTCACATGTCCGCCAAATTCAGCAGTAGCACCAACGTCGATGTATGGAATCCAGTTTTCACAGCTGATAAAGGTGTAGTTAAAGTTTGTGAAAACAGTGTTTGAAATACCCCGTGTTTGCGCGCCTTCCAAGTTCAAATCAGTTGCCGTGATAAAGACTGGAGGATTGGATGTTTTGATGGTATTGGCAGGGTTGTCAGCTTCATTGCTAGGGTAGAAAATTAACCGTACGCTGGTAGCACCTGATGTGGCATATGCAAACTGTGCAGCATCAACGCCATAGTTTCTCAAAAGAGGCTGATTACTAGTAGCATCAGTAATATCCGTCGTTGCATTTGTTCCTGCAAAAATAGTAGCATTACTTTCTGTCGCAGATAAAGCTATAACGTCTCCTTGCTCGAGTGGAGGCAAGCCGTTACTTGCTACAAACCCATATACCATAGCATCACCTTTGAGCGCCCAGGTGTTTTCAGGGAATGCATTAGAGCTTTCATTGCGTAAGTCTACATCTTCTGTGCTGCGGCCCCAGAAATTATAACCAATATTCCATGAGAACCCTTTGCAGGTGAAATTAAACATTGCTGAAAGATCGCCTTGTGCTCCAACACTGACTTTTACATCACGGGTTGAAAAGTTAGCAACCGGTGCGATTACTTCTTGGAACTGTGTTTTTAATGGTGTTGCTGCGGGATCGAGAGGAACAGTTCCAGCATTGGAATCCGGATTTTGAGTGCTGCTTGAAAGGTACGTTACTGGTGCGCCAAGCTTTGTTGCAAGCATATAACGGCTTAATGGGTCGCCAATGAGATCCAATGTGCGCCGTTGTTTTGCCTTGAACATATGAGTTATGTCAGCTTCAAGAACGAAGTCAAAATGTTTGTCTTCGTCTTCGCTACGCCAGAAGGTGTAATGGCCAGTGACAACACCGCCAAGTTCCCAATGTTTACCGTTACCAGCATTTGGTGGGAATAGGAACTCTGCATTAGGCCGTTTACCGGTTGGTGCAAGAGCCTGAATACCAATACCTAAATGATAATCTTCATCAAGCAAGAAATCATAGGTTAATTCTAAGCGAAGACCAGCAAAGCTGTTTTGCGTAATACTTGCACTGGTGACGCCAGTTGTGTTGTTGCTATTGTTGGTGCCGGTGTTGACGCGAGCAAAAACTAATGAGGCAGCTTCTGTTGTCGTCAAATCAGATGGTACTTGTCCTGATAAATATGCCATAAAGCCGGGTAGCAAATTAGCAGTAAGGACTGGCTCTGTATCAAAGAAACCCCCTTCATATCCAACACTACCCTTGTTTGTTACAGTTTCAGACATATGGAGGTTGTACCGTTCGTGAACAAATGGTCCAAAGATACGGAAGTACAGACCTTGTACCCACTCGTCAAGTGCCATGTAGAAATGGAAATCGAGTCTGAATGTTCGTGCTTGTGGCTTGACCGTTACAGTACTTGCAAAATCACGGGGAAGATAGAAGTTTTCCGCCATGAGTGCCTGTGGATTACGGCTGGTGTTGACATTCTGATAGCCATCAGCATCCACTGTTGCAAGTTCAGTGCCTGAAATGAGGAACATGCGTCCATCATTGTTGTCACTGTTCGTGGTTCCACTTGGTGTTTGTATCAAGGCAGGTCCGAAGAGCATTTCTGCAAGACGGCCTGGACGGAAAGATTGTGCATAGTCTGCACGGATGAACATGGTACCATAATACGTTTCCATATCATATAAATGAGTATGGTGATCCATACCAATTATTTTGATAATAGTGTCACGGTCTGGTGAACGAAACTGTAAATATGGTGCTACGTTCAACGTTAGATTCATTGTCAGCACTGAACATGGTACCAATGCAGACATGAGAAGCATTTGTTTCAAAAAATATTTCATAATAAACTCCTCTGTTTACTCCTTACAATCGATGTAAATATATGGCGAATGTATTGTAGATATTATGTACACAAGATACGCGTACATAATGAGATGTACTGTATTTTCTTACATTCTCCTCCTTTCGCTTAAAAACAACCCACATATTATTTTTTGTACATGCAATGAGTATGTATGGTGCATATAAATCTAGTTAAAATATTTATATATTGCAATACACCTGATCAAAGTATGCACTATATGGTCGGTTGCATCCTTATATTTCTCCTTACTATATACCGGAGTTTTGGAAGATGTAAAGAAAAAAATAACTGAAGTCAGCGGTAGGTGATTGCTTTATTGAAAAAAACATAGCAAAATGCGCGCCAATTGCCATTCTGAAGTTGTATAATTCATGGCAAAACTGTACCAGTCACTCAAAACATTCTTGTGGTAGAAAATTGTTTTGCGCTATAGTGATGAAAATAATAAGGGCGAGAGGTGGGGTGAATATGCGTGTATCTTTGAAAAAAAAATATTACGTCTATGGCATGAAGGGCACAGCATGTGCATGTGTTTTTTTTGCCGTTGCGCAGATATATTGGTTGTATTACTATTCTGTTCATGCACCATCATGGTTGTACACATTATTTTATGGCACAACAGTTGCTTCTTCGGGTGGTGGAGCGCAGTATGCTGCAACGATGCGCTATTTGCTTGGCAGTTCTGCTTGGTGTACTGCAGGAATATTATTATATATAAGTTATGTGCTTTTTATGCGCATTGCACTGCCTGTGTGGCGTTGTGTGCTGTTATTTTTATTGCCATTTATCAGTGCTTGTTGGTGCCATGTTTTTCAGGTCGGAGCAGTTCAGCGAGGGATTGCAGGAGGACTGTTTGGGCGATTGTTGGGGAACTTTGTGACGATGTGTGTTGGCGTAGAGTACGGTTCATATTTTATTTCTCTCTGTTTTTTTAGCATGATTATGGTAGCAACAGAGCTGTACATTGTACGATGGGCCTGCCAAGGTGTGCAGCGCATACTCCTTTTTATGCGCAGGCGTACAAAAAAACGGTCGGTGCTTCATGGTGCCGTGCGTGAGCGGAAAAGTAAAAATAATCAACAAAAAGATATACCATTTGATAATGTCTCGCTGCCGCGACTTGCCAGCAAAACTGTTGATACGAGTTTATATGATGATGAGTATGACGGAGGCATCCGCGCAAAAACATTAGAAGAAAAACTTGCTCGATTTGGCATAGCGGGTATTGTGGTTGATATAAAAAAAGGTCCGGTGGTGACACTATTTGAGTATCAACCGAGTGCAGATACTAAGTTAAGCAAAATTATTGCCCTTGAAGATGATCTTGCCATGGCGCTTCAGGCGATGAGTATTCGTATTATTGCACCGATTCCGGGAAAATCAGTGGTGGGATTTGAAATAACTAATACGCATCGTGTACCGGTATTTTTTGCATCATTGCTCCATGCAGAATCGTATGAAAAAGGAGTACAGCGGCTGCCACTTATTTTTGGCGTGAATACAACGGGCGCGCCGGTGATTGTTGATTTAGCCCGGTTACCCCATCTGCTCATTGCCGGTTCGACGGGATCGGGAAAATCTGTGGCGCTCAATGCAATGATAACCAGTTTGTTATGCAAGCGAACGCATGAAGAGCTTCGTCTCATTTTAATTGATCCAAAGCGTCTTGAATTTACCGTGTACGCAGACATTCCTCACTTGCTGTTTCCTTTGGTGACTGATCCGCGCAAAGCGATCCCGGTAATGCGATGGGTTGTCAAACATATGGAAGAACGATATGTGCTCATGGCGGCCAGTGGTGTGCGCAACATAGAAGAGTATAATGCAAAAATTCCAAACGGTTTGCCGTATATGGTTATTATTATTGATGAGCTTGCTGACCTCATGATGAGTGTTGGCCGTGATATTGAAGATCTTATTACGCGTGTCGCGCAAATGGCACGAGCGGCGGGGATACACATGATTGTTGCGACACAACGTCCTTCCGTTGATGTTATTACCGGTCTGATAAAAGTAAATTTTCCGAGCAGAATATCATTTCGTGTTACCTCACGCATTGATTCACGGACAATTCTTGATTGTGCAGGAGCAGAAAAGTTGATTGGTAATGGTGACATGTTATTTCTTGATGCACATGCACCACATCTTGAGCGACTACATGGTGCATATATTACGCAGCAGGAAATGAGTTCTGTGGTAGACCATATTAAAATGTATCATGGTCCATCATATATAGAGGGGGCTGCAGAACTTGCTGAAAATACTGAATCGTCATATGCACAAGATCCATTATACCACGATATTATTACATTTTTGGAGTCAGTTGATGATGTGTCAATTTCACTCTTGCAGCGTAAATTCCATATTGGGTACAATAGATCAGCACGTATCATAGATCATCTTGAAACGCAGGGTCGTATTATGCCATCAGATGGTGGGAAAACAAGAAAAGTAATACGATAAATGGCGAAATGAAAATGATTGCTTGACAAAACCCGGAAAAAAAGCCATGTTGTTGTCACGATAAAAGTGAAAATTAATTTCCTTATGTAATTGTAATTGTGTGTGTAAGAGGATAGGCGCAACATGTGTTATGAAAAATATGGAGATTCTTGATGCAATTTGATAAAGAGTTTGTAAAAAAGACATTGCCCGAAGCGATTGTTGAAGGGGTAATTCCAGAAGACGTCGTTTTTGCAATTGATACGCGAACATTGCAACCAGGATCGATTTTTATCGCACTATCTGGTGCGGTGTGTGATGGGCATGATTTCGTTGCAGAGGCATTTGAAAAAGGTGCCGCTGGTTGTATTATTGCTCGGCACAAGAGATCTATACTTGACGGTATCTCAAAGCAGGTGCTATCGCAAAAACTTATTATACTCGTACCTGATACAAGAAAAGCGCTTGTCGAGCTTGCGCGAGCATGGAGACGGTTGTTTACCTATCCAGTATTTGGTATCACCGGTTCCGTGGGAAAAACATCAACAAAAGAGTTGCTTGGTATTATTGCGCAGCATCATGGTATGAATGTGCTGGTGTCGCATGGAAACCAGAACACGTTGATAGGGTTACCGCTTAATATTTTGCGTATGCGTGCACATCACGATGCGGCAATTTTTGAGCTTGGAATATCGCGGCGCGGTGAGATGATAGAGCTTGCTGATATTGTGCGGCCAACAGCTGCTATTATTACTAATATTGGTCACCAGCATATGGACGGCCTTGGTTCTTTACAAGATATAGCGCTTGAAAAACGTGCGATTTTTAAATACTTTACTGAAAATGATATTGGCATTATTAACGGTGACCAGGGATTATTGTCCGATGTTGCGTACGCACATCCGGTTGTCCGGTTTGGATCAAAGACTATTAATCAGATTCAGGCGCGAAAAATACGAGTACAAGAAGGAACTATTCATTTTATTTTGAAAATTTATGGTAAAAAATATTCTGTTGCCTTGCCTCAAGTGCATGGCGGGTTTGTCTATAATATACTTTCAGCAGTAGCAGGTGCGCGATTATTGGGAATTCCTGATAGCACTATTCTAGAAGCGATACAGATACCTATGGTGGTATTTGGCCGCTTTGAAGAGCGTTCTATTAGCAAAGGTGCGTTGAAGGGATGTATTATTAATGACTGTTATAATGCAAGTCCGGAAAGTATGAAAGCGGCGTTATTGGCTTTTGAAAAAATACAAACATCAGCAGTAAAAGTTGCAGTGATTGGAGATATGTTGGGGCTTGGTGTTAATAGTCCTTTTTGGCATCGACAAATTGGCCGCTTTTTGCGAAAAGTTCCATCGCTCAAACGCGTTATCTTAGTTGGCAATCATGTGGTATGGACAAAAAAGACAGCGCCAGTGTATTTGCCCGTTACTGTTGTACAAAATTGGCAAGAGGCTATAGATCAACTTACACATGAACAGAACCAGGTGGTGGTTTTAGTCAAAGGATCTCAGGCAATGGGTCTGAGCAATCTTGTTGGCAGTTTTACATAATAATGAGAGGTAATGGAAACAGGTGCTCCGCACATACCAGTGCTCGTACAAGAAGTCATTACCTATCTAGATCCGCGACCGGGTAAAGTGTATGTTGATGCAACATTTGGTGCTGGTGGCCACACGAAGGCTATCCTTGATTATGAACCGCAGTGCCGTGTTATAGCGGTTGACTGGGACCGCGTGTCCCTAGAACAGCATGGAGATCCTCTCAAAGAGATATATGATGACCGGTTGCATCTTGTTTGGGGAAATTTTTCTATTATAGACCGTCTTATGGCCAAGGAAAAAGTAAAAAAAATTGATGGCGTGCTTGCAGATTTTGGCACATCTCAGATGCAAATTCAGGACCGTGCAGGTTTCTCTTTGTATAGAGATTCTCCTCTTGATATGCGAATGGCACCATCATATTATCAAGTGACAGCGCAGGATGTGTTAGCACAGAAATCAGAGAAAGAATTAGCCGATATTTTTTGGGCCTATGGGCAAGAAAAATATGGGCGAGCGATTGCACGTGCTATTGTCTATGCACGCCAAAAAAAGACAATTGCGACTACTGGGGATCTTGTGCAGGTAATTGAGCAGCTTTTGGGTAAAAAACAGGGGCGCATTCATCCTGCAACGCGAGTTTTTCAGGCATTACGTCTCTATGTTAATCATGAGCTTGATAATATCACTTCCTTTTTGCCTGCCGCGGTTCGTATGCTATCGGTGGGTGGCAGGTTTGTGTGTATAAGCTTCCATTCATTGGAAGATGTACGGGTAAAACAGTTTTTCAAAGAACAAGAAAAGGAGCAGGTGTTACATATTCTTACCAAACGCATTGTTATTCCGACTGATTATGAAATTCATGAAAATCCATCATCGCGATCTGCACGATTGCGTGCTGCTGAGCGGGTTTGACGGTGTGTCGATGCGGTCAAAGAAAAATATGTATAAAAAAGATGAAAGAATATTTGACAAAAAAGATGCATATTATACAATTTAAGGGCGAGTTAAAGGAAGTACAGAAGCCAAACAAGAGATGTGATAGTCTCTAAGGATTACAGCTATGGAAATAACAGAAGTGAAAGTGTTTCCCGCAAAAGACGATGGCCGGCTTAAGGCATATGCGACAATAGTGTTTGACAATAGTTTTATTGTCAGGGACTTGAAGGTCATCGAGGGAAATCGCGGATTGTTTGTTTCGATGCCATCGCGCAAGCGAAAAGATGGTACATTTCGGGATGTTGTGCATCCTCTCAATGCAGACACTCGTCGCATGATAGAGGAAAAGGTAATCGGCGAGTATACTCGCGTTGTGCAACTTGGTCCTGATTATGGAGCATCGGCAGAGGATGAAGAGTAGTGTATTGAAATAAATTTGTCACTTGGGGCGTGGCCAAGCGGTAAGGCAACGGGTTTTGGTCCCGTGACCGGAGGTTCGAATCCTTCCGCCCCAGCCATTTTTTTAAAAAACTGGCAAATAGACATATGTGCGCTATCGCATATCCTTTATTTATTTTTTCTATTTTCTCATAAAATTTCCATTTGGATGTAATGCGTGAAGAAATATAATGGTGCCAGTGCAATTCTCCTTCTCGGTTCAAAGTCTGCATCACGGCAAATGTTGTTGCGTCAAGCGCAGATTCCTTTTTTGTGCGTAGAACAGAGTGCTGATGAAACTGCCTGTGATTGGAATTTACCGCTTATACAGCTGGTCAATGCTATAGCGCTCTGCAAAATGGAGCATGTGATACTGCAGCCAGGCAAACAAGAAGGGGATATATGTTTTGTTCTTACCGCAGATACCATGTCTCAGGATCAAGATGGTACAATTCGAGGAAAGCCATCTGATCAAAGAGATGCAAAAACAAAAATTATTGCTGCACGTAATGGTGTCTTTTTATGTACCGCTTTTTGTCTTGATAAAAAAGTCTGGCAGAATGGACAGTGGCAACATATGTACCGCATTAATCAACAAGTAACGTCGGAATTTTATTACGATGTTCCTGATGCATGGACGGATCTCTATCTCGAGCGCTCATGGAGTATGAACGCTTCAGGTGCCATTGCCGTTGAAGACTATGGTGCACAATTTCTAAAAACCGTTTCTGGTTCACATTCTACTATTATTGGATTGCCTATGTTTCAAGTGCGGCAGGCACTAGAAGATCTTAATTTTTTTCGATAAGTCTTCTTGCTTATTTTTCTTTACAAAACATATATATGCATTACAATGCGTAACGAGAACTAATTTTATAAGTCTTTTATTTTACATATTAAATAACTAAGAGGCATTATTACTATGAAAAAAAGTTTGCGAAATGCGATTATTGTGCTATTAGGTTTGTACGTAGCCAATGGCTATGCATCGGAAAGAAAGTTCACAATCCCAGCTCCCGAATTTCCGTTTCCTAAGCTTTCGCTGGAGTCCTATGGTCGTGCGACAGAATGGGCAGTTCGCAAAAATCAATCTGAAAACCCACGACCCAAGCTTCCTCCCAAAAGTCAAAGTGTAAAAAATATGATTTACCGTGGTCAAGTTAATCCGAAAAAAATGGCACCTGCTCCAAATGAACGGAATGCGGAAAAAGTAGTGACCAGCTGGACGAGTGGTACTCCACAGAAGGAAAAGAGTCCTCGAGATGCGACAAGTCCGCTTGCTAGTCCACGGATAAGTCCACTTACAAGTCCGATCGGAAGTCCACGAAGTTTGCGCATAAAAAGTAATAAAAGTCCGCGCGATGCACAGAGTCCTCGAGAAAATAAAAAGATTGGAAATTCTCAAGAAAAAACTCAAAACCAAGAAATAACTATGAAAGTGTATGATCTTACTCTTCCGGTAGGACAAAAAGAGCAGAGAGTAGGACAAGAGAAGAGAGTATCTTTTATGGAGCCTATAACAAGACAAAGATCTTCTTCTTTGCCTGAAAAGAGTTCATCTGATGAAAAGCTCCATTCAAATGAAGAGAATTTAACCATAGCTCTTTCTCCACGATCGGAGGATCTCGTTAAATACAAAGAGAAACTTGTGGATTTGATTGATAATTTTAGGAGGGCACTACTCCAAGATTTAGAAAAGAGAAAGAATCTTTTAGAAAGAAAAAAGAAGAAATCAATCATGAAGCGTAAAAGAAAAAAAATCGAAACCGGGTTAGAAGTAATCAATGTAGATAGGGAAAATGTATATAAAATTATCAGCGATGTAACGGGTCTTTCTATTCGGGCATTGCAGCTTCCACAATTTCGTCTAGCTGGCATTATAGGCTACAAATTAGAAAATACAACATTTTTTAAAAATACTCAGCGATTGTTTTCAATGATAAAATATAATAGAAAGCAGCTAGCCAAGAAGGGAAATAAACAGGAAACAGAGGTGAGCCCTTTGCCAGCCCAACAAACGTTTAAAATGCGAAAACAAAAGTTGGAAAATGTTGAAAATCTTCAAACAGTGAAAGATAAGAAAATAAGTCCACCAACTTTTTCTCCGAGGGATGATGCATATGTTAAATACACGCAGAAAATGATGAACTTGATTGGTTGTTTCGATGATATACTCAAGCAAAATGTTGATAAAGAAAAAGTATACAGCATTATGAGCGACATCACTGGTTTCAGTATTCATGCACTGCAATCGAAAGAATCTTTAGAAAATACTGTCCTTAGCGAATTAGAAAAGAATAAACAACTTTTTAAGAATACCAAAAAGGTATCTTTAATTATAGGGCATAACAGACGCGAGCGCCTTGCAGGTGATAGTGAAAATGAAAAAAAAATTGTTGCTAAACAGTAAAAAGAAGCATGGTTACAAAATCAAAATCGGTTCTCAGTTAAAGGTATTATTATGACACAGAAAATTTTACAAAATTCAGTAGCCGTTCTATTAATTATTTGCATGGCCAATATTTATGCGGCAGAGCAGCAGTGGAAAGTTGCAGAAAAGCAGATCGCAGGGAAACAGCGCCGCGGTTCTGATGCTTCAGTTCATGAGCGCAGGGTTGTTCCTCCCATTCCGACGAGCACCAGTGTAAGGGATATTAATTCTCCTCGTACCCCAAGCCCGAAAAAGTCTTTTGCAATAAATGCAGTAAAACCCATAAAAGTTCCTACAAGTCCACGAACTGCAAGGCGGGGTGAGATTGTTGAGAGTTTACAAAATACAAAAAAGATTGAATATGAAGAGAGTCCACGAGATGCAAAAAGCCCTGGAAAAAAACGTAATAGTTCTCGACGTAATAGTTCAAAACATAGTAGTCCGCGAGATGCAAAAAGTCCTGCGAGAGACCCAGGAAGTCCTGTAGAAAAACGTAATAATTCACGACATAATAGTCCAAAAAAGAGTAGTCCACGAGAAGATGCAAAAAGTCCTGCAAGAGAGCAAGGAAGTCCTGGAAAAAACCGTATTAGTCCTCGTACAGATCCTCAACCTGAAAAAGAAGCGTTGCCTGAAAAAACAACGGTATATAATCTTATTTCTCTTTCTCAAGAAGCAAAAAGGAAGGTATATGATTTTGTTTCTTTTCCAGTAACAAATAATAATATGCAAAAGAACCCGGTAAATACGCAAGAGAGGCGAAAGCATATGAGAAAATATTCATCGGTGAGTAGTTTTAGTGGGACAAGTTCAACATTTATGGAAAGTAATGATTCAGGGGAGAGTAATTTAAAGAAGAGCGATTCAAGTACAGCAACACTTGACCTTGCTGTTGAGGGAATGGTGAGTGATCTAAGTGAACTTTTTATCCGTTCAAAACAATATCCAACCGTAAGAGCAAACTCAGCCTATGGTCCTGTAATGAGAGATTGGGGAAAAGAAAAAAAATCGATTCAAAAAGAAAAGCTACATTCTCCAGAAAAATCGCCAGTTCAGCAAAAAAAACAAGAGATACTGCCGGTAAACGTGGCATCAGTTCAGCCGGAGGAGCCGAAGAAATTAATTCGTTCGCCACGAGATTTTGCTACGGAAGAAAAATATGCTAACAGTCTTATTTGTGTGCTGAATAAATATAAGATGCCGTTGAAGTTTTTAGCAAAACAAAGAAAATCTTTGGAAGAAAAAATAAAAAATAAACAGGGTCTAGTGTGGGCTAAAAAAAAGAAGAAAACATTGAAGAATGATCTAGTAATAGTGAGAAAAAGCGAAAAATGTTTGCAAGAAATTGTACAAGATTCTTTAGATGTTGATCCTTACCTGCTTCAATTTGATGAAGAAAAATTGAAAGGAGTAATAGTGACTAGATTCAAAAATGATCTATTATTTTATACTCATACTATAAACTATCTTGATCTTCAGGCGGGACAATGCAAAAAAAATTCAGGATCTAAGGATGCTGATAAAAGCTCAGAGTAATTGTCGTGTCCCTTCCCATTAATATTTTTTAACTTTACAATTAATTTGAATATTTGTAAAATTAAAATAAGGGTTTTTAGTGTTTGTATAAAAAAAAAGGAGATCTTGCCATGAGATACGGCAGAGTAGTTTTTGTGTGTATACCATTTTTGTTATCAGGTATATATGCAGCGGAAAAGCGTAAAGATAAAAAAAATGATGGTGGTACAATGTATACCAATGCCCGTCCATCGGCAGTGTATATAAAAAAAGAAGAAAAATTTTCTCAGGAAAAAAAAGATTTGCATAAATCTGCGGAAAAAGCTTTTATTCATCATGGGTTTAAACCGGTAAAATCAAAACATGAAGGTGTGCGAACATTATTGCGGGGAGAAAAGCAACAAAATCAAAATAAAAAATCATCTCATGCTAAAAAGCCAGCAAATTATGATATAGAACAGATAAAGGCAATATTGGATGAGCTGGTGATAAAGAGTGAGGAGGCAGGAAGGAATGTACCTCCGGAAAAGAAAAAAATTTGGAAAATTGTGCATGAGGGGCTTAGGAAGGTATGTCAAGATATCGTAGATTTTAATGAGCAGTCGTTTCGGGGAAAAAATAAAGTTTTTATTCCTTTTATATCTGAGAATGATGGTCCAGATCCCATGCCGCATATTGTAACTAAAGCATTGGTTTTATCTACTATGAAAAATAATAAAAAGAAGGGTCCTGAAAATCAGAATGAGAAAGACCCTTCTTGATTATTAGTTGATATATTTATTATGGGGCTTCCATCGTTTTAGAAGCTCATTAAACAGCACTTCTTTGGGATTTTGGTCAGGATTATGTTCCATAGTAATTGTTGCTTTTTCAAGACTTGTTTGTACAACTGCATCAGTGCAGATAGTTGTGTCGATATGATCTATCGCAGGAAGTAACTTTTTTTCCTTAGCTTGTTGTACAATTTGTTCTTGCATAGCAAGTCCTAAAAGAGATTCAAGAATATTGAAAAAATCTATGATGCTATAATGGAGCTCTTCTTGATTCTGATGGTCAATTTCTTGAATCTTTTTCTGAAGGCCCGTATTTAAAGCCTTAGTAATAAGTTTTTTGAGTTTTTCAGAATCATTTTCGGCAAGCCAGGAAAGAAGACAAAGAAGTTCGTAAGAAATAGATAATTGGGCATTGTTGGTGGTGGTGAAATTATTGTCATGCATGTAAGACCCTTCCTGTAAATAAAAAGTGAATAAGATTCTTCCTTTGTTGTTGTATCATGCTGAGCGGTAAGGAAGAAACATTTTTTCATAAAGCGCGAGCGAGCACGTTGTTTTTTTATGTATCGACAGATGTATTGAAAAAAATGATACCCATATGCTAAGGGCAAAAAAATGTACAATGTGTAACTTTTTCATAATGAAAGGCCTTCGTGAGTTAATCTCCATATTCAATTTTCCAATGATCATTAGGTTCTGGTTCCTCAGATGAAGGAGTGTCAGGTTCTGGGGAGTGCCAAGAAGTTTGGTGAGTTTGTGCCTGGTTTTTTTTAAGTTCAAGCAGTTTTTGTGCACGGTTTGCGATGAGTTGTTTGGCGACATCACTGTGCTGGTCAAGTTGATCTTGGGTCTGCTTAAACATTTTATTCATGTCAGATTGCATTTTTTTAATCTGTTTTTTAAGTTTGAGGATCATTTCAACGCCTGCAAGATTAATACCCAGTTCGTGGGTTAAATGAATGACTTCTTCGAGCCGTTCGATATCTTCTTCTGAAAAAAGTCGCGTATTTCCTGTTGACCGTTTTGGTGCTATAAGCCCTTCTTTTTCATAGAGCCGAATGGTTTGCTGATGGACAGAAAACATTTCAGCAACGGCAGATATAGAAAAAAACCCCTTTTTTCTTTTTATCTTCATAATGCATTATCACCACAAAATGTTTAAAAACGAACAACAATACCTAACTTTTCTTTAGTATAGCATATCTTTTGAAGAAATCATCTTTTCGTCAATGAGAATTAATTTTAAATTATTTATATTTGTATTTTTTTGAGCAAAGGAATAAAAAAATAATTGTATATTGTTTTTTGTATTGGCGATGGGGTACAGTAGAGAAAAATAGTAGTCGAAGGGTGCTATGAAATATATAAAAAAGTATCTATTGACTGCGGCCTTCAGTGTTGGCACACTCCTCCATCCCTTTGGCAAAAAAACATTTTTGGGAGTTAAGTCTCCTGCGCAAAATGGTGTGCTTCGGTATCGTGCTCAGCAAATGGCAGAGAATGATAAAGACAACATATGTAATGTATTTTTTACAATAGAATACAGCCATTCATTTCATAGTAAAGCTATTGCGCAGTCGCTTTTTGGGAGTAATTTCATGACCTTTTCAGGAAGTTTAGTGGATGACAGAAAAAGTACTGACCTTTTGGCAGACTATTTTGGGCTGCCCTTTGATTTTAAAAGTAATCTGTTTGTCGATCCCCATATTACGTCAGTATTATGTGATGCAAGTTGGTATCAGCTGTTTTCATGTTTTGATTATAAAGGGTATGTCTGGATTAATCTTCCTTTTGTTCATACTAACTGGGATCTGCATGCGGTAGAGGCGGTTTTTAATCCAGGGACAATGCCATTTGTCGCAGGATATATGGGCCCAGCAGCTATTGCTCGTTCTTCAATGCCTGCCAATGCCCTTGACGCGCTTTCTATGCCATTTACCTTTGGAGATCGACAAACGCCGCTGACGTTTGGAAAAGTGGAAAATAATAGTCATTCAAATCGCTTGGCTGAAGTAAGTCTTGAATGTGGTGGTATTTTTTATGAAACGAATGAGTTTGATGGTGGCATATATGCACGAATTTCTATTCCTGCAGGAACGGTGCCGGATGGAAGATTACTTTTTCAACCAATTACCAATAATAGACACCATTGGACACTTATGGCAGGACTCTATTGCTTGGCAGACCTGTGGTGGTCAGATGATGATTGCTCTCGTGTGCGTGGACGTCTTGATGTGAGTATTGGACATCTTTTTACCAACACTCAAATACGAACCTATGATCTTAATAATAATGGCAATGGCAGTCGTTATATTCTTGTCGAAGAAATTCTTTCTCCTTCTCAAACCTTGTATATTAATACAGATCAGTTAGCGCCAGTACAATATATTGGGCGCCTGATTCCTGCTATTGAATTGACAACGCTGAAAACTAAAATTAATATACATGTTCAGGGAGATATTGTTGCGGCGCTTTCATATCAACATAAACGGTGTTGTTTTGATATAGGCTATGAATTTTTTGCACAATCAAAAGAAACATTAGTGAAACGAGAATATATGCAAGAAGGGCGATTTGGGCTTAAAGGAGATGCGCAAATATATGGGTTTACTCCAGCTCCAGAAATTCAACCTATTGCTTTGAGCGTTACGCAGCATGATGCGACAATAGAGGTAGGACAAGGAACTGGTAATATCAATGTGCAAAATAGAAGCCTTAATCTTTTTTTCCAAAATTCCAATGCAGATAATCCGACAATTGCTTATGATGATGCAGGTAATGCACTTAATCAGTTGACAAATGTTGATGCTGAAAGTTTTACGCCTCCAGTTCCTTTAGAAAATGTCAATACATCTGTACCGGCCATTCTTTTGATGGATTCTGATATTAATAACTCTTCAGCATTATTGCCACGTCTTATTATGAACTCTTTTTTTATTGTTGGCCATTACACGCATGAACTTGAAGGGACTATGCATTGTTATGGAGGAGGTGGTGCCTGTGTGGATGTTTCATCGGCACATGATCATACGATTGCAGCACCTTCGCAATGGCGTTTTTGGTTGGATGTTGGAATTGCTTTTTAGAATTTAAGAAAGCTCTTGGCAACAAGTAATCCATCCTTTAGCGGCCAAAATTTTGTATACCTTTTCATCGATCATGGGTTGCGTAATTATTTGTTGAGCAACTGCTTGTTTGATGCCTTCAATGACGGCCGGAATTTCAGCCGGGGCAAGAAGTATGTCAACGCCTGCAGAAAGTGCTTTAACCGCAATGTCGGCGGAGGAGCCATGTTGTTTTATGCCTTCCATATGCAAAGCATCAGTTATTACGAGTCCTTTAAACCCATACTTGTTTTTTAAAAGATCGGTGATAATTTTTTTTGAAAGAGTTGCCGGAAGATTTTTTTCAGGCTCAAGTGCCGGTACTGCCAAATGGCCAATCATAACGCTGCTCACGCCTGCATTTATGAGCTTTTTAAAGGGATAGAGTTCAGTGTGTTCAAGCCGTTCTTTGCTATGGTCAATAACAGGAAGGTGATAGTGAGAATCAAGATGTGTGTCTCCATGTCCGGGAAAATGTTTTGCACAACTCAAAATTCCTGCTTTGTGCAGACCTCTCATAAAAAAATATGCACCCTGCGCAGCCTCTTTTGGTGTTGTGCCGAATGCTCGGTCGCCGATAACGGGATTTTTTTCATTGGTATGTATGTCAGCAACGGGTGCAAAGTTAATATGTACGCCACATTTGTTACAGAGGTTTCCAAGTTGTACGCCGGTATTGTAGATTTTGTCTGGATCCTGTGTTTTTGCTAGTTCATAGGCTGAAGGAAAAGGGGGAAGTGTCGGAAATCGTGATTTGAATATGAGACCAGGCTCGAGATCTTGTCCAATTAAAAGAATAATGGAGCTATAGCTTTGATATTCTTGTGTGCGTTCCTGTTGCAGTTTTGGAATACTAGCACCGAGCCAGATAATACCACCAACATGATATGTTTTTATATATTTTGTAACAGAATCTCTGTCCATCTGATAATATGGTTTTTTTTGCATAAATTCAGTATTCATCTGTTCATCAATAACGGCGGGAATCATAATAAGTTGGCCAATTTTTTCCTCTAAAGACATGGTTTCTATGGTTTTTTTTGCCCAGGCTTGTGCGCGTTGAGATCGTAAAAAAAGAGGGGCATTGCTTGTGTTCAGTGAAAACATTACAAAAAGAGAAAAAACATGGAATGTAATTGCGGATGATTTTTTCATGGTGTTTTATCTTTCTTTGGTAGGAATTTTTGATGATTTTTGCTTTTCAACAGTGGAAGATACGGGAGTTACAAAATTTTGTGGGTATTCTTCTTGATATTTTTGTAATTCTAAATGGTACATGTGCTCCAAAAGTTGACAGGTGTTATAGTGGTACGTGTTCATACATTTCAAGAGTTCCTCAATCTTTTCAACTCTTTGGCTCAAATGATCAATTTGAGTGTTCATGGTACTTAATGTTTGTAATATGAGATGATTTTGATGTTGGACAGGAGGGTAGCTGTCTTCAAGCTTGATTTTATATTTTTCATCATAGTGGTTTTTGCGGTGCATGCTTATGCAGGGTTGAAAAAATAAAAATAGAGCGATGAAAAATAATGTATGATGTGTCATGCTATCTCCTTCTTTTGAAGATAGTATGCGGTAAAAAGCTATTTATTGTAAATAGTTTTTATGCGGTCAATGGTTGGTTTTCAGTGCTATAGAATTTTTGGACAAAACTTCTGAAAAACTGAGCACCCTGTTTTAATCGTTGCTCGGAACTTTTTGCATAACATGCATCAAGATTGTCAAAATCTATGTCAAACATCCCGTATCGCTTTGTTCCCAGTTCAGCTCCCCATTCAAAATTGTCGTGGGAAGCCCAGGGTGTATAGGCAACAATTGGATATCCACGGTTGATCATACAACCGATAGTAAAGAGTGTCCGTTGAAAAAAGAGCGTTCTCTGTTCCTCTGTTTTTGCCGCGATGCCGTTTTCAGTAATCCAGATTGGAATTTCTCGCTCAAGCCCCTGTGCTTTGCTAACGGGGACAACAATGCGATTATAAATTTCTTCAGTTGCACGCGCAAGGCCTTCAGGGTAGAATCGATAATTTGGATTTAATGTTTCTCGGTCAGGATCTGTTTCTGGTGGCGATTGTCCTTCAAGATTCATTACATATTTATTTGAATAGAAATTGATTCCGATCCAGTCAATGCAGCGCGGGGCACTTTTTTTATAGCGATAGGTATAGACTTTATTAGGAATATAAAGTTCAAAAATTCCCGTGGTAAAAAATCCATAGAAACCTTCATTTTGTAACATATTTCCTATTTTGCTTGCAAGATGTGCTTTTATCTGTCCTGCTATGGTCGAATTATTGGCTGGTTCTAAAGGGAGTACATTTTTTTGGATACCGATAAGTGGTTCATTTATTGTGCTGTTTTTGGCCAAAAGGTTTTTGTAAGCTTCTTTTAATGCTTCATAGATTTCTACATGAGCTACAAGCATGTTTCCCATGACATTGCAGGTTTTTTGAAGATTATTTGTTTCTCCAGGTGCTGATTCACCACGCTGGTATCCTTTAAAAGCATATCCTTCTATGGCGTTAAAGGTTGACCAAAATCTGACAATATCATACAGTTTTGCATAGACAGTCTTTGCAAAATCGACAAAATGTTTAATGTTTTTTTTATAGGCAAATCCACCTTTATCTTCAAACCAGGTTGGAACAGTATAATGATGGAGGACAACAAGTGGTTCTATGCCAGCATTTTTAAATGCTTGTATTATTTCGCGATAATGATGTAAAGCTTCGAGGTTTGGATTATCAGGACCTGTTGGAAAAATTCGTTCCCATGAAACTGACATACGAAATGTTTTGCCACCAAAATATGTAATATCTTCTATAAATTTTTCGTACCTATTCCAAAAATCAGCTGCTTTTCCTGGTAATGCTTTGTCATTTTTTTCATAAAATCGATGGCATGCACATTCATCGCCTATACCACCTTCAATTTGATAGTGAGACGAAGAAAGTCCGAACATAAAATTTTCAGGATAATCAAAGTATTCAGTAAGATAAACATTATTTTCTATAGATTTTTTAAAAAATTTTACCAATTTTTCCGAGCTGTTCATAATTTCTGCATGGCGTGCATAATATTTTTGCCATTTTTTTTCATAGTTTCGGCCAGCATTTGGTGATCGTGCCAAAAATTTTTCCAGAACCGCTTGAAAAGCTATGCCGAAAAAACCAATGCGAGTTACCGCATGGGCAGCAAATGTGCAGATGCTTGCAAGAGCTATTATAAGAAAATATGAGCGGTTGGTCGAAAATTGCTGGTTCATATATCTCCAAATTTAAGGGCTGGGCCTTGTTTTTCTATTCTATATCATAATAC
This sequence comes from uncultured bacterium, assembly GCA_963701645.1. Classification (GTDB taxonomy): domain Bacteria; phylum Babelota; class Babeliae; order Babelales; family Vermiphilaceae; genus MFD04463-c16. The sequence goes on from OY969616.1 coordinate 572,443, forward strand.
CCATATTTGAAAAAATGTCAAGTTTTTTCTATAAAAATCTTTCAGTCTGAATTTTTTAGGATAAGCGTGCCAGTAGAGTCTGAGGCGAGTTTATGCCCTCGTAGGCCATTTTGTTTATATAGTAAGTCTTTAACTTTGTGGCGGAGCTCACAAGCTACAACATAGAGGTAGGTCTGATTTTCTATTGACATTTTTGGCACCAGCTTACATAGAAAACTCCTATTAAAGTTCCATTCATTACAACTCCAAATGGCATGTGTCCAGCTATTATCGCTACCTGCCTTATAGAGAGCGGCTCCAGAATAACCTTGTAATATTGCCATTTTTTTTTGTTCGTATTGAGAAGTTTCATATCTTTTCCCATTAATCATTTCTTGTCTTACTTGTTCACATAGTTCTTGTTTAGATTTTTGTGGTTCTTTTGGTTTTTCAGTTTCATTGCCATCTTGGCTTTGTGTTTGGCCGAAAAAAATACACATGAATATATAGAGCCCACATTTTGTATAAGAATTCATAAAAAAGTTCCTTAAGAAAATAGTTTAAGTAATATTAACTATTCAGTATTATAGCACATCTTAGTAGTGGTATCAATTAAGGTACATCCTTCGATCCTTCGATACGGTCCAAGGTACCTTGCTCAGGACAGGCCTGCGCTCTAAGAAGAGCTTGATCAGGACGAACGGGGGGAAAGAAAATGCTGTTTTTATACATTAAATCTGATATGGACAATATCACCATCTTGGACCTCATATGTTGCGCCTTCAATGCGGAGTTTTCCTTGTACTTTTAAGGCTGATTCGCTTCCTGCGGTGATAATATCGTTGTAGTTACACACTTCAGCACAAATAAATCCCCGTTCAAGGTCTGAGTGAATTTCGCCTGCAGCTTGTTTTATTAACATGCCTTTTTTAATGGGCCAGGCGTGAATTTCTTTTGGGCCACAGGTGAAAAAGGTGATGAGGCCGAGATTTTCATATGTTTTTCGAATAATGAGATCGAGGCTTTTTTCTGTCATGCCTAAGAATGACATCATTTCTGTTGCTTCATTGTCGGCAAGCTGGCTCAATTCATACGCAACTTTGGCTGATACGGGAATGACGCTTTCGTCACCAAAACGGCTGATGAGTGCTTGGTAGTGAGGCGAATTTTTGTACGCTTCATTGGCGATGGTATCTTCAGCGATATTGGCAATAATAAGAAAATTTTTTGCGCACAGGAGTGGAATTGTGGGAACGGGAGATGCGAGAATGAGTGCGCGAACTTTTTGTGCATTTCCGTCATTTAATGCTTGTTTAACTGTCCCCAGGAGGTCAAATTCTTGATCAAGAAGTTTTCGCTCGGCGCCTTGTGCATTTTTTCGTGTTTTTTCTCCTTTTTCCAATTTTTTTACGACACTATCAAGATCTTTGAGCATGAGTTCTGCAATAATTGTTTCATAATCGTCGATCGGATCAATGTCTTGTTCGCGGACAATATTGGGGTCTTCAAAGCAGCGAATAATGTGGAGAATGAGGTCAACTTGATAAATATTGCTTAAAAACTGGTTGCCAAGTCCTTTGCCTGAAGCGGCTCCTTTGACAAGTCCTGCAATGTCAACAAAAGAAACGGTCGCGGGAATTGTTTCTTGTGATTTATAAATTTTTTGTAATGAGTTGACTCGTTTGTCGGGGACTTTGGTAATAGCAAGATGAGGATCGATAGTGCAGAATGGATAATTTTCTGCAGGAACGCTCGATTTGGTGAGCGCATTAAAGAGTGTAGATTTGCCAACATTTGGTAATCCAACGAGTCCGGCTTTGATGCCCATAATAATAGTTCCTTACATTTCTATTTACATTATAAAACGTATGTATTAGTATTGCTTAAAATATGTATTTTTCCAAGGGATATAGATCCGATATTTATTTTCTAAAAAAAAGGAGTCTCTATGTGTCATTCACCAATTATGCGCTTGTGTGCAAAAATAGCGTGTATTATTACCTCGCTGGCAGCAATAAATGTCGGCTTGAATCCCTTCGGTTATGATTTTTTTATGAGCGAATTTTATATGAATAATATGATGCGTTGGGGAAACTTGGTGCATTATATTGTTGGTATTGCCGGTGTTCTTGGCCTTGTTCATCTGGTTATGAAAATTATGGATAAGGGCTCTGCTTGTGGTGATAAAATGGGCAACTGTGATTGAAAATAGTTTTTGTAAAAAAAGCCCAGCATGTTGTATGTGCTGGGCTTCTCTTTTTTATTGCTGATTAATTTCTGTTTCTATTGGTTCTTTATCATTTGCAGATGTTTCGGGGTTGCTTGCATCTTTTTGTTTATAGAGATGCTCAGCAATTTTGTATGATGCTTGCAGCAGTTCATCATGCGCTTTTTGCAGTTCTGTGAGCGTGTCAGGATTGTCCTTGAGTGTCTGTTTTGCTTTTTCAATAGCTGTTTCTACGACTGCGATATCATCAGCTGCTAATTTTTCTCTGTTTTCTCGTACTGTTTTTTCTATATGCAATATGGCGCCATCAAGCTCATTTCGTTTTTCAATAACTTCACGAGCTTTTTTGTCTTCAGCTTCATGCATTTTTGCATTTTGCACCATGGTTTCAATTTCTTGTTTTGAAAGACCGCTGCTGCTGGTGATAGTTATTTTCTGTTCTTTATTTGTTGCTTTATCTTTTGCTGATACATGTACAATACCATTTGCGTCAATGTCAAACGTTACTTCAATCTGGGGCATTCCTCGAGGAGCAGATACGATGCCTTCAAGTCTGAACTGCCCGAGCATTTTATTATCTCTTGCAAATTCACGTTCTCCTTGTACCACAACAATATCAACAGCTGTTTGATTGTCAGCTGCAGTAGAGAAAATTTGTGACTTTTTTGTTGGAATAGTTGTGTTTCGTTCGATCAAGCGAGTTGCTACTCCGCCAAGTGTTTCTATGCCGAGGGATAATGGTGTGACATCAAGTAAGAGAACGTCGGTAACTTCTCCTGCTAGTACACCACCTTGAATTGCAGCACCATTTGCAACAACTTCATCGGGATTGACTGATCTGTTCGGTTCTTTGCCGAAAAATTGTTTTACCAAATCTTGTACTTTTGGAATACGTGTTGAGCCACCAACTAATACCACTTCATCAATATTGCTTGGCTGTAATTTGGCATCACTGAGTGCTTTTTTACATGGCTCTAAAAGTCTTTTGAAAATGTCTTGGCATAATGCTTCGAGCTTTGCGCGCGAAATTTTAATGATTAAATGTTTTGGCCCTGATGCATCAGCTGTTATGTATGGTAAGTTTATTTCAGTTTCGTGCAACGTTGAAAGTTCGATTTTTGCTTTTTCTGCAGCTTCTTTGAGGCGTTGTAATGCCATTTTATCATTTTTTATATCAATGCCAGAATCTTTTCTGAACTCAGCAATAAGATGATCTATGATAATGTTATCTATATCGTCACCGCCCAAATAGGTGTCGCCATTAGTTGATTTTACTTCAATGACGCCATCGTTTACTTCAAGGACTGAAATATCAAAGGTACCACCACCGAAGTCAAAAACTGCGATTGTTCCACTTTTTTTCTTATCAAATCCGTAGGCAAGTGCTGCGGCAGTTGGTTCGTTTATTATACGTTTTACTTCAAGACCTGCAATTTTTCCTGCATCTTTTGTTGCTTGTCTTTGTGAGTCGTTAAAGTAGGCAGGTACGGTAATTACTGCTTCAGTTACTGCGTAGCCCAAATATTCTTCAGCGTACTGTTTTAAATGACTCAGAATAGATGCTGAAATTTCTTGGGGCGTGTAATCCTGATCTTGCGCGACAATTGCTACATCTCCATTTGGTCTTTTGGTAACTTTATACGGTATACGTTTGGTTTCATTGACGATTTCATCGTACTTATGTCCTATAAATCTTTTGGCTGAGAAAATGGTGTTTGAAGGATTGGTTACTGATTGCCTTTTTGCGATGACACCAACGAGTCTTTTGCCATCTTTTGTAAAGGCGACAATAGAAGGGGTAGTGTTATTGCCTTCTTTATTTGGTATAACTTTTGGAGCTCCGCCTTCCATAAAAGATACAACAGAATTTGTTGTTCCAAGATCGATACCTATTATTTTTTTTGACATAAAAAGCCTTTCTTTTTCATTTGTTATTTCCTTATTTAGAAGAATATCTTAAAATAGATTTTATGTCAATATCAAACTAAGCTTTCTTGAGTCTTTCACACTCATATTTTTTACATTATCTGTATCATGCTATAAATTTAAATTCTATTATAATCTTTCTGTCTGATAATTCTCCCTGTTCCGGCCTCTTTTTTACAGTTCTAGGTCTGAAATAAATAATTTGCACTCCGTCTCCCCCCTCAGCTCTTAACTCTCCCAACTCTTGCATATCATTTTGGGGGCCATTGTTCGCTGAGGGGGCTCGCCTCCGTAGCTTTAAAGAAAGAGAGGAAAGAAAGGAAAGAAAGGAAAGAAGGGAAAGAAGGGAAAGAGAGAAAAGAGAGAAAAGGGGGGAGGAGAGAAAAGAAAGAAAGAGAAGAAAGGTTGGTCTAAAGATAAAAAAGAGGAAAAAAAAGGAGGAAAAAGAAAGAGTGAAAAGAAAGAGGAAAAAGAAAGAAAGGAAAGATATGATAGGGGGAAATAGCGGGAGAGAGTCAGTGCAGGCGCCTTTAAAAAATCTCGAAGCCTGTGAGGATTTTTGGAAAAAATGAAGAAAAGAAAGAGCAAAAGAAGAATCAAGAATCAATCAAGAATCAATCAGAATCAAGAAAAAGAGATCAGAATCAATCAGAAGAGATAAGTAATAAGGATAAGGATAAAAAATAAGAAGAAGAAATAAGGATAATGAATTATGAATATATGAATATGATGAGTATAAGGTATGAAAATAAGCATTATGATATATCTATTATGCCTATACACCTATGCATACCCCCACGCGAAATCAAAATCATCATTACTACTTAAGAAAAAAAATAATGAATTAAAGGAATTACTTATACCCTATTAAGATTATATTTTATCAATATTCTTACTGCACAGTTTCATATACATATTATTTACTTTTATATTTTTTTAAAATCAATTATTTTCAAAAAGGGGAAAGGGCGGCGGGGTACTTTTTTGTGTAAATTTTTCTATCTTTCTTTTCGTAAGTCTTATTACACAATATATATTTTTTTTGTTATCGGTCATTTTTCTATAAGAGAAGAAAAAAACAAAAACGCTCCTCTCTTTTAATTCCTTCTTCTCTTCAATCTTTCTTCTCTCCCTCCCAATAATATCTTTCTTCCTCCTCTCTCCCCTCCTATTGCGATTTTATTCGCCACCTAAAAATCACTCTTTGTCTTGACTTGTCTTGCATTATTCTTCTTTAAATACAACTTTACAATACACTCTTATTTCATACATCAATATTTTTTAGTGCCTTCTTTTGTGCTATGCTAATGGAAAGGACAAAGCGCTTTTTCTTTGATTTCTGCATAAAAAAGAAAGGTGAGTGTAATGTTTAAGCCGAAGGAAAAGGTGGTTTATCCAGGGCATGGAGTTGCTATCATTGATCGTGTTGTTGCCAAGCAGATAGCAGGGAAACGTGTTGAGTTTTTTGAATTAAAATTTTTACACAAGGATATGACTATTTTGGTTCCTATTGACAGTGCTCTTCGTGTTGGTATTAGGCCGATAAGTTCACGTGCCTATATCGGAGAGATTTTTGAGTTTTTGGCAAAACCGGCGATTTTTATACCGTATGATCCGTCGATTATTAACTGGAACAAGCGGAATAAAGAGTACCAGGGAAAACTGCGGACGGGGAACCTTCATGAGCTCTGTTTGATTTATAAGGATTTAAAGATGATAGAACAGAATAAGGAACTGTCATTTGGAGAGAAGAATCTGCTGTCACAGACGGAGGAGTTGCTGGTGCAGGAAATAGCACTCGTGCAAGATGTGGAGCAGGACCATGTAACGGAACATGTACGATCACTGATAGGCTATGAGCGGAATGTGTGAGAGAGATAAGAAAATTTACGTAATCTGTGGACCGACGGGCGTGGGAAAAACGATGGTGGCGAATAAACTGGTGAGCATGATGCCGTCTGTCGTTATTAATATGGACATGGGGCAGCTGTACAAGCCACTGACGATCGGAACAGCAAAACCTGACTGGAAGAACGGACCGGGAGAGCAACGAATGTTTGACGTGGTGGAAAGAGCAGAAGATTACAGTGTGGTACGCTATAAAGCGGCGGTAACTGCGATAATAGAGGAAAGCTTTGCCGAGAGCAAGACACCGGTGCTTGTTGGCGGGAGCTTATTTTACCTGAAGTCACTGCTGTACCCGCCGGTAGTCGCGGGTGTGGGGGCTGAAGATGGTACTTGGGAAGATCTGCAGAATATAGATCCGGTACGCGCTGCAGCGATACATCCTCATGATACCTATAGAATACGGAGGGCACTCGGGCTCTGGAGAGCGAGTGGAAGGCTGCCGTCAGCGTGCAAGCCGGTGCTCGCGACAGACTATCAATGGAAGATACTGTGGATTACCAGGGAGCGAAGCGAGCTGTATCAAATGATCGAAGAGAGAGTAGTCGAGATGATACAAGCGGGGTGGGCACGCGAAGCGGAAGGGATACGAGGCACAGAGTGGGAGGAGCTGGTGCGGCGAAAACATATTATCGGGTATCCTGAGCTGCTAGATAATATTAATAATAGCGGAGCTATTATTAATATTATAAAAAATACGAAACAGTACGCAAAACGACAGATGACGTACTGGAGAAGCCTGAAACGGACAGTCGAGGCAGATGATGGAGCGGGACAGATAGAAATAGATACATGGGACTTGACAATCGCGGACGTTCGTTTATATCTAAAACAACTGTGTAACGATAGGTGAGGTATGAAAGAGACGAAGAGATGCATATGTACAATGACACCGTGGCATGTTGTGGGGATGGGGGCGGGAGTCGTGGTCATGGTGCTCGGCACAGGAGTGGTCGGATACTTTTGGGGATGTCAGGCAATGGGACAAGAGTATGCTATGGACGTCGTGCGGCAGCAACTGGCCCATCAAGTAAGCAGTGCCGTGTATGGAACGAGAAAACATGAGAGACTGGTACAGGAGGATGAAGGAAGGTATGATGGAGAGGAAAAGAGAGGGATCGAGAGCTATGCAGTACTAAAGGAATATGGTAAAGAACAGGATGCATGGCGGTGGGCAGAAAAAATGATGGAAAACTATACCGTACCACTGTACGTGCAGATACGTGGAAGTGGGAAGAAAAGAAGATTTCTGGTGGTGACGGGGTGGATGGAAAGAACTGAGCTGGAACAGGTAATAGATCGGATAACACGAGAAGAAAAAATAGCCAATGTACGAATAATGGCACGAGACAATTAAATAGAGAAAAGGCACGCATGTTGACAACGATAAGACATACTTTACAAAAATCAGGAAAAAACGTAATACTCTGGGTAGTGCTGCTGGCACTGATGGGAGTCTTTAGCCTACCAACTCTGCTTAAAAGAGAGACGACAACGCCGTGGGCAATCGATGTTAATGGAACAATAATACCCTATAGTACCTACCAACAATATGTTCATGATTATCAAGAGTTTATCTCGCAGGTGCGGTCACAATATGGTCAGATGGCAGACATGATCATGCGGTCAATGGGGATGCCGACCAATCCACAACCACTCGCCATACAAAAACTGGTGAGCGAAGCTATTGTCGATGAATGTGGGCAAAAGATGGGGATAGAAGTATCGGCGGAGATGATAGAAAAGAAACTAGGAGATGTCGAATATGTCCAGAGACATCTGGCTGATATAATACCAGCCTTCATATACGAGGGTGGAGGCACTGTTAATACGCGAGTACTGAACCACTACCTTCAAAAGAAGGGAATATCCATGAGAGTCTTTGAAGAGATGATCGAGAAAGCGATTGCTCGAAGACTCGTTGTCGATCTCGCGCAGGAAGCATTTTACGTGCCAAGCTTTGAAGTGGAGCATGCATATAATGCACAGTATGCTGACAAAAAAATAAGCGTGCTGGCGCTGGCTATGGAAGGATATAGGGTCCAGGCGAGAGAAATGGAAATAGCCGATGGAGTGCTGGAAAAATATTACGAAGAACAAAATAAAGCTCATGAACGATATGCGGTTGCGGAAAAGAGATCAGGGACACTCTACACGGTAAATGTGGGGCAGTATAAAGGAGCGGTGGGAAGTAAAGAAGTAGAAGAGTATTATGAAAAACATAAAATGAAAGAATTTATAGATACACCAGCAACCGTCGAAGTACGACATATCGTCGTTGATGCAACCAGTGAAGGGTGGGCAAAAATAGAGGAAATACGGAATTATTTGGTAGATAAAAGGGAAGAGTTCGCCCGGGTGGCGCAAGAGCAGTTAACAGATGCTGAAACTGCCAAGAATGGCGGACTACTAAAACCATTTTCCCGAGGAGAACAGGATCAGGCACTGGAGCGGGCATCATTTGCCCTGCAAGCTGATGGAGAAATATCACCCATCGTAGAAACAAAAAGCGGCTATGAAATAGTACAGCGGGTACACAAACGTGAGAGAACCTATAAAACACTGGAAAATGTGAGAGGTGATATCGAGAAAAAGCTCGAAGGGGAGGCCTTTGGCGTAGCGATAGCGCAGCAAGTAAAAGAGCTGCAGGGAGACGACGGTGTACGGAGTGATAAACTCGAAGAGTTTATCAAAAATAGGCGGGCACAAGTCAAGACGGTCAACGATGTCGATGCTGATGATACAAAGGCATATGCCAAGACGTTGTTTACTCTCAAGGAACATGGTGTGGGATCATATAGGGAGGGAGATACAGGAGTAATCGTGGTACTCGAAAAAATACGGAGAAAATATACGCCGCCCCTGGAAAGTCTCAAAGAGGTCGTCAAAGAGGACTATTATGAAGATCAGGCGGGGGACCTTCAGGAAAAGGATGCGATAAAGATATTGGAAGCAATGGAGACACGACCGATGGCAGAAATAGCTGAAGAGTATGGGGTGCCGGTCAAGACAACAGGGTGGATAACGCCCGGTGAAAAAACGGTCACCGAATGGAAGATACCAGATCGCGTAATCGCGCCACTGGACGGTAAAGGAGCCGGTGTGCCGTATCGCCATAAAGATGCCCTGCTCATTATAGCCGTCGATGATATACGACTGGAAACCGTTAACGAAAAACAGAAAAAAGAGCTCGAGCAAAAACTAAAACAAGAAATAACTGCTCAGGGGCTGCAGGGGTTTGTTGCCTCTTTGTATAGAAATGCTACAATAAAAATGAATCAAAACCTCATGGTTGTTGATGAATATGCCGTGTAATACTTATTATATACCTACAGCAGATAAAGGGTGTCGTTTATGACACGAAATGATAAAGATAAAACAATAAAACAGAAGATGCTTGAAGTAACATTTGCGCAGATCGACAAACAGTATGGCAATGGTGCCGTTATGCTTATGGGATCTACTCCTCTGACGCATATAGATGCCATATCGACGGGCTCCCTGCTCATCGACCATGCCATCGGCGTAGGCGGACTGCCGCGGGGAAGAATTGTAGAAATATATGGTCCTGAATCATCAGGAAAAACAACGCTTGCTCTCCATGTTATCGCACAAGCACAAAAAGCAGGCGGCATATGTGCATTTATCGATGCAGAGCATGCTTTGGATCCACTCCATGCAAAAAATATAGGAGTGTCACTGCCTGAATTTATTATCTCGCAGCCGGACTTTGGCGAGCAGGCACTCGATATCGCAGAAATGCTCATCAGATCAGGAGCAGTCGATGTTATTGTCATCGATTCTGTCGCTGCACTGGTGCCAAAAGCAGAACTGGAAGGCGATATGGGAGATGCACACATGGGGCTACAGGCAAGACTGATGTCACAGGCGCTGAGAAAGCTCACGCCGGTCGTGCACAAATCCAGAGCAGTACTCGTGTTTATTAATCAGATACGACAAACAATAAACACTATGGGCTATGGTCCAAAAGAAACAACAACCGGTGGAAATGCCCTCAAATTTTACGCATCGCTGAGACTCGACGTGCGAAGAGTAGCAAGCTTAAAGAAAAAAGATGCTCACATCGGCAATAGAATCGCCGTCAAAGTGGTAAAGAATAAAGTAGCAACACCGTTTAAGCGAGTAGAAGTAGATTTATTATTTGGTGAAGGAATTAGTAGGCTTCTTGATTTGTTGGATGCAGCGCTGCAAACAGGTGTTATAGCACAAGCCGGTTCATGGTTTTCATTTGAGGGAGAAAAACTTGCCCAAGGACGGGAACAAGTACTCAATCATTTAAAAGAACATGAAAAACTCGCTGATGCTATACATGCAAAAGTGGCAGATACGCTCGCGCTCCAAAAAGACTGGGGTATGCTCGACAATACCATAGCAAAGGATAATGACAGCCTTGAAGGATATTAAAAAAGAATCAACGCTCGTTGCGAATGATAAAATTCGGGCAGAGCGCTTACAGCTTATTACACAAGATGGAGAAAATAAAGGGGTAGTTCCACGACTTGCCGCGCTCCGCGCAGCGCAGGAAGCCGGGCTGGATCTTGTCCTCATAGCAGAACGGGGAAAAGATGATGTGCCAGTCGTCAAAATCATGGACTTAGGCAAAGCACTGTATGAAAAGAAAAAGAAACTTGCCGAAGCAAAGAAACACCAAAAGACGGTGCAGATTAAAGAAATAAAAATGCGCCCAAAAATCGGTGAACATGATTACATGACGAAGCTTAAACAAGCAGTGCAATTTTTAATCGAAGGAAAGCGAGTAAAAATAACGCTTTCTTTTAAGGGGCGTGAAAATGTCCAGCGCGATGAGCGAGGAAGCGAGTTTTTCCAGAAAATAGAAGCAAGCTTTGTCGAACTCGGTGCAGAACATGTAGCGTCAGAGCAAGATGCGCGACTAGGACAACTCTGGTCACGCATATATTATATAAAAAAACCATAAGTTAAGTGAGGAATAGAACCTATGCCGAAAGTAAAAAGTAAGTCCGCAGCAAAGAAACGATTTTCCAAAAGCGGTGGAAAAAAAGGAGTGATCAAGCGGTCACATGCCTATCGCCGTCACTTGCTGACCAAAAAGGGGGCTAAGCGACGACGCCAGCTCCGCAAAAGCACGACCGTCCATGAAATACAACAAAAAACCATCGCACTCTTGCTGCCATATTAAACGTATAGTAATAAAATATAAATAAGGATATACACCATGTCACGGGTAAAACGCGGAAAAGTAACGCGAAAACGTCATAAACGTCTGTTAAAACAGGCAAAGGGATTTTGGGGACAGCGTAATAATATTTATCGACGAGCACATGAAACGCTCCGACGCGCATGGGCATTCGCCTACAAAGGAAGAAAGCTCAAAAAGCGCGATATGCGAGGACTCTTTATTACACGTATCAGTGCAGCGGTAAAGCAACATGATATGTCATATAGCGTGTTCATACACAAACTCAGTAAAGCTAATATTGTGCTTAATAGAAAAATGATGAGCCAGCTTTCTATTTACGAGCCAGCCGCATTTGAGGCACTTGTACGCTTAGTGCAGTCATAAACTGTTGACTTTATGTGCAACATATTTTTATGATCTCTATACAAAAACGAGCAGAAGAAAATAAAAAAGGAGACCTGTTCATGGAAATGTTGCACGTACTGGAAGAAAAACTGAAAGACCTTGTCGATCGTATACATGAGATGAAAGAACAGAACAAGGAACTGCGCGAGCAGACGAGTCGGGCCGATGGAGAAAACAAAGAGCTGAAAAGTGAGAATGCGCGGCTAGCGCAGGAAAACGCTCAACTAGCTCTCCAGCTGACAACCGTACAAGATTCTGTAATGAATGGCCGTGAGCATATTGTAACCCTCAATCAAGAGAGAACAGAGACCAAGAAAATAGTAGATGATCTTATTCAACGTATTGACCTATTAGCACGCGAAAAAGAATTATGAAGAATGAACAAAAAGGTTGCAAAGTAACCATATTTAACGAATCATATACTCTTGTTACAAACGAACGGGAAGAACTGTTAACAGTTCAAGCGGCATCCCTTGTCGATACGCTTATGAAAGAGATTAGTCAAACATATAATTTTGCTGATCACAAAAAAATAGCAGTGCTTGCATCGCTGCGCTTGGCACATGAATTATTGCAGGCACGATCACTCGGTGCTCGGCGTGATGCACAAGAAAAAGCGGTGCTCGAACTCCTTGATCGCGCAATGGCACGTGTGTAAGATTTTTGTTTTCTGATGATGGATTGATGTGAGTGGTTCTATTCCGTTCATGGTTGTAATGACACTGGTCTTATTGTATACATATGAAAGAATAGAATAGGAAAAGAAATGGTAGAACTACTTTTTATCGTCATCCACGGCGCCATTTTTATTGGCGCTGGTATTGCGTTGTGGTATGCATATCGAAAAATGAGAAATGCATATTCCATGCTCGCAACCATCGAAGATCAACATAAAAATATTCAACGTGATATAGAAAATGAGCGGAAGGATGCTCAGCTCAAACTCAAAGATGAGCTGTATCGCAAACGAAAAGATTTTGAACTGGAAATTAAGCGGGAAAAGCTGGAACTTGATCGGCAACAAGAAAAGTTGTCGGGCAAATACGAAGCACTTGAAAAAAAAGAACAACAGCTTGACGACTTTCGCCTTGAACTGCAGCAAAAAGAACGGAACTTGTCACGAACAGAAGATGTTTTACGTGCCAATGAATCAAAATTAAAAAATGTCTATAATGATCTTATTACAAAACTAGAACATACCAGCACCATGACCAAGGAAGAAGCACGAATAGCACTCTTTGATACCATCGAGTCTGAAGTGCAGCTGTCCAGCCAAAAATGGGTGCAAAAAATAGAAGAAGATGCACGGCAAATGGCAAAAGAACGATCCATTCACATTATTACCACCGCAATGCAGCGATATACCGCTGATCAAGTGGCACCGCACTCTTCAGGCATCGTGCATCTGCCCAATGAAGAAATGAAGGGACGCATTATCGGGAAAGAAGGACGAAACATCAAATCACTCGAACTGGCAACGGGTATGGAATTCATTATCGGCGAATCGCCCGATATTACCATCTCAGGGTTTAACCCAATCAGACGAGAAGTAGCCCGAAGAACACTGGAAAAGCTCGTGTCAGACGGACGTATTAATCCGACCCGTATTGAAGAGATGGTAGAACAGTGCGAAAAAGAGATCGATGAAATTATTCAAGAATACGGCAAAGAAACTATTTTAGAATTTAACCTGCAGGGGGTGCACCCAGAAATTATTACGTTGTTGGGCAAGCTCTATTTCAGAACCAGTTTTTCACAAAATGTGTTGCTGCACTCTAAAGAAGTTGGTATATTTGCGCGCATGATCGCCGAAGAAGTGGGCCTTGATGGTGCCATAGCGCTTCGTGCAGGTCTGTTCCATGATATTGGCAAAGCAGTAACGGCTGAAGTAGAAGGACCCCATGCAATGATCGGGGGCGACATCGCAAAACGGTGCGGAGAAGATCCGATCGTTGTCAATGCTATCGCCGCACATCATGAAGAAATAAAATTTATATCTCCGTATGGCCCCGTGGTCTGTATTGCTGATATGATCTCGGCATCACGTCCGGGAGCTCGTCGAGAAACACTTGCTGCATATATTAAACGCCTTGAAAAACTTGAAGATATCGCGTACTCATTTGAAGGTATTAAAAAAGCGTATGCGCTGCAAGCAGGTCGAGAAATACGAATTATTGTCGAAGAAGATACGCTTGATGATGAAAAATCAACAATGCTGGCGCGGGATATCGCACGGCGTATAGAGCAGGAAATGAACTTTCCGGGACAGATCAAGGTCAATGTTATTCGAGAAAAACGCGCAATAGAGTATGCAAGGTAATCAATGAATATAACCGTCGTTTGTATCGGTGATGTGGTCGGATTGCCCGGGCGCATGATGCTTCAAAAGCATATTGGAAAAATAAAAGCAGAATACGAGAATGTGGCAGTCATCGTCAATGGCGAAAATAGCAGCACGCAGGGGCGGGGCATTACCCCACGGATTATGCGGTTTTTTAAGCATATTGGTGTCGATGTGGTTACCTCAGGTAACCATATCTGGCAAAAGCGGGAGATTTATCCTTATTTTGCAGAACATACTGATCTGCTCAGGCCAGCAAACTTCTACAGCAAATCGCCCGGCAGCGGATGTACTACCTTCGTCAAACATGGTGTTACTATCGGCGTCATTAATCTTCAGGGCCGGGTTTTTATGAGAGAGTTGGTTGATTGTCCCTTTCGCACCGCCGAGTCACTCCTAACTTTTTTGCGACACAAAACGCCAATTGTTATTGTCGACATGCATGCAGAAACAACATCAGAGAAAATGGCAATGGGTCATTTTCTTGATGGCAAGGTCAGTGCTGTCGTCGGAACCCATACTCATACACAAACGGCTGATGAGCGTATTTTGCCGGGAGGCACGGCGTTTATGACCGACCTTGGCATGGGGGGAGCACTCAATGGTATGCTGGGTATGAAAAAGGAAGCGATTATAGAAAACTGTATCACGCAAATGCCAACAAAGTTTATCGTTGATACAACACCCCCATTTTGTTTGCAGGGAGTTGCCATTACCATCAATGCAGAAACGGGCCGTGCAACGGCAGTTAAGCGATTCAATATTATTGATCATGATCTGGTGGTGGGAGAAGAACAAGATGAATGAAGCTTTTTATGAAGGTCTTTGAAAAAATTTATTAAATTTTTATTTTGTTGGAGCTGATCATGACTTTAAAAATATATAAAGCATATTTTTTTATGATATCTATTTTTTTATTGTGTCCAAGTTGCACTTTTCTTCAGTCAAAAATGGATATTGAAGATATTGAAAAAAAATTAAAAGCTGGCGAATGTACGAGCCTGTATGTCTCAGGAAATCTTACCCTCGATATACAGCAGATAATAGATGAGGAACCATTCATTGGTATTAAAGCTGAGAATAAGGTGCTTGAAAAAGTTGAAATGAGCATTAATGGTTCAATGTTAACAATTAAAGATACCTACAGCGAAGATTTTAAAAAGAGCAAACAGAAACCACGAGATCCCGTTCATGTTACATTGAAAATCCCGAAATTAAATGCATTAAAAATGTCAGGAAAAGTGACAGGATCGATTAAAGAATTAGAAGTCGAAAAATTTGACCTTGAGTGCCAAGGAATGAGCACATTAGATTTTTCTGGAAAAGTAGAAAGTTTTAAACTGTTGGCTTATGGAAAAAATACTGTTCAGGCAGAAAAACTTGAGGCAAATATCGTTGATGTATGCGGTAATGGATTTCTTACAATGGAAATTCAAGCACAAAATGCATTGCAGATAGCTGGATCAGGAATGATGAATATAACATATAGTGGAAACCCAAAAATTACTAACGAAGCAAAAGAGTTTGTAAATTTGTTTTATTGTCACAAGTTTCCTTGTCCAGAAAATCCTCCTTTATTTTATCCTAATGTAGGGAGATAGCGGAGTAACCGAGTTTTGCAAATTTTTCCATAATACCGAGTGCTCGCAACTCTATAATGTTGGATCGGCGGGACTTAGGAAGAAGCTCTATTTTGTATGCAGCTGCTTGTGCGATGTATTTTGGAGTTACTTCATCGATAGTTTTTTGATCATCTATGTGGTTAAATATTTTTTTCAAAAAACATATTCCATCATCTTTTGAAGTATAGCGGGCCAAGTAGGTGCACATGGCATCGGGAACCATTTCAAAAGCATCCACAATGTCTGATTCTGAATTAGGTTGTGTTTTGTATGCTTGAAAAAGTGCATGTACACAGAAATTTTGTAAAGAGGCCGGAGTTTTTCCCCGAGCCCCTTTTTTACGAGTGGGATATGAAAGTTTTTCTGGTTGTAGATTTCCATATTTTAAGATAGCTCTTTGTAGTTTTACCGGTACATAATCAAAGGGGCAAATCCCTTTTTTGCTGGGCTTAAAAAGTTTGTCAATCCAAGCGCCATGATGAACAAGAAAATGTATTTTTGAATAATCATCATCATGATTAGTACATAGTTTACATAAAATTGTACGGCCATGGGGAGCTATCGGAATATTAATATTAGTGCCATATTTGGCAAGCAACCGCCTTCTTTCTTTACTGGAACAATAAAAAAATAGCATTTGTCCAACAGCGACTTTCATGATCGTATTATTTTGCAGCACAACTGTCTCGTCTACTTTTTCATCATTGCATGCCTTTTTCAGGCTATCATAATTGGATTCTCCGATGATAGCACCGGCACTCATAATAGCATGCAAAAAATGAGCATACGATATCAAATAAATCTGGTTATTCAATCTCTCTAAGATAACAAGATCTTTGTGGCAACAATTAAATATTTGTGAGTAGAATTTTTTATCACTGGCAGCAACAAGATCAATTGGTGTAAAACCATGAGCATTTTTCGATGTCATTATAATATCAAAAAAGTTTCCATGAGACTTTGTAAGCCAGTTGAAAAATCGTGGAGGATATTCAGAATACTGCTTTCCAAATTTAATAAATGTAATAAGCTCGTTCCAATATATATTAGCATGATATTGATTTTGATTTTTATAATCGAATAAACAGTGCAAGAAAGTATTGCCATTTTTTTCATTCGTCTGAGAAGGATCCCATACTAGATCGAAATTTGGCAATAAGCAACTCAATAAGATTTGTATTGTCATTGTAGATACATGCGATATGAAGAGGGGTTTCTTCTGAAGTACTACTATAATTGACTCCGGAGCCATTGACGGTAAGTAATTTCTCTACTTCTCTAATATTTCCCCGAGCACATTCCATATGGAGCGTGTTTGTAAAATTTGTACTAAGATATGAGTTTTTCTTTTCCCCTGAGGCTCCATTCGAAACGAATGGTGTAAAAAGTATGAGAGTAATTGCTGATATGAACTGCTTATTATACATGGATACCGCAAAATTTTTAAAAGATAATTACCAATTCCCTTGGGGAAGGATAAGCGAGCAGTGTGATTTTGTCAATTTTTTAAGCTTCTTATTGTTTTCCATACTTAATACCTGTTACCATAGTAATAAAAAAAGTTATTTTATTACTATAGTTCCACTTTTGAGGAATGCTATGAAACCATGGATTTTGAAATTGTTTTTTTGCCTCCAGGTTACCTTTTTTATTGTAGGTAAAGATAATATTAATGTCCGTTCTTTGCTCATATTTCAAGGCGGATATTCTATAAAAGGAAATGACCCGGTCAGAATGAGTTTTTTAACCGCCTTGGCTCATAAAGCGGTTCCTGTGCTGAATAAAGGCGTTAATTTTTTATTGTCCTGTGCATTAACGAGAGCTCCTTTTTTTAATATGTTTTTCACAACTGAAGCATCTGTCTGATTATCAAAACATGCTCCATGCAAAAGCGTAAAATATTTATGAAAGTACCCACGTACTGGAACATTGACATCAACTCCGGCATCAGCAAAGGCTTTAAAAAGATTAAAATACTGAGGCATCTTAATTTTGTGATAGAAGAAGTAGAAGGTTTTTGTATACATTTCTTTATTATTCCTGCTCATCAGAGCAATGGGGGTAATGCCATCATTATTTTTTGCTGATGTAAGAACGTTGATGAATTTGTGTCCACAATCTACCCATCGAATCTGTTTTTGAATCCAAGATACGTATTTCCAATAACATTGATCGCCATCCTTATTCCCGTATAAAAAGTGTAGGACGGTATTGTTATCTTTATCTTTTTGAGCAAAATCCCAGTTTCTATGCAAAGACTCTTCGACTGTTTCAAGGTCAAGCTTTTTGGCTGCCTGGAATATAGCGGCATTATCTTGAAGTTCCATACCATGGAGTATATATGGGGAAGAAAAAATTAAACACAGGGTAGTAAATATCAGGATGAAATATTTCATATTTTATCCTGTTGTTATTATACTCATTCTGAATTTTGTGTAATATTCACTCCATTGAGCAAGAGAAGGGGTTATCTTTTGGCAATCTTGTAACATCTGATACATATTTTTTTCGCAGGGAATATAAGCAAGACAAATTTTGAATAGAGAAAAAAGAAGATTCATTCTCAATGCCTGTTTTATGCTATCTTCATGTTTATCATGACGATGCGCGTTGACATACCTTCTTGCAAGCATTTTGTAAGGTGATTCTGTTATGGCAGGGTTTTTTAATTGTGCAAAATAGTTTGATTTGTTGATGCTGGTAAAGTGCATAAATTGCTCTTTTGTTAAATGTTCATGCGCCGTACTCAGTAAATAACCAATAACATTTTCGCCGAGGGAAATGGGAAATTTTACAAGATCATCAGAGTGCATGTAGACCAAGCGGCTCAGATACACGCTCAAAAGAGAGCCTTGTAGAACTCTTTCGCCAGGTATTTTTTTTGCTATAGTGCAGGGCAATTGGAATGGAATGTACAAGTTTTTGAAAATATAGAGAGCGCTTTGGTATATATGGGTAGGATTGGAACTAAATCTATAATCTATAATAGCAGCGTTATATAAAAGCTTACGTAATTTACTGTTTGTTAATTTTACTGTTGAAAAAACTTTCTTAAGAACAGGTTTATTATAGGTAAAAAATGCTGCTTGAAGTGGACTTATTTTTCTCCCATATTCTTCAGGCCGTTTCGTTGTATTACCGACATCACCAACATAGATCTGATGTTTTTCATGTGCCGCTTCTGGATATTTTTGCAAAAAAAGAAGCGCTGGTGCAGTATCTCCCATAAGAATTGCATTAGTGGCATGCGTATATTTTGAACCGTTCCAAAAATTTTCACGGCTTTCTTCTTCCATACTGCAATTATACTGCGGTGCGAGCATCAAAAAGAGTAGTACGATTATGAAAGCATGCCGTTTTTTCATGAAAACTGTCCTTCCTATTTGTTCTTGTT
Source organism: uncultured bacterium (assembly GCA_963701645.1). Lineage (GTDB taxonomy): Bacteria > Babelota > Babeliae > Babelales > Vermiphilaceae > MFD04463-c16. The sequence continues at coordinate 591,421 of OY969616.1, forward strand.
ATTGCAAATCTAACTGCCCAAGTTCTTCCATAATACCCTCTTTTCGCAATTGTATAAGCTCCGATTTACTATAAGGAGCAGCAAATGGAAGCATAGCATCTATTTTAAACGAGGTTTTTTGTTCTGCATAGCGTGGAACTATGTCTGTGATAATTTCTTGACGAAATAAGGCTATATTTGGAATATCATGAGCATGAGCTTTTGCTACTAAAAGCAGTTTTTTAAAAAATTGAATTCCATCTTTTCTTGAAACATGATGCGTTAGATTGCCAAGAAATGTTTCTTTAAGGCTAGAAACTAGAGGCACAATATTATCTTGAAGTTCTAATGTTGGTGTTTGTAAAATTTTTATTATGGAGAGATCTGTTAGCATAAGAGGCGTAAAGGTCTTTTGGCAGGAAGTAGTATAGGGAAATTGCTCAGGTTTCAAGTCGCTGTGTTCGAATGTCTTAAGGCCCATTGTGAATCCTGTGACGTCAGTAGTATTTTTAAAAAATTCATCAAACCATGCTCCCTGCATAAGAAGGAAATTTACTCGTGGCAATTGACTTCGTATCAATTGCTGAGGGTTTGTTGTCGTGTGGCGATTGAGCGCGACTGTTTCCCCAAAATTATTGTGCGCATTAACATCAGCTTTTCCATATTTTACAAGGATTGCTGTTTTTTCGTCGCTCGAACAATCAAATAATGGCGTATCGCCGAATCTATTTCTTGCTTCAACATGTGCACCTTTTTGTATAAGGTTACGTACAACTTCTTTACCTATGAATTTATCAGAACATGCTTCATGTAACATGGTAGAATTTTCATAATCTATTGCGACATTAATATCAACACCGGCATTAATAAGGGCTTTAAAGCGGTCGGTTGGTCTCCATTCAGGATTTATGTTTTTTAAAAAGTAAATTATTTCTTTATAGAATTTTTCATTATTTTTGCTTGCCAGAGCAATTGGCGTAACGCCATCAATATTTTTTGATGAAATAATGACGTCATAAAATTTCTTATTAAAACGGTATCTAACTTTTTTTTCTAGATCAAATAGTTTATCCCAATAACCAATATCATTGTTTTTGTTGCTGTATAATAGATGGAAAATAGTATTGCCATTTTCATCTTTTTGGATAAAATCCCATTTTGAGTCGATATATCTCTCAAGCATGTCAAGATCACATTCTTTGGCTGCCTTGAATATACATTGTGTATTCATACTATGCAGCGGTTGCGAGGCAATAAAAAATAAAAAACGATGGTAATAGGTTGGATATAATTTTTCATATGACTACCGTAACATTGTGTAGTGTAAAATTATTTTTAAAACTAGATTACTAGTTTCTCTGTATAAAATTAGGCGAACAATGCTTTTTTGTCAATTTATTAAAATAAAAAAAGCAACCCTTTGTTGAAGAACAGCTCTTTTATTTTAAATTTTTAATACGGGCTATATTGCCTCACCGCGATACCGTTTTTCTTGTACTCAACATGTAAGCTTTCTCATATTGACACCATCTATGAAAAGAGGAAATCTTCCATATATCTACATTTGGAAGTATAGCTTTAACCGTGTAGTATTTTGTATAAAACGGAATATATTTGAGAAAGATTTTGAAAAGAGAAAAAAGAAAATCTCTTCTCAGTTCATGTTTTTTTATATCTTCTTCTTTTTCTGCAGATGAGTATGTTATTACATGTCTGCTTATAAGAATTTGGTAAGGAGGAAATAGTTTATCATCTCCCCAGAAAGATGGTCGGTGAAATTGCGTAAAATCTGTAAATTGTTTCGTTGTTAAATTTTCTTTTTTTGCCGCTTTGAGTAAACAATTAATAACTTTTTCACCAAGTTGCCATGGAAATGTTTCAATATGATCAGAAGGCATAAGAATTAAGCGAGAAAGATATATGCTAAAAACTGATCCCCTTAAAAATGCTTCTTCTTCTATCACTTGTTGTGGCAAAATATAAGGCGGTTCTTGGTACACGGGCGTATTCCATTTTTCAATGAGATAGATAGCGCTGTGGCATATAGCTTCAGTGTTAATTATATCGCTTATACGAGCAGCTATATACAAAAGTTTGTGTAGCTCTGATGCGGGTGGATTTTGTGTTGCAATAATATGATCAAGAATAATACGATTATTTTTAATGAATGCAGCTTGGAAAGGAGTTATTGTTCCTTTATAAATTTTACTAGCAAAAAGTGCCATTTTTTGATGTGCAGTTTCTGGATGTGCCTTCAAAACGCTTAGAGCTGTTTCAGTATCATTTTCAAGAATTGGCACAATTGGCGCAGGTTTTAAATGATCTGGGATCTTTTTATACTCCTCTAAGGCAACCACCAAAAGATTCTGATGCTGCATGCTATGACCATAAAATGATATAAGCACAAAAAATAATAGTACTATCATTTTTTTATTATCCCCGTTTTTAATCCTTTGACTTTGCCTAAAAGGCTTCGAGAAAACATAATCTTTTCCCATCGTGAGAATTATCCTTATTTTTTTATTGATACTGAGGTTAATTATAGCTCAGGGCAAAATTTTTTAAAAATAATTGTTAAAAGAATTTAAGTTTCGTTTCCAAATACAATATACTGGAGACAAGTTTTGAAAATGGAAGTAAGAAGATGCATTCTCATTTCTTTTTTCATTTTTCCTTCTTGTTCATCATGATATGTACTGTAGTATTGTCCTAAAAGAGTTTTATAGAGAGATGTTGTTTTATTAGAATTGTTTGGTGATAAGGAGTAATTTGATTCGTTGATACGCGTAAACTGTATAAACTGCTCTCTTGTTAAATTTTCTTCTTTTGCTTTTGCAAGTAAACACTCAATAACCTCTTCTGCGAGGCTAACTGGAAAATTTATAAGCTCGTTAGGATCCATAAAGGCTAAGCGACAAAAATGTACACAAAAAAGAGAACCATGCAGGGTTTTTTGCATGCGAATGCTAGCGGCACAGCGCAAGGTTCTTTGACAGAAGCGTTCCATTTTCTTATTAGATAGAGAGTACTCCGGTATATATGGGTAGGATTAGAACAAAATTTGATGAAGGATGGGTTCAGAATATACAAAAAATGCTGCTTCGAGTGGACTCATTTTTTTCTTACCTTTTTTTTCCTGCTTGTTTTTATCCTTAGCATTACAATAAAAAATTGGATGTTTTTTATATGCCTCTTCTGGATGTTCTCTCAAAAAAATAAGAGCGGGTTATATATCTTCTGCAAAAATTGCATCGATAGGGGATTTGTATAGTGCATTATTCCAAAGATTTTCTTTGTCCATGCTATGGTTATACAATGGTACAAATATCAAAACCATTATTGCGTTCATAAAAACATGTCGATTTTTCATAAAAAACCTCTTTATCACTTTTTTATTCCAAAGCGGGTCTGCGGTGTAAAACCAATTTTTCTCCAAGCATTTTTAATGGTAACTCAAATTTTTCCTTGATTCCGTTTATCCGTAACTGTATAAGTTCTCCTTCAGTATAAGAGTCGGCATAGGGCACCATAACTTCTATTTTAAATGTTGCTGCTTTTTTTGCATATTTTTCGGGTACTTTATTGTCTATAATTTTTTGATGCAAAGAAGTTAAAAATACGGCATCTGAAACGTTTCCTTTGATACTTTGCAAATAGGGTGATACGAGAGAAGAATGCCGATAAACAGGAGCAAGCATCCTTTTCAAAAAAGGAACAGGATCGAACATCTTTTTTAAAAAAAGTGTTCCGGGAGTTTTTGCAATATAAGTAGCCAAATAATCAATAATATGATCACAAAGATCTGGGTGAGCCATTGCATGCAAAAAATCCTGTTGAGCCTGTAAGCTTTTTGTGCGCACAAGCTTTCTAATGCAAAAAGTCCGTAAAGAACAGGAAACTGTTTTTGTAGATATGCATTCATTTTGTGCATGGTCAGATGCTTTGATCATCGGCAAATTGTCGGGAACGGTATATGCAAATTCTTTTGGTTTCATATCACCATATTTTATCACAAAATTCTGCTCATACCTAGATAGAGCATAGAATTTCTCAAAAAGCTCGTCCACCCACGCTCCATGATGAATAAGAGTGCAACGCTGTGCGATCGAATCGGTGCCCATTTTCATGATTGGTGTATGTCCTTCGTTATTATAAATATTAATGTGAGCGCCATATCGAATAAGCAACCGCGCTTTTTCATTTCCTTGGCACTGATGTAATGGCGTATTGCCCAGAATATTTGTTGCATTAACCAAAGCACCTTTTTGTAAAATGGCTTGCACAATATCGTCACTTATTGATGCAAAACTACATATTTCATGCAACAGTGTAGAATTCTCGTTGTTTATCGGAATATTACTATCAACACCAGCATCAATAATACATTTTAAATAATTGTCATAAGATCCAATGAAGGAAAAGCTTAGATGGTTAAGTATTTTTAAATAGAAGGAGTGTTTGAAGAACTCAGCAAAATTGTAGGAGTGCTTACTTGCTATGGCAAGTGGCGTGAGATCATCCTTATTTTTTGATGTGGTCATAACATTGCGAAACAGTTTACTATTTAACTTCTCAGATGATTTTGAAAATATATCTAATACATGCCAATAGTAACTATCATCATCTGGATTGCGGAATAAAAGGTGAAAAATGGTATTTTTTTGTGCATCTGTTTGAGAAAAATCCCAAATGAGATCAAAATATTTATTGACAGTGTTAAGATCGAATTTTTCTGCTGCAGGAAATATATGTTTTGTACTATAATCTGACAATAATGTAATGATTTTAGAATGATTATTTATATGAGCTTGTTGTAATAACATCGATTTATCCTGTGGTTTTATACTCAGATCAGGATTATATTTCAGCAGTTCTTCGACTGCTCTGTGATTATTGTAAAAACAGGCAATCGAGAGAGGCGTTTTACCATTAGCTACAGTATTAATTTTGGCACCTTCTTCAATAAGCAATGGGATTATACCCGGCTGGTTATTATTAGGTTCAGTTGATGGATAACATGCCGCATGAATGGGTGATTCGCCAAAAGAATCAGAAACATGGATATCTGCACCATTATTTACAAGAAGTTTAGCTATATCTAATTTTCCTTGACTGCATGCCACAAAAAGAGGTGTTTTTCTATGTAAACAATCAAGCGCATCGATTTTAGCCCCACTTTTTAAAAGGAGTGCGGCTCTTTTTAAATTTCCCTGGCTAGTTGCTCTATGCAAAAGGGTATATCCTTCAGGTCCATTTTCCCTATTTATACCATAAATACGTAATACATGGTACGCGTACCACAGAGGACAACTATCTATAATAGCTTCTATTTTCTCAATTTTAAATTGTCTAATCCTGTCTATTTTTTTCAGAATTTGTTCAAAAACAGACGGGCTTGGAGGATGATTTTTATTATTGCAATTTTTAGTGCGGACAAAGAGAGTGGCAAGAAATATAACCTTATCTGAAAAATTCATACCATGAACCGGAAATGAGGACACAAAAAACAAGCTTAGAACAGTAACTATTGTGATAAAGTTTTTCATATATTATTCTACTTTTTCCATTCCAAAGCGGGCAATAATGATAGTGGTAGTTGAACTTTGTTCATAACAGCATCTTTTCGCAACTGTATAAGTTCTCCTTCAGTATAAGAGTCGGCATAGGGCACCATAACTTCTATTTTAAATGTTGCTGCTTTTTTTGCATATTTTTCGGGTACTTTATTGTCTATAATTTTTTGATGCAAAGAAGTTAAAAATACGGCATCTGAAACGTTTCCTTTGATACTTTGCAAATAGGGTGATACGAGAGAAGAATGCCGATAAACAGGAGCAAGCATCCTTTTCAAAAAAGGAACAGGATCGAACATCTTTTTTAAAAAAAGTGTTCCGGGAGTTTTTGCAATATAAGTAGCCAAATAATCAATAATATGATCACAAAGATCTGGGTGAGCCATTGCATGCAAAAAATCCTGTTGAGCCTGTAAGCTTTTTGTGCGCACAAGCTTTCTAATGCAAAAAGTCCGTAAAGAACAGGAAACTGTGTTTGTAGATATGCATTCATTTTGTGCATGGTCAGATGCTTTGATCATCGGCAAATCGTCGGGAACAGTATATGCAAATTCTTCCGGTTTCAAATCACCATTTTCTAGAATAAACTTCTGTACATTCCAGGACAAATGATCAAACAAATCAAAAATTTTGTCTACCCACGCTCCATGATCAACAAGAGTACAAATCTGTTTATCCGAAATGTTGTTTTCTATAATAAATGGTGTTTCGCCTTTCTTATTATATATATTAACTTGAGCTCCATGTTGAATAAGCAACAGCGCTTTTTCATTGCTCCGACAACAATGCAATGGTGTATTACCCAAAAAATTGATTGCATTAACAAGGCCACCTTTTTGTAAAATTTCTCGCACTGACTTTACATCTACTAATAAGGAAGAACATGCCTCGTGCAACAGTGTAGAATATCTGTAATCTATGGGAATATTAACATTAACACCGGCATTAATAATATTCTTTAAATTATCGGGATAACGAGATTCATGATCAGCACCATTTACACCATGGATTCTTCTTAGATTACCAAACGTTTTAACATAAAAGAGTTGTTTGAAGGACTCACCTAAGTCAAAGTTGTTGGGTTGACTTGCTAGGGCAATCGGCGTAAGCCCCTCTGCATTTTTTGATGCGGTCATAATATTGAAAAATTTTTTACCATCCGGTATCTCAGATGATTTTAAAAATTTATCTAATACATCCCAATAGTAACTATCATTATCTGGATTGCAGAATAAAAGGTGAAAAATGGTATTTTTTTGTGCATCTGTTTGAGAAAAATCCCAGATGGGATCAAAATATTTCTTGACAGTGTTAAGATTGCATTTTTCTGCCGCGGGAAATATATATTTTGTAATATGATCTGACAATAATGTAATGATTTTAGAATGATTATTTATATGAGCTTGTTGTAATAACATTGGTTTATCCTGTGGTTTTATACTCAGATCAGGATTATATTTCAGCAGTTCTTCCACTGCTCTGTGATTATTGTAAAAACAGGCAATATAGAGAGGCGTTTCACCATTGTTATTAACAAAATTAATTTTGGCACCTTTTTCAATAAGCAATGAGATTATACCCGGCTTATTATTATCAGGATTTTCTGATGGATAACATGCTGCGTGAAGGAGTCTTCGGCCCCAACGATCAGAAAAATGGATATCTGCACCATTACTTATAAGAAGTTTAGCTATATCCAATTTTCCTTGACTGCACGCCATAAAAAGGGGTGTTTCGCTATGTTGCCGATCATTCGCATTGACTTTAGCCCCACTTGTCAAAAGGAGTGTAGCTCTCTTTAAATTTCCTTGGTCAACTGCTCTATGCAAAAGGGTATATCCTCCAGATCCAGTTTGCCTATTTATACCATAGGTACGTAATACATAGTATGCATACCACAGAGGATAACTATCTATGATAGCTTCTATTTTTTCAACTTCAAACTGCCTGGTCGTCCTGTCTATTTTTTGCAGAATTTGTTCAAAAAGGCACGCTTTTGGAGGACGATTTCTATTATAGCAATTTTTAGTGCGGACAAAGAGAGTAGCAAGAAATATAACCTTATCTGAAAAATTCATACCATGAACCGGAAATGAGGACACAAAAAACAAGCTTAGAACAGTAACTATTGTGATAAAGTTTTTCATATATTATTCTACTTTTTCCATTCCAAAGCGGGCAATAATGATAGTGGTAGTTGAACTTTTTCCATAACAGCATCTTTTCGCAACTGTATAAGTTTTTCTTCAGTATAAGGGTCGGCATAGGGCACCATAACTTCTATTTTAAATGTTGCTGCTTTTTTTGCATATTTTTCGGGTACTTTATTGTCTATAATTTTTTGATGCAAAGAAGTTAAAAATACGGCATCTGAAACGTTTCCTTTGATACTTTGCAAATAGGGTGATACGAGAGGTAAATGGCAAGAAACGGGATCAAGCATCCTTTTTAAAAAAATTGTTCCGGGAGTTTTTGCAATATAAGTAGCCAAATAATCAATAATATGATCACAAAGATCTGGGTGAGCCATTGCATGCAAAAAATCCTGTTGAGCCTGTAAGCTTTTTGTGCGCACAAGCTTTCTAATGCAAAAAGTCCGTAAAGAACAGGAAACTGTTTTTGTAGATATGCATTCATTTTGTGCATGGTCAGATGCTTTGATCATCGGCAAATTGTCGGGAACGGTATATGCAAATTCTTTTGGCTCCAAGTCACCATTTTCTAGAATAAATGCCTGTTTTGTTATTGGCACACACAGCCAATCCTGAAAAATTTTGTCTACCCATGCCCCATGATGAATAAGGGTATCATATTGTTTGTTTACGTTATATGGTATCATGATTGGTGTTAGGCCTTGATTATCGCTTATATTAACATCAGCGCCATATTGAATAAGCAACTGTCTTTTTTCATCAGTGGTACAACGGTGTAATGGTGTTCTGCCCCGAATATCTTTTATATTAACAAGGCCATCTTTTTGTAAGAGTTTTTGCACAGTCTCGGTATTTGGTGATGGAATGCTACATACTTCGTGCAACAGTGTAGAACGTTCCGGGTTTATCGGAACATTAACATGAACACCGGCATTAATTAAATGGTTTAAATGTTCAGAATAAGAGGGAAGAAAATCGTAATGCTTCAGACGAAGAATCATTATTATATAGAAATTGTGTTTGTAAAAAAGGTTTTTATTGATCGTTTTTTGATTGCTTGCTATGGCAAGGGGCGTAAGGTTATCCCCATTTTTTGATGTGGTAATAACGTCGAAAAATTTTTTATGATTTGGATAACACTTTTTTAGCATTGGTAGACCAGGTAATTTTGGAAATTGACCTAATCGCTCCCAATAATCCTTATCATTGTTTGGATTGCAAAATAAAAGATGAAAGATAGTATTGCCATCTTTGTCTGTTTGAGAAAAATCCCAGCTGGGATTAAAATGTTGATTGACAGTGTCAAGATCGAACTTTTTCGCAGCGGAAAATATATGTTTTCTAATATGATCTGATATGCCTTCTGGGGAGTCCATGCCATGAACCGGAAATGAGGACACAAAAAACAAGCTTAGAATAGTAACTATTGTGATAAAGTTTTTCATGGAATTCCGTACTGTAAATTTTTTTAAAAACTAATATTAATGATTTCTTTGAGAATAGTAATGCAATAGTATTGTTTTGTCAAAACATTTTTTTGGACTAAAAAAATGTTTTGACCTTCTCATTACACCTGCTATACTTACCAATAGTATTTAATTATTTTTTGGTGGTACATATGAGTTTTATCTGTTTTTTTAACATTTTCCGTCTTTTTTGCCCCATGTGCGACATAACCCTTATGTTTATGGGCTGATGCCCGTCTATTATATGTCTTTTTAACACCATATTTTTTGTCTTTATCTTAATAATACCCCTCAGAGAGCTGTTATCAGCGAGCTGGCGGTTTAGTAGCTGTCTTTAGTGAGTTATCGGTTTCAAAAATGAAGGATTTTTATGCAAATTATGACATTATTATCATTTTTATTACCTGCAACACTTGTTTTAAAATGTTGTCGTTTAAGAAAGCAGCCTTTTCTTTTCGCATTATTGACCGATTTTGGTTTTGATTTTGCTATTGCTGCAATGAAAGCTCGTATTTTATCTATGCTACCGACGGCAACTATTGTTGATATTGACCACTCTTTACACAAGTTTAGTATTATAAGTGGGGCTTTTATCTTGGGAAAAACATATTATTATTTTCCTGCAGACACTATTTTTATTTGCATTGTCGACCCTGGTGTTGGAAGCATACGGCGACCTCTCTGTGTCAAGACAGAAAAATATCTATTCTTTGGACCAGATAATGGTCTTTTTCACCTTATTTTTGAAAAAAATCCATCAGCACAGGTTTTTGAGATAGATGAGCATTTTTTTGCGCCTAAGTCTAATACATTTCATGGAAGAGATTTATTTGTCCCTGCGGCAATATTGTATGCCAAAGGACAACGTGAATTTTTAAAGCCTATTCCACAAGAATCATGTGTCAGAATTGAAGATATGGAAAACCGTGTTGCGTACATAGATAGTTTTGGCAACATAAAAACTACCATTTCCGCCGATCCTGTATGGAATAATTATTACGGCAAAAATATCTTTATACAAATACATGAGCGGCATTATACAATACCTTTTGTAAAAACGTTTGCTGATGTTGAAGTAGGAAAACTGTGCTGCTATCGCGGAAGTAACGATACACTTGAAATTGCCGTTAATCAAAATTCGGCAGCCAAGGAACTGAACTGCTCCGTTGGTGACATACTCCGCTCATTCTTCGCGGAGCCTTTAAGAGGACGAAATGAAGAATAAAAAACTTGAGAAAGAAAAATTATAATTATCTTTTTATCTCCGCTCATTCTTTGCGGAGCCTCATAAGAATAAAGAGAAATTCGGAGTTTATCCTGAGCAAGAGCCTGCCCTGAGCTCATCGTCGAAAGGTCGAAGGGCGGAACCTCAAAGAGGAGAAAATGAAGGATATCATAGGATTAAATTTACTGTTTATCTGAAAGGTTTATATGAATCAATTTTTTCAACAATTTGATAGTAGTGCAATTGATGCAAAGCTGGGCACAACGTACTGGTCTCCCATTGATATTGCGCAAGTTGGTGGCTGGATGCTCCGCGCCGCTGCATTTAAAGGCGAATATCATTGGCATAGTCATGAACATGATGAATTTTTTTATGTTTACAGCGGAACCATTACCATCGAGACTGAAAAAGGACCAATTGTTCTGTCGCAGGGACAAGGGGCAGTGGTATCGCGTGGAGAGAGACATAAACCTTCAGCGCAGGAGCGGGCAGTTGTTTTCATGTTCGATCCCGTTGATGTAGATTTAACAGGAAAGAAATAATATCATGCTAATATATGTTATTTTGATGTATGCTCTTTTTGCGAGCACATTTACCTTTGGCAAAGCTATTCTTGCTTTTACAACACCCATTTTTTCAGTTGCCATACGCCTTATTATGGCGGGAATACTGTTACTGATATATCAGGCTTTTTCTGATCGCTTACGGTTAAACATACGAAAACAAGACTGGTTGCTCTATCTAAAACTCATGCTTTTTATGGGATATATAGCCTTTGCCGCTGAATATTGGGCTCTTGATTACATGAGCTCGAGCAAGGCGTGTCTTATTTTTAATTTGGCTCCCTTTGCCAGTGCCATTCTTGCGTATATTTTTTTAAATGATATCATAACAAAAAAACAGTTGTTCGCTTTAATTGGAGGATTTGTCTCCTTTCTGCCAATTCTCATGCAGCAGCAAGTGCAAGAACATATTGGCAAGATTGAGCTTTTTGGCTTTTTGTCATTGCCCGAACTAGCACTTTTTGCCGCAATGACTGCCGGATCCTATGGATGGATTGTTCTCAAGGAGGCAGTTTCAAAAGGGTACACCATTCCTGTCGCCAATGGTATCGCCATGCTTGGTGGTGGTATTATGGCGCTTGTACACTCCTTTGTACAAGAAGGTTTTCCTGTTATTCAGCATGGAAACCCTTCATTATGGGCTACACAGATACTTGGCTGGTGTGGCATTAGTCATATTGGTTTGTTTTTTTTCATATGGTATACCATATTGCTTCTGCTCGCCTCAAATATCATAGGATATAACATGTACAGCTGGCTTCTGCACTACTATTCAGTAACATTTATATCATTTGCAGGGTTCATAACGCCGTTATTTGCGGCACTTTTTGGCTGGTTATTGCTTGGAGAAACAATATCTTGGCAGTTTTTCGCGACTATAGCAGGGGTATTTGTAAGTTTATATATTTTTTACCAGGACGAAATAAACCGCTAAAATTCACTGAAGACAGCTATTAAACCGCCAGCTCGCTGATGACAGCTCTCTGAGCGGTGTTATTAAGATAAAGACAAAAAAAAATGATTTTAAGGAAAAAGATTTTTCATTCCCATTTTGTGGTTCTCCTCCCCGTTCGTCCTGAGCAAGGTCCTGTGGACCGCGTCGAAGGATTCAAAGTTAAACTTCGAGGAATATAAGGCTGGCTTCATAAAAAATAAAATCTGGGGTTTTTCTCCGCATCCTTTGACCCTTCGACAAGCTCAGGACAGGCCTGCGCTCTAGGAGAGCTTGCTCAGGACGAACGGAGGGAGGGGAAACTTTATTTCAAAAGGATGATTTTAGAGTGAAGGATGATTTTAGAGTGATTTTTAAGAAAAAGGGTATTTTTCTGGCTTTTCCCTCTTTAACAGGCTTCCATGACGTAGGAGTGGAGCCTGTATAGTGAAGCCTATAAAAAGGACCCTTTTTTTAGGAGAGTCCTTTATTATAGGAATGCTTTAGAACTAAGCCATTTTCTTGGCTCTTTTGCGTCGATGAGCGGCTTTCTTTGCTTTTCTCTTTGGAGCTGCGCGCTTGGTTGTTTTTCTACGAGCTGCTGCTTTTTTTGCAGGGCGTCTTTTTGCGCCTGCTTTTTTACGTTTTACTGCCATTGTCATCTCCTTGTTTTAGGTTTGACAGGTAAACACAACTACTACATCATTACTGTACAGTATTTAAATTTAAAAATGCAACAATTTTTAAAACAAATGTGAATTTTTTTTCTAATTTGTTTTTATTGCGCATATTTTTTGCAGTACAGAAACAAAAAAATAGTTGTTTGAATTGTACGTGTAGCAGCGTATGTCATGTACAAAAGAAGAAATTTTTTTCATGCCAAAAAATAATAAATGCTCAATGGTCATTATTATATCTTATTTCTATTATTTTTTGTGTTTTTATCGATTATGATCATACATATTTTACAAAAAATTTACTTGCTTTCGATAGATACGTACGATTTGTTTCTACTTTGTATTTTTTAGTATCTTTATCAAGAACAAAATATGTAAGCAGTTGTGCATGCCTGCCTTTATCAAGAACAAGATGATGTACATTTGACCTGTCTTTTAATTTTTCATAAAGACATTCAGTACTTGTGTAAGGAATAAGCATATCTTTTTTGGAACTAATGAACAAAAGTGCTATGTTTGGAGAGATCTTAGTTATGATATTGCCAGGGTGAAGGCCACGTGGATCGTAATGTGGAGCAATGACTTGTGCAGAGAGACTTCCAACCTTTATTATGGAATCTTTGCAAGAATCTACCGATTGCATTGCAAAATCGTCACCACATGAAAAAGAAAAAAGGTTTTTAGCAGTCTGTACATAAATATCGTTCATATGGCGGAAGGGAGATTCGGCTATAGCTCCTTTGATATATTTCAAATCCTCAATCTTTAAATAACTCATAACACCCAAACCATTAAGGAGCGTAGAAGCGCCACGCGAAACACCAACTAAAAAAATCGATGGCTTGAAAATATTTTTTCCAATAAGAAATGATACTGTTTTTTTAAAAGCACAATAAAAGGCACGGACATCTTTTGTTTGCCCTAGGTTACCATTAATCCAATGTTTCACATCAGGAAAATTAAAACTTGCTTTGATACGAAACCCTCCATAGATACTTTTATAGGCTTCTATCTGTTCTTGTGTTGCGCCAAATCCATGAAGAAAAAGGCAACATACATCATTATCTAGTCCATCTTTACAATCAAAACTTACGTCCGTGTTTTCGATTTCATCATGGCTGATGCTGTTTATTTCGTTACTGATAGCATCAATTTTAGGTATAGTTTCTCGACCAATCTTTCTTATTGTTTTCTTTTTAAGCTGTCGAGTAGCCTGTGAAAAAAGAGATAGCTGTTTTCCTTGGTTAATATTCTCTAAAAGGTCTTTTTCCATAGCCACGAGAAGATTTGTTATTAAAATACCATATACAAAGAACCTACGGTTGATCATGTTATTCCTTATAATGTATGGCTAGATTAACTTTTTTTATTATATAATGATCACCTGTTTTTGTCTTTTTATCCATAAAATTTTTCTGAAAAGGCAAATTGTTTTCTTTGTAAAATTCGTGTACTGCCCGTTTATATGAACGCCATGCAAATAAAGCGTTGGGATCAGCTGTTTTATTAGTGATGATAGTATGATATACATCATTTCTGGTTTTTATTTTTTTATAGAGAGATCGAGTACTGGAGTGAGGAATGAATTTATTTTTTATTAAACTAACGAACATAACCGGTTTGTCAGGAAAATGTGTTATCAAATCTTGGGGATTGATAGGCTCATTATCAAATTTTGGAGCTGTAAAAACGGTGATCTTTCCGGGAATTTCGTTGTTATTGGCTATGTAAGTTGATAGGAAAGAACCTTGTTCTTTTATGGTATAACCTTTTTCAATATCTTTGGTATGTGCAAAGGGAGATTCAAGAATGGCTGCTTTAATGTGATTTAAATCGGTTGGCAGCAAAGCACTCAACAGATGAATTATACTCGATGCACCTTCTGTAACGCCAAAAAAAACAAATTTTTGATTGTAAATACCTTGATTATCGAGAATTGATCGTGCCTTTTTATAAGCACGATAAAGCGTGCAGGCATTCTCATCTTGTCCAAGCAGAGCAATATTTTTTTTTGTTACTGCTAATGTGGGAAAATTGAAGCTAAATTTACCGCTTTTAGATGCAAGAACCTTATCGCTATATGCGAATACATCGTTACTGCAACCAGCAAATCCATGTGCAAAAAGACAAAATATATTATCTTTTTCTTTGCTAATATTTTCGTTATTGATTTGTGAATAAATTTCCATAGCTCCAATTTCTTCAGAGCTAATATTTTTTAATTTTTCTCTCAATTGTACAATGGCACGCTCAACATCTGGATTGGAGGGTAGGAGAGGATTTTTTTCCATACTTATGAGAGAACAAATATTTGCTATTAAAATACCACATATAAAGAATCTATTGTCGATCATGTCATCCCTTAAACATTGTGATTTAGTCATCTCTGTGGGATATTATAGATGAAATATAATTTTTTCCAAGCACTTTAACCTAAAAGTATGGCTTTTCTACAACATTTGCAGATACAAGATTATGTTGTTGATAAAATTCGTGTGTCTTTTGTATATATTCAGGTTGTCTAATCAGTTCTGCATGGAGTCCTTCATTGAGAACAAGATGATCGACATTGTCTCGTGAGTGCAGTTTTTCGTACAAGAATTCAGTGCTGGTATGCGGAATGATTTGGTCTTTTTTGGAACTTATAAACAAAAGAGCTATGTTTGGAGAAATATCGGTTATAATATCGCAGGGGTGAATTCCATAGGAATCATATTGCGGTGCAATGCCCGATTTGATGACAAGATCTCCGAGTAATTCTATGACGTATCGACACAAAAATCGTTTTTTGTGTAATAGGTGATTATAAATATCGTACATATGAGCAAAAGGAGATTCGAGGATGGCCCCTTTAATATAATGCAACTCATCTGGTTTGCACAAGCTCATGATACCTAAAAAATTGAGTGTTGCAGAAGAACCCCGCGAAAGACCCGTCAAAATAATATTTGGTTCGGTTATACCGCGCTTGGCAAGGATAGAAACTGTTTTTTTATAGGCACAGTAGATTGCACAAATATCATCATCTTGTCCCAAGTTGGCAAGACTGATATCATGGTTTTGAACTTCAGGAAAATTAAAGGTGCTATAGCCAAGACAATCTTGAGCAAACACGCCTGAAGCACGATATGCATCGGCCTGCTTTCCATTTCCGCTTTGACCATGGGTAAAAAGATATACCGTTGTACTTTCTTTTGGACCATAACAGACGAAATCTATAGCTGTTTTCTCAATGTTTTCCGGTGTAATGGCGTTCAGGCGATTTTTAAGTTTTTTTATAAGTGCCTTTTTACGGGCAACTTTACGAGATATTTTTCTTATAAATATATATTTCCAAATAGAAATATTTGTTGATGACAGAGCAACATCTAAGGGAACTACAGCGACTGCTGTTGTTACACAAAACAGGGCATAGAGAGATACTATACTGCTCCGAATCATACGCATTCCTTAGTTGGTCTATAAAATACTTTTCTTATTGTAATTATGCTATATAATAATTTTAACAAATAATAGAAAATTGTCAATAATATAATCCTTTGACTCTTTATCCTTTGCTTCGCCTAAGGGCTACACAAAGGATGTGTAAAGAAAGAAAGCATGATCTTTTTTGATTCTTCGCTCTGCCTCTTCGAGGCTCTTGATCCTTCAACTCCGCCTAAAAGGCTCCGCCCTTCGACCCTTCGACGATGAGCTCAGGGCAGGCTCTTGCTCAGGATAAACTTCGGATTTCTCTTTTTCTAATGAGGCTCCATGAAGCATGAATGGAGTTAAACGAATGGAGTTATTACGATCTGGGATGCTTTTTGTCGTATATGGCACGAAGCTGCTCCGTTTGAACATGAGTATAAATTTGCACTGTTTTTATATGCTCATGTCCCAGCAGAAGTTGTAAGGAGCGTAGATCAACGCCCGCTTCCAGCATGTGAGTAGCCAGCGAGTGGCGAAGTTGATGAGGAGATACGGGGTGCTCTATGCCAGCTAGCTGACACACAGTTTTTACAATGTGCCAGCACATTTGACGAGACAGAGCTTTATTGGGATGGGCTGAGGAGCTTGAGAAAACGAAACTGCCGGGTTCTGGGGGGTTGTTTTCTGCAAAACGAACAAATAGCTGCCTGAGAAGATCGGGCATGGGAACCATCCGTTCCTTGCCGCCTTTTCCCTGGACAAGAATAAAATTTGTGTCATACAAAATATGTTCTTGTTTAAGTGCAGTAAGTTCGCTGACACGCAATCCTGTCATATATAAAAGATACATAAGAAGTTTGTTGCGCAGTGCAAGTGCTGAACTGTCCTGATCAAGATAGACTAACAATTTTTGAACATCATGCTTTGCAAGATAGTGCGGCAGCTTTTTTTCCTGCTTTGGCATTTTTATACTATCCATAATGGTGCGCATGCCATGGTGCTGTGCCATGTAGGCAAAAAACATTCTCATCGACGCAATTTTTCGAGCAGTGGTAGCAGCAGTTACATTTTTATCATGGAGCTGGTGGATAAATGTTTTTATCGTACTTTCAGTTGCTTGATCGATAATAAGGGGAATTGAGTCGAGATACAGGATAAACTGACCAACATCTTTGGAATATGCATAAAAGGTGTTGCGGGAAACACGCTTTTCTGTCAGTAAAAAGGCCTCAAATTTTGTTTGAAGATCTTTGTTACTCATGTACATCCTATTTTTTTTATTTTTTTATCTTTCTGTGAATATATTTTGTGGCGGTGGATTATTTTTTATGAAATGTATTTTTCTCAACATTTTACAGTAAAATGGTTTGTTTTCTTTGCACGCTTTTTCGGCTTTTCTTTGTATTTCTTTTATTGCTGAGTACTTGATTTCAGTGACGGGGATGCTTGGCGTAGGCTGCGGCTTTTCACTTGAGCATACAAATTTACTAGTGAGGGTTACAAGAACACAAAAATAAATATATTTTTTCATAACA
Organism: uncultured bacterium; assembly: GCA_963701645.1. GTDB lineage: Bacteria > Babelota > Babeliae > Babelales > Vermiphilaceae > MFD04463-c16. Next base: position 608,934 of record OY969616.1, read on the forward strand.
ATAGCCTTTTATTTTAATATGCCTATGTGACTAGTATATCAGCAAGGATTAACAGATGCAAAATAGAGGACCTTCTTTTATCTCAGCAGAACTCAATAGTAACATATTTGTTTTATGCGATCGCGAAGTGCTAAATATCGAAAGTTCGTCGTCGCTTACTGCGTCGCCTATCGGCACGTTGCTGTAAGAGTTCCTTTGCCTTTGCCTCTACTACGTGGTAAAGTAGTTCGCTCTTGCCTGGTTTGTCGGCAAGCGCGGAGATGTTTTTTACTACAAATGATGATGCATTATCATCTTTGTCTTTTTTTGCAGCCTCTTGAATGAAATATATTGGATTATCTATCACCACATATCCACCCCGAGGTTTTTTAAGAAGAATGGTTTTTTGATTTTCGTTTTTGTCATCGATGTCATATTTCCTGTGTTCTTTTCAATTGATCTTCTAAGTCCCAATACAATGACGTTTCTTTACCAGCAATGCTCTTATATTCTATAAGTCTACAGCTTAATTCTTTTATTCTTAATAATTGTGCCTTGAGGAGCTTCCATTTAAAATTTTCCTTTATTTTTTGCGTTTTTTTACTTGCACACAAAAGCCCACCGCTCAGAGCGATTATAAAAACAAAAAAATGAACTGTTTTTTTCATAAGTTATATTTTTCTTTGTTGTATCCCACATTGAGCAGACCTCAAATTAAGAAATTTTGTATAAATAACGAACATGATCTCCCAAAAGAGATAAAATCTTTTTTTTCAAATCACTTATTCCTTCAATCATAATCTCGATTTTATCTCCAATTGTAATGATTACAAGATTAATTCCATGAAGAATTTGAAATAGCCACCGCAACGTTGGTGTTGCGGTGGGCTTTTTTATTTGATTGGGTAAAGTTTCCCCAAGACTCTCTAGTTGTCTTCTAATTCTTCGCTGCGCAATGGAATACACCAAAAGAGCAAGTGTCATAACCATAAGTAATCCCTGAATACGTGCTGGATTCTTTAAATAAAGAGAGGCTGCAAAAAAAGAATGATTTTTTAAAAATGCAAAACCTTTTTCAACGGTGTTATTTTGCTGTTTATAGGTCAGAACAACATCTACATCAGAAAGATCTTTGTTTGAAGTGTTGGTAACCAAAACATAGCAAGATTTTTGATCAATTAGCTCATTAACAGCGTGTTGGTTAACCACAATTGTTGCGTTAATTTGAAATGTTTCGCCATCAGGCTGTGTATTTTTTTTGGGGCGCCCCGTAGAAGTGTATTTTTTAAGCAGGATAATATTCTGAGAAGCAACAGTATGATATTTCCACTTTTTTGCCAAATTAAGTAGCGCTAGCTCTGCTTTTTCTTCAGAATCAAATCGTTGTGCTTGTAAGTGAAAGAGCTCTTTTTCTATTTTTTCTGCTTCTTTATCTTTCCATTTTTCTACTGTGTACATAGAACGGTTTTTTGCTTCATCAGAAAACACTATTATACACCGCACTTCCATGCCATAATGAACAAGCTCAACAATCTGAAACTTGTTGCTATCGTCCAATCGCTGCCACTTTTTGTCTTTCATAAAAGACTGAATGATTAGTTGATTTTCAAGATCCAATGTTCCCGGCATGCGGGTAATAAAACGCAACTTTTTGAGGTTTTCTGCATTTTGTTCTGTATATATTTTTGAATCGCCAACAACAAATTGCACGCCATCAGATTCTTTGATTCCTTCAACAAGCTTTTGTGCACGTTCCTTAAAAATAGCATTGTCAGATTTATTGCCGTTCCAAGCTCTGCTGGCGGTTGGAATGCCATCTTCATTTACAACAAGTTCTAGAATTATTTGTTTGAGATCAGGACGATGATCCTTTGAATAGCCATAAGTAATCTTTACCTCGTGCTCATCTGTATCCGCATCATATTTACCAGTTAATGAGAAACTTGTTGTATCATTGTGTGCAAATTTAGAACTGACTTTTTCTTGTGTGCATACTGCAAGAGAAATCTCACTAAACAAGATATTACATCCATATTCAACAACCGCATCTAGGCTTCTTCCAAGCTTAAAACGATTAAAATGTTCTGCCTCTACTCCTTTACGAAAAAGGAGCTCCAGCGCTTTATTTTCAAAGAACTGAGGGGTTAATGAAAGTGGACGATCAGAAAACCCTAATCCATTTATAATCATTCCTGCCACAGCCTCTCCCGTGGATATCTCTTCCTTTTCATTTGTTAGTATGCGATTATCAATCATTTCCACGATTTTAAGCTCCTTTATTACACTAGCTACAATTCCCAAATGATCAATACGTTCTACTTTTACTTTCATTTTCAGATTCCTTTTTGGCTTCTTTTGTACCTTAAGTCCTGAAAATAGTCTAAATTAAATTTTTATTTTTTTGAACTGCTCAATGTGGGTTGTATAGTTATATTATTAATAATAATCAGTATATTGATTATTACATCCAAATCAAGAAATTTACATAAAATTTACAATTACATGAAGCCAGATTTACCTGTTTTTAAATAAAACAAATTCAACTGTAGAATAAAAATAAGGAACGAGATGACATTCTTATTAATACGCTTTTGCAATCAAGATATCAGCAGAACTTGGCTTTCCACAACCAAAACAATGTTGATGTTCATGAACATCAAGAATACAGCGAATTGTTGCTTTATATTCTTTGAGCAATGCCTCGCAGCTATGTTCTCCGCACCATCCTGTTTGATAGAACCCACTTTTTTCCTCAAGAGTTGGACCAAAACTCTTTAAATATTCCACCTGATACCATTGCGCATCACGCATGGTACATGCACGGTTAAATAGTTGTGTGTGAAAATCATCGAGCATTGCCTGCAAACTGATAGCTGCATCATCTAAAGATACCATTGTTTTTTCTTTTGTGAGGCGATTGACAACGATGCATGTTCCTTGCGCAATGTCGCGCGGACCGATTTCTACTCGCAGCGGCACTCCTTTAAGTTCCCAGTGATAAAATTTGGCACCGGGAGTTTTGCTTTCATCGCCATCGACGATAACACGAACGGCGGCTTGTGTAAGTTTTTCTTCCAGGCGGCGAACATGGGATAGGAGCTCGCCAGTTTCGGTACCTTTTTTTAGTATAGGAATGATAACAATTTGCACGGGGGCAATGCGCGGTGGCATAATAAGGCCGGCGGCATCACCATGGACCATAACAACTGCGCCGACAAGACGGGTGGTTGCTCCCCAGCTTGTCAAATATGGGTATGCAATTTGTTCATTTCTGTCCTGAAACTTCATATCAAATGCATGAGCAAAAGATTGAGACAATAAATGGGATGTACCCATTTGCAGCGCTTTACCATCCTGCATTAATCCCTCAAATGTCATAGTTAGCTCAGCACCAGGAAATTTTTCGTGGGTAGTTTTTTTTCCTGTCACCACTGGAATTGCCAAATAATGAGTCGCAAGTTTTGTGTACTCTGACAACATTAGCATAACTTCATCATGTGCTTCCTGCCAGGTTTCATGGGCAGTATGGCCTTCTTGCCAGAAAAATTCAGTGGTGCGCAAAAAAGGTCGAGGGCGCATTTCCCATCGGACAACATTTGCCCATTGATTAATTTTGATTGGCAGATCACGCCATGACTTCAGCCATTGAGCAAACATATAATGAATAATGGTTTCCGATGTTGGCCGCACAACAAGTGGTTCGTCAAGCTGTTTGCCTCCCGCATACGTTACTATCGCAAGTTCAGGAGCAAAGCCTTCGACATGCTCACGTTCTTTTTTTAAAAATGATTCGGGAATAAATAAGGGGAAAGACGCATTTTCATGGCCTGTAGCCTTAATGCGTGCATCCAAAATTGCCGTAATGCGTTCCCAAATGGCATATCCATACGGCCGAATGATCATGGTGCCGCGTACGGGACCCTGATCTACCATCTGAGCACGGTAAATAACGTCGTTGTACCAATCAGAAAAATGTGTCGTAATGTCCGGTAATTTGTCCATAGTAGTATAGAGAGTAAATACAGTTAAGAATTATTACATATGTTACATACATGTTAATATAATACAAAATCGAAAAAATGTACAAAAATATGGGAAAGGCTGTATCGTTAATGTGTAATCTTTAATATTTCCATCCAAATAATTTATGCTTGCACCATTTTGATATATAGCATAAACCAGTTGTAATTTCTTAAACGAACGCATTTCCTCCCTCTTCTTTTTTTGGAATTCTTTCTTCCCCCGTTCGTCCTGAGCTTGAACATCCTTCGTGGAGCCTCGAAGAGGCGGAATGAAGGATGTTCAAGCTCAGGACGAACGGGGGAAGGGGGGAGAATTTTTAAGGGAGAGATTATTATGATACGAGCCGGTAATTTCTAATGTTTTATGCTATATTGTTGCCAGGGTAGGCAAGAAAAGAGTCTTTTTCGGGAGTTGTTTTTGAGTTTTCTTCGAGTTGATTTGCACGTGTTATTGCATACTCTGGACTGTCCATAGCCATATCAGGGCTTATACATATTTTTTCCACATCTATTGCCATCATTTTCTTCAACTGTTTTTCATAAATTCGGCAATCTTCTTCTGAGCCTTTTTCAGCGAATTCTTTGAGTTTTTCACATCCTTCAAAATAATAGCGCATATCTTTTATTAATAACTCATGTGCTTCTTTGCGGAATTTAATGTGATATTCAGTACCTGATTTGTTCGCCTCTTGCGATTTTTCATCTGTACACAATAAATTGCCACTCAATGTGACGACAAGAATGTAAAGCAGCATATATTTTTTCATGGATCATTCTTATTTTTATTGTATTATTTTATGTCAGCTTGCTCAAGTTGGTATGCACGATTTTTAATTTCTTGTATTGCTCCACCCATAAACTTTATGGCAGCACACATGGACGATATATTCCTAGATGTATTTGATTCTTCTTCAGTCACGGGCGTGACTGCAATTTTACCAGGGCATAATAAAATGGTGTAACGCGTAGGTGATATATTCCTAAATGGATCATATGATTCTAATTTTTTTTTGGCCATGAGCACGGCAGCTGCAATTCCATCAGTGCATAATGAAAAAGTTTTTTCTAATTTTTTTTTGTCATACTTCTTTTTGATGCGCTGCAAAATAGCTTCAGTTTCATCAATTTTCTTGGGATCAATTGCCATCACAAAAGATAATTCATCGGTTGATCTGATGTACTCTCCAATTGCCTTAAACAACGCATCATCTAATGTTCCATTTTTCCAAAAATTATCAAGTTCTTTTTCAGCGGTTACTTGTTGTAACACTTTTTCTTTTGTGATGAACTGTTTTGCTTGCGAGTAATATGCAATATTTGTTTTACGTGTTTCTTGCAAAATTTCGCTGGTGTGTAACAAATTGCCACTCAATGCAGCAACAAAAAGACAAAGAGATATATATTTTTTCATGGATTTTATCTTTTATTTACTATGATGAGTGATTATTTTTTTGTTTTGTCAGCAGTTCTCCATGTATCCGAATGAATATCATAAATATGTACTTCTGTTCCAAGCAAACTTTCACCTTTGCTTATTGCATCCTTGATCACTGATTTTGTTCCTTTCATGAAGCCCTCCTTAAAACCCGCTTGCTTACATTTGTCTGCATTTTCCTTAATAAAACACACTGGATTTTCCATTATTACAATTTCTTTACCATCAGAACTTTTAAGTGCCATTTTTCCTGGATTGGCAATGATTGTGTGCTGAAGAGCATCAATAACTTTTGTTGCTATATTTGCAATTTTCTCCACAAAAGAAATATTAATATAAGATTTCACTAAGGTGCCATTTTTTTCACGCTCGTATATTTCATCTATTCTCTCCAGATTAACCGCCTTAGTTTTTTCTAATGCGCTGTTAAAATACCAACATTCTGATTCAGATTTTTTTTGTTTACATTTTTCAAGATTGTGCAACCATATAACCTCCATTACTGCTTTCATATCTACGAGATTTTTGAGATGTTCAGGGTCTGTTTTTTGTACATTGCCTTCAGCGCATAGAAAGCTGCAATTGAGAGTAGCTACAAGAATGTAAAGAGGTATATATTTCTTCATGAAGTTTCTTTCTTTCATTGTGTGGTTGTACATAATACGTGATTAAGGTACCAGCTTTTTTGGGAGTGTCAAACAAATTGTGTGGGTAGTTTTAATTTTCCACATTGCACTTGTCTATGATTTTTTAAAAATAAATTCAGCCGGTTAATAATTTAATTATATGTATTATTATATCTGGTAACTTTTCTAGAGCAATGTGTATACTAAAATACAGATAAAAATTGTTGTAAAAATGTATGTGTGTTGATGATTACAAAAAAGAGTGCCCATGAAAGATTTTTCAATGACATCATTATATTTTTCCCTTGCATCAGCAGCACTTATAAATGCGGGCATTGATAGGCAGGTGTACTATATTTTTTCTCATGGTTTATTTAATAATCATCGACAAGCTTTTAAATATCTCAAAACGTATACTCATAAAAAAAAGATTATTGTCAACGACCGTTTTATCATTGATGGTCCTTGTGCATTGTTTGATTATCCTGATGCAACGCGAAGCTTATTACGCATAAAACCAGGAAAATCAGCACTTGGACAAGATGCCGACATTGCGCGCCTGAAAGAAGTATATGATGCAGTATGTGCTGATGCTCAGAAAAACGGGAATGATAATTTTGTCATAATTTTTGTCGGACCTTCTCGCGGAGCTGCAACTATTATTAACTTCGTTGCTCTCCATAAACCTGATCATGTTGGAGCTCTTATTCTGGAATCTCCGTATGATTCTATGACAACTATTATTGATCACATACGCCATAATGTGGGATATGTTGTTTCACATGATGCAATGCAAAAACTTTTTGAAATATTTTTTCGCAAATATACTCGCTTTGGCATAGCGCCAATTGATGTTATTGACCGCATCGATCATACTATTCCTATTCTTATCCTCTGTTCTGAACAGGACCAGCGAGTGCCTGCAACGAGCTCATTTGCATTGTATGAAAAATTACAGCAAACTGGTCACCCGCATACACATATTATTGTTCTTAATTATGGAAAGCATGACAATTTATATACAGGACCTGAAGGAAAATGGTATGCGGCGGCAGTACATGCTTTTTATGCACAATATGGATTTCCTCATGATGCCACTATTGCTCAGCAGGGTCGTTACTTTTTTGTGTCAGCTTGCTTGAGTTGATCTGCAAGTTTTTTAATTTTATATGCTTGATTATCTAATAGCATTACGGCTCTGTTATCAGGACCTACAACCGGAATTTTTTTACCCCTTTTTTCACATTCATCTAAGGTGTCTAGTTTTATGGCTTCTGTTTCTTCTAATTTTTTTTCTAAATACCAACATAATCCTACAGGTCCATTTTTTCTACATGCGTCAAGTTCTTTTTTACTTTTTTCTATAAGCAATTGCTGCGCTTTTTTATGATATTCAGCATCTGTTTTTTGATTTTCTCCTGCATATATAAATCCGTTGTTGGACATGGCAACAAGGACACAAAAAGATATATATTTTTTCATGAAATACCCTTTTTTTTGATTGTGTATAACGTGAGTAAATATACCATTTTTTTTATCTTGGAACTAGTGCATGTGCGATTTTTTCATAAAATCGAGTATTGTTTTTACATGCTCATTTTCTTGAGCTTGCGCAGTATATTCATTAATAATACGCGTAATTTCCTCATTAAATGCAGCAATATTAGAATCTTGTATTGTTTTGAATAGTTCTTGAGCCTCTGTAGCATCAGCAGAATAGTTGATAGTGTTGACAAAAAACTGGTGGATGCATGTTTTGATGAAAGCAGTTGTTTCAGGAAGTATTGAACTTGTATTTTCTTTATAATAATTGATGAAATTTATCAGCAGCTCTTTTTGTTTCTTTATACATATATCTACAATTTCTCGGGAAGTATTTATTGGCATTTCAAATGCTTTTTCAATAAAGGGATATGTTTTTGTCATTTGTTTTTCAAAAAGATTTTTTAGGCTGTTATCTCTAATCGATAAAACCGTGTCAATGATAAAGAAGTATTCTTTTACTAGATCCTTCATGATGTTTTTTATATCACAGCTGTAGGAAAGTATATAAAAGAATAAAGAATCAAGAATTTTTTCTTCATGAGGATATTTCTCTATAATTTGGCTTACAACAATTTCGGCAGACATATAATCTGTCGCTTTCCATAGCTTAATGTTTTCTATTTCTTCTTTTATAAAAGAATAAAGAGGAGAATAATTTTCTTCAATAATTAGCTTAGCGCTTGCAAATATACCAATTTCCGGAATTAATATTTTGATGCGATTATTTTTTTCCTTTTCATCTACTACTTGCCCTAAATGAAGGAGAGCAATAAGATAATCGTCTTGGTTAACAACTATAGTAAAAATATCTGGTAAACGCGTTGTAGAAAGTGTAGTACTCGGAATAAACCCTGATCTTACTATTTGTGTAAAAAACTGAACAAGTGCAGGAGGGACGGTAGTTAATTGTATTTTTTGCAAAGTATTTACAAGGAAATCTTGTCGTTCTTTTTCAGATTGTTCTGCAAGAAAATTTTGTAACAGTTCGACAAACTTTATAAAATGCTGGTTATGTTCAAACAATTTCCATTCAGGTTTTGTAATCATATTAAAAAGAGCATCATATACACATTTTTTGTAAAAATTTTTATTTGTTAAATAAGAAACAGCACATCGATGCAATATGGCAAGAGATTCTGTTGACAACGGACAATGAGGACCAGAAACTGTTTTCATGATAGCATTAAGAGATATGAGGTTTTTTGATTTTTCGATCAGATTAACAAATTTATTGGTAAACTGGCCAAAAAATTCATGAGGATTTATCTGACTGTGTTCTATAAATGCTGCGGCAATTTCTGTTTGATTAGCTTCATTGGCCATATTAACGGTCATTGCCATATACATTAACAGAGGTAAGCTTTCGATTTTTTTATTTTCTACGTCATTTAATCGGTTCTTAAATGTTGTACTAACATTTGGATAACAAGCAATAAGCATTTGGTTTGTCAGATTCTGCTTGATACCTTTGAGAGCAATACCTAATATTTTACTGGTTGCATGTTCTGCTGCTATATTAGCAAATTCTATATCAACATGATCATATTCAAATGATATTTTATATGAAACTAGCCGTCCATTGATCGTTACTTCAATTGTTGGTTTGAGTATTTTTGCAGTATCCAGTTCTTTATCAGTAATATTTTTTCCTTCATCATGAAGTATAATATCGAAAATAGTACACAGCTCTTTAAAAGAAGTAATATATGTACCAAAAAAATAGTTGAATGCTATAAAAAAATTATCGGGACACCCAGAAAATTCAAACTGTTTTTTATTAAGCCCTCTTTGATATTTTATATTGGGAATGTCCGATAGCATGCCTACAAGCATATCATTGATCGTTATTCCTGAATCAATGGTAGCATCATGAAAAGTAGTAAAAAAGGTTATGATCGGCTGGATTGATCTTTGAAATTTTTCTTCATCAAAAAATATATTTTTTGTTTTAAACCAGCTTTTTACTTTTGGTATAATTTCTTGTGCATTGAAACTGTTTTTAATTGGATCATATATTCCTATTTTGGCAAATGCTAATCGAATAAAATTCATCCATTCTGCTTCTCCACAATTGGCAAATCTTATACCTTGTAATATTGGGTTTCCATAGCGAATACGAGGCGGTATTCCGGCAGTTATTTTGAAAATTGCCTCATAAGCAAGCTGCTCATAATTTTTCTCCAAAAAGGCAGTAATTTCTTCGAGTGGTTTTCGAGTCCAATCAGATTGTACTTCTTGTGATTTTTGTATTTCAGGATCTAACTGTCCTGCCAAATATGTCGCACTTTCTTGGCGTAGAATTGTAGGATCGAATTGATCAAAATATGCGATGAAATCATTTTTTGTTGTTGATTGGTCATAAAGCAGTGACAGCAAAATAAGATGAGGCATATAGTGTGGATAGGTAACTGCAGCGGGATTTTGACCGATATGCCCCGCTTGCCTGAGAGCTCCAACAATGTTTTTTGCCATAGTTACCGCAGAGATTTTCATAGAATGCAACGATTTTTTATTTTGTTCTTCTTGGGTATTCAACTGTTTCAGCTCTGCGGCAAGATTTTTCAAACCTGTTATGTAGACTGCTTTGTTGGCGGATTGCACTGGCTCAAATAACTGTTCTATAAAACCTTCTTTTGCATCAGCCAAGTTTTTTAAACTTCTCTTCCATTGTTGAGGAGTAAATTGGAAGTACTTAGTTTTTTGTAAAATTTTGGTCATCTCTGGATCAGAATCTTGTTGCATGACAACAAAATTATCCATGGTTCGGGTTCCGAGATCTTTAACTGTCTGTGCGATATTTGCCGTTATTTTTCCAGCTGGCGCAGCAGATAAAATAATAGCGGCGAGAGATTTTTGCAGCACCTTTGCCTCTTTTTCGTCAGCACCATCAAACTCATCAATTTTTGCTAGAAGTTTGCCGATAATATCGGCGGTAAAGTGGGCAGCAATTTTGGTGGGAACTTTTGTTGATCCAAACTGTCCGCCAACAAGATGGAAGCAGTCAAAGATGAGAGTCATGGTATTGTCAGCTTTGATAACTTTTGTTACAACGCCAAATTCATCTTTTTCTACGGTTGCATTGCCCCAGGTGTAATATTTTTCAAGGACTCCCGACTCGACAAACACAAAGCCGTGAAAAGGAGAGAGATACTTTTTTTCATCAATAACGGCATCATATAACCCCTTAAGGTCTCGTTTGTCGGGAATTCGGGTAGCAATAGATGTGTAAAAAAACAGGAGGGCAAGAGATGCAAAAAATGCGTTTCTGCACAATGGCAGATTTTTGTAGGTTTTCATGCAAACATTCCTTCAAAAGCTATTTTGTATGATTACCTTAAATATGGCAAATGGGGAAAAGTATTGTAAAGAGAAAAGTATGAAAACTTTAATGCAGTTCTAGTAGGATTCCATTTGTATTTGTTTTTCATGCTCAATATGTTCATAGAGATATTGGTATACAAGGTTTGTTTTTACTTGTTTAATTCGTCTGGTGCTCTTAATTTTTGCATTTCTTTAATTTCTTCATATCTTGTAGCTTTATAATGCACCCCAAAAACTGGACCACTAATCAAGACTAGCTAAGATATATTTTAGCCACTAAACTGAATAGAATAAGAGGCTAAAAATGACACGTAGAAAATTTGATTCAAATTTTAAAACGAAGGTTGCTTTGGAAGCAATAAAAAATGATACAACAATCGCAGAAATCGCAAATAAATATGGTGTGCATCCAACACAAGTACAAGCATGGAAAATGGAGCACATTCTTCAAGTTCTCTTTTTCTCAGTTCATATACATCTATTAATTCCGAAGGTACCCTTTTTAGTTCTTGTAAAATTTCCAAATAATAACTACAAGGTTTTATTTTTCCTAATCGTTCTTCGGCACTAGTTAACCTTGGAGATGGTGGTTCGGGTGCTTTGTTACATTCTTCAAGGTCTTTAGCTGCCTTTTTTATCATTAAATCTCTTTTTTCTTTTCTTTTGCGAGCAGCAAATTCTTTATCTTTTTTTTCTAACTTTTTCTTGTCGCTCGGACTTAAGAACTCCTCAGTAAACAAAAAGTTGCCACTAACAATTGTTATAAAAATATAAAAAGCTATATATTTTTTCATGTATTATTTCTCCTGTATTTTGCAATTTTTTTATAATATGCGATTAGTATGGTGCGTTTTTTTTGGCCTGTCAAAAAAAGTATGCGATAAAAAAATTCCTCCAGTATACTTTTGCCTGTAAGGCACTATACTAAATATATTATTTTATTTTTATTATGTATGTTATGGATAGGCAATGAATAGCACATTTACTATAGAACAAAAGCCGCTTTTTACAATTCTTTCTTCCATGCAACCAATTTGCAATAAACGGACAACGATTGAAGCGAGCTCTTCTATTTTATTCCATGTTGGCCATAAAGAGTTGGTGCTCAAAAGTACTGACCTTGAAATTAGTTTACAGGCAAGTTATTTGCTCAAAGACAGCTCTTTTTTTGAGCCGGTATCTTTTTTGGTCTCGGGCAAACGGCTTTTTGATATTGTCAAAGAGCTTGAACATACGATTACCTGCACAAAAACTGACAACCAACTCATGCTCAGTGCGGGCAAGGTTCATGTGGCGCTCAATATTAAAGATGCACAAGAGTTTCCGCCATTTCCTGAGCGGATTGAAAATCTGATGCAGTTTGATGCCTCGATGCTGCAGGATATGTTCAATAAAGTAAGCTTTTTAATTCCCCAAAATAACGCAAATCCTGCATTAAATGGGCTTTATCTGGAAATTACAAAACATGGCTCTGTTATGACAGCGACTGATGGACATTGTTTGGTACAGATTAATTCATCACAATATGCCCTTGAAGAAGAAAAAAAGTGGTTGCTTCCGCGACGCGCTATTTTTGAGCTGAAAAAGTTACTTGAAACCTATCAAGAAAAAGTTATTTTTCTTGGTGTTTGTGGCAATCAGGTAGTATTTTCGGGCGACACATTTAATTTTTTTACCAAAGTGCTTGCCGATCCATTTCCGCAATATACAACGGTACTTGATAAAACCGATTTTGTTCCCGCACGTCTTGATCGCTCTCATTTTATAAAAACATTGCGCCGCTCAGCATCGCTATTGTCAGGTCAATTTTTGGCGACACAGTTTCGCTTTGAACCAGCGTTACTCCATGTGAATATGCAAAATAGTGAAGTAGGAACATTGGCAGAGGAGCTACCGCTCCATGATTTTAGTCAGCCTGAAATTGCCATTCGATTTTATGCACCTTATTTACTCAGTGGACTGCAAGTATTTCCCCATGATCAGGTCAATTTGTATCTAAAGAATGCCTCGCGGCCCATTATTTTTGAAACAAAAGAAGATGTGTACTCTTTGCTGTATCTTGTCATGCCCGTTGCAGCGACGCATCAAGCTTCGCAATAAAGATGTCTTGCACGAGCATGGTACGCATAAACAGTGTGTTACTCAAACAGTTTCGCTGCTTTCCTTCGTTGCAAATTTGCCTCGATGCACCGCTTGTGTGCATTCAAGGCAGTAATGGTAGTGGCAAAACGTCACTTCTTGAATCACTCCATTTTGCCAGCTGTTTGCGGTCGTTTCGCACCCATGTTCCGCAGGAGCTTATTTCATTTGGCCAAAAGGCATTTTTTATCCAGCTTGATATAGCAGCAACGGAGGGGTCAGCAACACTATCTCATCAGATACAAGTCGGATGCATGGCGGCGAAACGGTCGGTTAAAGTGAATAATAAACCGGTAACGGTTGCCAAAGAACTTTTACATTATTACAGGACAGTGACGGTGTCTGCAGAAGATCTTGCGCTCATTACTGAAGGCCCCCATGCGCGGCGAGCGTTTTTTGATCAAATTCTTCTGTTTTACAATCCTGCATTTGCACCAATTGCGCGAAAATTTTATACAGTTATCGAGCAACGCAATGAGCTTTTGGCTGTCAGAAAAATGGATCATGAACATATTTGGACATCTCAATTATGGAATGCGACAGTGGAAATACAGGCAATGCGCAAAGCGGTTCTTGAGCGTTTTGAGGAACATATTAATACTGTTCTGGCAACGTATGCTCCAACACTGTCTATCTCTTTTGTCTATAAATCTAAAAAAAATATGGGTGAATCGCTCGATGAATTTCTTGCGCAGTATCGCATGTGGGCAGACGATGAAGTGCGATATGGGCGCTCACTTTTTGGAGCTCATTTGGATGATATAGAACTGCGATTTGCTGATAAAAAGTCCCGCGTATATGCATCGCGAGGGCAGCAAAAATTTCTCGTTCTCTTAATAAAATATGTACAAGCCAAGCTTTTTATTGAGCAGATGGGGAGCCCCGTAGTTCTTTTGGATGATTTTATCACCGATTTTGACGCTGAACACGTTACTATTGTCCTTGCACTGCTCCGTGATTTGCAGTCCCAGCTTATCTTTTCATTACCACATGCACATGAGCAATGGAAGACACATTTTCCCTTGTCAGAGACCTTATTGATAAAATTTCCAATTTGAAATTTATTATTAAAAGAAAAAAGTTGACGGAATCTTTTCTATGCTATATTCTCATCTGTGAATTGACATGCAAGAAGGGCTCAAAAGCGAGCATTTATTTTTAGTAAAAAATTTGACATATTAAAAATAAAATTTAAACTTATCTTTAACGTGGTTGTTGTTAAAGACACTACGAATTTTAATGAGGCTTCATTACTACTCTCCTTTTTTCCACCACATTGATCACCCGATCAATGTGGTGGTTTTATTATGGAGGATATGCTACGGTACTATTATTGAGGGCATTATTTTTTAGGGCTTGCTCAATGATATATGGAGTGCTTATTTTTTTGCTCTATTCTTTGTCCATGCAGGGATATGAATATGTGTATCCCGTTGGTGCAATTACCGAACAAAATATTCTCTTTTTTGTCCACCAAAAAACAGCCAACATACTTTTGTTGTACTCCTATAATTGGGTTACCAAAGAACAAGAACCTGTTCTTTTTTCTGCTTACACGCCAGCATCATTTACCTTGTTGCCCGATAACAGTGGATTTAGCTTTATCGATAATGATGTCATTTGTATCCAAAGTTTTTCGCGCAGGTCACCAAAGTTACTGGCACTTTCCGAATTTGTGTACAATTTTTCCCAGCTCCATTGGATTGATGCAGATCATTTTTTTTGCTCAGCCCAAAAAGAAGGAAATTTTGGTATCTTTCTTATTGACCGGGAAGGGGAAGTGACGGAATTATTGCATAACACGGAAGTTGATTATATGTATCCCCAAAAAATTGCACAGGATTTGTTCTGTATTGCACGAACTTTCAATCGAGAAAATAATGATGCCAGTGGACAGGGATATGATTATCAATTAGTAAAAAAAGATGGGACCTTTCCCGTTTATGGAACTAAAGAAGTTGCAAAAATGATTGATACTGCTGAGGTACAAATTTTGTGTAATCTTGGACAAAATCCTCCTGTTTTTTTATATATGGAATCTTGTTCAAAAGCTTTTTTTTTATGTTATTTTCCTTATAAAGATGATCAGTGTATTCATTTTACCTATAATGTACTTTTTTCCGATACTATTCTTGGTTATCAGGTTAAATCATTATTTACTTTTGTGCTTCCTTTTTTTTTCTTTGCTGCTGAAAGTCAACAACGATTATATGAATCATTATTATTATTTATTCCATATCATTGTAATTCTTTGATATATTTTTCTGATTATAGAGCTGAAAAGGAAAAGGTTGGGCTTTATACCTATAATCTTGATTCAAATCTCATTTATTCTTGTAATACACAAGATACTGACTTTGTTTTTTGTCCGCGGCAATTTTCTTCAAAGATAATGGTCTATGGACAGAATGTTGATAATGACAATGGAGTAGAACGTGGAGATATGAGGTTTTCCGATAATTTTTTTTTGACATAGATGGGTAAAGTTGTGCTGAAGTTTTGGGATAAATGGTGGTTAAAGTTAACATAATGGCTGTTATCAGACACAGTTATACATTTTCAACCTTCACGCTTTCTTTTGAATTGTCCCTTTTTTTGAAAATCACTTGTAATTCACAAAAGTCTCACAGCTTGTGAGACTTTTGTGAATTACAAGTAAATATAGTTGTATTGTGCCTTTTAACCCTGTAGTATTTTGACATACACTATAAAGCTCCCTAAAGGTTTATATATGGCAAAGAAAACAAAATAAAAACAGTTGTGTAATAATTTACATGTAACGTGCAAGAGCGTTACCTTTGCGCCACAAGGCACACACCGTCACTGCAAGAGCATCACTCACATCAAGCTTTGCAACAGTTTTTAGTTGAGGAAACAGCATCATAATTACTCGGGCAACTTGGTCTTTTTCTGCCCCACCAAAACCGGTAACTGCCAGCTTTATTTCTGTGGGAGAAAATTCGTGCAATGTTAGAGTATGTTTATGGGCGAGAAGATATAGCGTCCCGCGTAAATAACCAAGTTTGAGGAATGTTTGTGTGTTTCTGCCCAAAAAAGGATGCTCAAGGGCGAGATCCGTCACGTGCCATCGCATTATTTTCTCATCAAAAAAATTATGGAATGTTGCAACTCGTTCCACCAGCGGTGTTGTTGACTTTTGTGCCAAATATCCATGATCAAGCAAAAAAGCTTTGGAGCCTTCTTTTTTCAAGACTCCAAAGCCTGCAACCTTTAATCCTGGATCAATCCCAAGAATTATCATATCTCCCTACAAAAATACGCTTCACCTTATTTTGCTGTAGCAAGAAACTTCTGTGTCATCTCTGACAATGGATAATGATACATGCGAGACAATGACACTGTTTCTTCTAATGCTTCATCAAATGGTAACACAACAGGAATATCGGAAATAAGAGTTTTTTCATCAATTGTTAACAATGATACATAGCCCGTTTCTTGCGATTGCGCAATAGCGGCACGAAATTCTGCAAGAGTTGACACTGGTATATCATTAACCTCCGTAATAGTGAAACCTTCCATCACTGAGCGTGCTTGCGCTAAAAGAGAGTTGGCAAAAATATGCGTGATGACCAAATGCGGTTCAATTTCTTTACCAAACATGGTATACAATTGTAGCCCCGGAGCATCTTTGAGTAATTCAATATGATTAAGCGTCAGCGACATGACAACAAAGCCTCCAAACACTTCATAATCAATCTCTTCGTGCCATGGATACCATCGCTTAATAGCGCTTGCATCACGGTATTCTATAGGCACCTCAATCTCACATCGCTCACCTTTACGATAAAAAATAACGTTCATGATATGACCGATATGTAGTCGTTCGGCATAATCCATAATCGACACTTTATTATCTGTCCATGGAACTGACATATCACCATACAAATCAACTATGTTGCCATCGATCGCATAAATCATGTCTCCATCTTGCAATCCTGCATGGTACATAATACTGTCAGGAAGTACTTTAATAACATAGCACCCTCCTGGCTCGGGATTTCCCAATATTTTTGTAACATATTCAGTGACGCGTACCCAGGCAAAACCTAACATTGGTTTTCGTATAATAGTACCTCGTCCCTGCAGTAATTCTGCCAATACAATACGTACAATATTACTTGGAATTGCATAGTTCATATTTTGTGCCTCACGAATACCGCGACTATTTACTCCAATCACTTCTCCAGCAATATTGAGCAACGGTCCGCCTGAATTTCCCGGATTCATGGCCGCATCTACCTGGATATAAGAATCTTCCCAGCCACTCACAACACCCATAGTACTTTTTAACGATTCAAAACCCAAAGGATATCCCATAGTAAGAACTTCATCAGAGTGAGCAATAGTATCAGAATTACCAAAACGTAACGGAGCAACTGCTCCTACCTCTTCTCGCATCATGGCACTATCTTCTGCCGACATCTCCAACATTGCCAAATCACGTTCAGGACAGATGCCGAGAATTTCAACCTTTATTAATTTTTTACCAAGCATCGGTACCTGTATATACACCGCAACTGCCTGATGTACCACATGGGCATTAGTAATAATTTTGATAGTGTCATTATCATATAATTCTTGCGCAAGACCACAATTACTCAGATCAACCATAAACCCACTTCCTACTCCATGGTACTGATATGGCGTACGATATGGCTCAAGCCAGTCAAATTCTGCAACCATGGAAAAAATTTGTACCACCGCGTTACGCGCAGCCCCTTCTGCTTTTCTCCAGCGATGAGCATAATCTTTTCCTGTTTTTTCTACACCTTTTTTTGCATCTTTTTTTGTCCGTGCATGACAATACCATGGAGACAAACTACTGCTCAACATACTGCAGACAAATAAAAAAGAAACTATTTTATGTATCATAAGGTTATCCTTCTTGGTCTTTTATTATAATTTTTTTACTGTCCGGCATTAAATTCTTATGGATTCTGCCATCGGTATACCATAATGTATTTACTCCCTTATAGAGGAGACCGATCACTACCAGGACCATAAGCCCGCTCATTATCGTCTCACCTTTTTGTCTTTTTGTATATTCTGCCACGATACCCTCATCCGTTATCAACATCCTCAAACTTTGTCAGCTCTTTTACGAAATACAGTTCAACTGTTCCCGTTGGACCATTTCTCTGTTTGCCTATGATGAGTTCTGCTTTCGCAGGTTCTTCCGTTTCAGGATTATAGACATGATCACGATACAAGAACATGATCACATCAGCATCCTGTTCAATAGCTCCCGATTCGCGTAAGTCAGAGAGCATTGGACGCTTGTCCATTCTTCCCTCTACAGCTCGCGACAACTGAGATAGTGCAAGTATAGGAACATTCAGTTCTTTTGCAAGCGCTTTTAAAGAGCGTGAAATAACAGAAACTTCTTGGTGTCGATTTTCGTACCTCCTGTCAGTCGTTATCAATTGTAAGTAATCAATGATAATAAAATCTAATTTATGTTCTACTTTGAGCTTACGCGCCTTTGCCCGCAACTCCATAATATTGACCATCGGCGTATCGTCAATAAATAGCTTAAAATTTGCCAATCGCGCAGCAACGTTCGTCAACTCAATCCACTCATCAGAGGTAATCGTTGCATTACGAATATGATGGTGCCCTATACCCGATTCTAAAGAAAGTAGCCGTAAAGTCAATTGTTCTGCCGCCATTTCGAGAGAAAAAAATCCAACCGTTTTTTGTTGCGCAGACACATGGCTGCCAATACAGAGAGCAAGCGCCGTTTTCCCCATCGATGGCCGCGCTGCCAAAACAACAAGGTCTCCATTTTGAAACCCCGATGTCATTTGATCAAGACGTTTATACCCCGATGGTGTTCCGGTAATTCCCTTGCTGTAGCTTTTTATATCAGACAGGTGCTGAAACGTTTTTTTCAGCCATATATCAAGCTGAACAAAATTAGTTGATAAGCGCTTACTCGCCACTTGAAAAATAGTTTTTTCGGCCTCATCAATCACCGCCGCGAGCGTTTTATCTTCCTGGCTATAGCAGCTGGAAATAATATTTGCTGCAGATCCAATAAGTTCTCGCAATATTGCCTTTTCTTTAACAATTTGCGCGTGCTGTTCAATGAGACCAATTGCAGGAATATCCTCCTGAAGATTGAGCAAATACTCCATTCCCCCTACCGCATCAAGTTGCCCTTTTTTGATAAGCTCATCATGAAGCGTTACCATATCAATACGCTTGTGCTGGGCACAGAGATCAAGCATTGCCTGGTAGACAAAAACATGCTGATGGCGATAAAAGTCTGTTGCTAGTAATTTTTCGACAATGCGTGAAAGCTGATCATCATTGAGCAAAACAGCGCTTAAAACCGCACGCTCAGCCTCAACACTGACAGGAAGACTTTTGCCCACTATCGCTTCAGGAGAAAATGATGGTGAAGAACCCCGGTTGTTTTGTATCACAAACGTTGATCATTATTCAGGAAGAACTTGAATCGTTAGTTTTGGTTGCAAGCGAGATGTTAATTTTATCGTTACCTCAAACGATCCTTTGCTTTTTATTGGACTATTGAATAACACCTGATTTTTACCTACTTGTATACCTTTTTCTCCCAATAAAGCAACTATTTCAAGCGCATTGACTGTCCCATATAACTTACCATCATCATGCATTTTTTTCTTTATTTGTAATTTCATTTCAGAAATTTTTTGTGCAAACATGGAAGTTTCCGTCGCAAGCACCTCTTTGCGGTGTTCAATAACCTGCTTTCTATCTTTGTAAAAATCCTCATTTGCCGCTGTTATTTCTATTGCCAATGATTGAGGAATCAAAAAATTACGCGCAAACCCATCGCCTACTCTGACAATTTCACCTGCAAATCCAATTTTTGCCACATCTTTTCGCAAATACACTTTCATAGCTGACCTCTTATAATAACAAAATCACGTATAGTAGTTGTTATTATACCGAAAAACAAAATGTTTTGAATAAAAAACATCAAAAAACATCTCTTATTGTATTGATGTATCAGAATCCTGTTCAGTAGCAGCATCAGTTAAACCTTTTGCCTTTTTTTCTGCAATATATTGTGTAAGGTATATTCTACAATTTGCCACTTATATCGTTCCCATTCGCCCGACGTATTCTTATAGGTCGCCCGAAAAAACTCTACCATTGCACACAGGGAAAATGGAAACACACCTGCTATACCAGTAATAACCGGTCCAAGTGTACTAAGAAGACTCTCCCCGGTAATCGTCGGAGGATATAGACTTTCACTGCCATCCCATGTACAATTTTTCGGTATATTGTAGCAGGTGTACCTATTCTTATTTATTTGATAACGAACTGAGTCTAGTGTGCTATTACACCATGCCTCTGCGCTTGAAACAGTCGTTATAATACCAATAAATGAACCTAAAGCGATAACTCCTCCAGAAGTTCCAGCTATGAGGTAGCCAAGTCGCTTTTTGTAATAGGAAGGAACTTCATTTGCTTTTTTATGAACATATATTTGCAAAGAAGTCAGTGCTTCTTTGTTATTTTCTTGTTGCAGCTTTCTAAAAAACTTACTTACTTTTTGCTGCAGTACACTTTCATGAGAATATTTTTTAACTTTTGCCGCAAGAGAAGCTTGATTCGCCTCTGAGGAATCTATTAAGAGAAAAACATTTTCTTGGTCCATTCCCTGCAATAAACTGATGTTCAATGCACTGATAATAATGATGTTATAGTGATTCATTAATGTGTTCCTGCTGATTTTTCAAGCGCTAATAAATAATCCCACACACGATAAAAACTATCTTTTTTGTCTACATACATTTCGGTTGCATCGCTATTTTTAATTCCCTTTATAAAACTGAAAGCAATATATGCACTATTGATTCCAAGTGCACAAATAGCCACCCATAGCGACGGAGAACTATAACAAGAAGGTACGTGAATTATACAATGCGAAGGAACACTCTGTGTACAGTTGCCAGCAACCCATCCCGAACTTTGGTAAAAATTTTTGTATGTAGATATATTCGTTTGACTATCCGCAATACTAAACCCTCCCATTATTGCCCAAGGAATGTTCAGCGCCAAACATCCTATTCCCAACAAAAAACGTTTCCCATCAAAAGAAACATATTTTGTGCGGTCTTCAAGTCTTTATCTTCTGGCAATATAAATGCTTTTGCTGCTACATCGACCAATCTTTCATTGTTTTCATCTTTGAATGCAAGAATTTCTTTGACACGACCAGGTGAGCGTTCATCTTGTTTATCAAGATATTCACTCAATTTTCTCAGATTGGCTGATTTTACATACCGAAGTGCTTTGGTATATTTTCTCCCACAGCTCCCCTGTTCAAAAAAACCTGCAAGAGAGACAAGCTTAGTTTCTTGTTTTTCTGTAGCATATCCTACAACCTGCCAGGCCATTACACAAAAAATATATACATATTTGCTCATTATTCTCCTTCTTTTTTATTTTTTTGTTGTAATTCATAGAGAACCTGATATGCAAGTTGCCACCTATACCGTTCCCGCTTGCCGTGTATATTAGTAAATGCTTCTTTGAAATTTTCTACTGCCCCATATGTACAAACCGGTATTATGCCAAGTCCGGCAAAAATCATCATAAATATGGAAGGAGTATTTGTCCAATCAGTAACAGGGGAATATTTTCCATGGCTATCCCACTGGCAATCTTGCGGTACAAAGCAGTTCCAAGTATTATTATGTATTTGATTATAAACAGAGTCTACCGAATTATTGCACCAAGCTTTTCTTAAATCTGATACAGCAATTATACCAAATATAGCCCCAAACACACCGACAGTTCCTCGCACAGTACCCGATAGTATGGAGCAAAAACGTTCTTTATAAAGTTGAGGAAGTTCACCTGCTTTTTTCTCAATAAATGGTTCCAAAGATGTCAGTATTTCTTGTCTGTTTTTTTTCGGTAACTTTTCAAAGATTGTTTTTATTTCTTTTTTTAGCACTTTTTCATTAGAATTTCTTTTTACTTCTTCCACAAGTCTGTTTTCATATTGTTCTGAAGGCTGTATCAAAAGCGCAACAGTCTCTTTCTTCATTCCATGTAATAAATTCATGCTCAACATACTTATGACAATAATATTATTGTATTTCATCAGCGTTTTCCTTTTCATTCACTTTTTTTTCAAGCTTTAATACATAGTTCCATACATGGTATATATCATTTTTTTTCTCTATCAAACATCTATTCTCATCAGTCTTTTTAACGATTTTTACAACGTTCGTGCGTATATGATCCAAACTAGCCAAAACCATAGATAAAGAACCATAAAATGAAAAATCTTTAACACAAGAAGGCACATGGATCATACAGTTTGGAGTAACGCGCTGCGAACAATCGCCAGAAACCCATTGCCAGCTTTGGTAAAAATCTTTATATCTTTCAATATTTTCCCAATTATTGGCAATACTTAATCCTCCCAGGAGCGCCCAGGGGATACTCAATACTAGACATCCCATTCCCCACAAAACACGTCTCCCGTAAAATGAAATATATTTTTGCTCGATCTTCACATCATCTTGAGTAATGAACATTTTTGTTGCTATATCAACTAAATTTTCCTGTTTTTCATTTTTATACGCAAGAATTTTTTTAACGCGATCAGGTGACTGTTGTGTTTGTTTGAAAAAATATTCACGTAAAGATATTACATTAGCTGCCTTTATATGCCCAAGCGCTCGTTCATACTTTTTCTTGTATCTTGTTTGCTCTGTTTCGTCAGAGTACAAAGTCAGTTGACAATTTTTTTGTTCCATAGCATGCCCTACAACCTGCCAGGCCATTACACAAAAAATATATACATATTTGTTCATGCTTCTCCTTTTTTTGACAACAAATCCGCTACAATCAATTTGACTATACGCCATTTATCACGTTCTTTTTTGCCCGGCACATTGCAAAATGCATAGTGTATTGATCTGCCAAGGAATTCTACACCTGCCATGAGTCCCGCTGATCCAATTATAGTTTGTAAAAAGCTGACACCAAAAAATTTTGCATCCCATGAAAAAGACATAACCGGAGGAAAGTTCTGATTCTTACCACTATCCCACTGACATCCCGAAGGTATTGAACAGTAACTATTTTTATATTGTATCTGATCGGCAAGCATATGTGCTGATCTACCACACCACACATAATTCTCACGAGTATCTGGATCTGGCTTGGCACAATACGAAGGAATCAATTCACAAAATGAATGATTAACCCAAAAATCACTCGTAATTCAGATACCCAAACAAAGAACCAATTGCAATGAGCCCTCCCGTAATGCCAACAAAACCAGCAAGAACTCTTTTTTTATAGCACTCAGGAATTTCTTTTGCTTTTTGATCAACAAGTGTTTGTACATGTATTGCTTGATAGGTTTTTGCCGCTACATCAAGCACTTTTTCACCTTTTTCACTTTTATGTGCAAGAATAATTTTTATTTGAGCGTACGATTTGGCATCAAGACACTCGCGCAATTTTTTCAAGTCCGTCGATTTCACATACTCAAAAACTTGTGCGTGATTTTGTAGGCATAGTTGATATTCTTTTGCATTCATGGCATAACCGGTACCCTGCCACGCCGTTATGCACACAATACACATATGTCTGATCATCTTTCTCCTTTTTTTGATGCTCCCTACTACGAAAAGGCTCCTGTTAAAAATAGTACCATTTTTGCTAAAAAGCATACAGCTATTTTGCCCTTTTTTTTACAATAATTTTCTTTACAAAATTCCTAACATCAGATATTTTCTGGTTGCTTTATCTTAAAAAATGTGTAAAAAATTAGAAAAAATATGGGACTGGCATAGATACGTAAAAAACAGTTATTTTTTTATGTCTTGTGTCAAGCAACAAATAATCTTTTTCCCCTCCATCAGACGTATCGTAATGATATCTTGTTTTGTGCCAGAAGTAATTTCGACACAACTCACACACTGTTTCTGCCCCTGGGCAAAAGTATGCGGCATGGTGCAAACAAAGCC
The DNA here is from genome assembly GCA_963701645.1 of uncultured bacterium. Lineage (GTDB taxonomy): Bacteria > Babelota > Babeliae > Babelales > Vermiphilaceae > MFD04463-c16. The sequence goes on from OY969616.1 coordinate 633,010, forward strand.
ATTTTTTTCATACCGTTTATGTAATACTGGCACAGCCTGCACTTCCTTCCACCATGCCTTTACATAGGTAAATAACCCATACGTGGCATAATAATGACGATACATTTCTTCTCGTCCGCATATCGTTGTCTGCATCAGCCCGATAATGCGAATGGAGCCCATAGTAATGACCATGACAATAATGGCAAGCGTCATGACAACAATAAGCACAACTCCTCCAGACTTACTAACCATAAACACACCCTTTTGGCGTACATATAATAGGCACAACAATATTTCCGCTGGCAATGCTTCCCGTCACAAGCACGTCATTTTCTGACGGCTTTTGTATAAAAAAACTCACCGTTACGGTATCATGAAAAAATATTTTATCATCCACATGCGTCCATATTTTTTTACGTTGGTTAAAAGCTCCTTCGACACGAACGCATCCGCGGCTACTATTTTCCCAGCCTATATCTTTTTTTCCATATGAACACAATAAATGATCGTCCTTCTCTCCATAAGTACAACACCGCGCTGCCTCTGATTGATTAATATCACGGTGAATAAAATCATAGATGGACAAAAGATGTGCACGGCAAGCATTTTCTGTAGTTGCATTTTGCATACGCTTCATACACAATGCACTCCACCGGGCATAATACAACACACCAATACTTCCCAAAGCTATGCACATAACCGTCTGCAAAAGCAATGAGCCAGGAGTAATTGAACAAAAATTGTGGAAATATTTGCTACGCATATGAGCTTTCTTATTGATCATGATCATAACAAACAACAGTGGTACTTAATTGTACTGTGGCATTACCATCAGTGCTGACAACGGTCGCGCGATAATATGGTATCAAGGTCGATTCCATACCTTGAACTACTGCTTTTTCAGCAGCAATAGAAATAGAAATTGATGGATTGGTCGAATGGCTGGATAAAGAAAAAAGAGCTGCAGGATTTTTGTGTATCATTTCAATCGTTGCTATTGCTTCTTGAAGAACCTGAGCACGTTTGAAAATATTTTTTTGTTTTTGCAGTACAAGACCAACGCCATATGTTCCAATCGAAATGGTCACTATCCCTACCAACAACCCTATGACGGTTTCATGAAATATATATCCTTTTTTTGCTTTCATATTTTAGTCTTTTTGATATATATGCACTCGTAGCAATTTTATGATATATAGTGTAATATAGTTATTCTGATATGATAGAAACAATATATGGAATTTATTTTTACCACTGACATTTTGCGTAAAGGCTTCTTATGAATCGCACATATACTTTCCTTCTACAAACATTATTTATTTGTATGACTTTTGCACCAACAATATATACCGGAATGCCGGGAAATAATATGCCGCAACTGAGTGATGATGAAATGCTTTCATTTCAAAATCTTGAGCGTGAGCTGGAAGCGGCAAAACAAGAAATTGATAATTATGTCGCAACCTTACCCCCGGAAGAACAAGAGCAGTTTTATAAAGCAGTTGCAGAGGTAGAAGAAGCCATTAACAATATGAGTGAAGAAGAACTCAATGAAATGTTTTCAGGTATGCTAGAAGAAGCACTCAAAGAAGAAGCTGCTGCCGGCCCTATAGCCCAGCCAGGAACACTTTCTCCCGTTCATGAAGAAAATCAGCCAACGGAAACTGTTGCTCCATCTGCCGCTGATCAGGGAGTATTAGGCCTTCTTGAATCACTTATTAGACGAACAAACTCTTTGCTCGTAAAAACACACACAGTGCCTGATATTCCTGCCAAGGTAGAGCGTTGGGGACGCACGCGTGTGCTCGGTGAATGGCCAGAAAATCTTTCTTGGCATGCATTTGTTGCTCAGCTGGAAGAGTTTAAACAAAAATTAATTAAATTACAGGATAAAGATCCAAAGACAAATGCATATAAATATATCCAGGACTTTATTGCTGACATAACGTTATATGATAATTTAAAAGTTCTGAGCGCAGCAATTGATGCAGACGAAGATGCTATAGAAACAACATCATTCGGCGTTGAAAAAATGGACAAAAAATCAAAGAAAGCATTAAAAAATGTTATTAATGCTTATTCAGCCGCATTTTTTACACAAGGCGTAATAAAAAGTATTGATGCCATTATCGCCAAATATGAACCAGCAGCGGAAAAAATCCGTAAAGAAGAACAGGCTGCTGCAAAAACTGCCCAAAAAGGTACAGGACGACTCCACCCCGAACATGCAATCGCTGGCGGTAGTGAAGATTTTAATTATGGAGGATATGGCGGTGGTTATGGTGGTTATGACTACGGCGGAGGATATGGCGGTGGCTACGATTATGGCGGCGGTGGCAGCTATGGTGGAGGATATGGCGGTGGCCATGGTGGCTATGGCGGTGGAGAAGAAAAAGGCAAGTCAGCTTCTGGCGATAAAGGCGGTGGCGGCGGAGGAGGCGGCGGTCGTGGTGGACGCGGTGGCGGAGGAGGCCGTGGTGGTAAAAAAGGAAAAGAAGAGAAAGAAAAAGAAGGTAAGGAAAAAGAAGACAAGGAAAAGAAAGAAGGCGAAGCCAAAAAAGGTGAGAAGAAAACTGATGCAGATGCAGATAAACTTCTGGGTAAAATTGAAGCACAGTTGGGCAACATGGCATCATCTGATGTTTTTGACGACAAGCTGCGCGACTTTGAACAATATGCAAAATCAACAGATACAATTGAACCAAATCTTGCTATGCTCAAGTTTACCATGCTCAATAAATACGCTACCAGTGCAGCTGATGAAGTTAAAGCATTTGGGCGACGTTTGAAAAAACTTGATAAGGATACCAGTAAACGATATGTCGATGATTTCAAAACTATCTATGATAAAAATGCAGCAAACATAAATGCTATCGTGAAAGCCGGAAATGCACTTGATCCTAAAAAAGAAGACGAATGGAAAAAAATTAAACCACAACTTAATAAACAAAAACTATACAGTTTTTTCCATGATGAAGAAGCAACACAAGAATACGAAAATCAAAAAGCAAAATTTGAGGCTGCTAAGAAAAAAGCAATTGCTGTTAATAATACTAAAGATCAGGAAGCGGCTGATAAAGCCTTAGAAGAGCTCAGCAAAATTACGGGAATCAAAAGTCTTGTCACCTTCCCTGACCTTGCCAGCAAATTTAAAGAGCTGAGAGATGCGGCCGATGCCGTAAAAGCTCCTCCAAAAAAATAATCTACATATTGCAATACAAAAAACCCTGCACTCATGGCCTGAGATGCAGGGTTTTTTTGCAACATAGTTTCTATTTACTTACTTAAAAATATTATTATATGGTATAAAAAAGGAGAAAAAAATCTTTTCCTGAGAAATTGCCAATGTTTTATCCCGTAAAATATTGGCAACTAAAAGGAGCGCATGCTATGAAATTGTATATATTACTTTTCTCTTCCATTGTCTGTTTCAGTTCGGCATTGGGCATGGAGAAAAAACGACCGCATACCCAAGAAGAACTTCCTGAACAACCCGCTGAAAAAAAAGCAGAGCAACAGGAATCTGTCTTTTTTTCTCTCACGCATGATAATGGCAAACAAGAGAAAATGGAAATCCCATTGATAGAGTTTGAAAATTAAAAAAAATATTCAAACTTTCTGCAAGGACTCACAACAACATAGATAGGAATAAAAGCCGATGGTACTGAAAATCTTCCCTTTAAAATTACTTCTATAACAGCAACATATGAAGAATTTATGAATTTTAGGAAGTATCTTCCTGATATGATAACGGAAACAGTTCCATCAACAATCCCTTTTGATTCTCTCCTGACATTGATAAAAACTGCGGTACAGCTGGAAGCTCCTGATACCATTCTTGCAACATTAGCCGAAGCATTTGTTAATAACATAACAAACTCAGCTGATGCCCTTGCGACATGGATTAAAAAAACAAAGGGAGAGATCTTTGAAGAAGATAGTATCTTTGCACCGCATCTGAAAAAAATTCTCCCTCAAAAAATTATATATTATGAACTGGAATATTCTACTCTTTTTCCACCATTAAGAGCCATTGAGGTCAAAAGCATTACATTTTCACCAGATAAAAGGTATATAGCGGCCATTTTTAGATCTGGAAAATTCGAGTCTGAGTATCTTCTTCTTGTTTTTTGGAACCCTGATAATGGAAAAATTATCACTACTATACCCTTGGAAGCATCAGAACTTGGTTTGACTAAAAAAAATCTTCCTCTCGATCGGGAATATGATTCTCATAACTATAAACTTACTCCTGATCATAGCGGAAAATTGCTTGCAGTAGAATATGCTGATTTGATCATCAAATCAGGAGCAAAAATAGGAAAAATGCGTGATGGTACCATACTCTATCTTGAAAAAATACGTACAGGACCATCTACCAATATTCTCATACTCAATATTGAAGATATGGACAACATTACAAGTATTTTCAAAACAATGTATAACACAATGACAGGTGAGTATAGAATATTTCCTTCAAATAAAGATTTTAATATTATGCGAAAAACCGCCGGCGATGGCTTTGACATCATAAATCCCAATAAAGATCTTTCTACTATTAAACATATCGCCATTCCTCTGGTCTACAGACTGGATTTCGGTATTTTATGCAGTGATTCTTCATGTATGATATGTCAACCGAATCCCTCCTTAACAAATCCCTCCTTAAATTTTTATGATTTATCGCCACTCAAGTTACGTTATATAGAGCATGACATAATACTGGGGGATCGGACTTACTCTTTTTGTGACCCTCTTGGCAATTTTCATATAATATACAGAAATTTTTGGTGGAAAAAATATGACAAAAATTTATATAGAATGGAAGCATTTAAAGGAGGAGCTTTTACTTGTGAATACCTTGAAAAATTAGGAGAATTTAACTTAGCGCAAATTATTTCGGACAAAATTAACGCCCAGGCATTTTCTACGTACCACAATGCTCCTGGAACTATTATCGGAATATATGTAGATCACAAGCTTTTTTTATTAAAACAAGACAAAGAACCTTCTGTAAAAGAAATTCTACAGGATGCATACGAAGATCTTTCTTGCAAATTAAAAGAACCACTTGGTGATAATCGACTTGTTTTTGCCATTGATCCAGATGGACTCATTGCCTTTGAAAATCAACGAGGTTGAATTACGGTGACGGATCCATGGGCAGATAAAACAGGTATGGCAGGTAAAAATCTTTACGAACTTTTGAATGAATATTATGCAAGACAGTAATACATGAAAAAATTATTTTCTTCTCTTCCCCGTTCGTCCTGAGCAAGGTCCTGTGGACCGCGTCGAAGGATAGTCTCTTTTTACTTTTTTCCAAAAAGATACACTTATTTTGAAAAGAAAAAAACTTCATTATATCTTGTTTTAAATACCACAATTATTTGTCTTCGAAGCTTCACGCTGAATCCTTCGACGCGGTGCACAGGACCTTGCTCAGGACGAACGGGGAGGAGGGGCTTCAAAATTTTTGCTGTATCTTTTCTTTCTTCGCATATCCTTTGCGAAGCCTTTCAAGCGGAGCAAAGGATTTAAACGGGGGGAAGGTAATCGCAAAATAAGAGGGATTCTTCTCCGTAAATTCGCCAATTTTTTATACCATAAAAATTGGCGCCTCAAAAGAAGCTAATCAAATAGACCCCGCAGATAATTAAGAATGCCCCGGTAATTGTTGCTGTTGTTATCGGCTCGTAAAACAGATACCGACATAAAAAGAGGGTAAACACGATGCTCAACTGGTCAATGGCTGACACGTGCGTCAGCGGAACATATCGCATGGCAAGAAAGTAAAAAATCCACCATAAACCCCCCACAATACCCGCTATAAAAACTGCGGTAATATTTATAGAATGGAGCGTTTGGAAATCGATGAGTGATTTTTTTGATGCTATGACAACTCCAATCAATACCAACGTGCCAATGCTTGAAAGAATGGTTGCAGCAATTGTTGGATCGGTTTTGCCAAAACTCTGTTTGGCAAGGACTATCGATATTGCAGTACTGAGTGCAGAAAGTAGGGCAAATCCTAATCCTATAAATTTATACATAGATACAAGAGCCTCCTATTATGAGTACGTGTAAAAAACCCCTTTTTCACAATCTTTCATAAATTCATTACCATTACTATATAATGACATAGCTTCATAAATAAACAATAAAAATTTTCACAAAAAAATTTTCTATCGTACAATTGCAGAACATCGTGCACATAACCCGTCAGGATCGGCCGTTATTTCCCACTGCCAACAGCGAGGACACTTTACCCCCTCTGCATGATCAGCAAGCCCATAAAGCCCCTTGACGCCGGTAATTTCCTGCAATCCCTCCCTACTTTTCATCTGTATCGCTCCCGATACAATAATAAGCTCTTTGAAAAAGCTGTCCAGCTGTTCGCCCCGTGTTTCAAGAACTTTTTTGAGCGCTTTCAAATGGGACATATAGGGCGACTGTTCATCGAGATACCAGCGGATCTGAGCCTCAAGGGAATGTTTTATCAGCCCTTGCTCCCGTTTTTCCTCGAGCACCTTGAGCAGTGCAGTCCGCATCAGTTTTACAAAATCCCATACTTCTTTGTCAAACTGCTCTTCAAGATCAGCATTATATTCAAGCACAGATAAAATCCCCGCCCGTTCTTGCTGCAGCGCTGTTGCAAAAAGAACTCGTTCAGCGCCAGCTGCCGGAGTAACCGCAAAAAGTTGTTCGTGAATCGAATTAGTTTTATTTTTCTGGTACTGGTCTGTTACCTGTTCCGCAGTAAAAGATAGAATTGGTGCCATAAGACGGGCAATGGTATCAAGGATATAATAACAGGTTGTCTGAGCAGATCGGCGCAACAAACCGTTACTTTTTTCAACATACAAACGATCTTTGACGATATCCAAATAAAAAGAGCTCAAATTCACCGCGCAATAAGCGCTCAAGCCATGAAACACCGCGGAAATATCATAGGCCTGGTATCGATCAACAAGCGTGCTATTGAGCTCTAATAACTCCTGCACGGCATAATAATCAAGCATGCGCAACGTGTCGACTGGAACGGCATCAATTGTTATGTCAAAATCATACAAATTTGACAGTAAAAAACGACAAGTATTGCGAATTTTACGGTACACCTCTTGCACATTAGTCATAACTGCCGGGGACACCACCACGTCCCCCCCACTGCAATCAACGCTTGCCGCCCACAACCGTAACCCATCAGTCCCCAATTTGTCGATCATCTCCTGCGGAGCAACAACATTACCAAGGGACTTGGACATTTTGCGGCCCTTTTCGTCAACAGTAAAACCGTGCGTTACAATTGTTTTCATACAGGCAACATCGTACAGCATAAAACTGGTCAAAAGAGAACTTTGGAACCAACCCCGATGCTGATCACGGCCTTCAAGGTACATATCGGCAGGGAACCGAAGCTCAGGATTTTGTTTGAGCACCGCATAATGGCTTACCCCTGATTCGAACCACACATCTAAAATATCCTGCTCTTTGACAAATGAGCCACCCGAACATGACGGACATTTCATATCCTTTGATATATATTTTTCTACCGCCACCGTATCCCAATATTCTATCCCTGCACGCTCAACATCCTGAGCAACGGCACAGACATGTTCATAGGTCAAAATGCTGTAATCACATGTTGTACAAACCAGCGCCGGAATAGGCACACCCCACACACGCTGGCGAGAAATACACCATTCAAGCCTCCCACTAATTGCTGATGCCAAATGGTGCTTTGCGCCTGAAGGAATCATATCCAATAAAGCAACGCCGGCAAGCACTCGCTCTTTGAGATTATTTTTCGACAAATCACAAAACCACTGTTTTGTTGCCCGAAAAATCAGCCCATTGCGGCACCGCCAGCAATGAGGATATGAGTGATTGAGAGATGTTTTAAAAATAAGATTATTTTTTTCCTGGAGCGTTTTAATCACCCATCCTTGCGCATCAGTAACCGACATACCAACCAGTGCTTGCGGTTCTATGCCTTCAGTATACTTTCCATCAGGCCCTACCGGTGAATAAATTTCAAGACCATACTTTATGCCAATTTCATAATCGACAATACCGGCTCCCGGCGCATTATGTACACATGCAGTGCCTTCAAGAACCTCGACTGAATTATCCGCCAAAACAGGAGCGGTACGCCCTTGAATAAATGGATGCTCAACTGTTACTCCAGCACGAACAATATCTTCTGCGCTCACATGGCCAATTTTTTTCTTCTCCATCCCTACTATTTTACAAAAAGCATCAGCCAATGCTTCCCCAACCAAAACATATTCACCATTATGACGCTCAAGAAGAACATAATGAGTCTGTGGTCGCAACACCACCGCTCGATTTAAGGGCAAAGTCCATGGAGTCGTTGTCCATACTGCAAAACCAATACGACCATTGATGCCCGGAAAAAGAATATTGCGTGATTTTTCAGTCAACGGAAAAAATACATATATTGAAGGATCTTTTCTGTCATGGTATTCAATTTCAGCTGCAGCAAGAACTGTTTGACAAGAAAAGCACCATGGAACTGTTTTATTTTTTCGTTCAATGTACCCGTCTTGAACAAACTTGGCAAGCGTTCTCAAAATCGACGCCTCATATGAGTATGCCATGGTAACATAGGGCCTATCCCAGTCCATCAGAATACCCAACCGCTTGAACTCTTTTCGCTGCGTATTTATCCACTCTTGCGCATATGCCCGACATGCTCGTTTGAGCTCTGCGCGTGACAAGCCCGGATACGCCTGCGTCACCTTGAGTTCAATGGGCAAACCATGACAGTCCCAGCCCGGAGTCACCGGTACCTGTTTTCCCATCATGCGTTGTGCTTTTGAAAAAATATCTTTCAAAATTTTATTATACGAACTTCCCAGGTGAATATGGCCATTTGCATAGGGAGGACCATCGTGCAAAATAAATAGCTCGCTTCCCTTATGCAAATCAAACGTTTTGCGATACAGATTATCTTTTTCCCATCGCTCAATAAGCGCTGGATCATCAATGGCTGATTGCGGACGCATAGGAAAATCGGTCCGCGGTAAATTGAGAGTATCCTTAAATGATGGCTTATTTGCCTGATCAGCTGCCATAACAGGTCCTAAAATTGAAAAATAGATAACATAATACGTAGTTTTTTAGTATAATAGGAATCACAACATAATCAAATAACAGAGAGCATTAAAGGTCCCGTTTTGTTACATTGCCGTCGTTCAAATGCATGAATTCTTGATCCTAGTAAAAAGGGCTGAACAGTTTTTCTTGGCGGTAAAGAAGGGAATTGTCTTGATACAAAAGGATCAATTATTTCCAATTTTTCCATCGGGGAAATTTGTCTTCTGTTTATAATAGGATCCCAAGCCGAAAATGCCTTTTGAGAACTATTTTCCAATGTCGGGCAATAGTATCTCATAGAAGCGCAAAATGCATCTATCTTTATTCTTCTTATTATATCGTTTTCTACTCTTTTTATATCTTTTAGCAGTGGTAATTTTATATGTCCATCCTCATCCATTATCCAATCATAACTGTTTTCAACTTTTTTATGAAATTTACTCCGTATCCACTGCAATAAGCGTTCATTCACTCCATCTAAATACTGCCATGGGGTCATCTGTCTTCTTTCTTTTGTCACAAGCAGTTCTTTTAATGCCGTTATTTCATTACTAAGATTTTTTATCATACAATCTTTTTCTTCGCGCAATTTTTCTATTCTTTGTCCACATTCTTCCACAAAAGCTTCCCTATATTTATTTTGGACAAACTCTGAACTATTTTCTTTAAGATTTTTATATTTCTCTTTATATTTTTTCCAAATTTTATTTTCAAAGCTGTGAGCATTTTTCCAAAACTGATTGTCCTCCCCTAAGTTTCTAATTTTCTCTATAAGATCTGCATATTCTGTTGCATATTTTCTTTGTAATTGTTTTATCTTTTTTTTGCACTGTTCTCTTTCAATATTTTCAATACCATTTTTTTCTATCTTTCTCTTTATATTTTCATATTTTTCTACCCACTCCAAAGTAATGCTGTGTTCATACTTGCGTGCTGAATGCAAACGTTCAATTTCTTTTTTAAATTTTCTATTATTCCGCTGAAATAATTTCCTGCCCCAATAATACAATGAATAGGCAGTAGAGACACGTTTGGCTTGTTCCGTTTTAAGTTTTTCATCTACTAATTTTAGTTTTTCACGCAACTTTTCTATTGTGGAATCTCTCCCTTGTATTGCTATCTTGGCTTCTATTTCTTGTGCACTTTTTTCTTTTAATAGTTCCTTGTACTCTTTTTTTACTTGCTCCAAAGTTTTTTCTAACCTTTCTTGATTATGCACATAATTTTCATGTTCTTGACCCCATTTTAACTGTTTAGCTCTCATTTCTTCTTTAAATTCTTTTATTGTTTTTTCTAATTTTTTAATAGTCCTAGATAGCTCAACCATTTGTTTTCGGCAAGATAAATGCCCCTGTTGTTTTTGTGCTTCATAAGCATGAGGAAATGCCTGTTGTCCAAGATAATAGCAATGTGTACCTTTAAAAAGCTTAATGGCTTTTAAAAATGCTTCATATTTCTCCTTAAGAACCTCTCTATCAATTTTTTTTTCAAGTGTCACGAATTCATTACATATGAAATAAAATTCTTTAAATTTTTCCTGCATGTTTGTTCTAATCCGAAAAACAGCTTTTCTAGCATCAAGCGATTCAATATCATCTATTGTGATATCTTGACTAATTATAGACCTTTGAACAGATAAAAAATTCTTCCATTTTTTACTACTATTCCTTGTATCATTTGTTAAATCTTCTTCAATATTTTTATAAATTCTGCTCATCGTATGAACAATTTTTGTGAGGGTATCAGAAAGTTCTTCATTGAGTTTTTTATTTCTTGCCTCACGATTTTCTGCCTCAGTAAGTATATACGCAAAACTTTCTTCTAAAGAATTAAGTTTTTCTTTTTGTTTTTCCATTTCCAGATTATTTTCAACTGGAGTTATAAAGCTTTGTGTCCTCTGTTCTTCTTCAGTCTTAATGACAAGCTCCTTTGTTTTTACTTGTTCTGCAGTTTGATTTATAGGAGAAGTTTTTGGTTGCATTTCTAGTGGTCTCGCAAATCTGCTACGGATAGTAAACCACAATCGATTTTGATTTTTTTCCATGCCAAAAACAATAGAAAAGGAAAAACAAAGGTAAAGCACAAACCATATTCTACTCTTTTTATATCTACCCATAAAAAACCTCCTTTTGAAAGAATTTTTCGTATATACAATTTGCAGAAATAGTAGAGAGTGTAAAATATTTTGTGTAAATGGGGTAGAATAGAACATAGAAGAAGTATAACCCATTTGCGGAGAAAATAAAATGCAAAAAAATACAAACATAAACATTGAAGAAGAATTAAAGAAGTGCAAGACAGTAGAAGACTTGATGGGAAAAGATGGACTCATCAAAAGGTTGACAAAATCAATGCTAGAGGCAATGTTGCAGGAGGAATTGAGTCATCATCTTGGTTATGAAAAACACAAAGCAACAGTGAAAAAATCGGGCAATAGTAGAAATGGTACATCAAATAAGAAAGTCAAAAGTAGTTCTGGAGAACTTGAATTAGATATTCCACGCGATAGAAATGGTGATTTTGAGCCACAGGTTGTAAAGAAACATCAGAGAGATGTCAGTGAATTTGATAAGAAAATTATATCTATGTACGCCAAAGGTATGACAACACGTGATATCCAAGATCATGTGTTTGAGATATATGGTATTCAAATATCACCAGCACTTGTTTCTATAATAACAGACAAAGCACAAATATTGGCCAATGAATGGCAGAATCGGCTATTGTCACCGGTATATGCAATTGTTTTTTTTGATGCTATTTATTACAAAGTGCGTGAAAATGGTAAAATAATTTCAAGGGCTGCTTATACTTGTCTAGGCATAGATACGGAAGGAAGAAAAGAAATACTGGGTATCTGGATTGGTGACAGTGAAAGTGCAACCTTCTGGCTTTCTGTATTTAATGAACTCAAAAATCGGGGTGTGATTGATATTTTAATTACTTGCTTCGATGGACTTAAAGGCCTTCCAGATGCTATAAAAGCTGTATTTCCAAAAACAGAAGTACAACTATGTGTTGTGCATCTTATTCGCAATTCATTGAAATATGTAGAAAGCAAAAATAAGAAAAGTTTTATAGAGGATTTGAAAAAGATATATCAAGCTTCTGGAGAAACTGAAGCAACCGCCGCTCTTGAAGCGTTACAAGAACGTTGGGGAACTTTGTATCCCTCCGCTGTTAACCCTTGGATTAATCATTGGGGCAACATTGCGAGTTATTTCAAATATCCTGCGGAGCTGAGACGTCTCATTTATACCACCAATATTATAGAGGGATTACATCGACAATTTAGAAAAGTGACCAAAAATAGATCCATTTTTGCAAATGGTGAATCACTTTTCAAAATGCTTTATCTTGCTTCTGTTGACATAGAAAAAAAATGGACCCATATTGTCAGAAACTGGACCGAAATTATTAACCAACTGAATATATTCTTTGACGAAAGGATCAACGTATCTTTATGAAGTTAAACCCATTTACACAAAATGTTTGACACACCCTGCATGTCAAGGAAGCAGATGAAAAAGCTATCAAAAATCGGTATTTGGGGATTTGGATTAACGGGAAAATCCGCCCTCGCCTATTATATAAAAAAGCGGTTCAGTTGTGAAGTAATGGACAAAAGGATATTAGGCTTAGAAGAAAAAGAGTTGCTTGAAAGATATGGCGTTATTTTTTGTTTAGAAGAAGACAAAAAATCCTTTTTTGAACGAAATGAGTATATTTTTGTCAGTCAGGGAATTGACATAACAAATTATTATACGACATATAAATACAAATTGATACTCGAACTTGATTTTTTTCACGCCCATGCAAAAATTCCTTTTATTGCTATCACTGGCAGTGTTGGCAAAACCTCGGTCACTCATTTACTTTCGCAGTTAAGCACCAAGGCAAATTCTGCAACCATGACGGGCGGCAATATTGGCACACCAACATTTGATATACTATTGGCACAAGAAAAGGCTCAATATAATTATGCTATTCTTGAAGTCTCAAGTTTTCAGCTTGAACATTGTACGCAATTTGCCCCTGACATAGCAGTGTGGACTAATTTTTATCCAAACCATCTTGACCGCCATGGGACAGAAAAAGCATATTTTCAAGCCAAAAGCACCATGTTCGCCCATCAAGAAGAGCATCAAACAGCAATCATTTTTCTGCCACTTGCACGACAGTTATGCACATTATTATCTTGCACGCAACGCCTTGTCTTTTTTTCCCTGCATCGCCCCTCTGCAGAAGAAATGGTGCTTTTGCCAAGCCATGCTTCATACTGTTATGTGCATGATGGTTGGATTGTTATGCAAACAGCACAAGAAGTTCAGAAACTTATCGCCACACAATCTATAAGCCACCTTTCTTTTCTTGAAAATTGGGTTGCTATTGCTGCCACCTGGTATACGCTTGGGCTCCCTTTTTCTGTTTTTGACAGCTGCTCATCTCTCACGTTACCTGAACATCGCCTTGAGTATCTCGGCACTCTTGGTGGCATCACTTTCTATAACGACTCAAAATCAACAACACCAACTTCTACTCTTGCTGCACTCTCTATCTTGAAAAATCAGCTTCCTATTCTTTTTGTCGGTGGGCTCAGCAAAGGAGTCGACCGCATGCCGTTCATAAAAGAACTTATTGGTAAAATCACCGCTGTGTATTGCTTTGGAAAAGAAGCTGAGCAGTTGGCATCATGGGCCACTTTATATGGTCTAAAAGCTTTTGCCTACACAACCCTTGATGAGGCATTTGTCAGCTGCATGCGCATGAGCGCCCCTGGAACTATTATTCTTTTTTCTCCGGCAGGAAGTAGTTATGATCTATTTACGAATTATCAAGAGCGTGGTACGTATTTTAAGAAGTTAGTTTCTCAGCACATGACATAAAAAATTAAAAGGAGAGCGTCATGATATCACGCCGCGATGCATTATTGAACGATTTGCGTATTTTTTTGAGCATTACCATTGCCCTTATTATTATTGGAACGTTATTTATTTATTCTGCGAGCTCCATTTATGCTTTAGAAACGTTTGGCTCTTCCCACTATTTTGTCAAAAAACAGATCTACGGTCTTTTACTCGGCATTATCGGATGCTGCGTTGCTCGCTTTTTTCCTGTCTCATTTTTATATCGTTTTGCACCATACTATATCGGACTTATTATGTGCCTGACGGCACTCACCGTTGCCTCACCTTTTGCAGTTCGTATCCATGGCTCTGGGCGATGGCTTTCTTGTGCGGGATTTTCATTCCAGCCAAGTGAACTATTAAAAATTGGCATGCTTTTATATATAAGCTATTTTTTAAGTAGACGAACAAGAATGAAGCACTGGACGCAGTACATTCCATTTCTTATTATATGCGGAATCAGCGGAATTATTTTACTCAAACAACCAGATTTTGGCCTTACCGTGACGCTCATGAGTACTATTATACTGCTTCTTTTTTCTGCCCAATATAATGTAAAATATCTGGCACTTGCCATTGGTATTCTTACTCCCATCACGGGACTTTTGATTATGATGCGTTCGTACCGCCTGCAAAGAATTCTCACCTTTCTCAATCCATGGCTTGATCCGCAAGGACGCGGATTTCAAATAGTACAATCACTCATTGCCATTGGATCAGGTAACTGGATAGGAACTGGCATTGCTCATTCAAAGCAAAAATTTTTTTACCTTCCCATGCAACATACTGATTTTATTTTTTCAATCATTGCTGAAGAAACCGGATTCATTGGCTGTCTTTTTCTCATCACTCTTTTTATACTTTTCAGCTATTTTGGCATTCGTATCGCACGACAACTCCAAAATCCATTTGCTTCATGTGCAGTTCTTGGTTTTATTATTATCACAACGCTTCAGGCATATATTAACATGGCCGTTGCCTGTGGTATCGTACCAACTAAAGGTATTGGACTTCCCTTTGTCAGTTATGGCAATACAGCACTTGTCTGCAACTTGGCAATGATCGGACTCATCATAAATTTTGTCCATGAAAACAGAAGGCATTTATCATGAACACAGCGACAACCGTTTTTCAAGGCAATAGCTTATGAAATAATTCTCATATCCATCGCCACCGCTGTTTTGATCAACAAAACAGTAATCTCCTGTTGGCGTAAAGACAACTTTCTGTACGAAGGCTTCTCCTGTAGAATCGGGAAAATCAATAACTTTTGCATATTCCTGCACATTATTCTTATATGTAAATAGGACACGATTGGGCGAATATGTTTTCTCTTTCACAAATTCAAGCTCCCACTGTGATAAGACTTTCAATCCATAGAGAGCAAAAAAACCTTGTGCACTATCAATATTTCCATTTCTTTCTGCTACTTCCACAAAATTTTTCCCATATTTTTTTTGCAGTTGATGATCCATATGTAAAAAATAATATTCTACCACACACGTCGCTTTTTCACAAAAACTGTAAAAAGCTCCCAACCCATTATTATGCCACGCAATATCAAATATTTCAGATTTTGGTATACAAATTTTAGTATATAATGCCAAATTTTTCATGTCCCAAGAAAAGATACAATCAGCTTGGGTACCGTATAAAAAATTTCCATCGGACTTTAGTACGAGCGTTGCATGATTTTCTAAAGCTTCATAATAATTTTTTTCATCTTTATGATGGTTATTCAAAAATAAAGTATACAGCTCATCTTCTTTTACTTGAAGCTCAACTGGTTGTCCATTCCACAAGCTTTCATCAGATATGTTGCCATATGCAATCCCTGCAAATACACCGGCTTTTCGATGAAATATAAAACTTCTAATATCATATAAACGATCTTGTTTATGTGGCAATTCTAAAGTAACCTGTTTTTCTTTTTTACAACAAAATTCCTGTTTTTTGCATCTTGTATAAAAATCAACTAAAAACTTACGGTGTCCTTGCCTATGAATAAGCGCATAGCTTTCCGCATTATCTATGGCACAGGCTACTGCAACAATGGGGCTTGATGTTTCATGTTCACACAAATCTTTCCCTTCTGCAATATCATATAGTGCATATTTTTGTGCCGCCTTTGTATATAAAATAGTATCATTAATAAAAAAAGCCCTTTTTTCATTGTCACAGGGCAAATAATGGTCTTTTATTACCCATTCACTTTTTAAATTTCGCCAATTTCCAATACTGTCGGCTAACTCTTTCGGAAGTCTTTCTCGTATCACACTATTTGGAAAATCAAAATTGTGTGCTCCGCAATACGCAATACACAACTGTTTTAATGGCGGAATTATTGCTGGATTTCTTAATTTTTTGGTGTTATCACATGCATAACCAAGGGATATCCACAATATTTGAATTACAAATATAATAAAAATCATAATTTTAATCTAAAAGTAATAATGTATAAAAATTAATAATATTTATTATAGGGTAAAATAAAAATTCCGTATACAACTTTTACCAAAAATTATGTTTGTGATATTCTGATATCCAGTCTCAATAGTTCTTTTGTTTGAAGGAAAAATATGGAAGATATTAAACCAGCCACACCTGAAACTACTCCAGTTCATTCCATTGACCCACTGGGCGATGGTATTAGCTCTTTAGAACTTGTCCGTGTTTCTGGTTCTGATGTTGATGTTGTTAACGCTGCTCGCGTATCATATGGAAAGTTTACCACACAGGTAACTGACCGCGACAAAAAACTCATCAGTTTTCTCATGGAACATCGACATACAAGTCCTTTTGAGCATAATCAATTTTCATTTCGTATAAAAGCACCAATTTTTGTTGTACGCCAATGGATGCGACATCGCATGAACTCATATAATGAAATTAGTTATCGCTACGTCAAAGCACCTCTAGAATTTTACAAACCCCCCTATTGGCGCAATCAGGATCTCAAAAATAAACAGGCATCCATAGGCGCTTTTACTGATTCTGATCTTGATGCACTCTATCAAGACACCATTAAACACGCCGTTGCTACCTATGAGCTCCTTTTAGAAAAGGGTGTTTGCCGAGAAATCGCACGAGGCATGCTTCCCTTATGCACCTACACACAGTTTATTTTCACCTGTAATCTTCACTCTCTTATGCACTTTCTCAAGCTTCGCCTTGATGCCGGCGCACAATATGAAATTCAACAATATGCAAAAGGCCTTCTGCAACTTGCACTTCCCCATTTTCCCATCTCACTGGGTGAATGGAAACGTATTCATTTACCGGAGTTATCTCTTGATTTTGACACCTTTACACAAACATTTACAAAAGTTGTGGAATAGGCGCGATAATAATTTAGAACTATGACAACTACTGAGCGTTAAAATGGTGGATTTGCATTCTGCACAGGAATGGTTGTATTTGTCTCAACAAATTGTGATGTATCTTTTCCTGTTTCAATCAAGTTCATGAGATAGACAAGGCGCTTGTATTGATGACTTTCAGGGTCAAGATGATACGCAAGCGTTGTATCAAGTACAATATATTGAATAGAATCAGCATCTTTGCAGAGAGCAATGCAGAAAAAGTGCGCGCGCTCGCCCGGACTAACCATATCCGCAGAGCTCATCAATAAAATCTGGAAAAAGTTTGGTTGTCTCATGCCCTTGCGCATAGCGTTTAAAATTTTTTCCGCTTCTTTACATTCGCCCTCATCCAAAGCATACAAGGCATAGTTGGGATATTTTTCCTTCACTGTTTCATCGAGCATGACAACATTTTCCAAAACTGAAATATTATGTGTATCTAGTCCCTCTTGCTGCGCTTTTGCTAAATAGTTCCTTACATCTTGCGCTGAATTCCATTGTGCAAGTCCAATTTTTTGCAAAAATATTTGCGCCTTATGTGCATCATTTATATCACGTAATTTTTGTATATTTTGAGTTTTATTATACTCGCTCATCAGCAAGCCATTACGATAGGTAGCTCCTCCACAAAAAGCAGGCTCAACTTTTAATCTATTTGCAAGAATAAACTGATTAATTGTTTTTAATTGCACAAAAAGATGGTTGTTATCAATTTTTCTTATACACACGGGATTACGTACCAGTTTTGAAACAAATTTGCCCTTCTGGAAAAAATCATATTGCAGTCCTGGTTCAAATGAACAAAGGCCAACTTCTTTTATTAACTGTTCCGTCAGACATTTTTTTTCGTGGTGAGCCACTTTTTTTGGTGCAGATGCTTGTCCCTTTGGTTTTCTTTTTACTGTTCTTTTGAGTAACGTTCTCTTTTTTTCAGGAACTTTTCGTTTTTGTGATGCTTTTGGCTTTGCTGATAATGGCACTGTTTTTTTTGGTACCATTGGTTCTGATGGCTTTTTAAGCTTCATTGTTACAAGAAACTTATACAGATCATCATAATCTTGTTCTTTTCCTGGTAATAATCGATATTTCTCAACATCCTGTAACAAATCTCCAAATTCTTCCGGTGTTTTAGATAAACTATATGTGTTCGGATTATGGAGAAATGTAATAAATTCATCATCAATTTTTTTATATAATGTATTTTCATTGACTGGTATACAAACGGTACCTTTTTCTTGAGCTTCCTTCTTTAGTTCTGTTGTTTTTACCATGGCCTCATAAAGATCCTGATAATGGTTTGGATCAAGCATATGATATACTTTTACAAGCCGTTCAAGAATGGTTCTTTTTCCAGGACTCAGATTTTGAAGATATCCTGCTCTATATTCATACCCAAATTCTGCTGTATCAAGCTCATTGACAACGTCAAAAATACTCGTGCCAAACACTGCCCCATTTTTTTCAAATATTTGCTTAAGTCGCGCATTCACCGCATCATAGAGCGGATCATAAAGCTCGTTATCTTTGTCTTGTTGCCTTACTCGCCAAATGAGGTATATTATGGGCATCAAATCTTTGTCCTGTTTTTCTGCCAAACTTTTACCAGCCTCACTGTCAGTTATAATATACATCGACAAAAAATCAATTTCGTCCCGTTCTGCTTGCGAAACAAAATCTTCTTGTGGAGTAAAATTTTTCTCCATAGAGAAAATATTAGTAATAAAAGTAGCACACAAAAAGAGTAATACAATTTTTTTCATAATAGACTTCCTCTGTATAGATTACACCCATACTAATAGCCTACATTATTTATATTCAAATTGTAAATACTAAAAATGAGAAAAAGTTATATGACACAAAAACTTTATAGTATCACTTGAATAAAGCTTAATAGACAAAGAAAATACGGCAGAAGATTTTTGTGCTTACCAATTAACCGCTATATCAACAATTAATCGTACACCAAAACCGGTCGCCCCTGGCCGAAAATACGGAATATTGGGCACATTATACGCAGTTCCTGCTATATCCAGATGCACCCAGGGCACATCACCCACAAAATTCTGTAAAAAATGAGCCGCGGTAATAGATCCTGCCATAATTTTTGCATCACCGGTGTTGGAAAGGTCTGCAACATCAGCAATCACTGCACGCTTATAGTCATCGCTCATAGGCAAACGCCATGCATAATCACCGGATTCTTGCGCAGATTCAAGCACTTTTTCGCTTAACTCATCATGGAGGCTAAAAAGGCCACAATAAAACGGTCCAAGTGCATATGCACAAGCACCGGTTAACGTTGCTAAATCAATAATAGCATCAAGTTTGTACTGTTTTACTGCATATGAGAGTGCATCGGCCAAAATAAGACGTCCCTCTGCATCTGTATTTTTAATTTCCGCCGTTTTTCCATTATAAAAGGTAACTATGTCGCCCGGTCTGGTTGCTTTGCCACTCGGCAAATTTTCTGCCAAAGGAGCAACTGCTATAATATTTACATCAGGTTTGAACTGGGCAATAATCTCCATAGAGGCTATAACCACCGCTGCACCGGACATATCTTCTTTCATATTTTCCATAGACGCCGCAGGTTTAATACTCAACCCGCCAGAATCAAAGGTAATACCTTTCCCCACAAATGCAATGGTCGGGGCATTTTTTTTCTTGGTTTTATATTCCATAACTACCAAGCAACAGTCAAGCTCTGACCCTTTTGATACTGCCGCCAATCCTCCCATGCCCATTTTATTAATGGTTGGTTCATCAAAAACGGTAATATCAAGGCCATGCTTTTTTGCAATACCACGGGCCTGATCGGCCAAGTAAGTCGGTGTCAGTACATTTGCGGGCGTATCTATCCAGTGCCGTGCTTTATTAATTGCTTGGCCAATAATAACACCACTTTCCATCCCTTTTTGGGCTGATGCTTTATTTTTTGTCTCAACACAGATGGTCAGCTCAAATGGAGAGATCTGTTTACGGCTTTTATCGGTAATAAAATCATCGTAATGATAGATTGTCATGTATGTCACAACAGCTGTTTCATGGGCAAGATCTTGGACCGTCACATCAAATATTGATGCTGCAGGCAACGTAATAGCCAATGAGGTGCATCGATGAGAGAGTGCCGCTCGGACAACACGCGCTATTGCTCGGCGATAATTTTCAACAGGTAACGTCTCCCGTGCCCCTTTTTTGCCAACTCCCGCCAAAAACACATACGATGCTCCTTTGTCCGTTGGCAATGGCAACGTAAGCGTATCGTTTTTTCCTGCGCTAAATTCACGTTGTTTTAAAATGTCAGTAAACTTTGGATATGCTGTTGCAATATCTTTAAGACTTTTGTGATCAAAATTTTCCTCAAGAATAAGTCCATAACTTGCAAGCTCTAACTCAAACGCCTTTTTTGTGCTGAGAGAAACGGTAACCATACAATGCCTTTTCTATACGAATATAAATTATGTACATCAGTATAGCGAAAAATTACGTATAGGGCAAAAAATGTTTACCGTTCCTCATCAGGTATTATCTTTTGTTATCGATGTCCGCCGCCATGACCACCGCCATGAAAGCCTCCGCCTCCTCGGCCTCCGCCACCACGACCGCCACGTCCACCGCCGCCGCCGCCACGACCGCCACGACCTCCTCCTCCGCCGCCTCGGCCACCACGTCCACCGCCACCACCGCGACCTGCTCGCGCAGCTCTAGCACCACCAGCTCTTCCCGTACTTGTCGTTCCACCTCGCCGTGTTACCCCTGTAGCTGCGGTACCTCGCGTTGCTGCCGTCCCTGCTGTTGCTCGCGCACCCGCTCCCGTTCCTCCTGCGCGTGCTGCAGCACCATGTGTTGCTGCTCCACCATAATGTCCACCGTGACCATGTCCATATCCACGACCTCCACGCCAACCTCTACCGCCTCGATAACCATAATGTCCCCAGCGACCTCCTCCCCACCAAAATCCTCCGGCTCCCCACCATAATGGATACCAGAATGAAAAGTAATATGGCCACCACCACCAGCCTCCATAAGGAGTGTCGTAATAATAATTTTGATTAACGGTAACACCGGCAGGAGGATTATAACCCTCATTCATAGCCTCTTTTTTTGCACTTCTAATATCTTCAAGTGCTCCACCTATGTTATCATCAATAAAATTTCGTAACTGTTTTTTCGATGCTCTGCCACTCAACAAAACAATTTCTCCATCGTCATCACGAATTGGATCTCCTTTGCCATACAGCACAAATGCTGGCAATCTGTCTATTTGAAGTGTTTTAAGACGCCCTTCAACCTGCGCTTGCTGTGTGTTGACTTGAATAAAAGCAAGAGCACTCTCCATATAATCGTCATCTTCACTGACACCTTGAAACATATCTTCTAATTTTGCATTGTCTGTATCTTCAAACATAACAACAGCAAAATAAGCATTCTTTAAATACTTATCCAACTGATCACGACTTGCTGCTGTTCTTGCTTGGCCAGTAACATCAGCAACTAATGTATGTAAAAATAAGCCAAGTACTACTGCGCAACTCGCGACAAGTGTACCGAATATATATTTTCTCATTGTCTTTCCTTTTTTTTATAAGATTTTATCATCTACATCTTCAACTATTTTTTCCTGTTCTTCGCGCGCTACAGCACCACTCAAAACTTTTTGTAAAAACATACCAATTTCACTCTTATAGCCTTCAGGATTATAAAAAAATGAATCATAATGACGCCGCCCATTTGTAACCCACAGCCGCTTGTAGCCCGTTGCTCCATTATAAATTGTCTTTATCGAATTCAGCGGCACTTTTTCATCATTTTTACAATGAATAAAAAAGCAAGGTACATTAACTTTTTTAATTGATTCTGATGGATATAATGGACAAATATTGGTCTGAATATTTTGGGTATCCAAATGCGCCACCGTTTTTAGTACCATTTTCACGAGCGCTTGCACATACGGGTGAAATGCATATTTTTCAAGCCATCGCCTGCCAGGAATTTCAAATTCATATCCAAAAACAGTAATCTTTAAACGTTCAAGCCCGTTTTTTATAACATTTTCACTTGAATCAAAGGGACAATCAAGAATCATCGCATCGGCCAAACTTGGATCTTTTGCTTGTGCCTCAATTGCAGCTACTGCCCCCATAGAAAAACCATAAATAAATACCGGCTTGCCTTTCAACAGTGGATGAGTTCGAACAAAACGTGCTGCTGCAATAACATCATATGCCTCATCTCTGCCAAAGGTACAATATTGTTGCTCCCTATTTTCTCCATGTGCGCGAAAATCAAAAACAAGAATATTATATTGGGGAAATAAATGCCGTAAAAAAGCAACATCCTCTTTTTCGCACATAAAGCCGTGACAAATGATAATTGTTCCCTTGGCTTTTTTGTTGCGCAGTAAAATCCCTTTGCGGGGTATTTTTTTAGATGACAATTCACTTTCTTGTGGATACAAAACAACTGATTCTAAAAAGGCATGTGTCATACTATGAGGAAGTCGTTGCACAATGGAACCGTAATCATTAATAGGAACTGCTTCTCCATACAAAATGTGTCCTGAGGATATAATTCCCACCAGGACATACATTATACAAAAATGGAGTAGCAATCGGCGTGCCATACTATTACCCTTAACTCCGCCATACCTATTTACTCATATAACTATCCTTAGAGTATCAAATAATAATTCATATCTGCAATAATTTTAAAATTTTTAATATAACATTATTCATAAAAAGCGAGGGGTCCTAAAAAAGAATCCCTCGCTCAATAAATATTATAAAAATGATATTTTTACACGCGAACAATAGCAGGTATGGTTTGTTCCTTCAGCTGTGCTACAAAAAGTTCAAGCTCTTTTTTTTCCATATATCCCGTATAACGTGCAACAAGTTCTTTATTATAAAAAGCTAACAAACAGGGAATTCTGCTAATATGATACCGATTGCCAATATCAGCTGCTGCCTGCACATCAACTTTTGCTACCACAATGTCTTTGTACTGTTTCGCCATAGCTTCAACATGCGGCAACATGTGGATACAAGATGGACAAAAATCTGCATAAAAATCAAAAACTACCAATGTATCTTTTTTCTCAAGCAACTCATCAAATGCTGCCGTTGTAGACACAACAGGAACATGTACCAGATCATCTGCATGATCAAGCGTAAAAAGCTGCGGTTCTAACCTTCTTGCACTTTCTTCATTCCACCCAATGGATGTTAAAAAACTTACTGCATCAAGCGCTGCACTAATGCCATGCCCTTCTGCAACGCGCGCCTGACGATACCGCGCATCTTCAACATCACCAGCGGCAAACACTCCATGAACGCTCGTCTCCTGGGTTCGGTTTGCCATCGCGATATATCCATGATCATCCATACTAATAAATTCTTTGAAAATTGCTGTGTTTGGATCATGCCCAACAGCCAAAAAGACTCCTTGCACATCCATAGTAGTTGTTTTTTGTGTTGCATTATTAAATATCTCAATACCAGTTACCGCTGCATTATCACCATATATTTTCTGTACCTCAGTATTGTACTGCACAGCAATATTTGAGTATCCCTGTAATTTTTCCTGGCTTGAGGGAGCTGCGCGCATACTATCTTTACGTACTAAAACAGTCACGGTGTGGACATAAGGTGCCAGTAAAATCGCCTCTTCCACCGCAGAATCACCCCCACCAACAACAACAACATCCTTGCCCACAAAAAATGGAGCATCACAAATGGCGCATGAGGTTACACCAAATCCCCAATAATCATCTTCTCCTGCAATGCCAAGACGACGCGGTGTCGCTCCCGTGGCAATAATAACAGACAAAGCGTACAGTACTTTGCCTTCTTCTGTTTTGAGCATAAATGGCCACTGAGAAAAATTAACTTCTGCAACTGCATCTACAAGGAATTCAGCACCAAGAGAATTGGCATGATCTCTCACTTTATCCATATAATCGCGCCCCAAAATAGAGCGGTATCCCGGAAGATTTTCGACGTATGATGTTTCCATTAACAATCCCCCTGGCTTTGATCCTTCAATGACAAGAGTCGGAATATGGGCACGTGCCCCATATACTGCTGCAGCATCTCCGGCAGGGCCTGATCCAATAATGGCAATGGGTACAATGTTGGTATAATTATAGGCTTGGGCCATATCATAGGAAGAACTTTTCACTCGTCGACTTCCCGCTTTGATAAGTGCAAATAAAACGAAAACAAAAATAAGACTACAAATTGCCATTTTTGTAGTTATTTTTTTTATAATAGACATAAGAAACCTTTCTTTATGATAAGTTTTACGAAGTTGTCGACAAAACATCAAAAAAAATTATACTAACTTTGTATTATTTTGAAATATAACACCACGCGTTCTATCTTTTTTAGGAGTTTTATGACATCTTTTATTCGTCGCGCCTTGCGCTCAGTTCTTTTGATCTCAGTAGTAAGTATAGCATATAATCCTCTTTTTTCTAGCCAGCCCCCGGCACCCGAGATCGATCCCGTAATATTGGCTCAAATCGAGCAGGAATTTACCGGCACGCTCATGGCGCAAGCCGCACAATTTCCTATTATGATTAATCACATTGTCGACATGATAGCCGGACTGGTACAAAATAATCATATTAAACAGCTTCATAATAAAAACAAGCGCCCCGTAATTACCAATCTTCAAGAACTTCGCATGCTTATTCACAGCGTTTTACAAGACTTTGCACAGATTACTGCGCATAGTGATTTTGACATGAAAATAATTTTCACGTACAAAACGGTCGAGCTGTGCGATGAAATTGTTACGTACCTTGCCAAAAATATTCAAAAAAATCTCGTTTCCATGCACTCCTTTGATCCAGCAGTTGTTATGCGGCGCGAAATTCCTACCGATTTGTCTTTTGAAACCATTCAACAGCTTGTCCAAAAAGTTCAGAAAAAAATAGCGCTTCTTTCACAAAAAGCGAGCCAAGTTGGTCTTGTGTGGTATAACAAAGTCGCTCGCCAATTCGACAATTATATTGTTTCTCCCATGGCCAAGTATGATATTCCAACAACTGCCTTCATTATTGGATTAACCGGTGTTGTTGTCACGCTTTGCGCATGGAAATTCGGTAAACATTATATGGATACGAAAAAGTGGGAAACGGTAAGAGCATCTGATGATTATATTGAATGGGCAGGTGTTGCCGGTTCTGTGAATATGGATACAACTCCACAAACATATTTTGATTATTTGGAAAAGTTTTTAAATGCTTCTAATGTAATGAAGAAAAGAGGCTTTGAACCTTCTTTTCCTCTAAATTCTGTATATGTTGGTGAAGGCAAAGTTTTTGAGCCATATTTTTCAGAACAAATATATGAAAATATTATGAAACAATATGAGGAAAACACAAAAGGTCTGTTTGCGAAAAGCCTGAAAAAATTGTACAGTGTTTTTGGCAAACCATATACCATTTCAACAACAGGAAATGTGCTTCCAGATGCATCATCAGGCATTGCATCTGCACTTGATCACTTTGCAAGCAGTATGCCTAATTTCCCTTATATTTTTTCTCTTTCAGGCGTCTGTTTTTTGGCATATAAAGGGTTCTGGAGTGGTGATGGAAAACTGCACGGCATTGGCAGAACTATCAACAACTTCATCTACGAAAAATGGAATGATTTGCGCGGCGGCATGTTCTCTGCTCAAAGCATGAAAGACAATTACGTGTGGGATTTTGTACCAACCGTCACCTTTGAAGACATGATCGGTCTTGATGAAGTGAAAGAAAACTTCTCGCTTATTGTCAAATTCCTTGAAAATCCTGAACAGTACCTTCTCATGAACACCGCTCCTCACCGCGGATATATTTTAACCGGTCCAACACGAACCGGTAAATCATTCAGTTTTGAATGTCTCTGCGGAGAAATTGCCAATATGCTTAAACGCCTTGGCCGTGAAGGACAGTTCAAATTCTGGAAAATAGAATCATCGCTGGTGTTCCAATACAGCATTAAATACATTCTTGAAGTGGCAAAAGATAATGCGCCGATGGTACTGTTTATCGATGAAATCGATTTGCTCCAACTTCAGCGCGTTGGTAATGCTCAGCTTCTTGCAGATTTCCTTCTTTCATTGGGCACAACGCTCGATCAAGATCCACAAAAAATGGTTATTTTGATTACCGCGACCAACAAACCAGAAGCGCTTGATCATGCTCTTCGTCAATTCGGTCGTCTGGGCAAAGAAATTAGATTTGAATATCCAAATTATAAATATCGTAAAAAGTACCTTGTACATAAAATGGGCGGACTTGCCTTTGATCCTACATTCTTTGACTTAGATCGCTTAGTACAAAAAACTGAAGGCCGTTCATTTGAACAGCTGAGCGCCGTTATTGCAAGCAGTATCATACGCTCATGGGTGAAAAATGAACCATTGTCACAATCTATTATAGAAGAAACTATTGATGCGGAGCTTCGTCGTATTATCACGGCAGAACGCAAAAATCTTTCTGAAAAAGATATCGCAACATTGGCCGCACACTTTGCAGGACATGCACTCGTTGCTCATCTACTGCCAATCGAAGGCAGCTTGGATGAAGTAACCATCTACCCAATTTATCCTGACTTGCAAGAAGAAGGTCACTGGGAAGATTTAGTCAAAAAAGACGAAAAAGATAAGCAGAAGAAAATAGTCTATGGCGGTATCTTTAAAAAATATCTGTCCGACACTATTTACATGGCTTCTTATACAGAAACTGTCAATGAGATCAAAGCACTTCTTGCCGGCTTTGCAGCAGAGGAAATTGTTCTCGGCTCATGCGGTTATATGTGCCACACTGACAAGCGAAAATTGGCGTATAAACTTGCAGAAGATCTTGTGTATGGTGGACTGAAAAAGGAAAATCTTCCAAAAGAACAGTATCGCCGATTTGATCAAGAAGCATTTGAACTGTTTAACAGTTGCAAAAAAGAAGTGTATGATTTCTTGGTTGAACACAAAGATGCCCTAGTTCGCATAGCAAATGCGCTTCAAGAACACTCTATCCTTACCGATACTGATATTGCAAAACTTGTTAATAATACATTTGATGTTCCGGAGGAAGTTGCAAGCATGGAAAACAATGGAGGAGCTTCTGAAACTGCGGGCACTGATGCAAGCATCGTCATACCAGCAGTTGGGCTGTAGAAGCAGAACCTGCATATTTACCACCGCTGGTATAATATATTAAGACAATAAGAAACACATAAAAAAAGAGAGGCTCCGTTATAGAGCCTCTCTTTTTTTATATAATAAAAATTGTAGACCAATTTATTGAGCATCAATCATTGCAACGCGCTCCTGATATCTACCGCCCAAAAATGTTGCTGACAACCATGCACGAATCATAATCACGCAATATTGTGGCGAGACAAAATCTGAGGGCAGCACAAGAATGTTGGCGTTGTCATGCATTCTGCTATCCATGGCAACAACATCGTTCCATGCAAGTGCCGCGTAAATACCACAATAACGGTTGGCTGCAATTGCCATCCCAACGCCACTGCCACACAAAAGCACTCCCAGCTGCGCAGTACCGATCCCTATAGCTTCGCATGCTGCCCGCGAAAAAACGGGATAATCAGATCGCTCTGCATTGTGAGCACCGATATCGAGAAACGTAATATCGCTCATCTGCTGTTTTATGTACTCTTTGTGCTCAAAACCACGGTGGTCAGCTCCTATAACAATTTGCTTCATGGCGCACTCGGTTGTGGATCGTCTTCTGCAAAACCAGTCTCTTGTTCAGTGCTCTGAACGGCGGAAATTTGCTGTTGTGGTAATACTTTCCATGTCAAATTCACTTCTCTGTCCAGCGCTTTAAAATAGAGCCAAATTTCTTCCGTTTGATCGGTAATTAAACGGTTTTCTTCAATATCCTGCGCATCAAATTTGATATAGTATGTTGTTTTAAACCGGTTATACCGTCTGCCAAAAAATGCCTGATAAATGGGTGACAACTCCACTGATTTAACTTCAATAGGACTATAATAGTTCTCTCCTATTTTGAGTACAATCGACCATAGTGACTGCGCATCACCAAGCACTTGCTCATAATCACACAAAACATAGAAGGTGATAAAATGATTATTTTCCTCAAGTTGTCTGCGCAAAAAACTATTATATTGCTCAGAAGAACGTGCATATTTACGCACATGTGCTTGCGCGTAGAGCGTTCGCACATAATCAGAAAGCCAGAGCGCATCAAAGCGCGCGACTGTCGTAAATTGGTCATAGGCGACAATGGTGCGCACATATCGTTGTGCTGCCTCACGTTCGTCCACTAAAGATTCTCCCTGGTAAAAATTACTCTTTCCCCATCGTATTATACGTCCACATCCGCAGAGGAGTATTAATGCGCAATACACACTCACACAAAGTAGATCACGTCGTTGCAGCATAGGTATCCTGTTATGTTACAATTGTTATGCATTAGTAGTATCCTAAAAAAAACACCGTTATTTTACAAGCCTTGAAATTAAAAAGGATGCTCATGAATACTCTTGCATATTGGCTCGCATGGCGTTATTTGCTCCACAGTTCCCATGAAAAAACAATTTCTTATGTCACAATTATCTGTTTTTGCGCCCTTCTTATTGGCTCATGTTCACTTGCACTTATTACTGCTATTACAAACGGCTTTGAAAAAGCCACCAAAAAAACTTTCCAAAATATTCACCCGCATATTATTGTTCATCTTGCAGAAGATCAAACTGATTTTGATCGACAAAAAATTGATACTCTCCTGCGTGTATGTTGCCCTCATCTAGAATCATGGAGTCCCAGCAGCAGCCGTTATGGTATTTTAGAGGATAGCGATGATGACAAAGGCCAACCATACATGGTTACCCTTGAAGGAATCGATGCAGCAACGCGCGCACAGGTCAGCAGCATACAAAAAACTATAGTGCAGCCAAAAAATACATCCCTTGAACAAATTGTTCGCGGCAATCATGTTCTTATTGGCGCAGGAATCGCACAACAGTGGCAGGTCAGTATCGGTGACAAGCTCAGTTTTTTATTTCCTGAAGAACATCAAAACAAAAAAGAACATATTTCTTTTGATCGTGCACCGCTCATTGTTGGTGGAATTTTTAAAACAGGCATTGAAGAGTTTGATAATACGCTTATTTTTTGTGCCTATGATTTTTTTGAGGATCTTTTTCCTAACAGTGGTATCGAACAACTCAATATTCATCTTGATGATGAGATAGCTATACCTCAAACGGTCTCCATATTGCGCCAAACGGCACATTTTGATGCACGGGCATGGTATGATCTTTATCCAGCTCTTATGGCAGCGCTCACCCTGGAAACATATGTTGCATTTGCCGTTCTTTCACTGACAACATTGGTCGCAAGCATGAACATCATCGCGCTTCTTTTTATGCAAATCATCCGCAAGCGCCCTGATATTGCCCTACTCAAAACAGTTGGCTGTTCTACCGCAACCATAAAACGTATTTTTTTATGCATGGGACTCCTTATTTCTTCCATCGCATGCATCGTCGGTCTTTTGCTGGCGGCGGCGATAAGCTGGCTTTTAGAACACCATCACCTTATCGCATTACCTGACGCCTATTATGTCAGCCATGTTCCTGCGGATATGACGTGGACTATCATGCTCTCTGTTTTCGCCGTTGTTATTGTTCTTTCGTGGATAGCAACTCTTATTCCCCTCTGCAATATACGCCGTATTAATATTACACACGTTTTACGGTTTGAAGGGTAAAAAATAATATGCAATATAAAAATCTCCTCAAGACCTGGAATCTTGCCGGCAAACGAGTTATTTTGCGCGCCGATCTTAATATTGCATCGTCATCGAACTTGAACGATCTGCGACTGATCTCTCTCCAGCCAACGCTTGATTTCTTGATCCACAGCAAAGCAGTTGTCATACTCCTGACACATCGCGGCAGACCAACAGAATATGATCCTGCATTATCGACAGAAATACTCATTCCCTGGTTTGCAAAACATAGTTATCCCACAACGTTTGCCCCTGATATGGCAACCCTTGATACGTTAAAAACAACATGCACGCCGGAACATATTATTTTATTTGAAAATCTCAGATTTTTCCCGCAAGAGCGCACACACGACCTAGCCTTTGCTCGTGCTCTTGCTCAGCACACCGATTATTATGTCAATGATGCCTTTGGTGCGCTCCACCGCACAGAAACCTCTCTCACATTGTTGCCACAGATATTTCCTCCATCAAACCGCTCAATAGGATTTTTAGTAGAAAAAGAACTTGAGACCATTGACCGCATTATGCATAATGCCAAGCATCCGATTGTCTATGTTAGTGGTGGCGGCAAAATGCATGAAAAATTGGTATATCTTGTAGATCTTATTACCACATTTGACATCTTTTGCCTGTGCCCCGGATTGTCTCTTGCATTTTTACACATGCAAGGATACAGCACCGGATATGCATCCTTTGACCACACAAGCGATGCACTTTGCAAAAAAATCACCCAACAAATAATGGCCTCAAATAAAAAATTATATCTGCCTTCTGATTATCAAATAGCCTTGAACAGTATAGAAGGACCGCTAGTACATGTCAGCAACCACGCTATTCCAGAAAATGGATATTGCACATCAATTGGACCAGCAACAACAGATTCTTTTTCAGATATTATCAAAAAGGCGGGAACAATTATAGGAAATGGATTTTCCGGATTTGAAGTCCGTGAAGAAACAATGAAGGCAACACAAGAACTTATACGTATAATCGCTTTACACAACGTTGCCACCATTATTGGCGGGGGAAATACAGCAAATCTACTTTACCACATGAATATCACACAGCAGCATATATACCTTTCAACGGGCGGGGGAGCACTTCTTGCTTATTTGGCCCACAAAAAACTTCCCGCATTAAACGCTTTGTATGCCGTCTAATATACTGGACAAAACCCCAATAAACAAAGTCCGTCCAGGATGTATTCATCAGATGATGCATCATCATGATCTTTTTCATATAAAAAAAGACCATTATTATCATTCTTAATATCCCACGTATAAAATCCAGGATTATTAAGCTCAACATCATCTGCCAAATGCTGGACCAATTCATGGAGCTGCTGGCCTTGTCTTTTCATACTGGGCCGATGAATTGCACGAACTTTTTGATGGAACGGAGCATCATGCATGTGCGTGCTAAATGATTCTGGATCCTGCCAAATATCTTCGGCTGGATACATTTCCTGTCGCGAAAATCCTGCGATCCCTTTGAGCCAATCAAAATCGGGATTGTCGATAAAAAAAGCCGCTTTTTGCAAATCAAAACCCCGCTCTGTACACAATGCATGAATAACAAAATCTATGATATTGCCATGGCCATGCAGTGATAACATTTTTCGCGGAATCGTATTTATATACCGCAGCAGCTCATAATGACGTTGCGGATTGTCAGCATACTTCATTCTCTCTCCTTCGATAATCAGGTCGGCAAATATATTCTCATTTATCTCCTTTTGCACCCTATTTTAGATTATGAATTTCGATATAACTATCTCTTTGACAATATTTAGCGTATCATAGAGAGAATAGATATAACAATGTGTAGTCCTTTTTTATATACACTAATTGTGTACATTAAAAATGACAAGAGCAAAAAAATTTTCTACACTACCGACATCGTCGTAGTTATTGGTACATGATAGGAAAATTTTGTACACACGTATGAAAATATCAGGAAATTAAAAACATTATGGTAATGAACCGTTTTATTTTTCTTTATATATCTATACTCTTTGGTTCCCTTTCTTCTCTGTCTCCTCGATCAATTCATCGCAAAACTGACCCTGAAAATCCTTGCCTTTCCATTTCTTGGCAAGAGGGAGGACAAACATATGTCCGACGTGATGCTCATTTTCAAGCACATCCTATTTTTACTGCCTTTGACCGTACCTTTTTTTCCTCCCACATGCTTCCCAATGAGCCGATTTCTTATGTTTACGATGAAACAAAATCAATAGATGGTGCAGAACTTAGTCTTCTTATCGAGCAACTTATTGCCGAAATTTATGAAAGAAAAAAACAGTTTACTCATTTTTACACGCTGCAGTGGAAAAATTTTAATTACCACCATATGTGTGGGCTTTTAGTTCTCAAATGTAAAGATCACCCCTTTGTTGTAAAACTTTTTATTGAAAGCCCACGAACATTTTTAAATCCGTATATCAAGGGATTTGAACCGGTATTTTCCTATTACATGTCTGGAGGAGCAAATCGGCACATGCTCGGTTTTACCCGTATTAAAAACTTGGAATATATTCAAGAAAAACTTATGGCCGACCCTCTATGGTCTGACATTATTGAAATGCCCCGAAAATGGTATTGGCTCCCAAAAAATAGCCCGTGGATAACTATTGTTGGCACTAATCTGCAAACCTATGGTACTCTCACTACCACATTTCCTGGCGTTTATGCACTTGTTGCAGATTATATTGAACCAACCAAGCATGCAGACCTTGGATGGCGCACAAAAACCCATGCCATCATCGATTTATGTAACTACTTAGACATGTTTATTGACCCTCATGCAACAAACTATTTATTTGCACCAAGCACAGATTATCCTTATTACACCATCACGATTATTGATACGGAACATTTTCCCAGTCTTTTGGGTCTGAAAGAAAAAGTACAATTTACTGGATATATCGATTGGCTTATATATTTAGCACGAAAAGCATTTGGCGATATTTATCTGCAAACAAAACAGTCACGAAAACAGACTCAAAATCCAACATATGCACTAGCCAAGCCGTTTATACCACCAGAGATCATGAAACAATCTCTTGTTCTATCTTCCTGACAGTGCGAGAAAATTCTTCATCTTTTTGCAAATGTTTTTCAATTTTTTCCAGCGCATGCATAACGGTTGTATGATCTCGTCCTCCCAAAAAATCTCCAATTTCTCTGAATGACTTATTCATCAACTTTTTCATCAAATACATGGCCATGTGACGAGCAAAGGCAATATCTTTATTGCGATCTTTTGAGCACAGCTGCGCCAGTTTACAGGCATAATATTTTCCAAGAACTTTGAGTATTTGTTGGAACTCTACTGCTGCATTAATCGGCTGATGGTCCAACTGCACAATTACTTTTTTTGCAAGCTCAAGACTAATTTTTTGATTCGACAAACATGCACAGGCCACAACACGAATAAACATTCCTTCAAGTTCGCGAATATTAGAAACGGCACATGATGCAATAAAATGCGCAACGTCATCAGGTAACTCATGCCCATTAAGCTCAGCCTTTTTTTTCAGTATCGCAATTTTGGTCTCGAGTGCTGGCATATGAATATCAGTAATAAGACCACCGCTCAAGCGTGTTCGAAGACGCTCGGCAATGCCTTGCAGGTGATAAGGCACGGTATCACTTGAAAAAAT
Organism: uncultured bacterium; assembly: GCA_963701645.1. Taxonomy (GTDB): domain Bacteria; phylum Babelota; class Babeliae; order Babelales; family Vermiphilaceae; genus MFD04463-c16. The sequence continues at coordinate 666,817 of OY969616.1, forward strand.
AACTTGTTTTTGCGCATCATAGAGTGCATTAAAAATATGGAAAAATGCTTCCTGTGTCTGCTCCTTGTTAGAAATAAACTGTATATCATCAACAAGCAGCACATCAACTGATTGATATTTTTTCTGGAACGCCAACACTTTATCAAATCGAATTGCATAAATAAATTCGTTGACAAACCGGTGAGCTGAATTATATAAAACAACCGCATCTTTATTCTCTTGCTGGATTTCATATCCAATGGCACGGAGCAAATGAGTTTTGCCCAGACCAGAACCACCATAAATAAACAAAGGATTGTACAAGGATCCCGGCTTTTTTGCAACCGCATGAGCAGCAGCAAACGCAAGAGAGTTATTTGGTCCAACAACAAATGTCTCAAATGAATAGACTGAGCTGAGTGTCTCATGAAACGCATGTGTTTTGTTACGTACTTGTAAAGAATGTGCTGCTGATGATGGAGCTGGGGCCCCTATGGGCACATTATTATTCTTCTGTAGTACATGAGCAGCTTGGAAGAGCGGTTTTGCTCCAACGTCCTCAGTCGCATGCACCTGAACAGAACTATCATCGACGATAATAATTTTCGGCTTTTCAGTATGGAGCAACCGTGCCAAATTGACCTGCATTAAATCATAATAATGGGTGTGTACCCAATTTTTGACAAATGCATTCGGAACTTTTACATAGACAATTTTTTGTACGGCATCCCACCGCTCAAGCGTAATTGCCTTAAACCACGTATCGACGATGCGGCTTCCAACTTCTTGTGCAATGATATGTAAAAACTGATTCCAAATCTGATCTAATGTTGACATAGTGTATAGATAGTAGAATAAAAATGGGTTACTCAAAAGTATCAAAACATCCTACCATCTTTCTTTACTCTCAACAATACTGCACATGGGTAAAATAGGCAACAACGCCATCACAAATTCCTTGAACTAATGCTTTTTGATATTCTGCAGTAGCCAATCGCTGCGCTTCCTTCATATTTGTCAAAAAACCAAGTTCAACAAGAACTGACGGCATTCGAGTGCCAACAAGTACTTGTGCAACTGATTTTCGAGTGGCACGATCAACGACCAAATCATGACAGGTGTTTGCCGCTTTGCACACGTGCTTCTGAATTGACTGGGCAAGAACGGCACTATCGCCTTCAAGTTGGGTAAAAAATGAACAAATACTGTGCACATTTTCTGCAACAAGCAACGGCTGCAATAATGATTCGCCGGTATAATGGGTCTCTATTCCACATGCAGTACTACTATTGGCAGCATTTGCATGGATAGAAATAAAAATATCAGCGTTCCATCCATTTGCTTGCGTTGTTCGCTCATCAAGAGCAACATCTGCATCCGCACATCGCGTCAGCAAAACCTCATACCCTTTTTTTTTTAATGTTGTTGCAAGCAAAGTACCGACCGACAAACACAAATCTTTTTCCATAACAATGCCAATGCCGCAGGTACCCGTGTCTGATCCTCCATGGCCAGGATCTATAACAACTCGCCTGGGATGTGTCCGATATGCCACTTTTGTTACCCGAGTTTTTTCTATAGAACGGGTAATATCACTAACAAGCTGCGTATTGAGAACGCGAAAAATAATTCCTGGTTGTCGCGCAATTGATAACAGTGATGACGGTCTAATTTGTACAATTTTTGGGTCATAGATAAAGGTAACATTTAATCCCTTATTCGGCTTGGTCACCGCTTCTACAGCAACCGTATACAATGATCCTTTATATGCATTAATGCTGTTAGCCATCGCTTCGACATCCTGACCTTTCAATGCCACCTGTGGAAAAAAAAAGACGCTTTTTTCTTGACCTTTGCCAACCGCTTGCTGCATAACCAGTTGCGGTGTAAGCGCCGTGGTAAAGTACAATGCAACACTCCCCACTTCAATATATTTGTCCTCAGGATTGCCATTGCGGTGATGAAAAATTTTTGTCGCATACACCGTTGTCTCTTTTGCATGGACAAGCGCATGCATCATAAACAAAAAACTCATACACACAAATAACCACAAAATAAACTGTTTCATTTTACTTCCCCCCTCATCATGAAACTATCATTCTGATGTGATTATAAAAATTTTAATATCAAATTGTCAATAAAATACATAAATATCGAGAATTGTTTTCATAACTTCTTTATTTTTGGCTCAACCCAGTAGACCAACCGCCGCGACCGTTCCCATGCCTGAATAAAACTTGCCAGTTCATATCGTTTTGGCACATCTGCAGGAAATTCGTGCGCAGAATCGTGGCATAGCAGCTCTTTTTTTTCATTATCCCAGCCAACAACTAAAAGCAGATGGCCATGAATATATTCACGCGGCGCTCCCTTGAGCGCTCCACGGACACTGACAATGACCGGGATACCTTTCATGAGTTGTCGATGGAGTTGTGCAAAAGAATCAAGACGAGTTACGGAGCAGCCAAATAACCCTGCACCTTGATCATACATGTGGGCAATGGTAAATGGCCAACTTCCATACGAATCAAGGCCTGGGTCATAGACGTGGTCTGCAAATAACGCCGGATCAAGCTGCTGTTTTTTGAGGTACGAAACAAGCATAGTCGCCGATGTCGGTGAACAAATACGCTCTTTATCTTTATGCGCAACACCAAATTGCCCAATACACGGAATATGTGCAAGAGCAACTGATGGCAGTGAAAATCGTGTATCAGCTTCAGACGTAAAAAGATCACGATGAGATAGCGTCACAGAACATGAAGAAAGCAGGGATAATGGCGCTCCATGTGTGCACATTTTTATCCGGAATGCATCAGCAGATTTCCCCTCATCCGTTTCCAGGCGCACATGCACATAGTGAGCAATGCCATCAGATGGACTTGCATATGTTTTTTGTCCATGAGCTCCCCAGTCCATCATATGATGCCAAGCACCCCATTTTTTTGTCGCTCCATTACGCGCCGCGACAAAAAAAGAAAAATATCCGTGCTGTGGACGTCGCGCGTTCCAGGAAAAAATAAGTTGGGTAAATGGAGCAACACCCTCTTTGGAAAAAAAAGCTGTTTGTGCCTGTCCGGCAACAGATTGTATATTTTTTTTGTACTGCCATGCCCATTTTTGAGCGTACAATGTACTCATGCATACATGCAGGCACAATACAAAAAGAATGCTTGCTCTATTTTTTTTCATCTATATAAATCCTTATATTTTTCTATTATAATACTAATTTTATTTTAAAATAATCAATATGTCCTATTAATTTTTTTTATATCTCTTCCGTTCATTATCTTAAAAACAGTAATTTGATAGTATGACATACAATGAAAGGTATTTGTGAAGCACCTGATAACTATTTTACTTTTTTTAGTATCACAGAACAATTTTTGCTATGAATATGAAGCCGTTGTTATTGTTCCGGTTGCTGATGCTATTGGCGAACTATTAACGAAAAAAAATAGTAATTCATCATACTTTCAGTTACCGGTGTGCACGCAACCATCATGTCCTCGACTCCATCAACTTCTTTTTAACGAACGTGTTCGGGTGACAAAAAGACAAGGCAACTTTGTGTGCATCCATATTCCGCAGCTTTTTTATACAACTAATACTCTCACAAAACCACAAAATACGTACTGGACTCATAAAAAAAATATTCTCTCTCTCGCTCATCATTCCCATAAACAGATCATAGACCATTTGCCTGACCCTATTTCTTTTGCAACCAAAGACATGGGCGCACAAAAACAAACTATTGTCCTGACCATGCCATTCCACAGCAGTGTTGTTGATATGACATTTTCTGCTGGCACACGATTTGTCCTTGCCAATCAGACCGATACTGCCTACCATGCATATGCCCTCAACATACATCGCAAACAGTATGATATTATTTCCATACCAAAAACAAATGCCCTCCATGTAAATGCCATGCAAACAGCTGCTGATCAAAAAAGACAGTTTGTCGATATCCTTTCCCAATGGGCACATGTTCCTGACGGCTTTATTCCGTATGTGTGGGGCGGTTGTAGTTTTACTGCTCCCTATGCCGGCCTCTTTGAAAAAAAATGCACGCAAAACTGTACACAGTATCACTACCTACAAACAACTCAAAAAATTAAGGGAGGATTTGACTGTTCCGGCCTTATTGCCCGCGCTGCGCAAATGTGTAATATTCCCTATTTTTACAAAAATACAACAACAATTGCCAAATGCTTGCCCCCCAAAAATCCCGCTTCTCCACTTACCTCAGGAGATCTTATTTGGGTTCCTGGGCATATCATGGTCATTGCAAATATGGAAAAAAATACGATTATTGAAGCACGGTCATATGATCATGGATACGGAAAAGTACATGAAATCAGGCTTGGCAAAGTTTTTGAAAATGTAAAAACATTTGCAGATCTTGCCGCTGCCTATCAGACAAAAAAATCACTGCAGCGCCTTGACCGCTGGGGCAAAAAGCGAGAACGATTTTCTGAATTTTCTATTTTTTCCCTGGTACAGTAATTATGCAACGACGCGAAAAAAGGCCGGGCTTTCACCCGACCTTTAGTTTAATAAAAGGAAATGATAACTATTTTATAATTTTTATTTATTGTTTATTTAGATGACATATTTACTTGCATTTTTGCATCTGTGTCATTTTTAGCATCATCCCAATTTTTCATCTGCATCATTTTTAGCATCATCCCATGCTTGTCCTACCGTTGTACCTTCTGCCAAAGTACGAAACCTTTTGATACAATTAAGAAATCCAGTTACTATGTGATCTTTATAAAACCAATGACAAAAAAATGCGGGTAGTACTATTTTTGTTATTCTATACTTATTAAGTACTTCTATTTTAATGATGTCTTGTAATCCACCACTGCACAATAACCAGGCAAAGTAGAGCAACCCACCGGTGCGCAATACTCCTTCAATCCCACCCAAATACTCATCAAAAAAACCTCTTACCTTGTGTGGCTTTTTATGTTTTGCATTCCATATCGTTGTTCCTATTATAACTCCAGTGGCTATAAGAGAAAACCAGCCAATATTGATTCCACCAGCATCATTAATGCCTATTCCAATCATCGAAGATAGGCCACTCAGAATACCAGAGTTTGATTTTTCTATTTCTTCAGGAACTTCTTGTTCTTGGACTTTTCCAAATTTAGGCCATGCGTCTGCGGGCTGAACGCACAGAAAACTTCCCAGAAGCAAAATAATCTTTATATATGTATTAACCTTCATGCGCAATCCTCCATTCATCAAATCTAGTCAGTTTACTAAAAAAACCATATCTTACATTAATTTTTATAGCAATTTAAGTAAAGATAGGCTTTATTTATATATTTTATTATAAACAAAAAGCCATATTTGTCAATATAATTATAACTACAAGAGAGCTTTCTTTTGCTATGTAATAAATATTTCAGATATGAAATATTTATTACATATAAATAGTGATAATATGTGGTGCGCCCGACAGGATTTGAACCTGTGGCCTACAGATTAGGAATCTGTTGCTCTATCCACCTGAGCTACGGGCGCTGAAAACAAGTAAAAAAAGACTAAAAAAGTGGTGCGCCTGGCAGGAGTCGAACCTGCGACCTACGGATTCGAAGTCCGGCGCTCTATCCAACTGAGCTACAGGCGCATAAAATACAACGATATGCTCTATATTTGTAGCAAAAAAATGCCAAAACAGCGAGAAAAATCTGCTTTTGACAAAAACTTTCTTTTATGTTAAATTCTTAATAGAAAACCTGCTTACCTTTTATAGGTTTATATTTATGACAAATCCTCAAAAAACAAATAGTATTATTCGCGATTTATGCGTCTTTTGCGTACTTCTTTTCCTTATTAAAACCGCTTCTCATCGGACAATTTCATTTATCGCACTGCACAAAAATTCTATCATTCACGAGCTTGATCGCACGTTTACCGATCACCTCTATACTGCGCAAAAGCAGGCTCATCAGCTCAAAGAGCTTTTGGAAGCCTCTCCAACACCGGTCCAAGATGCTCATATCAAACAGTTATCAGATATTGCACAAAAACTCTCTGCCATTGAGGAAAAATATACCAATAATTCCCCCGGACTTGCTCTTCTAGGCCCCCTGGGAACAACTGCCATTGTACTCAAAGAACAAGATTTAGAGAAAAAGCTTCTCAAAACCGCTTTAGACCTCTGTACCCTTGCCTATGCTTCTTGCAACTCCCCTTCCCCTATTTCCTTGGCGGATAGTTCAAAAAAACTATCTCTCGATGCAATCAATAATGCTACCCACACCGCTCTTGCACAAATCATGAAAAAGTCTTGATTTTTTCTCTATTTTTTTAATACTATTAGAATATATAAGTTTAAGTTTTAAGAATTGGAGAAATTTGTATGAAAAAAAATATATATTCATTATGTATGATTCTCGCATTCAGCCACGCAGCGTTTTTGTTTTCGGATGAAATAACCCTCATTAATAGCACCAATACAAGAGCTACCTTTTTAATTGTTATCCCAGACGATGTAAAAACTAAGGTCAATAATGAAGTGACCATTGATCCAGGCAGCGGAGGAACTATTGAAGCTCCATGCAAGTTTTTACAACTTATAATACTGGAAAAAGCAAATAATCGCTCAGGAGGCCGTAATCTTATTGTTAAAACCGCCAAAGATGGCCTTAATAAACATACATGGGAACTGCGAGGCACCTGTCCTGCTCCTGGAAGAACCCCTTCTATCCCTTCAGTGTATGGCGAATGTACACTCGATTTAGTCAGACTCAAGTAACCTGGTTTTAAAGTACGCTAAAAATTCCTTATTTCCAGTTGCACCAAGGACCGGAGATTCTATAACTCCTTGCAGCGCAAAACCATGATTTACAATACCTGCGGTTACTTTTTTCACGACATCTTCATGCACAGCATTATCAGTAATCAAACCCCCGCGTTCTATGTACTCACGCCCTGCTTCAAATTGTGGTTTTATGAGAACAATCAACTGGCCCTGATCTGCAAGTAATTTCTTTACCGCATCCATTACTTTAAGCACTGAAATAAAGGATAAATCGAGAGTAACAAGATCTACCAGCTCTCCAACAGAGTTGAGCATGCGCAGATTAGTGCGTTCAAAAAGAACGACACGGGTGTCATTCCGTATTTTTTCATGCACTTGCCCATAACCGACATCAATGCCATACACTTTTTTTGCTTCTCGCTGCAAAAGACAATCGGTAAATCCTCCTGTGGAAATACCTGCATCAAGGCAAATAAAATTTTGAACGATTATCTGCCAATAATCAAGGGCATGTTCCAACTTGTGCCCCGCTCGACTAACATATTTTCGCTCGTGCAGAGAACAGTGCACAACTGCATCAGCAGCAACCATCGTTCCCGATTTTGTCACAATGGTTCCATCAACCATCACGTTACCCTGCATAATCCAACTTTGAATTTCGCGTCGGCTATGTGCAGGGTACTGCTCGGCAATATATATATCAAGTCGTTTTTTTATTTTAGCTGTTGACACGTATATCTGGATTTTCGTCAAAATAATCTGCTGCTCGAGGTCTGTTTCTTTCCCTCTTATTATTTAGTGTCGGCTCAATTATTTTGTTCACTGGTTTCGGCTCAATCATTTTTTTTAAATGTGCAACAAGGGTTTCTTTTTCTCTCGTATCAACTATTTTTAATCTCTTGTGAGAAAGACTTGCATGATCATGATCAACATTCTCCCTCTTTCTTTTCTTTTGCTTGCCCAATTTTTTTTTAAGCTGGTCTTTTAAACCTAGCAACCTATCTCTTTTTACAGAGTCATAAGTACTTTTTAATATTTCCTTACACTCCTTTAGAGCTTTTTCTTGTTGTTCATCAGTTTTTATTGCCTCAAAAAGCTTACATATGAGAGGAGGTGATGTACAAAAAAGCAAAGCTTTTCTAAAAGGTGTCATTTTCTTAGCATTTTCTACGAAAGGATCCGCCCCATAATCTAATAACAATTCACAACATTTCTGCCTACCCACATTAATCTTTTCATTCTTTTCTCCACTCCCCATGCGGCGATTTGCTAATGCAATATGAAGTAAAGGATTCTCATCACCTTTTGTTTTCATATTAATATCATACTTTCCTCTTTTTAATAAATACGAAAGACCTGTATGCCACCCCGCTTTCACAATTTCATGTAACGGATGTATGCCAGCCTCGGCAAAAAATAGCTGTACTCTTTGTTCATCTCTCATAAAGAATGCCAATTGCTCCAAAAAATTATCCCTGTCCTTAGACTGTACCATAGATTTAAAATATGCTGTCGAATTTATTTCAGGATTTAATATTTCAAAAAGACAATCTTTTTGTTGTTGTAATTGATCTTTTTTTTGCGGTGTTGTAGCTCCCATTATTAATGTATCACACCCCTTCAAAGCTTTTTTTGTTTATTGCTTTCTCCTATTGCCCCAAAAAGCATTTTGGTTACATGCATCTTATTAGATACAAAAGCACGACTAAAAGGCGATATCTCTCTATTATTTTTAATAAGAGGGTCGGCTCCATGTCTTAATAATACTTTGCAGCAATTACCCCTCCCTTTATTAATTTCTATAGCATTTTCAGGCTTAGTGCTATCCCTTGGCCACTCGTAAGATACCGCCATATGAAGCATGGTATTAGCACCAGATCTTTCTTTCATGTTAATAATCTCATCATATTTTCCGCTTTTTAACAAGGAATCAAGACCTTCGGACCATCCCGCCTTTACAATTTCATATAAAGGATGCATATTATAGGTACCTAAAAATAGCTGTACTTTTTGTTTATCTTCTATAAAATTCTTCACACCTTTCAAACGTTCTTCTTGCTTATTTTTTCCTCGCCATGTAGGATTCCACAAAAAATCCATATATTGCCCTATACTAACGCTCTTATTAACCCCAGCACAATTTATTACCGTCACCATTAAAACACAAAACCATAACCATTGCATATATATCCCTCAAGTAAAAATAAATTTTATAAAAATCATAAGAATAGGACAATTGTATCAAATGTATGACACATATGCAATTTTTTTATAATAAAAATCTTATATCAATAATTATGTTGTTATATCAGGCACCGAAGATGCTCGTGGTTCTTGATTTTCCAGCACTTTTTGTGCTTCAAGTGCACGGCTCATCTGCTTTGCAAAAGCATTCATCGGATATTTGTAATCCTGTGATAATGTTGCTTCCTCAGCGATAATTTTTTCCCAGGGAAGTGCTACAAATATGTGATCGGATGTTCCCGAGACATTATCAGATGCAAGAATGGTAAAATACATATTATTCACCGTTTTTTTGATTGCCTCTCGATATTCATCAATCGTTTTTACCGGGATTCCATTAATTTCATTAATAGTACTTCCAAGCTGAAGCACTCGTGAACGATTTATTTGTGAATTGGGAAAAATGTGTGTAACAACCAATGTAGATTCCATCTGATTACGCATTTCTGCATACCGCACTAAACTTGGCGCAACTTCGCCAAGAAGACGAATATGGTCAAGTGAAAGATTCATAACGACCATGCCACCAAAAACTTCATAATCAATTGTTTCATATCCTGGATACAATTTTCTAATGGGCGGCAGAACGGTCTGCTCAAAAGTAACGGTAACATTCTTCTGTATTCCCTTGCGATAAAAAATAATATCAAGTTTCTGTCCTGTCGACAAACGAGCAACAAAATCGGTAACCGATATTTTATCCTCACTCCACGGAACTGTCATGTCGCCATAAATATCGACACGGTGCCCGTTAATTTCATAAATCACATCACTCCGTTGCACACCTGCTTTGCCAAGGGTACTGTCAGGCAAAATTTCTACAATATAACAACCACCCGGTTTTGGATTTCCTAAATAATCAGTCAACGCTTCTGTGCCATTGTTAAAGATAACGCCCAGCGTGGGCTTACGCAATATTTTTACTGAATATAAATCATTAAGCACAATTTTCAGATCATTGATTGGAATTGCATAGCCAACATTTTGTGCTTCTACAATTCCTGATGAATTTATACCAACAACTTCCCCCTGCGTATTCAGGAGCGGTCCTCCAGAACTTCCTGGATTAATTGCAGCACTCATCTGAATAAGATGATGCTCTCTTCCACTAATCACACCCGTTGTACTTTTCAGTGATTGCTGTCCCAGGGGATATCCCAATGCAAGCACTTCATCAGAGCGCCGCACCGTATCAGAATCGCCCTGCGATAAATAGGGAATTGCTCCCAATGTTCCCCGAATAAGATCGACACTTTCCGGTTTTAATCGTAACAGCGCAAGATCCCGATCAGGACTAATACCAACAACTTCTGCATCGATAATACGCTTGCCAAATGAAGGAATTTGAATCCACACCGCCTTTGCCTGAGCAACAACATGCGCATTTGTAACAACATCACCTGCATCATTAATGAAAAAACCACTTCCTGTTACCGTGCCTTGGGCAGGAGTTTTATATGGCTGCAACAAATCGGTCACGGCAACTAATGAATATACCTGAACAACGGTATCCTTAACCTTATCTTGCACAGGACGCCACAACACTGAACTAGAAACAATGGTCTCCAAAACAGATGTCTGCCCTTTGGGTTGTTGATCTTTGTGCTCTGCATACATACTATACATAGATTCCTGCAATGCACGTTGTTTTTGCACAAGAACTAGCACAGCAATGCCAAGGGTAACTAAAAAGATAAAAATAATACTCTGATATACAAATTGTACACGTGTTTTCATAATAAAATGCTACTCTCATAAGGGGTTAAAATAATAAACATACGAGACTCAGTCTAGCGCAAAAGAAAAAAAAACGCGAAACAAAAGAACTTTTTATATCATGAGCTGGACCATGGTGGCTAGCTATTTTGAATCCGTTAACTTTTTCCATGCTGATGAACTAATAGAAAGGTCCATATAATGTTGTGGTTTTTCTGTATCCTGCTTTTTTATTAAATATTCATTAAATTTAATATTGGCCACTCCTGCCACCAAACAAAAACCAACTGCAGGCTCTGATGGCCAACCTGCAATTACTCCCACCACCATTGCAGCAGCTGAAGCAGCACCCAAACCATAATTGACGAATTTTCTTGCCATTTTTGTATCTTCGTTCGTGTATATTCTCATTTCTACTCCTGGCAACTTTTCCTCTTTTTTGCATGGTTTTGACAGTTCTTTTAAACAAATGCTGATATGCCGCGTTCCAGTTAACGGATTTCTGCATAACCGGTATTCATTCTCCTCATTATCCTTTCCCTTACAAAACCATATTGCCTTGTTGTTGGCAACTATAGGGCTTTGCTTAAGGGCTTGCCAAAAAATTAACTGGTTCTTGTTTAGGGGCAGTTCATGTACTGGACTGTTACATTCTATCAGGTTTGACCCTACTATTACCCATATTCCCACTATTTTTAACAAATTCTTCATAATAAAATCCTAATAAGAAAAAATAAGAAAAAACTATTAATTCAAAGCTCTTTAATTATAAAACAAAAACTACTTTTTTGCCAATTAACGTAATAACAAGCCCCAACTAAAGCCTGCCCTTGCATTTATTTATTTCTATTTGAAAATATTAAAAATATAGCTTGCATAAATAATTCTTATTTGTATAATTATATTATATGGGAATAATACAATTATAGCAGAGAACAGTTGTAATTTCCTGAAAAAAAAGTAATTATAAATGAGGTATATTTAGACAACAAAAAAAGGAAGAAAAAATGCCTCGGATTTATAGTGATGATTTTCGCTTCAGGGTGGTAGCATTAGCAAAAGAAGGTAAAAAAACATATCTTGAAATAAGTAAATTATTTAAAATATCAGTAAAAACAATATATATATGGCGCAAAAAATATGAGAAGACAGGATCTGTAAAACAAGAACCCATCATAGGCAAAGGTCATAGCCATAGAATTACAGATTGGGATAAGTTTCGTAATTTTGTAAAAAAAAATTCGGGCAAAACAAGGCAAGAATTGGCTGATCTCTGGAAAGAAAAGACAGGGATAAGTATATCAGTAGCAACAATGGGACGTGCTCTTGGAAAAATAGAATTTACTCACAAAAAAAAACTTATGGGTACAAAGAACGTGATGAAATTGTTCGTAAAGAATTTAGTGAAGGAATGAAAAAATATGCTCCAGAGCAATGTGTTTATCTTGATGAATCTGGTATTGATGATAATGAAACATATGTTTATGCTTGGGGACCAAAAGGTCAACGTGTATATGACATGAAACGCGGATCTCGGTCACAACGTCTTACCATTATTGCTGCACTAAATCAGGGAAAAATAATAGCTCCTTTTGTTTTTGAAGGAACCTGTAATAGAGAAGTCATGGAAGCTTATTTAGTGGAACAATTAGTTCCAGTTCTTTGTGCCGGACAAGTTGTTGTTTGTGATAATGCTTCTTTTCATAAAGGAGGAAAGATCAAACAAATTATTGAAGATGTTGGGTGTATTTTAGTTTATTTACCCCATATTCCCCCGATTTCAATCCCATCGAAAAATGTTGGTATCCAACAAAAAACACAATGCGAAAGCATTTACAGGAATCTGATGGGGATCTTTTTGGGGCGGCTATCAAAACATTTGAAAACAGGTAATTACAAATAATCTATGCTATATAACAAAATAAGGACTACTATGAATAAAAGAAAACTATTAAATGCCGTAAATATGCTTGTTTTTGCAGGTATTTTACTTGTACCTAATACCATTCGCACAAAAAACACTCCCCCCGCAAAAGTGATTAAAAATATAGTTGGCAAAATAACACTTTTTGCTGGAAACGCATTACTAATCTTTTCAAGTTTCTTAACAGGATACACTCTTTCAAGAGAAGAATGTTTTTTTAGGGGTGATTTATGGCAAGGATTACGAAGTTGGTTTAATAGTCCCATCAGTTATCCTCTCTCAACTGTTATTCAACGTTCATACCCTGGACAGTTATTGGCACTTGCAGCTATCGGAATAACCACTGGTTTTATATTACATGAAATTGGAACTGCTCTAAAATCACACCCAAAATACTCAAAAGAAATAGCCTGCATATACAATGGATAATTTTTAAAAATTACAAAACATGTTACAAAAAAGCTCAACAATAGTCGGGCTTTTTTTACGCCCAAAAAACAGTATACTGAGCAAGAGTAAAAATATATACATTTATATGGATGAACATGCAACCAACTATAGAAACTATTGCGGCACTCTGCAAGCGGCGAGGCTTTATTTATCCATCAGCGGAAATTTATGGCGGTCTGAATGGTGTCTATGACACTGGTCATTTGGGCCATTACATGAAAGAAAATATCCGTGCTGCATGGAAAAAATCGATTACCAATCTTGGCTTCGATATTCTCTTTTTTGAGGGAGCATTACTGGGCCCCCATGCGGAATGGGAAGCGTCGGGCCACGTTTCTCATTTTCACGATCCAATGATAGACTGCCTCAACTGTAAAAAGCGGTACCGCGCGGACGATATTGACATAGAAAAGGCATGTCCTCATTGCGGCAATAAGGCATGGACTGATGTTCGTCAGTTCAACATGATGTTTCAAACAAATTTAGGTGCATCGCAAGAACATAGTTCTATCGCATATCTTCGACCAGAAACAGCACAGTCAATGTTTGTCCAGTTTAAAAATGTTTTATCAACCAATCGCATAAAAGTCCCTTTTGGTATTGCGCAAATAGGCAAAGCATTTCGTAATGAAATAACACCAAAACAGTTTTTATTTCGCATGCGTGAATTTGAACAAATGGAAATTGAATTTTTCTGCAAAGAACAAGATGCTCCTGTCTTTTTTGAAACATGGCAAACCGCACGCCATCAGTTTTTTCTCGAGCTCGGTATCAAAACCGAACGCATCAGACTGCGAAACCATCGTCTTAATGAGCTTGCCCATTATTCAACACGGTGCACCGACGTTGAATACGAGTTCCCTTTTGGGTGGAAAGAGCTTGAAGGCATAGCACATCGTGGCAATTTTGATTTAACACAACATACCCAGCATTCTGGAAAAGATTTAGCCGTCTTTGATGAAGAAACAAAAAAATCGTATCTTCCCCATGTTGTTGAATGTTCCGTTGGTGTTGACCGCCTCTTTTTGACCTTACTTTTTGATGCATATGCAGAAGATAGCGCGAACAATGAAGAAAATCGCGTTGTTCTCCGCCTCAGCCCAAAAATTGCTCCCATTAAGGCAGCATTTTTTCCGTTGGTCAAAAAATTATCTGAGCCCGTTGAAAAAATATACAATGCCCTCAAAAAAGATGGCTATATAGTAGAGTTTGATGAATCAGGTTCTATCGGAAAACGGTATCGCCGACAAGATGAAATTGGCACACCAGTCTGTTTTACCTACGATTTTGAGAGCGAAAAAGATGGCTGCGTTACCGCGCGCAATCGGGATACTCTTGTACAAGAACGGATAAGTATGGAAAACATATCTGATTATGTCAAAGCATTGCTACGCTGAAAAATCCTTCGTTTCGCCTTTTCAAGGCTCCACCCTTCGACAAGCTCAGGATAAACTTGGAAAGGATGTATAAAGAAAGAAAGCAGGATCTTCTCTTTTCCTCTGAGGCTCCATGAAGAATGAATGGAGTAGAAAAGGGTTCAGATTCATGGTAGACTAAAAAACTCTATACGAAAGAATATAAACTATGATATGTCTATCACAAGTGTATCTTTTCACTTTTTAACACCGCAAAGTTAAGAATACCTATGGTTGTCAAACTTGCCCATTTTTCTCCCGGTCGCGCTATTTTTCTTTCTCTTATCGCCACTATTTTAGTTGCCACTGGCCTTCTTGCTTTACCGCAGGCACGCCATGTGCCTCTTTCATTTATTGATCTTTTATTTACTGCCACATCGGCACTCTGCGTTACCGGGCTTTTTACTATTGCTCTTGATCAATTTACCCTGTTTGGCCACGCTATTTTGCTCGTTCTCATACAAATTGGTGGACTTGGTCTTATTACCATTACCCTCTCGTTTATGTATCTTTTTGCTGAAGTTGGTTTTTCTGCCCAACTCATTGCAGGAAGAATGCTTGAAATTGATTCATGGAAAAAAATTAAAAAAATAGTTCTTTTCACCTTTGGCGTCACACTTGCGGCAGAACTGTGCGGTGCCATTGCAATGCTCCCTCTTTTTATAAAACATTATCCTCTCGATCAAGCCTGGTTTTTTTCATTTTTTCATGCCATATCATCATTTTGCAATGCAGGCATTGTCATAGGTGATTATTTTGTACTTGAGCAATATTCATCGTCTTTTCTTATTATCACCATGTTTCTCATGATTATCGGCGGGCTTGGGTTTGTTACTTGGTATGAAATTATGGAATATATTAGATCATTATCTGAAAAAAAACATCATCATTTTTCACTCCACAGTAAAATTGTCTTATCAGGAACAGTGTCACTTTTTTTAGCATCAGCAGTCATTTTTTGGGTTCTTGAACATGACACATCACTTATACCACTGACCAGCATTGGATCATTTTTGACAACCATTTTTCACGCATTTTCTTGCAAAAGTACCGGATTTTTGTTGACCGATATCCATCATCTTCAAACTGCCACTCTTCTTTTTATTATGATCCTCTCATTTATTGGTTCATCACCTGCATCCACCGGAAGCGGGGTAAAAATAACGACCATTGCCATCGTTGCTGCAACAATTCGCGCTGCAATTACCGGCCGTCCTGATGCAGAAATATGCGGCCGCCGCATTGAACGGGATCAAAGTAATAAAACAATCGCCATTGCCTGCCTTGCATTGTGCTGGATCTTTTTACTGACGTTTTTTCTTCTCATTACCCAACCTCAATGGACATTTTTAGACTGTTTTTTTGAAGCATGGACTTCATTTACTAATTTAGGTATTCCCACGGGGCTCACACACACCTTGTCGTCTGCAGGAAAATTATGTATCATGACAAGTATGATCGTCGGACGTATTGGTGCATTAACCTTAGTTCTTGCATTAAAATTAAAATCGCGGCAAGCATCAGTTGAATTTTCATACCCTGAAGAACGCGTCATGCTTGGTTAATATAAAATAGGAAAAATAAATGAAATTTTGTGTCATCGGCCTCGGACGTTTTGGATACCAAGTTGCAACGACACTTTCAGACAATGGCATGGAAGTTGTTGCTGTCGACAGCAATGAATCAATCGTATCATCTATTCGCGATCAAGTTACACAAGCAATCTGCCTCCGCATTTCCGATGAAGCATCACTCCGCAACATTGGTGTAGAAGAAATGGATACTGTTATTGTCGCAATGGGAGAAAATTTTGCTCAATCAATTTTAATTACCGCAATTTTAAAAAAAGAGTTTAAGCAACTCAAAGTTATCACTCGCGCAGTCAATGATATCCATAAAGATATATTAAAGTTAGTTGGTGCTGATCGCGTCGTACTGCCCGAAAAAGAGATTGCTATCAAGGTTGCTGATAATTTGAGCTCACCATTTATGGATCTCATTCGTTTGACGAAAAATTTCTCCGTTAGCCAAATTATTGCACCTGATCAGTTTGTCGGCAAAAAAGTACAAGAGTTAGAACTTTTCAAAAACTATAAAGTCCGCTGCATTGGACTCACAGAAACTGACAAAGATCGTATCATCCCCGCTGATCCCACCTATATTATTCAACAAAATGATCGCCTCGTCTTTGCCGGAAACACCAAAGATTTAGAACGAATTGCAAAATTATCGTAGAAATTATGGCTTTTCAATTTTTATACCAAGGTTTGGAAAAACAGAGGTACTTATCAGTTTGTGATTATACAACTTTTTCAATAATACACTGTCTCTTTCACTCGCCATAAATGGCTTCCCTTCCATCTTGTATTCATATGCTTTATTGAGCACAAAGGCTTCTTCTACCGTAATATTTTTAAACATATTTTTTGCCTCAACATTAAACAGAGAATACATCGCTATTGTATCGTAATCCTTGTTGACCAAAAATAAATATCCTTGTTCTTGATTTACAACTGCATACGGTGTTGGAAATTGAATGTTATCACGTTGATATAAGACTTTTGCAACGTCAGTTGTTAACCATGGCAAAAACGGTGCAAGTAACAAATGTTGGTTTGTAATATGTGTATACAATTCTGATTTTTGTATTGAAAAGTTAATAAAAGACGCAATGGAATTGAAAAAAACTTTTTGATTAGCATTTCCTGCATAATCGTTTGGAGCAATTATTGAAGCATCTGTCTTTGTCATCGGCTCTGTATTTCTTGGAAGTAAGAAACTGTTGTAATTATCAAAAAAACCATTTCCACAGAAACCAATATTGACAGCGAGTTTAGAAGATCCTGACCATTCATATACCATTAATCGCGGGTAGCATGGATGTCCAGAAGGACGCATTAGCGTCCTGGAAATATCAATTTTTTTAAGCACTTTTGGCTTTTTTGCCTTTTTTGTACTTTGCAAATCTAGATCTATAAAAACAATTTTTGAGTCCATATTTTTTGTCTTACCACGCACAACCAAACCAGCAACTGTTCCTTCTGTATCAAAAAATATATCCGTACAAGGGCTTATTAACTTTATAAGCGTCCCCTGATTTCTTCTCCACACTTCATGCCTAACTCCCTGCGCATCAAATTTTGATACAACGCATTCATATGACACACTCTTTTTATAATATGCATATATGGAAAAAAGATAGAGCTCACCATTGTGCTTAAACGCTTTTATTAAATAACAATCATCACAGTCTACTGGATATGTTTTTTGTGTTTTTCCATCTATAACAACAGCTTTTTTTACATTAAAATTATGATTCACAATAAGCATTCCATCAGCTGATATGTCCATAAAGAAGTGCGGAATAGGCATGCTTGTTGCTGTATCCGGAGTATTATAGGTGATAAGTTGTTTAGCTTGTTGAGATTCTGTAATAATAGAAAACAAATGATCAGCATCTCCTGCATATATTGTCAAAAGGCCTTTGGGAATTTTATATATTCTTGGCAATACCGTGGAAATAATCTCAGAAATATGCAGCAATGCCGTATTGGAAAACAATTTGTATATATATAATGACGTAGGTCCAATAATATATGGCGTAATTTTTTTATCTATGTCAGCAGGAAAGGGGTCGTACACAGTAATGCCATGTTTTTTTATATAGGCAACATATGCAATACACGCTTTCTTTAAATCATGATCTGAGGCTCCGAGATAATTGAGTGCTTTGATGAGCCCAACAAGATTTTGTTCAGACAATTTCTCGAAATTAACTCTTTCGTGTAGTACCTTTAAAACATTATCAAATGTAATAGAAGAAATCTCAATCAAGGGTATACGCATTTCCCCTGCCGGACTTTCACCTCCAACGCCTTCAACCAAATTTTTTATTGTTTCTAATTGCAAAAGCAATTCTATATCTTCAAGACCACTGATTTTTCTTTCTTTATTGTCATCAAATTCAAAAATAAATGCTAACTCTTCTTCCATACCTTGAGGTGTTTCTTGCACGGATGTTTCTCTTTTAATCCTTTTTTGAGGCCGCTCCTCTTCCGAGCTCAAACCTGGGCTTCGTTTTCTTTTTTCACCACTCATACTAGATAATGGCACTAAAATCATATACCAGAGCAAAACTCTCAATGCTATACATCTTTTCATACACATACTCCCATTATTCAGTTATTGTTTCAATATTATCATCTGTTCCCTCGTTTGATATATCAAAAATATTTGAAGGGATACTTGCTATCAGTTTTCTTTCAGTTTGATTTTTGCTTAATTTTTTTTCCCGCTTTTCTTTTTTCATCCATTGCCCATACTCTGTGCACATAAGAGCAGAAGCAAGCGCTATCTCGCCAATTTTTTCCTTATTTGTGTAAAACAATCCTTGAAAAGCAACTATCATGGGAAGAAATTTTTTCTTATCAGTTATGCGACTCTGCAAAAAATTATGTATCATTATTTTTTCTTCATTGTTCATTACTTTTTTTTTGAGTAAAAACTCAAAATCAAAAAATTTTGTTTCTTTAATCGCGGTACATAAGTCTTCATTTGTCATATTATTTCGACATTCTCCCACATGAGTGCCATCAAAAAAAACCTCCCCATTAATAATGTATAATCGCTTGCCACTTGCCTGATCTCCTTCTTCTAAACTTCGTATTGTTGATGAACTTTCTTGTGCTTGAACCTGATCATCAGAAACCGATTCAACGTGCGAGCCCTCTTCTGTTTTAAAATCCTGTGCTATCAAAGAACTTTCTCGCACATGGACCTGACTACGGAGAGTACGAAACTGCTCCCGCGGCACAAAAATCTTTTTGGTTGGCATATTTTTTTGCCTTACGATGCTTTTTTGTTTATGCAGCCCAATAACTACTCCAACCGATATACAAGCTATCAGACAAAACACGACTTTTAGCTTCATACTATGCCCCTTTTTTATCATCTTAATCATCCAAAACAGCAAAAAACAATAGTTCTTGCAAATAACATATATCAACAGAAATATGGGGATGAGACTTCCCAGAGCCGTTTTTTTGAAATTATTTCCCAATTGAAATTATTGACATTTGTTTTTATTGTGATATAGTTAATTACGGATGATACAATCGCTTTAAATGGGGTTAATTTTATGAACTTAAATAAATATTTTTTATACATTTTCGTCGCCTTTTTTTGTAATAGTACTGACAATACAGCCACTTTTTTTCCTTCAGAGAAACTTCCTATTATATATTCTCATGATTATGATATCAGCTTTTTTGGTATTGAAAAATTACAACCTTTTGATACGCACAAATATAGCACCGTGTTTAACGCTCTTTCAGAAGAATTTGGCTTTACACTGCAAAACTGTTATCAGCCAACAAGAGCGGTATCAAATAAAGACCTTTCATTAATCCATCACAAAAAATATCTTGATGCGCTGGATTCATGGTGGAATTCATATACAACTACATGGATTACAGAAATGCTGCTTCTTTTATTTGTGCCCCATTTTCTTTTACGCAACAAATTACTGTATCCAATGCGCTTGGGCACACAAGGAACTATTGAAGGCATTGAGATAGCATTCAACCATGGTTGGGCAATAAACTTATCAGGTGGATATCACCATGCAAAACCTAAAAGAGGTGAAGGATTCTGCTTTTATGCCGATATTCCTCTTGCTATCCTAAAAATGCGTGAAAATGAAGAGCACAAAAATAAAAAAGTCCTTATTGTCGATCTTGATGCCCATCATGGAAATGGCCATGCTGAATGTTGTAAAAATGATCCTTTAACCTTTATTTTCGATATCTACAACAAAGATGTGTATCCTGTTGCCAATGAAGGGCTCTTGTATGGCGATACATCCACAACACAGTATGTAACATACGATCACCCCATTGCCAGAGGCACCTCCGATGAGGAATATTTGTCCATAGTACGCTATGATCTTGCAAAAGCGGTCGCTCAGACAAAACCAGATCTTATTATTTACAATGCAGGCACTGATATTTATAAAAAAGATCCCCTGGGACAGTTAAAAGTTTCTCGCGCAGCTATTATAGAACGTGATCGATTAGTTTTTGAACTAGCGGAGAAAAAAAGCATTCCTATCCTCATGACATTGTCAGGCGGATACACAAAAGAAAGTGCTGCAATTATTGCTGAATCAATCACAAAAAACTGCGGCAAAAAGATACAACATTACATGCACAATCTAGACTAAAAAACTTACTGAGATTGCATACTCTTCATACGCATGCTTGTTTTTGCCGGGAAAAAAACAGGCAGAACATGTCTCCGCAGATTTTCATCACTATACATGCTGTCAAACAGTTCTTCATTTCTTGTTTGTGGATGTATAAGCAGTTCCCCTTTTCCATTTTTTATCGATCGATATGCTTGATACAACAGTAATACTTTTTCTGGCGTGATATTTCCTAATAATTCATCGACTGAAGGGTAATAAAGCGAGAATTCAGCTATTTTATTATATCTCTGGTTTACCACAAACAAACGACCCTGTTCCTGGTTTACAACAGCAAAAGACTGGGGCTTATATCTTTGCCAATCCCCATACAAATCCATGCCAGATGCACTCGCTGTAAGCCATGGCATGAACGATGGAAGTTGCCGCGGCATGATGCAAGAACCAAAGCCACCCTCGCCCTTATCGAGAAGAGTTCGCCAATTTTTGGCCATATAAGTAATATATTCTGCAATATTTTCAAAAAAAGCTTGGTCTTCTTGATCTGTGATTTTTTGATAGTTTTCCGTATCAGTGTGCTGTTTATAACAAACAGCATATGATGACTTTATTCTTGCTTCCTCATCTGGAAAAATATTACAGTGAAAATCACAAAAATAAGAATTCCCTACATTTCCACCTATATCGACCTCAATATTTGAAGCTGCAAATGGTTCAAATACCATTACTCTTGGAATGTAATACTTGCTCTCTATCAAACTGCTAAGTCTAATTTTTTTAATTAGTTTTTGTTCTTGTAAATCAATGAAAGCAATTTGTGCTGGAGTTTTTTTTGATTTTCCTCCAAAATAAAAAGCACCAATTGTCCCTTCATTATTAAAAAATATATTCTGACATTCCCCATTTATCTCTACAATACTTTTCTGAGCTTTTTTCCATACAACTGCAGAGCTATCATCTTTTGCATCAAACTTTAAAATATGAAATTGATAGCTTTGATTCACCTTTGTAATGAAAAAAAGACGAAGTTCTTCGTTACATTTAAACGCTGCAGCAAAATAACAAGCATCACATGGTACCGAATATTTTTTATTTGCTATTGCATCAACAATAGTAATTTTTTTTGTATCTTGATCATATTCTGCAAGAAGCATTCCATCGGGCGAAATATAAGAATTGGGTATATAAAATTCATCTATTAATGTTTCTATTTTTTCACCCGAATTTCTATATATGGTAAGTTGAAGTGAGGAACCACCATCTTTTTCTGATTTTCGAATACTTTTAATAGTAGAAAATCTGTGATCCCTATTTCCCGCATAAATACCCTGAAGGTTCTCTAGTTTAGACATTTCATATATTTTGGGTGTTTGTCCAGCAACACTAAAGTATGCCATTGCTAGTGCATCATTGGCGATTGAAGAGTATAAGTATGGTATGACTGGGTTAAGCATATATGACATAATTTCATGCTCTATATCAGGGTTAAAAGGATTCTGTATTTTGATATCATTTTTTTCTATATATGTGACATATGCTTGGCATAATTTTTTAAAATCGCTCTCCGGCCCAGCAAGATAATTGAATGCATGTATCAGATCAATAAGTTGTTGTTCTGATAAATTTTCAATATTTAGTTTATTTTTTAATAAACTGAGAACTTTAGAAAAAGTATCGGGGGACACTTTAAATATAGGAATCTCTTCTGTTTTACCTAGATCCTCTAGTATGTCCTTTATAGTCCCCAGTTTTTCGATAAGGCTCCAATCAGCTTGAGAAACTTGCATTTTTGTATCATCATCAAAAGCAAGTACAATTGATGGTTCCTCCAATGGAGCCCGTTTTTTAGAAGACTCTTGCCCAGACAAGGAAACATTAGTTCTCTTGCGCTTCTTTTTATTTTTTGTGTTTGATTTAGCCCGTTTTGAAGGACGATTCTGCTCAGAAGAATCTGAATTTCTTTTCCGTTTCTTTTTTTCAGCAGCATTTGTACATAGTGGCAGCATAAGTATGCATACCATCACAATTCGCCCGAGAATATTAATTTTCATAAAAAAATCCTTCCATAAAATTCATAAAAAAATCCTTCCATAAAAAAGGAGGACAAACAATTTAGCAATATTTCCTTTGTTTAATAAAAAGACAGCCCTACAATATCATGAACAGTACCGGGATATTGTGCCAACATTTTACCGGCATCCGACTCAGGATTCATGTTCAGTGGACCACTTTTTTTGCGTTTTTCATATGCCCTGTAAAGAAATTTAATCTGATCAAACGTAAGATCTTTTTTGATATAGTTCCATGCTTGACTTATTTTTTTGCTTGTCTCTTCATCATAGAAAGAATATACCTCTACCGATGGCTTTTCAGATTTTAAAAAGAGCATTCCTTCTTTTTCATTCACTTCTACCAAAAAATTTGGCACTTTTGCCAGTAACCTATCATCATGACCTTTGGTAGCATCAAAAGCAAGTTGCATAAAAAAACTATCCAATGTAAACCATGCAAGACAGCGCGCGAGCGGCACATCTAGATTTGCTAGAGGGTTATTTTTTAAATTTGCAAGATACTGTTTTGTTCTCCCTATGTTGCTCAAACTACTCATATCATAACGATCAACAACGGGAATATGAGTAACTTGTGGGGGTAAAAATTTTCCCTTTTTAGACGAATCTCGCACATATTTCATAATAAAATTATCCTGAGTATAACCTTCACCTTCCTCCTTGTGACTCACACCAAGAATAATAGATTCCGGATTATCAGATAAAAAAATCATTCCAAAAAGCATAATAGAAGCATTAATATCATAAGAAGTATTTTCTAAAATGATTTTTTCTATTAAAGACCATCCTCCTGTATCAACATATGAAATAAAAAGCTGTTTTTTGTTACGATCTCTCCAACTGAATGCTATCCTTGTACCAGTATCATTTATAAATAATCTTTCACATTTTTGCGTTGTTTTGATTAGTTTTTTTTGCTCCTTCTTCCAAATACGCTCTGATTTTGGAAAAATTTTCCACAATTCAAAAAAATTGGGTGGTTGCTTTTTTGGGTTGTAAACTTGCTTCTCTTCTTCTGTGCAAATTATACAATATACGTTTCCATCTTGTTTAAAGCCAGCGGCTGAATAATGAATTTCTTGAGAACTTTTTGGAGCTTGCAATACCCAGGATGCTTGTTGTACACTTGCATCTATCATAGGAGCGGTGATAAAAATAGTATCATAATTGCTACCAGATACAATACTTGTTATAAGTGCATTATCTGATGATATATGGGTAATTCTACCAGGAATATTTTCTTTGCTTTCCACAAAATCATTTCCTTGTTTTTTATACACAACAGCTTCGGTTCCCAGTTTTTGCACAGTTGCCTTATAATTTTGTTCAATTGTATAGAATGGATATCTATCATCACCAGCACCAAGATAAAAAGCATTTGTTGCAGAATGCTGATATCTATTATGATCAGCCTCACGAACTGGCTTAATTATATCAGGTTCCCTGAGAAAGTTACTATTTAAAAGAAACCAATTTGTTACCTTGGTATGCATAAATGGCAATAATGGCTCAACCAGATAGGGCATTATGTCAATAGATATTTCAGGAGGGAAAAATTTTTCATAGGTAAAACCATCTTTTTTTACCCGCGTTGCATAAGTCTTATACATATTTTGACGAGTTTTATCTGAAATTTGTGCATCAAGAAAATTGAGTGCATTTATTAGATCAACAAGTTGTCGTTCAGATAAATTTTCAATATTTAGTTCATTTTTTAATAAATTGAGCACTTTACGAAACGTATCAGGAGAAACTATGGACACGGGAATAGCTTCCTCTTCTGGTTTCAGATCCTCTAACATAGCGCCTATTGTCCTGAGCGTTTTAATAAGCTCCAAATCTTCTTTAACTTTTATTATATCATCATTGTCAAAGGAAAATTCGATTAGCGACTCTTTTACTTTAGCCCGCTTTGAAGGACGATTTTGCTCAGAAGAATCTGGACTTCTTTTTCGTTTCTTTTTTTCAGCAGTATCTGTACATAGTGGCAGTAAAAATACGAAAAAAATAACCACCAAAAATAGTCTTTTAGTATAATTCATACCAAGAAACTCCTTTTTTTACATCAAAATATTACTGTATAAAAATACAGCTTATATTACTGTACAATAAGTATTATTCAAAAATAAAGGAGATAAAATCAATACATAAGAAAAAAGGCCCCCGAAACCCAGAAAAAATTACAAAATTCGGGCATTTTTAATCAATATGAACGGAACAGTGTGTTAATGATTTTTATGGTACTAAATTTTTTCTATACGCACCACGGTAAAAGGCTGCCGATGACCACGCTTAACACGTACCATTTTACGGCGTTTCAAGCGATACGCCAGCACCTTTTTCTCCTTATCCTGCTTGACAATTGACGCAACAATAGCACCTGACAAAAACGGCTTTCCAAACTCAAATTTTCCTTCCTCTGTTTTACGAAACAATACTTCGGAAAACTCCAATTTTGCTCCTGCTTCCCCCTCAATTTTTTCAATAGCTATAGTTTTACCTTCTACTGCCTGATACTGCTTGCCGCCGGTCTGAAAAATAGCGTATTTATCTTCTGTCTTTATTTCTATTGCCATAGAGAATATCCCCGCATTCTAGAACACGATTTTTAACATTTTTTCAATAACTTTAGTATAACAGGAAAAAAAACATGGTCCAGCCCAAATGGGATTTTATCATGAAAAGCCTAATTCATTTTTCATATTTTGTTTTTTATATTTCTTTTTGAAATTTATTCATTTTGCTTCTTCCGCTTTTTGCTTCCCTTTTAGAATACAAAGAAAAGCATTTTTAGCCCTTTTGCAACCTTTTTGCGCTTGGGCACACAGGAAACAAATAAAGAACATAAAAATAAAAAAGTTTTGTATGCATAATCTACACTAAAAAACTTACTGAGATTGTATACTCTTCATACGCATGATTGTTTTTGCCGGGAAAAAAACAGGCAGAACATGTTTCCGCAGATTTTCATCACTATACATGCTATCAAACAGTTCTTCATTTCTTGTTTGTGGATGTATAAGCAGTTCCCCTTTTCCATTTTTTATGGATAGATACGTCTGATATAACAATGATACTTTTGCTAGTGTGATATCTCCTAATAATTTGTCGACTGAAGGATAACCAAGCGAGAATTCAGCTATTTTATTATATTTCTGGTTCACCATAAACAAACGACCCTGTTCTTGGTTTACAACAGCAAAAGACTGGGACTTATATCTTTGCGAATTCCAACGAATGCCCCTTGTATCTGCATTCTCTGTAAGCCATGGTATAAATGAAGCAAATTGCCGCGGCATAGTACGAGAATCCAAGCCACCCTGAGCAGTTCGCCAGTTTTTGGTCATACCAGTAATATATCCTGCAGTACTTTCAAAAAAAGCTTGATCTTTTTGATCTGCACTTATTTGCCATGTTTCCCTATTAATAGGCTGGTTATAAAAATTAGTGTACGACCACTTTATCTCTGTTTCCCCATTTGGAAAAATATTACAGTACAAATCATAAAAATGAGAAGCCCCCATCTCTGCACCCATATCGACCTCAATATTTGAAGCTGCAAATGGTCCAAATACCATTACTTTTGGAAAGTAATTCCTGTCTTTTATCAAAGTATTACAATCAATTTTTTTAATTAATTTTTGTTCTTGTAAATCAATGAAAGCAATTTCTGCCGGGGTTTCTTTTTTTCCTTTTCCAAAATAAAGAGCACCAATTGTTCCTTCATTATTGAAAAATATATTCTGACACTTTCGACGTGTCCCTACAATAGAAGGCTGAGATTTTTTCCATACAACTGCAGAGCTATCATTTTTTGGATCAAACTTTAAAATATGAAATTGATAGCTTTGATTCACCTTTGTAATTAAAAAAAGACGAAGTTCCTCGTTACACTTAAACGCTGCAGCAAAATCCCAATCTTCACATGGTACCGAATATTTTTTATTTGCCATTACATCAACAATAGTAATTTTTTTTGTAACTTCACCATATCCTGTAAGAAGCATTCCATCGGGCGAAACATAAGAATCGGATACAGAAAATTCATCTATTAATGTTTCTATTTTTTCACCCAAGTTTCCATGTATGGTAAGTTTATACAAAAAAGGGGAACATAATAATTTTCCTGGTTCTCGAACCATTTTAATGGTAGAAAATAAGTAATCCATATTTCCCGCATAAATACCCTGAAGGGCCTCTAGTTCAGCCATTTCATATATTTTGGGTGTTTGTCCAGCAACACTAGAATATGCATTTGCCAGTGCATTATTGGCAATTAAAAAATGTAGGTATGGTATGACTGGTTTAAGCATATACGGCATAATTTGATGCTCTATGTCATGGTTAAAAGGATTCTCTACCTTGATATCATTTTTTTCTATATATGTGACATATGCTTGGCACAACTTTTTAAAATCGCTCTCCGGCCCAGCAAGATAATTGAATGCATGTATCAGATCAACAAGTTGTTGTTCAGATAAATTTTCAATATTTAGTTTACTTTTTAATAAATTGAGAACTTTAGAAAAAGTATCAGGGGACACTCTTGATAAAGGAATCTCTTCTTTTTTACCTAGGTCCTCTACTACATCTTTTATAGTCCCCAGTTTTTCAATAAGATTCCAATCAGCATGAGAAACTTGCATTTTTGTTTCTGTTTTATCATCACCAAAGACAAATACGATTGGCTCTTCCTGCTTAGCCCGCTTTGAAGGACGATTTTGCTCAGAAGAATCTGGACTTCTTTTTCGTTTCTTTTTTTCAGCAGTATCTGTACATAGTGGCAGTAAAAATACGAAAAAAATAACCATCAAAAATAGTCTTTTAGTATAATTCATACCAAGAAACTCCTTTTTTTACATCAAAATATTACTGTATAAAAATACAGCTTATATTACTGTGCAATAAGTATTATTCAAAAATAAAGGAGATAAAATCAATACATAAGAAAAAAGGCCCCCGAAACCCAGAAAAAATTACAAAATTCGGGCGCTTTTAATCAATATGAATGACGAAAAAAATTTGGGTCATGACTAGCAAACGTTATATTTTTTAAACAAAGACAACAAAATTTTATAAATATTTTTATCTCTATTATTAAATCTAAACTCTGTTTCTTTAAGATGCAAGTAAAAAGTTGAAGAATGCATACCTTTAAACTTTAAAAGGCGGGATTTAGCGATGCCCCAAAAGCCTTCAATGCCATTAATATGGACATTGCAGCCTCTTTCTTTGCGAGCAAGTTTAGTTGAATGATTGATTCTAAAATGGCTTTTATATCCTAATGCTACAAGCCCGTCATAGCCCTTCCATTCATCAGAAAATATTGTACTGTCTCGTGAAACTTTTCTACAAATTACTTGCTGGAGCGTCTTAGCTTTACAATTTGGAACTATGTTTGTATATACTTTTCCGTTTCGTTTACATATACCAAAAACTTTCGTTTTATTCGTACCGCGCCCACGTTCCCTTTTTTGGGATTCTTTTTTCTTTCGATATCTTGATCCAAAATAACTCTCATCTACTTCAACTTCTCCATTAAAAAGTTCTTGTTTCTCACATTCATTGGCTATTACAGTTCTAATTATTGTAAGATATCGGTTAATTGTATTTCGATTCAAACCAACTACAGCCGTTATTTGTTTTGCTGTCAAATCTAGTACAAACAGTCTTAAAATTTGCCTAAATTTTGCCTTCGAAATTTTTGCGCAATGTAAAACCTTCTTTTTATGCTCCATGAGCTGCATCCTAACATTTTTTGGTTAGGTTTGCTAGTCATGACCCAAAAATTTTTATGGTACTAAATTTTTTCTATACGCACCACGGTAAAAGGCTGCCGATGACCACGCTTAACACGCACCATTTTACGGCGTTTCAAGCGATACGCCAGCACCTTTTTCTCTTTATCCTGCTTGATAATTGACGCAACAATAGCACCTGATAAAAACGGCTTTCCAAATTCAAATTTTCCTTCTTCTGTTTTACGAAACAATACTTCGGAAAATTCCAATTTTGCTCCTGCTTCCCCCTCAATTTTTTCAATAGCTATAGTTTTACCTTCCACTGCCTGATACTGCTTGCCGCCGGTCTGAAAAATAGCGTATTTATCTTCTGTCTTTATTTCTATTTTCATATTTTGTTTTTTTATTTCTTTTTGAAATTCCTATTCTTTGCTTCTTCCGCTTTTTGCTTCTCTTTTAGTATACGAAGGGAAGCATTTTTACCCTTCTTGCAACCTTTTTTTCCCCATTGTTTTTGTCTATTTCGTTTACTGTCAAATTTTTTCCCCGCCAATACAGCTGCCCCGTACACAAATAAGCCAAATAATAATACGTAGCCAAATTTTTTCATGAAAATCTTCCTTCGTTGTTATATTTTATCATCAAAAACTGTTCAGAGTTTAACAAGCATATTCTTTTTTTGCAAGAATTTTTACAAAAAAGTGCTTCCATCAAACATTTTTATCAATACCTGCGCCCGATCGATAATAGACTGAGGTAACTGTGCCAACTTTGCCACCTCGATACCAAATGAGCCATGAGCAACGCCGGGCAAAATTTTATACAAAAAAAGAATACCTTGTTCAGTTTTTTTACTCGCGGCATGATATGCAACAATGGCAGCATGCTCTTTTTCTAATTTTGTCAATTCATGATAATGGGTTGCAAATAAGCAGCGGGCATGAACAGTATGATATATATATTCCACTACTGCTTGCGCTATGGCAAGCCCATCAAAGGTGCTTGTCCCACGCCCAACTTCGTCCAAAATGACAAGACTTTTGTCTGTTGCGTACGTACAAATTGATGCCGTTTCTTCCATTTCAACAAGGAAAGTGCTTTTGCCGCCAGAAACATGATCATGGGCCCCAATACGGGTAAAAATGCGGTCAAGTATGGCGATCTTTGCAACGCGAGCAGGAACAAATGAACCTATATGTGCCATAATAGAAATAAGGGCCACTTGGCGTAAATACGTTGATTTTCCTCCCATATTTGGTCCTGTAACTACCCAAATCGATTGCGCATCATCAAGACAGGTATCATTCGGAATAAAGCGCCCTTCAAGCGCCTGTTCAACGACAGGATGCCGACCATCATTAATAAAGATACAGCGTTCCTCCTGAACTAGCGGCCGCACATAGCGATATGTATAGGCAACATCAGCCAAAGAACGGAGGGCATCAAGGTATGAAAGGCCGTGAGCTATTTTGCGCAATGTGTTCACCTGTTCATGAACCTGCGCTTTTATCTGTTCAAAAATTTCTTTTTCCCGGTGAGCGCATTCATGCGTTGCTCGTTCAATATTATAGGCAAGCTCATCAAGCGCTGGTATCATAAAACGCTCTTTTCCCACCAAGGTTTGTTGTCGCTTATAAGAATCGGGTACCAAATGCATGTTCGCTTTGGTCACTTCAACATAATATCCCTGCACTTGATTGTACCGAATTTTTAATGAGGCAATACCGGTCTTTTCCTGTTCAGCTCGTTCAAGGGCAACAATTTTTTGATGAGCATGAACTGCTAAGTCCCGCATTTGGTCAAGTGACGCGTCAAATCCCGCTTTAATTATCCAATCGCAATCGGTATCTTCATCCAATGCTGCTGTCAGCACTGAATATAATGCCTGACATGTCGGTAGATGTGCACGAATGGTTGCGATAAGCGGAAGATGAATTGCATGATCAAGAATTTTTGTCAATTCTGGCAAAATTCCCAGCGCTTTTTTGAGCGCACGAAAATCATGGAGCTGGGCCCGCGACAATGCAATACGACCTACAATTCGTTCAAGATCACCGACATTATTGAGCTGCTGAGAAAGTGTATGAGCATACGAAACATCTGCAACAATTGATTCAATAACTTCTTGTCGCTGCTCAATGGCTTCTTTGTCAACTAAGGGCCGCAAAATCCATTTTTTAATCATGCGCGAACCCATCGGCGTTACCGCTCGATCGAGTATTGCATAGAGTGTATGATCTCGCCCACCATCATGACTATTTTTTACCAACTCTAAATTGCGTTGTGTTGCAGGATCGAGCAACAAAAAATCTTCTGGATCATAAAACTGCAGCGATCGAAATAACGGCAGAGCATCTCTTTGATGTTTTTCCATATACGCATAAAAATAATATAATGCTGTGGCAATTGATTCTGTCATTGCAAGACGATCAACTGTTGTAGTACTGAATTGTGTCCGCATCCACTGTTGCACATGTTCCATAAATGATGGCTCATGTATATTCGCTTCAACCATTGTTGTATAATATCCCATTTTTGAAAATAATGGCTGCATCAATTTCGTTTCAGTCGAGGGCAATAATATTTCATCAGGAAAAAAACGGATCAGCTCAGATTCAAGCATTTTTTGCGCAGTTGCAGGAATTGATGTTGCACACAACTGAGCAGTCAAAAGCTCTGCAAACACAATGCCCCAACGATCACGGGCTGGAAAAAACGAGCACAAATATGATGCTGATTTGTCATCAAGCAATGCTCCATCAGTTAATGTACCGGGCGTTAACACTCGTGTCACCCCACGGCGTACCACGCTGCCTGGCTTTGGCTCTTCAAGCTGCTGACAAAGTGCAATTTTAAAACCCGCCTTGATTAATTTTGGCACATAATGGTCAATGGCATGAACAGGAACTCCGCAGAGCGGAATAGGTTCGCCATTATTTGTACCGCGCGTGGTGAGGGCTATACCCAAGCACCGCGCTGCTTTTTGCGCATCTTCATAAAAAAGTTCATAAAAATCCCCCAC
This sequence comes from uncultured bacterium, assembly GCA_963701645.1. Taxonomy (GTDB): domain Bacteria; phylum Babelota; class Babeliae; order Babelales; family Vermiphilaceae; genus MFD04463-c16. Next base: position 698,360 of record OY969616.1, read on the forward strand.
CTGAAATAGGAGCAACATGTCCGGATAATCCATTTTAATAGTCGCATACTGCTGCATCAGGGGAGTGTGTGCTTTTGCTTTATCAAACATAATTTCATGCGTTATTGTGGTGTATATATGCATCACTAGTATATTGCGGCGATGAAAAAAAGAAAAGAACTGAACAAACTCTGTGCTGAAAAATCCCCATGATGCAGCTAAAAACAAAAGCCTTGAATTTTACGGAAAATTCAGATAGCCTGTTTGACAGATTCATTACTCGATTCTCAATCTGTCAAACAAGGACATGCTATGCTTATAACGCGAGCACTCACAAAACAGGTTATTGAAGCATCAAAAGAATTTCCTGTTATTGCCATAGTTGGCCCTCGTCAATCGGGCAAAACGACACTCGTACAAATTATATTTCCAAAGCATAGATATGTATCTTTGGAAGATTATGATATTCAGATGCTTGCACGAACAGATCCACGAAAATTTTTATCGGAATATCCGACCAAATTTGGCCTTATTTTGGATGAAATTCAGCGCGCACCAGAACTTCTTTCATACATGCAAACTATTGTTGACCGCGAAAAAAAAAATGGATATTTTATTGTAACGGGATCGCAAAATTTTTTAGTTGATGAAGCAATTACACAAACTTTGGCGGGAAGAATGGCTGTTTTGACCTTATTGCCTTTATCTATGGCCGAATTTAAGCATGCAGATCTCTTGCCAGAAAAAATAGAAACTCTCGTTTGGAAAGGATGTTATCCTAAAGCACATGCACAAAAATCCTCTTTTGAACGATTATATGACAATTATATACGATTATATATAGAGCGAGATGTCCGTCAAATCAAAAATGTTGCAGATCTTAATACTTTTCAAAAATTTATGCAGTTGTGCGCAGGAAGAGTTGGACAAGTAATTAACTTAACGTCGCTCGGCAATGATTGCGGTATCAATCATAGTACCGTCAAAGCGTGGATTTCATTACTTGAAGCAAGTTATATTATATTTCTACTCCATCCCTACTATAAAAATTTCGGCAAAAGGCTTATTAAAGCACCAAAACTTTATTTTATAGATACCGGTATTGCATGCTCACTGCTCAGAATACGCTCCGCTCAAGAACTGTCAGATCATTACATGCGCGGGGGATTAGTCGAATCTTTTATAATTGGAGATCTTCTTAAACAACAGCACAATCTTGAACAACGGCCTTCACTTTATTTTTGGCGAGATCAGACTGGTCATGAACTTGATTGTGTCATCGATGAATCAAAATATCCTGTACCGGTAGAAATTAAAGCAGGAAAAACAGTGGTGCCCGATTTTTTCAAGGATTTGAATTATTGGCAATCGATAACAAATACTCCCCAAGCACCTCGGTACCTGATTTATGGAGGCTCAGAAAATCAAAGCTGGCCGCAGGCAGATGTGCTCAGCTGGAAATCAGCGGATAACTTGATCAAAAAATTATCCGCACGATAAATACGATGTACACAATGCAACAGACAAACTGCTATATAAGCGAGCAAGAATCACTAAGCCCGCCAGAATAATAACTGACCGCTGATCTGTTGTTGACAGCCGCTTCTTGTTTTTCTACTTGTAACTCAATATTTTGGCCGTTTTGGCGCATTGTGTAATAACAAAGCGTTCCCCACATTGCAAGCATATGAACATCAGTTCCCGCATGTTGAACAGATGTCGGCGTTATTACCTTATTTTTCAGGTACAATGTAAGCTCCTGCTGCGACAATTTTATTACTTTATTTTTTAGCGAATCAGGTATTTTTACCGAATCTATCGCCATTAATTCGGCTTGTTCAAAAGGAATTTTAGAGAAGCCTGTAGCGACTGTATGCGCATTATCAGTATTTTCATGAAAAAGTTTCTTGCATATTTTCCATCCAGCATGAAAGTAATCTATTTTTCTAAAAGCTCCTGGAAATTCTTGGAAGCATTTTGGCAATTTATCTTTATCGGCAGAACCAGAAAATAATGAATATGCCATCCCCATCAAAGTTGGAGGGATCGGCGGAACTTCTCCAATTCCATGGTGTAACAACTTATTTGTCCAACCATTTTCAACGGTATTCCCCTGAGAAAATTCCGTAACAAATTTTTTTAATGCCGCTTGATTTTCTTGATCCTCACATTTGCAAAAATTATCAACACATACAATTCCCCGTATAATACTTGATATCAGTCCATTTTTATCTTGCGATAATTCTAACAGTTTTAATTTTGGATCAAGTTTCATCTCCAATGGTTTTTCCGCGTTGTATGCATAAGAAACTGAAAGACACAATAAAGCAGCTACTATTTTCATACTATTTCCTTTTTGTTTTTTGATCTACGAAACATTACAACGTTCTCGTTATTTTTGTATTTCCTCCATTTTATATTTGTCGACAACATAAGAATCCGGCCCGGCTTCGCTCATTTTATAATGACAAATTGCTCCAATGATTGTCAGCTCATGAACGGTTTTTTTCACATCAATGGGCTTCATAGGCTTCTTTTCAAACTTTGCAAGAAATTGCTGTTGCAAAGTTATCACTTTTGTTTTTAGCGTGGCAGGCATAATAATTTTGTCTATTTCGACACATTCATTTTCTTCTTTCCCTTGCTCTACCTCTTTCGTGTATAAACACCATGGAGCAAAGCTTTTAACCATCTCATATGCCTCTTCTTTGTTGTCGTCAAGTATTTTTTTGCTTATCTCCCAGCCAACATAAAAATGCTCTCTCCCATCCAAGTTTTTAAAAAGATGAATATTAGTAGGACGAGAAAATGAATTGGCAATGCCAATCATAATACTGTGTTGAACGTCAATTTCAGACGAGGACTCAGGAACTTTTTTTATAATCCCATGATCAAGTAACTTATTAACGAGCTTAGGATTACGGGGAAATGTTCGATTTAGACAATATTCCTCAACGAGTTCTGCTAACTCTTCTTGATCTTTTTTTTCCTCTTTGCTAGAAAATATATTCCCATATACAATTCCCTTTAACATCTCCTGCACAATGCCATTTATCTCTTCAGACAGCTCTAACAGTTTTATCTGTTGTTTTTTTTCAGAACTTACCTTCGGTAGTTCTTGCATGGAATACGTATAAGAAACTAAAAGACTCAAAAAAATGACACCTATTTTCATTTTTTTTCCTTCAACATGGTATAAAAAATTTGACACAGTAATTTCACATGATGGAACAATAATAACCGCTCCCTTGTTTTTCCCCCTCAAGCACTCTTTTTTCCGCTTGCAATACTATATTTTTGCCATTTTCACGCATGGAATAATGGCACATTGCTCCAAGAATTGCAAAATCATGAACATAATTTCTTGCATTGAGCTCAAATAATGCCTTTTTAGCTATCATATTTTTAAGATTTTTGGTAATCTCCACTTGCATAGTTGCTATTTTTGCTTTTATCTCGCTAGACACACTGAATTCACCCATTTTTCTTAATGTTTTATTTTCAAAAAACAGATTTGCTTTTTCCACACTATCATTCTGACTCTTTTCCACTATCAGTTCATTTTTAAAAAATAACGGCAAAAATCCTGTAACCATATCATATGCATGATCAGCATTTTCAGAAATCATTTTTTCACAAAGCTTCCAGCCAACATAAAACTGACTTACTCCATTCAGACATCGTGGAAATTTATTAAAATGATCAGCCGATGCACAATCCTTATTAGTCGGATAAGAAAAAAGTGCACACGCCATTCCTCCTATAGTCAGGGGATGAAGAGGAAGCTGTTCAATTCCATGTTGTATTAGTTTTGCTTGCAAATCTTCGCTAGCCTGTACGCCTGAGTAAGAATTAAGAACAAAATTTTTCAGCTTCTCTTGATTCTGTACATCCTCTTTTGTAAAAAAATTATCAATACAAATAATTCCCCGTATTAAAGGCCGTAACAAATTATTTTTTTCTGTTGATAACGCCAATGCTTTTACTTTTGCCTCAAAATTCATGCCCGGCGATTTTTCCACGTTATATACATAAGGAAAAGCTAAAAGGCAAAAAAAACTGGCTAGCATCTTCATGGTCATCCTTTTTTTTTATTGCTATACCTATCGATGATTTTTATAAATGTGAGGAAAACTTATCAGAATTTTTTAGATTACGCAATAGAGCTAATAAAAAAAGAGAATATGCTATAATCACTTACAGTTTTGCCTGTATACGATAAAGCACGAGTGCTTGTTGTATTTTATCCTTTTCCGGATCATTTTTACGCGTATAATGAACATATTTTGGGTCAACAATCGGTCCATAAAATCCATAGATCTTCCCGTTTCCACCGATAATACCAAAATGGCCTAATTTCTGCATAAAATCTTCGTACTGCTTTTGTTTAGCAGCATACTTTTTTTGATTATTTATTTGTTTTTTAGCTTTGTCCATGCCCGATAATAAACAAAAACATCCTACAAAGCTCAGCACGCCTTTTATGGAAATCATTTTCCATGCGTTCATCGTTGTATCACTTTTCTTGTTTGCACTTTATCCATGCGCTGCAAATCAAGCAGTTGTGCAATTGAATGGTCAATATCGACTTTTATTTCTTGTAACAATGACGTAATACGTGATACTCCAACAGGAGAACTGTTGAGTTCATTTTCTACGGCACTGGTCCACGCATCAAGACTATTTCTCAAATAGTTGCCAATATCTTCAAACACAAGCTGTCGCCCCAATTTGTCTTTTTTATATTGATGAAGGGTAAAAATAAGCAGCTGTTCGACAGACATAATAATCATAGAAATGTCATTGACTAACAACTGTTTTGCTTTTATATATTCCTCACTTGATGAGATAAGTTTTTCCAGCGTTGCACACTCGTCTTGTGCAACAGTAATATACCTCATGTAAGGAGCTCGCAATGCAACAAAATACGTAATTTGATCAACAAATAAATACGGCCTATACATATCTACCACACTAGCAAGAAGATTTGTTGATATACCCGTAATTATACCAGTAACCATGATTTGCCAAAAATCTTTTGATGTCAACATTCCTGTAATGCCACTATAAATCCATGGCAGCCAACCTTGAACAACTGTTTCTGTTTTTTCCACAACGGGGGCGGACGCTGCAGGAAAAGACCTTCCAAAAAGCATCATAGCGATTGGAGCTAAATTTACTGCGAGCAAAACCCCTCCAAAAAGCATACATTTTCTCTTTTCCTGCGAAACTGTACGCTCAAACAGCTTTTCCTGCCGCTCAATGCGCTGAACTGAAATACGAGGAAGAACAACCGCCTGCTGCTTCTGTTCAAAGCCGATTGCAAAACTGGGCAGTAATAAGCCACAAATTATATTCAAAGAGAAAATATTAAACATTTTTTTCATATATACACCTTCATATTTTTCTGATATTCAAATTTGGTATTGTTAGTGTACAAGATTTAAAAAAAAACGAAACCGTATTCATCTCTATTTTATGTAAAATATCAAATTGTATTTATTAAGTTCCTTCGACTACGCCCTGGGAAGGACTTCGCTCAGGACGAACGGGGAAGAAGGGAAAAAAACGAAACTCCATCCATGCTTATTTTGAACGGAATTCCAAACTGTATTATATCCTTCGATCATTCGACGCGCCTCTATGAGAGGCTTGCTCAGGACAGGCTCCGCTCAGGACGAACGAAGGGAGGGAAAAAAACGATAAGCTCACATCATCTCGACTTATCTCGATTCATTTCCTTAAGGCTCCATTAGGTACGAATGGAGATAAGTGTATGAATGGAGTAATTTATAATAATGGTTTTAAATAACGCCCTGTGTAACTTTCTTTTACATGAGCAACTTCCCGCGGAGTTCCTTGAGCAACAATCATGCCTCCCTCATCTCCTCCTTCAGGGCCAAGATCAATGAGATAATCAACAGTTTTCAGTACATCCAAGTTGTGTTCGATAATAATCATTGAATTGCCTTTATCGACAAGACGGTTCAGCACAATCAAAAGCCGTTCTATATCATTTGTATGCAGCCCTGTTGTTGGCTCATCGAGGATATAGAGCGTGTCGGTTCCCCTTTTTGCAAGTTCATCGACAAGTTTTATACGCTGCGCCTCTCCACCTGACAGTGTAGTCGCCGGTTGGCCAAGCTTGATATAATCAAGTCCAACATCACACAACAAATCCAGGCGACGAGCAATTGGTGCATGATGCTCAAAAAATCGCGCCGCTTCATACGCAGTCATTTCAAGAATATCGGCAATATTTTTATCTTTGTACGTAATTTCGAGTGTTTGCTTGTTATACCGTTTTCCCTTGCACGCCTTGCATTCAATAATTACTTCAGGCAAAAAATGCATCTCTATTTTTTTTACCCCCTCACCGCGACACTCAAAACAGCGCCCTTCCGCAACGTTAAAACTAAATCGACCAACAGTATATCCTCGCGCATTGCTTTCTGGCAACGAGGCAAATAACTTTCTTATATCATTAAAAATACCTAAATAGGTTGCTGGATTTGACCGCGGCGTTCTGCCGATCGGACTTTGATCAATAACAACCATATTGGCAATGGGCCGCGCCTTTTTTAAAGTAAGATTGATCGATTTTCCAAAATTATTCCGCGTCAATAACTGTTCGACCGCGGGCACAAGTTCTTGCATGACCAGAGTACTTTTTCCTGACCCCGACACTCCTGACACACCACAAAGAACCTGCAGCGGAAAGGCAACGGTCAAGTCTCTCAAATTATTTTTTTGCATATGAGCCAATTCCATATACCCTTTTGGTTGACGCACCGCCACAGGGACAGCAATTGATCGGCGGCCACTAAGATACTCTCCCGTTAATGATGCTGGGTTTGTCATCAGTTCTGGCGGTGTTCCCACAGCAGTAATATGACCACCAAGAATACCAGCCCCAGGACCCATATCAATAAGATAGTCTGCTTGCCGCATCGTATCAGTATCATGCTCCACAACAACAACAGTATTGCCCAAATCACGGAGCTTTTTGAGCGTCTCGATCAGGCGGTCATTATCCCGCTGATGAAGCCCAATGCTTGGTTCATCTAAAATATACAGCACACCACTCAATGCAGAACCAATTTGCGTCGCGAGACGAATACGCTGACCTTCTCCTCCAGATAACGTGCGCGCAGAACGATTTAAGGTCAAATATGAAAGGCCAACATCGTATAAAAACTGAAGCCGCGCTCTCACTTCCTTCAGCAATGTCGCAACTATTTCAGCAGACAATGCATCGAGCTTTAAAGATTCAAAAAACTGAAGTAATTTCTTTATAGAAAAGTTGCCCAAATCATAAATAGAATATCCGCCAATGGTAACTGCAAGTGCATATTTATTAAGCCGCTTTCCCTGGCATGACCGACAGGTATTATCAAATTTTTCCAAAGCCCGCTTTACACGATCATTATCATCATCCTCATCATTTTCTGTATATGTTTGAGCCTGGTACCACGGCCATAGAGCAGTAATGCCAAGCCCCTGACAATCAGGACATGCACCGAGAGGAGAGTTAAATGAAAAAAAGCGCGGCTCTATTTCTGGTATCGATTCACTGCAGGTAACACATATTTTACTCGATGAATAATAATAGGACTTTTCTCCGACATAAATTTTTACCGTTTCTTGCGCATGTTTAAAAGCTGTTTCTACTGCTTCCACAATGCGAGAACGCTCCGTTGGAACCACTTCAATTTCGTCAATCAACAAATCAATAGTATGTTTGTAGGTTTTTCCAAGATTGAGTGCCTTAATTTCGTCCTCTGATTTGAATTTATATCGCTTGCCATCAATAATAAAACGATAAAAACCGCTTTTAAATAAGGGGGTCAGCTCTCGAATAAATTCACCTTTTTTCTCTTGCGCAATTGGAGCAGTCACGAGAATAAATGCATCTGCATAGGCATTGGCAATAATATCAACAACCGCTTCAGAAGACGTCGCTTGGATAAGGTTTTTACAGGTGGGACAATGAATTTTGCCAACTCGTGCGTATAAAACACGAAGATAATCATATATTTCTGTAATAGTACCCACCGTTGACCGAGGATTAGCACCAACCGTTTTTTGCTCAATGGCTATAGCAGGGCACAGCCCAACAATTGAGTCAACCTGCGGTTTTCCTGCAATACCCAAAAACTGCCGTGCATACGAAGATAATGATTCCATATAACGACGCTTGCCTTCAGTATATAAAATATCAAGCACCAGCGAACTTTTTCCTGACCCCGAGGGCCCCGTAATAACAGTCAGCTTTTCTTTTGGAATTGCCACGTCTATATTTTTAAGATTGTGCTCGCGTGCTCCGCGAACTACGATCCAATCATGCACCGAATATTGTTTCATAAAATAACCAAATAAAAATAAAATCTCATACTATTTTTAGTATACCACCAGAAGAATATAAGACAAAAAATATACGAGAAAACTTTGCTTTTTGGAACAAAATCCTTATACTATCCATACGTATTTGACATGGTGAGTGTAGCTCAGTTGGTAGAGCACCAGGTTGTGGCTCTGGTGGCCGTGGGTTCGAGCCCCACCACTCACCCCAACGCTTTTTTTGTTGCCAAAGCACAAAAAAACTTTTACACTACCTAGCATGAGATTTTTGTTCGGGGCGTAGCGCAATTGGTAGCGCACTCGCTTTGGGAGCGAGGGGTTGCCAGTTCGAGTCTGGCCGCCCCGACCATTTTTTTGATGTTATAATGGTGGCATAAAAGGACTTGCTTTTTTATTCGTATCATCTAGGCTGAAAGAGTTCTTTCAATTGCTTTTATTGTCACAAAGGATAGTTATGCGTAAAATTTATTCTATTCTCCTTGTTTTCGGTCTCGGATTTTTTTCAGCACCATTGCAATCAAATGATGATAGCCTCCAGTTTTATCCTCGTCCTATCAGTGAAATAACAAGTTCGTTTTCATTCCATGAGCAGTATGTTTTGCTCAATTTTTTATATGTTGCATACAAAGCATCATTACTTGAACAGTACGCTCGTTTATATACTATTCTCGCACTCGACAAAGCGTGGGATACTTATGCCAAAGTACATGCTTATCAAACTGATGCAGATCTGGCAGCAACATCATTATTATCGATTTCAAAAAATTTAAATATTATCCTCCCCGAGCATATAGATATGCAAGTAACATTGCATGAAGCTGAATTATATCTTGAAAGTATGGCCTGGGAAAATGATATATGGGCTGCTCTTGATTGCATACAAGATCAAGGCAGGCACCTTTTGATCAAAGTTATGGACAACAACCAGGAAATATACACGAGTACCATTGAGGCCTGTGTAGACAATTATGGCAAAATGCAAACATGGCTACAATCGGTTGCCGGTGCTTTCCAAAATGTACTCGACGGCACCGGTCTTCCTTTTATAGATTATGGCGCCCTTGACCCACATATATATGATCTTGTAAATTATGATGCTATTCGCCAAATTTGCAATCATACCGTTAATATGTGTGAAACAACAGTGGGCGTTACTCTAAGCTGTGAGCATAAACTTCTCATGAAACTTAATTATGCTGCAAGTCTCTTGTATGCATATTATTATAACGAGCTTTATACACAGATAAGCACCATGACAGATGATCCTTTTTTTGTTATATTTTCATCTGAAGGGATTATTCCTCAGGAATATCGCACCCAGGAGCTACCAGCCCCTGACATTACTGTAACCATAGAATTATAGTCATTTTTACCTTATACAAGGAGTTTTTTATGTACAAAAATCTTTACACAATGCTTGCCTGTACCATTGCAATGACAGGACCATTATTTATTCAGGCGGACATCGTCCAACCTGCTCTTGAGCAAATACAAGAAGAACAACGACGTGTTAATGAAGAAATGCTCGAAAGAACAAATACTCGCCTCATTTCCTGGATTGAATTTGTCTGTTCCTTGGATAAAATTGAACAAAAGCACGTACTCAACTATCTGTTTTGTATTTTTGCACCACAAATTGTAGAATTTTCACCAGAACGGCTCAGCGTCATGGGCATCGCACTTTCCGAACATTTGGAAAAAACAAAAAGTGATAACATTAAAAAGACCTTTGATCTTTTTGAAGATGACATGAAATTTATTCTTACCCCTTTTATACGATTCTTGGAAAAGAATGTTCTCCAACAAGAACCAGCTCCTGCAAACGAAGAAGAAGTTGCTGCCAGAACTTCATTACTCGAAATGCATCTTGGTCAAATGTCAGTCATGATTATCAGCATGTATTATAATGCATTGTATTCAACAATAGATGAAACCATTGGCAAGAGATATCTCTTGTGCATATTTGGCAACAATGGCCTTGCTGAAGAAAAAGATCAAATGATGCTTCCTTCTTTCACTGAAATTTTGAGCCAGCTTGAACAAGCACAAAAAGCTCAAAATCCAGCACAGGCGTAAAAACGTGTTTATTATTCAGTAACAGCAGCCCGCTCGGGAAATTGAGCGGGCTTTTTTGAGTTTACTATGCACATACCAATACATGTTGTGTGGCACACCGCTGACCGTCTCAGTTTCTTAATTATATTCGCATTATCCTGTATCGGGCTCCTTTTTATTTTTAGTACAACCTATACTCCACAACAACCTTATTCTCTGTTTTTTAAAAAACAACTCTGTGGCGTTATTGTCGGGATTACCATCTATATTTTGTGCATGATAACCGATTATCGCACTCTTTCCCGCCTTGGATATCTGGGCTTTTTTGCAAGCCTTGTCCTATTACTCTACGCACTGGCTAAAGGAACGGTCGGCATGGGAGCACAGCGCTGGATTAATGCTTTTTTTTTCAAAATACAACCATCAGAACTGGTCAAAGTCTCACTTCCTACTTTTATTGGATATTACACCAATAGTTATTATCCCATAGTTCTGCAAACCTTCTCTGATTACTCTCTTATTCTCTGTTTTCTTGTCATCAGCTTTGTTCTTATTCTCAAACAACCTGACCTTGGCACATCACTCATTGTCCTCTTTTCAGGATTATGTATGTGTTGGCTTGGGGGACTGGCTCGAAAATATTTTATCTACAGCGCTTTAGTTATTGCCTGCATTGCACCATTTTTGTGGAACTACGTCCTCAAACCGTACCAAAAAAAAAGAATTCTTGTTTTTGCAGGATATGGCAGTACTCACAAAGAACGATATCAGCTTGAACAAGCGATGATCGCCATAGGATCGGGCGGAATTTGGGGAAAAGGAATCTTGAACGGCACTCAAAATACGTTACGGTTTTTACCAGAAAGCCGCACTGATTTTATTTTTGCTGTCCTCTGTGAAGAATGGGGGCTGGTCGGCGCTCTGTTCGTACTTCTTTTGTACTGCATACTTTTTATCAAAAGTTTGTTTTTTATCAGCATTCATCCATCCCGCTCTGTCCAGCTTGCCGGCTTAGGACTTCTTATTCATATAATTTTTTCTGTCGTCATTAATGTTGGCATGGTTCTCGGCCTTCTCCCCATTGTCGGCCAACCACTTCCTCTCATGAGTTACGGCCTTGCAAACTTACTTATCACCTATGCCAGCCTTGGTATTATTCAAAATATTACAATCCAGCAACAACTTTGTTGGTAAAATATTGCTCGCAAAACAAATTTACGGTACGCTATTTCTACAAAATGTCCTCTTTGCCAAATGTATGTTTGTTATGGATACAGTACCACCATCAATCGCCATTATTGCACTGCAAGAAACAGCAGAAGAACAGGCATATAATTTTGTTCCCAAAACGTTTGACGAATATCTTGGCCAAAAAGAGCTAAAGGAAAAACTTGCTATTTACACGCAAGCAGCAAAAATGCGAAGCGAAGCACTTGACCACATGTTGCTGTTTGGCCCTGCAGGACTGGGAAAGACAACACTGGCAACTCTCATGGCCCATGTCATGGGCGTCAACATTCGTCTTTGCACGGGACCTATGCTTGAGCGCACAGGCGACCTCGTTGCCATTTTGTCGAGCCTCGAGCCACGAGATATTCTTTTTATCGATGAAATTCATCGGCTTGCAGTCACCGTTGAAGAAGTATTATACAGTGCTATGGAACAGTTTCGCGTTGATGTCATCATCGGCCAAGGTGCAGGGGCAAAAGCTGTTAATTTACCCATCAGTCCTTTTACACTCATTGGTGCCACAACAAAAAGTGGCCTTATCTCTGCACCACTGCGAAGTCGTTTTGGCATTACTGAGCGCCTTGAATTTTATACTGACCAGGAGCTCTGTGATATTGTCCTTCAAAATGCCCGCTTTCTTTCCCTTGACCTGACCCTTGATGCAGCGTTTGTCATCGCCAAAAGTTCACGAGGAACTCCCCGCATTGCAAAAAAAATAGTCCGCCGTGTTCGCGATTTTGCTCAGGTAAAGCAGTGTCATCCATCTGCAGAATTTGTCCATACAACGTTGCATGCTCTCGGTATTGACCAAGAAGGTCTCACCACCATCGACATTCTCATTTTACACATTATTCTTCAACAGTTTAAAGGAGGACCCGTTGGGTTGGAAACCATCGCCTCTATCATAGGAGAAGATGCCGACACTATAGAAACAGTGTATGAACCATTTTTAATGCGAAAAGGATATATTGAACGAACCTCACGTGGCAGGCAAATTGTTCCACAAAAGATACCTTTTTTGCAACAAAAGCTCTTTGGTCAGCAGTATTTTACTGGGTAACCTTTTTTTTACTTTTTTTCCGTTTTTTACGATCACTCATCCCAAGTCGTCCACGCTCTTGCAAAGAAAGAATCTTTTTTTCAGACAAAACACATCCATCCTCTGGATTCACATTAAAAGGATCTGCAAATTTTTTATCAAAATAGAGTACCATAACCGAGACGTTGTCACTCAGGCCTTTATCATATGCCACATCACATAATTTGCTCGCCTTTACTTTCAATTGTTCACTTGAACCTTCAAGAGATACCGGTCCGCCAGAAGACTGTCTTTGATTTCTTTGTTTCCATTGTATTGCATCTTTTTCTGTAACTCCTTTTTTTATCTCTTTTTCTACTTCCTCTATATTCATAGCTTTCCAAAAACTCTCTGTTGCTAACACTACCGCATACTTCTCTGTTATTGAACCAATTTTTTTTACTGTTGGACAGGCAATAATTGCTCCTTTATATGAGCCCTTCTTACACGGCACATCCCCAATAGAACGAGATACAACAAGCGTATGTTGCCCAAATTCAAGACTATTTTTTTCACTAATTTTTATACGATTTTCTTTTTGCCCAATAGCAGAATTTATTCTATCAATACGTATTTTTTCTCCTGCATTAAGAGGCTTGTGCTCTTCTGTTACAACAATTTTCTCTCCCCCAAAAACTGCCCCGCGCGAATTACCAAGATTGGCCATATATAATTGATTTTTTTGAAGTAATGCAATAAGTGCCGTAGTTCCCGCTTCACTCTTAGGATTTTTTTCTGAAAATTCTGCATCTAAATCCATCAGAGCATGGCGTAAAGCTCGAAATGGCTGCATCCCTGCCCGCCGAGAATTTTTTTTGCTTAATTCTGTATATTTGCTTACAATATTTTGAGCACAAAATACACTTGCCGCTTCTCCTCCAGAATATAAACTTGGCATTGCTTGCGTATAACCATCAAAAATACCAAAAAAGGAAAAATCTTTATCAATATGCCCAACAGATCTCGTAAGCATGGTTTTTTCTTGCCCTCGGCACGCATACCCATAGCCATTCCACAAAGGCATCACAAGTCCCTCTTTTGAGTTCTTTTTTTCTGCCCCATGACAATATGCTCCAATAAAAATTGATCCTATTACTATAAAAATAGTACCCCTTTTTTCTGCCATGTTCATCTCTTTTTTTTCTACCTTTTTTATAGACCAATAAATCACGACCCAGTATACTAAGTAGCATATAAATAAAATAAGTGTTATGGCAATTGTATAGGAATTTTGCTATGTCAGGTCATAATAAATGGTCCCAAATAAAACATAAAAAAGCAAAAGAAGACGCCAAAAAAGGCAAAGCATTTACAAAGCTCATCAAAGAAATTACCGTCGCTGCTCGTTCTGGTGGAGGAGATCCTGCTAGTAATCCGCGACTTCGGCTTCTTTTAGAAAAAGGCAAATCGGTCAATATGCCACAAGACAACGCGGTCCGCGCCATAAAGCGGGGCACTGGCGAACTTCCTGGTGTTCATTACGAAGAATATCTTTATGAAGGATTTGGTCCTGCAGGTATAGCTATTATTATCGACACTTTATCTGACAATAAAAATCGCACTGTTGCTGAGCTACGCCATCTTTTTTCTGCTGCCGGCGGCTCCCTCAGGGAAACAGGTGCTGTCAGCTGGATGTTCGAAAAACTCGGCATTATTACTATCTCTGCTGCAGTTGATGAAGATACATTGCTTGAAAAACTTTTCGATTACAACATCAAAGATATTCGTCGTATCGAAAATACCCTTTCAATTTTATGTGATCCACGGGATACTGAGCTTATAAAAAAGGCACTTCAACCCGCAGGCATTGCTGTGGAAGAAGCAAATATTGAATGGGTAGCAAAAACACCGGTTGATCTGTCTAATGGGCAAGAAGACAAAGCCCTTGCATTTTTACAAGAATTACAAGATCATGAAGATGTACAACAAGTATATACTAATCTCGGATAAGGATCATACATGGCTTTGCAAAGCATGACTGGTTTTGCAACAAAAAACTTTTTCCTCATGACTCCACAAGGCGGCAAGGCTAACATTTCACTCAGCCTTAAATCACTCAACAGCCGTTTTTTTGAAGTTACCTCTAAATTACCGCTTTCTTTGTTACCCCTAGAGACAAAGTTTATTTCCTTGTTTAAGTCTACTTTAACACGCGGCCATATTTACTTTGTTATCTACTTGAGTTCTATCGATATTTTTCAAGGCGGCATAGAACCATCACTGATCACCCTTGAAGCATACGTCAGTGCAATTGAGCGCATTAAAAAACATTTTTCTATTACAACGCCTCTTTCTTTAGAACATCTTCTGCGACTGCCCAACATTTTTTCCATTGAAGAAGGGTCACTTGATACAACATCAGAAGAACATATTTTCAAAGAAACTGAAGCTCTTATTCAAGCAGTTGTTGAGGCGCGTATTGCAGAAGGCGCTATTTTATGCAATGATTTTATGAAATTAATTCGTACAATGCATCAGGAAATGGCTCAGATAGAAGCGCGAACAAATATTGTGTTTGATGCAAAAAAACATAAATTACAAGAACTTTTTCAAGAATTTGGTACTGACAGTACTCTTGTCGCTGACGCACAAAAAAATTCGCTCTATGCCATACTCGACAAAATGGATATCCATGAAGAAATAGTCCGTTTTAAAAGTCATTTGAATAATTTTGAGGCACATTTGACATCACCTGATGGCGAAAAAGGAAAACAGCTTGATTTTATTTTGCAAGAGTTAGGACGAGAAACAAATACCATTGCGGCAAAATGCTCTGATGCAGTTATCGGCACTCATGCCATTAATTTGAAAGTCGCGATTGAAAAAGCACGCGAGCAGGTACAAAATATTGTATAACTGCTCGCATACTTTTTATATTACTTGATTATATATTTTTAAAACATCTTTGCGCATATGCGACTTGCTCCACTGTTACCACCTGCAGTTTGTGTTTTATAAGGTAACTCTTCAGCTATTTTTTTAGTATGTATACTTCTAAACTGTGTCGGCTTACGCGTTACTGCTGCAGTCAAGTTATTCCAAGCTTGTGACCAAAAACTGACCGGTGGGGTTTTTCTTGTACCAATAAAAACAACAATTATTGTTAAATTATCAAGACTGTAGCTTTTATTTAACTTTTCTCGTTCTTCCTTGCTCAAACTGTTTTTATATGCAGCAAACCCACTTCTGACTTTTTCTCCTAATCCTTTGGCAATATCAGTCTCACTTGTTGTCAAACTGCTATAACAAACATAATCAGATACTACTTTAGTATCGACAATATCCCATAAACCGTCGCTCGCAAGGACAATCATATCACCATCTTGGAGGTCAATAGCTTGAGTTTCTGGCGTTGCAATAACACCATATTCTTTAAATTCGCGATCTCCCAATGAACGAGTCATGGAAAGTCTGTTCATATTATTTTTTCCAAGAGTTGGTATCATAACATCGGCATTTGTAATATATGCACTTTTTACATTCTTTGCTTTTGTCTTATTTTTTGCACGTATTATATCATTTATACGGAGTGCTTCATCTACATTTTTTGTTTTATGATCTTCTGTGCAAGAAAATGTATTGTTACGGATAAGCATCGCCCGAGAATCTCCCGCATGGGCAAAACAGATTTTGTTATCTTGTATTGCGCCAACGATTGCCGTAGAACCACTTTTTTCTTCAGGATTATTTTGCATAAAATCATTACTTGTTTTTTCAAAGCTCTTTTTCAGCTTATCTTCCATAGATCCCGTTGCATTGTGATAATTGTTATGTACATTATTTTTCGCATATTCTGCCATTTTTTCGCCACCATGACCATCATACACGGCAAAAAAATCTTTCGCGTCTGAAACAAAATGTCGATCTTCTTCATAGGAACGATCACCTTTATTATAATAAACACCATAGGAAACTTCCATGCCAAACAATGGCATAGAAATCAGCATTCCCAGGGCTAATAACGCATTTTTTTGTATCTTCATACTTAACCTCCATAATCATAACACCCATTAATATACTATTATCAGTATATCAGGTATAAAAACAATGTCAAATAGAAAATATAATAATGGAATCAGGCTCTGGGAGGCAGCTTTCGACCAATTCATTTCTTCTTTCTTCACTTATAATCTTTCTCTCTTAACCCATCCTGAGCAAGCCCCCTTGGGGCGCGTCTCAGGACCAATTATTCCAGATACGCATCAAAAAGATAGTTGCGGAACTTGCCCGTTGGATCATACCGCTTTTTCAATCTCAAGAACTCACCAAAACGAGGGTAGGCCGTTCTAAATTGCGCCTTTGTTGCATGCAGCTGGTAGGGAAGGTAAAAAGTACCATCTAAACTGAGTGCACAGTCAATAAGTTTGCGTGTCCAACGTTTTGCACCTTTGACGAACACTTTGGCGTTAAACATGTTAATATACAAAACAACGGCACAAGAATCTTCTGGTGCATAGGCAAGCACTGACGTTGTGTCCGCTTTGACATAGCGCACAGATATATTCAAAATATTCACCTTATACTGATCAATTATTTCATACAACTGCTCGATAAAGCTTTGCAAATTTTTACAAGGAACAAAATACTCCTGCAACACATTGGTACTAATCATGCGCATAAGCGGCTCGATACTTTGGACCGACCAACTCATTTCATAATTTCTCCAGCACACAAGATCATCTTTCATATTGCTTTCTTGAAGATACGGGCGAATATGGTGCAAAAACGGCAACCGCTGGAGCAAATGGCCCCCGATAACTACTTGCCAAAAACGTACTGGCTTTTGCATGCGATCAGTAATGGTCAAATCTTTGTCCGTTGAACACCATGCAACACTCATAATCTTCTTTTTTTCTTTTGGGAAAAGCACTGCATTATGGAGCTTGACCTGCGGATCTGTTTGAATATAGGTATGAAAAAAATGATCATAATCTGACACCGGAACAATATGAATGCGTCGCTCAAATTTTTCATTATTTGTTAACCGAATTATCGCCTGGACAATAACCCCCACAAGTCCATATCCTCCAATAGCTGCGGCAAAAATATCTGGATTTTCTGCACGACTTGCGTGCACCAGCGTTCCATCAGCAATCACTATATCAATCGACTCTATGGTATCGATCAAAGAACCGTACTCAAGCATGCGGCCATGGACATTAACACTCAAAGAACCGCCCACCGTAAAATCGTTATACGATTGCATAACAGCGACAGACAAATTATGAGGATCTATATACTCCTGTATCTGGCGCCAGGTCACCCCCGCTTGCACCCTGATTAACTTATGTTCAAAATCACACGCTTTAATGGCACATAATTTGCGCATATCAAGGACAATGCCCTGAGGATATGCAATCTGGCCACCCTGACTAAAATGCCCCCCTGCCACCGCTATTGGCCCCTGAATTTCAGCAACCAATTTTTGAACCTCTGCTATCGTCTCTGGTTCATACACATGAGCAACGGGATATTTTTTGATCTGCGCGATATCTTCAACATACTCCTGTTTGCCTTGAAAAAAGTTAAAGAATGTCGCCTCAATTGCTGGAGCAATACCTAATAAAATCATCATAAACAGTGAATATATTACTTTTTTCATACAGTAGTCCCTTAGCTTTTAAAACAAATATACGGAATTTTAAGCCATATATAGTATACCATATGAACGGCATAATAAAAAAAGCACACAATAATAATTTTATAATAGAAATGATTAATTGCCGCTATGAGCCATGGCCCATCCCTTGTTTGCAATGGTCACATATAAATAACTACAGATGAAGGTCTCTTCACTGACCGGTAACAGTGCGCCATGAAACCTTAAAGAAAGTCGGCAGAAGTCCGTCTTCTGCTCCTTTAAAATATAATTTTGGAAGTACCGGTTCCAGATCCTTTAACTCTTTAATATCTTTGGGTCATGACTAGCAAACCTAACCAAAAAATGTTAGGATGCAGCTCATGGAGCATAAAAAGAAGGTTTTACATTGCGCAAAAATTTCGAAGGCAAAATTTAGGCAAATTTTAAGACTGTTTGTACTAGATTTGACAGCAAAACAAATAACGGCTGTAGTTGGTTTGAATCGAAATACAATTAACCGATATCTTACAATAATTAGAACTGTAATAGCCAATGAATGTGAGAAACAAGAACTTTTTAATGGAGAAGTTGAAGTAGATGAGAGTTATTTTGGATCAAGATATCGAAAGAAAAAAGAATCCCAAAAAAGGGAACGTGGGCGCGGTACGAATAAAACGAAAGTTTTTGGTATATGTAAACGAAACGGAAAAGTATATACAAACATAGTTCCAAATTGTAAAGCTAAGACGCTCCAGCAAGTAATTTGTAGAAAAGTTTCACGAGACAGTACAATATTTTCTGATGAATGGAAGGGCTATGACGGGCTTGTAGCATTAGGATATAAAAGCCATTTTAGAATCAATCATTCAACTAAACTTGCTCGCAAAGAAAGAGGCTGCAATGTCCATATTAATGGCATTGAAGGCTTTTGGGGCATCGCTAAATCCCGCCTTTTAAAGTTTAAAGGTATGCATTCTTCAACTTTTTACTTGCATCTTAAAGAAACAGAGTTTAGATTTAATAATAGAGATAAAAATATTTATAAAATTTTGTTGTCTTTGTTTAAAAAATATAACGTTTGCTAGTCATGACCCAAACATAATTTTACTTCTTTTTCCCTTGTTATACACTAATACAATCATTAACAAATATTATGCATAGTGTAGCCCCATGTCACGTCATTTTACTCATCTCCATCTCCATACTGAATATTCGCTCCTTGATGGAGCAATTGCACTTGATAAACTCATTAAAAAAGCAAAAGAGTTTAATTTTAAGGCGCTGAGCATTACTGATCATGGCAACATTTTTGGTGCGGTTAAATTTTTTCAGAAGTGCAAATCTGCGGGTATTAAGCCCATTTTGGGCATGGAAGCGTATTTCACTGAGGATGTTCGAGTCAAAGAAGCGGAAAATAAATATTATCATCTTATTCTGCTCGTGCAAAACAAACAAGGATATCGAAATCTGTGCAAATTGATCGCTCACTCATATCAGGATGGCTTTTATTTCAAGCCAAGGATCGATTACGCGCTTTTGGAAAAATATTCTGAGGGGCTAATCGTGTCCTCTGCCTGCTTAGGCGGTCATATTCCAAAATTATTGCTCTCGGATAATATGGCAGCGGTCCATGAACGGGTCGATTGGTTTTTGCAGGTTTTTGGCAAAGATCGGTTCTTTCTTGAAGTGCAACCGGATGATTTGCCGCAGCAAAAAGAGCTTAATCAAAAATTGTTTGACCTCAGCGCAGAGCGCTCAATTTCACTCGTTGCAGCGGGAGATTGTCATTATCTGAATGCTGAAGATCGGCACGCGCATGAAATTATGCTTGCCATTCAAACCCATGACCTTCTTGACAACCCGGACCGTTACACGTTTGGTGACTGTCGCGTTCATATGCGCTCGACTGATGAAATGCTTGCGCTGTTTCCTGGACACGAAGATGCGATATGGAATGCGGGCGTTATTGCTGATTCGTGCGACTTTACCTTTGAAATGGGCAAGCTATTTTTTCCTCAATTTGCAATCCCAGCAGAGCACACGCAAAGTTCATTTTTTGAAAAATTATGCGTTGATGGTTTGGGCAAACTCAAAGCAGATGACCGGATACCCTCAACAGAGTATGATGCGTACGACAAACGCCTCGCGCTCGAAATTGATCTTATTACAAAAATGGGGTTTATTGGCTATTTTCTTGTCGTCAGTGATTTTATTCAATGGGCGCGGCGGCAGGGAATTCCCGTTGGTCCCGGTCGTGGTTCTGCTGCAGGATCACTCGTTGCCTGGTCTTTAGAAATCACCAACATTGATCCTATCAGATATAACCTTTTGTTTGAGCGATTTTTAAATCCCGAACGAATCAGCATGCCTGATATAGACATCGATTTTTGTATTGAAGGACGAGAAAAAGTTATTGAGTATGTTGCCAACAAATATGGTCACGAAAAAGTATGTCATATTATCACCTTTGGTACCATGCTTGCAAAGGGAGTCATCAAAGATGTCGCGCGAGTCCTTGGATTTTCCTTTGAGGATTCCAATGCCATCACCTCACTCATTCCTGAACAGTTAAAAATCACGCTTGAGCAAGCACTTGAACAAGAGCCACGCTTGCATGCATTGGTAACCAATAATCCAAAAGCTAAAAAATTATTTGATATTGCCTTCAAACTTGAAGGCCTTACCCGTCACGCTTCAAAACATGCCGCTGGCATTGTCATATCACCCGATCCTATTGATGAAGTGCTTCCCGTGTATGTTCCGCCAAAAAGTAGTGAGCTTGTCGCGCAGTATGCAATGACTGAACTTGAAAGTCTTGGCTTTTTAAAAATTGATTTGCTCGGCCTTAAAAACTTGACCATCATTGACCGCACCGTGCAGAATATCCAAAAAAATCATGGAATATTGATCAATATTGACAAACTTCCCCTTGATGATCAAAAAACATTTGATCTCATTTGCAAAGGAAAAACATCCGGTGTATTCCAGCTCGAATCTGATGGTCTGAAAGACCTGCTCCGCAAACTGCAGCCGGATAAATTTGAGGACATTATTGCCGTTAACGCACTGTACCGCCCAGGACCTCTTGGCTCCGGCATGGTGGACGATTTTATAGAACGGCGACACGGGCGACAAAAAATTACTTATATTTTCCCTGAGCTTGCACCGGTCCTTGAAGAAACATATGGCATTATTGTCTATCAAGAACAGGTTATGAAAATTGCATCGGCCATTGCTGGGTATTCACTCGGAGAATCGGACCTGTTACGTCGCGCGATGGGAAAGAAAAAAGCAGAGGAGATGGAAAAGCAGGGCTCTCTTTTTAACAAGCGAGCACAAGAACGTGGATTTGACGTGGCCAAGGCAAAAGAACTTTTTGATCTTATGGCATATTTTGCCGGCTACGGCTTTAATAAATCTCACTCGGCAGCCTACGCCTTAATTGCATATCAAACGGCGTATTTAAAAGCAAATTATCCAGCAGAATTTATGGCATGCCTCATCTCGCTTGAAGTCCGGGACCCTGAAAAAATGGCCTTTTATCTCCAAGAAGCAAAAGATCTGGGCCTGGCTATCCTGCCACCCAGCATTAATACATCCGCTGTGGATTTTACCGTTGTTTCTGGAAATTTGCTTTTTGGTCTCCAGGGCATTAAAAATGTCGGCCTCACCGCCCTTGAAAATATTATTTCTGAGCGCATAAAGAACGGAATATTTAAAGACTTACTTGATTTTTGTAAACGAATTGACCTGCGCACCACCAATAAACGAGTTATTGAAAATCTTATATCAGCAGGTGCATTTGACAACATGCCCGGAAATCGGGCACAAAAATATGATGAACTGTCGGCTATTATGGAACAAGCCGCCGCATATAAAAAAGATATTGCAACGGGACAAATGGGCCTTTTTGGTGCAAAGCCAGATAATGTACAACACCACAGTGAATATCAGTTTATACACCGTGCAGAATGGTCAGATAAAGAAAAACTAGAAAAGGAAAAAGACGTCATGGGTTTTTACATTAGCGCTCATCCACTCGACACCTATAATCATATTTCTTCTTTTCTTGCCTGCACATCTTTTGAGCAAGCAGTTGCACTCATGCAATCTGCCCAGCCGCAGCAACAAGAAATTTCAGTCGTTTGTATAGGACTGCTCAAATCACGCAAAGATATTTTTACTAAAAAAAATGAACGCATGAGTTTTGTGCATCTGGAAGATAAAACAACAACGGCAGAAGTTATTGTATTTCCTAAATTATATGCTCAAATTTCACCCTGGCTTGACGAGTACCATGTGTTTGTTGTTAAAGGGGGATTGGATTTGACCAGTACAACACAGTGCAAAATAAAAGCGCAAAACATGGTTCCTCTTGAATTAGTATTTACTGATTGGCAACCAAAAGAATATGCACGGATCCATGTACCCTGTGTCGATGGCACCCTTTTAGAAACGTTACAAACAACATTATCCAGCGGCCCCGTTCCGCTTGAGCTCGTTTTTCATGACAATGGAAAACAGCTGCGTCTCCGCACTAACAAACATATTTTGCTCCAGTATGATTCCCTGGTCACTTTGCGGAAAAATTTAGCTGTTGATGTTATTATTGGCCTATGATTTTTATTTGCTCAGCTAAAGCTGCTGCCTCTTTTTCACGCTTTTCAACAATGTAGAACTCATATGCTTTGCCGTAATAATTCAGCGCTGTTGCTAAATCTCCTGCGGCATTATACAAATCCCCTGCAAGAACGTGTACTAATCCTTGATCCTGTATTGTCGATGCGAGAAGTCGCAATATGCCATATGCGTGGGTCACACGGCCTGCTGTCAGTTCTTGAATTAAAATATCCCATGCGTGATCATGATTTTGTGTAATGTGCTTCATAAGGAAAATACCTCTTTTTATAAAATGGTGCCGGGGGTCGGAATCGAACCAACGACGCTAAGCTCTTCAGGCTTACGCTCTACCACTGAGCTACCCCGGCATAAAAACGGCATACGGACATACAAAAAGAAGATATTTGTATGGTATCTCTTTCCCATATTTTGTCAAATAAATCGTATATTTTTGATTGTCATATAAAGCCGCCTTTGGTACGTTATACACTGAATAGTTATTTATTCCATAAAGGTTGTCCATGAACGATATAGATTCCATAATTTCTGCACTCCACACTGCATTTACTGAAGCTCTCGCCCGTGCACATAATCAGGTTACTTTGGAAGCCGTGCGCGTTCAATTCTTGGGCCGTACTGGCAAAGTAGCAGACCTTATGGCACAATTTAAAGATTTTTCTCTTGAGCAAAAGCGTATCTATGGGCCCCCTCTGAATGCGTTAAAAACATCGCTGCAAAATGCCTGGCACGAGCATAAAAAAAAATTAGATGAGCAGATTGATGCACAGAATGCCCAGAAATATGCCAGTTTTGACGTCACCACATCTGCATATAATCCGGTGCGCGGCAGTCAGCACATCTATAGCCAGCTCATCGCGCAGCTTGAAGATATTTTTAGTTCAATGGGATACGAACTGGTCAGCGGCGCTGAAGTGGCAACAGATTTTTATAATTTCGAAGCTCTCAACATTCCTAAAGATCATCCTGCGCGCGACATGCAAGACACGTTCTGGATAGCAAATCACCCCCATCTGCTGCTCCGCACCCACACATCATCGGTCCAGGTACAAGCAATGCAAACACGAAAGCCGCCGCTCGCACTTTTTGCCGCCGGCCGTGTGTATCGCAATGAGGCAACTGATGCATCGCATGATTTCATGTTTTACCAAGGCGAATTTTTACTCGTGGACAAAAACATTTCTCTATCTCATTTGCTCGCAACGACCAAAATGTTTTTACAAATTTTTTTTGAAAAAGAAGATCTACAAATTCAAGTTAGACCGAGCTACTTCCCTTTTGTCGAACCAGGCATTGAAATTTACGCTTCCTGCCCTTTTTGCACTACAGGCTGCAGTACCTGCAAAAAAACAGGCTGGATAGAACTTCTTGGCGCTGGACTTATTCACCCCCATGTACTTCGTGCCGCGCATATAGATCCTATGATATACACAGGATTTGCGTGTGGCTTTGGCCTCACTCGCCTTGCCATGATTAAATATGGAATACCGGATATTCGACTTTTACATAGTAATAAAATTGCATTTCTTGAGCAGTACGAATTTTTGTTATAAAAAAAGGAGCATTGATGAACATAACAGAGGCGGTCATTCCTGCGGCGGGAGTGGGCACTCGATTTTTGCCCTTTAGCAAATCAGTACCAAAAGAACTTGTTCCTCTCATAGATACTCCGGCAATCCATTATATCATCCAAGAAGGAATTGCAGCAGGCATCACTGATTTTTGCATCATTGATAATGGCGAAAAACAGGCGATCAGAGAATATCTCCAGCCAAATCCGGCACTTGATGCATTTCTTGCCGAACGGCATAAAGGAACTGCACTGACAAAGACAAATAAGTTAATCCACAGTGCGACCTACACCTTTTGCGAACAACAAGAGCCCCGTGGCCTTGGCCATGCAGTGCTCATGGCACACGCATCCATTCGCAATCCCTATTTTGCTGTCATGCTTCCTGATGATCTTATTTTACAACCACCATCGCTCATCGGTGAACTTATTGCCCTTGCCAACACCCATGAAGCCCTCATCCTCGTTGTCCAAGAAGTTCCCCGACAGCAGGTTTCATCATATGGCATTATTGCCTACAAAAAACAGCTCGCTAACAATCTTTTCCAGGTTGATGATCTCATTGAAAAACCATCGCCAGAGCAAGCGCCATCTTGTTATGCAATTGTCGGCCGCTACATTTTACCAAAAACAATTTTTGATGTACTCGCTCATACAAGCGCCGGTTCAGGAGGAGAAATTCAACTCACTGATGCAATAAAACAGATGTTGTGCAATGGACAAAAAACAGCCGCCTATCTTTTGGAGGGAAACCATTTCGATCTTGGTACTCCTGCAGGATTTTTGCAGGCAAATATGTATCTTGGCCTTAATTCTCCTGTCTATAAGCCACTGCTTGAAAAAATATATAAAGCAACTATTTAGATTATTTCTGTACTATTTTTTATATATGTCTCATTCAAATATCGCCACCATGCATCATCACCCAAATCATCTTCAATTGTATCACCTAAAGATATCTGTTCATCACCATTATATAATTGCTTGTTATTTAAACAATTATCCTCAAGACCATATATAATAGGTTGTACATGACTTTCAAATAACTGTTGCCTTAATTCAGCATTTTCTTTTTGCAACTCTGGTATAATTTTACAAGCCTTTTCTAAAACATTCTGTTTATCCAGAAATTCTTGATTTCTTTCCTCTGGACTAAAAAGAATTTCCTTCAGGCCATCAATTTTTGCAGATAAATTACTTCCTTTGTTTTCTTTTTCGTTACATTCTTCCCCTAATGTTTCATTACAATATAACCTGTTCGCATGTCCTTTATCTGCAGATAACATACTAGGATGCTTTTCTTGTTCATAAATAAGACGAATTCTCTCTTGTGCTTCTTGCAATATTACTTGACCCCTTGTACTTTTTTTCATGCCAAGAAGTAAAAAAATTTCATTTAATTCTTTTTTTTGCCCGTTATATTGTTTTTTACAATATGTAACATTATCCTTGAGACCCCCCAGTACCTCATATTCATATTTTTTTCTTTGTTCATTTACCCAAGTAAGATCCAAAACAGTAGTCTTTGTTTTCAATATTCTACCAGCTAATTGTAATAATAAAATACGATTTTTCAACATACTATGAAATTTTTCCTCTAAAATATCGCATAAATAGATTTTTAATGCCATACATTGTTGAGTATATCGTAGCTTCCCTTGTTCAGTACTATCATTAGTTTGTATTCCATTCCTCACCGTTCCAAGGCATATTACAGTCTCTTTCTTATCCTTTGTTCCCTTCTCAACCACATTTTTTGAAAAAGAAGCCGTATCTGGGCCTAAGAGAGAAATAAGTCTTTCGTTTAATGCCTGCAATTTCGGTAAGCGATTTCTTCCACATATCCCAAGATTCACTCCTATCTTTTCCAGCCATTTCGTTTCTTCCCTTCTAAAATTTGAATGGTATTGCTTACGACTAAAACATTTGCCCTCATTATTTACTACATCCTTTTTGTCATACTCTATTTTCTTCTCTTTTAACCAGGTAGGGTTCAGATAGTTTTTTCCTCCTGTTACTATTTCAAAGGCTAGCGCATACTGTACAATTCTGTTACGGAATATATTGGACGGATCTATGTTTGCATTATTAAAAAATTTATTCAAATGTTCTTTCATTTCATGCAATTCTTTTCTAACTGCCTTTCGTCTAACTCTACCTTGTCTAGCCGCAATTTTTCTTACTTCTTCAGTTCTTAAACGCTTGGCAGGCAACGGATTCATAGGCTCTAAACACTTACGCTTCTTCTCTCCATTCATACCCCATATCAAACTTCCACCCCCTACACCTGCAAAAACCAATAACATGTATATTTTTACTTTTTTTATCGCATACATAAAAAAACCCTTTCAATAAAGAAAATGTGCCTCAATTAAGCTTTGCAATACTGTAAGGGTTTTTTTATTTTTGTCTAGTCTTTTAATGAACACAATTTCAGGAACACTTTATTTTTAGCATAGACATTATTTTAAAAATAGATAAAGGATATAGTTATATTTCTTTATTATTATTTCCAGATATATGAGCATTTCTTACCTGAACTCAGGCTTTTTTTTTACATAATTAGTATAACTAGAACTATCTTGTACAAATTGTAAAAAGTAGGATATTTACAGATTTTCAATCCATGAATTATCATCCATGTCTAAAGTAAAATGGCTTCCTTTAGCCAAATTAATATCAACTAGCTCGTTTAATTGTTGCCTTAATACAACATTTTGTTTTTGTAACTCTAATATAACTTTAGGCATCATTTCATCTGACAACCCATGAGAATGCCTTTTTTCTTGTCCATAAATAGCATTGATTTCTTTAGTGGCTTTTTGCAATATTACTGGATATGCTCTTTTGGCCTTTGATATGCCAAGAACTAAAGATATCTCCCTCAGTCCTTTTTTTATCCCGGTATAACGGTTTAGAACATATTCTGCACATTGTTTTTGATCCAAATCCAGAATCTTATTGATCGACACTTCATTTTTATAGTTTTTTATTTGTTCATCTACCCAATTAGAATCAAGTCTAATAGTTTTTGTCTCTAATATTCTATAAACTACTTGTAACAACAAAATACGATTCTTCAACATTCCATGAAATCTTTTTTCTACAATTTTATTTACACTACTTTTTAATATATCAAACTCTTGAGTACAGTGGACTTCTCCCGTTTTTATCTTGCATATTTCCCGGATACCCTTAAAAAAATTACCAATATTCCCTTCAGATGTTAGTAAAACCCTCTCATCAGATTGTTTCACACTCACCATAATTTCAGAAGGTATTGTAGTTTTTCCCATCTCCGTAATGGTCTCTACTGCCAATGGTACATCAAACAGAGTCCCCCGAACCAATTTGACAACCCTTTTTAAAACCGTATCTTGACTTATAAATTTTTTTTTATCTTCGGGTCTAGAAACACGGTCCCTCAAAATATCAACAGATTGTTGTATACTTGCACGCCTTTTTTGTTCTCTCTCCCTTTTTTGTTCTTGATCATTTTTTTCTTCTTCAACTCTATTTCTTTTGCTTCTTACTGATGGAGAATATAAGAAGTCGACTGCTTTTCGCTTTTTTTTATCAGCTCCCCATACAAAAGTTCCATTCCATAGAATCATGAAAATGAATAAACCCCATCCTTGTATTTTTTTTGTTGCATTCATAAACACCTTACAAACAACAAATTTTTATTCTGAAAACACCAAAATCAATGTAATGTCTTTTTTATTTTTGTCCAGGTCTTTTTAACGAACACAATTTCAAGCGCACTTTATTCATTAACATAAGTATTGTTTAAAAAATAGATAAATAATATAGTTACATTTTATTGTTATTATTCTTCTTATTACAAGATAGACTTCTCACTTGAATCAAAGCCTTTTGTGCCTTACCATGAGTATAATCGGAAGTATCTTGTACAAATTGTGGAAATTCTGGATCAATATGACTATCTTTTAACAGTTCTTTGGCAAAAAGATCATTAAGCCCAGTCGTTTTCAATAATTGTGCATTAGCTAATGTAAGCCTAATAAGCTCTTGTTCTAACTCTTCTATAACAGGTATTGATGTTTGCAGAACCTCAAGCTGCGTTATCTTTATTGTTTTTGGTCCACACAATTCTTCTTTCAACAATGCATAATTTTTTGCTATTTCTTTTCGACGGCCGATTTTTTGTTGTACTTTTTTGTTTTTTTGTTCTTCAATTTTTCGTCGTTTTTGCTCTGGCAAATCATTTTCTATGGCTTTACGTTTTTTATTATTATTGTGATCCGTTCCCCACGCAGTGGTGCACCCCAAAAAATTTATTAAACTCATTACAATAAGAACCGCGTTATTTGCTTTGAACATAAAAATTTCCTTAATAAATATTAATATATAATAAGTAAAACACACTGTAATAATACTATTTTTTTTATTTTTGTCGACATTTTATTATATAATACATGCTCTGTATATAGTTTATTTTTCATTAATATTTTTTTTTATTGCAAATATACAATACATTTGCTTAGAATAAAAGTAAGGAAATCGCACAATATACAAGAAAGAAAACAGATGAAAAAGAATCTTTTTTATTCTCTGTGCATCATTTTTACCGGAACATACCTTTCATTACATACCTGCCCCATGTATCACACCTTTAAAACCTCTGCTGCATTTTTTGAACAAGAACAAACTCCTGATTTGGATGCACTTTTCGCCCAGCTTTTGCAAACCATAGCCAAACAACATTTAAAAAAGGAAGGTCCATGAAGATAGCCTTTTATAGCTTTTTTATAGGTATATCACTTTTGTATGGCATAACTCTTGCCTCTCCCGGGTGTATGGATAATAGCTGGTATCTTGAAAAAGCTCACGATAATAAAGAACTTCATCCCGTCTCATGCGCCTGCCCCTGCAAAACTTTAACCTTCTACCAAGGCCTTTGGTGCCTTGATTGCGGCCATGCCCATATGTCCCACCCTCAAAAAATAGTTCCTATAGGGGAAAAACAACGACTTGTACAGCGAAAAAGACCCCTTTCTCTGCCTGGGCACGCACATTCGCCCAAAAAAGCCCTCAAAACCCTCCTCCAGAGCTGTATAAAGCCTCAAATTCAATATAAATAGCCTTATTTAATAAAAAAATTGACAAACTGCATTTTTATGATATTCTAAGGATATACATTAAAGATGTATATAGGTAGTATAAATGATTAAAAAATGGAGGATTACTATGAAGATATTTAAAATGATTCTTATAACTATAATGATGATGGGCATATCATATGCACCTGCAATGAATAACGGGGGTTATACTAATCCCTTTAGAATAAAAATGGATTCTGATGCTAAATTAGCACAAGAAATCCACGATGCCGAAATTGCACGAGAACTTGATCGCACCCTTAATAAACAACCTCAGAAAAAGAAACGCAATGCACCTACTTTTAAAAAAAATATTAAAGTTCCTGCTAAAAGAGTTCCTGGAAAAAAAATTACAGCAATCAAAAAAAGCCCTGTAAAAAAACGACAACCTATCACACAACCAAAGATTCAGAATAATGACACGATAACTAATTTTTTTACACCGGAGCAAATAAATACTGATTCTGATGCTGAACTAGCAAAAGAACTTGACCGACAACTCAATGGCCCACGTACTCAGCAGCAAAAAAAACAAAATGCCGGAAGTGTTAAAAAACCTTTTACGGCACCAGTCAAAAAGGTTCCAGTAAAAAAACAACCTATTATCAAACCAACTACGCACAATAATGCATCTACGTTTGAAGACATCCAAATAGATAAGGATGCCGAACTAGCAAAAAAGCTTGATCAACAACTCAATGGATCAGCTGCAAAGCGGCTAACGAGACGACATTCAGCCACAATAAAAAGGCCGATCAGAAAATTTGTCAAAAAACCTGTTACTAGGCCAGCTAAAGGAATATCATATGTGCAAGCCTACAAAAATGCTCTAGCAAAAGGATATTATGATTTACCACAATCTTTGCAAGCAAAACGCATTATTCATCTGCCAGCAAATGTACAACAAAATGCCACTTGCGGATACCATACTTTGATTAACGCAAGAGCTGTAGAAACATTGGTAGCTGAGGGCAAAGAAATTACCGCAGCAAATATTATCGAAAAAAACAAAAAAATGGTCACACAGTATAAAATTGAAACGAGTCGTCTGGGATTAATGCAGGACAATAAGATTTCTGAATGGACAACAAAACTTAATCTCCCTCATGTATATATAACAAAAGCTATAAAATCACAGACTCAGATTATCAGTGATGCAACGTATAAAAACCTTAAAATTCGGGATATTCCCCTTTTTAGGAATCAGATACAAGAATTACTCACATCACAAGAACCTATGGCTTTACATCTTGCATGCCACACTGGAACACATGGCAGCGGACACTGGACTTATATAGGTATTATAAAGGAAAAAGATAAGCAACCACGTCTTATTCACCTTAATTCAACACGTTCAACTCTTGAAAACTATAAGGAAATGGTTGCATTAATTGAACATATCTATACATTTATCGCATAAGAGTTCAACCTTTTAATGCATACTGTATGAAAATAAAGACATTTATACTTATGAGCATGCTCCTTATTATGGGGAGCATGTTCTTCTTTTTTCAAGCATCTTGTTGCCAAAGAACAAATTTTTTTTACAAAACTTCTATTGGCAAAACTCTCCGTTATTGTCTCAGTACCTGGTATTTTAGTGCGATGCTTGGCTGGTGCGCAGACAGACGATGGAGCACATGCTTTATACCATGGTTTATCCGCAAAAATGATATTAACATGGATGAAGCAAGCAACAAAGATGATCCTTCAGCATATACAACTTTTAATGATTTTTTCACGAGAAAATTACACAGCAATGCACGCCCCATTGATCCATCTACCGATGCTTTTATTTCCCCTGCAGATGGCATAGTATATACATTTGAAAATATTCAAGAAAAAAAACTATTTTTTATCAAAAACAAAGAACTTAATCTTGATACATTACTCAAAAATAAAGAACTCGCACAAGAATTTGTTGGTGGAACATTAACCATGATCTATCTTGCTCCTCATGATTACCATCGATTTCATTTTCCCATCGACTGCTCACCAGACAATCCCCATCGCATTACAGGAAAATATGAATCGGTTGCTCCTTTTGTCTATAAATTCATCCAACCGCTTACGGAAAACGAACGGCACTATGTAATCCTTGATGAAAACACCATTATGATGGCCATTGGCGCCATGTGCGTTGGCAAAATTGAATGGACATACCAAAAAAGCAGTCCCATAAAAAAGGGTGATGAAGCCGGCCTTTTCAAGTTTGGCGGTTCAACGATCGTGCTTCTGAACAAAAAAGACAGTTTATTATTAGAAGAGAAATATAAAAATGCTCGTGGTATGCCCATTCAGATGGGCGTAAAACTTGGAACATACTCTGTCCTTCGCGGAGCCTCTCTTGGAGGCGGAGCAAAAAATAAAGCCCACATTGAGCAGTTCAAAAAAATAAAAATTTAATTTAGACTATTTTCAGGACTTAAGGTACAAAAGAAGCCAAAAAGGAATCTGAAAATGAAAGTAAAAGTAGAACGTATTGATCATTTGGGAATTGTAGCTAGTGTAATAAAGGAGCTTAAAATCGTGGAAATGATTGATAATCGCATACTAACAAATGAAAAGGAAGAGATATCCACGGGAGAGGCTGTGGCAGGAATGATTATAAATGGATTAGGGTTTTCTGATCGTCCACTTTCATTAACCCCTCAGTTCTTTGAAAATAAAGCGCTGGAGCTCCTTTTTCGTAAAGGAGTAGAGGCAGAACATTTTAATCGTTTTAAGCTTGGAAGAAGCCTAGATGCGGTTGTTGAATATGGATGTAATATCTTGTTTAGTGAGATTTCTCTTGCAGTATGCACACAAGAAAAAGTCAGTTCTAAATTTGCACACAATGATACAACAAGTTTCTCATTAACTGGTAAATATGATGCGGATACAGATGAGCACGAGGTAAAGATTACTTATGGCTATTCAAAGGATCATCGTCCTGATCTCAAACAAATAATTCTAGAACTTGTTGTAAATGAAGATGGCATTCCAACCGCCAGCAGAGCTTGGAACGGCAATAAATCTGACAATGCTATTTTTAAGGAACGTGCACAAAAGCTTGTTGAAGGAATCAAAGAATCTGATGGCGTGCAATTTGTTGTTGGCGATTCAAAAATATATACAGAACAAAATGCAGAAAACCTCAAAAAGTTGCGTTTTATTACCCGCATGCCGGGAACATTGGATCTTGAAAATCAACTAATCATTCAGTCTTTTATGAAAGACAAAAAGTGGCAGCGATTGGACGATAGCAACAAGTTTCAGATTGTTGAGCTTGTTCATTATGGCATGGAAGTGCGGTGTATAATAGTGTTTTCTGATGAAGCAAAAAACCGTTCTATGTACACAGTAGAAAAATGGAAAGATAAAGAAGCAGAAAAAATAGAAAAAGAGCTCTTTCACTTACAAGCACAACGATTTGATTCTGAAGAAAAAGCAGAGCTAGCGCTACTTAATTTGGCAAAAAAGTGGAAATATCATACTGTTGCTTCTCAGAATATTATCCTGCTTAAAAAATACACTTCTACGGGGCGCCCCAAAAAAAATACACAGCCTGATGGCGAAACATTTCAAATTAACGCAACAATTGTGGTTAACCAACACGCTGTTAATGAGCTAATTGATCAAAAATCTTGCTATGTTTTGGTTACCAACACTTCAAACAAAGATCTTTCTGATGTAGATGTTGTTCGGACCTATAAACAGCAAAATAACACCGTTGAAAAAGGTTTTGCATTTTTAAAAAATCATTCTTTTTTTGCAGCCTCTCTTTATTTAAAGAATCCAGCACGTATTCAGGGATTACTTATGGTTATGACACTTGCTCTTTTGGTGTATTCCATTGCGCAGCGAAGAATTAGAAGACAACTAGAGAGTCTTGGGGAAACTTTACCCAATCAAATAAAAAAGCCCACCGCAACACCAACGTTGCGGTGGCTATTTCAAATTCTTCATGGAATTAATCTTGTAATCATTACAATTGGAGATAAAATCGAGATTATGATTGAAGGAATAAGTGATTTGAAAAAAAAGATTTTATCTCTTTTGGGAGATCATGTTCGTTATTTATACAAAATTTCTTAATTTGAGGTCTGCTCAATGTGGGATAAAGCATAAAAAATTATTTTTTCCCTCCCCCGTTCGTCCTGAGCAAGAGCCTGCCCTGAGCTCATCGTCGAAAGGTCGAAGAATAGCGCATCAAAAATGGAATAACCGCATCGGAATTTAAAGATAGACTGTCAATCCCCTGCTCTATTAAGAACGTTGCCATTTGGGGAAAATCTGACGGCGCTTGACCACAAATACCAATATGCTTGCCTGCCCTTTTTGCTCCTGCTATTGCCAATGCACATGCTTTTTTTACCGCTTCATCCCGCTCATCAAACGCAGCAGACAACAGAGGAGAATCGCGATCAACACCCAACACTAATTGCGTGAGATCGTTCGATCCTATGGAAAACCCATCAAAATAACGGGCAAACTCCTCTACAAGCAATACATTCGATGGAACTTCACACATCATAATTATTTCAAGGCCATTTTTGCCTTTTTCAAGACCGTTGCTTGCACAAGCATCAATAACTTTTTGAGCTTCGGAAACTGTACGAACAAATGGAATCATGATTTTTATATTATCAAATCCTTTATGTTCACGAGCACAAACAAGCGCCTCACATTCAAGCGCAAATGCTTCTTTGTACAGCGGATGATAATATCGATACGCACCGCGAAAGCCCAGCATCGGATTTTCTTCAACTGGTTCAAAAAAGGTGCCACCCAGTAAATGGCGATACTCATTGGTTTTAAAATCAGATAAGCGGACAACAACTGGCTTTGGATAAAACGCTGCAGCAATCATACTTACCTGATTTGCCAACTGTTGGACAAAAAAAGCCTTTCCTGTTTTAAATCCCTCTGTCCGAATTTGTATCGCTTTGATAATTGCCGTATCAGTCACTTTTTCAGGATGAATGAGCGCCATCGGATGAATACCAATACTGTTGGTAATAATAAATTCAAGGCGTGCAAGTCCAACACCATGGACTGGCAAAAAAGAAAGTGCGAATGCGCGATCAGGATCACCAATATTGATCATAATATCGACAGGACAAGATCCAAGGCTTTCAGGCTTGATACTATTTTTGGTATATGTCACCATGCCATCATATACATATCCTGACAGCCCCTGGCTACAATCGACCGTAATTTTTTGCCCCTCATGAATTTTTGTTGTTGCATCGCCAGTGCCAACAAGAGCGGGAATGCCGAGCTCCCGACTCACAATCGCTGCATGGCAGGTGCGCCCTCCTTTATTGGTCACAATAGCAGCACATTTTTTCATAACGGGCACCCAATCAGGATCAGTCATGTCAGTAATAATAACATCTCCTGTTTTGACCGTATCGGCCATATGAATGTCTTTTAAAATTCGGGCCGTTCCCGTTGCAATCTGCTGACCAACGCTCATGCCTGTTACCAGCACTTCTTGTTTTTGTCCGCTCGTAATTTGATACTGAACAATTGCTGCACTATTTTCTTGACTATGAACCGTTTCAGGCCGCGCTTGGATAATATATATTTTTTTATCATGGCCATCTTCTGCCCATTCAATATCCATTGGTGTCCATTTTTCATGAAGCGCTGTATAATGCTTCTCAATCGTCACCACAAAACGGGCCAGCTCTAAAATTTCATCATCGCTCATGCAAAAAAGTTCTTGATCTTTTTCAGGCACTGCAACCTGTTCAACACCCGCGCCAGCATAGACCACTTTTATATTTTTCTTTCCCTTATTTTTTTTAATAATCGACCGATATCCCTTGGCAAGTGTTGGCTTATGTACCATAAATAGATCAGGTGTCACGAGCCCTTGAACAATCGCCTCTCCCAAACCATATGATGCATCAATCACCACAACATCTTTAAATCCAGATTCAGTATCTAATGAAAAGGCAACACCCGATATTGCCAAATCAGAACGAATCATTTTTTGCACGCCCACGGAAAGTGCTACTTTAAAATGATCAAATTTATTCATAATTCGATACACAATGGCACGATCAGTAAAAAGTGATGCCAACGCTTTGCTGTACGCCACAATCAGTGCATTATCACCAGATACATTCAAATAACTTTCCTGCTGGCCAGCAAATGATGCGGTCGGTAAATCCTCGGCCGTTGCGGATGAACGCACGGCAACATCAACATTGGCAACATTATACTGTTCAGAAAGTTTTTTATAGGCACCAAGAATTTCGCGCCGCAGATCATCAGGAACTTCCGCTTTGAGCATAAGCGATCGCACTTGACTACCAATGGTGCCAAGAAGCTCCACATTGTGCACATCAGTCAATTTTCCCATAAGCGCACGTATCTGCGGCTCAAGAGTGTGGACTTTGAGAACATGCCAATACGCATCTGCAGTAATAGCAAAACCGTTGGGAATACGAATTCTTTGCCCGGATATATGAGAAATCATTTCACCAAGCGATGCATTTTTGCCCCCAACAATACCAACATCACCCATGGAAATTGTGTCAAACCATCTGATATACATAATGCCCAGTACTTATTTTCGTGTGTATGTTCCCATGAGTTCTACAAATTCTAATATATGCCCTTCCATCGCATCCTTAACCTCTTGTTTTGTTGCTTGACCTGCAAGCTTTAAAGAGGAAACATCAAGTGCATAGAGGGTAAAAAAGTACCGATGAGTGCCCTGCGGAGGACATGGTCCGCCATACCCCTTTTTTTCCGCCCCCCAGCTACTTCTTCCTTCGACAGCACCAATATTTGCCGCAGAAGCTCCCTCTGGCAGCGAAGTAACCGTGGTAGGAATATCATATAACACCCAATGAACCCAGACTCCATGGGGCGCATCAGGGTCATCACATATGAGGGCAAAGCTTTTTGTCGCTCCAGGAGCATTTTTCCAATTAAGCGCTGGCGAAATATCCTTGCCGTCACAGGTATATTTGGGGTCAATAGGGCCATTTTTGGCAAAAGCGGGGCTCGAAAATTCCATAGTCATATTCCTTTGCGTTCCGTTACGCCCATTATACTTCATATAAAGCGCAGTGCAAAACGTGATAGTAACAATTCCCATCAAAATAACACTGTACCGCATAATTTATCCTTTTTGAATATTTTTCTTTATTTTTCTCTATTTTCTGGTATCCTAAAGGGGTAGTTTTATTATATTAACCCTCATATAGGAGTATTTTTATGACATACACTTATTCTTCTCCTACCAATTGGTGCAGGAGTTGTCAATCATCGAAATTGTTCTCTTTTTCTACTACCACCCTTCTCTCGTCTCTTCTCACGCTCTCTTGCGTGCTTCTCTGCATGCCCCTTATTCTTGTGCGCTAAGCACACCCCCTAATTTTTAAATACACTCATTTTTTTTAATTGTATCGATATTTTAATATACGTTTGCTTTTGCAATAAACTTTTTATATTTACATTTTGTAGTATTGCAAACGCATACAATAACCTATAAGGATAATACTATGTATAAATACATATTGTCTATGATGGTCGTGTGCTGTGCACACTACACATCATCTATGCATTCTATGGAAAAACAGAATACAGAACAGAACAAAAACAAAACAACAACTCATGTAAAAGACGTTGTAAAAGGCGCTGCAAGCATTGGCGCTGTTGTTGGCGGTTGGGGATTTTTCGCAGCAGGATCCACAAGAAAAACAGGAAAACCACGATTCCCACGATTCCAACGACACGGCCGCAAAGGACTTGCCACGTTTTTGGTTAGTAGCACTGTTTTGCAAGGTTTGAACTATTTTAACATTCCAAAAAAAGATAAGGAATAATCATGACAAAAACACATTATATCTTTGGCATATTCATCTGCGTTACTCTTGGTTTTTATTTCCTCTGGCACCAGTACCGTCAAAACCACATTCACCAAGCTCCCGCTACATTTGGCACCCAGTTTACTGATCACATGTTTGTCATGGAATGGAACACTCTTGAAGGGTGGCACAATTTTCGCATCGAGCCGTACCACAATTTTTCCTTTCCTCCCGCATCTGCGCATATGCATTATGGACAGGAAATTTTTGAAGGAATGAAGGCGTTCAGAACAAAAAATGGCAGCTGCCGCATATTCAGACCACGGGATCATTTTGAACGGATGAATCAATCCGCACACATTATGAGCATGCCTGAAATTGATCCTGCCACC
Source organism: uncultured bacterium (assembly GCA_963701645.1). Lineage (GTDB taxonomy): Bacteria > Babelota > Babeliae > Babelales > Vermiphilaceae > MFD04463-c16. The sequence goes on from OY969616.1 coordinate 736,178, forward strand.
GTCATTACATGGCTCAAAAAACTTCTTGTTGCCGATGAACAATGGATTCCTGCTGATCCCGGCACCTCTTTGTATATTCGCCCAACCATGATAGCAACGGAAGCAAGCTTAGGTGTCAAACCTTCCAATAGCTACTTATTTTTTATCATCATGTCTCCGGTCGGTTCTTACTATGCAACAGGAAGCAAGCCACTTTCTATTTTAGTTGAAGATCAGCATACACGGGCGACAATCGGCGTTGGACAAGCAAAAACGGGAGGTAATTATGCCGCAAGTTTACGTGCACAAACAGAAGCGCATAAAGCGGGATGTTCGCAAGTACTGTGGCTTGATGGACGAGAACACCGCTATGTTGAAGAAGTAGGTACCATGAACATTTTCTTTGTCTATGCTGATGGCTCTATTGCAACACCTGCATTGTCTGGCTCAATTTTACCCGGCATGACGCGAAGAAGTGTACTGGCACTCGGAACATCATGGGGTATTGCCATGCATGAACGGAAACTTGCTATAACTGACGTTCTCCGTGACATAAAAAATGGCACCATTACTGAAGTATTTGGCACAGGCACTGCTGCCGTTATTGCATCTGTTGGAAAAATGCGGTACAAAGATATTGATTATGGTATCGGTGATGGAACAATGGGGCTGGTAACAAAAAAAATCTTTGACGGTTTGGTCAGTATTCAGTATGGTGATGTCTCCGATACTTTTGGATGGGTAGAGGGAATACAATAAGAATGATATGTATATTTATTAAGGATTTTTACATGCAAAAAGCATCGATGTCGCAAATAATTTCTCTCGGACTTGCAATATTTTCTATGTTATTTGGCGCTGGTAATCTCATGTATCCTCTTATGGTCGGCATGACAGCGGGCAAGTACACGGCATTCGGCATGGTAGGTTTTTTACTATCAGCCGTGTGTTTGCCTCTTCTGGGACTCATCACCATGATTTTTTTTGACGGTGATTATAAAGCCTTTTTCCGCCGCCTTGGCAACAACATAGGAAACATATTCATCGGCAGCTGCATGCTCATTATAGGACCAGCTATCGCCATCCCTCGTATTACAACATTGTCACACATCATGATTGCACCATTTATTCCTATCCCCTTTTTGCAGCAGGAGGGATTTGCCTCTTCATTTGTTTTTGCTCTCATTTTTTTAGGTGTTACTTTTTTGGCAACATTCCGTGAAAGTAAAATTATTGATGTACTCGGCAAAGTTATCAGCCCACTTTTGGTCATCTCTCTTGCTATCATAATTATTAAAGGGCTGCTTATGGCAGAAACGGTTGTCGACACTCATCAAACCGAACTTACCGCATTTACCTCAAACTTTATTCGGGGCTATGAAACGCTTGACCTTCTTGGCGGCATTTTCTTTGCCTCCATCGTTATCACATTACTCAAAGTTATGTACGGCTCAAACTATGATCCACGAACTTCAGCTAAAGTTGGCCTTCAAGCCGGTTTTATTGGTACTGCAATACTCGCCCTGATTTATATTGGCATGAGCCTTCTTGGTATGTACCATGGTCATGGCATGGAAAATCTTCATGCAGGAGAACTGTTTCGCGTCATCTCATTTAATGTTCTCGGCTTTAAAGGCTCCTTTATTATCGGCACTGCTGTTCTCATGGCATGTTTGTCAACGGCAATAGCCTTGAGCGCAACCGTTGCTGACTATCTTCAAAAAACTCTATTCAAGGGCAAAATCTCATTTATTATGGCTCTTACAACAACGCTAGTTGCCTGTATCCCTCTGTCCACTTTTGGCCTTGGTAAAGTACTTGCTCTCACGGGGGGTCCTCTTGTCTACATTGGAACACCGGTTATCATTGCTCTCACCTGTTGTAATTTGGCATACAAATTATGGGATTTTCAATTAGTAAAAATTCCCGTTCTTATTACTTTTATTGGTGCAATCGTTAGTTATTATGCGTTATAAAAAATATTTTTAGCCATAATACATGAATTTTAGCCCATAATTATTGACTTGTGCAAAAACAATCTTATAATTAAAGTGCGTTATTGCGCAAGTCATATTTTTAACATTTTTTTATTCGAAGGATTTTCTTTCATGATCACCAAGAAAAGTTTTTGCACCTATGTATTAACAGCGTTAATCGCAACAGGTCTCGTACAAACTTCACGTGCCGCAGAAGCAGAAGCCATTCCACACTTTATAAGCTGGTTCGAAAATGCCTATCCAACAAATCTAAGCCACGAAGCTCGTCTGACAATTCTCTGTGTTGGTGGATTTACCTTGGCATGTTTGATTCGTTTATGGACCCGTTCCACCGATGAAAGCCTCTACACAAAAACATGGTCAGAATTGGTTAATGCCATAAAAAATGACTTCAAACTGGCAATAAACCATATAAAAAATGAAAACATTGTAGAAGGTGTTCGACTATTAGTCTGGTTGCCGCTTCATCGCTTCATCGGTAATGAATTTAAACTCATAGATTTCGAACAAGAATACCCCGATGGACTGCTTATTAAAGATAAAAAAGTAAAAGCAAAACCATGCGGTGTTATTGGTAATTTTGATGCCTATGTTCTCAAGAATTTAGCAAAATTAACAGAGTACACAGGATTACTTGCCCTTGTTGGATTTGTAGCTTACAACTATCTCCTTCATGGCTCATCAAAAGGTGCGTCAAAAACTGATGCAAAAATTGATCCAGAAATTGTAGCCTTGCTGACCGCCTTCGCGCTTGCCCTCAAAGAAGCAAAGGATAAGGTTATTTCTGCAACACCTGATGTTATAACTACTGTATAATAGTCTAGAAAATAGTCATTATAAGGCCGGATTTTCTCCGGCCTTTTTTTTAGGGTAATCCGTGAAAAAACATATATATTTTTGTATTTTTTTAGCTACTCTCGGTAGTCAGTTTTTATGTTCAGAAGATTATTCGTCCCTTATTCCAAATGAATGGAAGCTTGCCAATGCAAAACTAGCAAGAATACTCGAGCTCACCGACAGACTTGAACAACTTAAGAAAATCTCTGGCAATGATAGAGAATTATGCTGGAGTTTAGAAGAGGAGCTGGAAATGACAAAAGCAGTAGACCTCACAACAACAATGCTTGATGAAAAAGAACCTACACAAACTATTCTTGTCAAAGATTTTCGCGGCAGAAACATAGTTCTCGATCATCCAGTACATGCCATTAAAGAAATTGCAAAAAAGAACCATAATTATCATGTCTATTACCGTTATAAAATTGATTCTCAATTTAATATATGAGAAACTGATTTTTTAGATTAATTTTTGAAAAATTTTCATCATGACATCTTTTTCTTGCTCGGTTAATACTTTAAAAAATTGGGCATCGGCTAACTCTACCGCCGGCAGTGCCTTGGCTAAAGTTTGAAATCCCTTGATCGTCAACAAAGGATTCTTTACCCTATTATCTGATGACTGCACACGTTTAATAAGTTTCTTTAACTCAAGGCTTCGTATTATTTGCGATGTGGTATTAGGATCAAGTCCTGCCATGTTTCCAAGAGTAGCTTGACTGATACGCTCACCATTTTTCGTCAACCATCCTAATGTCGCAAGCACAACAAATTGTGGATGAGTAAGATAGAGTGGCTTGAGTACTGCTTCAATGGAATTTCGCCATGTTGTACTCATATGCCATAATAAAAAACCAGGACTTTTTTCTGGAGCATCATGGACAGTTATATGTTTAAATGCAACATCCTTACGCATCTAACACAACTCCCATATTCCTGGCTATCAGACGAAAATCAGCTGCAGGAATCTCAAAACATCCGCGCCGGAAAGGAAATTCCCATCGATGCTTGTCATGAATAAAAGAAAGCTGATCAATGAGTGGTTCAATTGCTGTTTCATGCGATGATGCAAAAGTAACATTGCGACGCCATGGAATAAAATCTTCACTCATAGCAAAAGCATACGGCTCACCTCGATTTACCTTTCCAACAACAGTAAAATGCCGATATGGAGCTTTATCACCAAACTTATCTGTCGGTGAATAATAGATAATCAAATCACCTTCAGCCATACGCTTTAAAGGTCCTGGCTTGCCATGACACACTTGTGCAAAGCCTCCTGCAACACCTAGTAAGACATGTTCACGACTCGCCACAGCAATCCAAAAGCGCGCCACTAATTTGCTTTCCGCAGTTTATATACTCGTATTCTGTGGCCATCAGGACCTAAGGCAACAAATGTACGGCCAAAATCCAGTTCCTCAGGTTTTTGAGCTACAGTAATATGCTTTTTCCCCCATGCTGTGTAAACCGCATCAACATCTTCCGCCGCAAAACAAAGCTCTTGTCCTCCAGCAGGCATTTCTACGCGCGGTTCAGCAGTGTAACGGGACCACAGCCCAAGCATAACGCCATTTTGTAATGCAAACATTACATACGTGGGTGATTCTTCCACCAGCTTCATGTCCAAAATTTCTTGGTAAAAAAGAGCACTTTTTTGGGGATTAGTTACAAAAAGAACAATAACACCTAATTGAGACACCATCATATAAATAGTTCCTCTGACTTAAAGGGTAAAAAATATATTATTTATATTATACGTATACGTATTAAAAATGTCAAATCGCTGAGTGAATGGGTAGTTATAGGAAATAATTTGAAATGCCAAATTAAAAAACAACCCTCCTATGCATTGGCGCTTTTTCTCAAAAGCTTTACAAGCCACCCAGTGAATGCTAGAATTTCTTTGAACTAGTCATTACTGTTAGGGTTTTACCGTCATGAAAAACTAAAATACGCATTTCTTTATAATATCTCGGCACTTCGCATATCTACTGTTTTTATATGCAAAAGCAGTTTAGATTATGCCAGTTTTTTTATTCCACAATTTTCTTACTTTTCAAATACAGGGTATTTTATGTTATTACTTGAAACTAAAAATATACAAAAAAAGTATACAAGTGGCCGCGGTGCAACGAGTCAACGAACTTATCACTGATTTTGAATTGTCACGCTATGCTGATGCCATGCCAATGACCCTTTCTGGCGGCTATAAACAACGCGTTCTCCTTGCTCGCACGCTTGTCCATAAACCTGCGTTAATTATTTTGGACGAACCAACTGTTGGCCTTGACCCGCATGTGCGCCACCAGCTCTGGGATTACATGCGCATGCTGCGCAACTCGGGAACAAGCTTTTTGCTCACTACACACTATATTGAAGAAGCGGAGCATCTTTCTGACCGAGTATGTGTACTGGATAAAGGTGTTATAAAATTGACCGGAACACCAGAAACACTCAAAACTGATTATGCAAAACATACCCTCGAATCAGTATTTATAGAACTTACCAAAGAACAAAAGGATATTGTATGACGCATTATTACACAACGTGGTGTTTATATGGACAAACAGTTTTTGCCTTAGTACGCGCAGACTTTGTTACCTTTAAAAAGAACTTTTTTAATAAACTCATTGACGATACCATTGTACTTATTGCAAATCTTATTGTTATGGGCGAAATTTTACCCTATTTTGGTCTTGCACCAAATTTTGGCGCCTTTATGCTTGCGGGAAGTATAGCAATGGTAGGATCGTTTGAAGCATACTCTGGTGTGGCAAAATTAATCAGTGATATCGACAGTGATAAAAAAATAATCTCATATGAACTAACACTGCCCATGCCTTCTTGGCTTGCTTTTATGCACACAATTATTTCGCTGGCATCACAAATGCTCATCATGAGTTTTTTTATGACATTCTTTGGTATGCTTTTTTTAGGCAGCCACCTCCCGCTGGCACAGATATCTTTTATTGGACTTCTCATTATACTCGTTATAAACAATATTTTTTATGCAACATGGTGCATATTAATCACGAGCATGGTTAAAGATATAACAGTGCTTGAAAGTGCGTGGACACGGTTTGTCTTTCCTTTATGGATATTTGGCGGCTTTCAATTTTCTTGGGCTGCACTCCATGCTGTATTTCCACGAGCGTCATATATCGGGTTACTCAATCCAATCCTGTATATAACAGAAGGATTTCGTGATGCGATGGGCATAGAAGGAGATTTTATTTCACTCCGGCTCTGTCTTGCAGCACTGATCAGCTTTACTATGCTCTTTGGCTGGTGGGGAATAAAACGTCTGAAAAAACGGCTGGATTATGTATAGCATCATTCTTATTTTTAAAATTTTTTGATACGTTATTGAAAGAATTAAATAATTTTTACTTTTCTATTTTTAAGGAATATACATGTCAATCCTCAGTATAGTATGGGGCACACCGTGGTGGGTGTGGGCAATTTTCGTCTACATTATCGTTCTTGGTTGGCGCTTTCTTATTCATCGTCCAGGCAGCTGGGTCCCTCTTGTTTTTGCTCTATCATTTTTTATTGTCAAATATGCCCTTGGTCTCACCTACGCATTGCACCCGGAAATGCGCTTTCATATTTTTTTCTGGATGACTGACGCAGCAGTGAGTGGTCTTATTTCAGGAACATTTTGGGGTAGATTTTTACACGTCATTCAATGTTATCGGCGAAACACACAAAATAACAATACCACCTTATCAGCTTTACTATAGGCTTGGGTGGAATAAGACATCTGAAAAAACGGCTAAAGAAAGAAGCTCCTCTCAGAATGAACTGGGGAAGGGGGCATTGGTAATAATTTTCAGTTATAAATAAATATATTATATACACTTCCCTAGCGGTTTATTTTTTATATTTTTATATTAAAATAATACATGAGATATTCTTTTATACCACCACACCAGAGAGCCTTTTTTTAACCGTTTAGGAAATTATTATGACTATAAAAAACAGTTTTTTGATGTCCCTTCTAGGGGCCTGCGTGCTCCTGCTTGCCGGGTGTATACAGCGTAAAAAGAAAAATCTTCCACGAACGTATACTCTCAGCCAAAAGGCAGCGCATGTGTACGAAATTACCGCAAAAAAACATTACACTATTTTGACTGTTGCTCAAGCAGAAACAGACCCTTCTCACCTTGAATTAAAAAGAGAACTATTGCTTGCCAATGATCTTCATAATAAAAAACAGGCAAAACGCCTCATGGCCAATAACCCATACAAAGATCTTCCGTTATTGCAGTATAAATATATGGTCGACAAAAATATTGCACGCTTGCACCGATACCTACATAAAATCCAGAAAAAATCAGCCAAAAGCTCTCTCAAGCTTGAACAAAATATGCAAATCCTGATCACCCAACTTGAACAACTCAATACTATTATCGTGGTCATGCCTGAATATCACCAGGAAAAAATTAAAGCGGCTGATCTGCAAAATGGTGCCGGCATGAAATTTTTAACCTCAGGAATTTTTGCTGGACTGAAAAAACTTATTTTTCTATAAATCTTCAGATTTTTGACAACATGCAGCCACAAATGCACTAAACAAAGGATGCGGATTGCCCATACGACTTTTAAATTCAGGATGCGCTTGTATGCCAACAAAAAATGGGTGATCCGGTAACTCAACAAATTCCATCAGCTGTGTACCATCAGCACGCATGTGCGACCCTGAAAACACTAACCCTTTTTCTTCGAGCAACGGTACATACGCAGGATTGACCTCATACCGATGTCGGTGGCGTTCATGAACTACGCCATCGCGGTCAAGCCACGCGCCAGAACGCATGTGGTAATAATTATAGACCCGCGTTGCCGGTTTGAGCTGCGCACTCCATGACCCAAGGCGCATACTTCCCCCATAATTATTGTCTTGCAGCGTGTTATGCTGCATCGGAAGAAAAGTAACAACGGGATGTTGTGCATGCATGTCCACTTCACTCGTATGAGCTCCTGTCAAAAGACAAACATTACGGGCAAATTCGACCACTGCCAGCTGCATGCCATAACAAAGGCCTAAATACGGAATTTTGTATTTTCGTGCGTACGAAATCGCCGCAATCTTTCCCTCCACACCTAATGAGCCAAAACCACCGGGAACAATAATTCCCTGGCATTCGGTCAGCCGTTCAAGGCTTTCAGGATTCTGTTCAAAATTTTGCGCATTGACCCACTCAATTTCTATACCTATGCCGGCAGATGCTCCGGTATGCATTAATGCATGGTAAATACTAATATAACTGTCAGTTAAACTATAATCACCAATTTCCTGATATTTGCCGATAATAGCAATACGCTTCTTTTTTTCCGGGTGGAGAATATGGGAAACAAGCTGTTGCCATTTTTGCCATGACGGCGCAGTATCTGAAGAAAGCTTAAAATGGTCCAAAATCTTTTTGCCCAGACCCTGATTTTCAAGAATAACGGGCATTTCATACACAGATTCCACATCAGGTGCAGCAATAATATAATCAGCACGAATATGCGCGCACTCTTCTATTTTTTTCCGTCGTATATGGTCAATGGGAACATGGGACCGGCAAATAATAAAATCCGGTAAAATCCCCTGTTCGCCCAACAAGCGCACTGCCTGCAACGTCGGTTTTGTTTTCATTTCATGAATATGGCCAGGAACAGGCAAATAGGTCACAAGAATGTAGAGCACATGATCAGCTCCCCGCTCACGCTCAAGCGCCTTGAGTGCGTACAAAAATGGCACATTTTCATAATCTCCCACCGTACCGCCCACTTCCACAATGGCTATGTCAACTCCCTGCGCTGCATCTTTTATGCGGGTAATAATTTCATCGATAATATGGGGTATAAACTGGACTGTTTGACCCAAATATTCGCCGCGCCGCTCTTTGTCGATCACCGTTTTATAAATTTGACCGGTGGTGATGTTATTTTTTTTTGGAATGTCCTGATCAAGAAATCGCTCATAGGTTCCCAAATCCTGGTCAATCTCTCCGCCATCTTCTGTCACCCACACTTCACCATGCTCGGTGGGGCGCAGCGTTCCTGCATCATAATTGATATACGGATCAATTTTAATAACCGTCACGCGGTACCCATGCTCTTTGATAATTTTTGCAATGGATGCGGTGGCGACACCTTTTCCTACGCCAGAAATTACACCTCCAGCAACAACAATAAAACGGGTTGACATAGTTTCCATAGCCGCCTTCTCGTTACACGACTGTATCATGTTTAAAATAAAGAACTCACACCATTATAACTGTGTAGAATAGCAAACAAAAATAGTAACAGCAACATACAATTGCCTAGATATACTTATATGCTTTAAAAAACTCAACAAAGCCACTCATAACTATAGTTCCTACAATAACGCGAAATGCTCGCGGTGTATATCCTTTGTAAAATCCTTTCAATCCCTCTGTTGTATATAATTTCATTGCCGTTGCACGCATATTTTTCCATGTCTTGCCTTCCATATCATGTTGCATATACGTTTTTATAGTGTCGGCAGGATGGGTCACCGTTGCCGCTCCTATACCTGCAATGCCACCCGCCACCATTAATGTTAGTAACTCAGTTATGGCAGTTTTATTTTTTGATTGTATGCGCGCTTTAATCAGCGGCGTAAGGCCAAAACAACATGCAGCAAATCCACCATCGCGGAGACATGCTGGTAACATACCACGCGTATATGAATACCAGGCAAACTTTTTTGGACTCGTGCTCGTTTTGCCTATGGCCTGCTTATGAAGAATTACAAACTCTGCTGGACCACTAATAAGACCGGAGGAAAATCCACCGACAAAATTTGCCCATAATTGTGCTGACGCACTGTGCCTGTCAGGGAAAAAATGTTTTACGCCACCAGCAACGGCAAGTTGCACTGCTGTTATCGGCCCCATACTTGCTGCATTAATAAATCCTCCTCTATACCATGCCAACAAATTACGACTCGGCGTTTGCCCCAACTGCCAACTATTTTTAAGATAGACAAGCGGTTGATCTATACCAACTTCTAAAACTCCTGCACCCGCACCCACCATAAATTCTTTAGTTCTTTGCATTAGTTGCTTTTTGCTAGACAACTCATCAGACTTCGGTCCAGTATGTATAGTTTGACAGATCATCGCTGTTATTATGATAGATTTGCAATACATAAAAAAATCCCTTTTCTCATGATAATAATGATAAAAATTCTTCTCCCGTTATACTCGCTTTTTCAGCACCATATGTTCGCACAATGGTGCCATGCTTGATCACCCATAATGTGTTGCCACGATGAATGGCATCTTCATAATCGTGGGTCACCATGAGCGTTATAATACCATGTGCTTTGACAAACTCTTGAACAAAAGACAACATCCGATTGGCTGATGCTGAATCAAGTGCTGCTGCAGGTTCATCAAGCAGCAACAAGCGCGGTGGAATCGCTGTTGCCATGACAAACGCAAGCATTTGTCGCTGACCACCGGATAAATTGTACACATATTCTTTGAAAATGTCTTTTTTTGCAAACAAGCGTAAACAGGTGTCATACACCTCAGATTTTTGCAATACTCGTCTGCCATCAGCAAAACCCAGACGCTTGCCTTTATACAACGCAAGTGCCAAATTTTCTTCCACGGTCATCTGCGCAACTGATCCAACAGTTGTATCCTGGGATAATGTGCTGATCAAAAGTGCCCGTTCATGGCCAGAGATGGTGAGCATATTCTGCTCATCGAGCATCACCGTTCCTCCGTCTGGTACCACAAGACCCTGCAATACTCGCAGCAGGGTACTTTTTCCCGCACCATTTGGTCCAATAATTGAAATAAACTCTCCCGCTTGTGCAGATGCGGTCATGTCATGAATAATTTGCTGCCCCTGCATCGAGACCATTATTTGATTTATGCGTAACATAATAGGTTCCGTTTTTGAAAAAGAAGTAACAAGGTTAACAGTACTGCTGCAACTAACTTATTCCACTCAGGTGCAATGTGTGCATACAAACTGACGGCAATAATACTTTGATATAATAAGGGACCAATAATAAGATGATAGCCGCATGAAGCACGAATGGTCATGGCAAGCATCAAACTCGCAAATGCAATCACTACAATACCCACGCTTGACCAGAGTGAAAAAAAGCCGGTATATTGCACAAACAAACTGCCCGCAAGTCCTACACATGCATGAGCAATACATAAACATACACCGTTATAAAAAGCGGGCGACTTTCCCAGGTGGGCAATAAGCAGCGGATTTGATCCAACAGCCCGGAGCACGAACCCAACTTCCGTCCGCAACAACCAGCGGACAAACGCTATAATAGCAACCGCAATAATGGCAAGAACCATGCATTTTGAACTGACAAAACTCCACGATGGTATCAGATCAAATACTGTTTTTACATGCATGAGTGGAACGTTCGCTGATGCAATAAGCAAATTGATAGAAAAAAATGCGGTTACCATAATCACCCCACTCAGCACACTTGACAACTGAAGGACTGAATGCAATAAACCAGTCACAATTCCCAACGCCGCTCCTGCCAACATTCCCATAAAAGGAGTCAGCACTGGCCAACATCCAATTTGGAGCAAGCGCGCAGTAATAGCACCAGCAAATCCAAAAGTTGCTTCAATGGAAATATCTTCAAACTTGAGCAATCGCGACGTCATCCAGACACTGACCACGAGCAACGTGTACAAACACGCCATCTCAATAACGGTCATGAACAAAGATAGTATCATAGAACTCCTTATATTGATGATGTAACAAAATGGACATGTTCTTTAAGTTCTTCAGGCACCGTCACCATAAGTTTTGCAACAACGGTGCTATTGATAAACAGCTCACCTACGCGCGATTTTGCAATGCCAACGTCGGCTACCGACTTTTTATTGATAAGAACATCGACCGCACACTGCGCTGCATAGACGCCCAACTGATAATAATCCACTCCCGTTGCCGCCAAGGCGCCATAGGTAACAAGCATATTGTCGCTCACAAATAAAGGTTTTTGTGCATCCAATGCTTTTTGTGCAATTAATACAATAGTTGATGCCACGGTATTATCTGTCGGAGCAAGAATACAGTCTGCTTCTGCCAATGCTCGATCAACGGCAAACGGCACATCAACTTCCTGTGTCACTGTCACATGCTTCACGATATATCCTTGTGCCTGCAGCTCAGCTTCATATTTTTGGGCCAGAACGCTTGAATTTATTTCACCCTGATTATACAACAATGCAACTACTTTGACCTGCGGCGTCAACTGCTGTATCAAATCTACTTCTTTTTTTACATCAACCAAGTCACTTGAGCCGCAGACAGGACTGCCCTCAAAAACTAATCCCGCCGCTGCAGGGTCAGTCACCGCTGCAATGAAAATCGGTTTGTCACTACTATTTGTTACCGCCGCTTGCGCAGCCATGGTTGCTATCGCATAAATCCCAGCAATGGAACTGTCATGAGCAAAACTTTGGGCAATCATGTGCGCCTGCGCCACAGAGCCTTGCGCATTTTGCTCGACAAAGGTAATCGATGCGCCGAGTTTTTTTCCAACGCATCTTTAAACCCTTTACACGCCGCATCAAGTGCCGGATGTGATGCTGTTTGAATAATGCCAATGGTCATGCCCCCAGCGCTCTTTTTCTGAGACATTTGGAAAATCAAAAGACACAGTACACCAATTCCTACAATGCCACTAAATATAATTATCATATGCTTTTTCATAAAAAATCCTTAAAAATTACCGCCCAACAGCCAAAAAAACAATCTGTCACGCAGCACTATTGATCCAAAAATGTAAAAAATAATAAAAGAAAAAAAAGATTAGAAATTAATAGATATAGCCGTTAAAGCTATAAAATGGAAAATAGATGGAAGAAGGGTAAGAAAAAGAAAGTTCATACACATGCGTTTGCAGGGAACATAAATTCTGATGTTTTTGTCGCGACCATATACTCATCGTGGTCATAGCAATCCTTTGTTATAAAGGGGAAAAATATATCTTCCCCTCTATAATATGCGTAAATTTACTTTTTTTCAAGATTAAATAACGCCAAATGCTCAAATCCATAGGGCATTGCAAGTAATTGGGGCAACCTTTTGTGAACATCACGTGGCCCCCTATTTGCTGTAATCGATATTTCGATTCTGATGGGAAAATCATCTGGCGTAATGCATCCTGGCCGACATGTAGCCAATTTTTCCTTTCCATCATATGGCTGGATCTCTTTTTGTACCAATGTTTTTGCAAAATCAATTGGGATTTTCGGCATTATTGTTTCCGGTGTTGCCGTTGTGTCTGGTATAAACATTTTGGAAACTTCAGGAATTGGCGTGATCTCTTCAGCTATTCTTGTCTCTATTTTTTTTCCCCATTCAATTATTGCGTTATTATATCGATATAAACGAACATATTTTTTCTTCATTCTCTTGAAACTTCTTGGAGACATTTTTACTTTTTCTTTAGGTAACCCTGCATATATTTTTCTAAAATTATTCACAAATTCAGTGTGGTATCGAACAAAATTTTCTATTCTTTTTTTTGATAATTCAGAAATGTTTCCATTGTTATATTCTTGTATATCAGACGGACTTTTAAGCACAGAAAAATGAGCTTTACTATAATTTGTTTCCACAAGCTTGTTATGGCGCTCAATGATATCCTTCAACGGCAGTTGCCCTTCAGCAGGTTTGTTATCGTAAAGATTGCGAAGCAGATATTTAATTTCCTTCTTCCATATTATATGCTTTACTGCTATTTTTTGTGCTTCCTCCAGCCGTTTTGATGGCATCTTGCTTGCCTCACGAGATACATTTTCTATTTCAATAATTTTAGGTTTTTTGATTACTGGATATTGTACCGGCACTCTTCTGCATTCCTCATGATATTTCCATTTTTTAAACCTTTCAGATCTAGGAATTTTCGACCGAGCTTCTGCTCGCTTCATACGAATTTTTAACACATCAATCTTTTTTTCAAGTGGTGTTTTTGGCAATTTTTTCTTGTTTTTTATTTTTTTCTGTACCGATTCCTGCACCGGATTTATTTCAGAAATATCCAATGACAAATTTTCAAGAAATCCACTTGCATCGTCCACTGATATCGTTTTGACATCCGGCATTACAGTCTTATCTTCTTTAATTGACACAGTAAAAAAAGGCTTATCTCCCGGTTCACGCAAAGAAACATGTGGTATTCGTTTGTAGAACCTTTTTTTCCCTTTTTCCATAGCCTCTCTTTTTTTAGGATTTTTGATCTCATTTTTATCAACAATTTCTTCAATCTCATCCCATGAATCTTCAAGATTTTCTTTGTCTGTCTTTCCAGCTATATACAAATCTAGCGATGTCCATGAGTCATTGAGAGAATCCTCAAGATTACCATTTTTAGTATTGCTGTCAGCACGTAAAACTTCCGGCAATACCGACACCCCCAAATCACTACTCATGATCGAAAATTGTGTTCCAAAAATAAGAAAAAAAACGTACAAATATTGTCTATTAACGTTCATATATCGCCACTTTCAATAGAATAAAAACAGTATATTATTTTTGCCTGCTTCTATACTACTGCTCGCGCTCGTCGCTCTTGGCGATCTTTTTCGCGCAACGCATCGATAATTTCATCAAGCTCGCCGGTCATGATAATATCAAGTTTATTGAGCGTCAGCTCCACTTGATGATCAGTAATGCGATTTTGAGGAAAATTATAGGTGCGCACTTTTTCTGAACGCATGGCTCTACCAACCATCTCTTTGCGTTTTTGACCCTGCTCTGCTTCATGCCGCTCACGTTCATGGGCAAGAAGACGCGCCTGGAGCATTTTCATCGCTTTTGCTTTATTTTTATGCTGCGATCGCTCATCTTGACAGCTGACCACAACATTTGAAGGAATATGGGTAATACGAACAGCTGAATCGGTTGTATTAACATGCTGCCCTCCCGCACCACTTGCGCGAAAAACATCGATGCGCAAATCTGCTGGGTTAATGGTAACTTCCACCTCTTCTGCTTCAGCAAGCACGGCAACCGTCGCCGTTGACGTATGAATCCGTCCCCCTGTTTCTGTCTTTGGTATGCGCTGCACACGGTGAACACCTGCCTCATATTTCAGATGCTCGTACACACCGTGGCCCTGAATATACAAGGTAATATCACGGATGCCACCAAGATCAGTAAAACTTTGGTCAACAACAGAAACACGCCAGCCCTTTTTTAGCCCATAATTTGAATACATTTTGACCAAATCAGCCGCAAATAATGCCGCCTCTTGACCACCCGTTCCTGCACGAACTTCCAGAAAAACTGACCGATCACCCAGTTCATCAGGAGGCACCAAACTATTTTCAAGGATCTGATGGGCTACGACCAGCTGTTTTTCAAGGAGCTCCAGCTCATCTTTAAAAAGGAGGGCTAACTCAGGATCTGCTGCCTGTGCTGCATCCCGCTTTGTCGCTTCGACAACTTTTTCAAGCTGTTCAACTTTTTCCTGGAGCTCAAGAATCCCCGAAACCCGCGCGAGCTCTTTTTGCAACGTAATCCGCTCTCGCGTATCCATGCCACTTGCATTGGCAAGTTTGCCAATAAGCTCTGCACGCCGTTCTTTCAAGGTATCCCATGAAATGTTCATGACTGGAGACACCGCTATTTTTTGTTCTTTTTATATTTTTTCTCAAACTTTTCAATACGACCCGCGGTATCGACAAACTTTTGCGCCCCGGTAAAAAATGGGTGGCAATGTGAACAAAGCGTTACACGTAGCTCAGGCGATGTTGAATGAGTTTCAAACTCAAAGCCACAGGCGCAATGGGCAGTAACAGCATGACGGGTTGGATGAATTTCTTTTTTCATAAAAAACCTTCATAAACTATAAATTTTATAAAAAACCTCATAGAGCTTCATTAAATATACACTTTTGTCCGAAAAATACCAACTTTTTTTGTAGGCCCATTCGTACCGAATGGAGCCTTTGGGGAAAGAGAGAAATCCGGAATTTATCCTGAGCAAGCTCTCTTGAAGCGCGTCGAAGGACGGAGCCCCCTTGGGGGCGAAGTCGAAGGATCAAGAGCCTGGAAGAAAGAATATTTTTATCAGCCTCATTTTTAATATACCATATTAGTATTTAAAAAAATATTTTTCAATATTGAGTCATATCATCCTTCCAATAACTGATTAATTGCTTTTTGATACAACGATTGCTCATGCTGCATCCATGCTAAATATTCAGCACATTTTTTATTACTTATTTCAAGATTCAAATTCCCCGAAGCTCCTTGGTGAGTTTTTTGTTGTATATTGACAACAGGATCCTCCATAGGTACTAATTCAGGCGCCAATCCTACTTTTTTGTACGCCTCACGGAAAGACATTCCTTTTTGTACCAGACGCAATACATGATCAGTTGCAAAAAGCTCATTGCTAAAAGCTTCAATACATATATCAGCATTAATTTTAAGCTGCGCAATAGTAAGATTGCATATGCGCACTGCATCATGCGTTATAGCAACACTATCCATAAGCGGCTGTTTTGTTTCCTGAAAATCTCGATTATATCCCGATGGCAACGCTCGTATAATCATGAGTGTCTGCATAAGATTACTTATCACCGTAGCCGATTTTGCTCGCACTAATTCTAGCCCACAGGGATTTCTCTTTTGCGGCATCAAGCTACTTCCTGAACACAGTTCTTGCGGAATCTCAACATACCCAAATTCCGGTGCGCTAAAAATAATAAGATCGGTGCTCAGTTTACTCAAATCGATCATAATTTGTGCTAATGCATGCAACACAATACTTTCTACTTTTCCTCGACTGTTACTCACATACACAACATTATTCTGTACCTTTTCAAAGCCGAGCAGATCTGCCACTTCTTGTCGGTCAATAGGCAAAACAACGCCATAGCCCGCAGCAGACCCCAGTGGAGATTGATTCACCAAGGCATATGCATTCTGCAAGAGAGTAATGGTATCAAGGAATGATTCAGCATATGCGCCAAAAAAGAGTCCCCATGAAGAGGGCATAGCACGCTGAAAATGTGTTCTGCCAGGCATAGGAATATCTTTGCTTGACTGAGCAAGTGCAACTAATTTTTCGCATAATATGATTAGTTCTTGGACAATACCAAGCAGTTCATCTCGCATATAGAGTCGCAGATCAAGAGCCACTTGATCATTTCTTGATCGCGCTGTGTGAATTTTTTTTCCCAAATCACCCAACTGTTTGGTCAAAAAATTTTCAACCGCAGTGTGCACATCCTCATCTTCTTGCTTTATGAAAAATTGCTTTTGTTCTGCTTGCTTAATAATATCTTTCAAATTTTTTTTAAGCTGTAGATATTCTTCCTTGGTCAAAATGCCGATGCCCATAAGCATATGTGCATGCGCAATACTCCCTATGCAATCATACATAATAAGTTGTTTATCAAGAATCGGATCATTGCCCACAGTAAATTGCTCTACAAGCTGATCAAGCTGGTAATTTTTTTGCCATAATTTCGCCATTGCAACCTCCTTTATTTAATTCTTGCACTGTATATGTGCCATTTTTAACCGAAGGGCCTGAGTATTGATAAACCCTTGTGCATCAAGTGGATTAAAACCGCCGAGCTCATCCATACTTGCAATACTTTTACTGTACATTGCTACATCAGACTTTCTGCCGGTGATATATGCATTGCCTTTATACAATTTCATATACACAGCGCCGCTAACATTTTTTTGGCTTTGATCAACAGCAGCCATAAGAAACTTCATCTCGGGGCTAAACCAAAAACCGTTATAAATAAGCTCTGCAATTTTTGGCATAAGCATGTCTTTAAGATGCGCAACTTCTCGATCTAATGTTAATCCTTCGAGATCTCTGTGTGCTTTCCATAAAATAGTTCCCGCTGGCGTTTCATATATACCACGAGATTTCATACCAACAAAACGATTTTCAACGATGTCAATACGACCAATGCCATGCGCAGCACCAAGCTCATTGAGATATTTGAATAATGAAAGCGATCCCGTAATTTCTTTTTTCCCATCTTCTACAACAGCTACCGGTATTCCCTTTTTAAAGGTAATAGCAATCTGCGTTGCATCCTCAGGAGTTTGCGATACCGATTTTGTCCATTCAAAAATCTCATCATGCAATCCATAAGCGGGATCCTCGAGTTGTCCTGCCTCGTAACTAATATGCATAAGATTTGCATCGATGCTATACGGTTTTTTAACAGTTGCAGAAACAGGAATATTGTGCTGGCGTGCATAGGCAATAAGATCTGAACGACCTTTAAATTGTTGTAAAAATTCAGGATCTTTCCATGGTGCTATGATGTGTACATCCGGCATTAATGAATAATAGGTAAGCTCAAAACGGACTTGATCATTACCTTTTCCAGTTGAGCCATGTGCAAGAAAATTAGTATTTTCTGTTTGTGCAATTTTTACTTGATGTTGTGCAATAATCGGTCGTGCCAGCGAAGTACCCAAAAGATACGTACCCTCGTACACCGTATTTGCTTTTAGCGCCTGAAAAATATAATCTTCCACAAACTCTTTTTGCAGATTTTCAACATATACTTTGCTCGCACCAATTACTAGAGCTTTCTTTTTTATTTCCTCAAAATCTTCCTGTTGGCCAACATCTGCGACAAAACAAATAACTTCGTAGCCTTTATTGCAGAGCCACTTAAGAATGACTGAAGTATCCAGACCGCCGCTATAGGCCAAAACAATTTTCTTTTTCATATAATTTATCCTTTCGTTTTTGGTTTTTTAAAATGGAGAGCTTGACATACCGCTTCAAAAATTTCTTTTATATTTTTTGTCGAATGAGGCGTCACAAATACAACATTTTCTCCCGCCAACGTTGCAAGAACTCCTATATCAGTGTGTGCATCAAGAAAATCTCCGACAAACAAAGCCAAGCCAGCCAACGTCTTTACAACAATCATCGACTCATTATGTGCAATATCAACTACTCCCAAATGTAAAATCTCCTTGGTACCATTAGTCTCTTTGAACTCATAAATCATTGCATCTTTAAATCTGTACTTAGTAACACCAAGCTCTCGTAAATCACGAGAAACAACAGATTGGTTTGTCTCAATGCCATACTCTTTTAAAAGCAGGTCTACCAACATATCCTGATTCTCTACCGGATACTTTTTTATAAGTTCTTTAATCGCCTCTTTGCGCATTTGCAAATTTTCAACAGTCGCCATATTTTTGCCCCTTTCATAATAAAGAATACATTTTTATTCATTTCCAATCTCATTATTTCCTAAAATAATGAGGAATTGAGCCTATATTAGCCAAAACGTGCTGAATAATTATGCACTATATATTGAATTATAATTCATTTAGAAATAATTGTCAAGCAGCTTTTTTTTTAATACTGTGAAAAAAATGGATAAAAAAAGAAAAAATCCCATTTTTATGGGATTTTTATATATTGGATATTGGTTGAAAATTTTTACTTGCTAGCGCGCTTTTCTAATTAAAAATTTCCTCTACTCCACGCTTCAAAGTATCATTATCTTTGTGAATACGCGTGCACAATTTTTCAGCATCTTCAAGATCTCTTTGAACAAGACACTCTGAAAGATCTTCTCCTTTTTTCTTTGCACGCTCTATATTTTTCATCTGTTCTCGAAGATAATTTCGAGCATTACATGCACAATCGGCCGCCTGATAGAGCGGTTCCATGAATTCGCGCTTCAGTGCATTTTTTTTCAATACTGCAAGAAGCTCTTCAAAGCGTCCATTTTGACAATAACGGCCTTGAAGCTGGCCCCGGATCAGCCGTACTTTTTTACCGCCCTCTAAAATAAGCTCGAAATCTCCTCCTTCATTGCCCTGAATTAGCGACAACGGCAAGTATTCAGGAAAATAACCTTCTAGACCAGGATGGCCATGCCGCGCCCAGTTTGCCGATTTTCCTAATTTTTGCCAATCTCCTTCATTTTCTGGCATACCCTCTGGTAATGGCTTGCTAAAAATCCACGTTTCTACTAAAAATTCATCATCTTCCAAAGATTTGCCCATTGCTTTTTCTGTTTTTTTACGCCAATTATGAGCATTTCTGTGCCCTGCCCGCATTAAGGCATTTGGAATTATAAATATATATCCTTCATCAACAAAATCTTTCGACTGTTCAGAAACAGAATCTGTTGGCAATTCATTTGTAGCACATATAAACATTGAAGCGACCGCCAAAAAGCTGAACAAAAATTTTCTGATAATCATAACAAACCTTGTTTTATAAGAATTTTTTATCTTCTCTATTTAACGCTCCAAAAGCTTCAGATCAGCTTTCCTTGCCACCTCATCAGCCAATGTATTTTCGAAATTCTTAAGAAATCTTTTCCACTTTTTCATTTTTTCGACAGATTTTATTAATGTTGCTTCATCCTCTGGTAAAATAATATTCCCCCATTGGTTTTTATATCCTAATAAATCTTTTGATTTCTGATCAATCGTACTCTCATTGTATTCTTTAAAATAATATCAAAAGATTTTTTTTCATTGCCTTCAATCATAGTCAAAGGCAAGTATTCAGGAAAAGATCCTATGAGAGGATGGCCAGCCGCCCAATTGCCCGACTTTCCGGGTGTTTCCCAAACATATCCGATTTTTAACATGTCCTGAGATAATGGTTTACTACAAACCAGTACTTTCACTAAAAATTCCATATCATTCAAATACCGGCCAAGAGTTTGTTCTATTCCGTTACGAACAGGGGACAAAATTTCATGCACCCGTACAAACAGATCTTTTTTTATATAAATATAACCTTCATCAACATATTTTTCAGACACATCAGAAGAAATTTTTCTCGACAATCTATCAGCAGAAAATACAAATATTGGAGCTATAATGGAAAAACTGAACAGAAATTTTCTGAAAACCATACCACAATCCATTTTTTTGTTAAACAAACATGCTACTACCAAAAACACACATCGTATATTATTTTATATTTTCTTTATTTTTAGCATTGAACTCTTCTTCCAACGCTGTCAAAACATCTTCAAACTTTTTATCTTTTGTATAACGAGAAGCCAACTGATTTCGGATTAATAACACCTTTTTATGCCCTACCTTAAATACGAAAGATTCCCCTTCATTCCCTCGAATAAAACTCACGGGTAAATATTCAGGAAAGGATCCTATAAAAGGATGATCATGATTGCTCCAGTTTGCTGATTTCCCTAATTTTTTCCAACCACGTTCATCTTGTGGCATACCTTCAGCCAATGGTTTACTGGTAGCGTATACCCGCACTAATAATTCCTTAGGATCTAAAGATCTGCCAATCACCTTCTCTATAATTGAACAAGGCCAGCTTAGATGCAATTTCTCTGCTTGAAATAGCTCATTGTCTTCAAGTATGTAGAGATCGCCCTCATCAACAAACTCGCTTGATCGAGCAGAATTGGTTGAAAATTCATTTTCGGCACAGATAAAAACTGGAGCGACAACTAAAAGAGCGAATAGGAAATTCCTGATGACCATAGCAAAGCCTTTCTGTTAAACAAACATTTTCATTTCAAAACTTTAATGGCGGGGCTGACGAGACTCGAACTCGCGACCTTCCGCGTGACAGGCGGACGCTCTAACCAAACTGAGCTACAGCCCCCCTCGCCATATTCGTCCTAAAAATTCAAAAAATGGCTCCTCGGGCAGGACTCGAACCTGCGACCCAACGATTAACAGTCGTTTGCTCTACCACTGAGCTACCGAGGAATACATGTCATTATAAGCTGGTGGGCGGTGTAGGGCTCGAACCTACGACCCCCAGTTTGTAAGACTGATGCTCTACCACTGAGCTAACCGCCCGCTTACACCATTCTTTTACAGGACGCTCATATTGTATGCAAAAAGAATGCGAAAGTCAAAAACAGTATACCCAAATTATGACATAACTCAATAAAATCCTTTGACTCACCCAAAAGGCTTCGCAAAGGATGGCAGAAAAAACTAGAAAAAAAAGAAGTTATGAGCTTGTTTTTATGTTGTTACACTGGCCTGGCGCGGCATAATGAGACAGTAATTAAGGCGGGAAAAATCTATAAGAGGGGCGAGGGTGATTGTGTGATGCAGGTCTCCTTTGCTGCACTGACATACTTTTCCCAGCCCGAAGCCATGGGGAAAAATAAGCCCCTGGCCGCTGGAAAGAACCAAATCATCTTCTCGCACCGGTTGCAAATGACTCACATATAACAGGGTCGCTGAAAGTTCACTATTTGACCCCTGATAAATACCCTGCGCCCCCGTTGTTGCACAAAATGATGCTATTTTACATTGCGCATCGGTAATAAGCATAATTTTGCTGTACCAGGGATATACCTCCACAACTTTTCCCACGATCATATTTTGGTATACCGCAATCATATCACGTTTGATGTCGCGATCAGTTCCCCCTTCGACCAATATATAATGCGCCTGATCGGAAAAGTGGCGAACTAACACGCGAACAATAGTCGCATCACTCATGTCATATTTTTTTTTAAAGGTAGCAAGTTCTTGTGTGCCACGCACCTGAGCCAAAAGACCGTTCAGTTTGATAACTTCTGAGAGCAAGCGCTCATTTTCTTGCACATAGCGGTTAATAGATTTTTCAAACTGTTGTGTGGCTTTTCGCATATGTATGTATCCATTAAGCGGCTCTATAATACACGCATGAACAAGCAAAACAGGATATATCATGTACGACACACCATGCATAATGAGCTGCGTACGTACAACACATTGATGCACAAAAAAGAAAAATACGATAATAACAATACCAATCGTTACATTTTTTTTCATGACCATTTTTTTATGACAACCACGACACTGTATGTAGCATACACAAAATCATACCAGATTTAAAATCGGCAGGTAAACCCAACAACAGGACTCCCTTTATTAAAACTCATCTGAAATGAAATATTCTCAGATAAGCCGCAATCAACTAACTTGCTTGCCGCTAGCCCATACATCGCTCCAAATCCTGCGCCAGCGATAATTTGCGATAAATAATGGCGATTACAGGCAATAAATGTTACGCCTAGGCCAGCCGCAATAATGCCCAAAGGAAGTGCATATTTTGCGCCATAGCGAGAACCGAATAAAACTGCCATAAATGTTGCCTGAGCAACATGGCCTGACGGAAAACCCCCCGGTGTTCTTGCACGACAACTAAACTGCTCATGCCATGGCCGGAGACATGCTTCAAAGTCGAACTTCTTTATGAATTGATTGCCAAACATAACAAAAGGTATGCCCAACAGCATCGCGCGGCTAGTCAGTTGTAACTCTGGGTCGCGGCTAAAAAAAGCATTAACACCAAGTACCGTCGCCGTCGGTGCAATGGCCCATCGGGCAAGTTCGGTGCACCATTTTGGCGGCTGATTCTTATTTTTGTGACATGATGCATCATAAAAGCACGACTGCACTTTTTCGTCCACCATGCGTCCTGCAATAAAAAAAGGAAAGACTGAACCGATAACTTTGAGCGTATCCCATGAGAGCAAATCAACATTGAGCAGAACAATATCCCGAACAATATTGCCAATGCAATCAGTTAATAACCATTTCGCTGATTTCCGCGCCTGCTGCCGCCGTAAGCAATAAGCCTTTTTTGATTCTGGAAAAATTATGCCCGCAGCCCGATTTTGTTTTTTACGCTCAGATGATGCCGCGCGCCGTGCAATATATGATTTTTTGCTATCAGCACTTTCTTTTGCACTACACCACAAACATGTAACTGTTAAAATACCGTACAGATACCAATTCACGTGTCCCCCCTGTGCTTGGTATCTCCATACTATTATATTTCAAATTGAAGAATCAATATACTAAAAAAATATTATTTCAACAATGCATCGTAGGTATCTTGCGCATGATCCCAGTTGACCACATGCCACCAGGCCTCAATATAATCGGGGCGGCGGTTTTGATATTTTAAATAATATGCATGTTCCCATACATCAAGGCCGAGTACCGGCTTTTTCCCCTGCGTAATCGGTGTATCTTGATTGGCAGATGTGATAATGGACAGTTTTTCATCATCATCGAGCACAAGCCACGCCCACCCACTCCCAAATACTGATTTTGCTGCTGCATTGAATTGATTTTGAAATGCGGGCATGTCGCCAAAAAAATTTTTGATCGCATCGCCCAAAGAACCGTTTGGATTTCCACCGCCACCTTTTTTCATGAGCGGCCAAAAAAATGTGTGATTCCAGTGGCCTCCACCCTGATTTCTGACCGCTTTTTGAATCTCAGGTGCGTATGTTGGGTAGTCTCGCATAAGTTCATCAAGCGATTTTGTTTGTAGATCCGGGCATTTACTGAGCGCCTCATTTAAATTATTAATGTACCCCTGGTGATGTTTTGTGTAATGAATTTCCATTGTTTGCGCATCAATGTATGGCTCCAGTGCGGCATAATCATAGGGCAGCGGCGGTAGTGTAAATTTCATATATAGTTCCTTTTCACGAGTTATTCTTTTCCACATAATACACAATATCATTGGCTCTTGCCATCTGTAACTGCTCACGCGCTATTTTTTCTCGATAAAAACTGTTTCCTTCCCATCGGGCAATATCATATTCAAGATCAGTAATCTCTTTTTGCACGTGATCTATTTGCGCCAACACCGTTTTTTGTTCCTGCCATATTTTTTCTTGTACTCTTTTTCCGTAGCTTCCACACCAATACACATAGGCAAAACCAATAAATTCCATCCCGCACACAAGACCGATTGCTACCAACTTACCCACACCTTTTGCCACAGCATCTCCGCTTATTGTTTTTTGCCTACGTATTATAGTACCCTTACTCTGTTCATGCTCTTTCTAGATGTAAAACATTATCCCCTGCATATTCAAGGAGAATTTCTATGAGTATGATTCACCGCGTACTATGCCTCATTTTTTTGATTATCGCTCTATCAACTGAATGCCCTGAAAAAAACAGTACCATCCCAACCACGGTCACTGATCAGGAATATGATACCATCGTTTTTGACTGGTCACGGACCTGGTCAGAAGTTATGCAGCTGGTTAAACAAAAACATTATAAAATTACCAATCCTCAAGAAGGCATGAGCAGAGCCATTGATGCCTTTTTAAATAATCTTGATGCTCATTCCAATTTTCTTGATCAAAAAACATATAAAAGCATGATCGAGACAACGAGTGGAGAATTTTACGGTATCGGCATCGTTATCGACAATACCCGTAAAACAAAAGACAAATTTTTAACCATTGTCGACATTTTACCTGATGGTCCCGCCGACAAAGCAAACCTGCAGCAATATGATAAAATTGTAGAAGCAAATGGCAAACCACTTGAAGGGCTCAGCACTGAAGAAATTATCGCGTTACTCAAAGGAGAACGAGGAAGTCAAGTTACTATTAAAGTACTCCGCGAAGGGCAACAAGATCTTTTGACATTTACGCTCACCCGCGATGTTGTCAAAGAACAGACATCATTAAGTTTTTACATAAAAAATTATAACATCTGTTACTTATCTCTGACCATGTTTACCGATACAGCTGCAAAAATTATTCAGCAGCTTCTTGAAAAAGGAACACAGCTTAATTATAAAGGCCTGATCCTTGATTTACGAAACAATTCAGGGGGACTCCTGAACTCGGTCATTGATATCGCCGGCCTTTTTCTGGAAAAAGGAAGCCTTGTCGTCGTGACAAAAGACAAACATAATAAAGAAATTGACCGGTACATCACCACCCGTGTTCCTGTCCACGCCCATCTGCCTATTTTTATTTTGATTAATAATTTTACCGCATCTGCTGGAGAAATTTTGGCAGGATGCTTAAAAATTCATGCAGAACAGACAAAAACAGGAAACAATCTCGTCTTTTTAGTCGGCACTACCACGTTTGGCAAAGGATCAGTCCAAGAAGTTATTCCTGTCAGCAACAACAGCGCGGTCAAATTAACAACATCTCTGTATTTCCTTCCTGACCACAGTACCATTCAGGGCATTGGCATTGTGCCCGATTTTACCGTCGAACGGTGCCTTCCGCCAACAGAACAGATGCAGTGGTTCGTCAAAAATTATGGGCGGGAAAGTAATCTTGATCATTATATTCAAGTGGTGGAAACGGTCAAAAAAGAAGAGCCAAAAAAGCCGGAAGAAAAAAAAGATGCAAGCGTCCGCTGGCTTGAACGGGCCAAGGAAATGCTCCAAAATGACAATCAACTTCGCGCTGCCATCACCTTGGCCAATATTTTAGATACTGCACGGAAAAATAATCCCGATATTGTCAAAACACGCCCCGCTGCTCGGGCATATCTTGAACAAAATTATTTAGGAGCACAGGTTATGGAAATAGAAGAAATTAAAGTTTAGAGAACTTTTTCACTATTTTTTTGAGCGCTTTCCTGTCTTGGGTTTTCCATGCAGCTTTAATCTGCTTGACAAACGTAAGGTTGGACTCGCGCGGCTTGTTACGAGCTTTATTTCCATCAACATAGGTATGCAGTGGAAAAACAAGAAAATCTTCATACGTAGACTTTTCAAACTGTTGCATCGTAACTGCCTTTTCCTTTGTCAGTGGACCAATTTTTCGTCTTTTAACTTTCTTTATCATGTTTTGTATAAGGCAGATCCTCATCACACGATACACTTCCTTAAAAAGATATACTCTTTCACGTTTTTTTATGTTTTCCAATAATTTACAGTTATGCAATGTGTCATAGACAATGGAAAGATATGGCTTTCCTTTTTTGTATGAACTTATGTAATTAAGCCACACCGTACTTTGAGCACTATTGACTGCACGAATAAGTGCCAAGCCATGATTCAGTTTTTTATGACTACTCCGCAACCACCAACATGCCGCATTAATCAACATATCATCATCAACGTTTCTACAAAAATGTATCTCTGATGAAAAAATTTGAGTTTTTTTTGGAATTATTCGCGCCTGAGTAGTCAGCTGTGGCCCAAAGCAACAAAATATTTTTGCAGCGTATTGAAAATCTTTTTTACCTGCTTTTATGATTTTGCAATCCGACACTATTTGTGACTCACCTGATGGTATCGAATATAAAAAGTTGATCATCGCCAAATATTTTATATCTTTTTCGGGTACTGGTGGACCAGCTATTATACTATTAAACAACAACATTTTTTGCTGTGGAGAATATTCAACATTTTGCATAGAGTACATCACGTAATATGGTATTGTATATTTGCCACAATCTGGATTTTTTTCATATTCAATACATAATTTTTTAAAAATTTTATCTTCATATTTTCTATAAATTTTATTAAAAATTTTCGTTATATTTATCTCATCTGTTACTTTGTTCACTGTAATATCAAACTTTTTTATCCAATAATCAAATGAATCCTGATAATTACACAAACATGCAATTTTGTTTTCTGCTATAGGCCACACTTTTTCATCACCCCTATATTGATAATATAAACGATCAGTTTTTAAAATTTCTTCTTGGGCAAAAGTACCATTGTCCTGCGGAGTTATTTTGTACCATTGATGCGTTTCTCCTCGATTAATCGTAATGAGATAATGCCCTTGTGGATGGGCATACAATAATTTTGGGCGCCTCTGCTGACCAGCTAAAATTTGATATTTTTTAGATGGTGTAAAACCATCAGCGGTTTTGTTATAGAATACCATTGTCTCGCTCTTGAATTCAAATGGCCCCACAACCGGCCCCTTAACTGCATTAACAGCCACATAGGTCTCACCCTTCATTTCAAACGGTCCTACAACTGATGCATCCTCAGACACCTTATCTAAAAAATATTCTTTACCACATTCATCAATAAAAAAAAGAGGATGAACTTTTATATCATCATCCGGAAAAGGCGGTGCAATATATGATTTTGCTATACTGACAGGATTTACCGATGTAAGCAATTTTTTTACCCTATTTTTTTTATGGTAGACAAAAGAACAACTATTTTGATTCTTTTTTACTTGGTGATTTACCTGTAACTGCAAGGGAAACTGCTCCTGAATTATTTTTTTAATTTCACCAGGAAGGCACACATATCCCATTTCATAAGAACCTTTATCGTCCTGCGCATACTCTTCTTTTTTTTCCATGCATATCAGGAAACAGTGAACCATTATACTCAATAAAAACAGTACATATGAATACTTCATACAACACCTAGCTTTAACTCCACTCGTACACTTATCTCCATTCGTACCTCATGGAGCCTCCAAAGAAAGAAAAAATCTTGTTATTTTCTTTCTTCATATATCCTTTGCGAAGACTTCCAGGCGAAGCAAAGGATACAAAGCGAAGGATATAAAAAACTCACTATTAGTATTGCCTTTTTTTATAAAAAGACAATACTAAGTTGAAATTATACAACAGATTTTTACTGGAGATTGCCGTGAAACAGGTATTAAAAATAACATTATTATCAATATTTTTTTCTTTATTGTGCCAGTGCATGGAAAAAGCAGGGCTTAGTCTGCCTACAACGCCTTCTGAAGAAATAGCATTCATTTTGCCAGTAAATCTTCCTCCAAAAATAATTAAAAAAATCAGAAAAGAATGTTGCCATGTCTATGAAAAAACATTAACAAAAGAACAAAAAAATAGCTTATTTCCTGTTCGTAAAAAGCCAAGAATTATTAATTATACAGAAACCATGTACCAGCCAAAAACAGGAAAAAGCCAGTTCATATTTCAGTATCATTACTTACCATCAATAATTGGCCCGTGGACATTGCACAATAAAAAAGTTTTTGTTATAGACAATCAGCTTTACACACTCCCCAATAAAAAAAAACGTCGAAAAAGACAGTATGGAAATCGTGAAAATTTACCCGATTTGAAAGCTCATTTTCCAGATCCTGAGCGCCATTACATTCTGGGACACCACCCCTATCGACCGCTACTTTTGGCACGTACAGGCAATACGTGGAACACACTTATTATTAATAAAGATGATAAGACCATCACAAAAAAAGAAATTTTTACTGATTCAGTACCCACATTGAGCAGACCTCAAATTAAGAAATTTTGTATAAATAACGAACATGATCTCCCAAAAGAGATAAAATCTTTTTTTTCAAATCACTTATTCCTTCAATCATAATCTCGATTTTATCTCCAATTGTAATGATTACAAGATTAATTCCATGAAGAATTTGAAATAGCCACCGCAACGTTGGTGTTGCGGTGGGCTTTTTTATTTGATTGGGTAAAGTTTCCCCAAGACTCTCTAGTTGTCTTCTAATTCTTCGCTGCGCAATGGAATACACCAAAAGAGCAAGTGTCATAACCATAAGTAATCCCTGAATACGTGCTGGATTCTTTAAATAAAGAGAGGCTGCAAAAAAAGAATGATTTTTTAAAAATGCAAAACCTTTTTCAACGGTGTTATTTTGCTGTTTATAGGTCCGAACAACATCTACATCAGAAAGATCTTTGTTTGAAGTGTTGGTAACCAAAACATAGCAAGATTTTTGATCAATTAGCTCATTAACAGCGTGTTGGTTAACCACAATTGTTGCGTTAATTTGAAATGTTTCGCCATCAGGCTGTGTATTTTTTTTGGGGCGCCCCGTAGAAGTGTATTTTTTAAGCAGGATAATATTCTGAGAAGCAACAGTATGATATTTCCACTTTTTTGCCAAATTAAGTAGCGCTAGCTCTGCTTTTTCTTCAGAATCAAATCGTTGTGCTTGTAAGTGAAAGAGCTCTTTTTCTATTTTTTCTGCTTCTTTATCTTTCCATTTTTCTACTGTGTACATAGAACGGTTTTTTGCTTCATCAGAAAACACTATTATACACCGCACTTCCATGCCATAATGAACAAGCTCAACAATCTGAAACTTGTTGCTATCGTCCAATCGCTGCCACTTTTTGTCTTTCATAAAAGACTGAATGATTAGTTGATTTTCAAGATCCAATGTTCCCGGCATGCGGGTAATAAAACGCAACTTTTTGAGGTTTTCTGCATTTTGTTCTGTATATATTTTTGAATCGCCAACAACAAATTGCACGCCATCAGATTCTTTGATTCCTTCAACAAGCTTTTGTGCACGTTCCTTAAAAATAGCATTGTCAGATTTATTGCCGTTCCAAGCTCTGCTGGCGGTTGGAATGCCATCTTCATTTACAACAAGTTCTAGAATTATTTGTTTGAGATCAGGACGATGATCCTTTGAATAGCCATAAGTAATCTTTACCTCGTGCTCATCTGTATCCGCATCATATTTACCAGTTAATGAGAAACTTGTTGTATCATTGTGTGCAAATTTAGAACTGACTTTTTCTTGTGTGCATACTGCAAGAGAAATCTCACTAAACAAGATATTACATCCATATTCAACAACCGCATCTAGGCTTCTTCCAAGCTTAAAACGATTAAAATGTTCTGCCTCTACTCCTTTACGAAAAAGGAGCTCCAGCGCTTTATTTTCAAAGAACTGAGGGGTTAATGAAAGTGGACGATCAGAAAACCCTAATCCATTTATAATCATTCCTGCCACAGCCTCTCCCGTGGATATCTCTTCCTTTTCATTTGTTAGTATGCGATTATCAATCATTTCCACGATTTTAAGCTCCTTTATTACACTAGCTACAATTCCCAAATGATCAATACGTTCTACTTTTACTTTCATTTTCAGATTCCTTTTTGGCTTCTTTTGTACCTTAAGTCCTGAAAATAGTCTAAATTAAATTTTTATTTTTTTGAACTGCTCAATGTGGGTCAGTACACTACTACTTCAACGATTCAGATTCGATGGGATGGTTTTTGGGACATAGAACCGCTCTGATTTACTGCCACAACTGGCTCGGTGGTAACGAAAAGAGTTCCCCACATGTTAGAAACACCCTCCATACTATAAACATAGATAATCCAGAAAAATCACTTCAATTTAGAAACTGCACTAATCTTGATAGAAAACTTGATACATTGTACAAAAAAAATAAAATCGAGCTTAATGCTCTCGTAGAAAAAATAATATACAACAAGATCATAACTGGAGAGTATGGATCATATCATCAAGAAATCTGGAACTCTTTTATTCAAACAAAAGATAGTAAACCTTTGTGTCAGAGAGTAGAATATTCTTCTTATTTTCCTGACGCTGTGTTGATAATTTTTAATATTGTATTTACTGGAAAAAAATTTCATGGAAGCAACCCTTATGATTATATTTATAAAACAAGCTTTCACCTCCCTGTTGATTTTTATGCCTTATATGATCTTCCAACAGCAATGATGCAACTCCTCACGGCGCACAATCAAAAAAAGTATAAAGAATTCCGCGAAAATTGCTTTAAACCTTATTTTTATGAGATTCGCGATGACTCAAATGTATACCGTCTCGATGTCCCCGATCATAATACTATGAGGCGCATGGCCATCAACGAAAAAGAAATTCCAGAAAAAATTTCTGTCATAAACATATATGACAATTTTCTTGAACAGTGCCTCCTTGTTCGCGATACGCGAAATTGCCTTGCAGATGATGTCAAAAATATTGATATAGCTGTTGCTATTATCTCAAAATTTAATTGCTCTGTACCAAGTACCCTTGCGCTCAACTGGTCGACCAGTATCGAACAGCCAACTCAGAATGAGCATAGCGAATATTTATTCAAAAATCTGTTTGAAAAACTAAAAGACCGCATCAAAGAACAAATGATACTTTTGGCCACACTGGTACCCGGTGTTCCTTTTACAATAACATTAAAAAACAAGCTGAAAGAAATAATTAGCAATAAAGCTGTATTTCCACAATATACATGCCTTGCCCGCGATCAAAAAGAATGCGTTGCAGTAGGAGAAAAGCTTCTCAAAAACAGTGCCATAATTATAGAAACAGTCATACAAAATAGTGAAAGCTATGAACAAGTTCTTGCCGATTGGATTGAAAAACAGCATGAAAATAGCCAACCAGTTCCGACACACATCTACCTCATAGTAACAAATGGGGAAGGCCGCGTTACAGAACAAATTTTCCGGATTTTGCGGCCGAATGTAGCTTTTGTCCGTAAAATCCGCGCACAATTGGATGCACTATAGCAAAAAAGAATAAATATATCCTTTTTTGCTATATTCGTACCTCATGGAGCCTCAGGAGAAGAAGAAATGTCATTTTCTTTCTTTATATATCCTTTGCGGAGACTTCCAGGCGAAGCAAAGGATACAGAGTCGAAGGATATTAAGCTTTCCATGGTACTTTTTGACCATTTTTGTCAGCTATCAGCATGTATTTATTCCTACTTGACATTTATATCATACATGCTATAGTAATTTATAGTTATTGTTTTCTAATAGTAAATTATAAAAAAGGAGGTTCTCTTATGAAGAACTTATATATGATTATCTTAGTTTTCGCAGCAACAGTCGCTTCTCAAACCCATACCATGCGTATAGCAAAAGCCGCCAGGTCATGGTCAAAAAAGACATTCAATCCAGCAAAAAAACCTATAAATACTCAAAAAAGATTTAATAGCACGGCATCTAATACGGCAACACCAGCCACTACTCCAGCTAATTCGGTAACAAAAGCGGCTCCTAAGAAACGTGGAATAGTAAATAGAATGGCACGTAAAGGAATAAAAATGTCAGCATTTGCAGGTCTTCTAGCCGGTACTGCTTACTCTACAGGCGAATATATACACCAAAATATCCATGATAGTATACGCAAAGATATGACGCAATTCGGAGAAGATATGATGCAATTCGAACAAAGCAAACTCAAATCACAGAAAAAAATGTTTAAAATATGTGAGAAGTCAACAGATGCAGAACAAAAAAAACTGGTAACTCATTTCATAAACACAGTCCAATGCAATAACGAAGATAATCGAAAATGTATTGACTTAAGCCACGGGTATGTACACAACAATTTCAGTGAAAAAGAAGATCGCTTTCTTGAAGCAATTTATAACGAACAAAACCCTGTTACCCGTTTTCTCAATCGCCAGAATGCACTAGTCATGCTTCCTATCACCGAAAAATACTGCGAAAACAACAACATAAATACAGATAATATTAAAGCAGAAGATGTGAACCCAGATCTGCAATTTAATGGAGCTTTACAAAAAATGTTAGTTAAAACTCCAACCACTTATGATATTTTAAAAACATATCCAAAAACTCAGTACAATGCTCTTAAAGACGCTTCAATCACTGGATATAATTTTTTAAAATCTTGTTGGTCTGTATTTTCTCCACAGGTTACTGTAGATAAAAAATAGTCTCTTAAAAACATATCACTGATTACAAAAAGAAGCGGCCACGCCAAAAGCGAGCCGCTTCTTTTTTATTTTTTCAAAAAATAATCTTAATGAACTACGCCAGCTGCTCCCTGTACACTAGGCATAGCAGACAATTGCATCGCCACTGGATTTGGCAGAGCAGAGTGTTTGCCTAATTTATTATGTTTATTAATATATCGCTCCACCGTCAAATCAATAAGCCCTGAGGTAACCAATCCAGATTTTGTCACATCAGCGTCACTTTTTATCGCATTAATAATACCCTGCAAGTGACCGTTGGATAGCTGATCAGTTTTATACGCAATTTCGTGTAACTTTTTATCTGACAAATACTTGTTGACCGAATCGACAAAGGCTTTATTGTGTGCTCGTGCTTTAATAAGAACCGTATCACGATAATGTCTTAACACTTTAAAGCGTGTTTCCATGCTTGGCAACGGCACTTCAATATAATCATCAAACCGTCGCTCCATCGCTTCATCAAATACCACAGCATGATTTGTCGCCATCACGATCATAAATTTATTACTTCGCTGCCCCAAATAGTTCAAGAAATGGTTTACAATTCTGTACTCCTCAGCTCCCGCTTTCAGCTGGGAACGATCGGGCAATAACGAATCCGCTTCGTCAATAAATATCATAAGCCCTTTACATGAACCGGCCCAGGCAAAAAGTTCATCAACGGCAGCAATTCCCGCTTCTTCTTGAAAGAATGAAGATCCGGTAATCTCTATAAACTCCATATCTGCCAACTTTGCAAGCTGTCGCGCAAACATTGTTTTCCCTGTTCCCGGAGGTCCTGCCAAAAGCAGGTTACGATAATAAATATCAGTTTCCTCTTGACCTATTTTCTCATTGATTACTTTTGTTGTTTTGACAACATGATGTAAATAATTTTCGACAATCGGGTCTAAGATCATCACTTCAGCTTGTGGACCACCAAACATCATCCGTTTCATGCGGTACCATAGCCCCGCTTTTTGATCAATAATCACCCGTGGTTTTTTCAATTTTCGTTCAATATGGCCCCAGAGTACTTTTGTTCCGTAATACCCCGTTGCTATTAATGCCAGGCCGCCGGCTATATAAATTGCTGATTGTCCAAAGCTCCAGCCAAGAGCTCGTATGTATGCCCCCAAACTATCCGATCCAAAATTAAATGATGTTTCACTGAATTTTCTACGAATTTCTGGATTGTTCATATTTTTTTGCAAATCATTCATTTTATCACTTATACCATCGACAGCCCCTCCTACGATATCAGATACTAGATCTTTTACATCTTCGGCTTTTCCACCAAAATTAATGCTACTTATAGCAACATCTACAGGTGCCGGCCTTACTTCTGAACTTCCAAATAAATTTCCCACTGCATTCAGGCAATTACCCATAAACAAACTCGTCAAAAAAATAAAATTCAATAACCATTTTTGATTATTCTGCATACAGAAAACCCCTATTTTTCATAAAAATCAACCAATTGTATCACTATAGAATAATATAAAAAAATAAAAAATCTAATTTAATTCGCTTATGCGATAATAATTTTCAAATATGAAAATTATTGAATAGCAGTCGCTGCTGCCATATCGCCAACAGGCATGGCAGATAGTTGCATGGTCATGGGAGCGGGAGTTACTCGGTATTTATGCAATTTAGTATGTTTATTGATATATCGGTCCACAGCCAAATCAATAAGTTCTGGCGTAACCAACCCTTCCTCTGTCACATCAGCATCAGTCTTTATTGCGTTAATAATCCCCTGCAAATGGCCATTGGATAATTGATCCGTTTTGTGAGCAATATCACGCAATTTTTTGTCCGACAAATGCATGTTGACCGAATTGACAAAAGCCTTATTGCGCACCCGTGATTTGACAAGGATGGTGTCACGATAATGGCACAATACCTTAAAACGGGTTTTGAGACTTGGCAGAGGAATTTCGATATAATCATCAAAACGCCGTTCCATCGCTTCATCAAAAACAACCGCATAATTTGTTGCCATAATAACCATAAATTTGCTACTTCGCTGCCCCAAGTAGTTCAGGAAATGATTTATAATGCGATACTCTTCTGTTGCCACTCTCACTTGCGCACGATCGGGCAATAATGAATCAGCCTCATCAATAAATATAATTAACCCTTTGCATGAGCGTGCCCAAGAAAAAAGTTCATCAACCGCCCCAATTCCCGCACCTTCTTGGAAAAATGAAGATCCGGTAACTTCTATAAACTCCATACCGGTCAATTTTGCAAGCTGCCGCGCAAACATAGTTTTTCCTGTTCCCGGCGCTCCTGCCAAAAGTACGTTGCGATAATATATATCCGTTTCTTTTTTTCGTATTTTGTTTTTGATCACTTTTGTTGTTTTGACAACATGATCCAAATAATCTTTTACCGCAGGATCCAAAACCATTTCTTCAGCTTTTTCGCCAAACATCCATCGTTTGAAACGGTACCATATACCTGTTTTTTGCTCGATGACAACGCGCGGCTTTCTCAATTTTCGCTCAATATAATTCCAGAGCGTCACTGTGCCATAATAGGCTGCCGTTATAAATGCCAAGCCTCCTGCCACGTAGAGTGAAAATTTTCCAAAACTCCAGCCAAGCGATTCAATAAATGCTCCCACGGTCCCCGCCCCCAGATTCCATGATGTTGTCCGGAGGTTTCCATAGATGTCACTATTATTCATGGCACTGGCAAACGCATTAATACCCTGGGCAGTGTTTTTTCCCGCGCTGTGGCCAAGATCAGCTCCCGCATTGATATTTTCTGCTATACCTTTGAGCGCCACATTAAAATTTTTCCCAATATTTTCTCCAAACTCTTTGCCAAAATTTTTGCCAAACCCTTCCATGTCAAAACTTACTTTAACAGGTATTTCAGGAAATTTGCCTGCGGGAATTTGATCAAATATCGCATCCATTGCGCTGAGAAAATTTCCCGCACAAAAAGTTGTCATTATAAAAACGCCCAATAATTTTTTGTTATGCTGCATCTAAAAAAACTTCCATTTCCAAAATTAATCAATTATAACCACCATTATAATAATATAAAAATCAGAATTAGCTTATGCATCATTTTCTTTTTCATACATAGCATGCACTTTTTTGAGCACATAGCATATGTTTGCAGTAGAACGATGTATTCCAGAGTTCTTGTATTTATTTTTCTTCGTTATTCGATTATATGGCTTTTCTACACAAGCACATTCTTGATATTCTCTCAAATATGCTATCTTAGGATCTTCTAATGCAGGCATAATTTCTGCAATAAACTCTTTTTGTCTTTTAAATTTTTTTTCTTTTTCAATAAAAACCCTTTTTTCGCTTTCACTGTATGCAACCTGATTTTCGCCCATACTTTTGGCCATCTGTATATACCAACCTCTCACAGGATCGAGACGTCGAACATGTCCAGGTTCGTGACGAACTGCATTTTTTATCATAGCCTCCTTATAATTTTTTTCATTTTCACTATCATTAGAAGTTAAAAAGAACCTTTTATTAAATGTAATTCTTGCGTGAAAATTAGGAAAACTGGTCCCTGCCACCGTATCTTCTTCTAATGTTTCTACCCGTAATGAAACCTTTCCCGGATCAATATTACTTCTTTTAAGCTCTTCATCCATCATTTTACAAATTTCTTCTGGTATATCAGGATCCCGATATGCAGAAAATTCAGGCTTTTTTGCTAACTTTTCTTTTAGTTCTTTCAACTTTTTTTCAATCTCTTTTTTTAAGTAATAACAATTTATTTGCCAATCAGGGCAGTAATCTTGTATGATTTCCCAAAAAAGATCTTCATTCTTTCCTAGTTTATACTCAAGATACTCTTTTGGTGTACTATATTCTTTGGCTTCTTTGGCAAAAACAGAAATAGTTAACAACTTAATTGCTAGCAATACAAAAACATATTTTTTAAAAATCATAAAAAACTCTACACATTTACCATATTCAAGAAGCTTTGTTTCTATTTACCAAATCTAAGTGCAATATATCAAATGGAGTATGCCCGGACGCATTAACAGCCGTAGTATCAGCTCGTTTGGCTACGAGCAGTTCAATTATCTCTAGGTGGTCTTGGCGACATGCCTCATGAAGAGCAGTATCTCCAAGATGATTAGAAGCATTAATAATGGCCCCCTTGTTTATAAGCAATTTGACCATTTTTGGATCCCCCGACAAAGATGCATAATGCAGCGAGGTATTGTTGAAAATATCCCGAGCATTGACCTAAGCTCCATGCTTCAAAAGTTTTTTGGCTCCTTTTATATTTCCCTTCTGACATACATAATGAAGTGGAGTTTTCAGTCTAGAAGTACAAGTATTAACCAGAGCACTCTTTTTTACTTTTACTAGGAGCCTAATTATAGCTGTTTGGTTATGGCGACAAGCTTCCAGAAGAAGAGTTTCATCGACCTGATTAGCAATATCAATTTCGGCATCATTTTTTATGAGTAATTTAGCTATTTTTACATCTCCCTTAAGACATGCATAATACAGCGGAGTATATCCACTTTTATTACGAGTATTGACCATGGCAGCATCTTTTTTTACAAGTAATTCGGCTATTCCTACATGTCCATTACAACATACCATATGAAGAAAAGTGTTGTCACTATTATCACGAATACTGATATTGGCTTTACAAGTCATCATAAGAAACTTAGCCAGTTCTACGTGCCCATTGAGACATGCATAATAAACCGGAGTCATATGTTCATGGTCAACAACATCAACATTAACCCCTTGGTTTAAAATTATCTTGGCCTTGTTCAAATCCCCATCAAGACATGCTTTATGTAGCTGAATATGAATATCAGACTTGTCATTAGGTAGATCATAATTGATTACACTAACCATCTCGTTTTCAGAACTATTATTGGGAATGTCGAAATCACTAGCATGAGCAGCACTCGCCTCTATCATATCTGGCCTGTTATAGCAGTCTGCTCCATCAACAATTGCCAAGCAGGGAAAATTCCAAGCTTTGATGCCAACACCAATTTTTGTAAGAAGCTTGAAATATACATCATGAGAGAGGGTTTGATTGAAAATGAGAGTTTGGTTAAAATTATTGAGGGCTTCAATAGAGGCACTATTACTCGACTTAGTTATATCTAGTTCTTTAAGCGTACTGAAGGAAAGTTCTTTCTCAAGTTCCTCAAGGTCCTTGAAATCAGCACCTATACTTGCAAGCAATTTTTTTATGTCTTGTTTGTTATCATCTGATTCTTTATCATTATATGCTTTCTGAAGAATGGCTTGGTTGATGCTAACAAGAGCATTGGTGTTAGAATTATTTTCTATAGGCAACCTACTTAATATTTGATATGTATCAGGAGATAGAAATTTCTCGAGCTCATCACGACTGTTAAATGTAGTATCATTTTCTAGAGAAGATTTCATTGCATTTTGCTCGTTATGAAGAACTTCCCCAATAGATTTTTCAAGCTCACCAGACAAAACAACGTCCTCAGACTCATGAGCATTATAATGGGCATCTATGTGTATAAGCAGCCTCGTCAAATCTGACTTGTCTTTAAGAAGCTTAATCACATGTGGATCATTAAGTATCTTGGTCATACGTGGATTATTTTTAAACAGCCCTTGGTTCCGAGCAAGTAATGAAATTGCATTTGGGTGGCCTTCAAGTAAAAAAACCAGATCTCCTCCGGTTTCACGAAGCAGCTTAATCATACTTGGATTATTATTAAGCAATTTACCCATACCTGGATTGCCATTAAGCAGTGGAATCATAGTTGGATTATTCCAAATCAATTGTCTTATATCTGGATTATCATCAAGCATCTTCATCATATCTGGATTGTTATAAAAGATTTCACTTTGTAAGTATTGCTCAACCCTGCCGCAGTGATACCTCTTGGGCGGAATATTTGGGAAATAGATTTTTTTGTACCAAGAATTCATGCTGTACTTTTTTCGCTTTGGATGGGAATCCATGCCATAGAACGAATTAGAAAAAAGAAAGAATGAACAAATAACAGATAACTTTAAAATGACACTTTTCATAAAACTTTCGAATTGAAATATTTTTTAAAAAACAAATTATTCATTTACATGAACAATTGTAAATTGACAATATTGATTTGTCAATTATATTATTATGCTCATTTAACTATTACTTTAAAGGCTGACCTAATCTATCTTCGAAGTCTCACGCTGAATCCTTCGACCCTTCGACGCGGTCCAAGGGACCTTGCTCAGGACAGGCTCTTGCTCAGGACGAACGGGGGAAAGGACATTTTTTTTCTTTTTCCTATCACATCCTTTTCCTCCATTCGTATCTCATGGAGCCTCAGGGGAAAAGAAAAGATCATATTTTATTTTCTTTACACATCCTTTGCGAAGCCTTCTAAGCGGAGCAAAGGATACAAAGTGAAGGATTAAAAAAAAATATCAACCTGACTATTCAACCGTCACTGATTTTGCAAGATTGCGGGGTTTGTCGATAGGGCAGCCACGTTCTTTGGCAATAAAATAGACGAGAAGCTGCATAAGACCTGTCATAGCAAGCGGGCCAAGGAGTGGAGAAACGCGGGGGAACACAAATGATGTGTCTGCCAGTTGCAACAACTCATCTTGCCCTTCCCACGCAAAAATAACCAAATGACCTCCTCGTGCTTTCGCTTCTTGGGCATTTGAAATAAGTTTCACATAAATATGCGTATCGAGAGACGAAAATAGAAAGATAGGAATAGTGGCATCCACCAGTGCAAGTGGCCCATGTTTCAGCTCACCTGCCGGATAACACTGAGAAAAAACGTACGCAACTTCTTTTAATTTAAGCGCTGCTTCAAGAGCAAAAGGATAACTGATGTGGCGCCCTAAAAAAATCGCTTTATCATATGATGCATAAAAAGGGGCATGCCGCGTTTCTATGCTGTGTGCCTGTTCGGTCATGACTGATTCAAGAATTTCTCCAACCATATAGAGCTCTTGAATAGCTCGATCACAAGAGGCCTGGTCAATAAGATTTTTTTCACGCGCAATCTGATGCGCAAACCAGTACAGTGTCGCTATTTGTGTTGAAAATGCTTTTGTTGATGCAACGGCAATTTCAGGTCCCGCGTGGGTAACAAGAGCTCCTCCTGCTTCACGCGTTATAGTACTTGAAGCAACATTCGTTAACCCAATAATTGGCATAACGGTATTAATCATGCGAACAGCTTCGAGCGTATCTGCCGTTTCTCCTGATTGCGACAGTGCAATTGCCAATGTTTGTTGCTCAGGAAAAAAAGGCATATACCGAAACTCTGAAGCCAACTGAACGCGCGTTGGCAGGGCACATATTGTTTCAAAAAAAAACTGCGCGATTCGCGCAGCATGCCATGATGTTCCACAGCCAAGTAACATTATTTTTTGGACTGCTCTGACAGACGAAGCAGTCAATCCACACATGCGCCAAAGATCCGAACGCATATTTTCAAGCACAGAAATAGTATGCCCAATAGCATGCCGCTGCTCATATATTTCTTTGAGCATATAATGAGGGTACCCTTTTTTGTCATCTTGCCAACTATCAGCAAAGGGAACTCGCGCAACCTCAAGAGGCTTGCCACTAAAATCATAGACTGAACAGGTATCTTTTTTGACGAGCACAAAACTGTTGTCAGGAACATACATAACCGATGTAACATACTGCGCAAAGGCAAGCACATCTGATGCGACAAGGATTTTGTCATCTCCAAACCCAATACACAAAGGCGAGCGCCGACGCACCGCAATAAGAGAATCAGGAAATTCTCGTACCATAATAATACAGGCATAAGCCCCTTCAATCTGCTGAACAAGAGCGATCACCGCTTCTGACAACGTTCTTTTTTCTGTCATAAACTGTTCAACAAGATGAGCAATAACCTCAGTATCTGTTTGTGATTGAAAAATATGACCCTGGGCCGCAAGGGCCTGGTGTAACCGCGCATGATTTTCAATAATGCCGTTATGCACAACAGCCACCGTAGTATGACAGTCAAGTTGCGGATGGGCATTAGCCTCAGAAATATTTCCATGTGTTGCCCAGCGCGTATGGCCAATACCGATGTAACCATCAATAGTGTGGTGATCGAGACGAGCGAGAAGTTGATCAAGGGGACCCACCGCCTTTTGGCAAAAAAGATTGTTAGTATCGGGATTCAGACACACAATTCCTGCTGAGTCGTATCCACGATATTCAAGACGCTTAAGTCCCTGCGTAATAATTGATCTTCCAAACTGACTACCAATATAGCCGATCACACTACACATGACTTTTTCGTCCTTTTTTTAACAATACAGGCGCATAAAAAGTATTGTATTTTTTTTAACGCTTCACAAACTGGAATTTACGACGTGCTGCTTTGCGACCATACTTCTTTGGCTCTTTAATACGGCCATCAGATGTCAATAATCTGTGTTCGCGCAAGGCAGGACGAAGCGCTTCATCAAATTTGACCAGTGCTTTGGCAATACCCAACTTCACCGCATCAGCTTGGCCCATCTTTCCGCCTCCACGAACTGATACATCAAAATCATAATTGGCACTGATTGGACACACTTTACACGGGTTGATAACCGTGAGATGCATAAATTCGGTATCAAAATATTTGGTATAATCAAGCCCATTGACCCTAATACCGCCCGATCCAGGACGAAGATATACGCGGGCAACCGCTGACCCTTTACGCCGTCCGACTCCGGCACTTAACGGTTTCTTTGAAGTTCTTTTTACCTTGAGTTGGTGAGCAAGACTTTTTTCCTTTACCATTCGTCACAAAACCTTTAATATTATAAAAATTTTTCACTGTTCACAGCCCTTATTCTATTCTATGAGAACAAAAAAGTCAAAAAATCATGCTCTTTATTTTTTTATACCCATTTTTTAAAACATTGACATTACTATACCATCTTTTTTATAGTAATGTCATGATCGATATTTCCAATAGGATATTTATGAAAATGGATCGCTTATATCTCACCTTTCTAACACCGCTCTTTTTCCTATTCTTCCCCTTACACCTTTCATTAATGGAAAAAACAAACCCCCAGGAAGTTCCAGAGAAAAAAACAAACGTTCAAGAATCCACCAGAGAATTTTGCACAAGTTTGAGAGAATTATATGACTGTATAGCCAGTGGAAAAAATGATACAAACAAGATTGATCGAATTACAATACAGCTTCTTGGCACAATTTATTATGATAAATCGCTTGATCCTAATTCATCATTTGGATTCGACTCACCATGCTTAATGTACATATTCAGCAATGTTGAAGATCAGCCTTTCCGAGAAATCGCTTTAGCACTCCTGAGTCATCCCTTTATTGACCCTAATAAACAAAATCCACAAGGACAAACCCCCCTTATGACTCTGATTATTTTTACGAGAAATATGCAAAATGAATGGACCCGCAGTGCAGCAGAACAGCTTTTTCAATGCACAGATTTCGATATTAACTTGGAAAATAAACCCAAAGAGTCGGCATTATATTTATCAATTGCCGACGATAACTTTATTATTGCACAGATGATCCTCAACGACAAGCGTCTCATAATAACAAAAAATGATTATGACTACGCAAAAAAAGAACTTAAAGAACTAAAAAAATTATTAAAAACTGAAGAAAAAATTCCTCATCCCTCGTTTGAAAAAAAAGAATATTGGCTTAAAAAACAAAAATTATGCAATCGCATTGTCAAACAGTATAAGGCACAGAAAAAACAAAAAAAACCTGCACGCAAAAAAAAGAAAAATCCGAAATCAGAAAAATCATAAAAACCAACTATTATAAAGGATATTTATGAAAACATACCGCTTCTTATTTGCTATCGGGTTGATACCACTCCTTTTCTTGCTTGCATTGGAACTTTCATCGATAGCAAAAACAAAAACATCCATTAAAAAAGACATGCAAAAAGAATCTAGTTTATCACCATCCACAATGCAATTTCATTCAGATTTAAAAAAATTATATGACCTTGTAGTTACTCATAACCAGCAAAATAATACACAAGAAAGTGAAAAACTTACAAAAAAACTTTCTGCCATAATTTCTACTGCTACATCCTTTG
This sequence comes from uncultured bacterium, assembly GCA_963701645.1. Classification (GTDB taxonomy): domain Bacteria; phylum Babelota; class Babeliae; order Babelales; family Vermiphilaceae; genus MFD04463-c16. The sequence goes on from OY969616.1 coordinate 779,314, forward strand.
ATCCCAATTTCTTATTCGAACCTAATTTACCTTGTTTGAGCTTTGTATTTTCCAATATACGAGACAAGCCTTTTCAGGAACTTGCTTTTGCGCTCCTTAAACATCCCTCTCTTGATCCTAATAAACCAGCATATCAAACTGGAAAATCACCACTTATGTGCCTTATTGAAACCACTGGATATGCTCAAACAAATAAAGAACTATTAAAGCAACTTGTAGAACAACTTTTTCAATGCCCCGATTTTAATATCAACATGAAAGATAAATTTGAACAATCTGCATTGCAATTATCTATTACTGAAAATAACTTTGTTATTGGATATATGATCCTCAATAATAAACGGCTTGTCATAACAAAAGATGATTACACAGATGCAGAGCAACAACTACAAGTAGCACAAGAAAAAATAAAAGAACATAAAAATTGTCCCGAGTGTGAACTGAACAATCTTTGGCCTGAAAAACAACAATTTTGTGAACTCATTATCAAAAAATGGCATGAATAATCAAACAAATAAAAGCATTATTTCTTGAGGATATTTATGAAAAAATGCCGCTTATTTTTCACGTTTTTGATGACACTTTTTTTCTTGTTCCCCTCACACATCTCATTAATGGATTTTGGGCCTGAATATAGTGATTTGCTCACATCAGAATTTTGTTTCGGTTTGTCATCCCTCCTAGAATACGTGGAAAAAACAGACAAAAATATGGTTTCCATTAGAAAAATTATGGCAAACCTTCTCCAGCTTATTTCTATCGATGGGCTCAATCCCAATGCATCACTAAGACTTGAAATGCCATGCTTAAGTTATGTATTTAACTACATACAGTTCAGATCTTTTCGGAAAATCGCTCGCGCACTGTTTAATCGTTGGGATCTTGACCCTAATGCACAAGATTCCTTTGGAACAACGCCACTCATGCACCTCATTGTCTCTACTGCAGATTTTCAGGATACCCTCTGGTTAGTTCCTTTTGTACAAGAATTTTTTGCACTGAAAAAATTTAATATCAATGTACAGAACTCTGACGGAGAATCCGCATTAAATATATGCTTGCAACCTCCCTGCAATTACATAATTGGACACATGATTCTTAATAACAAAGATCTTATAATAATGAAAAAAGATTATGCCCTTGCACAACAACAACTAGAACTTGCAAAAGAACAACTACTTGACCAGCTAAAACTTGCACAGAAAAAGAAAAAAGCAGAAGAAAAACAAAAGAAAAAGGCAGAAAAAGGGAAAAAGAAAAAAACAGAAAAAAAGAAAAAGAAGAAAAACCAGACCATAAAACCTCAGCCAACATTCTCCATGTTTAAACCAGAAAATTATGCTAAAAATGCTGAATTTTGTGAGTTAGTTATCAAAAAATATGAAGATGATCAAAAATTAAAAGAAGAAGCCGAAAAATTAGAAGAAAAACCCAAAAAGTCAAAAGAAAAACCCAAAAAAAAGAAGCCAACTAAGCGAAAGAAAAAATCTCAAGAGCCAAAAAAATAGACTTCTTGGAGCCGATGGTCGGACTTGAACCGACGACCTATTGATTACGAATCAATTGCTCTACCACTGAGCTACATCGGCAAAAGCATAAAATATCCGCAATTGTACCATATTTTGTACAAAAGGCGAATAAAAAGAAAGCTTTTTATTGTAATGACTATTATTGCCCTGATGCCAGGGTATCTTCGTACTCTTCTTGGCAAATCAAACAACGCATTGCATCGGGATATGATTTAAGACGTTTTTCCGAAATTTCATTACCACAATCCATACAAATACCATAGGTCTGATCATCAATTTTTTGTAACGCACGAACAAGACGATTGTACTCTCCCAATTCTGCATCTTGTAATGACATACGAGTCAATTCCATTGTAGAAGACAGTGTCTGATCGCCGGGATCTTGCACTTGGCCATCAGAAAATTTTTCATGTGTCATTGCCGTTAACTGTTCCTCAAGCTCACGCTTGCGTTTTAGTAAAGTTTGACGGACATCTTCAAGGTTTCTTTTGCTCACCTTTTTTCCTTTGCTGTTGAAAAAACTGTTTCAATAATTTGCGTGCTTGTTGTGCACATACCCCACCTATCATAATAAGCATGTTATTTCTATATATTTGAGGAAATATTCCTATATCAGAACGGACACCAAAAAAGTTCGAGGATGCGCCAAAGACAACCCCTTGTATTCTACTCAAATATAGTAACCCCATACACATAATACAAGGTTCAAGTGTAACATAAAGCCAACAATCTTGCAATCGCCAATCGTTTCTTTTTTTCCCTGCCATCTCTAATGCAAGAATTTCTGCATGTGCATGCTGGCTCTGCTCGTGTTCGACGCGATTATATCCAAAACCTATAATAATGCCCTGCGCATCAACCACGACCGCACCAACAGGAACTTCTCCCTCCTGGAATGCTTTTTGTGCATACATAAGCGCCTGCGCCATATATTCTGTATCCTTTTTTGCTCCAAAAATAGTTTCATTATTCATCTAACCACCAAAAGTATATAATTTCCCACCCGTTCTTTGCTAGCCTAAACATATACCATATACGCAAGACACTTATAAAGGAAATACCTTGTCATATAAAAAAATAGGTATCTTTTTTGTTTGCTTCACTATTATATGTGCCATAATCTATGGTACCCATATTACAGAATATATCGATCTTAGTCATATTTATATTCTGGCTCAAAAATTTCACGCTCTGGAAAATCATCACGCTGTAGAAACCGTTTTTATCTATCTTATCCTCTATATCACTTGTATTACCTGCATGGTTCCCAGTGTTGCACCGCTTACCATGATGGGAGGCTATCTTTTTGGAACAGTGCTTGGCACATTTTATGCCCTGCTTGCATCAACTCTGGGGTCACTGTGTGCTTTTCTCATTTTACGGTACTTTTTATATGATAGCATTCAGGAGCGTTATGGGCACCGCCTTGGGCGCTTTAATAGCTATCTCAAAAAATATGGCGTTGCTTATTATTTGATTACATTACAATTTCTGACCATCATTCCTTTTGTTGTGATCAATAGCCTTGCAGTCCTTGCCAACGTCCCTCTGGTCACCGTCATTTGGACTACCATTGTCGGTTCCTTTCCCGTTGTATTGTTGTATGCTATAGCAGGAAAACAACTTGGCTCTATTACATCTGCACACGACATGTTTTCACCATCAATTATTATTACTTTCATTTTACTTATTATTTTAGCACTGCTGCCTATTATTGTCCGTAAAATAAGGGGAACCACCCTAGATATGTAAAGGAATGTACCGTCGCTTGGACAAAATACCTTCCAAATGAGCCGATTTTTTATATACTACTGCGCGCATGCCGCAGGCACGTGCAGCCTGAACATTATCATATTGGTCATCAATAAACCAACATTCCTGCGCTGTCAAATTATAGCGGTCAAGAAAATGAGTAAATAGTGTCTGATCAGGCTTTGCATAATGCTCATTGCCTGAAATCATGATCCCATCAAATAATGAAAATAGATGCAAGTTTTTTACATACAACCACTCAAATGACTCTGCATCCCAGTTGGAAAGTACATAGACAGAATGCCCCGCTTCTTTACACTTTTTAACAAATTCAACCATGTGACTATTAATCTCTCTGGTTTTTGCAAAAACCTGCGGGGTAAATATCATGCACACCAACGCTTTGACAAGCTCTTGTTCCGTTGTATTGACAAAAAACTCTCGATTGCGGTCAATTGATTCACATAATAATTCGCGAATTTTTTGCGCGGGCATTATTCCCTGCAGCCAGTCACACATGAGCTGTGGGAGCTCCTGGCCATGCTCATCTTTATATACTATTTGTTGAGGATTTTTCGCCTTTACTGCATGCATAAAACGGTAAAATGTATTTCTCAGGCCACCAACGCCTTTTCCCGTTGAAAGCATATACCATACAATGCGGCGAATACCCAATTTTTTGACACTGTACATCATCCGCGTTTCTACAAGAACTCCGCCCAAATCAAAGACTATGGCATCCCCGAACATTGCATTTGTGGACAGTAGAAGGCTTGCATAACACAAAGAAGGGTACCAGGCCGTCGACATAAAGAAACTTACCATACACACCCCATCCATATCAAAATTACTCAAAAATAGTGGGATTAAGGCCCTAAAGTGCCCCTACCCTATAATACTAGTGTACCCTGAGGCCCTCAGACCGTCAAATAGTCCTCCAGGAGCTACAAATGAAGGTCTTATTTTTATTAAAAATTCCATTTGACATTTGAATTATAAAATATATACTAATAGTAGTTATATTTAAACCGTATTTAATGGAGGATTTCACTATGAAATCATTACAATTACTCGTAGCAACTATTATTGCTACAACCGTTTTCCCTGCTTTTGGTATGAGCTTATTTGGTAACAAATTATCAAAATTGAGCCGCAGAACAACCCGACGCTATACCACAGAACCAAAATCAACTACTCTTGTATGTGCGCCTCAGCAAAGACCCGTGAAAAAAAGTCCTAATAAATGGACTAATTTTAAAAGGTCAAACTTTGCGACAACAAACTTGATGGTTGCAGACATGAGATTTGCAATTGCAAGCATTAAAAGCGCAATTAAGAACAATAGAATGATTAACTCATCAATTGCAATCGCTAAAGAATCAATTGCAACTGCTAAGGCATCAGCCAAGACATACATTGAAGAAACTAAAGAATCATTTGCAGATCTAAAAGATGCAGCAAAACAAGGCTTTGCTATTGATAAAGCAAAAGCTGCAGGCTTATTACATGAAGATGACAAAGCAGTATTCAGACGTATTTCTAAATTCTTCTTTGGAAAATAATCGATTTTGCACAAAGCAATCTGATTAAGAAATAAAAAAAAATCGGCGGTATCCCCTTATTGGGAATGCCGCCTTTTTTTGCATAAAAGGCATACCTCTTTGATAGATGTAGATTTTAAATTCTACTATTATTAAATATTCCATTTGACATTTGAATTATAAAATATATACTAATAGTAGTTATATTTAAACCGTATTTAATGGAGGATTTCACTATGAAATTATTACAATCATTAGTCGTAGCAGCTATTATTGCTACAACCGTCTTTCCTGCTTTTGGCATGAACCGTCTTGGCAGAATAGGAAAACAGGTAAGAACAAGAGGATATATCGTTAAAAACTGGAGATCTGGTACATCAAAAGAAGGAATCACTCCACAGACAGAAGTAGCAGAACAAAAAGTTCCATTAATACCTGCACCTAAAAAAGAAAATGCTCAGCACGTACAAACACAAGAACCCGTAGAAAAAAAAATGGGAGATCAACTGTTATTTTCTACAACAGCTGCTATTATTGCAATTGCTCAACAAAAATCAAAAGAGCAAGAATTAAAAAAATACAATAGTTTTAATATAGGCTATTATGTATCAAATTTTGCAGGAAAAACAAACTTAATGTTTACAAACATGAAAGTTGCAGCTTCAGACATAAAAAATTCAATCTTGAACAGTACCATAATCAGTGAGACTAAAGCACGCCTTGCTGATCTACAAGATGCAGCAAAACAAGGCCTTGAGATTGATAAAGCAAAATGCAAAGCAACAATTGAAAAAGTCAAAGCTTCAATTCATGAAGATGACAAAAAGATACTCACCGGTTTGTCTCGATTTTTCTTTGGTCCATCCAAAAAAAATTAAGCAACCTTGCTGAAATAATTAAAAAAATCGGCGGTGCCCCTTTATAGGAGCGCCGCCTTTTTTATGGCATATATTCGCTGCATCTGCTATAATACAACTATGAATCTTTATCACGCTCTTTTGACCGATCATTACCGCAATCCCCGCCATTTTGGCGCCCTGAAGGCGGCAAATCTCGAATCTGCCCTTCGTAACCCTTCATGTGGCGATGAAGTACACTTTTGGGCCGTTATTGTCGGCAATACTATTGAAAATATCTCATTTGAAGGGAAAGGCTGCGTTATTAGTCTGGGCAGCGCTTCATTACTCGCGCAGCATGCTCAAAAACGAGCGCTAGACGATCTTTTAACTTATAACGGAAATTTCATGCAAGATCTTATTGGTATGCCCCTTGGTCCTGTGCGCCTCAAATGCGCCCTTTTGCCACTCGAGGCTCTTCAGGCAGGAATACAAATATTTAAAAAAGAAGAAGATAGTCATGCTCGATCATGTCAAATTGAGGGAGAAACTCCACACCGTTGCCGCTGATATTTTTGCCCAAGACACCTATGGACGCGATGTCGTGCATGCTGCCTGGCAGGCACTCTGTGCTGATCCCGCATTTCTTGATCGCATTATCACCACTGCTGCCCCTTGGCCAACGCCGTTATGGCAGGGAAATATCGATGCGGTTTTTCCCATTGCCACAACCACGACACCCTACCACCTTATTGCCGTTGACGGCTCTCAAATTTATCCGGACCGCCACCAAGGATTTTCTTGTTATGTTATCAATATCGGCACCGTTATCTTACATTATTTGACTAACCAACTTCCCGCTCTCTGCACAACTCCCTATGCTTATAGCAGCATTGCCGATAATTTTTACCAAAGCTCTCTTGATTTTATTAACGGGCAGCGCCAAGAACTGGAATTTCTTGAAGGTCTCCGCTTGGCCCAGATACACACTATGACAGAAGCCCACCATTCTCCCCTGCTACTCCTTTTTGATGGCTCTCTGATTTTCTGGCACCTTGAGCAAAAAGATACCCAAATACAAGATTATTTTCTCAACCGCTATTTTTTTATTTTGGATCAGCTGTACCACAACAATATCCTTGTCGCCAGTTATATCAGCAGTCCAAAAAGCAAAGAGCTTGTCAATCTTGTCCGCTTGCAATTATCAAATTTCAATCCCGAGAATATCGCCTCTTATGAACCAATCAAAAAAATAACTGACATCACCATCGCTTTGGTCATGCTCAAACCCCATGAACGGACAACCGTTTTTAAAAATAGAAGCTCTATTAGCATGTGGTATCCACCAACACTGGTTCCTCATTTTTTCTACCTCCACAATGGTATTGAAATAGGACGTGTCGAAATTCCCGCCTGGATTGCAGCAGATGAGGAACGGGTCAACACCATTGCACATCTTATTCTTGACCAATGTACCAAAGGACAAGGATATCCAATTTCTCTGGCAGAAGCACATGAACAAGCGGTCATAAAAGGACCCGACCGCGAACTTTTTTATCATATTTTGCATCAGATGAGCATCGAGCATCAGCAGTATCACCATACATCACAAAAGCTGGCAAAAAAACGGCGCATGTGTATGTAAAAAATATGCATAAAAAAGTGTACATGATTTTAAAAACGGTTTATTCTCTGTCTATAGAAAAACAGTATGTAAGGAGACCTCATGTATTTTTATGCACATCGTATTTTTATCACCCGTTTAATCTGTTCTACTATCACTGCTCATCTTTTTTGCATGCAAAAATTTATAGGCCCCTTAACAAAAATAGCTTTTAGGAAAGCACAAAAAAGAGAAACTGCGCAGCTATGGTCCCATGCCAAAAAAATAGTTTTACCCAGCCTGGGTCGCAAAGAACCAATCACTGAAAAAGATATATTGCATAAACTCATCGCACGTCATATAGTACAAAGAACATCACATATTATGCACGAATTATGCAATCATGCATCAATACCATATGCAAGGTCCATTTATCTAAATGAACTTGATAAAATGGTAAAATATGTACTAGATACAAGAAAAAAAAATCCGCGGTGGGTTGCCATTAATCATCTTTTATCTCCCAGTCTCTTTCATGCTCATGAAGCTCTTGCGGATAAAATGAAAGGCTATCATGATTTTAATTTTTTTAGCAACACGGGAATCTATAATACCATAGAAGCAATCACGCTGCTGAGTCAATGCTCAGAAGATAGCGCTGGCAACAATGTTCTGCATATCCTCACCAAAGAACTGTGCGAGCACGAAGATATTAGCCTTGACTGGTTTAATGTAATATACAAATTTGACGAGCAAGAACTACAAAAAATGGTTAACAAAAAGGCATGGCTCAACAGGGAATCACCACTTGATATTGCCAAAAAATATAGTTCAGATTATAAAGGTTATCCTATGGTTTACCTGCGCTTTAAAGCAATATTGGACATCCTTGGACACATAGAAAAGTATGGTAAATTGCCATATCCTCTTGATCATAATGTGGTCTAAAATTATTACGTAACACTGCTTTTCGCAAAGAACATGCATCTTCATTTTTTTCAAAATAACAGGTAAAATTCCTCTCTCTTTCTTTTTAGGTTCTTGTATTGTTTTAAAAACTGGGATAAATGACCGGGCATCTTTTTCGCTTTTTATACCTTTTTTGCCTAAATTTCTATTGCTCGTTATCGTTTTTTTTATTTTTTTATTCCATGTTTTGTGCACGAAACCTGATGGATTATATTTTTCCATCGCTGCAGCAGAAAAACTTATCCCTACCATACATAATACAACTGCACCAAAATATTGGTTCATAAAAGGCCCACATTAATATAAAAATAATAATTATCCTAAAAACTTTTTGAAAAACCCTGCGATTGTTCCATTTTCATCCGGCGTTACATTAGTACCAAGAATTTTTGAATATTCAGCGAGTTTTTCTTTAGCCTCTGATGACAGTTTTGCCGGAATATGACATTGCGTAATTACCACTAAATTACCGCGGTTATTATTACGAATGCTGGCAAAACCTTGGCCGGCAATGACAATGCGCTCACCAATGGCACATCCTTTTGGCACTTTCAAGGTATGCTTAGTCTCATCAATGCTCGTAATATCGACCTGACAACCAAAAACAAGTTGTGGATACGTAAGCATAATAGTACATTGCAAATCATCATCGACCCGCTTGAACTGCCGATCAGGAATAACACGAACTCTGATTAAAAGACTTCCAGTTGCCCCTCCATAAACACCCGCATCGCCCTTTTTGGCAACTTTGAGCTCTGCACCATCGAAAATACCGCGAGGAATCGTCACTTCAAATGTATCAAAATTTTGCATTCGCGACTGCCCTTTACAGGTGGTACATGGCGTCGGAATTATGTATCCTTCACCATTACAGGCGGAACATGCTTGTGCATAGACAAAAATACCTTGGCTCCGATGAATTTGTCCGTATCCTTTACACTCAGCACAGGTATTAATTTGGGTACCAACCTTTGCCCCGGTCCCTTTACACGGCTCACAAACAAAAAAGTGATAATATGAAACTTCTTTTTTTGTCCCTAAAAATGCTTCTTTTAAAGTAATATCAAGCTCTTTTAAGAGATCACTGCCCGCTTTTTTTTCTGGTTTATTTTTCTTTCTTCGCTGTTGCCCGCCAAACATGGAACCAAAAATATCACCAAAATTTTGGAAAATATCTTCCATATCAACATCATGGGCTCCACCACCTCCTATGGCATTATTATACTCATGGCCAAAGCGGTCATACTGCGCCCGCTTTTCTCCATCTGAAAGTGTTTCATATGCCTCAGCCGCCGCTTTGAACTTTTCTTCAGCATCTTTATTATTAGGATTGCGGTCAGGATGATATTTACGAGCAAGTTTATGATAGGCGCTTTTAACTTCCTCAGGCGTTGCTGAGCGAGAAATGCCTAATATTTCATAATAATCTAATTTATTCATATTCTTTTATAGCCCCTGAAATATTTTTTTATATCAGTATTCTTTAAGTATACAAGAAAAAAAATATTTTACGAGACCTTAAAAAGGCTTTAACTCCACTCGTGCACTTATCTCCATTCATTCTTCATGGAGCCTTAAGGAAAAGATAATCATATCCTTCTCTTCTTTAGTATCCTTCGCGGAGCCCTTGGGCGAAGTCGAAGGATAAAGAGCCTCAAGGAGAAAAATCGAATCTGATTTTAATTATTTTATCTTCTATCAGAAAATAAAATAATTAACTAGCTGCCGATGACGCCTGAAGAAAAGCCAAATTCAACTGTTCAGGACACACGCATTGCTTAAAAGGGCCGGGAAGACAGCATTCATCAATGGAAAAAAACCCTGATTTAACCGTTTTTTCAAGATGCTCAGGCATCATAAATACAAGATAAAAAATAGTTGTCGGACCCAAAAACTGCTCCTGCTCAAAGCGCAACAAGATCTGCTGTTTTCGTTTATTCCATACACCGTCACACACCAAATAATCTTGAATCGGCAAAAAGTCACGATCAGGTATTTTTTTATACAAAGAACAGACAAGATTATCAATGATCTCTCCCTTCCATGAAAGTTGTATATAATTTAACAGAACGGGATCTTTGGCATTTTTCTTGAAAATAATACTTCCCACCAGTAACAATTTGCCACCAAATTGCATTGCCCGCGATGCATCTTCCTCAAGATCCTCCCACCGCGGTTCCAAGATAATTTGATAATCTTCCCGTGTATATATATACATACTCATGCACACATATACTCCAAAAAATAACAATCTATATTTCATATAATGCCTTTCCTTTTTTTTACCATACCATAATCATCTCAAAGTCGTGAAGAATAGTCATGATCGACTGACACAAAAAGGAACATTGTCATCTCCATTAAATTCTATAGTATACACAACACCATAGGGATCATGAGGAAGATACTGAGGAACTGGCGGAAATGAGGAGCTTGCTTGATTGAAAAGATCTATGGTAAAACGATCAAGCGATGGTATACCTGATGATGTAACAATGCGCAACTCAGTAATGACCGCATTTTTATCAAGTGCCATATATATTTTAAGCCGCAGCGCCTCCATGTATCGATACGGAAACTTGTCCTGATTAGTCCGGAATGCGTACTGCAAACACCAGTTTAATTTTTCTAAGTACCGCTCATGTTTTAGCTGTTCTGCACTCAGCTCTCCCGCGCCTCCTTCCATGGTCACTGCATTATTCCCTTCAGTTCGAGCGTATGTCAAAAATCCCTGTGCCAGCTGCGCAAATGTCGGCTGGACTTTGTGGGTCACCGTTCGCGCTGGCGCATCAGCAGAGATAACCGATTTTTTTTCTTGATTAACTGCCTCTTTATGATCCTCTTTTTTTTCTTCAGCTTTTTGTTCAGTATCTTTCGCCGCAACAGCGCGTCCTTCATCAACAACTGCTGCCATATATTCACGCTCGGCAATTATATCTTTTATTTTTTCAACTATCTGTTTCTGTTTTTCCTGTACCGCAATAGATTCTTCTTGCTGCTGATGAAACTGCTGCGCAATTTCATCAGCAGGATCTTGGCCCTGCATGGCAAAATTACTTTTCCGCGCTTGCGTTGCCGCCCATGACGTTAATTTTTCAGGGGGTAGATCATCAATAAAAGCTACTTCATAGGTGTGTGCTGGCAGTTGTTTGCGATGATACCAGTAATAAAAAAGTATAAGGTATAAAAGTAATGCATGCACAATAAGCGATACGACAATCCCCGCTGAAGATACCTTATATGAAGCGTCTTTCATTACTATCCTTTTCTTTATTAGTCTGTTGTAGTGTAGCGTACACGGGCAAAAGGGTAAATCTGTTGTTACTACTATACGATATCTATGTAAATAAATGCAAATATTAAATACAAAAACATGAAACAGTCCGCTAAAAACACATTTATTCAAGCTCATTTTGATTTTTTATTGAAAATTGTTAATTTCAATTGGTATAATCTATAATGAAGTCGCTGGAAAAAGGACATTGCATGAAATATATAATTTTTTCTAAAAAAATCTTCGTAGCTGCCGTCTTTCTACTTTTTTCAAATTCCATTGCATATGGTAGCACGCGCAACATGATTATATTGTTTGCTATACCTTCAAATCCACAACAATTACTCTATGGTAGTTTCGATCCAGTTTCCGATTTATTTAGAAAAGCACTCCTTGAACAAGCTGCCCCAATTTTGACCAGCGCCCCTATTTGGAATAATTTTGCCACTCGCCGATCAATTATTGCTACAAAATGCGCTGAAAAAAACGAATTATATTTAACATATCTTGCACTATATGATCTCATTGATCAAAAAATACGTAAACTCGCACAACAGCCCGACGTTGTAGAAGATCCTATTTTATTTAATGCGGGTATACAAGCAATTTCACAAGAAGTACAAAAAAAAGAAAACACGGATTTTTCACGAAAAGTTCATGCATCCATTGATTACATCAAGAAAATAAGACCACAAGACACCGCAAAAACAGTCCATGCCTTGGAATCTTATATGATCGAATATATTTTTCCTTTCTCTCCTGATCAATGGGATATTTACACCAATGGCGATTTATATCTTCTTATTCCACATGCATATATCAATAAACTTGATATCCCCATGGCAGAAAAAACAGTTACCGATCACACAACAAAGCGGCCTCTTTCAGATTATGAAATTCGCCTTGGCCTCAAAGTAAATAACTGGGAAAAAGTGGTGGCTACAGATACGTATCAACTTCCCGTACAACAACCGGAAAAACCTCTTACTCTTAATTACAATGCACCGCTTCCCCTGGACTCTATTTTTATTACTAAAAAAGATTTTGATCTTGAAACAGAACAACTTTTTCCATTCGTTTGGAATATATATATTGCTGCTCATTCCAATAGGCCATTTTCTTCTGCTCAAATTACATCCCTTGATACATTGATTCAAAAATCGCAAATTTTATATAAGACAGTACAAGACCAGATTAGCATTTTTGCTGCACAAACACCTCAAGCATTGTATCAACAACTTATGGAGCAAAAAGATACTTCTCTCAAAACAGGCAACCTCACAACAGATCAAAAACAACAATACGACACTGTTCTTGCTCAAACACAGGAACTTGCAGACAATACCAATGCAATCAACAAAATTATTTCCAGCAGTGCTCTTCTTATTGCAGGCTTACCATTGCCAGTCTTTTCAGCATTATTAAATTTTTTCAATAATGAGCTTGTACTCGATATTTTATCATACCTCTCTTGCCACTCAGGTGCACAAAATCTTATTCTCCCCTACCTTTCAACGTTCATGGTGGAACAAAACTATCATTTTACCATTATCGGTGGTACTATGACAGATCTTCCCACGTATAGTTTCACCAAAAAATTTTCCCTTTTGGAATGCGAAGAATTTTCAGGAAAAAAAGTAACTATCCCATTATATAATGATATGTTTATTTTTTCTGTTCCCCCTATACCTCAATTCAGCCGATTTTTTAATGCTCTACAACCATCGATGCTCATGAAAAAGCCTACTACTCTTAATACACTCATTGGTTATTTACATCGAACTCCACGAGAGCTTTCGCGTATTTATAATATTCCTGTTGTCCGCTACCCAGGCAGTACCGCCTTTTCTTCTCTTGATATAGAAGAAAATACCACCGTTATAACAAAAACTTTATTATCTACAAGAACACAGAATGGAATATTCGCCGTACCACAAAAAGAAGTTGTCATTTTGTATACTTATTACATCCCTGTCACTCTTAAACTATCGACAACAAAAATAATGCCATCACTAAAATCAGCTCCTATTTTTTATTCAGGTATTCATAAACCAACTGCTTTTGGCACCATGGCTTTTTATATTCACAAAATTATATGTCCAACAACAAAAAAAGATATGATGGAAAAATTACTTCATTCAAGCAAAGGCATTAGCCTTCGTCCTCCCACTCCCTTTGCAATTATTCTTGATTCTCTGGAACTGAAAAATAAAGATAAATATTCCAATATTATGGCATTGAATAAACTGAGCCTGTCTCCTGCAATTACACTCCTGGCCTGTGAAAAAATTATTATGGATAACCCTTCACTCTTTTCTGGATTTTCTCCAGAATCACTTGCTCCTCATGTAACCTATAAACGAGCTATTTTGTACAGCAAAAAAGTTAATCAGGATGATGAAAAAGTTGTCAAAAGCTTTGCTGACCTTGCTATCAATATCCCTGCATCTAATTCCCCAAAACCGTTCAAATATGACATTACTATAGAATTATCTGGGCAGGCAGCTCAGGATTATCATGCAATTTTTGATGGTTATAAAAAAGAAATTAAAGCTTCAGCCAAACAAGATACTATGATGCTCATTCCAACACAAGCTATAAAAACATTTGTCAAAAAGCACAAGAAAAAAGTACAAAAAAAACCAAATACTTAAAGGATTAAAACGGGCAAGGGAGACATTTTTTAAAAAGGGGGCACAAAATCAAAATCGGCAATTACAACTGTTTTATGCTATATAATAGGAATCTTAGGTTTTTTAGACGTATCTTCTTTAACAAAAACAGCCTTGATACCCGACAAATCAGGTTTTAAGTTTGCACACGAAACACTGCCGGAAAAAATTATGAGACCAGCAAAAACTATATATTTTGTCATTTTCATAAATACCTTTCTTTGTATGTACAATAATATTAACAACCACTAGAGTACTACAATAAAAGAAACCGGTATAAATTTTTATTACCAGCGCTTGAACAGACCACGAATAATGTATGCTCGTTTATCAAGCACAATATGTGATAACGCACCAGCAACAAAAAAAATCATATCATACCACAAAGGGCCAGAAAGGTGCGGCCACAATGTGCTCACACATCCCCAGCCTATTAGTGGCACCAGGATGGAAAACCACCAGGCATGAAAAATTCCGCGATGTCGCACCAGCATAGGAATAACTGCTCCAACACTGCACACGGCAAGACTAACAAAAGAATGATGGACAAAACAGACACCAAAAACACAGAGAACTGCCCAGTAAAAATATTTTTGTCCGCGGCTTTTTATGTCAATATCAGGAAACAGCGCACCTGCAATGGTACACAACAACCATTCTCCCTGTGTCATGAGCGAAACCGTGGGCAAGGAATGCAACACCATCAAACCTGCATAGACACAACACCCACCCGCAATATGGCCTCTATATCCTGGCATGGCACTACCCTTATTGACAGCTATGGAATATATTTCGATACTAGAAGTATATAATAATTTTTATTGATAAAGGAATATAGATCATGGACGTCAACATTGGTATCGGCACACAAGAACGAACAAAAATGGCGCAGCATCTTAATGTACTGCTCGCTAATGAATATATTTTATATACCAAAACACTCAAACATCACTGGAATATTGAAGGTCCCTGCTTTGGCCAGCTCCATAAACTTTTCCAGGACCAGTATGAAGCAATTTTGACAATTGTTGATGATGTTGCAGAACGAGCACGCGCTCTTGGCGCAATGGCGTACGGAACATTGGCTGAATTTGCGCAGAAAACAACACTCAAAGAATATCCAGGACAAAATGAATCAGAACTTGAGATGGTTCGTTTATTGCTCGTTGATCATGAGACCATTATTCAACATATCCGCACGCTCATTGATATGAGTGCTGAACTACACGATATGGGCAGTAACAATTTTTTGTGCGATCTCATTGAAAAGCATGAAAAAATGGCATGGATGCTTCGTGCTCATCTCATGAAAGGCGCATAAAGACAGTATCGGGATAAAAAAATTGTAAAATAGAGCGATAATCCCATCCTTTGCGCACCATTCTTTCTGCTCCCCATTGACACAATCCAAGATGGTGGCCAAAGCCACGTCCGGCAATAATAACTTTGTCCGCTTTTTTGCGCACCGTAAAATGAAAACTTTTAACATCATCAAATAATGAATAAAAATGTTTTCCTGTAAAAGTACACAGCACCGATCCTCGCCCTTTCCCTTGTATGTTCACTTCTTGGACCAAACCAGCCCGATCTTTTTTTGCTACCGCAACGTTATTAATCCGTTGTTTCAGTTTTTTTTCACGCGTAATAATACGCTCAAAAGCAAATATGTCATACTCCGCTTGCCATTGATACAACGAACATGTTTTACAAAAAGTGCAGGGATAGGTGCGTGCTAAATACGGTGCTTGCTTAAAATTAACATGGGCAATATGTGCGGGAATAACCCCCCCACAACAACAATCAAACATGGCAGTAATAGGCTCATTGTCATACCCCAAAAAAATGCCTTTAGTCTGATGCACTGCTCTGGCCACGCAATCAGGATGTTCAATGCCATATAAATTATATCGTTGATGCTGATTCGTGTCTTTTATATGATATATACGCTTGGATCGCTCTGCCTGTCGCATCATTGCAATAACATAACTGCGTGACGCGATGGCAAAAACTTTGTTGACTTCTAGCGGCCAGCCCGGCCATGTTTCAGAATGGACAACAGCGGTAATATAATCTTCCAGTGGCAATGCATTCATAAGATACAGGGTATCTTGCCATAGCGCAGTAATAAATGTTCCTTTATATGCCTTGCCATTAAATCTAATATACTCTTTTCGCGGTTTTATAATTGTCAGAAAAGATGTGGTAGCCTTTCCATTAATATATACTGCTTTTTTTGTCGCAGATATTGCCAATTGCGCATCATGAACAGTCACTGCCTTTGTACCTTTTTTCCCCTTTTTTTCTATGATAAATCCATGCACTGATTCTATCGTCCAATGTTTAGTTTCTGGCATACCTTCATCAAGCAATACCCGCACAACCGGTTGCGTCACTTTTCGTTTTTTTGTCTTGAGAGCCTCTCCAATTATCCGTGCTCCTCTTTTTTCACCTGCACGCCACTTTTTGCAATAATGCGCAATCGCTTTTGACAAAGGATTGCGGGCAACAGGTATTTTTTTATTCACTGATTGCTTGTATAACGCACACATTTTATGCAGCTGTTTTTGGCTATAGACAAGATGGGGTAAAAAGAAAAAACAAAGAAAAAAGATATTACGCGAGATCAATGGCATGGTCATGTAAAAATTGTATAAAATGTTCAGGAAGTTGTAGGCCATGATCAATTCCTTCATTTGCCATAGCATCCGCTTGCTCATTGTCTATACGAAACACATGCTCGATCTTGGCATGAAATCCATGCAATAAACTAAGAGCAAGGGCATGATATTTTTGTAACTGAGAATTCCGTATTTTATATACACCACGCACCTGCATGACTAAAAGCTGAGAATCAGACAGTATGCATACCCTATCGGTAGCATGCATATACTGGCGTAAAAAAAAGAGACCTATCAAAAGGGCAAGATATTCTGCTTGATTATTTGTTTTTTTTCCCAAAAAAAAACCTTCTTTGCGCACAAGAATATTATTTTTTATTAACACAACACCTGCCCCCGCAGGTCCTGGATTATTGCGCGCTGCTCCATCAACAAACAGCATCCACTCATTAGTGCTCAGAATTTTTTCATCAAAAAGTGTATACTGACTCATGGCATCACCCTTTTTCATTGCTCAAGGCGCTTGCATGCTTGTTCATTATAGAGCAAACGATAGCACCCCTTACACTGAATTAATGCACCACGAGTCGCGCGAATACGCTCCTGTTCAGGAAGAAGCTGAGAACATCCTCCGCATATCCCTTCCAGAATAGGAACAACAGGATCGACAACTTTTGAACGCATGACCGTATATTTTTCTAACCATTCTTTGGGCACATGCTGCTCTTTTTCAGGGCGTTGATCAAGAAGTGCTTGACAGTTTGCTTCTCGCTCTATCAACTCCTGTTCAAGCGCCTGAAGATCGTGATCTATACGATTCCGATGAATAGTATATTCTTTTTTGACTGATGCATAGGTTGCCTCAGATGTCTCGACCGTATTCCATGCCGCAATCACTGCTGCTTCCTGTTTCTGCTGTGCATCATGAATATGATCAAGTTCCAGTTTGAGTGATTGATATTCTTTGTAGTGAGCAATAGTCTCAAGATGTTTTTTCTTGATCTGTTCCTCCTCATCAAGTGCCTTCATATCACACTCTGCTGCATGGACCATTTTCTGCGCTTGCATAACAGCCAGGCGAGCTTTTTCTAGCTCGTCATCATACTTTTTTTGTTCATTCTTTAACACTTCAATACGACGTATATGTGCTGCAATATCTTGCCGTAATGTCAATATGCTTCCGTCAAGCGTTATTAAATCTATAAATATACGAAACGGATGATTACTCATATACCGTTCCCTTTTGTATTGGAGTACCATTGGTGGGCCCACCAGGATTCGAACCTGGGACCTCTCGGTTATGAGCCGATTGCTCTAACCAGCTGAGCTATGGGCCCGCCATATCAAATGACTGTTGTTTCAGTGCAATCAGCGTAAACTAATTGGAGCATTTTGTGAAGGTTTTTGCATCATTTTTTTTCAGAAACCATCATTAAAAAGTCCCGCATACGGCAACTATATCCCCATTCATTGTCATACCAACCAAATAATTTAACAACCGCATCATCAACATGAGTCAGCTGTCCATCGATAATAACCGACTTGCTATTTCCCTTAAAATCGCTGGAAACAAGGAGCTCATTCGTCAGTTCAAGCGTATTTTTCATGCGACCGCGCGCCTCTTTTTCAAGAATATCATGGAGTTCTTTTATTGTTATTTTTTTTTGTACTATCGCCGTTAAATCAATGAGTGAAACACAATCGACCGGAACACGAATTGCTTGAGCATATACACGTCCTTCAAGCACAGGAATAATTTTTTGAATCATTTTTTCAGCCCCCGTCTCTGTAGGAATAATATTGACTGCCGCCGCTCGCGCCCGCCGCACATCATCACAACTACTATCCAAAAGAGACTGAGAATTAGTATATGCATGAATAGTTGTCATGAACGCTCGTTCTATACCGCATGCATCATTGACCAGTTTAAGCATGGTCATCAGCGCATTTGTTGTACAACTACCCAGCGATACTATTGTATGCTTTGCATGATCAAAAGCTTCATCATTGACACCAGGAATAATGGAAACATCATCCCCATCGGCCGGAGCGGAAATTAAAACTGCTCGCGCACCCGCCCGAATATGTTCCTCAGCTTTTCGTCGTGTCGTGAACTGTCCACTGCAATCGACAACCCAATCGATAGCATGCGGCTTCCACAGATTCGGTAACGGATCACATTCTGTTTCTAACAAAACCGACATTCCATCAATAATGAGACGATTTTTCTCACTGGTGATTGTTCCTTGATATGTCCCCATGACTGTATCATATTTAAACAGATGAGCAACGATAGACATATCCATCGGTCCAACATTAATAACGGCAACACGGATTGCTCCACGCGCGCGCTCATCAGACAATAATGTCCTCAAAAATGTACGACCGATTCTTCCAAACCCATTAATGGCAATTGATATCATTATAGCAAACTCCTTCTGACTCTTGGTTTTTATATTTCTTTATCATACTGACATATGCCAGCTCCGAACAAGCATCAGTGCTTTATATTCCTCATCAGAAGAAAGTGGCGGCAGCTCAAGGAGAAGGGGAATCGTGCGCAACTGAGGATGAAATGCAAGAGAATATAAGGCACTATTGCCAATTTTTCCCGCACCTATATTCGCATGGTAATCACGAGATGAGCCCCGTTCATGATGCGCATCATTCAGATGAATCATAGCAATACGTTCAATACCAATAGTGTGGGCAAGAAAATCGACAAACTGCTGGCATGATTCTTCTGTTGAAAAGTCATACCCAAAACCGTGCGCATGAGCCGTATCGATGCAAAAAAGAAGGCGCTCGCTGTTGACAACGCGCTCCAAAAGCTCAGTAAAATCAGTTATATCGCTCCCCAATGCTTTTTCTTTGTGAGCAGTATTTTCCAGTACTATAGCAAGTCCATTATCATGATCTACCGTGGCCAAAATATGATTCAGCGACCGCACAAGTGCTGTCATTCCTTCTTGTTTATTGCGGTATGAGCCGGGATGGAGAATAATATGGGTTGCTCCACATCGCTGCGCATAGGCATATTCCTGGGCAAAAAAATCTAAATGCTTGGGGCAAAAATTGCCCAAATTGATAGTATATGAACTATGAACATATACTTGTGATAAATATTTTCGTGCGATGGTGTGAAACTGTGCCACAACCTGATCAGAATGAATAACAATGTCTGTACCGTTCCGCATACTGGAAAAAAATTGAACACTGGAAAGCGCATACTGATCTACCTTGGCTATGACATCTTCAAGACCTCGTTCCATTCGTACATGCAAGCCAATGGGACGCATTATATTCCTAACTGGTCAACAGCTGATGAGCAGTTTCAAGATACGGATCAAGCGCTGCAACAAAATCTTTTTTTACCCGTTCCAGTCCGGCAACAGTATCCGATTCGAACCGTGCTGAAAGCACCGCCTGCGTATTTGATGGCCGCAGCACGCCCCAACCATAGGGCATAGTAATGCGTAACCCATCGATAGTAACAATTGACACATCCGTCCGTTCTTTGAATACACGATATACATGGTCCACCATCGCCTTTTTCTGTTCTTCAGGACAGGGTATTCGATATTCACGCGAGGTAACTTTGTGCGGCACCTGTGCAACAAACTGTTCCAACGACTGATCAGAGAGAACCATAATTTCAATCATCCGCAATGCTGCATATATGCCATCATCATACCCAAAGTAGCGATCATGAAAGAAAAAATGTCCGCTAATTTCACCCGCAAGAACCGCATGCTCTCGATTCATTGCTTCTTCGATAATGCTGTGCCCCGTCGGCACCATAAATCCATGTCCCCCACTTGCAGCAATCAGATCAATAAGGGCGGACGAACTGAGAACATTATAGACAACAGCGGCACCCGGAATTCGTTTAAGAATATCTTGCGCAAAAATACTCAGCAACATATCTCCCGGAATTAAATATCCTTCCTTTGTCATAAAACCAACTCGATCTCCATCTCCATCAAATCCTAATCCAAAAAGCGCATCATTCTTTTCCAAAAATAGCTTTACATCGATCATATTTTTTTCAATCGTCGGATCCGCTTCATGGTTTGGAAATGTTCCATCAAGCTCTGCATACAAAATAGTTGCACGTTTCCAGCCCATTTTTTCAACCAATAATGGCACCACAGCTCCCGCTGCACCATTGCCACAATCGATAACAAAGGGCATATCAAGGCCGTGTAATACAGGGAAATGATCTACAAGCCACGCAACATAACGAGGAACAATAGGGTCCTGAACAACATAGCCCCGCACATCACTATTAACAGTCTTTTTTTCATGAAATAATGTTTTTATCGCCTGAATATCTTTGCCCCACAAAGACCGTGTGCCCAGCATAAGTTTGACACCATTGTATTCGGCCGGATTATGGGATGCAGTCACCATCAATCCCCCATCAACGGGCATAGTGTACGTTGCAAAATACATCGCCGGCGATGGACAAATGCCAATATCGACAACATTAATGCCGCTATCCTGCAACGCCCACTTCATTTCCTTATAAATTGCCGGAGAATGTGTTCGAGCATCACGCGCAAGCACCACTGTTTCAAACGGTTTCTTTTGATGCGCACAATAATAAACAATCGCGCGCCCCAGATCATAGGCATCTTCAATAAAAAATTCTTTCCCAACTATTCCCCGAATGTCGTATTCACGAAATATATGATCTACCATCTCCTGCCTTGTTTGCGTATATATGTTACCATTATATCCTAGTCCTACACTCATCATGCTCAAAAATGAAAAAATATGTCGTATCATCCTTTTTCTCCTTTTTTATATACCATATGCACAGACATAGTATAGAGAAAATTATTTTTTTACGCACGTTATGGAAAAAAAGCATAATAAAAGGCAAGATCTCTCTTGCCTTTTATAACTTTTTATCGGAGTACTATTTTATAGGAGCATTTGCATATTTGATTCTGTATATCCCGACAATGCACCAGTGAAATAATGGTAACAACAATAGACTGCTGCCGCTCCCAAAGTACCAAAAAAAAATAGGGAATACCAAGAACGCGAGCAACATTTGTCGCACCCATTGTGCCAGAACCGTGTTCATAAATATTGCCAATGCCACACGCACGTGCAATGAGATATCCAATAAGCAATGCACCTACGCAATAGGCGGCAATGCACAACAATATAACGGTTACAACAAATTCCATACTTTACAACTCCATATCTTTGAATGAAGCCGATGATGGCGGTACTGCCATGTTTTTCATGAGACAATTTTGTTTAAAATCCTTTGCATACCACCATGCAGTTACCGCTGACAGCACCGTTGTGGCAAATAATAATCCCCATTCAATGGCAAACCACCGCGGCGCCTGGAAAAAGGAACCCGCATAATAATGCTAGACCAAAAATGGTTAATTTTTTAAAAAACGTTGCCCTTTGCAACACATGCTGAGGTGTAAATCTAGTTACTGGTTCCTCTCCTCCATGTATAATATATCCATTAGCTTTTCCACTTTGTTGACAATCATTAATAATTTCTGTCAAACTTCTTTTTATATTGATACTATCTATCATTTTATCAATGAGCTTAATCTCATTGATTTTAGTATTTGCGATATGTATATAACCCGTAAAAAATTCTTCCATTTTTCCAGGCCCACATCCAACTTCTCCAGATTTAAGCTTAATAAGCTTAATAGGGTAATCACTGTGTATATTTCTCTGAACATCACAATAATACCAATGTTCATGATTTGTTTTGAACACTTTAAAGTCCAACTTAACGTATATGGAATTTCTATCTAATGACTTGGACTGAGTAGGTTTTGAATTTACTCTCCCATAATGCTTTATACCGGCAGGAACTTTCGGAACTTTATCCATTCCCAATCCCGTCGACACAAAACCAAAAATCATTGTTATAAAAACAACTAAATATTTATTCATGGTAAACCCTCCATTATTTTAACTATTATTATAGCTAATCTTTAGCTTATCACGAACAAAATAAATGTCAATAAGAAATAGTTTTTTTATAAAAACAAACACAGAATTATCAGCAGAAAAATAGCTATAAATCGAGCTTTTTATCACTCTTTTGTAAAATAACCTTCAATTTTCTCTTTAAGCTGTTTTTTGTTCATAAAACCGACTTCTTTTCCCTCAACCACGCCATTTCTGATAAAAATAAAGGCTGGCACGCCTTTCAACTTAAACTGCTCTATAATACTGGATAATTGCTCAGCATTCACTTTGGCAAAAATATAACTCGATCCAAGCTCTTTTTCCAGTTCTTCGATTATAGGCACCATTTTTTTACACGGCCCACACCACGGGGTATATACGTCAAGAATAACCGGTTTTTCTGCTTTCATGACAATTTCCTGCATTTGGGCATCTGTTGTAATGACAATAACCTCGCCATTCATTGCAGCAACAGCGCTTATACCCATAAAAATCGAGCATACTATTTTTTTCATATTTACCGTAGTTTTCATCATAGTAAGTCCTCATCATATTTTATTCAGATATGTGCGTAATCAATACTCATTATGAATAAAATACAAAAGAAGGCAAGATACATCTTGCCTTCTTAATCTTTAAAATACGTGCAAACAGCTTTTTTTTACTGAACAGAAACCCCTGCAAAAGTACCATCACTGCGGATAATAATTGCAACGGCATTAAGAGAACCTGCATTACACAATACCCTTGAAGGACCTCCATCTTGCGAATACATGATTATGTTGGGGTTATTATCATTTCCGTGCACCAAAAATTCACGCTGCCCATTGCCCACAGTCACAATAAAGCATACCCCTTCCATGGGACTCAATGGCATTTCCATCATAATCGTCTTTGTTCCCGAAGTAGACAAAGGCTCTGAAAAATCACATTCCCATTCACCGAGCCATGTGGCAGGAACTGCAAAAACTTTTGTATCAGTTCGATATGATTTAAAACTTACAATCGTAGGGGAATAGTACGGCATAAAATTCGAATATGTCAAATTTCCAGAAGGCGGAAAATTCCCCGCAACTATATTTCCCAAACTGCTCAGCATCGCACCTACAATGATTATCTTTATATTCAATTGCATAACATATCCTCGTTTTTCTATCACACTTTAAAAAAGCCATCTTTACTCAATAGGAAATCCTACAAACTGGCCATTCGAATTAATCAATATACCGACTGCGTTAAGTTTGCCCACAGAACAAAGATTTCTTCCTGCTCCTCCATTGACAGACACCATTGCATTTTTTCCATCGCTATACACAATATATTCATTTGGATTTTTATTTCCTATCGCAACAGAAAAACACACGCCATGACTACGATTTATCGGCGTTCGCAACGTTACTTGTTCAGTGCCAACGTTAAATGTTGCATCATTATCATCGCAAACCCAGTGGGATCCATTGAATTCAGCAAGCATCGCCGTAATTACTGTATCAGTCCTATTGGTGTTAAAACCAATTAATGTCGGATTTCTATATGGCCTCAATGGCTTCAAATTACTGGCAAAAACACCGTGTACAACACCCATTGTCACTATACCCACAAAAAAAATCTTATTCAGCTTCATAATATATATCCTTTTGGCTAAAAACTAAACAGTCCCTTTAGATATAAGATATCAAAGTTACTACTAAAAGGGCAATAAACAGTTAAATTTTAATAAATTTAACTCTCCTAGTGAGTAAGTTTATATGTTGCAAGTGGTATAAGCTGCGCTTTTTCAGATTTATAGAGTATCATCCGTGCACCTGTAAATGTTTCATGCTTGCTATGCCGTGCTCCAACAGGGGCATCTACATTTTGTAAATCAAGCTCAAGAGCTTTTATTCCTTGAGGCGTAAGAGAATTTTGAAAACCTGGCGGTTGCATAAATCCAAGGGAAACATGTGGTTTGAATTCAAACTGTGTAGAATATGTAATATTAGCATCATCAAAATTTTGCTTAATTGTTTCTACCAATCCTTGAAGTGTATAAGAATTGTACAGCCTTAATGTGACGGCTGAAGAAAGCACTTTTGCTCCCTTTTTTATATATAATCCTTTAAGACCATCATGCTGTTTTAAAAAATCTGTTGTTGTTTGTTTTAATGCACCTTTAATGGCTTGGATATTACTTGTTGGTGTAGGCCCCAAATATACGAGCGTTGTATGTATTACTGTTCCTAAGCTTAATTTCGGCTTTTGTATGTTGTTTTTAAAATGATCCTCAAATTTTTTCTTTGCAAGCCTTTGCACTGGTTTAAATTTCAATGTAGCAGGAATATCTAAAGCCACAATCAATTTTTTCGTCGGTCCTCCTTGACCAGAAGGAGAAATTGGTGGCACAAAATGTTTTTGCTGTTGCGGCGCTTTTATGACCTTTTTTGAAGCCGCAATTTTCGTTGTTTTCGATTGTTTTTTTACAACAGCACTCTTTTTTGCTGGTTGCTTTTTGATTGATTTTTTTTGAACTTTTTTCGGTTGAAAATATTTATTTACCCGTGCTGCAAGCTTTGCCGGACTTTCCTTTTTTACAGAATCAAATAAATTTTGATATATTTGTCGCTCTTTTGGCCTAGCCAAAAATACTATTCTTGTGAGTGATGTTGAAGGACGTTGATTAAGGTAATACCCTGTAACACTCATTGCAATCTGAGCTGCTTGATCTGAGGGACACCCAAAAATGCCAACACTTATTGGAGGAAAAGCTATAGATTGAAGATTATTTTTATCCGCAGCATCCAATGCATTATAATATGCTGATGCCAAATAAAATACCCTGTTTTCATTTTCAGCTTTTTTACGACAATCGGGACCAACAGCGTGAATAATATATTTTATTTTCCCCTTGTTCAATGAAAAAGCCGGACCGATCGTAGCGCTGCCTATGGGAATAGCACGGCATTTCTTAAGTTCTCCTTTCTTATGAAGCACATTTTTTCTCCAATCTTCATATTTTTGCGCATTAGCACCAACCATTGCATTTGCTATTGCCTTTGCTACACCACCAAGATCACTATTCTTGCCAAATTGCTTGTTAGAGGCGTTTACAATCGCCTGAACATTTTGTTTTACAATATCTCCCTGTATTATGTTAACCGTACCATGTGGTGCTGATTTGGCAGGAATATTCTTTTTTATTCCTTTCCCACTTTTCTTTGCAGGTTGCTGTATCTTTTTTTGTTTATGTGCATGAGCGGAAGATTTTTTTCCTACGGCAACATTTTTTTTGAAAACAATCTTTTTTTGAGGTACTTTTTTTACTGGTTTTTGAGGAGCTGGTTTTTTCTGTACAGGATTTAACGGTTTTTGATATTTCTTTTGATGAGGTTTGCCATGTTGCTGTTTATGTTGGTATTGCTGTTTATGTTTATGTTGATGCGGCTTGTTCCAATGTTGTTTGTAGCGAGCTCTTGCAGCAGTGTGCTGTGCTTTTGCAGAAGCATATCGATGCTTGGCATGAGCTTGTGTAGTTTTTTTGCCTTTTTGGCCTTTTAACTGTTTTTGATATGCTCCTTTTGTTGCAGCATTCAAGCTGAGCTCTATAGTGCCAATAAGCGGCTTTTTTTGTTTTTCAGCCGTAGAGAGACAGTGATTAAAAAATATAATAAAATTCCCCAATGTCCCTCGGTACTTCAATGTTTTTTCACGCTCTTTATCTTTTATTTTTTTTATTGTTTCTTTAAGGCCAAAATATATTGCTTTATTGATCTTATCTTCTTCCATAGTCAAGTTCAAAAATCTTTGTTTTGTTGCCATTTTTATTTGATATGGATTGAAAGATATTGCAAATTCAAATCCCTTTTTTACCCATTCGTTCTTTATTTTGGCGTTTACCCACCCTCCTGCATAGAGTGAAAAAGCGGTGCCACAAAGGGATATTAGCATTATGAATATGCATTTTTTATTCATATTATATACTTTCTATTAGTTTTTATATAAAATATACCATTAGAAATATAATACCAGAAATAGCCTATAAAATTCAATTATAATTTAATTAATATATGTTTTTTTCTTTTTTACCCATAAAAAAAGGCCCAGAACTCTTCCAGGCCTTCTCTCCATATTTAATATCATTCAAATATTATCTTCTTTTCATTCTCCGTTTATTGGAGAAATTTTTTCGGCAATGTCCATGGCAACGTCCTTTTCCACGAGCAAACGTTGAATTTGCTTTGGTATGTCTTGGCCGCCCACCAAATCTTCCATGACGGCTTGCCCCTGATGCCATTCTATTGAATTTTCCCTTATGCGCGCCATGTCGTCTTGCCTGGGTAACAACATGATTTTGTCTTGCTCGTCTTCCAGCCGCTACATTATACCCTGCTCTCACTGCAACTCTATTGCATCGTCCAGTAACGCATGGTCTCTTTTTGGCAAAAGCAGCTTTTTTCTTAGAATGCATCACTCTGAACTTTGCAAGATAACGGGCTCTTCCTTTATGCCTGCCATGTCTCCCAGCCTGTAATCCTGTAGCAGCCACAGCCACTATCGCTAAAATTGTCATTAATATTTTTTTCATACTACCTCCATCATTTTTATTGACTATATCCCTAAACCCATTATTAAGTTTACCAGGTATATAAATAATGTCAAATAGAAATATATACTAGAAATAGGCTAAAATAGGCCATTTTAGCCCCTAGAGAAATATATAATAATTAGGTATATAAAAGACTTAATTAACTAAAATAATGCATTTTGGCCCAATTTAGGCCGTTTTAGACCATATTTAGGGGATTTCATCAAAAATATCCTTTTTTTAGGCTATAGCATAAAATATTAGGAATTACCGATTTCCAGTTTTCTCCTGAGCCGCGTCGGCAAAGGAAAACTTATAAAAATCGCTTTATTGCAAAAAAAAAGACCCAGATTTCTCTGGGCCTTCCTCTCCATATTTAATATCACTCAATCTATTTGACAGTCGGCTTCACTTTTCTGTTTGCTCGTTTGGTAAACTTTGCATTACCTTTTGCCGCAAATGCCTTTTTTGTGCGCTTTCTATTTTGTATAACACGCATCTTTGCTCGAGCAAGCATCTGTTTTTTTATTTCTTCTCGTTTATTATTTTTTCGCTGCGCAACCGCTGGATTTACTTTTTTTGTGGCTACACGTCGAGCAACAGGTTTACTTTTCTTTTTTGGTGCTATTTTTGCACGTGCTTTATTTTTAACGACACGTTTGGTAACAGGCGCCTTTGCTTTAGCAGCAACCTTCTTTTTTGCTGGTATTTGTTTTTTGACTTCTCGTTTTACCGGCATTGGCTTTACTGCTTTTTCATGCGTTCTTTTTCTTTTAGCAGGTATTACAGAAGCTTTTGCCTTTGGTGCTAGCTTAGCATGCGTCTTCACAACACGCGGCTTTACTTTAGCAGCAACTTTCTTTTTTGCTGGTATTTGCTTTTTGTTTTTTTGCAACACAGGTATTGGCTTTACGTTTTTTTTGATCATATGTTTGACAGGGACAGCATTATTTTTTGTTTTAGGTGTCCTTTTAACATGCTTTTCTTTGACAAAAATATTCTCTTTTACTCCATCTCTATCACCACCATTCAGATTAGATTCATCTAAATGTTTTTGCAACGCATCAACAAAAAATTCATTTTCTTCAGTTAAAGCTTGAGCAATAACCAAGAAGCCTAAAAGTCCCATGATACGATTTCTAAAAACTGGATCATGCTCATCAAAATAATTATTAAAAGCAGGAAAATTATCTTTAAAATAATTTTTGACAACAAACTTTTGCTGTCGCTTTTTGAATCCCTTGATTTCAGTCACAGAAAATTTTACACTGTTTTCCAATTCCTCTATTGGTGTTATTTTTATAAGTCTAGGAACATTCCACCACGAGTCAAATAGTTTATTTTTTATTTCCATAGTACCTTTTTCCTGATAAATTATTTTAAAATCAGCTTTTTTCAATTTTTCTAAAAAGGATGGCGCTTTTTGTCTTGCTTCCAATATTATATTTAATATAAAACCAAGTTCTTCAAGTTTCAATTTCTTCTCCCATTCTTGCAACATTTTTCTTTGCTCATCATCTGTTGCCTCTTCAATTGTTTGGTCTACTTTCTCTTTACATGATGTAGCCTGCTGACTTAGCTGAGTAAAATAAGTCTTAAGACCATACGTTATTTTTATAAACTCCGGTTGTAATGGGCTATTTGCCATTAGCCCTACATAAGCGAAAAAATCAGCTTTTGAGTTTTGCTTTACTTTCTTTTTACCATGTTCGCCAGCCTGTAATCCTGTAGCAACCACAGCCACTATCGCTAAAATTGTCATTAATATTTTTTTCATACTACCTCCATCATTTTTATTGACTATATCCCTAAACCCATTATTAAGTTTATCAGGTATAAAAATAATGTCAAATAGAAAATTAAATATACCTGAAGGGGGGCCATAAACAGGGCGTTTTACCCCCCCTTCAGGTATAAAAAAAAGGACCCTCAAACAAATTGAAGGTCCTTTTTTATTTTTAACAAAATATAACTATTTAAATCTGTTGCCCGTCAATCAAAAACTTTTCTGCCTCATCACAAAAATCTTGTGGCGAATACGTTTGAACTTTAGCAAAAACAATGTCATATAACTTTTTATGGCTTGTTTTCTTTTCCGGGTCTGGATATAACACAAAGTGTATTTCCTTGAGTGATGTCAAAGGATTTTTTACAAGATAATATCCTGTAATAATCAATGCCATCCTTGCCCCCATATCTGCTGGATATTCAAAAACACCCGTACTAATTGGGGAAAATGCTATGGATGTAAGCTTGTTTTCATCAGCAACTTTCAACGCATTATAATATGCCTGCGCAAGTAAAGCAGCTTTCTTTGTTTTCTCTTCTCTTACACGACAATCGGGACCAACAACATGAATAATATTCTTTATTCCTTGTTTTTCTAACGTGAAAGCAGGACCAACTGCAGCACTTCCTACGTTAAGTGTAAATGGGTTCAAAGTAGATAAATCAAAACCATGAAGAAACAACTGTCTCCAGTTTGCATAATCCTTCGCATCATCGGCGATCATTGCATTTGCTATTGCCTTTGCTACACCACCAAGCTTACGATTTTTTATGAATACTTTGTTAGAAGCATTTACAATTGCATCGACATTTTTCACTTTCTGAATTTCTCCCTCACCAATTATAATAGCCGTCCCACAATTTTTAAAATATTGTTTATTATTGGCAACGTGTTTTATCTTCGTAGCAGGCGTTTTTTTCTTTTCTTTTTCTCCCACAAATTTTGTCGCCCCAGAATCTTGTTTTTTTACTTTTTTCTTTTTTTGTTGAGGAGTAATAGTCCTTTTTGATGGAGCAGGCTGTTTTTTACCTGGATTGCCATCTGATTTTTCAGATTTTTTTGCTGGCGCCACATTTTTCTCATACATATGCAATCTTTGATACAGCTGTTGGCGAGAACATTCTTTAATAGGTACAAACTCATCTCTATATATTTTTTCCAGTCCTTGAGTAGCACACACAAATCGTACCTCTTTGAATGCTGAAGGATGCTTGTACAGATAATACCTCACAACTTTCAATGCAATCCGAGCAACCTCTTTTGGTCCAAAACCATTAGAATCCGTACCAATTATAGGAAATGCTATCGATTTAATTTTATTGATGCGAGCAAAATGCAGTGCTCGATAATATATTGATGCCAGATAATGTTCTCTATTGTCTCTTTGTTCTTTTACAGAATAATCGGGATTAGCAATGTAAATAATATGCTGTATCCCATTTTCTTCCAATGCAAAAGCTGGACCACATGCCGCATCACCTAGTTTAATCGTACTATTTCCGTTTGCATCATAGAGTGTCTTTTTTCTCCACTCTTCATATGAGTTACCTTCATCTCCTTTTAATGCTGCTTGCGCTATACTTTTTTCCAAGGGACGAAGTTGATTATAAGACACGTATTTTCTACCGGTACTATTAACAATTGCCTGAACATCCTGTTCGATAATATCTCCCTGACAAATCGTGATCACGTTTTCTATTTTAGAAGCTATCTTTTGTGCTCTTTCTTTCGCTTTTTTTTCTGCTTTTTCTTGTTTTTTTAATTCCTCAATAGATTCTTTATTATTAAATATTGTCTTAGTTTCTTCTTGTTCTTCTTCTGTATCAGATTGTACATTGTTATTTCTTTTATGTACTACCCTTTTCCTATGTCTTGTAAATTTTTTATCAGCGATGGTAGCTGCTACTGAACGGGTTTTATCAGCAAAAAGGTTTATCCCCTGAAAGAATGTCTCTGCCCATTCACTAGAGTCTTCTTTATCTTCATCCTGTTGAGCTTCATCATCATTCATTTCAGCAAAAATATCTTCTTCTTGATCTACTTGATCTACTTGATCTACTTGATCTACTTCATCCTTTTGAAGCTTTGCATCATACCGCGCCCGTTTTTCTTCATCTACAAGTGTTTCATATGCCTCTTTCACTGCGTTGAATTTTTCTCCAGCGCCCTCATTATGATTGCGGTCAGGATGATATCTACGGGCAAGTGTACGATAGGCGGCCTTAACTTCTTGCAACGTTGCCAAGCGAGAAATTTCTAACATTTTATAATGATCTAATTTATTTTCATCCTGTTGATCTAGATCATTGTTTTCTTCATTTATATCTTCAAAAATACTCTCCGGCAAAATATTATCGTCTTCGTTTTCTTCTTGTTCTTCTTGTTCTGTATTAGGTTGTACATCGCTATCTCTTTTATGTACTACCCTGTTCTTATGTCTTTTAACTTTTTCATCAACGACTGTAGTTGCTGCTGAAAAGGTTTTATCAACAAGAAAGGCTGCCCCCTGTAAAATTGCCTCTGCCCACTCACTCTTTTGGTTTTCGTTAACAAATTTGCTTATTGCATTCGAATATGGAAAAAATTTTTTCTCAGCCGATTGCATAGCTGATACACACAATATCGCTATAATAGCCATTAATATCTTCTTCATAGTTACCTCCATCATCATTTAATTAATATACTCTTTCAATCTACTCTACTAGTATAATGGCTATAAAAATATTGTCAAATAGAAAATTAAATATTTAAGTATAAATAATAAAAACGCCCATGGAAAGGGCGGTTTGGCCCTCTCAGGGGGGTAGGGGGATAGATAAAAAAGGATGTTGAAGAAAAGAAAGATGATTATCTTTCCTCTAGGGCTCCATTCATTCTGAATGGAGCTAAAAATAAGGCTTCAAAGGCACAAAAATTGTCCCTCACACCGCATCAGTACGCACAATCAACAGAAAAAATCGATAGAAAAATCGCTGACAGGTGCAGTAGCCGCTATTTTTTATTATCTTTCAGAGACACGAGGATCGCTGACAGGAACTCCTTCTATCT
The DNA here is from genome assembly GCA_963701645.1 of uncultured bacterium. Lineage (GTDB taxonomy): Bacteria > Babelota > Babeliae > Babelales > Vermiphilaceae > MFD04463-c16. The sequence continues at coordinate 811,467 of OY969616.1, forward strand.
CACCATCTGGGTGAACAATGACTGCAAACATTTTCATAGCCCTCGTTGTTCTACACAAAATCTTTTTCGGACCTGTCGCAATCTCTTTTTCTTTAATTCTATAATAGAGCACATCATAGTCACGGCTATCATCACCATAAATAAGATATTCTTTTGTTTCTCCTGCCCCCATATTCACGGTAAAGCATACTCCCTGCAATGAGGTCATTTCTGTACTTAATCTCACATACTCTGAACCATTATTAGATACTGATCCGTAATCAAAACAAAACCACTTGCCGGCCTGTTGATCATAGCCTGCGGTTGTTGCATCTACACGCACATTCTTGGCAAGAACCTTGAAACCACCAAAAGTTGGACCGTAAACACCACTCATTGAAAATAGATTGTTTGCTACGAATATCATCAATAATCCAGCCAGCATACGCGCTATCTTACTATTTTGCTTTATCATAATCAAAATCCTTTTTTATACGTTAAACTATTACCTCACTTTAAAGTATCAAAAACTCTTACAAAAAAGCAATGATTGCCGTTTTTTAATAAACACACAATAGAAATGTCTCCTTTGCCCCGCATCAAAAGCCATGATACACTTACCTATATTTTAAAGGACATGCATGATACCTCATATTCTCCGCATCAGAAATTTTTTAAGTTACGGCTCAGAGCTGCAAACAATCGATTTTTCTCCCCACCATCTCATTTGTCTGTCAGGAAAAAATGGCCATGGTAAATCAGCACTTCTTGATGCCATGACCTGGGCGATTTGGGGTCAGGCACGCAAAATTCTCAGCGCCGTCAAGCCAGATGAGGGGCTCATGCGCTTGGGTCAAAAGCAAATGACTGTTCTTTTTGATTTTTTTTGCAATGGAAATTTATACCGTATTCGGCGAGAATGTACGTATCAGGGGCCAAAGCTTCAGGTAAATCTTGAATTTGGTATTTTTGATGAAAAAAGTAACGTATTTCTCTCACTTACGGACAAAACAATACGTGACACGCAAAGAAAAATCGAATCAGTCCTTCACATCAGTTATGAATCATTTCTTAACTCTGCTTTTTTACGCCAGGGTGGATCGCAGGAATTTTCCAAAAAGTCTCCCAAAGACCGCAAAGACATTGTCGCCAACATTCTTGGACTGACAACGTATGAAACAATACGGCGACGAGCGCTCGAAACGGTCAAACAAGCACATATAAAACGACAAGCATTGGTGCCATTGCAAGAAAAAATGGCAGCAGAGCTTGCCCACAAAGATAGTTTACAGCAACAGTATGCAATCTTGCAGGAACAGCGCACAGCCCTTCAGGCACATATTACCCATATTATGGAACAAAAAGAGCTCTTCATGCGTGAAAAAACAGCATTTGTCCATGAAGAAAAAGAACGGGATCTTTTGCAAACCCAGTATACAGAATATCGCCAACAGGAACAGACCCTCATACAAACTATGCGCCAAACTTCTCTGGTATGGAAAAAAACACATAAAGCACGCCTTGCTCATACAACAACTGCGCTCGAGCACAAAAAACAGTACCTCACTGCAGCCCTTGCTGAACAACAAAAAATATATGGAGATTTTTTACAGCTCAAAGAACAGCTTCTCATGTTCAAGGAACAGTGTGCAGCACGGCAACAAGAGCTCAAACAGATTATTGACCAGAAAAATGCGCAGGAAAATAGCAGTCGTGAAAAAGTACACACAGAACTTGCTCATGTGCAAATAATATTGGCAGAAATAGCTGAAAAATACATTCCCACTGAACAGGCCCGCACCCAACAGCTGCACAAGCTCAATGCGATCAAACTACCGTCACTTGATGCGTATGCACAAGAACGTGCGAGCGTGCTTGCCCGCCTTGAAAAATACAAAAATGCGTATCGCCACTTTTGTATGCAACAACAATGGATTGCCCGCGCTCTTGAAGACACCCATCATAAACATGAACTTCTGGATGGCAAACATGACACGTGTTGCCCCTTGTGCGAACAGTCATTATCTGCAGACCAAGCGTTAACCCTCGCTCAGCAATATGAGCGCACACACAGTCGCCTACGCCATCAAAATAGTCGCCTTGAACGGATTATTAAAAAAATACAGGTGTTTATTGGTCAAGACCAAAAAAAGGAGCAGCTGCTTGAAAAAAATGAGGCTGAAGCTCGTGCAGCACTACAGCAACATCAAGATCTCCAGACCATGATTCAGGTAAATAATCAACTTCTTGATGAACTTACTGCACGCAAAACAACGTATTTACAACGGCACGCAGCACTCGAACAAGAAAAAACAAACCTCGCCCAGAAAAATCCTGCATCAGCCCAGGAATTTTATCGTAATGATGTCCCGTACATGACCGCGCTGCACGCAGTAGAAAAAACAGAAAAAGCAGTCGAAGCTCTTGCCTATAATCAGCACAAAGCAGTTCAAATTACGCAGGAATTAGCTGAATTGGAACGTGCTTATGCTCAGTACGAACAAACAATCAAACACACTGAACAACAACAAGAACGGATGAACACGGTTCAACATCTCTGCCGACAAATAAAAACTATTCGAACCGTCGCTACCACCATAAAAACAAAAATTGGCACGTATGCAAGCCTTGACCATAAAAAACAGCAATTATTGCTCAAAGAACAGGAACTCATAACACTCTACAACCAGGCACGAGAAAATAAAGAGCAGCTCCTTGGACAAGAAGCTGCATGTCAGGAAAAACTCGCCCGCATTGGACTTATAGCACAGGAATATGCGACGCATCAGGCAACAGTTGCCGCGCTTTCTACCGTTATCAATGATTATCAGATTATTGCTCATGCAACCGGCAAAGACGGCATCCAAGCACTTTTAATTGAACATGCTATTCCAGAAATTGAACATGAGGCAAATATTTTGCTCGGCAAACTCACTAATAATCAGGCGCATATTTCAATAGAATCTCTGAAAGATTTAAAGTCTGGCGGAACGAAAGAAACACTCGATATTAACATTTCAGATGCAGCAGGTATTCGTTCGTATGAACTTTTTTCCGGCGGAGAAGCGTTCAGAATCGATTTTGCCCTCCGCATTGCCATCTCCAAACTTCTTGCCAAACGAGCAGGCACTGCCCTGCAAACACTCATTATTGATGAAGGATTTGGTTCACAAGATGAAGAAGGCCTTTCGTACATCCTTGATGCCATTCACAAAATTTATGGTGATTTTGAAAAAATCATTATCGTATCCCATCTACCCTTTATGAAAGATCAGTTTCCCGTTCACTTTTTTGTTGAAAAAGGGCCATCAGGAAGCATGGTTCATGTCCTGCAGCAGGGATAAAAAATCCGATAATTATTGCTTATATCGGAACAACTGATATTACTTCAGGACACGCTGACCTTAATGCTTCTTCTACCCCCATTTTAAGCGTAAAAAAAGAAGCTGGGCAATGTGCGCAGGCTCCTTGAAGCTGGACATAAACAACACCAGTATCAAAGCGGACAAAAACAATGTCCCCGCCATCGCGTTTGATGGCAGGACGTAACTCTTGCAATACTGCTTCTATTTTTTTCTGCAGTTCGTGCATGTTTGCACCTTTTTTTTACTGCACCCACTCAAGACGTGCAAGTGGCGCTCCATCGCTTTGACGGCGACCAAGAGAGATCACTCGCGTGTAACCTCCGGGACGCTGAACATAGCGCGGTGCAATATCTTTGACAAGGACAACTACTGCTTCTTTTTTGTACGGCAGTAGTGCATGGATGCGGCGACGAACATTAAAGGTGTTTCCTTCACGCGCCATCGTTACCATTTTTTCAACCGTTTTTTGCACTTCTTTAATACGTGGCTTTGTCGACGTCACATGTCCGTACATAATTAAACCAATAATTTGGTTGCGGATCATCGAGCGCCGATGAGACTCTTTAAGATTTAATTTTCTTCGACCATTCTGATGCATCATGGGGCTGTTTCCTTCATATCTAAACTATGTCTATTTCGTAGATTCCAACAATCGCTTGACCTCTTCTTCACTAATGTGCATACCAAAGGACAACCCAAGTACTTTGACACTTTCTTTCACTTCATTGAGTGATTTGCGGCCAAAATTCTTGATCTTTAATAAATCATCTTCAGGAATGGTAACCAAATCAATGATGCGATTGATCCCTGCATTTTTCAGACAATTATGTGCACGTACAGAAAGTTCAAGCTCTTCTATAGGTTTGAGTAGCAGTTCAAGCTGTCCCGGCTTCAAGCCAAATTTATCTAAATGTGACGCTGGACGCTTTTCTTCCTTCTTTTCCGGCTTGACTGAAATATCATTAAACGGTATTTCCGCCAGTGCAAGAAAATGTTCAAGCTGTGTGCGCAATACTGAAACAGCATAATGGAGCACTGAAACAGGATTTTCCGATCCATCCGTCTGAATACGCAAAATAAGGCGATCATAATCAATATTTTGACCAACCCGCGTTTTTTCTATTTCAAACATTACTCGTTTGATCGGAGAATACATTGCATCAATGTAAATACGATTATCAGCTTGATATCGCTCTTCCGCCGGCCACTGGGCTATTTGGTACCCACGCCCTGAATCGACAAAAAAAGTAATGTCGACATCGCCTTCATGAGCAACATGAGCAATGACATGTTCCTTATTGACAATTTCCAAATGACCATCAGCAACAATATCAGACGCCTTTGCTACACCTTCACCAGTAACGGTCAAACGCATGGTGCCCGGCTTTCCTTCTTTGTTGCGAATCACTAGCTGCTTTATGTTAAGTATCAGTTGCATAGCATCTTCAATAACACCAGGGATCGTCGAAAATTCGTTATTTACCCCTTTGATAATAACTGAGGTAACTGCTGCGCCTTCTACAGCGCCAAGGAGCGCCCGTCGCAATGCATTACCAATAGTCATGCCAAAACCTGGCTCAAGCGGCTGAACAATAAGTTCGCCATACGAATCTGTCAACGTTTCTCTTTCCCACACCAGATGAGGAATTGTTAATGGTTTATAACTTTTAATAATGTCCATTCAGCCTCCTGCTCGCTATAAGGACTATGCGCAGCATTATTTAGAATATAACTCTACAATTAAATGTTCCTGTATTGGAACCTGTATATCATCGCGCACTGGATTACGCAGTACTCGACCAATACGATCTCTTTTGTTCAGCTCAAGCCAATCGGGCACTTTTATAGCCATCTTCATACGCCGATCAACAACTGATTCCAAAAATTTTGCATTTTCCACGATAAAAGGACTGAGCGAAATAATATCACCAACAACTACCTGATATGCGGGAGACGACACTTTTTTATTATTGACAAGGATGTGACCATGAACCACCATTTGCCTCGATTGCTGCCGTGTTTTTGCAAGTTTTAGGCGATACACAACATTGTCAAGACGACGCTCAAGATAGCTTAATAAATTTTCCCCTGGAGCCCCCTCTGCATGAACTGCTTTATCAAAAAAACGATAGAACTGCCGTTCTCGCATGCCGTACATATGTTTTACTTTTTGTTTCTCATATAGCTGTCTTCCATACTCAGACATTTTTTTACCGCCTTTTACCTCAGGTTCAGATCCTGCCTGCCGAGTAGGTGGCGCTTTTTTTTCTGGTCTTTCCATACAAATTACCTCTTTAACATCCCATTTACCTTTGTACCTTTAACACTCATTTCACTATACCCGTCGTTTTTTTGGCGGCCGAGGACCATTGTGAGGCAGCGGTGTTACATCTCGAATTTTGGAAATTTTAATACCAGATGCCTGAAATGCGCGAACCACGGAATCTCGTGCCGCTCCAGGCCCTTGCATGTTCACCTCAAGTTCCTTCACTCCCAATGTTGTCAACTCTTTTGCAAGTGTTGTGCCAATTTGAGTTCCAGCAAAAGGTGTCCCTTTTCGAGAACCTTTAAAACCCAAACGTCCTGCACTTGAACGAACCAGCACATTACCTTCCATTGTTGTCACTGACACAAGCGTATTATTAAATGACGATTGCACGTGAGCAATAACGGAATCTACGTTATGCTTTGTTTTAGTTTTTTTAGACATTCTATCCTTTAACTATTGAGATTTATTTCTTGCTAACTTTTTTCTTCAGTGCAATGGTTTCACGACGTGGGCCTTTAGCGGTGCGAGCATTTGTCTTTGTTCGCTGACCACGAGTCGGCAATTTTCGTTTATGTCGTTCGCCTCGGTAGCATTTTATTTCCTGCAAACGACGCTTATTCATTGCAATTTCTTTACGCAGCTCACCCTCAACAACAAACTCTTTTGAGACAATTTTTTGTATCGCTGCAATTTCTTCTGGTCTCAAATCCTTACTTCGAGTATTAAAATCAACGCCAGCTTTTTTTAAAATATCGCGGGCTGTTTTAAGACCAATGCCAAAAAGATACGGAAGTGCATACTCGATGCGCTTGTTCTCTGGCAAATGGACGCCTTCTATTCGTGCCATATAGTATCCTCGTTATTCATACACAATTACCCCTGGCGCTGTTTATGTTTAGGATGTTTTTTACACAAAACACGAACAACACCTTTTCGCACAATAATCGTGCAGTCTTTACACATTTTTTTCACCGATGTTCTTACTTTCATGGATTCCCTTATGTACTGCCATATACACTGTACTTTTTAATCTTTATACCGCAACGTTATTCGACCTCGTGTTAAATCGTAGGGAGACATCTCAACCATAACCTTATCTCCCGGCAAGATACGAATATAAAACATCCGCATTTTTCCCGAGACGTGCGCCAAAATTTCATGTCCTCCTTCAATGGCAACACGAAACATCGCATTTGGCAACGTTTCCTTCACTATGCCATCGACTCGAATAACATCTTCTTTTTGCTTCATAGCTTGTATACACTCATTTCGCTCATCATGATTGTGCCCTATTAAGCCTTGTCGTTACAAAAGGCCCTTGTTGCGTTATAAGAACCGTATCCTCTACATGTACCGCATAACTCTTATCAACTGTTTTAACTGTCCACCCATCTTTTTCTATGTATATATCATAATGGCCCATGGTAACCATCGGTTCTAGAGCAAATGCCATTCCTTGCTGCAAAATTGGACCACCATTGGGTCTTCCATAGTTAGGAATTTCAGGATCCTCATGCATCTGCTTGCCTATCCCATGTCCCGCAAAATCACGAACTACACCAAAGCCTTCTTGCTCAACTTTTTCCTGGATAGCCGCAGAAATATTTGATAATTTGTTTCCCACATATGCTTGCGCTATTCCTGCATCAAGCGCATCATGAGCAGCACGGACTACCGCTTTAATTTTCTCAGGTACCGGTTCGCAATAGAACGTTCGCGCCATATCTGCACAGTACCCTTGCCATGAGGCACACACATCAACTTTTACAATATCGCCCGCACGAATTATGGTACTCTTTTGAGGAACACCATGAACAACCTCATCATTGAGAGAAATACAACTTGAATGCTTATATCCCTTATACCCCTTCATCGCAGAAACTAACTCACATGCACGCAATTGCGCATCAATCCACTGATCAATGTCATACGTTGATACACCAGCTTGCACAACGGTCAATAATTCTTCAAAAATCGTCGCCAGGCGCATGCCGGCCTGTTTCATTTTTTCAAGGGCATTTTTATTTTTTATTGTAATCATAATCCTTGCGCTATTATTAACTGCCTAAAAGACTCAAAAGTCTCTTGCAATGAAAAACTATTATCACATACTATAACCGGTTGCCGCCTTTGCATATACACATCTAAAACATTCTTTTCATGCATATAGTACGTTTGCAATCGCTCACGCACAACATGCTCCTGATCATCAGCCCTCCGCCCCAAAGGAGAAAAACATTGTTTGCAGCGCATATCCTGCATTTCATCGTTTTTTTCCGAAGAGTACGTTATTTGGCACATTCCATTTTGGCAAACATACCTTCTGCACAGGCGCTCAATGATCTTCTGCTCGGCAGAATGCAATTTCACCACCTGCAGCGATTGTACGATCGGACCGAGATGTTCAAATAAATGGATCGCCTGCTTTTGTGTCCGGGGATATCCATCCAAAATTACCCCAGATTCTTGATGCAGTACCGTAGAAAGCCATTGCCCCACCATTTGGCAAATAAGCTCATCTGGAACTAAGTTACCAGATTTTATAATAAAATCTATTTTTTTCCCAAAATCTGTCTGTTCATTGATATGTTGGCGGCATAAATTTCCCGTAGAAAAATGTTGCCAGCCCATCGTTTCTTTGCATAATTGCGCCAATGAGCCTTTACCCGAGCCTGGTGGACCCATAAGAACTATAACATGTCCCTTACTCAACGCACAGCCCTTCCCTTTAACCTCCCCGTTGTCAGAAAACCTTCATAACGGTGTTCAATGAGGTACGATTCTATCTGTGCCGCGGTATCTAACGCCACGCCAACAGCAATTAATAATGATGTTCCACTCATAATACTATTCAAATAGAAAGGAAGAGAAATAACAGAATGGATCATCGAGGGAAGAAGCGCCAAAATTGCCAAATAAATCGCGCCAACAAGGCCTATTCTATTCAAAATGTATGCAAAAAAATCAGCGGTCTTTTTCCCTGGCCGTAACCCTGGAATAAATCCTCCACCTTTTTTAATATTATCAGCCAACTCCTCTGGATTAAACACAAGCGCTGTGTACACATACGAAAAGGCAATAATCAGAACAAAATCTATAACGTTGTATACAAGACCACCGGGAGTAAGCCAATCAGCAATCCATTTAAACATAACAAATCGACTCGCCAACAGTGACACGGCAAATATCGGAATATTAAGCATTGCATTTGAAAAAATCACGGGCATAACACCAGCAGTATTAATTTTAAATGGTATGTAGGTACTTTGCCCTCCATAGACCTTATTACCTACCACGCGACGCGAATACTGGACAGGAATTTTGCGTTCCCCTTTTTCCAGGAAAACAATGCATGCTGCAATAAAAATCACCATGGCTAATAATGCCACCGCAATAACGGGATCAAGGTATCCCTCCTGCACCGCACCGAGCAGCTTAATAATGTCATCAGGAAACCGTGCGACAATACCAGCAAACATAATCATTGAACTTCCGCTGCCTATGCCAAAGAGCGAAATTTGCTCTCCAAGCCACATGACAAACATTGCTCCTACCGTGAGTGAAAACATAAAGACAATCCGAAAACCCCATCCAGGATCAATGGCCAATCCATATCGTTCAATAAAAACTGCAAGCCCAAAACTCTGGACAATGCTCACGGCAAACGCCAAATATCGTGTATACTGATTAATGACTTTGCGACCAAATTCACCTTCTTTTGACAAAAGCTCAAGCGCCGGTATCGACAAACTCAATATTTGCATCATAATGGACGCCGTAATATACGGCATAATCCCCAGTGCAAACAAAGTACATTGTCGTAAATTACCGCCAGAAAATAAATCAAGATACGCAAATAACCCACCAAGACTTGTTTTTTGACTGAGCAACTGTTGCAGCTTATCAATGTCAATCCCAATAACGGGAATATAACTACCAAGTCTATGAATAACAAAGACAATACCAATAGTAAAAAAAAGCTTCTTACGAAGCTCTGGTATAAAAAAAATGTTAATAAAATTTTTTAACAAAACCACGGCGCATATCTCCTTTTATATAGATTGAATATATTCTGCAACGCCACCCGCTTGCTCTATCGCCTGTTTTGCCGAACCACTAAACGCATGCGCTTGGACCGTAATTTTTTTGGATAATGTTCCTTCACCAAGCACCTTCAGTTCATAGCCTCTACCCTTACTCGGCCGAATAACTCTTTTTTCGAGCAACATCTGTGCAGTAACGATATCTCCATCGGTACTGATACGATCAATTTGTTCAAGATTGACAATCACAACATTTCTTTTAAATCGCGCATTCGTAAAACCTCGCTTGGGAATACGGCGATACAGCGGCATTTGACCACCTTCAAATCCTATCGCAATACCACCACTCGTACGCGCTTTTTGACCCTTGTGACCTTTTCCTGATGTACTTCCGCGGCTTCCTCCACGACCAATACGCTTTCTTTTTTTAACGATGGGAACTAATGTGTTGAGTGTAAACATTATGCATTACCTTTCACTAAGGCTTTAACAGACATTCCTCGTAAAAACGCAAGTCGCTGTGCTGAACGAAGTTTTGCAAGCGCATTTAATGTTGCTTTTGCAGCATTAACACCGTTCGTTGAGCCAAACGATTTTGTCAAAACATCAACAACTCCTGCTGCATCTAATATTGCACGCACAGCACCTCCGGCAATGTTACCCGTTCCTTTTGATGCCGGTCGGATAACCACTTTGCTCGCACCATGTTTACCTTCAACTTCGTACGGAATCGTTGTATTGCGTACGGAAATAGTAATCAAATCTTTGCGTGCCTGATTCGTCGCTTTTGCTATGGCAAGAGACACTTCTCTTCCTTTACCAAGCCCTATACCAACATTTCCCTGCTTATCTCCTGATACAACAAATGCAGAGAAAGAAAACCGTTTTCCACCTTTGGTAACCTTTGTCACTCGTCGTACACTAACGACGTGATCAACAAAGGGAGTTCCTTTACCCTCTTTTTCTTTATCTTTATCTCTTTCTCGTTCTCTTGCCATAATTTAATCCTTTATCACCATGTATTATACGCGAATGCCACCTTGACGCAATCCCTCAACAAGCTCTTTAACACGGCCATGATATTTATAACGACCTCGATCAATATACACTGCCTGCAAACCTTCTTTTTGCGCACGCTTTGCAAGATCAACTCCCACTGCACGGGCCATTGCCTTCTTGTCACCTTTACTTTTAACAAGCAAAGAAGAACTACTCACCACAGTAACTCCCTGCTGCGGATGAATAATTTGCGCATAAATATGATTAAGACTTCTAAATATAGAAACTCGAGCAAGTCCGGTTTTTGATACTCCCTGACTGCTCACACGTAATGTCCTGCGCTGTGCTCGCTTTCTATCTTGTTTACTTATAGCCACTGTCAACCTTATCTAAAAATTACCCACTAGATGCTTTTGCTTTTCCTGCCTTACGTAAAATTTCTTCATTCAGTTTACGTATACCTGTTCCTTTATATGGTTCAGGTGGACAAAGCCTTCGTATCTTACTATATACCAACCCTGCAGCTTCTTTGTCGGATGACTTAACAGTCAAAAGCTGCCCTGTTTTGTCAACTTCTGCTGATACATTTGCTGGAAGTTCAAATGTAATATCATGGCTGTATCCCAAAGAAAATTTAATTTTTTTACCCGACACTGCTGCCTTATATCCAAGTCCCACAATTTTCATCGGTACCTGAAATTCTTGTTTACTGCCCGCAATTTCGTTGGCCAGCAACGCACGGTGCAGCCCCCATACACGATTAATGTCCTGTTTTTTACCTAAAGACCGATCGCCTTTTTTTGCCGTTATACACAAAAAATCATCTTTTTTTTGTGCCTCAAGCGACGGTGGTAATACATGCTCTCCAGACGCTTTTGGTCCCTTGAACTGAATTTTTTGACCGCTCACCTGAACGGTGACACCCGCAAGAGGAATAGGTTTTCGCCCAATTTTTGACATAGAGTATCCTTTACCACACAGTGCAAATAATTTCACCACCAACGCCGTACTCTTTTGCCTTTTTATGAGACACAATACCACGACCAGTAGTTAAAATAGAAATACCAAGTCCACCAATAACAGGTTTAATTGCGTCTTTTTTTACATATTTGCGAGAACCCGGTGTACTCATTCTTTTAATTTCATGGATGACAGATTCGCCTTCCACATATTTGAGTAACACTTTTATGTACTTTCTCGCTTCTATCTCTTCTACGACTACATCACGCACGAAACCTTCATCTTTTAAAATAGTCGCGACAGCAAACCGCATGTTTGAATGAGGTGCTCTAACAACTGGCTTTGAAAGTAAAACGCCATTGCGAATAACCGTTAAAAAATCTCCAATAAAATCAATAGACATTCGTATTCCTCATCTTACCAATTTGTTTTCTTTACACCTGGAAGCAATCCCTGCAACGCATACTTTCTAAAACACAGACGACATAATTTAAATATTCGCATAAACGCACGTGATCTTCCACACAATGCACAGCGGTTATGCGCCCGTGTTGAAAACTTTGGTGGTTTATTTGCTTTCTCAATTGATGCTTTCCTTGCCATATAATATCCTGATCCTTACGCTTTTCGAAATGGCATGCCAAAATGTTTCAACAAGGCAATTCCTCGTTCATCCTGACCTGCTGTTGTCTGTATCGTTACATTAAGTCCAAATACCTGTTCACCGACGCCAAAATCAATTTCAGGAAAAATAGTTGCTTCCTTGATGCCAAGATTATAATTTCCTTTTCCATCAAGCTTTATCGATACTCCCTGAAAGTCACGTATCTGCGGTAATGCAAGATTGATAAGACGATCAAGAAATTCATACATTAATTCTCTGCGCAACGTCACCATAACACCAATGGGCATGCCCTCACGAAGCTTAAAACTTGCAATTGATTTTCGTGCAAGCCGCCGCACCGATTTTTGACCTGTGATAGTGTCTACCAAGCGTTCTGCCGCTTGCAGCGCTTTACTATTGCTCACTGCTTCTTTAACACCAATATTGACGACAATTTTGAGCAAGCGTGGAACTTCCATGATATTTTCAATCCCGAGTTCTTTTTTTAACTCAGGTCGAATATTTTCAACATACAATTTTTCAAGCCGCGATTTTCCCATGTACAAACCCTATACAATAATCTTCTATAATGCTTCTTTGCAACGATTACACACCCGTATATGCCTATTTTGATCCGATGTACGCACATTAATACGAGCTGCTTTTTGGCACCCATGGCACCACGGCATCACTTTGCATGCCGGAACATTTTGCTCTATAACTTTTCTTTCAGATGCCTGGCCTTTTTTACGCGATTTTATATGACGCGTTGTAAGACCAACACCCTTGACTAATACCTGAGCATCATCAGGAAAAACTTTAAGCACCACCCCTTGTTTACCTTTATCTTTTCCTGATACAACAACAACCGTATCATTTTTTCTTATACGCGCTACCATAGCATCCCCTATAACACTTCCGGCGCAAGCGATACAATTTTTGAAAAACCTTTTGCACGTAACTCACGAACAACTGGCCCAAAAACACGTGTGCCTATCATTTCTTTTTCATCTTTTTCTTTTTTGATAATGATTGCAGCATTGTCACCAAATCTGATGTAGCTACCATCATCTCGCCCACATTCTTTTGCTGTTCTAACAACAACTGCACGCACAACTTCACCTTTTTTTACCATGCCACCGGGAATCGCTTTTTTTACCGCACAGATAATAATATCTGCAAGATATGCATATCGCTTTCTCGTACTTCCCTCAATGTGGATACATTCTACTTCTTTTGCGCCAGAATTGTCCGCTACCGTGAGACGCGTTCGTTTTTGTATCATACCGTATACCTTGTTATACTTATTGTACTATGCATCAGCGCGCTCGACTGGTAAGCACACGCACCAAATACATATATTTTGTTTTAGAAAGCGGACGCCCTTCAGAAAATTCTACAATATCACCAGGTCGTGCAACTTCCTGCTCATCATGTACTTTGTACTTTTTGTGTCGTCTTAAAATTTTAGCAAAATACGGATGCTTAAAAGTACGTTCGACTTTCACAACAACCGTTTTGTCCATTTTATCCGATACCACTTCCCCTTGCAACACACGTTTAATTTTTTTTTCCCCTGATTCCATATATATCCTTATTGATCAATGCGGTTTTGACGCTTATAGGTTTCTGCACAAGCAATTATATGCCGCAATTTTGCATACTGAGAATAATTTTTCACGTGCCCTGCAGCACCACTCAGCCGTAATTTTAGCAGCTCCTGACGAGCAGCAGAAATTTGCTCATCAAGCCCCTGTTGCGACATTTTTTTTAACTCTTCTTTGATATTTTTCATCTTCACGCTCATGATGCAACCTGTTCATTATTTTTTGTCACACCGCTATTTTTATTAACAAAACGTGTCTTCATAGGCAACTTGTATGCAGCTCCTCGTAAAATGCGCTTTGCCTCTTCCTGGCTAACATTTTGTAGCTCACATATGATACGGCCACGCTTAACAACAGCTACCCATTCTTCAACGTTACCTTTACCTTTACCCATACGAGTTTCTGCGGGTTTTTTTGTGATCGGCTTATCAGGAAAAATACGCATGACGAACTTAGCTTCTTTTTCCTTTTTCATGCCTCGCGCAAGACACACGCGCATCGCCTCTATTTGCTTATTGGTTACCCAGCATGGCTCAATAGCTTCAAGCCCATACTCACCAAATGCAAGAGATCGGGCACCTTTGGACCGGCCTTTCAACCGTCCTCGCTGCATTTTTCTATATTTTGTTTTCTTTGGCATTAACATATGACACGTCTCTTATTAATTATATCGTTATACCGTTTCTTAACCACGCCGAATATGTTGATACTCACCCCTGCAAATCCACACACGGACCCCAATAATTCCATACTTCGTTTTTGCCTGTGCAAACCCAAAATCAATATCTGATCGTAAAGTATGAAGAGGCACTGAACCAACATGTATCCATTCCGCACGAGCAATTTCGGCTCCCCCTAAGCGGCCTGATACACAAATTTTTATTCCCTTTGCGCCACCTTTCATAGATGACACCGCTGATCGTTTTATAACACGCTTATAGCTGGTGCCCCGCTTGGTCAGCTGAGTTGCTATGCTCTTTGCCACAAGTACCGCATCCAATTCAACTTTTTTTACTTCTTGGACCGACACTTCAATATGATTTTTTTTCAATCGTCTTGCAAGCTCACTGCGCAAAGCCTCTATTTCTTGGCCTTTTTTCCCAATAATAACACCCGGCCTGCCTGCAAAAATAACAATCCGAATATTGTCGCCCGCTTTTTCTATTTCAATGCGAGCCGTTTCCGCCGCTTCAAGAGACTTTTCAAGAAAGGCTCTAATAGCAAAATCTTCTAATAAATTGTTACCATAATCCTTTTTCTTTGAAAACCATCGTGCATCCCAATCACGATATATGCCTAAACGAAACCCTATCGGGTGAACTTTTTGTCCCACCTCACACCTCTTTCTTGGCGTTTAAATGATCAACAGATTCTAGTATAATGTATATATGGCTTTGTCGCTTGCGATATATATTCGCTCGTCCCATAGCACCCGGCTTAAAATACCGAAACAAAGGACCTTGATCTATACGGATCTCTTTAATAAATAATTTTTCAGCATTAACATTATGCCCATGACGTGCATTAGCAACGGCTGAATCAAGAACTTTTTTAACCGGCACTGTTCGATGAACCGGATACAAAGAAAGCCAACCCTGCGCATAGGGTACCGTTTTGCCCCTAATTACATCTGCTATTTGGCGTAACTTATAGGGAGAGTAACGAATATATCGCGCTTTTGCCACAAATTGCATTATTAAACCTCAAATAGTACTTACTATTTCTATCGTAAAACCAAGAAATTTACTGTACCTGTATCTCACATTCTATATCAATAATTAAAAACTAACAACTTTTTTATACGTTATTTCTTACGTTGTCGGCGTTGTCGGTGTTGTTCCTGCCTGCCGTTGTCCACTATGCATTCTAAAGCTTCTGGTTAAAGAAAATTCACCCAGATAATGGCCAACCATATTTTCCGTGACAAAGACATTAACAAATTTTTTACCATTGTGCACTGCGAATGTCAACCCAACAAACTCAGGAATAATCATACTGCGGCGGGACCAGGTTTTAATAACCTCACGCTTGCCGCCTTCTTTGACCTTTTTTACCTTGGCAAGAAGTGAATCTTGCACATATGGTCCTTTGTGAGTAGATCTAGCCATACTGTCCTTTACCTTACTTGGATACAAAGTGGATATGTCATATTTTTACGCTTTTCTTCGTTTAATAATTAACAAGTTTTTTCTTCGCGGCTTTCTCGTACGAGTACCTTTACATCCTTTACCCCATGGCGTTACCGGATGTTTGCCAGATTTTGACCGTCCTTCACCACCACCATGTGGATGATCGACGGGATTCATCGCCATACCTCGCACACTCGGCCGTTTACCTCGATGACGGCTTCTGCCCGCTTTACCCCAGGTAATATTTTTATAATCAGCATTACCAAGGACACCAACCGTCGCCCAACATTCATCAGGCACCATACGAATTTCACTTGACGGCATTTTTAGCGTCACATAATTATTTTCTGTTTTCCCCATAATCTGCGCTGATGTACCTGCACTTCGTGCAAAAGTTCCACCCGATTCCGGCCTAATTTCTATGTTATGCACCATAAAACCGACGGGAATATTTTTTAAAGGTAAACTGTTGCCAGTTTTTGCCTCTGCCTGAGTACTTGCAATAATGCTGCCACCAACTGATAATCCTTCTGGAAGCAACATGTAACATTTTGCACCGTTAAGATACGAAATCAGCCCAATACGGACATTACGATTTGGATCATATTCAACAGTTGTTACTTTTCCCGGCACGTCACGCTGGCTCCGTGCAAAATCGATAATTCTATATTTCCGTTGTGCGCCGCCACCACGATGTCGCACAGTAATTCTACCATACGCATTACGACCATTGCAGCGACGAGCTCCAACAACCAACCTTCGCTCAGGCTTATTTGTTGTTATATCGCTCGACTCCAAAAATGATTGGGAGCGCAACGAAGCATTTCTTGGTTTTCGTCTTTTTATCGCCATTAGCTAACCTTATCGTATCCTTTCAGACATAAACATTACCATGTACTGTGTACTCATGATGACTGACGAGCCTCTTGAGCATTTGCCTCAGCATTTTTAAACATATCAAGGCTGTAACCCGGAGCAAGTTTTATAATAGCACGCTTTTTTGTCGAGCCATACACCTTACGCCGACCAACACGCCGCGTTTTGCCTTTTCTGATATCCACATTGACACGCATTACTTGTACATCAAACAGCTTTTCAACTGCTTGTTTTATCTGTACACGATTTGCCTGAGGGTGTACATACAGCATGAGCTGCCCTAATTTTTGGTTAAGGTGATATGCTTTTTCTGAAAAAACAGGACGCTTAATAATATCATATATTGTTAATTTTATAGCCACTGTTGCACCATTTTCTTGAAACTATCTTCATGTTTTTTGAGAACCAGCCAACAAGAACTCTTTGCCATGTCAAATGCATTTGGCTGATCAAAAAATAATATTTTAACGAAAGGGATATTAATAAAGGATTGATACATTAATTCATCGTCTTTTGGCAGAAACAACACCACTGGCTTATCCAGTAACTGCGCTGTTTTTAACAAAGCATATGCCTCTCCTGTCCGCGGCACATCGCCCGCAATATCCCAGTTGGCATAGACAATAGCCCCTTTATCTAAAAAGGAAAGACATAATGTTCTCAATACCCCTTTATTCATTTCCACATTAGCACTCAACGTGCGCACACGAGGCTGTGGCCCAAAAATAACACCACCTTTTCTCCACAACGGAGATTTTGCTGACCCTGCACGGGCACGCCCTGTACCTTTTTGTTTCCACGGCTTTTTATTTGAATATGACACTTCTGAACGATCTAAAACACCGACCGTTCCTTGTCGCCAATTTTGTTGCAGTACTCGTATTGCCACTGCAAATGCCATACGAGAAAGACGTTTGACATCGGACACAAGACCAATATCTCCAGCCTTTACCGCTTGTACTGGTGCTGTTTTACTGGTACTAGTTTTTCTTTTTTCAGCCATAACAACCTCCCATTATCCTTGTACTTTGCGAATAAATACCAAAGATCCAGTTTTTCCTGGTACTGATCCTTTTACCAGAACAATCCGTGCATCTTTATCAACGCCAACTACGGCAAGATTTTTTATCGTTTTGGACAGCATGCCACCGTGACCAGGAAGTTTTTTACCTTTAAGTACTTCACCACTTCTTCGTGTGAAGCCCAAAGATCCGGGACATTTTCCCATTTTTGATCCATGCGATTTTGCCGCACCACCAAATCCATATCGTTTGTATACCCCGATAAAACCAAGTCCTCGGGAAACACCCGATACATCAGTAATATCTCCCACCGCAAAAAGATCGGTATCAAATAAAGTACCTATCAGTGTATCGGCTGGATCTTCATCGGTAGGAATTTCGTGAACCTCAAAAAAATAATCTTTCAGCTTTTTCAGCCACGCGAAAGAAAAGGGAACTTTTCTATACCGCTTTCGTAAACATCCCACCTGCAGTGCGCTATATCCATCACGCTCACGGGTACGAATATTTGTCACAACCCAATGGTCAGTTGCAACAACGGTGACCGGGACTGCTTTGTTCTGAGCAAACACCTGCGTCATACCTATTTTGCGACCCCATAAACCTGTCAATGTCATTGTTCTTTTCCTTATTTGATCTCAACATCAACACCAGATGAAATATTTAATTTCATGAGCGCATCCATTGTTTTATCCGAAGGAGACACTATATCTAAAATTCGCTTGTGCACACACAACTCAAACTGCTCACGTGATTTTTTGTCCACATGAGGAGATCGGAGTACCGTAAAATAACGGTTTTTATTGGGCAATGGAACAGGGCCCATAAGTTGAGCTCCCGTCCGCTTTGCAGTCAACACAATTTGTTTGACCGCTTTGTCCAACAAACGATGATCATATGATCGTAATTTTAAACGAATTCGTTGCTTTTTCATTGATCACCCATGTATTATTCAACAATACTTGTCACAACACCAGATCCCACAGTTCTACCACCTTCACGAATTGCAAAACGAACATCTTTGTCCATTGCAATCGAAGAAATCAGTTCAACAGCCAATTCAACGGTGTCACCCGGCATTACCATTTCACGTCCTTCTGGCAGCGTTACAATACCAGTCACATCAGTTGTTCTAAAATAAAACTGCGGACGATATCCCGTAAAGAATGCACTATGACGACCGCCTTCTTCTTTACTTAAAATATACGCTTTACATTTAAATTTCTTATGCGGCTTTACTGAACCCGTTTTCGCGATAACCATTCCTCGTTCTATTTCTTCTTTCTTTGTCCCACGAAGAAGCAATCCAACGTTATCGCCCGCTTGACCTTCATTGAGTGTCTTTCTAAACATCTCAACACCAGTGATAACGGTTTTAAGTGTATCACCAAATCCAACAATTTCAACTTCTTCACCAACTTTTACTATACCGGTCTCAATTCTGCCCGTCGCCACAGTACCACGACCTGAAATCGAAAACACTGATTCGATTGGCATCAAGAATGGCTTATCAATTTCACGCTTTGGCTGTGGAATGTATTCATCAAGCGCATCAAGTAACTTCTGGATAGCCTGGTATCCCAATTCGCCTTTATCGCCTTCCAATGCTTTTAATGCTGATCCGCGAATAACAGGAATTTTATCTCCAGGAAAATCATATTTTTTCAAAAGGTCACGAATTTCTTCTTCGACCATATCAACCATTTCCGGATCATCAACCATATCTACTTTGTTCAAGAACACAACAAGCGCCGGAACGTTAACGTTTTTTGCCAATACAATGTGTTCACGTGTTTGAGGCATCGCACCATCTGCCGCTGAAACAACCAAAATTGCTCCATCCATTTGTGCTGCACCAGTGATCATGTTTTTTACATAATCCGCATGTCCTGGACAGTCAATATGCGCATAGTGGCGCTTATCCGTTTCATATTCTACATGCGATGTTGCAATCGTAATACCCCGTTCTCTTTCTTCCGGTGCATTATCAATTTCGCCAAATGCTTTTGCTTGCGCCAATCCCTTGGTTGCCAAATAAGTAGTAATTGCCGCCGTCAATGTTGTTTTACCATGGTCAACATGACCAATGGTCCCAACATTTACGTGCGGTTTATTACGTTCAAAAATACCTTTTGCTGCCATGTTTTGTAACTCCCAATGATAAAATTAAATTATTTCTTCTCTAAAATCACTTCCTGCACTTGTTTTGGAACTTCTCTATAACATTCAAATTCCATCGTATAACTGGCACGCCCTTTACTCATGGAGCGCAAATCAGTTGCATATCCAAACATGCTCCCAAGCGGAACTTCCGCTGTCACTTCATGTCTATCGGGAAGTGTTTCCATGCCCAGTATTCGTCCTCGTCGTGCGTTAAGGTCACCTATTACATCACCCATATACTCTTCTGGTGTTTCAACAACCACTTTCATGATAGGTTCCAGAAGCACAGGCGATGCCTTTGCCATAGCCGCTTTAAACGCCATAGCACCAGCAATTTTAAACGCTATTTCAGACGAGTCCACGTCATGGTACGATCCATCATACAACGTCACCTGACAGTCGACAACGGGATATCCTCCCAGTATACCTGATGTTAATGTTTCTCGCACGCCTTTTTCTATTCCCGGTATAAACTCTCGAGGAATGGTGCCACCAACAACTTTGTTGTGAAAAAGAAATCCTGCACCACGTCCAAGCGGCTCAAGTTTAATGTACACATGTCCATACTGACCACGGCCACCTGATTGCCGAATAAATTTACCTTCAGCATCCGCTGGTGTTTGCACTGTTTCTTTATACGCAACTTCCGGTTTTCCTTGCACCACTTCTACTTTGTGTTCACGTTTTAAGCGATCCACAACAATTTCAAGATGCAACTCACCCATGCCGCGAATAACCGTTTGGCCTGTTTCTTCATCATACGCAAACTGAAACGATGGATCTTCTTGCATCATTTTACGCAGTGACAAAACCATCTTTTCATAGTCACCTTTTTTGGCTGGTTCAACTGATGATGAAATAACTGCTACCGGAATTGTGATAGATTCAAGAACAATATCCTGTTTATCTGAAGCCAACGTATCGCCGGTTAACGTATCTTTAACACCAATAACTGCTGCAATATCACCCGCATGGACAACATCAATCTCTTCTCGTTTATTTGCATGCATTTTTAACAAACGACTCACACGCTCTTTTGAACCCGTTCGAACATCATATATATATGATCCGGCTTTTAATTCACCTGAATATACGCGAATAAAATTAAGCACCCCAACAAACGGATCTGTCATAATTTTGAAAACAAGTGCATAAAAAGGACCTTGAGGGTCAGCCGTTATTTTTACTTTTTCTTTCGTAATCTGATTTGTCGCTTCGATTGGCGGCACATCTAAAGGAGACGGTAAATAATCTAAAACCCCATCGAGCACTAACTGCACACCTTTATTTTTAAAAGCAGTACCACAAAACGCAGGGACAACTTTTAATGCGATAACTCCTTTGCGGAGCGCTGCCTTAACTTCTTCCGTGGTAATATCTTTACCTTCAAGATATTTATCTGCCAATGCATGATCACAATCACATGCGGCTTCGATAATTTTTGTACGCAATCCTTCTATTTTATCCTTGTATTCTGCAGGCGGTTCCGACCAGGTAATTATCATACCTTGATCGTCCTCGCTAAATGTTGCCATTTTTCCTGTCAACACATCAATAATACCCTTAAATTCTTCAGAGACTCCGACGGGTATCTGCATTTCTACTGCATGCGCGCCAAGCTTTTTATTAACATCTTTGATAACTTTAAAGTAGTCAGCACCAATACGATCAAGCTTATTGACAAAAATAATACGCGGTACTTTGTAACGATTCGCCTGTTTCCATACCGTTTCAGACTGTGGCTGAACTCCCTCAACACCAGAAAATACTGCAATTACCCCATCAAGCACACGCATAGAACGCTCTACTTCTATGGTAAAATCAACGTGCCCTGGTGTATCAATAATGTTGATCTGATACCCTTTCCACACACACGTCGTTGCCGCTGATGTAATAGTTATACCTCGCTCACGTTCCTGTTCCATCCAATCCATGATCGCTTCGCCCTCATGGACTTCGCCGATTTTGTGCGTCACACCGGTATAGAACAAAATACGCTCTGTCACGGTTGTTTTTCCTGCATCAATGTGGGCAGCGATACCAATATTTCTATAACGGTCTAAAGGATATTGCATTGTGTGTCCTTACCAAGCATAATGAGAGAATGCACGATTTGCTTCGGCCATTCGTTGTACTTCGCTTCTCTTTTTTACCGCGCCGCCTCTTCCTTCACTTGCTTCAATAAGTTCAAGTCCCAGCCGAATGCCCATACTTTTATCAGAACGGGCCTGAGCTGACTGAACCAACCAACGCAATGCAAGTGTTTGCTTTCTCTGTGTTGGAACTTCCACGGGTACTTGATAGACACCACCGCCAACACGGCGTGATCGAACTTCTACATAGGGAGCAACTTGTTCAAATGCTTTATGAAAAACATCAAGCACTTTTTTATCATTGCCTCCAACCTTTTTTCCCACAATATCCATGGCATCATAGACAATGCGGCGTGCAATATTTTTTTTACCGCAGCGCAATATTACATTAATAAGCTTTTGCACAAGCGGTGATCCGTAACGCGGATCAACACCAATATCTCGAATAAAACTTTTTCGTTTGTGTCTTGGCATTATAAAATCCTTTTACTTTTCACCTTGTGGTTTTTTAGCACCATATAACGAACGTCCCTGTCTACGATTTTCAACACCAGCGGTATCAAGCGCTCCTCGTACAACATGATATTTGACACCGGGTAAATCGGGCACTCGCCCACCACGGACCAACACCACAGAGTGTTCCTGTAAATTATGTCCTTCTCCACCAATATAGGCTGTTACCTCATATCCTGTGGATAACTTTACCCGCGCAACTTTACGCAATGCTGAATTTGGCTTTTTAGGCGTTGTCGTAAAAACACGGACACACACGCCTCGAGCAAAAGGACCTGTCAATGCAGGGCTTTTTGATTTAACTTTCGCTCGTTTTCGTCTTGACTTACACAACTGATTAATCGTTGGCATATAACATCTTCCTGCTTGTAATATATTTTAGACATTATCGCTTGCTATTCGTGTCGCAATGACTCACTCACAAGGACCTTTGGGAGACATCTGCTTTGTATTTAATACCCCCGTAGCTGTCTAATGGCAGCCCGGAGCCTTCACAAGATCTGAAACCATTCTACCTTTTTTGATTATTTTTTCAAGAAAAATAGCATTCTTTTTTCATCTATCGCAATAAGATCGATAGACTTCTGCTCTGAGGGATGCTATTTTAACAGAACAACTACGGTATTAGTAATACACAATATATATTTTATGCAAGGAGTTTACATGCTTTCCATCGCTATTTTTGCCGTTCTCAAAAAAATCATAGTTGCACTTGCGGGCTTTTTTGGTCTCGGCATTCTTATAGGTTTTCACGAACTTGGACATTTTCTTTTTTGTAAGCTTTTTTCCATACGAACTCCTTCATTTTCTATAGGCTTTGGACCATCGTTGTTCAAAAAAAAGATTGGAGAAACAGAATTTTCCCTTTCAGCAATCCCTTTTGGTGGCTACGTTGAAATAGCTGGCGCAGCAGAAATTGGTCAAGGAGAGCAACATGATGCATACGCACAAGATGAGCATTCTTTCGCCCAAAAAAGATACTATCAGCAATTTTTGGTCTTGCTTGGTGGTATTATAGCAAACCTTTTGTTCGCCTATGGCGCATTTACACTCGTTTTTATGATTGGTGCTCCGGCAAGCATGCTCTTGTATCGCCAAACTGCAATTCCCGTTGTAGAAAAAATAACTGAAAAGTCTCGTGCTCAAGAGCTTAATATTGTCCCCGGCGACCGCATTTTTGAGGCCAATACTGTCCCCCTCGGCAATCAAATTACCCCTCTCCTGAAACTGCTAGAACAAAAAGTCGATCATCTTGACCTTATTCTTGAAAAAGACGGACAAAAGCGAACAGTTAATATTATTCTTGATCCGACACATGCATCTACCAACATTTATGAAACGCTCGGCATTACCTTCAAAACAGCTGAACAACCATCCATGTCTCCTTGGAGCGCATTTACGGTAGCCATACAAGAAACGCATCGTTGGATAAAAGCAACGCTCTATGGATTTGTTCACATTTTTCGTACACGACGAGTAACGGAGCTCGCCGGACCCGTTGCAATTGTCACCATGACCATAGAGGGAGCTGCTGAAGGATTTACTATTTTCCTCCTCCTTTTAGCCATTATTAGCATTAACCTCGCCATGCTCAATCTTGTTCCTCTCCCAATCTTGGATGGTGGGCAGCTTCTCTTTTATTCCATCGAAGCCCTTATTAGAAGACCAATCCCCCATAAAATACGAGAATATATTCACATCGCAACATGGGTTATTTTTATTGTCCTTTTTTTGTATCTTACCGCACAAGATCTTATGCGTCTGGCAAAACGGTTTTTTTAGATACTCCCTAGAAAAATTATTGCAAATTTCTTTGGCTATGAAACAAATTAATTGGTACACTGAAACCAGGTGTGACAATTAAAAAAAAAGGAAAGCCTCGTGGTGAAAAAAAAACAACTGCTCGTCTTCTGTTTCATTCTCAGTTCTGGTACTTGCATAAAGACCATGGAAAATAGCAAAGAAATTAATAAAATTTTTGAAGATAGTACTGAAATTTCTCTGGAAGACCCAAATTCCACCTACATCCCTCTCGTACAAAAAAAATTAGACGCTGCCCGTGACCCGCAGGGAATAGCACTTGAGCATGCGGTATTACAGTGCTTGCCAAATCAAGTGTTACAACTTTTAAAAAAAATTTCTTCTGAAGATCTTTATCTCATTTTGGCCAGAAAAAATGGAATTATGCAGCAGACAGAGATCCTCGCCAAATCTCCCACATGGGCTATAAAAAGAAGAATTGCCCGAGGATTGGGGGGCCTTGCCCAAATATCGTTCGCTTTTGCCAATGTCCTTTACTTTGGACAAAAGAACATCAACCTTAATACAAACATTTTAGACATAAGCTCTCGTAATAGTGCATGGAATGCGCTTGATTGTTCTTCAGAACTTTCTCGTTGCAAACCCTTAGGACTTTGTACCGTACCACAGTCTCCTTCCTCTTTCGCATACACAATTTTAACAGGTGGTTCAAGTAGTATTCTGGCATGTAATGGCCTTTACCAACTATATTATGTACTACGAAATCATGATGGACGTGCAGACCAAAAAAAATATGAACTAATCCATTTTGCGCTACAAGCCAAGTTTAATGAACTTGCTCTTAATTATGTGGTTCAACGGCAACAACAATAAAAAAAAGGATTCGAAATAAAAAACAAATACTGAGGCGTAAAAAAGAAGGGTCTATTATGAAACGTGAAACATTGTACACATTGTTGTTCTGTCTCATTTCATCCACCCTCCACGGCATGCTACAAGAAGTATCAACTGATGAGCTTATTCCTCTAGATGCAGTCCTTCATTATAATCCGCAAGACCGTTATAACACCATAGTCAAGGCCATCAAAAAACGAAGTCTGTCAGATATGCAAAAGATTATTGAACCGCTTACAGCACAACATAAAAAAGAGATTCTTCTGCAGCCTTCTTATAAAACAAATCTTTTAAATCTTGCTTATAAAAAAGCCGAAGAAAAATCATTCAATCCACGGCGGGCAGGGCTTTGGGGAGCTCTTGCTGTGTTTGCCGTCTCATATATTATGTATGCTATTATTGCTGATGGAATATGCGCATACAAAAACACCAGCATGATACAATCATATGCTGCATATCGCGCCGAATGGAACAATGCTACCTGCTTTGCTCCGCTTTCTCCTCGGTGCAAAAATATTGATGAGCGCCTTGATTCAACACCAAAACAACTCTGTTCCTATAATACCCTTATCGGCCAGTTTGCTGCTCATACTATTTATGGCATATCCGTTCTTGCTCTTGTTATTTCTTATGGCTTTCATGACACTTTTACAAGAAATAAAAAAGATTCTACACGCATTTATACCTATCTCTCTCGCCAAATACAAAAACTAGAATCTGAAAATAGAAAACCTCTCTAAAGAGCTCCTCTATTTTTGTGTTTTTTATAAAAAACCTTTATACTTTTGCCATAAATAAAAAGGTAGCTTATGAAGCATCTCTATAATATCGCCAGTCTTCTTTGCGTTATTCCGTCCTTGTTTGCAATGGAAACGGTACAACAAGACGACCCTCTTCTTTTGCAAAATAGAGAACTTCAACAATCATTCATTGATGCCATTAAAAGTTATAATGCTGATGCATATGCTGCCCTATGGCAAAAAAGTAACAAGAATATTTTGCAGCAACTTTTTGCCCAATCGACAAATATAAATCATGCTGCTGGACAAAATCCCATTCTTGCATGCGTAAATAAATATGCTGCAAGAAAACCACTGTTCATAAAAAAACGATTTATGCGGGTTACATTTGGTATTGCATCAATTGGTTATGGAGCTGCATATATTTTTCATAGCCTCCGCTGCGACGGGTTTGCAGCACAAGAACGTGCTGGACATACACATTATGCACAGCAATGGGAAAAATATTCTTGTTCCTCTTTTATCACCAACCAAACATGTGCTCGCTTAAATACACACTATGTGCAACAAATTTTGCCCGCATGTAGTTCCCACACGGAGGCATTTTCATGGGATGGCGGCCTTTTTGGTTTATTGTGTTTGCATGGAGCTCTCCACATTAAAGCAGCGATAGAAAATATAGACGGAACAGTTGCCTATGCAAAAAGTCAGCGGATAAAAAAATTCACTAAAGAAAAAATAAGGGAACTGTTTCCACAGGAGATCGCATGACGAAATAATGATTGGGGCTATAGTCGCTCGGACATGCACATACTATTTATCGGCACTGTAAAAATAAGAAAAACGAATTCAAAACTTCCACAACAGATTAAAAAAGGAATACCATTATGAAGCACCATACTTTTTTCATGCTTTACACACTTACCTGCATGTTTTCCGGTCATATAACAAAAACATATGATCGAAAATTCCAAAGCATTCTCAGCAACCCAAAAAAATTAAAAATCGAGTTAAAAAAAACAATATCGGATAGTCAAGAAGAAGAAGTCAAACAACTGCTTGCAAATGCCAAACCAGCTGATATGAAAAAATTGCTCGTAGGCTCTGATAATGATCTCGAAAAACAAAAGAGAACACCCCTCATGCAGCTGGCAAAAAATCGTGCAAAAAAAATACCCAAAGAACCGTATGCTCAAACTCAGCTTGCTCTTCTATCCGCCTTCTATTTTGTGTTTCCAATTTGGTTGATTGCTCACAATATTATGCTTGGATCCGATACTCATACATTTATTGCAGGTAATCAAAATATTCAACATCAATTTTGGCAAAATCAATGCTTCGGATTTGTAGAGCATAATCCTTCATGCGATGAAAGTTTTTATAAATTTTTATTTAGACAATTTAATGCATATGATGCAGCATCATCTTTGACGCGTAATGTTTCTTTGCTTGCTTTTATGACTTTTTTCTTTTTCGCAAATGGACTGGCAACACTCTGGGATACCAGCAATAATCGTTGGCAGTACTGCGAATATGGACTCACTCATGCATCAGCAAATCGTATTTATCAAGATTGTAAAAAAAAGAAAAAAGAACTTAAAACATTAAAACCTGACTAAAAAAGGAGTCCTGTTATGATATCACGTATTATTTTTATCACATGCATATTTGGTTATTCGCATATCAACACTATGGATGATTATGTACAATTGTTAGTACCGACAGAAAATAAAACTGTAAATATGATATGCGATCATGCTTATAATGCAATATACGAGCGTGATGTCGAAAAATTCCAAAAACTAAAAAGACCCACACCCATCTCTGCGCTAAAACAAGCATTAGAAATGGAATGTAGAATAAGAAATAAAAAGAGAGACATAACAAGAATGTCGCTTATACAATTTGCGGAACAAAAAGCAAAAAAAGTTCCTTCCAAGCCACTGTCTAGCTGTGCAAATTGGATAAATATTCTTGCTTCCCTCGGCTTGGGAGTTGCATACCCGATCATAACGGTCCAAAATAAAAATACAACGAAGGATTTTATAACCCTTTCCAACAACACACTCAATGAGTTCACTCGCCACAATTGTAGTCGTTATTTTAATACCGGTGTAGGTCGAGGACCAGTGTGCTACAATACGAGCAAAAATTGGCAAGAGCTTTCCTTTCTCGGCAATCCCTTTGAAAATACCATTGTATATCTTTTATTTACCGTTACTTTTGCTTATATGGTTACAACTGCTCTCGCAGCAACAAAATTGCGTTTCAATTTAGATGGAAATTCTGCTCATGGCAGATCTTGCAAAATTTATGAAATTTGTAAAAAAATAGTTAAAGAAAAAAAAAGCTAAAGAGGAGGAATCTGTGCAATAAAAAGGCTTCATCTCAAAAATCATACATTTTTCTTATATAGTATTGTTATTATTTCATCAATGCATAAAACAAAAGGTTTTTCTATGAAAAATATATTTTTATCAAGTGCCATTGTATGCTCTCTCTCTTTTACTATTATCACGCATATTTTTGCTACCGATCCAACCAAACTCGCTATAACGTCTGCTTCTCCTGCTATAAATATTAGAGAGGTTAATATTTATTATGAATCCTCACCAAATAATGGCACCACACCTATACAACCTCAGATACCGCCGACAACACCTGAAATAATAACAAAATTAGTAGAAAAAAAATCCACACCAAAACACACAGAACTCACCTTAAAACACAAAATTGCCTACGGAACGTTATTTCTCATGAGTGCTACAACTACCGCTCTCAATATGTGGCTCTCTTTAGACCTTTCTCAGCAACTAGACAAACAAAAATTGTCTTTACAGGAAGATTCTTACCGCAACTATCTCCTCTGTTATCAAGAAGAAAAATGTCTCTTGAAAGGGCAAGCTACTTGGACCTTTTATCACACACCTAAAGAAATATTTTACATTCTTGACTCTACAAACATAGGAATCTGTGCAGGAGTCATAGGAATGGGGTATACCTTAAAAGAATTGTGTTCCCCTGCATGCTCACGTTTATGGTCACGAATGAGCAGTTACTTTCGGCCAAATTCACAAAACAATATCTAAATAAGCACAAAACTTAAATCATCGAGGTCAGTTCAATGAAGGATATATGTAGATTTAATAGTATCATCGGCACTCTATTACTCATGTTTGTTGCCAATTTTTTTGCTTTTGAACAACAACAGCTATCAATTTCCCAAAGGACAGAAAAGCGGCTTGAAAAAAAAATCACAGAAACACCAAAACCGATAGCAGACCTTACAGCAAAAATCGTACCCGTACCAGTTGTTGCAAAACGCGAACTCACTTTTAAACAAAAAGCAGTATATACCTTTGTTACAGTTGCTAGCATAACAGGAGCCATGTACAGCGGCATAACTTTTATCAACATTCTTGGTCGCATATATAATCCGGGTGATCCTGAAGGGCGCTGGGACCCTGCTGGAGCCGGCACTCGTCTTAAATGTCAAGCATATCAAGGCTGTTATCATCCACAACAAGGCCTCATAGATGGGGAAAAAAATATTGCCGCTCTTGCCTATACTGGCAAGCACGTTGTTGGCCTGCTGGCCAGTTCAGCAACAAGCTTTTTGGCAAATACTAGCCTGACGGGATATATTTTAAAAAAGATTTTTTACAATAAATAATACATAAAGAAAGTTTCACTATGAAAAAATTACTCAAAGCGAACATTGTTGTCTGCACAATGTCCCTTATTCTGACAAACAATTTTTTTGCAAGTAATATGCAGCAAAAATTGGCCTTGGCCAAACTTTCAGAATTTCCATCTATAACAGAAATTAATGTAGATCAGGTAAATATTCATATGCCATCAACAACAACATCTCCTTTACCAAAAACACCGCCAAAATCGACAAAAAAAGGCCTCACCTTCTTGCAGCATATGGGATGGCTACTTATTACGACTTCATCGGGTTTGCTCGTGCTAAGAGATATTGCATTCCTAGCTAATAATATGGGCTTCCTGTACCAACAACCAATATCTGCTACGTATTGGGAAACACAAAACGGTCAGTTTCAACAACGACATTATATGGCATGTTATAATAGCACCGCAGATCCTAATAATTCGAACATTTTATACATGGATAACAAAAATGTTGCTATCCTTACATATACAAATCCTCAATTTTTTTTGTCACTTGGTACTCGATTAATCAGTGTAGCGACAGCTTTCCCGTTAGTATCATGGGGTTCTGAAAAAATTGGAGATTACTTAAGATCTTTATGGACTCGTTCTTAACTCCACTCGTACACTTTACTCCATTCATTCTTCATGGAGCCTCTAATGAAAGAAAAAAGCGGAGCCCTTCGGTGGAGTCGAAGAACAATTAAAGAGGATTTCCTTGTTATCGGAAATCCTCTTTGAGCATATTTACACAAAAAAATTTAGTTATTTTTTATTTTTCTGCATACGTTCATTCCTCTGCGCATAGGTTATATACGCCTTCAGGACTTCATCAGGAAGCTTGTGTATATCTTTTCTTATTTTATCCATATCCAATTTCCCATTTTTTTTTAATCTGTACGCCACAAAATCATTAAATAGTTCTAGGAAATATGGGGGCTTTTTTTGGCAAGCCACTTTGGATAAAGTTTTATTTCTATAAAATTGTGAAGCCTCCACAGAAAAACCCATTGTACACAAAAGAAGTAGACCAAACATTTTCATGTTCTTTCCCTTTAATTACGTTGTTTATTGTATGGTTATTTATTTTTTGCCAGTCTGCGCTTTATGCGGATGTTCATTGCCCGTATAAATTTTTAATTTGCCAATAATATCTCGGCTCAGCTTATTCTTTGGCAACATGCGCTTGACGGCTAAGTGAATCAACTCTTCTGGATTTTTATCCCGCGCTGCTATTTCTTTTTTGTTACCCATGTAGCCATGAGCTTTTGTAATGTATGTTTTATCAGTCCACTTATTACCGGTCAACACTATTTTTTCCGCATTTAAAATCACCACATAGTCACCACAATCAGTGTGCGGCGTAAAATATGCTCTATGTTTACCACGCAATATAGTGACTATTTTGGTTGCCAGACGGCCAAGAATTTGCCCATCCGCATCCAATTCGATCCACTCAGGAGCTCGATCTTCTTTTCGCAAATTAAATGCTCTATTCATATTCATAATAAAAAACCTTCTAACGAGAAAGACTCTGTAGTACACTGACTTCTATAGTAACTAATAGTAGATAAAAAAGCTTATTTGGTCAACTATATTGTGAATAATACAAATTGAATGATTAGTAAAAGCAAAAAGGAGCTATTGCATGGTTATCATTTCGCGCACATTCCGGCAAAAAAAAATGGGTATTCTTCTTCTTTCTTGTGGCAGTATTTTTTCCATGGATATCCCCCTGAATACTCTAAATATACCCATAAATACACCTACAAACACGCCAACGGTCACAAGTACCGCTTCTACCCTAGAAAGCCTCGCCTCTACCTTAGAACGCCTTGCCCCCCTTGCCGAACAAGTATCACAACTCTATTCAAAAACACTCGATGACTATGCAAGAACGCTCGATATTATTCAAAAGATGGACCCAGCGGCTATGGATAAACTGTCGGCTACCATAGAAAAAACCCTCCCGCTTGCCCAGCAGGGAACACAAAACTATACAAGAACCCTCGATATTGTCGAAAAAATGGACCAAAATGCCATTACTGCATTCTTGGACAAAAGCTTCAGCGAGACACAAAAAAAATGTACTGAAACGGCGTCTCACACTATTTTTTCACTTGCAGGCGGTCTTCCATTTTGTTACTACGGAGCAAAGTTGCTCCATGATGGCGTTACTCAACTAATCAATAGCAAACCGAACGAGCCTAACAATGGAATAGTCCTCTGTGTTTGCGGAGTAGGAGCGCTGCTTTTAGGTACCGGCATGATATTTCATGAACAAATATTAAACATGTTCGGCTACTGCAGCTGATGGAACTTAATGGGTAATTTCTGAATATTTTTTTCTTTTGGGCGCTACGACTTCTTCTTCATCATACTCTTGTTCCCCATATTCATCATCAGATTCCTCAAAATCATCCTCGGAATCTTCAACCTCGGCTTCTTCTTTCATAAAATTTTCAATTTCATCAAGCTCTTTTGGAAGATCATCGCTCAAGCACAGCAACCCTTTTTCTGAAAGCCAATAATCATCTTCTATTCTGATGCCTATCCCCTCCTGCGGAATATAAATTCCTGGCTCAATCGTAATAACATCGCCAATCATCAAGGGAAAGTCATAATCGCCAACATCATGGACATCAAGCCCAAGAAAATGGCCAATGCCATGCGTGAAATACTGATCATACCCACCACAATCTTTTAAAAACTTTTTGGCACAGTGGTAAAGTGATTTTTCTGGTTCATTTTTATTAGAGATCCAAAATCCTGGCTCTAATATGTCCACGAGATAGGCCTGCGTTTCAAGCACAATAGTGTATAGCTCCCGCTGCCGCTTGGAAAATTTTCCCGATACGGGATATGTCCGTGTAATGTCTCCACAATAATGATCATATTCAGCACCAATATCAACAACAACAAGATCTCCCTGTTGCATATACTGATTATTGGCAGTATAATGCAAAATTGTACTGTTTTTTCCGCTTGCTATAATACTTGGAAACGCGCGACGAGCCGTTGAAACCGTCATCAAATACTCAGCATTTGCCTGTATTTCAGCTTCGTGCATACCAGGAGCTATACTCCCTGCAGCCGCTTTGTGTCCCAAAATAGTGGCACCAGCGGCACTTACTAACGCTGCAATTTCATCCATCTCTTTTGTTCGACGAATATGCGAAAGTATCGGCGACACATCAAAAAAGCTCTCATTCTGTTTTCCCGCAATAAAAGGAGAAATCCAAGAAGTATAAGCACTTTGAAGTACGTAGTGAGACCCTTTCCTGTGCAATAGCGCCCCTATACGCTCCCCTTGTGAACATGCTTTTTGTAACCGCTCAATCAGATGTTCATAATTTTCTTGCGGCCCAAACGGATATATAACATACCCAGAAACTGCTTTTCCTAAATATTCTATTTCATCGACACACAGCTCCTGACTTTTCTCAAGACTCGGCTCTAGCGCATCAGATACCCATCGCGCACGGGAATCGCTATATCGAGGAACATACAACGTCGCTTGACTATCAAGAGTCAGTACCAACGCCGCTCCCGGTTCGTCAACGCCCGTTAAATAAAAAAATGAACTGTCTTGGCGAAACGACAAACCTTCCTGTTCAAATGCTGCCCATATGATAATCGTCGCTCTGGTAAGCTCAGGAAATACATATCGTATACGATCACAAAACCAGTCTCGCCTTTTTTTGTATAACGTATAATCTCTTTTTTCTGCTATTTCCAAAAAATCTTCAAATCCATCTGCATGTCGAAACATAATAATTCCTCGGTATAATTTAAAATGGTCGCCGTTCTGCAAGTGCTTTAAAAATAGTTAGCCGATCCATTGTATCAAGCAATGAACCCACTGGCAATCCTCGAGCCAAACGGGAAATAATCACCGGTATATCATGCAATTTACGGACAATAAATGTTGCCGTTGCATCCCCTTCTGGCGTTTGATTCATAGCCAAAATAATCTCTTTAATAGTACCCACTTTCACCCGCTCAACAAGCATATCTATGGTCAAATCTTCTGGCCCTTTTCCTTCAAGCGGACTAATAACACCGCCCAGAACATGGTACACGCCAGAGTATCCTTTTGTTTTTTCAAGCGCGAGAAGTTCTTGCCACGTTTCTACCACACATACCAACGTTTGATCTCTTTTATCTGAAGAACAAAATATACATGGCTGCCCTCGTTCCTTCCAGCAAAAACAGGTAGCACATAATGTACTATTTTTTTTTGCTTGCAGTAACACAGTACAAAACTGTTCAAGCTGTTGGTCATTCATACGCATAAAATAATCGATAATGCGATAGGTATTTTTCGATGCAAAATAAGGAACATAGGATAGCACATGAAGCAGTTGCCGCAACGAAGGAAGCTCATCGATCATGAAATTTTCCTTTTTTTTACTTATACAATTTTTAGATAGCGCAAAATACGCAGTTGCAATCCACTGTACAATGAGCTACAGGCTATGTAGAGAACCAACCCTGACGACAATGTTGTCATGAGCGCACCAAAAACAAGGGCCACAATACCCATAGAAATACGCTGGGTCGCATCGTCTGCTTTTGATCGCATAAACATGCCTCCCATAACACAGAGCGGTAAAATGTAATAAGGATCTGTTGCAGACAAATCAGGAATCCATAACAGCGGCGCCTTATACAACTCTATAGCATTGCCAAGCACGCGGCTTAATGCAAAAAAGATCATCGCTTGTATGACCAGCGGAAGAAAACTTGAAAGCCCCTGCATCTTTTTCAGCAGCTCTCCTCGTTCACGTTCAAACTGCTCAGGATCATCTTTGTAGCGATGTTTGAGATAGGTTATTTTTTTCTGCAACTCTGCATTGTGCTTCATTGCTTTATCACTTTTCATCGTGAGCGGAAACAAAAATATCTGGAGCAGCATCGTCAAAGCAACAATGGCAAAACCATAATTATGCAAAAACATATATAGCCAGTTGAGAATCATCAGTAAAAAGCGAGAAATCGGGGCAAGCATACCTGAATAATCAAGGGCTTTTTCAAGACGAGGATCAACGGCAGCAATTGCTTTTTCTTCCTTAGGTCCACAGTAAAATGATAAATTCCACACCTGTTCCTCAACAATAGACGGACCTTCGAGAATGCTCATCAAATTTCTTTTATCTGCAAATCCATAATATGCGCGCTGTGCAAAATGATCTCCATCTTTAACCATCGCATGAATCACATAACGGTTTTCAGTACCAAACAATGTTGGCGTAAACCATCCCTTTTGTGTTTCCAATTTTGCGCGCGCTACTTTTTGAAAATCATCTTGTTTGTCAATGGCAATTGATGACACGGTGTCATATTTTATAATGTCAGGCATAACTGGTGAAGAAAAAAAGAGGCGCGGCTGAACTTCGTGTCCAGGGACCGGCACAATGCGAATAGTCAGATCAATTTTATGAAGATCACGGTACACCGTAAATGTTTTATAAATAGTCGCTGCTGCTGTTTTTGCTTCGTACATAATTGATTCACGATCTTCATCTGATGCTCTTTGAACAAGCTCATAAAAAAATGGAGTATTTTGGTCAAAAGCTACCAAAAAAGTTCGCTTATCACGCTCAGTGTCGCTTAAAGGAAATATGGTACGAATTTCCTGATTTTTACCCGCAACTTCGCGCGTAAATTCAAGACTTTCTAAGGATGCGCCATCGGTTGAGAATACGAGCTGGCCCCATGATGTCTGTATTTCGGTCAACAAGACACCATTTTTTCTTTTGGCATCAGCAAACGAGACATCAGTTTTTAACGGTTTCAAATCGGCCTGAGCATTCTGGGGGGCATAAAATGTTTGGGAATCGACCGGCTGCATATATTTCCCGAGCCAGAAATTATGGATTAAAAAACCCACGGCAAGTGCTCCCACTATAATACTCATATTCCACATTAAACCTTGAGCCTTTGTACTCATAATCCCATCCTTATAAAAATAAATCTTTAATAGAAATTTTTATCACAATAATTACGTATAATTATAGTGATAGTGTAGCATAGCTCCTCATTTTCGCCTAGTCCGGCAAGAAAACATTATATATCTGTAGACCTCAAAACATAATTATGTTAGAACAATAAGAGCAAATACTAAATATATTCCAAAAAAGGACTATATAATGAAAATGAAAAAACGTACCTTCCGCATCGGCGAGCTCGCTAAAAAGCTCAACGTAGAACGCTTTGTCATCAGGTTCTGGGAAAAAGAGTTTAGCGTTAAAACTGACCGCTCCATGGGCGGACAACGGTTTTATGATGAGGATGATGTTGCCATTTTTGAGATGATCAAGGATCTTCTGTACAACAGAGGGTTCACCATCATTGGTGCAAAACAGCAGTTGCAAGAAGCCAAAGCGAAAAAAAATAAAATTATCGCTTCGCAGAAAACAACTATAGACGATCATCATCAATGGAAAAGGGAAAAGGAAACCCTTGAGCAACAAATTTTTGATCTTAAAAAACAGCTCTACAAATTACGGGAGCTGCTGTAAGGTCAATTTTTATAGAATGAATAGAGTGATCCATCGCTTGGTGGATCACCTTGTTTGTGTTCTTCAACTTCGCCCAAGGGGACTCCGTTGAAGAATGTATAAGAAGGAAAAAATAATAATATTTCTTTCCCTTAAACCTATCGTACAACCACGTCATTATTAGAGCATATAAAAATATAAAATTTCGACAAACATGGAGCAATCGAATATACTGACTTGCATGTATACAAAAAAAGCGCACATTCATTTTGTCGGTATCGGTGGCATTGGCATGAGCGGCATTGCTGCTATTCTTGCTCATCAGGGGTACCAAATTTCTGGATGCGATGCAGATGTTGACCAGCAAAGCATTAAAGATCTACAAAAATTGGGTTGCAGCATTTATCATGGCAATAATACTCGTTTTTGCAATGACACCAGCATAGATATTCTCGTATATTCTTCTGCAATTAAGCCTGACAATGCTGAAATTGTCATGGCACAACAACGGGGCATTCCGACCATTCCTCGTGCCCTCATGCTTGCTGAACTCATGCGAACTAAATACAGCATTGCCGTCGCAGGAGCTCATGGCAAAACAACAACAACATCGCTCATTGCTCACATTTTGTTTCAAGCCCAGTTGGACCCCACGGTTATTGTTGGCGGTCACGTTAAAAATTTTTCAACCAATGCACGCCTTGGATTCGGCGATTTTCTCGTTGCCGAAGCAGATGAAAGTGATCGCTCTTTTTTATATTTGCATCCTACTATCGCACTCGTCACTAACATAGATCTTGAACATCTTGAAACATATACTGATTTGGATGATATCAAGCGCACTTTTCGCCAATTTTTGTCCAATCTCCCCTTTTATGGCAAAGCAATTATCTGTGCTGACAATGATCATCTTCGCTCAATTTTGCCCATACCCCATGTAAAAATAATTTCTTATGGCATTGAACAAAAAGCCGATATTTTTGCAACTGACATTGTCCTTGATGCTGATACAACAACGTTTACTGTCCATGCTCAACAGATTTCAGAACCTCTGGGCAGTATCACGCTTGGCATTCCCGGCATACACAACGTACTTAATACACTCGGCGCTATTACACTCGCTCGCGACTTGAATATTCCTTTTACCACCATTGCACATGCGCTCGCCTCATTTAAGGGCATTGAGCGGCGCTTTTCTTACCGCGGAATGTGCCATGGAGCGGAAATTTTTGATGATTATGGCCATCATCCGCAGGAATTATACCACACCTTTACCATTGCACGTAAACGGGCTAAAGGTAAACTTATTGTCGCTTTTCAGCTTCACCGGTATACACGAACTGCCGCATTATGGAACCATTTTATTGAACTGCTGGTCAAAAGCCCGCTTGATTATCTCATTATCACCGACATCCATGAAGCAAGTGAAGCTCCAATAGCCGGCATAACCGCCGCCGCATTTACCGCCGCACTCCAACAACATAATCCTCCCTTCCCTGTTTTTTATGTACCGCTTGATGACGATTTTACTGCTATTACAACACAAATTCTTTCTATTGCCTCAGGCGATGACCTTATTTTGCTCCAGGGAGCAGGTAAAATT
Source organism: uncultured bacterium (assembly GCA_963701645.1). GTDB lineage: Bacteria > Babelota > Babeliae > Babelales > Vermiphilaceae > MFD04463-c16. The sequence continues at coordinate 849,265 of OY969616.1, forward strand.
TATAAAGCTGCTGAATATATAAGTAAAATGGCCCTGTCCCAGCCGTAATTCTCTACTAAAATCAACCCCCATTTAATAAAACCCTTGCGTTTTTATAGTTGCTATCTGTAATTTTAGAATAAATAGCCTTGTATTATATAATACTTATATTAAAAATGAAAAAAGGGAGATTAGTAATGAAAAATCAAAAGCTTATTTTCGCTCTGGCCATTTTGATTATCTTTACTGTTCCTGTAACTGCAGATGATGGTGAAGCCATGGACATTCTTGGCCCCACAATTGCTGGTACTGCCATTGGTGGTGCAGTGGGTGGTGGCAGAGGAGCCGCAATTGGTGCAGGAGCAGGACTGGGTGTAGGAATGATAGCTGCCTCATCAAGAAGGCGCCGTAATCGCGATAATGATGATAGTGATGATGACAGAGACAGTAGACGAAGTAGCAAAAGCAACAACAAATCATCTAAAAAACAGGTACGAGAACTTAAAAGAGAAATCAAAGAACTTGAGCACGATCTGGACGATGCCTACGATCAAATAAAAGAGTTAAAGGCTGAAAATAAAAAATTGAAGAGAAAAGGTAAATCTGCCGAATAAAAGTGTCCCACCCATCATATAAAAGAGAAAGAGGAGTGTAAAAATTCCTCTTCTCTTTTTATTATCCTTCGACGCGGTCTAATCGACCTTGCTCATGATGAATGGGAAAGAAAAAACATTGAAAAAGAATGGGAAAAAATTGGCAGCATTAAGAAAAGACTTATAAGAATGGACGTTACTTTTTATACTACTCATCATTATAACGTTCCTTAGCCCCTATAAAAACATAGACTCGCTGCTTATTATCACAGGTTTGAAAGAAAAGAGAACAGAGCATCATTGGCATTTCATACTGCAACAAGCTTTTATCAGATGCATCAAATTTTTTAACCTGCTGCCAGCCATAAAGTTCCATATGCCGTTCATAAAATCTGCTTAGCTCCTCCGGATCCAATGTTGTTTCAAAACAAAAAGAAACATCGCGCCCTGTTACCTTTTCTTCAACATCATACGAAATAATAGCGGTACACAGGGGAGTTGGTACATTAAGCCCAATAATTTGCTGCGCTGTTGCTCCATTATTTTTTGACTTTTGCCGCAATCCTGATTTTTGACATGAAGAAAGCAATACTAGAACAAGGCAAAAAAATACATTTTGCCGCACTGTTTTATACTAATTCTTTTTCAGTTTTTTTTAATGCATCTTCAATAATAGGCGCCACAGGAATATGCTCAACATGCTTTGCCATTATTTTTTCATCAAGACGTGCTGATTTACCAACACGGCCACGAACATAATACAATTTTGCACGGCGAACATCGCCTTTACGAACAACTTTTATTGCTTTAATAAGAGGAGAATAGTAGGGAAAAATACGCTCAACAGCAACGCCATGCGCGCCAATTTTGCGAATGGTAAACGTACTTGAAATACCATTATTTCTGAATGCGAGCACATCACCTTCAAACTCTTGGATTCGCTCTTTATCACCTTCTATAATACGCTGAGAAACTATAATAGTATCTCCCGCCGTGAAAGCTGGAAATTTCCGTTCCGATGTCCCCAGTTCAAGAATAGTCTCTTTTGTAATTTCTTTAGATTTCATGTCATGCCCTTGCGCTATTGTATCTCAATTTCTCTATACTTTTTACTTTACCATAAATAATTATTTTGCCAATGTTTTGTCACCTTTTAGGCATCAGTCCCAACCATCGATCAAACAATATTGCACACGCTGACCGCACTGACAGATGATTAAATGAAGAAAATCCTTCAAGAGGCTGTAACAAAAAATCACAGCGGCTGATAAGACGGTCGCTCAAGCCTTTACCCGTACCTATAACAAACAGCACCGGCCGCTGCTGCGCCCAAACCTTTTCCTGGTCACAGAATGAAATGCGCTGCTGATGAGCCAGATCACGGGCAGATGTTGCCATGAGAACTGGTTTTTTGCCATTTTTGTCTTCTATAATACCCAGTACCTCGTCTAATGAATTATGAAGACTCACTGACCGAAGCGCTTCATGACGGTTTTTATTGTACTCGACACCAGGTCCTTCTGCCCAAAAATCAAGTAACCGCTGCACCACTTTTTGCTGGTCGACAAGTGGTGTGACTAAAAAAAACTGCTTCAACCCATAGGTGCATGCGGAACGAGCAATATCATGGACATCAAGTGATGTCACAGAAGAGATGCCTTCTTTTTTTTCCGGACCTATGAGCACCTGATCATGCATCAGCACTACATAATGTGGCGGAATATAGCGGCTTGCCAGCGCTTTGTCTTCAGAAGAAAGTGGCGATGAACGAAGCCAAGAAAAATGGTGAAGCACTGTTTTTTCTGCCGCTTGTTCCTTGCGCCATTGAGCAATCGCGCCATGGTTTCCTGAACGAACAACTGCAGGCACCTCTGACCCCTGCCATACAACCGGTTCTGTATATTCCGGAAAATCTACAAAAGGGCCGGAAAATGATTCTGCTGCAACAGACTCTTCTTTGCCAACAACACCGGGCACAAGGCGTAAAATACCTTCTATAAACATCATGGCTGGTAAATCGCCACCCATGAGGACAAAGTCTCCGATAGAAACAACACAGTCTGCATACAGCTGTTCAACACGCGCATCCATGCCTTCATATCGCGAGGCAACAAGAATAAGATGATTATTTTTTTTCTGTACTTGATTATAGATGTCAACCAAAAGTCGCTGGTCAAGCTTTTTGCCCTGCGGAGAGAAAAAAACTTTGTAGCCCTGACCCCATTGCTCTTCTCGTGCTTGCATTGCCGCTTGCACAACATGAGGCTTTATGAGCATACCTGCTCCGGGACCATACGTTGGCGCATCAATCCGTTCTTTTAGCGGTACATAGGATGAAAAACGGTCGACAGCGATAGAAGCTAATTTTTTCTCATGCGCCTTTTTTACTAAACTTGTCGCAAGAAACGGCGTATACAAAGTATCAAAAACAGAAAGAACTGAAATATTCATCAGTGCTGCGGAACTCGGGCAAGATCAACCATAATCTTTTGACCGGGCTCGCCAACAACATATACTAATGAGCGCAGCGCCTTAATTGTTTGGCCTTCTCTTCCTATAATTTTTCCTCGATCTGCAGTATCGACTGATATTTCAAGAATCTGCGCATTGCCTCGCTTGCCAAATGAAACCGATACCAGCTCAGGTTTATCAACTAATGTTTTGACGATATATTCGACAAGTTCTTTTATCATAGGAAAAATAGCCTTTGTTATTCAGACTTAGTTTCAGGTTCTTGCACTGCTTCCTTGGGCTCATGAACAGAAGTTTCTGATGCAAAAGAAACAACGGGATTTTTTGCTACAGGAACAGGTATTCCTACACGTTTGTACTGCTTATGAATCTTTTTTGCAGAATCTGTGGGCTTCGCACCTTTTGTTACCCATTCGTTATACAATGGTTCATCAAAACAGACAATGCTGCTTCTCAGCACGTCATACGTTCCAATGTTTGCAAGCTCCGCACCATCACGCTTTTTACGTGAATCAACGGCCACAATGCGGAAAAACGGGGCATTTTTTTTGCCAATACGAGAAAGACGAATATGGACTGCCATATGAAAAATTCCTCTTGAAATTAAAAAAATCGAGCTATCTTTTTATCACTATTATCGAAAAAGCTTTTTCAACGGATTCTGCATCTTCTTAACCATTTTAGCAAATTCTTTTATTTCTTCAAACTGTTTCAACATTTGTTGTATATCAGCCACTGAAATTCCTGCTCCTTTGGCAATACGCGCTTTGCGAGATCCATTTAAAATTTTGGTATTCCGCCGCTCGTGGACGGTCATCGAATTAATAATGGCACACGTTTTCTTCAATTCACGGTCTCCACGGTCAAAATCTTCTTGGCGCACCTTTCCACTCATTCCTGGCAAATATTGCGCGATTTGAGCCATAGACCCAACTTTGTGCATAGATTTTATTTGTTCGGCAAAATCATGGAGTGTAAAAGAATCTTCCATCAGCATATTGGCCTCCTCGGCCTCCTGAACCCCCAACACATGCTCAATGCGTTCAGATAAGGCTTCAAGGTCACCAATATCCAGCATACGCCGCGCTATGCGATCCGGATAAAATGGCTGCAAATCAGTCACTTTTTCTCCACTGCCGGCAAAAATAATCGGTTTGCCCAATGCGTATCGAAACGCAAATGCCGCTCCACCGCGTGTATCACTATCCATTTTGGTCAAAATAGCCTGATCAAAACCAACTGCTGCATCAAACGCTTTTGCAACAGCCAAAGATTCCTGCCCGGTCATGGCATCAAGCACGAGCAGTTTATATTGCGGCTTTAATGCGGTCTGGACAAGAAAAAGCTCTTCAAGCATGGTTTTGTCAATATGCAGTCGCCCGGCCGTATCGAGAAATAAAAGTTCAAAATTATTTTTTTTATAGTATTGATAAATTTCTTGCGCTGCTGCAACGGGCTGCAAACTCTGTGCCCGATAAAAATCTGATCCAGCACTGCGAGCCAAAATTTCTAACTGATCAACGGCTGCAGGACGATAAAAGTCGATTGACGCGAGTAAAATGTTCCGCTTTTTTTTCCGTTTATGCGCTTCCTGATGCACAAATTGAGCAAGTTTAGCAACGGTCGTTGTTTTTCCTGACCCCTGCAAACCCATTACCATAGTCACTGAGGGAAGCTGAAATGAAAATGCACTCTGGTTTCCCCCTAAAAATGCAAGTACCTTTTCATACAAAAATGCAAAAACCTGCTCATCAGCCTTCAAACCTTTAACCGGTTTAATCGCTTCTATGCCTTCATGCATGGCACCAATGAATGCCTGTACCACATCATAGGGAACATCCGCTTCAAGTAACGCATCGCTCACTTGTTGTATTATTTTTTTTGTTATTTCAGGAGATATCTTTTTCTCTCGCGACAAACTTGATGCCAGCGAGGAAAATGTCCGAGCAATCGTATCAAACATAAGGTGCACAACTCATACAGTAAAATTCCATTAATATACAACGGGGTTATTGTACCATGTTCACGCTATAAGCGCAAAAATTTTTATTTTTTACACAAAAAAATAACCCATCCCCATTGGTTTATGGCCAACAGCGAATGGGTTATATTTCATTTATATCTCGATTTTTTAATCGTTCTCCCGTTCTACCCAATTAGTTACCAATCTAGCCCATAATGTGCAAAGCAATCCTCTTATCAAATTAGTAACAGGAGCAGACACATCATATGTGGTAAATGGTTTTGTAATAAACGAAAGTGATCGACCAATAATTTTGTCACCAAACGCAAGAGGTGTCCATAAAAACCCTCGCCCAACATCTATTCTTTGTACATGTTTTAATGCAATGAGCGTTGATATTGCTGTTGCCGTCAGACCAAGCATCGTTACTGCTTTTGTCACGGGATATTTTGCTTTTTTTAAAGAAGATGTAAACCAGTTATAAAGCCCCGATATCGGTGTTCCTATTGTCCTGACTATTGGATAATCAATATAGCTAAATGCTTTTGCCAAAGCTTTTTTTGCCGGCGCCATTGCACGCATAAGATCGTCAGCCATACTCGGCCGCACTGTTTGCCTTGCCAGCATAATTTTGGCATTTTGCAGTTTGTCTTTATATTTTTCCATTAACATTTTATACACATCTTTGGGATCCTGTCTCTTTCCTACAATCGCATTTTTTATTTCTTCCACAAGCTCAAGACGTTCTTCCAAACTCATAGTAATCTCTGCAGTAAAAATTGGTGCGATATACTCAAATTTGTCATGTACCTGAAATTCTCCCGGTAACTTTTCATACACTTCAATTCCTAAAGAATATTGTCCATTATCAGATTCGTTTTCCGTTAACCATCTCCTCACTGTAATCCACAAACGTTTCTGTACAGTTTTTCCCTCTTGCTCCACATCAAATTGAGTCTGGGAGCGTATAAAGTTTTTGGTTGCTTCATCTGGGCTAATCGGTTTCATATTTATTGCCATTATTGCCATTAATGGCGCGCTCAAAAAAAGTAGACTTATGAGTATCTTTTTCATACAATTCCTAAAAATCTTAAAAATCACCTTGAAGCTTCTATATTATGCTCATGATAAGATATAAAATGCTTATATGCAAAAGGCGGGCAGTGACTTTATTTTATATTTTTCAATTTGAAAAACAATTGCAGCAGAAAAACCTTTAAACCTCGCTCAAAATGGGCTATACTAAGAAAAATTAAGCTCGTTCCCTCAAAGGATTACTATTCATGCCACGACAATCATTTTACTATCCCGGACAAAAGCAAAAAAAGACGCTATTGCTCGGCGTTTATGCTCCCTATAACACAACCGATAATATTGACGCTTATTTTCAAGAATTCGTCAGTCTTGCAAGGAGTAACGGCTTGCCAACGGAGGACACGCTTTTTATCAAAATTCGCGTTATTGACCCGACCTATTTTATAACAAAGGGAAAATTGGAACAGGTAGCCGATCTATGCAAACAACATGACATACACCATGTCGTTGTATCAGAACAGCTGACCCCTCAGCAGGAGCGAAATTTGGCCGATTATCTCAGTTGTGTCATTCTTGATCGCACAACCCTTATTCTGGAAATATTTGAAAAAGCAGCCCAGTCTGCTGAAGGAAAAATTCAAGTTGAAATGGCTCGCCTGCGATATTTAAAAACGCGTCTGGCAGGTCATGGTATCCATTATGGACAGCAAACTGGTGCTCGCGGCCAGCGCTCCGGATTTGGTGAAACTGCAAAAGAAAAAGAACGCCGCTCCATCGAGCATACTATCGTAAAACTTAAAAAACAGCTTGAAAGAATTTCTACAACACGCCAAACACAGCGCAAACAACGCCTTACTAACCAAATTCCCCTCCTGTGTCTCATTGGGTACACCAACGCAGGAAAATCAACAATTCTCAACTTATTGACTAAAAGCAATGTATTGGCTGAGGACAAACTTTTTGCAACTCTTGATACGACAACCCGTTCTCTTTTTATTGATGGAGAAAATATCGGTCTTTTGTCTGACACTGTTGGCTTTATTCAACAACTTCCTCATCATCTTATCGAGGCATTTAAATCGACCCTTGATGAACTGCAATACGCCCGCCTTTTACTCCAAGTTATTGACGTATCTGACATCAATTGGGAATCTCACATTAAAGTAGTTCATGACATTTTGACAGACCTTGACATCGACAAAGACATGCTCTATGTTTTCAATAAAGCCGATCTCGTCCAGGATATTGATGCCCTCCAAAGTCGCCTTAAGCTCTATCAGCCTCATGTTGTTATATCAGCTCGTTCAAAACAGGAAATAGCACCGTTGCTTACATTTTTATCTGTGTGGCGAAAATCGCAAACGTAATGAGGATTTTACCGCTCTCACTAAAAAAGGAACTGAAAAATGATCAACCCTTCGATCAACACAAAAAAACTGTACAGCCTAACCATGCTTTTTGCATATATGGCAAATGGTTTGTACGCAATCAACTATTCAAGCGCAATTCCCGTTGCTTTTGATGTAAACACAAACGAATGGTCTGTACTTTTGAAACTAAAAGCTGGTGGATCATTTTGGACAGACTTTTTTGGCACGCGAGGAGCTCAGGAAATTTTGGCATTCGATACAAATGGGAAATATAATAAGCATAATGCACTAATAAAAGGTATGCCATCGATTAATCTACAAGAAGGCTCTGATACGTACTTTATACACTTTGTATTAGTAAACTATATAGCAGGAAAAACACTCTATTTAAATAGAAATACAGATACCATTGACGACTTTATGTGGATTTATGCTAATGAACTTATGGAAACAAAAGCTAGCAATAAATCATATGGAAAAAATCAGCATAAAATCCAACTCACTTTTTTAAAAAATTTTAAAAAAGCATGGCCTAAAGTAGCACGAGAATTAGAGCAATATAAAGGAGGGGCTCCAACACCATCAGCAAAGCCATCAGCTAAAGATGAACCATGGAAAAGTTATAATCAAAAAGCAGATTCATGGAGCAATCAAAATTTCCCCAATGGAATTTATTTTTATGATAAAAAGAAGAAATACTATGAATTTACCAATTTTTATCAACCTCAGCCTCCTATTATAATTGACGGCAGAGAATGGAAAACATCAGAACATTATTACCAGGCAATGAAATTTGATGATTCTCAACTACGAGAAAATATACGTAATGCTGTTGCATCACGAGGTGCTTTTGATATTGCTCAGAAAAATAAAAAGAAAGTCCGTTCTGATTGGACAAAGGTAAGCTTAAATTTTATGCACATAGCAGTCAAAGCAAAATTCTCTCAAAATTCGAATCTTAAAGAATTATTATTAAAGACTGGCAATAAAGTGATTGTGGAAGATGCAGGCAAAAACGATGCTTTTTTTGGTGCCGGAGGCGATTATAAAGGACAAAACTATTTAGGTCGCATATTAATGAAAGTTCGGCAAAAACTACAAAAAGCACAAGCCTCGCAGCAACCACAAACTAAAAAGCAACCCCAAAAACCAGTTTTTCAGAAAAAACCTCAGCTAGCTCCAGTCCAAAAAGAATGGTGGTTTACCTCCGCATGGCGGCGGCTCAAAAATATCATTAGCAACGCATTGAGCTATTTTTGGAAATGACAGCACAAAAACCCATTTTATTTTAAAAATATAAAGCAAGATATATTTTTTTGATATAATAACAGCTTGAAATGCGTACTAATCATCTTTTTTGCTACATTTTTATTGCATTTTGAAATTAATTTCATATATAATAGGTTTATAAGGCCTTAAAAAAGAAAAAAAAGGTAGCAACTATTATGATTAAAAAGAAATACATGCACAAAATAGTTATCGGCCTGATGGTCAGCACATTTTTTTCAACGTATATAACACCAGATATCAGCAGCTTTTTTCGCAACGCTAAAGACAAAATTACTCAAACAGCCAGTGATGCGAAAAAATATACAGGATTGGGCATTAATTTTGTAAAATCAGCGACAGGAACAGGAAAAATATTGTCCATGATCAAAGGCATTGATTTTACACAATCTCGTTGGCAACCACTTCCTGACAACATGCCACTGAGCAAAGCTATGTTTGTCGGATCCCATAACTCTTTTTCTACGTTGCCAGTATTTAAAATATATAACCAACATGTTTTGAGCATTAGACAACAACTTGATTACGGCGTGCGCGGCCTTATGCCCGACACTTATTTGTACCAGGGAAGCGTACAACTATGCCATGGATCATGCACGGGAGCTCCCGCAGTTTTTCAGGCAGGAAGTCGTAATCCTCCCTATCAAAAATTTACTGATTTATTAAGGGAAATTTACGTATGGCTTATGGAAAATCCCCAAGAAATAGTTTTTCTTTTCCTTGAAAATTATGTTCCCTCAACAGAAACTGATGCTTCTATCGAAGCGGTCTCTCCTCTTTTGCCACTCATTGTCACCGTACAAGATTGGACAAAATATGGCCTTGACCAGGGACAAGACATAACCCTTGGACAATTGCGACATGATAATAAGCGTATTATGATATTCAACTCAGAACCTGATACCAAATGGACTATGCGCCAATGGGACCGCGTTTCGGAAAATAATTTCAGCACCATCGATCCTGCGCGGTTATGCGGACAACGAGGATCCTCTGAGGCACATAAAGCTGCTCAACGGCCACTTTTACTCATGAACTATTTTAAAGAAGTCACTGAAACTATCAGTGAAAGTATCAAATTACATACCTATGAAAATATGCTCAATCAGATCAATCTTTGCCTTCCTCAATTTGAAAATAAAGTACCTAATTTTATTTTTATTGATCGCCTCGAATCTCTTGGCATCATACACAAACAAAATACTCTTGATTTATTTGATCTTGTCAACACAATAAATAAAAATACTATAGGTGAAATATACACGCATATGGCAGAAGAAGAGATTGAAGATGACCTGGATCTTGCCCGCGAAAATGCAGCAAAAATACAAGGTATAATTAAGTTCAAAGAAATGGACCCAGCGCAGCTCAAAGAAATAGCGCCTCTTCTTCAAGAATCTGCACCAGAACCTGCACAAGAACCCGTTATACCAGTCAACCCCATTCCTCTTATTCCTGTAAAAAATTTACCTGCCCAGTAAAGACAAAAATTACAACCCCACAAAAATTTGCATAAGAATATCTCGCATGATACACTGTGCGCTAAATAGGTTTGTATTCAAAAAAAGGAGCTGCGCATGCGCACATACACCGTATTTTTTATTATTTTTTCCCTTTTTGTTTTTTCATGTGATTTTGTAAGATCACATGATGATATTCGCGATTTCGAGCGCACCGTACAAGAATGTACTCTTGTGCTCGAACAAAATCCCAATGATATTACCGCCCGATTTAATCGAGCAAATGCACTGCTCAGCCTCGGCCGAGACAATGAAGCACTGTGCGATTATTATACCTTACTCAAAAAAAAGCCGGAATCCCGTTCTGTTTCGTACAATATTACATATCTCCTCAAACGGCTCGGCAACCTTGACGATGCCATAGCAATGCTTGAACACCTGGTACAAAAACATCCTGATTATGCACTTGCCCATTTTAGCCTTTCAACCTCATATTTAATGCGCGGAGATTTTGAGCGTGGTTGGCGAGAATATGAATGGCGTTGGCAAGCGTACAAAGAAAAACCACGCGCATATCCAGATGCACAGCTATGGTCCGGAGAATCTGTTGCCGGAAAAACGGTACTCTTATATGCTGAACAGGGCCTTGGCGACACGCTACAATTTATTCGCTACGCACAACAACTCAAAAAAAACGGTGCAACGGTCCTCGTGCAAACTCAACCACAACTTCATGCCCTTCTTGCCCTCTGCCCTTTTATTGATGCTGTCTATGATTGGACAAAGAAACCAACACGCTCTTTTGATTTTTACTGCCCCCTCATGAGCACACCATATATCTGCAAAACAATGATTCATTCTATTCCTGCAGACATTCCGTATCTTTTTGCCGATGAACATTTGATCAGCCTATGGCAACCGATTATAAAAAATAATGACCAATTTTCTATCGGCATTTGTTGGCAGGGAAATGCGCAGTATAGCACGGCAATGTTGCGCCAAGCAGTTGCTGCAAAATCACTCAATGTGCATCATTTCAAACCACTCTCGAGCATCCCTGGCGTCAGAATATATAATTTACAAAAATGTGACGGAAATGAACAGTTAACTCCAGATGATACTTGGCTCATACAGTTTGACGAAGATTTTGACGGTTCTCATGGCCGCTTTATGGATACCGCTGCTGTTATGAAAAATCTTGATCTGATTATCACGGTCGACACATCAATTGCTCATGTAGCAGGTGGTCTTGGCGTTCCCGTTTGGGTCCTGTTGCCAAAACCAGCCGATTGGCGCTGGATGCTCGATCGCTCTGATTCTCCCTGGTACCCAACTATGCGTCTTTTTAGGCAACAAACCAGCGGCGATTGGGAAACTGTCATGCAAAAAATATATCATGAACTACTCATGATTGTTGCACGCAGATGAAAAAAATTATTGTGCTTTTTTTCTCTTTTTTTTGCATACAAACTTATGCATCACTTATGGATCATGCACGCATTTATTACAAAACTGAGCAGTATCATGATGCATTAATACTCTGCGACATCATGCTTGCTGAAAACCAACCGCGCGCTTCTTTTTACTTACAGCAAGGAGTATGTTTTCTTGCCCTCGGACAAACGAACAATGCCATTGCAGCGTACACACAAGCAATTGCTCTCAATCAAAATCTCACCGCCGCAGAATATAATATTGGATACGCCCATAAAATTGCCGGCAACTTTACCGATGCAATCCCCATTTTCCAAAAACTCATTGCACAAAATCCTGACTATGAACCTGCACGCCTTGCCCTGGGCTTTACGTATCTTTCTGCCGGAGATTTTTACCATGGTTGGCCCGCACATGAATGGTACTTAAAAAAATATCACAAAAATGGTGATGCGCTTCGCGCTCTCCTTGCCTCCAACTCAGTTGCCGGAAAAACAGTAATCCTTGTACCCGAGGGAGGATTAGGAGATACCATTCAATTTATTCGCTATGCAGAGCGCCTGAAAAAACTCGGCGCCACGGTCATTGCTCATGTGCAACCACCGCTCATACAACTACTATCGCGATGCCCCTTTATTGACCATGTTGTCAGCGCAAAAGATCCTATTGCTGAGCATGATGCAATAGCAACATTTATGACGCTGCCCGCCATTTTTTATGATGACGAAATGTCATTTTGTTGTACGATTCCGTACATTTTTCCGGATCAAGCGTTAGTACAATATTGGCACACTAATGTATCCAATAAAAATGCTTTTAAAATCGGTATTTGCTGGCAAGCATCACTCGCTAATGATGAATCACGGTTACCCATTGGACGCCGCGGCATTCCGCTTGAACTGTTTGCATATGTCGCATCAGACAAAAATATTGCTTTGTATAGTTTGCAAAAATATGACGGCACAGAGCAAGGCAACACCGTTCCTTTTCCGCTGATAACATTTCCTGACAGTTTTGATCAGACTAATGGCGCCTTTATGGATACCGCTGCCGTCATGATGCATCTTGATCTTATTATCACCGTCGATACCGCCATTGCGCATCTTGCTGGAGCGCTCGGCAGGCCAGTTTGGCTTTTGCTTCCCTATTACGCAGACTGGCGCTGGATATATGGCAGAACAGATTCACCGTGGTACCCAACAATGCGCATCTTTCAGCAGCCTCGTCCCTTTGATTGGGAAACTGTTATGCATGAAGTACAAAAAGCTATGCCAAACAATCGCATGATAAAACAAAACGCCGGATAAAAGTTTTCATAAACCGACGCCGCGTCCGAGATATCGAAGATACTGCAAATGAATCTCCTTTCAAAAAAGAAAATGTATGACATATTATAGTAGTGTCATACGTACTTTTTTCCTTTACATATTTGCATAGAACTTGCTCTAAAAACCGTTCTTGCAATTGTTTAATATGAGACATAAATTCACTATCAGTCATAGTAGAATTTTTAGAAAATTTCGCACGAGCCCAGGTATTATTGAGCATTTTTTTTCCCAAATTATGCTTTAAAAATTTTTGAAACAGTTGCATCGACTGGCTCATAGTCATCAAAGCAACTGGATAAGCCGTATATATGTCTGGATGCGTCATAATCCAAAATAGCTTATACATATTTTCTGAATTTTTTTTTGCTTTTGCCAATTGCATAAAACAAAGATCGCCCAGCAAAGGCACACCATTACTTTTTGGAGACAGATCTCCTTGTTCCAATAAAGACATTAGCTTCAACCCGTGTCTCTGTAATCTCAAAACAGGATAACAACCTGCATTATTTTTTATATCTATATATGCCCCATGATGCACCAGCTCTTGTACGATACGATCGAACTCTCTCGTTTGACTTGCTAAAATAAGTGGCGTATTTCCTTCCCAATCTTGACTATTTGGATCAGCACCATGTGTCAACAAAAAAGACAATATCTTAGAATCAGCATACCACCATGCAGCATCATGCAAAAGCGTACTTCCCCGCCTTCCTTTTGCAGTGAAATCTGCACCATGCTGCATAAGAAGCTTAAGACACGGTAATGAATGGCCCTGGATAGCAGCATGTACCGGTGTATCACCAGAGTTATCTGGTATATTACAATATCTGACATCACAAGCCCGTAAACATAGTTCCAATGTTGCAGGATAATTATACAATGCACACAAATGAAGCACGGTTCTACCATAACTTCGCTGTTCTGTAACAGATGCTCCGCAGCGTATAAGTTTTTTTATTTTTGGTGTCAGAGCAGTCTCTTTTTTCTTATACGATCCACTGTCATCTATCAATACAACCAGTTGCCGAGAAAGTTGCTTTTTGAGGAATGGAATTCCTTCTACAAAAGGCCGAATAAGATTCTTCTGCAAATGTAATTTTCGTTTTTTGTTTTTCTTTTTTTCTATAATTTGTTTCTCTGCACCATGCACTGCGCTACTGTGCATCATTGATCCGATAGCTACCACAATTAATAATAGATGTCCTAAAATTGCCATATATTCCTTTACTCTTTTTTTTGATCATAGTATATGTACTACAAAGAAAAAAGGAGATGTGTCTATGTTCCCTTGTAAGACCACCATGCTAACATGTATATTTTTTTTTACAAATTATTGCTCTTCATTAACTATTGTAGCAGAAATTTCATGTGGAGAACTTATTGATAAAATTACCATTCTTGAAATAAAGGCAGAACGCATTACCGATCCTGTAAAATTGAATAACATCAAAAAAGAACTTACAATATTACTCAAAACAGTCCATGAAGTGTTAGACATGTCACCAGCACTTCTCATGCTCAAAAATGAACTTCATCAAATCAATGAACTGCTCTGGGATATAGAAAATGCATTGCGCGAAAAAGAATATAAAAAATGTTTTGATCAAGAATTTATTGAACTTGCTCGCAGTGTCTACTGCACAAATGACAAACGTTATTTGTTAAAGCAAAAAATTAATATACTTCTTGATTCTCGTATTATTGAAGAAAAATCTCACACCAATTATGCGCATGTTTTTGCTTGATCCGTTTGCATAAATCGCTATACTACTAGAAGTATTAAACAAGGAAAGTACATGGCCAAATTTGCATTAGAAGAAACATTTTCTACCTTTCTTGATCAGGAACTCAATGATAAACAGCGACAAGCTGTTACGCATAAAGACGGACCTCTTGTTGTTATTGCAGGAGCTGGATCTGGAAAAACGCGCGTTATTACCGCGCGCATCACCCATCTTGTTATGCATCATCAGGTGCTTCCTTCTGCCATTGTTGCTCTGACATTTACCAATAAAGCAGCCCATGAGATGAAAGAACGTATTGGTCGCTTTGTCGGTCACGCTATTCAGGGAATTTTTGTCGGAACTTTTCATGCCTACTGCCTGCAGCTTCTGAAAAGAAATAACCATCTCCTTGCTCACCCTTTTATTTCGATCCTTGATCAAGATGATCAGGAATCGATTATAAAAACTATTTTGCAGCGGAATAATTTGCATAAACAGTTTTCAGTTAAAACAATTATATATTACATTTCTCATCTGAAAAATAATAGTCATGCTGGTGTACATAAATATTCAGTACCACTCCATATCATCCAAGAGGTGCTCACTTTATATGAACAAGAAAAGCGAGCATGCAAATGTTATGACTTTGATGATCTTTTAATTGAAGTTGTTAGTTTATTTGCACGCAATCAGGAATTTCAGCACCATTTTCAACAAACCGTACGCCACATTTTAGTCGATGAGTACCAAGACACTAACACAACACAGCATGCATTACTCGTGCATATGGCACAACAAAACAAACACCTTGCTATCGACTCTATTTGTGTTGTTGGTGATGAAGATCAATCGATTTATTCTTGGCGCGGCGCAACCATTGCTAATATTCTTAACTTTAAAAAAGATTTTTCCGGAACTACCACCATCACTATTGAACAAAATTACCGTTCAGTGCAACCAATACTGAATATCGCCAATGCAATTATTACCCATAATACTCAGCGCAACCCAAAAAATTTATGGTCAGAAAAAACCGGCAATGACCGTATTCGCATTGTCCAATGCATGTCAGAACATCAAGAAGCAGATCTCATTGCACAGCTGGCAAAAATTCGATCTACGCACAAGGCTGAGATGTCAATTGCAGTTCTGTATCGCACCCATAGTCAATCACGAGCAATAGAAGAAGCGCTCATTAAAAACACGCTTGCGTATACCATCATCGGCGGCATTCAATTTTATGAGCGAAAAGAAATAAAAGATATTCTTGCCTATCTCCGCCTCATCGTCAATCCATATGACAAAGTATCTCTTTTTCGCATTATCAATACACCAACACGCGGCCTTGGCCCTGCATTTGAAGAACTGCTCTATACAACATGGCACCAAGAACCGTTTCTCACGTTCACGAGCGTCATACAAAAACTTATACTCAGTTCCGAACTATCACCGGCAAAAAATCAAACATTATTACAATTTCTCTCATTTTTTTCAGATATCACGGGGGAAACTGCGCCACAGCAAGCAGTGCAAACTCTTCTTGAACGCACGAGCTACATTGCGTACATAAAAGATATGTATGAAGATGCTGAAGCACAAGAACGCATTGACAATATCAAAGAACTTATCAACGCCGTTGCTCATTTTTATAATCATGGCATCACCACCGTCATAGAACTGCTTGACGAACTTGCGCTCATGCAAGATAAGATTGCACAAGCAAAACATGACAACTCTGCTATCACACTCATGACGCTGCATGCAGCAAAAGGGCTTGAATTTGATATTGTAGCTCTCTGCGGCATGGAAGAGGGAATTTTACCCGCAACACGAAGCATGCATGATCCCGAGGCAATTCAAGAGGAACGGCGCCTCTGCTACGTTGGTACCACCCGTGCTAAAGAATGGTTGCTCCTCAGTTATGCGCGCAATCGCTACACCTATGGCACCCAGCAACATCACGCACCATCACGGTTTTTAAATGAAATTCCCAAAGATTTGGCATCAGTTTATGACTGCTCCTATAGCCAATCAATTGCCTTGCGTGCTTTTCTGTGCGAGTGGATCGCTCCCGTAGAATCGACCGTAAAAACATATGCACGACCGGCAACTTCACCATCACCGACAGTTTCGGCAAGTAATAAAACAGATCCGTGGCAAAAATATCAAACAGTCAAACATAAAATATATGGCACCGGCATTGTGCAAATGGTTGAAAAAAGAAGTACCAATACTTATGCCACTGTTCTTTTTAAAGGTGGCATAAAAAAAATTAAAACCGATTATTTGGAATGCATTTAAGTTGTAATTCTATATGAAAACTGTTATGCTAATTCAGGTTATGTGTATATAGTTTTTATTTTCAAATAGGACAATTAATGTTTGTATCACAAAAAAGCTTACTCACCCTTTTATTGTTGTCACCTCTTTTTGCCCACACTATGAAGCGCAAGTCAATAAAAGCCTCTTGTTCTGTTACAATTCCCCATCGGATTTTTTTCGCACAAGATATAGGTGAAGCCGGCATCGATATCTCAAAAAAGTTTCTGGGCGATTTACGAATAAATGAAGCAGTACAGCAAAATAAGCCCATGATCAGTCTCACCATAATCCCTAAAAAAGGGTCTCCTAATTCTCTTAGAAGGGCAGTTTTTGTACCTTTAGATCTTTTAGTTGATAGAAAAAGGGGTTCAATTATTCATGCTTTTGATGATGCACAAAAGCTATCAATGCAACTTCGTTATAAATAAGGCCTCATTTCTTAAATTATTTTTCAATCTCTCAACAAGATAACTCATGATCTTCTATGTTCTATTCTACCCCATTTACACAAAATATTTTACACTCTCCTTTTTTTTGCTCAGGATACCTATAAAATATTTCCTTCAACCAAAGATTTTATTATTGCGTCAACATATTTTGATGGTGTAGATATCATCAATCTAGTAAAAAATACAAGCAATACTTTAAATATTTCTACAAAATTAAAATCCCTCATTAATGTTAAAACTATAGCATGTAATGATAGTCTTTGCATGATACCTATAGAAGCGTTAAACCAAATCTTCTTTTATGATGTAAAAACAGGAGAATTACAGATTATTGAACCCAGAGAGCCAGACCGAATCGATGCTCAATCAAGGATTACAGTCCACTATAACATACTGCAATCTTTCTGCGATACTCTTGGTAATTTTCATCTAATATATAGCGAAATTTTCTGGCAAGAGTTCAAAAAAAATCTTCTTTTTAGTAATGCATTGAGAGGCAAAAGAATTTTTTTAAATTATGTTTATACAACTCTTGATGCGGGTCAAGACTATAAAGAAGACGCGATAGATAGACTAGAAAGGGATGATTATTCTATTTTTTATAGTATGGCAGGATCTATTATTGGCATAGATTATGATGAGGCAACTCTCTTTTTATTGAAAAAAACGGAATCTGGAGACTACACTTTTGCAGGAGTTTTCTTTGATTCTACCAATTATACTCTCAGAGCGTCTTCCAACCGCGGTCTTTTTTCTACTAATTCAGTTGCTCTTAGTTCAGAGGGACTAATTGCATACCCTAATGAAAATCATTGGGTTTCTATAAAAAACCCTTTTGCAAATCTTGAGGCTATGAGAAAGCAAACAATTAAAGAACTTTTGAATCAATATATTAAAAAACATTTTCACTGATAATTTTTATACATCTTCTTCTTGCATGTACTCTTGTAGCACTGCGTTATTTATTTTTTCCACACTGCTGTCAAGTACCGTAATTTTTGCAGCAAGTGGCTCGGCGCGGAATTGAAGCTGTTGCTCATTGCCCATCATCGCTTCTATGTCAGCATTCTCATCCAGCAGTATGTCACGCCCAATAACATTGCCATTGGGCAACTTCACCCCCTGGCCTGGTGTTATAAAATATCCTTTTTTTGTCCGTACAATTTGATATTCAAGACCTTGCATATGTGGATTATCTTCCCTATACGGTCCTTGCCATGCATGAGGATGCGCAAGGTTCATGGGACCAACCTCTGAAGAAGTAAATTGGACAACATTAAGAAAATTGATCGGATTTTTTTGATAATCAAAACCCAAAATAGTACAGTGCTCATGAATGCGTTTGAAAATATCATGCAGCAACGCAATGTCCTGCACCATATTCAGCCCCGTCGACTCGCGCGTTCGATACCAAATATTGCCAATTGTTACACACAAGACACCAATAACTGCTCCCATTATTATCATCCGATATGTTTGCTGCTTCATAACCACTCCTTATCATTCTCTGTCGTAGACCAGTTTTAGGGCAGCTCGTACTGCTTTTATTGTTGTCGCAGCTACCTGCCGTGTCCGCTCTGTTCCCTGTAATACAATCTCCATCACCGCTTCTGAATCTTGCATGAACTCTTGCCGCTTTTTTCGTATGGGATCCAAAAAAGTATTGAGAACTTCAATGAGCCTCTTTTTGAGTACTACATCGCCCAATCCCCCTTTTTGGTACTGATCTTTTAAAACAGCAACTTCATCTTTGCGTGGATCAAAAATATCAAGATAGGTAAACACTATATTTCCTTCAACTTTTCCTGGATCTGCGACATGAATATGATCAGGATCGGTGTACATTTTCATAACTTTCTGTGCAACCACATCAGCAGTATCTGACAAAAAAATTGCATTACCGAGTGATTTGCTCATTTTTGTCATACCATCAATACCGGGTAGTCGACCAACTTCGGGCACCATGGCTTGGACTTCAGGAAATAGCTCAACCCCATAAATACGATTAAATGCTCGCACAATTTCATTTGTTTGCTCAATCATGGGCAACTGATCTGCACCAACAGGAACAAGCGTTCCTTTGACAATCGTAATATCGGCCGCTTGATGAACGGGATAGGTCAAAAAACCTGCCGTAATACTTTCTTCTAACCCTTTTTGTTTTATCTCTTCTTTGACTGTCGGATTACGCTGCAAGCGACTGACAGTGACAAGGTTAAGATAAAAAACAGATAACTCCGCAATTTCGGGTATCATCGATTGAATAAAAATAGTTGTTTTATCTGGATCAATGCCAACGGCCAAATAATCAAGGGCAACTTCAAGAACATGTTTACGAACTTTTGCAGGATCTTCAACATTATCAGTCAGCGCCTGCATATCTGCAATCATCACATACATTTGGTACTGCTCTTGCAACATAACCCGCTGCTTTAAAGTTCCCACATAATGACCAAGATGAAGCGGCCCCGTGGGACGATCGCCTGAAAATGCTACATGCTTTATTTTCATATATTTTGCCCATAAAGAATAAGGTTCCTACGAACCAAGATAGCGTATTATGAAAGCTAATTCAAGGCAAAGCTACTATAATTCTTTCAAGCTTGTGCTGAATTCTTTTTTAATTTACTTTTACCCATCCCCCTAAAGCTGTTACACTAAAAAGCGGATTTCTAGCCCATAAAACAAGAAAAAAAACAATCATGAGAAATTTTTTTACCTTTGGCACTGATGGTATCCGTACTCGTGTTGGAAATCCACCACTGACCATGGAACATTTGATACTTTTTGGACATGCTCTTAGCCAATGGATGAAAATGCGCTATGAACATCCAGCCATTGCTCTCGCGTACGATACCCGTATTTCTGCTCATTTTATAAAAAACGCTCTCCAGGCAGCCATGCTGCTTCATGATGTAACAATATATGATGCAGGCATAATTCCAACACCAGCACTCTACAAAATGGCACAACAAAAAAAAGAGATTGTATACTGCATCATGATCTCTGCATCTCACAATGCATTCTATGATAACGGCATTAAAATTACTGATATGATTCACGGTAAATTACGGACACAAGATGAAGATATACTTGTAGCATATACACATCAACAACAAACACCTCCCTCATATACTATTTTTGGCACTGCATATTCCTGGTACACCGCAGCTGATGAGTACAAAAAATTTATGTGCTCTCTTTTCCCATCCAACTTTTTGCAAGAAATAAAAATTGTGCTGGACTGTGCTCATGGCGCAGCAGGCACCGTTGCTCCTGCCATTTTTGCCCAACTCGGCGCACATACTATTGTCATCAATAATAGTCCCAACGGCACAAATATAAATCATGAATGTGGCTCCCTCTATCCCCTATCGCTCCAAAAAGCGGTACAAAGCAATGGTGCTGACATCGGCTTTGCCTTTGATGGTGATGGAGATCGCGTTATGGTTGTCACCGGTGCAGGAGAATATAAAGATGGTGATGACATTTTATATGCACTTCTCTCAGATCCACTCTATGCCCACGACACACATATCGTTGGCACCTCAATGACAAACCAAGCAGTTGTCAACTCCCTCAAAGGACAGAAAAAAACCTGTGTACGCGTTGCCGTTGGTGATAAACATCTTGCCCATTATCTTTCTGAAAATCCTGACGTGCGTCTGGGAGGTGAACCATCGGGCCACATTATTTTTAAAGAATACGCACTTATGAGTGATGGTATTTACACGGCGCTTCGCCTCCTTCAAGTGCTCATACGCACAAAAAATATGGCTATGAATACCGTGACAAAATATCCCCAAATTACCCATAACATTGCAGCACAAAAACAGCCTGATTTGCGGCAGAATCCCTATAAGGCAATCATAGAAGAATACACTCAAAAAGTTCCTGAAGGACGAGTTCTTGTGCGATACTCTGGAACTGAGCCCGTTCTTCGTGTTATGGTCGAAGATGCAGATGCGCATCGTGCACAAAATATATGCGCAACACTTGCAAATATTTTGCAATCTACCTTACAAGGAACTCTATGACATTTTTTAAAACGTTAATTTCCCGCCTCGGACGCTCAATCTGGCTTCTTTTTTTTAATGGATTAATGGCAATTCTTCCCATTACTCTCACCGTTATTTTTTTCAATACCTTTATTCGTATTATTGTCGGATGGCTTGAACCACTACGCCATATTGCCAGTCACACTATTTTATCAAAAGTTCCCTTTGTAGAAATTGTCATAGGCGTTGCCATTATTTTTTTCATTGGAATCATGTATAATACATTTATTTTAAAACCAATTGTACACCTTCTTGAATCTCTTATTTTCAAACTTCCTCTCGTTAATCCCGTCTACTCAGGCATCAAGCAGCTGATCAGTGCTTTTAGCATTCAAGACAAAATTACGTTTAAAAAAGTAATCCTTACTGAATTTCCCCGCAAAGGCGTCTACAGCCTCGGTTTTTTAACGAGCGAAATTGCACCCGAACTGACCCCCGACAGGGAAAAAAAATATCTTACCGTGTTTATTCCAACAACACCAAATCCCACCACGGGCTTCTGCATTATTTTGACAGAAGAAGAGTTGACCGTTGTTGATCTGAGCCGTCAAGAAGCCATGGCAATTATTATCTCTGGAGGTATTATCCAGCCAGAGCGATTTACACGAAAATGAAAAAGTTCTTAAAAAAAAGGAGATAGTGTATGCTTTTTAAAAAAAAATTTTTTATAGTAACAGTTCTCAGCTCTCTACTAACGTTTGTTTTATATCCAGATGAAACAGATGTTCAAGAACCGTTGCCGTCCCGTACACAACTGTATATCAATCCTATGAACAACATTGCAATGATATTTGATCTTTATAGAATTTCAGAATTTCGTCCTTTTGATATATTATTTAGTGAGTTTCTCTATATGCTCCAGGAAAAAAATTTTCCAATTCTTGTCAGCGACACTCTCTGGAATGAATTTGCTCACAGAAAAAATTTATTTGCACAACAACTACAAGACTTGTCTTCTTTTGAATATGCATATTATACTTTTTTTACCATGGTACAAAAAGAGCTAGAACGGGCAGATTCCATTAAAAAATTCGA
This sequence comes from uncultured bacterium, assembly GCA_963701645.1. Classification (GTDB taxonomy): domain Bacteria; phylum Babelota; class Babeliae; order Babelales; family Vermiphilaceae; genus MFD04463-c16. Next base: position 871,774 of record OY969616.1, read on the forward strand.
AAAAATTATCACAACAGAGTTACGACCCTATACACCAAAATTCGATATATATACAGATAAATCAATCCCCTATAAACAATCAGACTTACCACCTTCTGCCTCACCCCTGACAAAACAATATGTAAAATTATATGAGTTAAAACCCCAGGCAAGCGATAATTATACGTATAACTTTTTTTGCTACGAAACTTTTAAGGTCCACGAATGGGAAGCATATAAATATACCATAGCTCCTGGCAGCAAAAAAAAGCCACATGAGCTTATGCTCCTCATTCCAAAAAAATATCTCAAGCAACATGCTTGTTGTGGATTGCAGAGAAATCCTAAAAATATTCTTAAGCTTTCTGATGAAAAAGAGTTACCTTTTTTATTCAGATCAGGAATCTCAGATAAAGAAGCTATGAAAAAGGCATTCGCCCAAAATTTTTCTGCCCAAGAAATATATACCGTACTTTCACGCATATTTACCACTGAAATTACACAAAATCCGGAAGAGTGCCCATTACCTTTTCTTCCTTCTTGGAATATTATTCTTAATGGGCATGGCAATACTCTTGATGACAGTTCTTTCACCGCTATTAATACCGCTGTACAAAATATTGTGGACCTTGAAAAAGAACTGTTATCTATGCAAAGACCATCAAAAGAAAACCTTGCTTCTATAAAAAATATTAAGGGACCTGTACAAGAAGTTCCTCTTGATGTGGAACAGTTTGAAAAAGAAGTAAAATCTATTAATTTTTTCATAAAACAGTATCAAAAAAAATTAACTGCACTTATAGAAAAATCTCCTCTTCTTTCTGTTGCATCAATTCCTTTCCTTTCATTTCAAAATGGTTTTTTATCTTTTTTCTCCAAAGAGGTACCAACCAATCTTTTATTTATTTTCTCCTGCCTTGCTGGAGGAAAAAACATGTCACTTTTGTACACTCTACCGGGCCCCCAAAATACCTATCCTTTTACCATTGTAACCGCAGGAGCCATGGATGCAGTTGTTAATTCAATCCCAATCGAACCAATTGATTTGACAAATTTAAATTTTGAGGTTGTCAACAACAATATCCTGTTATTAAATTCTCAAAAAAATTTTACTGCTTTTTTTGAGGCACTTTCCACATCACATACTTTATCGTCAAAATTGGAAGACTTTACTACGCAAAAAAAAATTTCGCCCCAAAAGAACCCTCAACCATATGATGATATCATCAGCCTTATTCATAAATTTCTCTATCCCGTCATCAATATTGGTACCATTCGCTATCCTCACACATCATTTGACCATTCTATAAAAATAAAAAAAGAGAAACTAATGTTTCAAGAAGGAACTCAATTTATAGATACAGCTGTACATATAACCCGCCTTGCCGTCGCACAAAAATATTATGAAAAAAAAGATTTTAATATCTCTGCATATACAAAAACAGTTATATTATATGAATGCAACATACCAGTTTCTATTAACCTTACTTCTAATGATTCGAATTTAATTCAGCCTCTTCCTGACTTTATTTCTCATAAAGCTGGAAAAACCGCTCATTATATAAAAAATCTTTCTGTTGACAAAAACACCGTTCAGGTAATTTTAAAATGCTTTTTAGGCTTTACCTCAAAAATATATAACACAGAAAAAATCTTTATCTTTGATACGATTAATAATATCTATCTCAGAGGAATCCCTCAACTCCGTATTTTTGATCCTGTTACCCTCACCAACGTTATCATAGGCGATCATATGCCTAACCCTTTTATGGAAAATAACCAACCTGCCATAGTTTCAGGAATACTCTGCACATATAACGCAAAAGCCTATGCATTGCTCTCTGACCCTAAAAAAGAACCTGCCTCCGTCAAATCAGGAGAATTAAGCCCGGAAGAAACAGCTCTATATCAAAAACTTTTTGATAGGTACAAAGCAGAAGCAACGGCTGAGCCTGTCCTATCATGGACATCGAAGGAATCGTTAAATTGATGGAAAAACGAAAGTAAAAAAGTTACTGTGTAAATACATCACTAAAAAGTTGATCCATCTGTGGTTGTAGTATTGGCCACACATTGAATATTTTTGCCATATTCTCAAATAATACAAGCCGTTCGAGTTTTTCATCCTTGGTCAATGTCATTTTGGACAAAACTGGCATACATGCTTGCAATGCTTGTTGCATACATTCCTTATTTTTATATTTTTTTATTGTTTCAAGCCCGCTACTAAGCCATGTCATCTTTCCAAGAACAAACTCATTTGCCAGCAGTTTTACTGCTACATCATATAAATCTTTCTTGTAGGTTTTACTGATTTTTTTAATAATTTCAATAAATAATAGGTATGCTACGTCATATTCTTCCGTGCCTTTTTTATATGTACCATCGATAACAAAATTGACAAAGGGGCGTATATATGCTCGAATAATTTCATGAAAAACTTTACTATCAACAAAATTATTTATTTTACTTATCATCTCAATTTGTTGCACTCGACCGAGCATAAAGACTGATTTCATGGAAGGAAGTGCAAAAAGTAAAAATGGCTCATCCTGCTTTGTCCCCGGCATATAATATTTTTCCACTATACTAAAAATATTGGCAGTGGGCACCTCCTTAAATAACAGCATTCTGCTTATACAATCTGTTTTTCCTTCCAATAAGGCAATGATCGATTCTGCTTGAAGAGTGAAAAGACTAAGCAAATCTAATGCAGCATAATCATGCAGCGCTTCTTTTGGCAACACCTTAACAAATTGAGAGCATATTTTCTGCGCATCCTTACTGTTTTGCTTTCTTGCTAAAACTTTTGTATGACTCCATGGATTACGAAAACCAGTAATCTTCCAGGTAAATATAGAACTTTCATTTAAAGAAAATACAAGCGTGGTGGGCTCAGATTTTTGCAATTTTTCCACATCGAGATTACATATTTTTGGTACCTTATTTTTTATATCATCCATCATAGGCAAACCACCTATTTTTATATCATCAAGAATCATAATGCGATTGGGATTTGCCTTTGAGAAAGCAGCGACTATACCAGAAAAAAAATTCACAACATATTCTAGAGTAATAATTTTAGGAATGGACGTTATTCCCAATAATGCATAACAGCTGGGGTCAAAAAGATATCGTAATCCTTCCATAATATTGCGCACTGTTGCGCTCATTGCACATGAATCTTCTGATATATTACTCGTAATGTCATACCGTATGGGAAACTTGTTAATATTGGATAATGCAACAAACCAATCCTGGCGAGCCTGCGGTTTTCTTACTGATTCAAATGTATGGTATTTGTCATAAAATTTTTTAATACGAGAATTGAGCTTAATACCCTTATCTGCAAAAATATGGTAATTGAACTCTGTCCCCATACTCAAAAGCTCACTTAAAAAAATTCTGAGCGCTGTTTCAGTACAATCGGCAACCTCTAAATTGATGTTTGGAAAATGCACAACAAAATGTCTATACTCTGGAAATTGGTGCAATTTCCCTACAAAAATATTAAGGCCAACAAAAACAAAATCTTCGTAATAACTTTTATATTTTTTTATATCTTTTTTAGTCAAATATTTTTCTACAACTTCGTCCAATGGCACTCTTTTATATTTTTTTGCCAAAAAATTGTCTTTGTTATAACTATCCGCAATCATTTTGTTTCCAAGCGATGCAAGCCGATCAAAAAATTCCGCCACTTCTTTTTTTTCATCAACTTTTTTGACCAACCATGCCATTAAGATTGTCTGGCCAATGTACGGCAGTGCATACTGTTGACCTTGAATTACTTGGCGACAGCCTTCAATTGCCTTTCTTATTGTACGCACTCTTTTAATTTTTATTCCATTTGTCTGTAAATATTGCGCAAATTCATCATCTTTTTTAATTAGCTCTTTGCCTTTTAAATCACCTGTATTCATGATATAATTAATCAAGTCTGCAAGTAATATTGGCGTTAAAGACCTTCCTAGTGATGTTTTACTTTCTGTTAACCGCAATGTCTTGTCTTCAAAATTGATAGTAAAAAATTGCCGCAACATCTCCAAAACAGGTAATGGCTCTTTTTTTTGTCGCTCTTCTTCTTGCATCTCCATTAAAAATAGATTACGCAAAAAATTTGTTTTTACTGCAATCACTCCATGAATCGGCGACCAATATTCATACTCAGGTTTAATTGAGGTATATAACCCTTTGATACCAGTGATGGCAAGATCAGCAGAAATCCGAGAAAAAAATAATAACACAGAAAACAGAAATATATATGAAATCTTTGTCACTGACTTTACTCCCTTTTTTATACAAATTCTTCGCCAAAAAATTTCTTTTTTTGTTCTTGAAAAAATAGTTCAAGGTTGGGATAAAAAAAAATAGTCTCTTGAAGAAAATATACAATTGTTTCTTTATCCTCTTTTGTCAAAAGAGAAACAGACAGGGCCGGCATAAAGTTTTCTAAAACAAGCTTCATAAAGTCTTCATTTCTATAAAACCTTACGAGTGTAGTTAATAATGGATAACCGCGTGGAATAAGCAAGCTATTTAATAAATTGATACCAATAATATAGAATTTTTCTCTTTTTGCATTAATAATACTAGGAATAAGTCCTAACATTATTCTACAATAAATATCAAAAAATTCATCTTGACTATCATCACGTAATTTAAAAAGAGATTCGACCAATTCTTTTAGATACGATTTGGCAATTGTTACATCGAATGATTCATTTGATATCATCATCGAAATTAATGCAGATAAATCGGAAGTTTGTTGAACAACTGATTCATATTTAAATATGGAAGAAGGCAAAAGATAAAATAAAAATGGACGATCTTGAACTTTTCCATAAGAAAATTCTTCAATTAAAGAATGGACTATATATATTACATTTTTTCCACGACTTACAAGTAATATTCTGTTACAATATTCTCCTTTCAAAATAGTTCTTATGTAAGATTCAAAAAATTCATTCGCATAAATAACGTTCAATATATCAAGAAATGCAGAATTTTCTATAGAGCAACCGTGATTTAATATATCATAATAAATAGCATCCAAGCCTTTTGGTTTGACAATTATTTCCTCTTTCCTCGACTTCATATAAGTATGATAATTTGGATCAATACTCAAATAGAATACATGGCCTGATGATACATCAATGAAATTTATTATAATATGGTAAAGGTTACAATCTTCTTCTTTTTTTGGAAAATTATCTTGCTGTAGAGCATCAGATGAAATTGTTATACTCTTATTACGTGCTGCTTTGTCTACTATTTTTATTGACAGTAATTCTATTTTTCGTGGCTGAAGAGCCTGAGAAACAGCTGCAAGTAAATGAGAAAAAAAATCAATCATATAACCAATGGTAACAATTTCGGGAATAGGTTTTATACCCAATGTTTCATCAGATGTAGGCTCAAAAATATACCGAATGATTTGTAATACATTACGGACCGTTGATTTAATTTCACAAGATTCCCCCGTTTCCCCACTCACATTTTTATATTCAATAAGAAACTTTTTTATGTTTGAAACTGCGGCAAGCCATGCCTCATGGACCTCTGCGCTACCCACTGTTTTAAAATCATGATGAGTATCATAAAATTTTTTAATAATAGAATTAAACAAAATACCATGCATCTCTAATGTGTGATAATCAAATGAAACTCCTGTCTTCAGTAGTTCATTAATAAATATTCGTAAAGATGTTTCCACGCAATCAGAAAACGTTTTTTTTAGACTTTCGAATGGCACAGGAAAACCTTCTCTATATTCAGGGAATTCGTACAATGCAATTCTTTCTCCTTGTATAGGTAATCTGGCATAACTTATAAATATAAGATCTTCATAGAGTACAAGCAAATCTTTATTACAATTATTTATTTTAATTTTGCTTAATTCATCAAATAAAATTGCAACATCAGATTGCTGGTATTCCGCCGACAAAAATTTTTCTCTATCATAGCTCTCGCTTATTAAGGGATTTTTCAATTCGACAAGCCGGTCAAAAAAATCCGTAATTTGCTTTTTTGTATCAACTTTTTTGATCAACCATGTCATTAAAATTGCCTGGCCAATATAAGGCAATGCATAATATTCTTTTGCGGCGCTTTTACTCACCATATCCCGTATATTTCGAATAAATTGTGTAATTTTATTATTGTTTATTCCCCTTATACCAGCCTCTTTTAACAAAAACCTGGCAAATTCACTATCCTTTTTTGCTATCAACTTTTTATCCATTATCTGATCTGTAGTAATATAATTAACTAAATCAGCAAGTAACACTGGCATTAAATATGAACCTATAGATGTTTTACTTTGCGTTATCCGTAATGTCTTGTCTCCAGGATTAATATTAAAAAATTGCCGCAACATAGCCAAAATCAATGAATGGTTTTTTGCTTCTTCTTTTTCTTCATTTGTCTGCGCCGGCTCCTTTTTCCGTCGTTCTTCTTCCTGCATCTCCATTAAAAATAGATTGCGCAAAAAATCCGTCCGCACCGCAATCACTCCGTGAATCGGCGACCAGTATTCATACCCAGGTTTAATTGAGGTATATAGCCCTTTGATATCAGTGATGGCAAGGTCAGCATTAATATGCTTGCTCAACAATAGTGCTGAAAATAAAAACACGCGAAATACGATTACCAGCTTCATATCTTTCTTTCTTTATTTTTTCCCAGAGTACTTATTAAGAATCAATGATTTTTCTTTTTTTCCCGCCTCCTTTTTCCGTCGTTCTTCTTCCTGCATCTCCATTAAAAATAGATTGCGCAAAAAATCCGTCTGCACCGCAATCACTCCATGAATCGGCAACCAGTATTCATACTCAGGTTTAATTGAGGTATATAGCCCTTTGATATCAGTGATGGCAAGGTCAGCATTAATATGCTTGCTCAACAATAGTGCTGAAAATAAAAATATGCGAAATAACATTACAAGCTTCATATCTTTCTCCCTTTATTTTTTCCCAGAGTACTTATTAAAAAGGGAAAAAAACAAGAGAAAAATTAATACTTTTCTCTTGTTTTTCGCGCGATGCAATGTTCTAAATCTCCAAGCATAACCTGTGCCATCGTAGATGCAACCGGACTTACAAGAGCTTCAACAAAGTTAAATAATGGCATTACCCCTTTGGCATTCAAACTCAAATCTTTATTAAAATAAGATGGCTTATATAACACCTCAAACGACTTGCAATTATCTTGCTGTGACAATTTTATCTTTTTCTGTGCCTCTCCGCAGATAACGGTGATAAACTTTTCACCTTTTTCTACATTTTCCTTTTCTTCAAAATCATCTTGATACAATATGCCATTGAGCAACATGTCAAAATCAGCTGATCCCCTTTCCACTAATTTTTCATAAAATCTACCCATTGCCCCGACAATCTGTTTTTCATGACCTTCCATTTCAGAATAATTTACAATTTTAATTATCGCGCCATCTTCTAACGGATTATGCAGCGTAACTGTTGCCAGTCTTTCATATTTCAATGTCACCTTTTCTAATTTTTTATTGCATAATGCCAAAGCCGCTGGTATCATTGCCGTAGCATAATGAGAAACTGCAAGCAAAAATAAAGATGCAATAATTCTATTGAAAATAGTAGCCATGTAAATCCTTTCAGAATATAAAAATATATTTTTTTATTGTCTCACATAAAAAAGAATACAGAAAAAATATCTGGCCGTCAACTTTAATAACGTTACTTAAAAACGTTCGCCAGAAATTTTGTATAAAAATGATCCAAGAGCCATATATCTCCCCCGCCACTTTTGAACCGTACATCAAGATCATAAACATATTCATGAGCTCGTTGCAATTCAGCCACGGTGTATTTCTGCCATGTTTTTTGGGTAAATGAAAAAGGAAGGCGCAGCTCTTTTTTATTTTTTTCCGTGAGCATTCCTTCCCGCATTTTTTCTATATACTCCGTTGCGCGCCATAACTGATCAGACCAAAATGATGACCAGAAAACAAGCTCATATTGGTCAAGAACGGTACTCCAGAGCGCATATAACGCATGGCCATTTTTTTCAAAAAAATATTGGCTGACAGAGAAAAGTGACTGTTTGGGAATAATTAATTTTTGCACATACCATGACAAATCAGACTCCTGTTTGCCCATGAGTGCCGCATAATAGAGAAACATGCATATGGTGTCGGGCGGAAGTTGCATGTATGCAGAACCAAAACTATCAAAAAGTGCTGCCACCCGACTTGCTGAAATTTCATAAGAATATAATAAAGCAATGAGTAACGCCTCTTCTTTGCCTACCATCTCAGGAACTTCAACACAGAGCCATGAGGGTGCGGGAATGGTATCATCGTCAGTCAGAAAAAGTATAATTTTATGCGGTCCTTGATACACAGCGCAGGAGGAAATCAGTGCCCGTTTGGTAGAACGATCAAGATCGCTCACATTTCTCAACCAATACAAAGTTGTTGTTCCCAAAAATGACGTTGCCAATGTTGCTTGTATTTCAGATAACGATCGCTGGCATACATCAATAGAAAAAATATTTCCAAAAAGGGCCGTTATTTTTTTCAATATAAGGGAAAAAAAAAGCGAAGGAAACTCTTTGCTCCGAAAGCAAACAACAAAATTACCTTCTTGGAACATTACTTTCTCTATGTTCTGCAAAAAAGAACGGAGCGAAATAACCTTCATGGCGTTGATAATTGACGATTAAATAAACTAAATAAAGGTGCTTTTTTATCTTTTACTGCTCCCGGGCACATTTTATTTTCAGCGCTTATTTTAAAAATCTCAGCCACACCTTTCTGCGCAACTTTCCGTACATGATCAAAAACAGGCCAAGTAACTGGCATTTTTTCTGCACCACCCTGAATTTCAATAATATCAGATCCCTGCGTCATGACAAACGTAAAATCTGCATCAATAGCACTATCTTCTTCATAATCAGGGTCAAGAAACACATGATCTTTGCTCACACCAACAGAAACTGCCGCGATCATAGTACGCAATAGTGGCGCTGAAATAATTTTCATATCAAGCCACCGCTCCTGTGCACGAAATAGCGCAATACACGCTCCTGCAATGGAAGCGGCCCGAGTACTCCCATCAGCCTGCAGCACATCGCAATCGATAAAGATTGTCCGTTCGCCCAATAGTGCCAAATTCGTAATTGATCGAAGTGACCGTCCGATAAGTCGTGATATTTCCACCGAGCGTTCATTGCGTCGCAGAGAAACGGATTCACGACTTGTTCGCACCGCTGTTGACGTTGGAAGCAACGCATATTCAGCCGTAATCCATCCAGAGCCCGTTCCTTTGACAAACGGAGGTACCGTGTTTTGTATGGTAACAGCACACAGTACTTTTGTGTTACCCGCCTGCCACAGAATGGAACTCACTGCATTGCTTAATACATCATGCATGTACGATATCGGGCGCAACTCATCAAAAGCTCGCCCATCATGCCGTTGTATGTCCCGTTTAATAATATCCACTCATAGCCTTGCTTATTGCTGTGCCGGCGCAGCTGTTACTCTTTTGACAAGCTTTAAACTAACCCGTTCTGTCGCTTCATCATAATCAAGTACTTCAACACGCACAACGTCATCAACTTTATATTCACGCATAAATGTTCGTTGGAATTCTTTGGGAATATTAGATACATGAACCAATCCATCATGGCCAGGCACTAATTCGACAAACATACCAAAATCGGTAATGCGGCGAATTTTTCCTTCATAGAAAGAGCCACGTTCAATTTGACCGGCAAGCGTTTTAACCCACCGAATAGCTCCCGTAATGTTTGCTCCTGGAATACCATAAATTTTTACCAAACCATCTGGTTCAATATCAATTTTTGTGCTTGTTTTTTCAGTGATTTCACGAATGGTCTTTCCACCACCTCCGATAATGGCACCAATTTTATCAACGGCAACTTTCACCGTTTCAACTTTTGGAACCAAATCAGACAACTCTGGATTCGGCTTGCTCATAACCTTGCTCATCTCTCCCAAAATAAACAGGCGCCCTTTACGTGCTTGTTCAAATGCTTTTTCAAAAATATCTTGGGTCAAGCCACCCTTATATTTGACATCCATCTGAATGGCACACACACCAATATCTGTTCCCGTCACTTTAAAGTCCATTAAACCAAAAGCATCTTCAATGCCTGAAATGTCTGATAAAATGACAAAGTCATCTTTTTTACTTTTTAAAAGCCCCATCGCAATACCACCAACCATTTTTTTGATCGGTACCCCTGCTTGCATTAAAGCCATTGTCGCACCACAGGTTGTTGCCATTGATGATGATCCATCAGATTCCAAAATGTCGACAACAATACGAATGGTATACGGAAAACTTTCCGCTGTTGGACGCATATATTCAAACGATCGTGCTGCCAGAAATCCATGGCCAACTTCTCGTCTGCCAGGAGCACGCATTGATTTTACTTCGCCCGTGGAAAAAGGTAAAAAGTTATAATGGAGCATGAAAGAACCGCTTTCCGCGTCCTCTTCCATAATATTTTCAAGGCGTTGTGCATCTTCACCGCTGCCTAATGTCACACTTGCCAGTGCTTGGGTTCTTCCGCGCGTAAACAGAGCAGAGCCATGGGTAAATGGAAGAAGACCAACTTCAACAGCAATGTCACGCACTTTATCAAATGTACGAGTATCAATACGTTTTTGAATAACAAACGTATAATCAGTTAACTTTTCTTTGAGTACCGCATCAATAATATAATCAATCACTGACATCGGAACTTTTATTGTTTCTATTTCTTGGGCATACTGTTTGGCAAATGTTTCTCGGAGCATATCAAAATATGTTTTTCGCTCAATTTTGTCTGCAATATAGGAACCTTTGACATGATCAGGCGTCAAAAATTTATCAACCCGTTCCAGCCATGTATTCCATTGATACGGATCTGCAACAGATTTCTTTTCTTTTGCAGCCTGTGCACGCACGTCTTCTTGCCAAGAAACTAATTTTTTTATTTCTTCATGAGCACGGAACAAAACATCTACTATCTCTTTTTCTGGTAGTTCATCGCAAGAACCTTCTACCATGCAAATGCCTTCTTTAGTGCCCGCAACTGCGAGATGAAGATCAGAGTGCATACTATCAGTCCAGAGTGGATTGACAACTAATTTGCCACCAATTTTTCCCATCTGTACAATTCCTACCGGTCCCATAAATGGTATATCTGAAATTGTCAGTGCAAGAGATGCTCCAATGAGCGCCAACATATCTGGTGCATGTTCTTTATCAACAGAGTACACCGTTATAATAACCTGAATTTGATTAAAATAGTTCGCAGGAAATAATGGTCGAATAGCGCGATCGACAAGACGGGCTATAAGCACTTCTCGATCTGTCGTTTTACCTTCTCTCTTGTAATAACCTCCAGGAATTTTCCCCGCAGCAGAGTACTGCTCACGATAATCAACCGTCAAAGGAAGAAAACCGGGAAAATCTTTTGACTGCGCTTCTGTTGCTGTCGCAATAAGAATAGTGCCACCTTGCTTAAGCCATACAGCACCATTTGCTTGTCGCGCACATTTACCAATCTCTACTTCAAGACCAAATGCATCGAATTGAAATTTCTTTACCATTACACCAACCTGTCGATAACAATCATACGCTGCTGGGAAACAGTAAGGTTACTTACGGAGTCCCAATCGTTGAATAAGTTCTTCATATTTTTTCCTGCTCTTACGTTCAATATATTGCAAAAAGTTTTTCCGCTGATATACCATTCTCAGCAATCCTCGCTTTGAACTTACATCTTTTGGATGCTGTTTGCAATGTTCTGTTAAATGTGCAATTCCCTGCGTCAACAAAGCCACTTGCACTTGTGATGACCCTGTATCTTCCGCTTTTTGGCCAAATTCTTGCATAATACGTTTTTTTGCTTCTTTGTCAAAAGGCATATCGTTCCTTATTATACACTATTTATATCAAATTTCCACTATCTTGGTAGGCGCGAGCGGGATTGGACCGCTGACCTCTGCTACGTCAAAGCAGCGCTCTGCCACTGAGCTACGCGCCTATCTGGCATATTATTTCCTTCATCATCTTCTACTCCATCAGACGATTGTCCAGTCCGATTTTCCATCTGCTGAGCCTGCGACTCAAGTTCAGAAAGATCTTCTCCCAAATATTTAGCCCTAAATGACTTAATCCCTGTACCTGCAGGAATCAGTTTACCAACAATAACATTTTCCTTCAGGCCATAGAGATAATCAATATGTCCATTAAGCGCTGCTTCAGAAAGAATACGTGTTGTTTCCTGGAACGATGCTGCAGAAATAAAACTTTCTGTATCCAGCGATGCCTGCGTAATACCCATTAACATCGGTTTGCCCACCGCAACTCGTTTTTTCTCCAAGCGCAACATTCCATTAATCGTTTGGAAATGGATACGATCAATACAATCACCAATTAAGAAATCACTTTCACCAGACTCAATAATACGTACTTTACGCATCATCTGCCGGACAATAAGCTCAATATGGCGATCGTTAATATCAACCCCTTGCAAATGATAAATTTGCTGAATCTGATCAATCAGATATCGCTGCGCAATATCGGCACCTAAAATACGCAACATGTCATGCAACACTGGCAATCCTGTCGTTAACTGATCACCCGCACTGACATGTTCCCCATTGACAACGTTAAGCTGTTTTCCGCGCGGTACAAAATAATCAAATGATTCTGCACCAGACACAACACTCACTTTACGCAAGCCACGGTGCAATCCACCAATGACAACTTCTCCATCGATATCGGATATAATCGATGCATCTTTTGGCGCACGTGCCTCAAATAGTTCAGCAATACGAGGCAAACCACCGGTAATATCTTTCGTCTTGGAAATTTCACGCGGTGTTTTGACGAGCACATCACCAACTTCAACACGTTGACTATTGGTAACGTTCAAATAAGCGCTCACGGGCAAGAAATAATGGGCAAGTTCGTTGTCGCTATCATCAACAATACTCAACGCGGGCTGATACTTTTCCCCCCGCATTTCAAGAATAACATAATTTGATTTCTTTGTTGCCTCATCAAAACGTTCTTGAATAGTGACATTGTCAATCAAGTCAACAAACCCTATAGTACCCGCTTTTTCCGTCAACAATACTTTGTTATTTGGATCCCATTCGGCAAGCTTTGTTCCGATGGTTATTTTTTGACCATCGGTCACATACAATGTCGATCCATATTCAAGCAGATGTGACTGCAGTTCGCGACCATCAGGAGAAATTATATTCAGTTTTGCCTTACGGCTCATAACTTTATATAATCCATCACGATTTCTTACCACCTGCACCCCGGACCACTGCGCAATACCTTCTTGTTTTGCAACATAATATGGTTGTTCTGTCAAACCACTCGCGGTACCTCCAATGTGAAACGTTCTCATCGTCAACTGTGTCCCCGGTTCACCGATCGATTGCGCGGCGATAATGCCCACCGTTGTACCAATATCAGCCAATGCCCCTTTGGACAAATCATATCCATAACATTGCACACACACCCCATGTTTTGACTGACACATGAGAACAGAGCGGACACAAATTTTTGACACAGCAGCATTTTCTAGCATCGGAATGTCATCACGACCGATAAGATGTCCCTGTGGCAACAATAATGCTCCGGTTACCATATCTTTTACATCGGCCGCAAGTACACGACCAAATACGCGATCCGCCAGAGAGTAAATAACATCGCCCGACTCTTTCAAATCTCCGATTTCAATATACCCCAGTGTTTTGCAATCGATAATCGTCACCACAACATCTTGTGCAACATCAACCAATCGCCGCGTCAAGTAGCCAGAGTTCGCTGTTTTTAGCGCTGTATCTGACTGTCCTTTTCGCGCACCATGAGTAGAGATGAAATATTCAGAAACAAGCAACCCTTCTTTGAAATTAGATTTAACCGGCGTTTCCATAATTTCACCGGTCGGCTTTGCCATCATACCACGCATACCCGCCAACTGACGCACCTGTTCTTTTGTACCTCGTGACTTGGAATCCAACATCATAAATAACGGATTAAACGGCTTGAAAACTTTTTTCTCGTTTATAAATGCTTCTTTGTCTTGTGCTTCAAGCTCTTTATACATAGCATTGGCAACATCAACTGATGCGTGTCCCCAAACACTAATAATTTTGTTTTGTCGTTCACCATTGGTAATAATACCATCAATGTACAACTTTTCCGCCTTGGCTACTTCTTTTTCTGCCTGAGCAATAATAACTGGTTTTTCTGCAGGGATAATAAGATCTGCAATAGAAAGCGACACGCCACCCATTGTTGCATGGTAAAAACCTAATTTCTTAATTTTATCCAAGCATATAATTGTTTTGGCATTACCAAAAGTGTAGTACACCTTTTCGACAAGTTCTGCCATATCTCCCTTGTTCAAAACCTTGTTGACCCACACAAAATCTGAACCCACCGGTAATGCATCGTACAAAATAACACGACCAGTTGATGTTTCTACAATAGTTGCATCGGGAAGACGAACTTTAATCCGCGCATGAAGCGCCACGCTTCCACACTGATATGCCATAATAACTTCTGTAATACTTGCAAAAATAATACCCTCACCCCGCTCATTGCAACGAGCTTTTGTCAGGTAGTACAAACCAAGAACCATATCCTGAACAGGAACGGTCAATGGACGACCATCTGCCGGCGACAAAATATTATTTGATGACAAAATAAGCTGTTTACATTCAAGCTGTGCCCTTTTGCTTAATGGTACATGAACAGCCATTTGGTCACCATCAAAGTCAGCATTAAACGCATGACACACGAGCGGATGAATTTTTATTGCTTTTCCGTCAACCAAAATAGGAAAAAATGCTTGAATACCAAGGCGATGAAGTGTTGGTGCACGGTTCAGCAAAATTGGCCGATTTCTCACGACTTCTTCAAGAACGTCCCACACAACGGGATCCATCGACTCCACGAGCCAGCGAGCTACCCGCATATTTGGTGCCACTTCGCGACTTAATAAACCGGCATACACATACGGTTTGAACAGTTCAAGTGCCATAATTTTTGGAATACCACACTGATTAATACGAAGCTCAGGATCAACAACAATAACTGATCGTCCGGAATAATCTACCCGGCGCCCCAAAAGATTTTGGCGGAACCGTCCCTGTTTGCCACGAAGCATTTCGCTCAATGATTTGAGCAAACGACGATTTGTTCCCCGAATACCTCCACGGCGGCCATTGTCAATAAGCGCGTCAACCGATTCTTGTAACATACGCTGCTCATTTTTAATAATAACGGATGGCGCTTCAATTTCAATCAATCGTTGGAGACGAATGTTTCTATTTAATACACGGCGATATAGTTCATTTAAATCAGAACTTGCAAAACGACCACCTTCAAGCGGCACTAATGGACGCAAATCGGGAGGAAGAACGGGTAACACCGTCATAATCATCCATTCAGGACGCAATCCACTTTGCAATAATCCTGTCAGCACTCGCATACGTCGAATAATTTTATGACGTACCGCAATAGAGGTTACATGAGCATATTTTTCACGTAATGCAAACAGCTCCGACTCTAAATTAATTGCTGAAAGCACAAGACGAGCGGCATTTGCTCCCATCTCTGCAAAAAAGTCTGTGTCCGTTGGATTTGTTTCCTGATACTGCATATATTCAGTATTTGTCAGCAATGTTTTTACTGGATATGGAGATCTGCCCTGACGCACAACCATATATGCATCAAAATAAATCACCCGTTCCAAATCTTTGACTGGCATATCAAGAATGAGTCCCAGATAACTTGGAATACCTTTGAGATACCAAATATGACAAACCGGAGCAACCAACTCTATATGACCAAGACGTTCACGGCGAACGCGTGCTTGAATAACTTCGACGCCACATTTTTCGCACGTGACACCGCGATGTTTCATGCGCTTATACTTACCGCAGTTACATTCCCAATCTTTTACTGGACCAAAAATACGGGCACAAAAAAGACCGTCACGCTCAGGTTTGAGCGTCCGGTAATTAATTGTTTCGATTTTGGTAACTTTTCCATACGACCAGGAAAGAATCTTTTCTGGCGGCGCAAGACTAATTTTTAACGCATTAAACTGATTAATCTGTATATATTCTTTAAAACGTTCTAGTAATTGGTTACTCACCGATATTCTCCTTACTAACTTTAAGTAAGTCTACTTGTAATCCCAAGCTCTGTAGTTCTTTAATAAGCACATTGAACGATTCCGGCACTCCCGGTTCTGGTATATCTTCACCATGTACAATTGCCTGATATGTTTTGTGTCGGCCACTAATTTCATCCGACTTTACCGTCAACATTTCTCGCAATGTGTATGCAGCACCATATGCTTCCAAGCCCCACACTTCCATTTCGCCAAGCCGCTGACCTCCCTGCTGTGCTTTACCACCCAACGGCTGTTGAGTAACCAACGAATATGGACCAACGGAACGCGCATGCAACTTGTCGTCAATCATATGATTCAGTTTCATAATATACATGCATCCAACCGTTACCGGCTGATCAAAATATTCTCCCGTTCGTCCATCACGTAACTTAAACGATGATGCTTCCGGCAACCCAAGCTCTTTCATCAATGGCTTAATATCTGTTGCATAATCTGCACCATCAAAAACCGGCGTCTTAAAGCAAACACCCACCTTTGCCGCTTTACGCGCAAGTTCAAGGATGCCTTCTTTGCCATATAATTTTTCATAATCATCTATCAGTTCTGATCCATACACTCGTTTCAGTTCTGCCTTAATTGCAGCCTGCCCTTTTTCAAGTGCAGCCTCTATCTGCTTACCCAGTGTTCGTCCTGCAAGGCCAAGAATTGTTTCCAAAATTTGACCAACGTTCATACGAGACGGAACACCAAGGGGATTCAGCACAACATCAACGGGCGTACCATCTTCTAGGTATGGCATATCTTCAGGAGGCATAATAATAGAGACAACACCTTTATTTCCGTGACGACCAGCAACTTTATCTCCAACAGAAACTGGACGCTTCATGGCAATATATGTTTTCACTACTTTAATAACACCCGATGGAAGCGGATCACCCTTTTTCAACTTGCTAATACGCTCTTCTCGCACACCATCAAGAATACGCAACTGAGTTTCGTACGCTTCTTTGAGTCGCGCAAGGGCAGTAGCAGTTTTTTTATCTTTTGTTTTGCGTTTGAACTGTTCTTCTAATATAGCGGCAGTAATGATCATTTCTGATTGTTTAGTATCTTTTCCGCCCTTTTTAGTTTTTGACGTCGTTGCTTCCTCTGCACCAAGAAGTTCCATAATTTTTTCGTACACCATGCGTTGCAAAAACGCCGTATGTTGTATAAATCCTTGTTCAAGCTTTTCTGTTGCCTGAATAACTTCTTGTTTGTAGCGTTTGTCTTTACGAATACCACTTCGAGAAAAGATTTTGACATCGATTACGGTACCTTCTATGCCAGGCGGAACACGGAGTGATGTATCACGCACTTCTCGAGATTTCTCACCAAAAATTGCGCGGAGTAATTTTTCTTCCGGCGAATATTGTACATCACCTTTCAGCGTCACCTTACCAACCAAAATATCTCCTGGCTTTACGCGAGTACCAACACGGACAATACCATCTTCATCGAGGCTGTCCAGTGCAGTTTCGCTGACATTTGGAATATCGCGCGTAATTTCTTCAGGCCCTAATTTTGTGTCCCGAGCATCAACAATGTACTCATCAATATGCACTGATGTCAGCTCATCGTCGGCAACCAGGCGTTTATTGAGTACAATAGCATCTTCAAAGTTATAGCCATGCCACAACATAAATGAGACAAGCACGTTTGAACCGAGCGCAAGCTCACCATTTTTAATAGCAGCACCATCAGTTAAAATATCGCCCGCAGCAATTCGCTCTCCCACTTTTACAATAGGCGTATGATGAATCCAGGTATTATGACTTGAGCGTTGAAACTTTTTCAGATAGTAGACATCAATGCCCTGCATAACCCAATCTTCAATATTGGAAAACTCTGTTTCATCAGCACGAATAACAATTTTTTCTGCATGAACATATTCAACAACGCCAGACCGTTTGGCAACAATCACGGAGCCCGATGCTCTGACAATTTCTTTTTCCATGCCAGTACCAATTAATGGCGGCTTTGTGGAAATAAGCGGAACTGCCTGTCGTTGCATGTTTGATCCCATCAATGCACGCACTGCGTCATCATGTTCTAAAAAGGGAATAAGAGCTGCCGAAACTGAAACCAACTGTTTCGGTGATAAATCAACATAATTGACCACATCACGCTCTGCAGGCATAAAGTTACCTTCATACCGCACCGTAATATTATCTTTTTTCAACCGATTTGAGTGTGGCTCAATCGCATCCGCTTGCGCAATGTGCTGCGGCTCTTCTTCAAATGCATTAAAAAATACAACATCATTTTTTACCGCACCATCTTTTACTATGCGATAGGGAGTTTCTATAAACCCAAGATCATTCACCATTGCATACGTTGCCAGCGAAGAAATAAGACCAACCGTCTGACCTTCAGGTGTTTCAATCGGACAGATTCTTCCATAGTGAGATGCATGCACATCACGTATTTCAAATGTTGCACGATCTTTCAACACACCGCCGGGCCCGAGCGCTGAAAGACGCCGTTTATGCGCTATTTCAGACAACGGATTTGTCTGGTCCATAAATTGAGATAATTGACCAAGACCAAAAAATTCCCGAATAACCGCGCTCAGTGGTTTGACGTTTAAAAAATCTTGCGGCATAAGCGCGCTATGCGGTTCTTGAATTCTAAAGCGCTCCTGAACTATTCGATCAATACGCATAAAGCCCAAATACATTTGATTATTGTACAGTTCGCCAACAAGCCGCACCCGTCGATTGCCTAAATGATCAATATCATCAAGCTCACCTTCTCCACGTTCACGAAGATTGACCAAATAACGCACTGATGCGACAATATCTTCTTTGGTCAACACAAGTGTGTCTTGCGGTATGGAAAGATTGAGTTTATTGTTCATCCGAATACGACCGACTTTGGTCAGGTCATAAAAACGGTTATTGAACAATAATGCTTCGAATCGTTCTTTAATTTCTTTTAATGATGCACTGTCACCCGGCCATACACGCGCATGAAGTTCTTTTAGCGCATCTTCCTCTGTGTAACATTTATCTTGTGCCAAGGTTAATGCAATAACTGGCTGGAGCACATATCCTGACGCCTGAATCAGTTCAAAATATATTGTTTTAAACTTCTTCAACATAACAAAATGGTCTTCGGTCAGTGATTGGCCCTGCTCGATCAATATTTCACCCGTTTCAGGTTCAACACAATCTTTTGCAAGTACCCGATTTAAAAGGCTATGTTCAAGCAACATAACCGATACAATGCCTGCTTTTTTTAATTTATCAAGAAGATCCCTGGTAACTCGCTGCCCAACATACAGTTTTTCGTACTCTGGTTCGAGCATGCCTTTTTCTATGCGATGGCCAAGCAAACTTTCATCAAGTAATTTTGTATATACGCCGCGATTACCCGTAATGGTATCAAACATATAAAAATAGGAAATTATTTCATCACGAGAAAAACCAAGCGCCTGCAAAAATGTGGTGACCAACATTTTTTTCTTTTTGTCGATACGCACATATAACAGATCATTGTTGCTAAACTCAAAGTCTATCCATGAACCGCGCATAGGAATAATACGCGCTATATAATAGGGCCGTCCTCGATGATCTTTTACTTTTTTACTTTGCGAAAAAATAACACCGGGAGATCGATGAAGCTGGCTCACCACCACACGATCGATACCGTTGATTAAAAATGTTCCCATATTGCCAAGCTTGAACTGATCCTGTTCTTCGTATAAATTTGCCATGACCGGCAAATCAACAAAGAAAATATCTTGTTCCTTGATGTCATGAACAACTTTTGCACCGCTTTCATCGACAGTCCAACTAATCAGCTGCATTTTAATTTTGAGCGGTAACGCAAATGTTTGACCGTTGAGACGACATTCATCGAGCGTCATACCCAACTTAATCACCACCCGCGCCAAACAGTTTGAACATGTTTTATAGCGTGCCGTTTTTTGTTCACATGACGGACATGCATAATTATTCAGACGGGAACATCCTGTTTTTTTACATGAAGAACATTGCCACTGATAGCGATTTTCTATGCCAGTCAATTTCCCGCAAGCACATGCCCAATATCCTAACTCATAACTCACATATTCTAGAGAAAGTTTGTCTTCATATTCTATAGGAAATACATCGCGCAAAACTTTTTCAAGTCCTATGAGTGCACGCTCTTCCGGCAAAAAGTCAAGTTGTACAAAATCATTGAAGGAAGAAGACTGTATTTCGATAAGATTAGGAACTGGTACTATATCTTCTATTTTGCCAAAAGATTTACGAACAGTATTCCGATCTATGCGGATATTAGACATCAAGCAGCTCCTTGTTATCTTTACGGTATTATGAGAGGCACTCTATACCAACCATTTTCATTTATGTATCGCAACAGCGCATCAGTGCCACAACTTTCTTGCAGCACAATGCTCATAATTTCTTCGAACTTTTTTATGAAAGTTCTACTTTTGCCCCAGCAGCCTCGAGCTCTTTTTTCATTTTCATAGCTTCATCTTTTCCGACTGCTTCCGCAATAACGCACGGTGTTTCTTCCGTCATTTTACGAGCGTCTGTCAATGACAAATTTGCCATGAATGAACGAAGTGCTTTGAGCACTTTAATTTTTTCTGAACCTGCATCTTGCAAGGTAACTTTATATTCGGCTTTTTCTTCTGCTGCTGGCGCCGCGGCTGCTCCTGCTGAAGCAACTGCACCACCTGCCATCATAGGCATAGCAGCTGATACACCAAAATGCTCTTCCAAGGATTTTACCAATCCTGCGAGCTCAAGAACCGTCATATTACCTATCTCATCGATGAGTTTTTGATTTTTTGCTGACATAGCAACTCCACATAATATATTACTGATAAACAACTATACTTTTTCACTGTACCTTACAAACCCGATGCCTGTTTTTTTTCTTCAATCTGTTTCAATGTCCATACCAGACGCAACAGAAGCATATTAAGAACAAGAGCCATTTTGTTCATCGGTGCACGCAATGTACCACACAGTTGAGCTAACAAAACTTCACGTGATGGCAATGATGCAACCTGTACAATTGCTGCTGAATTTAACAGCTGATTTTCGACGCACCCAGCAACAAGCTTTAATGCATCATACTCTTTGGAAAAATCATGAAGCACTTTTGCAATAGCAGGAGAATTACTTCCTCCAAATACAAGGGCAATCTGACTTTTCAAAAAAGGCTTTAATGAACACTGAACACTGCTGTTTTCCAGCGCTTTACTCATTAAACGGGCTTTTGCAACTTTCAGTTCACCGCCACACAAAAGAAGCTGTTTTCTCAAACGCTGCATCTGCGCAACAGTCAACCCCGCATAATTAACCAAAAAAGAGGCGGCTGATTGATCAAACTGAGCGCGCAACAACTGAACAACATCGGCTTTTTGTTGCCTATTCATAGCATCCTCTTTCGTTATAACGTTCGAACTAAGAGTTCCTCAGGATTTACCTGAATCCCTATACCCATAGTTGATGTAATGGTCATCTTTTTCAAAAATTTACCCTTTGAACTTGCCGGCTTTGATGAAGCAAGTGCTTTGACAAACGTTGAAATATTATCATACAATTGCTGTACCGTTTGTGAAACTTTACCAATAGAAAAATGGACTAAGCCTTGTTTATCATTTTTAAAGAAGGCACGTCCTTTTTTCAAATCAAGCACCACTTTTTCAACATCAAAAGTCACTGTTCCCACTTTCTTATTCGGCAACAAGCCGCGGGGTCCCAATATTTTAGCAAGCCCTCCTACAAGTCCCATAAGATCCGGCGTTGCTACGGCATACTCAAAATCAAGCCAGCCATTTTTAATTTTTTCCACCAAATCGTCAGTGCCTACATAATCAGCGCCAGCTTTTTCTGCTTGATCAGCGTAATCGCCTTTCGCAAAAACCAGCACCTTTGGCACTTTCCCCCGTTGATTCGGTAGCAGTACAGAACCGCGTACCACTTGTTCACCCTGAGAAGCATCTATGCCAAGATTGATATCGACGTCAACTGACTCATCAAACTTAGCATACGCGAGCTCTTTCAGCTTGGCAAGCGCATCTTTTATCGGAAGCACTGCCGTACCGGTTACCCGCTTGGCACTTTCTCTATATTTTTTTCCATGTTTTGACATTATACCATTCCATCAGTAATCAGTTAAACAACTTCGATACCCATACTTCTGGCACTACCCGCTATGATCTTTTTTGCTTGCTCAAGATCATGCGCATTAAGATCTGCCATTTTTATTTTTGCTATATCTTCGATGTCTTTCCAGGTCAACGTACCAACTTTTTGCTCATGAGGACGAGATGCCCCTTTTGCCAAATTGAGTTTCTTCTTGAACAGCTCCGTTACCGGCGGCGTTTTTGTCTCAAAGGTAAAAGTACGATCTTCATAGATGGTCACCAACGTTGGTACCGTTTCACCACGCCTGTTTGCCGTTTCTGCATTAAATTTTTTGCAAAAGTCCATAATATTGACACCATGTTGCCCCAATGAAGACCCAACTGGTGGTGCAGGAGTCGCACTTCCGCCTGCTATTTGTAACTTTAATTTCGCTTTAACTGCTTTTGCCATATGACCTACCTTATTAGTATTTTACCTGACCAAAACCGAGCTCGACGGGTGTCATTCTTCCAAAAATACTGACCATCACCGTTAACTTTTCATTTTCCTGGTCAACCTTATCAATAATACCCACAAAACCTGCGAATGGCCCATCTTTTATCTCTATTTCGCTTCCCACAACAAAGAGTACTTTTTCCGCACTAACAGTTACTTCACCTTTAATTTGAGAAATAATACGATCTATCTCTTTCTGAGATAAAGGAATCGGATCTTTTCCTCCCAAAAAGCGCAAAATGCGAGGGCTTGAAAGCACAAGCCGCATCGCCTCAGGAACCATTTCCATTTCAATGAGCAAATATCCAGGAAAAAGTTGCGCATCCCTTGTTTCAATTGTTGCATCAAATATCTGCTTTAATTTTGCAGAGGGAATTAAAATTTCGCCAAAAAGCTGTTCTAGGCCCCCTTTATGAATATGAGTTTCAATATCAGCCTTGGCAATCGCCTCATATCCAGCATATACCTGGACAACATACCATCGTTTCATTGATCACACCTGCTGCTCATTAATAACCACCATATACTTTGAAAACCATGCGCGCAAGCCACGAAAACACAAGATCAAGAAGACCTAAATATATGGCAAACGCAGTAACCAATGAGAGCACCACTATCGTAGATCCAACCCAATCATTCCACGTAGGCCATACCACTTCTGACAATTCAGTTTTTACTTCTCGCGCAAACTGTATCACATTTTTTACTGTCATTGGAACCTGCTTTTTCCTCGTTAGCACTTATATATATTACTTTTTATCAATACTACCACCATTTTTACTACCAATATTTTGGCAGGCCAGGAGGGATTCGAACCCCCAACCCGCAGATTTGGAGTCTGCCGCTCTACCAATTCGAGCTACTGGCCTCCACAATCTTACTTCGTTTCCTTATGCGACTGGTGACCGCGACACCGGGAACAAAATTTGCGCAATTTTAGTGACCCCACAGTTCTTTTCTTAGAAACCCTCTGCGTGTAGTTTCGCTCTCTGCATGCCTCGCATATTAAATGAGTAATTACTTTATTTTTTGCCATGATTACCAGTTTTTCATAAATAAATCATACACCTATATCAACCCTACAAATAAGCGCGCCTCTGGAGCCCGCGACCGGATTCGAACCGGTGACCTCTTCCTTACCAAGGAAGTGCTCTACCGACTGAGCTACGTGGGCGCCCCTCTTATTCATACAGCTCATTATAGGGTAAAGTAAAAAAGTTAAAAAGACAACTTTTTAAAAAATCTTCACCTAACCATATAACATGCTGCAAAAATAACTCGTTCTGGAGCTGGCGACTGGACTTGAACCAGTGACCTGCTGATTACAAATCAGCTGCTCTACCAACTGAGCTACGCCAGCACTACAAAAAATGGAGCGGGAAACGGGACTCGAACCCGCAACCTACAGCTTGGAAGGCTGTCGCTCTGGCCAATTGAGCTATTCCCGCATGGTGGTGAGGGTAGGATTCGAACCTACGAAGGCTGAGCCAGCGGATTTACAGTCCGCCCCCTTTGACCGCTCGGGAACCTCACCAGTAACGCATATACATCGGCTTCCCTCTCATATACACATCACACGCCTCACTAATATAAAGTTTTTTTGACCTTCTTTCAACGTCTTTATGCAAAAAAATTTAAATCCTTCGACTCCGCCTCTACGAGTCTCCGCGAAGGATGAATAAAGAAAGAAAGTATGATAATGACATTTTTCCCTCACCTGAGGCTCCATTCGGAACGAATGGAGTTATAAAATCCACATCCTTCTAGCCTTTTACCATTATATCTTTATACTAAGATAAAATATTACTTCATTTTTTATTTTACAAGGAGTTCTTTATGAACACAAAACAATTGTCGCTTTTTTTGCTGACAAGCGTGATTTCTCTCAGTTGTCTTGCTGAAAATCAGGACAGTTCCATCGGCGCCTTATATGTACAGGCCAATTGCGGCAACAGCCAAGAAGCTGCGGTTGCAGTTGCTGGAAAAAAGGAAGGCATATTTGCCTGGATTAATGAAACATGTAAGCTTCCGACGCCAAAAAAAGATATTCTTAGTCAAGCAGATGCGTATACACTCGCCTTTGGCTTTTCCGAGCAACCGCCATCAGATATTATTAGCAGTACCAGTATAAAAAAGCTCGAACTCATCAGTGGAATATCCAATCCTTCTACAAATCTTTTTTCAATAACCTATGAGCCGTATTTTAACACCATTCTTGGCAAAACAACCTTTCTTTCACTCCTCTGTGCACCCACAACCGATATCCACACACTCCAAGAACGCCAAGCTGCTATTCAATTTTTGGGAGACCATCAAGAACTGAGCCAACAAATACAAACCATTTTGCATAACATGCATAAAGCAGAAAAAAGTATGCTTACCTATTGGCATTCTGTCCCACCAATCGATGATAACTTTGCAAGAATGCTTTATTTTGGTAAATGGCTTAATAAGCTCAATAACACTGCTATGCTTGAATTTACATCATCAGCCTCATATTTCCTTGCCGGTGCAGGAATGACTTTTGGCCCAGTTTCTCCCATAATATTCACTAAATATTCCACCGGACGGTCCTGGTCAGAAGCGTTTATGTGGCAAAACATTTCCTCTCCAATAAAAATTGCCACGGCAACTCTTACTGCGCTGTATGCATGGGTAGGCCTCGTACAGTTTTCTATATTTAAAAATAATCATGATGCAACCGCCCATCTTCAGAAACTTCTCATTGATGTCGCATCATATATACGAAACACCAAGCGACTCAGATTATTGATTAATCGCAATCCAGAACTTCTAACACTAATACCGGAGTTGCAGGAAATCATGTTGCTGACGAGTAGCAAATATCACACCGCTGATTATTGCAAGCTTCTTTCCATGCTCGACACCAACACCTTTAAAGGAGAAGCTTCATTTTTCTCCCTCATAGGCCGTGTCCTTGCAGCGAATAAGTTGATGCAAGATGAAAATGTCCATCGTCAATTTGATGGCATTTTACGTGCAGCGGGACTCCTTGATGCCTACAGCGCCGTTGCTACTATGATGACAACACATGAAGAAAAAGGCGCGCATTACTGCTTTGCCCAGTACACCAATGATGGCCTTTACCTCCATGCAGACAATTTCTGGAACCCGTTTATCGATGCCGATAGAGTGGTAACCAACAATGTCGATATGGGCAGCACAGAAAAAAATAATATTATTTTGACCGGACCAAACACCGGTGGTAAAACAACAACCATCAAAGCGCTTGTTTTTGCGCTCCTCATGGCACAAACATTCGGCGTTGCACCCGCAGATGAATTTGTTTGTTCACCATTTTCAAAACTTAACTGCTACTTGAGCATCACTGACAATATTGCCGGAGAAGAATCATTATTCAAGGCAGAAGTTATGCGTGCCAAGGAACTTGTTATGGGTATCAAATCATTGGCAAATAACGAGTACGCTTTTACCATTATAGACGAAATCTTCAGCGGAACATCTCCCCAAGAAGGTGAACAAGCAGCGTATCTTTTTGCGCAACAGCTCAATGATCTGCGCAACAGTTGCACCATTATTGCTACCCATTATCCAAAACTAACAGAGCTTGAAAATGTATCCGGATACAAAAACTGTCACGTTGAAGTTATTCGTCATGAAGATGGATCACGAGAACGAACCTTCAAATTGTGTGCCGGGCCATCGTATTTGAATATTGCGATGGATTTATTGAAAGAAGAAGGATTATTATAAGAACAGAATTTTGAACAACAAAAAAGGCCGCTCACATGAGCGGCCTTTTTTGTTGTTAATTACTTTTGGAACAAGCTATTACGTTTTCATAAAACTGGCAACATACGGCACGCCATATACCCAAGCAAATGAAATAAGTCCCGGTAAAACTGCTTCTTGCAATTCTTCTGGAACTGGAATATTATCTGCTATCCCTTCTACTGTATTTTTAACTACTTCTGGAAGCAAGTTCTTTTGCTTAAGATATTCCCAACCAGCTCTTACTCCACCAGTAGCAGTAGGAAGCACTACAGCACTAATAACTTTATTCATAGTAGTGGAAGAATCTGACACTTCCCTATTTGATATCCATATTGTATGTCCACCTTGTACTATTGATCCTGCAGCAAAACCTTTGGTAAATGCTTGAACAACTTTATTGTTTTGTGCATAACGCTTTGCAACAACATGAACAACTACAGCGGTACCGGCAAGAACTAAAGCTCCTAATGTCTTACCATCTTTTTCTGTTGTTGCATTCTTAGCAATACGCCTTGCATCCTTCATTACGCCAGTTTTCCCATATTCTAAAGCAGCTTCAGCAATTGGTTTTGCAACATAATGATAAGCACCATATCCTGCTACCCCCTTTGCAACAGTTTCGCTGCCAGCAATATCTGGCACATATTCTTTACATGTAGAAGATATTTTTTTCCCTACTTTTGTATGATCCAATACCGCATTAACAGTCACATTTGCAGCAAGGTTTATTTCCAGGTCACCAAAAGCAGAATTATTGAAATAGTTTTCATCTCTAAAAACTTTAACAACCCCTCCTACTCCACTTTGCAGTCCAATATGTTTACAATACTCGGCTCCTTTTTTAACTTTGGACATATTGTTTATCTTTGCATAATGCTCAACGGCCGCACTAATCCCTATAACTGCACCAAGAGCGGCTATTTGCTGTTCAGATGCTTTCTGCAAAAAATTATCTTCTTCCTCGGTATTCTCTTCTTTTGCACCTTCATTTTTATCCTGAGTTTTTTTAAGCTTGGCCATATCTTCGTCCATACGTTTTTGCCACTCATTAATCTTCTTTATTTCCTCATCCTGTTGGTTGGTCGTCCCCTTAGATTCTGCGCGCTCCTCTGGGTGTGTTACATTCTCCATCCCCCTCACGCCATTCGTAAAAACACATAACAACATTCCCAAAACTCCAATTGACAAACGAGAAATTTGCATATGAGTATCCTTTCATATATGCAGTAATTGATTTGTACATTATACATCATAATAACTGTATGAAGCATAAAAAAACTCATTAATAAAGTCAATTTTATTTCATCTTGTTACGCATTGTGGAAAAAAAATATATAAAATAACGCGTAATTGAGAAAATATGCTTCACTGTTTTTCATCACTGCTCACTGTTGCAATGCGCGTATCTTCATCGGGGTGATATTCTATATCTACATGACACACACCAGATTTAAGAAGTGGCATAATAATTTCTGGCCATTCAATACAAATATAACTACGCGGTTTGTGTAAATATTCATCAAAACCGAGTGAGCAAAATTCATCAATAGTTGTAATGCGATATAAATCAAAATGGTATAAATGCATACCATCGGGCGTTGTATAACTGTTGACATAAGAAAATGTTGGACTAGAAATAACATCAAAAACACCGAGGCGGCGAAATAGATTGTTGATAATTGTTGTTTTTCCTGCGCCAAGAGGGCCGGTAAATGCAAATATGTGGCACGTTTTCATGCACTCACAAAGAATATCCACAACCTGTTCAATCTGTGCGCGTGTGTAGATAATTTTTTCTTTCATAGAAATACCTTCATAATTTTCTAATAATACTCATCAAGCGCCGATCTTTTTTTGCTACGGTGCTCCGCCGCTTTTCTCGTTCTGCACAAATATAATCGTTACTTTTAATGGGAACACTATTTTTATACTCCGCAAAAAGCTGATCCAGTTCCGGATTTTCTTCTTCTGTCGTTTTTACTGCATCGGTAGAAGCAAATTTTTCTGGCACCTGCTGCGTGCGTATTTGGAAGACATCAGTCACAAATGACCAAAAATCTTCAGACCCAAGCGAGGGAATATCGTGCTCATTTGCCACTTTTTGTATCGCATTATCTGAGGTAACCACGAGCACATCTTTTCTGGCATGCTGAATGACATAATCCATAATATAATCATCTGCCGAATCGCGCATGCCAACATAAACAACGGTCACAGTACATATTTTTTCTTTGTGCGGCCACATATACGGCCCCCCATCAAAAACAACCACAATACTATGCCGTTTTATACGCGCATAGTCGCCAATTTTTTCCACACAATTTCGCCGCTCCTGAGCGGTTATTTCCCGATGCCGATATAGCTGTTTGAGGAGATTGTATCCATCAATAATAATAATCATACCAATCCTTCGAATAATATACTTTTTCCGACACCCATGACACCAGCGTAAAGCATCATCTATTTTATTGTCAAAGCATAAAATAAGCTTTAGGCTAGGAGGAAAAGAATAAAATTGCGCTTTTGCTATAAGGTTTTTTCATGTCACAGCTTATTCAGCTCAAACAACGTCTCCGCACTATAGAAACTATTCAAAAATTAACCCATGCTCTGCGCCTTATTGCAATGTCATCCCATGCTCATTTTAAAGCTGAAGAAGCCCATTTCGCCGCATACAGCGCTACGATTACCCAACTTTTTTCTCGAATCAGGCAAGCAGTTCCGTCGTGGCATCATCCGGTTCTTGCTCCCGAATTTATTCGCCCTACCCCTGAACTGATTATCCTCATCGGGGCACAAAAAGGATTGTGTGGCAGCTTTAATACAGCGCTGTTTCGCTACTTCACCCACACCATTGATACAAAATCTCCCGACTATCATTATGCAGCCATCGGCAAAAAAGCGGTCGCCTTTATTACCAAAGATGTAAAAATGCCCCTTGTATTTGCGCGTGATAATTTGTCGCTAAAAACGTGCGGCATTATTGCGCAGGAGTTATGTGATCTTGTCCTGTACCAGCAAAAACCATATCATGTCGTCACCATTATCAGCAACCACTCAAAAAGTTTTTTTATTCAGGAACCGCAGCGCTATCAACTTTTACCCGTACAACTCAATCCATCAACACCTTCAATTGCGCATGAAGAGTATCTGTGGGACCAAGACCCGCACACTGTTATCACCATTCTTGCCCGTGAATATTTGATTGCGAATCTTTCAACGCGGATGCTTGCTTCTTTACTTGCAGAGCATGCAGCACGATTTATTTCTATGGATGCAGCAACCCGCAACGCGGATAACATGCTTGAACTCTACCGCCTTGCGTACAACAAACTCCGTCAGGCAAAAATTACGAAAGAACTGGCCGAACTTGCCGGCAGCTTTTTGACACAGGAACGGTAGTAACTGTTATTTTTGCAATTTTTCTAAGATACAAAGATTTGCAAATTTCTGATTCACATGACAGCGACCATCGGCAGTTATGCGATGGAAAAGGCTCCTATGTGTCTGCCACTCATTATCAGGAACTATTTTACAAGGAACCACCTTATTAAGGCCTACATCCCAGTAATGCCATCCCCGCTTCCATCCATTCTCTGTATCATCCCAATAAACATAAAATCGGGTTCCATATTTGTCATTTTTATTGACAATGGCTGAAGGAAACATAATCATGTTATCATACACTGTTTTTATTTTTTGCAAACATTGTTTATCCATAATAATGTGCGGCTTACCTACAGTTGTTACATCCATAACGGTATATTTTAAATATTTATCATTTTTTTCATATTTCTTCAATTCACGCCTAGATTCAATATGCCACTGCTCAGCAAAACATTCATTTTCTAAACCTTTATCTGCATTACACATCATAAGCATATATGTTCTTGAGTCATCTTTTGCCCAAATACACTTTTTCAAAAATTGATCTTTTTCTAGAACAAAATGTTTACTGCATTCCCTTTGTACATCACACATCCCCCGACATTTACCCTGCGTATCCCAATGATACAGTAGATATTGCCCATCAGGAGATAAAGAAGCACCGACCATGTTCTTGCCAATTGCACCCCGCGGCAAGCGAATTTCTTTAACGTCCCAGCCATAAAAATTTGATACGAATTCTGAAAGGTCTGGAACCAAAATATTTATTTTTTCTTTCAAGCTTTTTGATACATTATCAGGTTGACCACATTTTTTTAATCGCCCAAATAAGTGCCATGCAATAATGGTTTTACATGTTTGCGACAAAAAATGAGTTTTTGTAGACAATAACTCCAAGTCGCCTTTAAAAAATTGTTCCTCTATAAAATTCAAACATAAATCGCGGAGTGACAATATTTTGGATTATGGCAACTCTTTTTGCCCATACTGCAAATCTTGTTCATGATATTCCTTACACAAATCATCCCAGTCATGCTGAGAAATAATAGAAACATCTTTTGTATTTTCTCGTTTTTCCATAGAGTATAGTGCACACGTAAGCAATAATATCACACTCGCCATATTTCTTTTCATATTCCATCCTTTTTTTAGAAAAATACATTTTTTTATACTACAACAAAACTTCTGGCACCCGCCCTGCATCGTGCAGATCAGGAAGTTCATGGGCATGAGCAATCAGCTGAATGCGTGCGCCAAGCAGTGCAAGCCGTTTTTCAAGTTCTTGATACCCCCGCTGCCAATGATGCACACCGGTCACTAATGTTGTTCCTTGCGCAACAAGCCCTGCAAGGACAAGCGCACATGATGCACGAATATCTGATGCAATTACCTGAGCGCCATAAAGCTGATCTACTCCTTTGATTTTTGCCCGCTCATGCTCAACAGTAATGGACGCTCCCATTTTTTCCAGTTCACGCACATGGAGCATGCGATTTTCAAACACCGTTTCATGGACAATACTTTCCCCGTCAGCAATACATTGTGCAGCCATCATTGGCGCTTGTAAATCGGTTGGAAAACTTGGGTATGGCCCTGTTTTGAATGACACTGCACGGGGCTGTTTTGTTGCCTGTAACCGAACACCCTTCCCATCAGAACCACTGGTAATCACATGCCCCATCTGTTCAAGTTTGAGCAAAAAAACATCCATCATCTGCGACTGCGCTTGCGGAATATATATATCGCCACCGCTTATTGCTGCTGCCAATAATAATGATCCGGCCTCGAGGCGATCTGCCATAATGGTATAATCAACCTCATGCATATATTCCACACCAGTAATGATAAGTGTCGCGGGAGGAACAATCTCAATTGATGCTCCCATAGCACGCAAAATGCCAATTAAATCAAGCACTTCCGGTTCCAACGCCGCATTAATAATGGTCGTGGTTCCTTTGATAAGTACCGCCAACATCATGCTATTTTCAGTCGCTCCAACACTGGGATACTCAAGAACAAGTCGCGCAGGTTTGAGCATTGCTGCTGATGCGTGGACATACTCATGTTCCTGCTGCATATCAACTCCCATGCGCACAAAATTGTTCATATGATAATCAACTGGCCGCGTACCAATCATACAACCACCGGGCAATGCAATATCAGCGCGACCAAAACGTGCAAGAAGTGGTCCCATCACCAAAATTGATGCACGCATTTTTTTCATCAAATGAGGGCTAACCTGCCAGCGATTAATCGTCGTTGTATCAATGTCTACAATATGTGCATATTCATCAACGGTAATTCGTGCCCCCAGCTGCTCGAGCAGTATAATCATCTGCATCACATCTCCTGACAACGGAACATTGCGCAACCGTGATTTGCCATGCGTCAGCAACAATGACGCCATAATAACCAGTGTTGCATTTTTTGCTCCGAGTACATGCGTTGTACCGGCAAGCGAGGGTGATTGTTCAATTTTGAGGTAATGGTGCATAAATTTTTTCCTTTCCCATTTTTTTATTTTTCACTTTTTTTAAAATACAAAATGTTCTGTCATTTTTGCCTAATATCCTGTTCGCAGAAGAATTTATATAATAACTATAATCGCATTCAGAACTGCTTTGGCAAGGAATCACCACATTGCGATTTATGTCCCAATAACACAATCTTTGTACATTATCGGCAGCATTATTAAAAAATAAAACTCCAAATCTTTCATCATTACTGACAATAGCTGAAGAAAGAGTTGTAGCAAAAAAATGCATATTTTTTACTTTTTGCCGACACTTTTTCGCAAAAACAATGCGCGGTTTTTCTGATACTGTTGCATCAACAACCGTATATTTAAAATTCGTATTACCCATTTTGTATACTCTAAATGGGTATCCACCTTCAAAACTTTCCGGCCTTTTTTCACTATAATCAGTATGCAAAAAATGGAAAAAATATTTTTCATCTTTACAATAAGGAATAACTGAATAAACAATGCGCGGCGGATTTTCTTTTACTTTTATTATTGAGAGCAAAGTTCCAGTAATCCCATCCCATACATGCACATTATTTGATACTATTATATCGCTTCGAAAACTATTATCCCTCATCATGGTCACGACACGACGTAAATCTGGCGAACTACTCCATGTACTAAATGGTCCAACTCCATGTTTGGCATGATCAAGAATTTTATAATCATACTGTGAATTTTCTTTTATTTTTCCGACACACATTTTCCAAAAGTTGTCTCTAAATAAAAGCGTATTTGTTTTTGCAAAAAATTGCACCTTATACGTTGGCCAATCCTCTTGTAACAATTCAGGAAGTGGAGTTTTATGCAAGAGTGGCAACTGAATTTTCCGTACATAATGGCTTTTGCTGTCATCACCTATGCACCGCTGTTCAAGAAAACATTCGTCTACTATATACTCACCTGCATCCCACATAAGAACTATATATGTTTTTGAATCATCCTTTGCCCAGGCATAACAGACCTGAGATAATCCGCCTGTTATAAAATATTCATCCCATGTTTCTTTTTCTCTATCACAAACTCCCATATATTCATCTCTAAAACTACCTCTACCTTGTTTCCAAATCATTTGAGCCCACTGATATAATATATATTTTCCATCAGGGGATAAAATCCCCCTCCGCAAAGATATATCGCCGTCGTCAAATGCACACGGCCACCGCAATTTCTTATCAACCTTCCAGCCATAAAAATTTGATGTTAGCGCTGAAAGCTCTGGTGCCAACATATTTATTTTTGCTTTTAAAATTTCTGACAATTCATTATTTTGATCACATTTTTCGAGTCGTTCAAGCAAATGCGATACGATTTTATCCTTGTATTCTCCCGGTAATTCAGAAATTTTTTTCAACAGTTCTGGCCTATTTTCAATGTACTGTAAACACAAATCTTGGAGCGACAAAATTTTTGACAGCGATTGTTCTTTGGCAATTTTAGTATAATGCACATTTTTGCACAAATCCTCCCAGTTATATACCGGAATTATAGGATCTTTTTCCATAGCATGCATTACACCTACAAGCAACAACATAACCCCAACCATTTTCTTTTTCATGCGTTACCTTTTTCCACTTTTTTTAAAATGCAAAGATTAGTTTTATCCTTTTCAGTATATAGCAGTGCACGCATATTCGGACTTATAACGCGGAGAGGATCTTGGCTACTTATACATCGGCCCTTTTCAAGAGGAACAATACCATTATGAGTCACATCCCAATAATACCATGTAATATACTCATGTTCTCTCGATTCAAATTTATTCTTAGATTTATATTTATTGCTCAGCGATATAATGACCCCTGGTCCACCGCCAATAGCTGCAACAGAATAAAGATATACCCAATAATGCTCATTTTCCAACAACTTTTTATATTCTTTATTGAATACCATTTTTGGTTTTTGTGCATCAGCAAGATCGATTGTGCTATATCGTAATCGCATACTTTTTCTGTTGTTATAATCTCCATATACCACATGCACATGGTTCATCTGCATTTTGTCTTGAGCAATAGCATAAATCGCACGCATCAGATTCTGATTCATGTTTATTCTAGACAATAATGCTGCTGTTGCTGTATCCCATATATATATTTCTTTGCTTCTTCCTATCATAAAACCCCCTTTTAGTATCGTCAGTATACGATTAGCCCCTCCCTGCAAAGCAATACATGTATCAAACGGCCCTGCTTCGTATACAAAATGATCAAGACATTTCCAATTAATGTCAGGATCCATAACATTATCGATATATAATAATCTCCATGGTTTTTGCAGGCATATAAGCATCCCTGTTTTTGCAAAAAATTTAATATTTCCCATCAACAAAGGATCACAAGCAAGCGGAAGAATTATCTTTCTCTTTTTGCATATTTCTTTATGTTCATCGATACAATACTCTTGAACATAAGAAGCTCTCCCCTCTTTTTTTATTCCTACAATAAAAGTTTTTTCATCATCGCTTGCCCATGTACCGGCAACAATTTTGCCATCATCAATAAGTAAATTTTTGTAGGTCTCTTTTTTAACATCAAAAATCCCCCCATCATATAATTGGTTAACAGGTTCTGGGACGGTATTAAAACGTTTGAAAAAGCACAACAAATATTTGGCATCAGGAGAAAATGCAAGATGTGCTGGGGCTTTATTTTGAAAGGGAACATTTTTACATCGTTCCCATACATGTGTATTTTTTATTGCATCTTTCACCCACCCAGCAC
Organism: uncultured bacterium; assembly: GCA_963701645.1. GTDB lineage: Bacteria > Babelota > Babeliae > Babelales > Vermiphilaceae > MFD04463-c16. Next base: position 906,951 of record OY969616.1, read on the forward strand.
AATTATCTGGCGAAGCATTCCAGAAACGCCACATAATTTTTTCTTTTAAATCACACGATAATTTTTCATATGTTTCTTTTGTCAAAATTTTTTCAAGCACACACATACACAAAGTTTGCAACAACTCTACTTTTTCCTGCGGCTGATTTTTGCGATACTCTTCATACAATGCATCCCATGCATAACAAGGAACAGGGGAATCTTTTTTTGCATCTTCTTTTTCCATGCACAAACTAGCAGCAACAAACACCAATGCTAGACTGGTAATCTTTTTTTTCATGCGTTACCTTTCTTTAATATAGCAACTTCTTCTTTTGTCAAATGTCGCCATTGGCCAAGGCGTAGGCCCTGTTTTGTCAACCCCGCATACGCAACACGATCAAGTTTTTGTATAATTAGACCAAGCTCATCACACAATCGTCGGACAACTCTATTTTTTCCACTATGCAATGTCAGGCACACTGTATTTTTGTTTTCACGTACAACTTCATCAACATCAACTATACCATCATCAAGCATTACCCCTTTGGCAATTTGTCTGCAGTGCTCAGGCGTAACAATATTTTTTGTTGTTACACAATATTCTTTAGACACGTTATATTTCGGATGAGAAAGTTTTTGTGCAAGCGCACCATCATTCGTCAACAGCAATAATCCGGTTGTACTGCGATCCAATCGCCCAACTGAAAACAAACGGACACCGTCTAAATCTATAAGATCAAACACCGTTGCACGGCCGCGCTCGTCAGAAACAGTGGTTATATATCCCTTTGGCTTGTTGAGCAAAATGTAGACAAACTTTTGTGCCGTAATTTTGTGCCCATCAACACAAATCACCGCCGTTGGCTCTACGCGGTACCCGGGTTCTGTAACAATTTCACCATCAACTGTTACGCTCCCTTTTTTGATAAGATCAACCGTTTTACGCCGCGATGCAATGCCAGCATCAGCAAGAAATTTATTTAACGGAATCCCCTGTACTTTTTGATTTACTTTTTTGTTTACCATTTCATTATGAACTTTCTGCCAAATGTGCGATAATAAAAGAATAATTACAATAACACGGTCACAGTATATATAATTCCATGAAAAGTAAAACCTCTTTTTCGTGTAGTAACTGCACCTACAAAACAGTCAAGTGGCTTGGCTGCTGCCCTGAGTGTAAAGAATGGAACAGTTTTGTGGAAATACAACAAACAGTAAAACCCGCTCATGTCCATACTACACATAGTACCGCAACAATCATGCAAGAACTGTCTGCTATACCAACAACACAAGGAGCACGCCTGACCTCAGGCATCGAAGAATGGGATCGCGTCATGGGCGGCGGCCTTATGCCCGACTCGCTCATCGTACTCACCGGAGATCCCGGCATCGGCAAATCCACGCTGCTGTTACAAATTGCTCATCATCTTGCTGGACAGTATCGCACGTACTATTTTTCTACTGAAGAATCACTCACCCAAGTTCGCCAGCGTGCCGAACGACTACAGTACAATAATTCATCGCTTCTTTTCTCAGACACCGCAGACTTAGAGATTATCATAGCAACAGCACGGAGCCAAAAACCTGATATTATCATCATAGATTCTATACAAAACTGTTTTATTACCGATGCACAGAGCATACCAGGGAGCATTGGGCAGTTGCGAGAAGCAACATTTAAGCTCATGCGCCTGAGCAAAGAAGATCACATCACTATCATCATCACCGGACATATTACCAAAGAAGGAATTATCGCTGGACCAAAAACATTAGAGCATATGGTTGATGCCGTTTTTTATCTTCAAGGTGATGATCGGTTTGAAACACGTATTCTTCGCTCAGTCAAAAATCGGTTCGGCACCATCAATGAGCTTGGATTTTTTGAAATGACTGCGCAAGGACTTGCTGAAGTTTCCAATATTAACGAACTTCTCGTCGGCCAAGCATCACATACTCCTGGATCAGCCCTCGTGAGTATTATAGAAGGATCTCGGCCGTTCATTATAGAAGTGCAAGCACTCACTATTTTTTCAAAGTTGACCATGCCACAACGCGTTATCTCAGGGCTCGATCACAAACAAGTTGTCCTCATTGCCGCCATTTTGGAAAAATATGTCCGCATTAAACTGAGCATTCATGATATTTTTGCCAAAGTCAGTGGTGGATTTAAGCTCGCCAGCTGCGCAACAGATTTGGGTATTGCGCTTGCTCTACTTTCAAGCTATTTCCAGCAGCCGCTACCAGCCCATGCTCTTGCGTTTGGTGAAATAAATTTGACCGGCCAAATTCGCCCCATCAGCACCATAACGCCTTTAATCAAAGAAGGCGAAAAATTCGGCATTACCACTTTTTTTATGGCAAAGGATCAAAAAATAGAACCAACCAGCGCCCAGTGCATCAAATTTCAGCATGTCTACGAACTGCTATCTCTTTTTTCTGAAGAAAAAAACTAACAACTTTTACACTCTTTCATATTTTTTTTATTGTTTGATGTTTTAGATTTTTGCTATATTTAAAATGCATGATAGTAATTTATTTTAAAATTTTGAATTTTTAAGGATATATGTATGAAAAATAAAATAGTACTTTTTGCCTTGACAACACTTTTCCTTGCTCAATTTTCTGTATACGCAACAAAAACGTACTCAGAAACCCATAGCATGGAACAAAAGCAGTTCGCTGCTGAATTTTTTCTTGAAGCTAGCGGCCCCCTGGTAGACCTCGGATTTGAACCACTAGAGGATTTACAATATAACGAAAATTGTGATTGCTGGACCATCATTGGATACCTACATGTTTTGAACTATGCTGATAGCGTCTTATGCCAAGCAACTGTATACGATTCAGAACAAGGCGTACGGGTACAGTACATAGATGCTCAACACAATAGCCTTCCAAAAGGTCTTTTTTACTGGGAAAGCACCGAATCCATCAGCACCAAGCCTGGAGGCATGCCATACATACTCCACCATGGAGCCTATTATAATCAGCAGGGGCAGCGGTGGCATGGAAAAGGACATATTCATCCAACACCATATGTTGCTCAAAGATTCCATCCAGGAGCCAATTGGTGGCACCAAAATGAAGCTTTTTGATTTGATCCTTTGACTCCGCCATAAAGGCTTCGCGAAGGATACTTAAAGAAAGAAAAAAAATTTGCAATTCCGCTTCCCCCATTTTTGATCCTCCAGCCCGTATCTTTGAGGCTCCACGAGGTACGAATGGAATAAAAAAAGCCTTTTTATTGATTTACCCTATTATATTTTGATATATTTTAAATATATATTAGTACTTTTTTACAATAAATCGATATCATAAGGAGATATTTATGAAAAACAAAATATTATTTTTTACCGCGATCACATCGTTTGCTCTACCTATGTTTATACAGAGCGGGTACTATCAAACACCAGAACAAAGCCAAGCTGGATACTATGGAGCCATGGGTGGAGGCTATGACAGCCGAAGCATGTACCCTGGATCTGGATCAAATGGCTATGAATCACAACAAGAACGTGAAAGCAGAGAGGCATATCAACAAGCTTCGGAATCCGCAGCGGCACGTGAAAGCCGAAATGCATATCCCGGAGCAACGGGCGGTACTAATACCTATCCAATACAGAAACAACCAGCTGGCCCACCACAAAAACCAGTACAGAAACAACCAGCTGGCCCACCACAAAAACCTGGCGTAAAATCTGGAGTTTTTACTGGCAAAGAACAGATTGAAAGCAAAATAAGGCAATCAAAAATCGGAACGATGTAATGATAGTTGGCTCCACCCAATAAAAAGGTAAAAACTATGATAAAAAATAGAAAATTGTTGGTAGTGGCCATCAGCATATTAACAATAACACCGTTTTTGACACAAACAATGCAACCATCATTTGCAAAAGTACTCGGAGAAGGCCCTTTAAAAACTTTCAACTTTGAAAAAACAGAAGGAAATTTACCAAAAAAAGGTAATTGGGCCTTTTATGGATGGATGAATGTTCCTAAGTTCAGTGATCGTGTTTTTATAGAAGTAACCGGTAGTGATGATCAAGGAGGATGGTATACCGTTAAATATGTAGACCCCCGCGTAAAAGCTAAAGGGCAAACTTTCTATAGAATGTTGCCCAAAGGTCTTTTTTATTGGGAAAAAATCGACACAGTTAAGCACCAGCCAAAAGGTCGCGAGTATAGTTTACAACGTGATGGCACCTACTCCAACTCGAAAAACGGAGAATGGGATCCAACTGGCCAATTTATTCACCCATCAAAACAGACTGCCCGAGAATTTGATAATGGGACAAACACCTGGCATCGCAAAAAAAGGTAATGGTATATATTAATTTGTTTAAGGAGAAGGTATATGCACAAAATTGGAAAAATATTATTTGTAATTTTTTTTACACTAACAACACCATGTATCATAAAATCTATGGAAAAAAAAGATCAAAAAAAACTTAGAAAGCTTATCAACAATGAAAACGGGCCACTTGGATTTTTTACATATGAGGCAGATAATGAAAAACCCGAAAAAATTGACAAACAAGGTAATTTAATATCTTATGGATGGCTTAAAACATCAAAATCTGGTGGAAAAGAAGTGTATGTAAAAGTCACTGCTATAAATAAAGAAGGTGGATGGTATCGAGTTGAATATGCAATACCTCAACCAATAAAAGGTGAACCTAAAATTTTACCAACAGGGCTCTTTTATTGGAGAACTGACAACGTCATTAGACCCAACCTTAAAGATGATAAAAAAAGCTACGAATTTAGTATTGATCAAGGCGCCTATAAGAGGATTCGTGATGATGGTACGGGAAAAATAATGTGGGACCCAAAAGGCAAACCAATTCACCCAAATGAGCGAATGGCTGAAAAATTTATTAATGGTTCAAATGCATGGCACCCATAATAGTAAATATCGGAACGATGTAATGATAGTTGGCTCCACCCAATAAAAAGGTAAAAACTATGATAAAAAATAGAAAATTGTTGGTAGTAACCATCAGCATATTAGCAATAACACCGTTTTTGACACAAACAATGAATTATTCCCTTGGAATTACTAAAGAAGGACCCCTTGGAGTCCTTCAGTTTGTAAAAGAAGGCCCCGCTGTAGCAGAGACTGGTGATTGGGCAGAGTACGGATGGATAAATGTACCCGAATACAATGATCGTGTTCTAGTAAAAGTAACAGTTAATGAGGATATGGGTGGATGGTACAAAGTTGAGTATCCGGACAAAAATAACAGCTATAAAATTTTACCAAGAGGCCTTTTTTATTGGGAAAATATTGATACAGTTAAGCACCAACCGCGAGGGCGAGAATTTAAATTTCATAAAGGAAATTATTCCAATAAGCAAGCAGGTACGTGGACTCCGGAAGCAGATGAGCCTATTCATCCATCAAAGATGGTAGCCAAACAGTTTTCTGGTAAAAATATGAACGCATGGTATCGCCATGGCGGCGGATAATCATACATTGCGGCGGATAATCATACATTGCGGCGGATAATCATACATTGCGGCGGATAATCATACATTGCGGCGGATAATCATACATTGCGGCGGATAATCATACATTGCGGCGGATAATCATACATTGCGGCGGATAATCATACATTGCGGCGGATAATCATACATTGCGGCGGATAATCATACATTGCGGCGGATAATCATACATTGCGGCGGATAATCATACATTGCGGCGGATAATCATACATTGCGGCGGATAATCATACATTGCGGCGGATAATCATACATTGCGGCGGATAATCATACATTGCGGCGGATAATCATACATTGCGGCGGATAATCATACATTGCGGCGGATAATCATACATTGCGGCGGATAATCATACATTGCGGCGGATAATCATACATTGCGGCGGATAATCATACATTGCGGCGGATAATCATACATTGCGGCGGATAATCATACATTGCGGCGGATAATCATACATTGCGGCGGATAATCATACATTGCGGCGGATAATCATACATTGCGGCGGATAATCATACATTGCGGCGGATAATCATACATTGCGGCGGATAATCATACATTGCGGCGGATAATCATACATTGCGGCGGATAATCATACATTGCGGCGGATAATCATACATTGCGGCGGATAATCATACATTGCGGCGGATAATCATACATTCTAAACGTACATATACATAAAATTCAAAGAGCTACGAAGAAATTCGTAGCTCTTTTTTTGCTATAATAAGAATAGTATGAAATGGTTTAATACCTTAGATGAAAGCTTCTATGTTTCTCCAAAAAAAGACTGCATCCATTATATTATTTTTGGCATCATTATGCGTATCAGACATTCAAACCATGTTATTTTTATCACCCCAGACATTGCACAACAAATTTTCACGCACCTTTAGCTTTAATGAAATAGTTGCCGCAACAATGAGAGACAAATATTAGAGACAAGAAAGCAGTCGATGGCAAAAAAAGGCACTCTTATTATTCAAGCAAAAAAGAAAGCAACGGCACGGAGAAGAACAAAAAATTATGAACTCTTTTGGCCTTTCACCACAACTGCGTGAAAAAATTGAAGCTTATGGAAAAATGTACCGATATAATCCATTAACATATGCCCACATGACATCTAAACCACAAAGCATACCTAATAAAAGGCTGACATATCTCCCAATACAAGACAAACATGGAAGAGTATTTTTGGTAAAATATTTTTCGCCGAGGTCAATTTCTTTGCGAAAAATAGCGTTACATGAAGCTATTGCCGGCTACATTGCATATACTATGAACATTCCTGCCAATCGTGTAATCCCACAACAATCAAATGGATATGGATCCTATGGATCATTACATAATTACATACCAGATTCTCAGACTCTTGAAAATACAAGGATACCGACAAAATATATAGAAAATTCAGAATTATTTTACACGGGCAATAAGGTTCTTGATACACAATTGGCACAAATAGAAGCGTTCAACCATTTTATAGCCAATAGCGATTTTTGCACCCGTCAAATTTTATATAAAGCACAAAATCCCGAAAGCCCCGAAATTTACAGCATTGACCATGAGGACAGCTTTGACATGAGAGAGATCGATGCTTATAAACTACCTCGTGTATATCCCGGTTCTCAGCAAGAACAAAAATTTATCAGCATATATACTGAAACTCTCGATAAACTTATTGCTCAATGGCCCCCAGAAAAAATAATGCATTTGCATGATGTATATGATGAATACCAAAATGCACGCCGCAAAGATGCTATAAACCCTGTTTTATTGTCAGGAATGAATTCATTTTTTATAGAAAAAGCCTATGCGCGCGCTGTTAAAACAGCTCAACATTATAATAAAGTTCTCACAAGATACCATAAAGACGCGCAGGAAAAAATGGAATATACCAATATGGGTTTGTCCTCAAAAATAGATCTTTTTTATTTACTTTGCTAAAATTAGTTTAGTATGATTTTTTAGTAAAAAAATATAAACATTTTTTTTCGCAAAGGATTTTTTATGAACCAGCTTGCCCGTACACCGATTTTTTGGATTATTGCAAGCATCTGTGCTGTTGGTGCAACCATATTTAGCATCCGCTACTTTTCCTCAGCTATCCCCCTCGTGCACATCAATATCACGGCAAACCGTTCCGATGTTTATGCTCTTGCTCGCACTCTTGCTCAGCAAAACAATATTGGCCCTGTTGACTATTATCAAGCAGCTTCATTTGACACCGATCATAATGCACAAACATTTATTGAACTTGAAGGTGGCGGAAAATCCGCTTTTATTGCCATGCTTGAAAAACATTTGTATGAGCCATATACATGGCATGTTCGCCATATGCAAGAAAACAATGTCCATGAAGCAACATTTATATTCACCCCCGAGGGTGTACCATATGGCTTTAGCGAATCAATATCAGAAAATGACCCTGGTGCCGCGCTATCGACAGAAGAAGCGCAAAAAATTGCCGAACAAGCCGCACCACAATGGAACATTAATCTCGCAGAATACACATTAATCGAACCATCAAATTTTGTACTTCCAAGTGGTCGCATAGACCATAGTTTTGTGTATGAGCGGAAAGACGAGCGCATTACAAGCGAAGGAACATATCGCGTGCGCATCGGTGTACGGGGAGACCGGATTAGCAGGGTAGAACATTTTGTCAAAGTTCCTGAAAGTTTCCATCGCCGATATGATGAAATGCGCTCCGCTAATCACAGTATTGCATGGGCAGCGTATCTTTTATATACAATTCTGTATCTCATTGGCGGTGTCTGCATCGGTCTTTTTGTATTACAGAAAAAACGGTACATTATTTGGAAACCCGCAATCATCATCGGTTTTATTCTCGCTCTTATTATGACTTTAAGTTATCTCAATAGCTTTCCCCACTTATTCATGCATTATTACACAGCACTGAGCATGACCACCTATATCATGTCACTGCTTATGGGCGCATTATATATCTTTATTTTCAACTTTTTCTATATTACCCTTGTCATCGCCGCAGCAGAAGCACTCACCCGCAAAGCATTTGGTAATCAAGCAAGCATGTGGCAATGGTGGAAAACGCAAACCGCAAGCTCGTACACCATTTTTGGTCAAACTGTTGGCGGTTATTTGATAATGCTTATCCATTTTGGGTACGGTATCGGATTTTACAGTATTGTCTATCATTTAAAAGGTTGGTGGATGCCCCTTGAAGCGATGTATGACCCCAATATTATTGCCAATTATATCCCGTGCCTCGGGCCACTGAGCACCGCATTTTATGCAGGTTTGATCGAGGAATGTTTATTTCGCGCCGTTCCTTTGGCCAGTGCCGCACTTCTTGGAGCGCGGTGGGGTAAGCGAAACTTGTTTATCGCCATCGCATTTGTTCTCCAAATCATTATTTTCGGTGCAGCCCACGCAAATTATCCGATGCAGCCGGCCTATGCTCGCCTGATCGAACTTATTATTCCATCATGTATCTTTGGCGGTCTTTATTTATATTTTGGTCTTCTTGTTGGTATTATCTCACACGTTATCTATGATGTTGTCTGGATGGCGCTCCCCATTTTTATTAACACGGGATTAAATGCTCATATCAACCAGGTCGCCGTTATTGTCTGTTCACTCATTCCGCTTTTTATTGTCTTGTACGCATATTTCAAAAAAGGGCTCCACGAACTTGCTACAACGGCATACAACAGTGCATGGCAGCCGACACCATTATCTGCCGAAGCTATCTCTACAACCCCCGCTGAACCAATTATTATTGAGCAAACAAAATCAGCACGCACTATCGGATATATTGTTGCAGCACTCAGCGGTATCACTCTTATATGGTTATTTACTGAACTTAAATTCCAAAAACTTATCCCACGAATGACCGTTTCTCGTAGCCAAGCACAAGTAATTGCCCACGATCAACTACAAAAACTTAACATATCATTGGATGAATCATGGAAAACATTAGTCATAGCATATACAACGTATCACAATCATCCAATAGCGCATCGGTTTATTTGGCAAACAGGCGGCGTAGATCTGTACAAAAAATTGATGGCCGCTTATTATCTTGAATCACCGTATTGGCATGTCCGTTTTGCTACCTTTGAGGGAGATATAGTAAAACGAGCAGAAGAGTATCATGTATATATAGATGACAAAGGCACCGTTTTCCGCATACAACATTTATTGCCTGAAAGTGCAGCTGGTGAATCACTGTCTGAAAAAGACGCGCGCATTATTGCCCATACAGTACTCACCGATCAGTACCATCTCGACCCGCAAGCGCTGACAGAAATATCCGCATCTGCACATCAGCTCCCGAACCGCAAAGATTGGGCCTTTACTTTTGCAAATCCCCTGATTTATCCTTTGCCCACCGGTCAAGCTCGCATAGACATTGACATCGCAGGCAACAAAATTGCTGATTTTCACTGTTATATTCATGTACCAGAAGAATGGGAACGGACGCAGGAAAATAAAGAAGCACAAGCCAATACTCTCCATCGTTTTTGCATAATTTTATTTGTTGTTTTGCTCATACTTGCATTTGTTTCTGCCTGTGGTTCTTTGTCGACAATCATTTTTCCTTTCCGCCTTTTTGCAATCATATTACTTGTCAGAGCCGTTGCAACTATTAACAGCTGGCCAACACATTTTGCCGTTTTTTCGACCAGTGAACCACTCCTGACCCAATATCTTCAACACATTGGCAATATGATCTTTCAAGGTTTTTTCGCTACTATCAGCATCAGTTATCTTGTCTGGGCAACAACACGTATTAAACGTGTCAGCTCCTATCCATTTGATATCCGCAGCGGCGGCGCGGGTTTGCCACGGATAAGTTTGGCGCCTGCATTATTTTTAAGTGCAATCAGTATCTTGTGTCTCTTTTTTTCCCAATACAAAGAACCGTTGTGGGGAGATTATACTGAACTCGGTAGCTGGTTTCCTTTTTTGTCAATTATCTACTCGTATCTTTTTTCTTTTACAGCAAAGACCGGCTATTTTATGCTTTTTTTCGGGTTCGTGCAGCGTTTTACCAACTATGGGACTACCCGCCATATTCATGCACTTCTCTTTTGTATGGTCATGGGATTCATCGCCGCTGGTATAGAAATATCTGACATTGCTTGGTGGCCGATTCTTGGCATTGCGTATTCAGTTGGTATCATGGCCGTGTATCATGTAACAAGAAAAGACATAACCTTAATTCCTCCCATCATTGCTTTATATTGTTGCTTATTCATTGCTGTTGTCCAGATGATATTGTGCAAGGCCCTGGCCTATTCAATACCGCTAGTAATCGCTCTGGCATTAGGGTTCTATGCCAGTCAATGTTGGTATAAAAAGCTTCATGGTAAATAACTTTTTACCGTTTCGCCAGCTCATGCAGTTGTACTGCCAGTAATGCACCGGCAAAAATATTGTGGCCAATAGCTTTATCCGATCCATGTCGATGCCGCGCACGAGAATGACTGAACAGTTTGTCGAGTATCCTGAGCACTTCACAGGCAGAATCATATGACTGGCGCGCCATAGATCGTATAAAGTCCATTTTAGCCTTATTTTCAGGACTATATTTTATTTTAGCTTCCTCATACATATGCTCAAAAAATGCGTTAACATATTCCGGAGTATATTTTTTTACAATAGTTTGTAATGTTTTTCCATATATAACAAGTGCTCGATAATCTTGTTCATTGAGAGATTTGAGAGAATACTTCATAATTTTGGTTAGCTGTCGTGCAGCCCAAAAACACAAATTTTTTGAATATGAAATATCAAAATCAATAAAATAAAACATATTTTTTTTTGCATTATAGAGCATATTGCCCCTACCTCGATCTGAAATTCCCAGATAACAGTCGAGTGCCACAATTCGTGCAAAGCTTTCATGTAATGCCATGCTTTTTATCACATGCAATGTCAATCCTTTATGATCATCTGATACCGCTTTTGCAAATTCTTGTCGCAGGCAAAACAATTTTACTCGATCTGCAAAACGCCTTTTTAGCTGTTTGATAAATTTTTTCATGACATCAATATCACAATGTTCACCTTCTACGCAGGTATGCATTGTTGCAGGACGATCGGCAAATTTTTTGCCAACAACATCAACATCGGCTGGAATTATGCGTACTCTGTTTGCAGGAATTCCTAATTCTTCAGCTATATAGGCACCTATAAGATCGCGGACAGCAAACATATCAGCTGCCGGCAACTCACTCTTGGCCTGTTTGATAATATATTTATTTCCCTTACTATCTTGTACTAAAGCAAGATAACTTCGCCGCACCTGCCATTCTTTGACCAGAACCAGCTCAGATTTTTTACAAAAATCAGTATAGAGTAAGGATGGAAAATTTTTATGATGATGGTGTGAAGAATCGTTTTTTGTTTCTATCATTACTATCAAAGAAAAGAAACTCAAAATAACAATCATCTTCACCATAATTTTCACAATTCTCTCCTTAATGATAAAATCCAAGATTTTTATTATATATTGCAAAAAGCTCTCTCAAAACATCAATCAATTTTTTTGCTGATATATATGAGACATGTAAATTATGTTGATACTTTTTAATGTAAAACTTTCCTTTTTCTCCTTCTATTGCTTCTGATTTTTTAAATAATGTGCTCATCAAAAAATCCGTCTGTTCTGGAGAAAATTCATGAACTATTTTTTGGAACATTCTCTTATAGAGAGCAAGCGCTTCAAACTCTTTTTTTCCTATATTTTCACACCCGTCTTTAATAATTTCTTTCAATCGCACAATTGCCCAATAACACATATCCCGCAAGCATGCATTATCAAAATCAATAAAATAAAACAGATCTTTTGCTTCATCATATATCATATTTCTCGTTTTTCTGTCACAAATTCCCAAAAAAGTGTCCAGTGCAACAATGCGAGGAAAATCGCGGTGCAATGTCATACTTTCTATGACTAACTCAGTCAGCCCGTACTCTTTTTCTGATGGTGCACGAGAATATAATTGCCGTAATGAAAATCCTTTTTTTACCTTTTCAAATTTTTTTACCAAATAATAAAATTTTCCTTCAATAAACTCATGCATTGTTGCCGCATGATCTCTAATACGTTTTCCAGGAGCCTCAACATTGGCAGGAATTAAACGGACTTTATTTGCTGGAATACCAAAAAATTCTGCTATATAGGCACCAAGAATTTCTCGCACACATAAAAGGTCTACTTTTATCCCACCTTGTTTGTTTTGTTTGATAATATATTTTTTTCCCGTCTTATCATGAACAATTGCAATATAACTCCGTGGAACTTCGTATTCCTTGATAACAGACAAATCCTCAATGGTACAAAAATCAGTGTATAAAAAAGATGGAAGCTCATGAGCACCTAAAATTCCAGACATACAAATTGCCAGCAAAAAATTGATGTTTATCGACACCATTACGACACTCCTTTTGTACATTCATCTTAATGATAAAATCCAAGTTTTTTGTTGTACATTACCAAAAAATCTTTTAAAATCTCAATCAATTTTTTGGCAGATGCATATGAATCAGTAATATTATTTGCATATCGGCTTATCAATTTTTTTGCTTCTGCATGATCAGCTATGCGAGATGTAGTTAATGCCGTAAAAAACAGTTCACGAACAATTGATGGCGGAAAACTGTGCACTATTTTTTCCAGCATTTTTTTATAAAGAATAAGCGCTTGAAAATCCTTTTTTTCAAGAACATCACGGTGATTTTTAAAAATTTCACGAAGACGAGCACTCGCCCAGACACATAAATCCCGAGCAAATCCTGTATCAAAATCTATGGCATAAAAAGTATCATTGTCTTCCTGATAGAGCAAATTTTTATTATTTCTGCCCGAAAGACCTATAAAAGAATCAACTGCAACAATGAGTGGCAACGTCGCATGGAGCGCCATGCTTTTTAGTACCACCAATGTTAAACCACGCTCCGCTTCTGATGCAGCACGGGAATATCGTTGTCTTAATGAAAAAAATGGAGCTCCTTCAAATTTTCTTTTCACTCTACTCCAGTGAATACCTTCAATAAACACATGCATCGTCGCTACTCGATCTGTATATTTTTTGCCAACAACAGCAACGCCCGCTGGAATAAGACGAACAATATTGGCAGGAACTTCCAAAATCTCTGCCATATATGCAGCAACCACTTCACGAATGCAAAACATCTCTCCCTTTGTCTGGTCTTCTTTTGACTGCTTAATGATATATTTTTTTCCAGTACTATCTTTGACAAGCGCAATGTAGCTCCGCTTGACTTCCCATGCTTTTATTAATTCAATATCATGGGCATTAAAATCCGTGTAGAGCAAGGACAATCGTTTGGCAGCGTATATGTCACTGCACATAAAAAAAATAATTAAAAAATAAAAACGATGCATCATCTTTTTCTCTCTTTCTGCTCTGCAAGCATATGAAAAATATCTTCTAATCGATCAAGCAACCGATCTCGATCGAACTCCTTTTCAACCATTTCTCGTGCCTTGTTTGCCATTGCTGCACACCGTTCAGGACGCCATAGTAAATAGGAAATTTTTTCTGCAAGCGCGCACACATCATGAGGTTGTACCAGAAAGCCACTCACCCCATCTTGTATTAATTCTGGAATACCCGCATGGTAGGTACTGATTACAACAACTCCCATAGCCATTGCCTCTTTCAGTGAATTGGGAATTCCTTCCTGATTATTATTGGAAGCAGTCACTGATGGTAGTAAAAATATATCGGCATGCTCCAAAATAGAAACCACTTCCTGCTGCGTCGCCCATCCATAAAATGTAACATAATCTTCTATATGCAATTTTTTTACCAATGCTTGTAAATTTTTTTTTTCTCGGCCATCACCAACAATAATATAAGAAATGGGATGAGAAGGAACAAGGAGTGCAACCGCACGAATCGCCTCATCTATCCCTTTTTTTTCTACCAAACGTCCCACAGTAACCAAGGTAATGACACCATCCGGCGAACGCTCCCGTTTTTTAAAGACAAATCGCTGTGTGTCAATGCCTGAATGATGTACAATAATTTTACGAGCATTGCATCCCAACTCTACCAACATATCAGCAAAATAATTGCACACGGGAAAAAAGCAATCTCCATACCTAAATAACTCACGATAAACATCAGGGTCTGTTTCTGTATATGAACTAATATCAGATCCACGAAAACAGGTAATGATAGGAGGAAGAAGGGAAATTTTTTTCTTCTTTTTTCGCAACATTTTAATAACACGCTGACCATGGTACCCAAACTGGCAATAAACAATATCATATTGTTCGAGCGCAGGAATTCTTTTGCCATACGTCATTCTTGATAATAAATTATAGGTATAAATATCAGGATGTATGGTATTTTGAACTCCATGATGAAAAGCATGTATCCGCACATCATATCCTCTATCAATAAGTCCCGTTATTTGATTAAGAATAAATGTTTCTGATAGAACAGGAAAAAAACCAACAACAAAAAGAATACGCGAAACTTCTTTTGCTCCGAGGCCGATATGACATACTATCATGCCTGCGCATGCCAAGATTGCAACAATTTCTTGCAATCGTTTTTGTATCATAGCTTTCTCCTTTCTTCTCTCCATCAGTACGTTCCATTCTAAGAAAAAACCTCTTTATCTGTCAATGCAAATATTTTCTCAAACTCTTACAAACCATCAACCAACGTGATAGGGTAAAAATAATGAATTATAAAAAAGGAGTGGGCATGTTTATTATTCATTATCGTCGTCATTTATTATTTGTCAGTTTTATCTTTGCATCATGTATCAACACCCATGTACCCGATGCAGAAAACCGCAAACCAAAGCCCCAGTCTCCTCTTATGAACAACCATCAAAAAAAACCTCTGAAAATATTAGTTGTTGTCACCTATTTTCCCGAGTACACAAGTACCGCTCCTCTCAATTTAATCACTGGCCTTATCGATCGCGGTTGTGATGTATATATTTATGCATTATATAAAGGACGTGTTGATTGGGCACACCCTGACATTGAAAAGTATCATCTCATGGAAAAAGTATATTACCATAATCCAGAACCTAAAAAAAATATGACCATCATGCCAGCCAGCCCTCAGATAAAAAAAATAACACAAAATCTTAAAAATCTTCCGGACAATCTCAACTCCTTTGATATCATTTTTTGCCAATATGGATATCGGGGCCTTGACTTTCTCACCGTCAAAAAAAGACTTCCTCGCCGCGTCAAACTTGTCACCTGCTTTCGAGGAGCAGATTTGAGTAGATATGTAAAAGACAATGAACACATCTATGATGAACTTTTCAGAGAAGGAGATCTATTTTTACCCGTCTGTGATTTTTTCAAACAACGGCTGGTCACGCTCGGATGCAATTCAAGAAAAATTAAAACACATCATTCTGCCATTGATTGTAACTTTTTTGCCTATCAACCACATCCATATCAAATGGGAGAACCAATTACTTTAGTAACGGTCGCACGCCTTGATGAAAAAAAAGGAATTGAGTATGCGATTCAAGCAGTCGCATTACTGCTCACAAAATACCCTAATATTTTATATAAAATCGTCGGATTTGGCTCTATGCAACAAGAGTTTCAAAATCTCATCGATAGACTTAAAGTGAGGGGCAACGTTATCCTTATTGGACGCGCATCGCAAGAAGAAGTTGTCCACCATCTTGCAACATCCCATATTTTCATTTTACCCTCTATCACGAGCGCCAATAATGATCAAGAAGGCATACCAAATGCTCTCAAAGAAGCGATGGCAATCGGTTTGCCTGTTATTAGCACATGGGAAGCGGGTATTCCTGAACTTATCACCGATGGCGTAGAAGGATTTTTGGTGGATCAAAAAGATGTTTATTCCTTGGCCGAACGCATTGACTATCTCATCAAGCATAAAGATATTTGGCAAACAATGGGAAAAAAGGGAAGAGAAAAAGTTGAAAAGGAGTATGAAAAACAAAATTTAAATGATAGATTGGTCGCGTTACTTGAAAATCTTGTCAGCACAAAAGGAGAATTTGATGCAGCTGAGGAACGGCTATAAAAATGGTGTGTTATATGTTTTGATACTTATCTGTACCATAAACATATATGCGAGTGAATTAACACCAAAAGCATCAATACTATTTATCACAAAAGAATTTCCCGCTGCTGTACAAGGATATATTCTCAATGAAGTAATCGGCGCACAAGAACTTGGCCATCCCATTAATATTTATGCACCAAAACAAGGTGATGCCAGCTTTCTTGAGCCACAAATACGCAGTAAACTTGCCACTATCACCTATCATGTTCAACCCGATTTTAAAAGATATGATGTTATTGTCTGTGAGTGGGGAGACCTTGGTGAGCTGTATGCAAAAATTAAAGAAGAGTTCCCAAATGTTATAAAATCTCTGATGCTCCGCTTCCGTGGAGATCCAGAAGAGTGTACCACACGGTATAAAGCTGCTTTTGTTCACGGAACAAAACTGGTGCCCGTTTGTAACTTTTTTAAAGAACAGTTACTTGCAAAAGGGTGCCCTGCAGACAAACTTGCGGTCATACGATCTGGTATTATAACTAAAAACTTCATGAGCTCAAAACCCCCGCGCCTGTTAAAGTTTCGTAAATATAATGAAAATAACCTTTTTGTAGATCCTTTTCTCATTACTAGTACAGGTCGCCTGGTAGAAAAAAAAGGATTTGCATACCTCATTGATGCGCTCAGCCATCTTTGGTATTCCATGGATATTCACACTAAGACAACAATTATTGGGGATGGACCATTGCATGGCGAACTGGTCAAACGGATTGAAGACAAAAAAATGTCATCGTATATTACTCTTGTTGGACAAAAAACTCAGCCAGAGATTAAAAAATATCTGGAAAAAACTCACATTTTTGTCCTTCCTTCTATTACCTCTATCACCGGAGATTCTGAAGGAATTGCTAATGTACTCAAAGAAGCAATGCTTTCTGTACCCGTTGTTGCAACTGATCATGGAGGAAATAAAGAACTTATTATTGATAAAGTAACAGGATTTTTAGTGTCAGAAGAAGAAATGAAAAAAGATACCACCGGGGAAATTCTTGCGCATGGCATTCTTAAATGTATAAACTTTAAAAATATTGCAGACATATGTAACCAAGCACAGGAAAAAGTAATACGAGAATATGATATGCACAACATTGCACCACAGTTTTCAGAACTTGTACAACGCATTGCAGGTAAAACGGCATAACAATTTTTTTGATAAGGAAGGTATGAGCAGATTAATTCGTCATACAAGTATATTTCTTGTAGCAGCAAATTTTTTTATAACAACAGCAACAATCAGATCTCCTCAGGGGAAAAAAGATCCCATAAAATTATATGCGATCTACACTCCCTCCCACAGAATTCTTGTCAACGACTACTTTCTCCCCTCTTTGAAAAAATATAACAATTTCGACTTAATCCTTGAATACCAGCCACAAGAATGCCCAAGTGCTATTTTTAAATCACGCGGCTGGACAAAAACAACGCGCAAAAAAGTTGATCTTATTTTACGAGCAATCCATGAAAATTGGGGCAGTATATTTGTCTTTTCTGATGTCGATATTCAGTTTTTTGCTCCCATTGAGCCACTCATTCCGGCACTCATGGACGGATATGATCTACGCATTCAACGGAATGCCCCTGGCGACAAACCATGCACCGGATTCTTTATCTGCCGTGCAAATGAAAAAACCCGCGAACTGTGGGAAAATGTCAGAGCATACATGGAAGAGTTTCAGGAAGTCAGTGATCAGCTATCTTTTGTTCGCTGCATACACAACCGCTCTCGAAGACCCGATGGCCTTCGGTTGGGTTATTTACCTGATATGTTTTTTAGCGCCGGCATCCTTGAAGCCAAACTCTGGAAGCCAGGTCAACCGCTCAGGACTCCCCACAAAATTGTACTCCACCATGCCAATTGGACTGTTGGTATTGAAAATAAAGTCGAACAACTTGAATTTGTTAAAAACCTCATGGAACAAGGAATGATCCAGCCCTATACACGGGTATGCGCCTAGATTTTTTATCCACTTTTTTAGCTCCACTCATATTTTATCTCCATTCGTTCCTCATGGAGCCTCAGGGAAAGAAAGATATAATTATTTTTTTATCTCCGCTCATTCTTCGCGGAGCCTCATAAGAATAAAGAAGAATCCGGAATTTATCCTGAGCAAGCTCTCTTGGAGCGCGTCGAAGGACGGAGCCTTTTAGGCGGAGTTGAAGGATCAAGAAGCTCAGGGGAAAAGAAAACATGATCTTTTCTTTCTTCAACATCCTTCACGGAGCCCTTGGGCGGAGTTGAAGGATACTCATGCTCAGGACAAACGGGGGAGGAAGGAAAAATTTTTACGAGAAAGGTCATCGTGATGCAAACCGGTAATTCAATGATTTATGCTATATATAGAAAGAAGTCACTTTATGCAATGACATTATATAGCATATTTACTGTGAAAAATCAGGGTTTCTAATTATATTTTCGTGCAATACCTCCCATGCATTATCGTAATTTTTTTCTGCTTCTTCAAAAAAACATTTCGCTGTCTTGTGCTGCTCAGACAAGTGAAAGAGATTTTCTTTAGAAAAAGTAAGGTGCTGGATAATTAAGTTTTCTCTTTCGTTATCCATCTTCTTCCATGCAGCATCACATTCCTTTTTTTTTGTCTCTCTAAGCTTCTTTAGCCGTTCATATGTAGTAAAGACGTTTTCACGTTTCATCTTATCCCAGACTTTCCAGATAATAATATGTTCATCTACCGCTGCAACAAGCTGGCCATTAAATTGTTTATTGGTATTAAAATAGAGGGAGCAAAATTTGCTTGGCAATGTTTGCCCATTAATAATCATTGGCGGCTGCATCCCCATATTTACCAGTGGATTTGGAAGCTCTTCCTGCATTTCAATTTTTTGCGTAAGCGCATTATAGATCATGAGATAATTTTTCTCGTTTTTTTCCACTATACATGCCCCGTATTGATTATCAAAAGAAATACATCCTCCATGGACATTTTCTCTCGAAATATTTAAAGAAGCTGGAGGATATTCCTTATAGCGCAGCGGTAATCTATGCATTGGATGCTGAATTGTTGTCTTCATTCTTGTATGCGAATCATATAGAATAGCGTCAGATTCTACGTCAACATGTATATCTATATTATCTTTAATTGCAACTCTAGCGTACGGAAGCTTACCATTTTTTCGCGAAGCTTCCACCTCATCTACAAAAAAATCCATCTTAGTACAATTTATATACATACTATTTTGTCCTTGTCCTTCTTGAAAAGTGGTGCCTATATCATATATTTTGAGCTCTCCAGTGTCTAATGCAACAGCAAGATGTCTCATATTGGGAGAACTTGCCACGTCAAGAATTTTACGGCCATATGTTTTTGGATCTTCATTGACAGAAAAACATGTTTTCATATTAACAACAAGTGCTTTTTCACTCGGCTTGGATATGCAAAAGCCAAACAGAAGAAAAAAAACAGTTTTTGTAAACACTAAGGGTTGCATATTTGTCTTCATAGAAACTTTCAATAAAAAAATAAATTAATATATTGAAAGTAAGTTTACAAAAAAAATCACTTTATGCAACAAAATTATATTCAGATATGCTCCTGCTCCATCACTGCATATAACCGTTCTTCGAGCGTCGCATTCAATTTTTCCATATCAAATAAATTTCGAACCCGCTTTCTCCCTGCAGCACCCATTTTAGCCCATAGATTCGGATTTTCAACAAGGTACTGTAATGCCCGTGCAAGAGCATGTACATCTCGCTCAGGAACCAAATATCCCGATACATTAGGCTCCACTATTTCAATAATACCACCATGATAGGTGCTAATAACGGGCAACCCACACAACATTGCTTCCTTGAGTACATTAATCGGCGCATCTTGGGTTCCATTCTTTGATGTTGTACAGGGCAGCATACAAATATGTGCACTTTCAAGCAATGCTGCCAGTTCTCCCTGCGTCTTCCATCCCACCAAGTTTATATATTTTTCAAGCTTATATCGCTTAATAAGGTCTTCAATATTTCGTCGCTGTCTTCCATCGCCAACAATCGTATATTTGATCGGCACATTTGTTCTTCTCAAAACTTCTATCACTGCCCGAACTGCACAGGTAAAGCCTTTTTTTTCTATAAGACGACCCACGGAAATAATATGGACCGGCTCATGTCTTTTTACTTTTTTTTGTTTAAAAGAAAAATATAAACAGTTAACGCCAGAATATTGGACTGCTACCTTCGCCGGATCACATCCAAGCATGAGCAGACGGAACTTAAAATACTCACAGATGGGCAAAAATAGATCACCAATCTTAAAAAGCTCTTCATACTCCCCAGGACGAATTTGCTCATCAGCAGTAATATCAAACCCCCGAAAAAAGGTAACAATTTTTGCTTTAAGCCCATACTCCTTTTTAATCTGGCAAAACTTTTTTGCCAGATTGCCATACTGAAATATGATAATATCATAGGTGTGTAAATCAGGGGGCAACTTTTCATAGTAAGTCCGTGCAGGAATGTCGTATCGCTCAAGAAATCCTTCATCCATGGGAGCATCTTTCATTCTTTTTTCAGAGTAAATGTAAATATCATGCCCCCGCTCATACAATCCGATATACTGATTAATAATAACTTGTTTGGTACACCATGGAAATCGTTCAACCACCATCAAAATGCGCAGTGGGCGATGTCCAAAAAGCTGTCCCATTGTTATCATAAACCACAGCGTCAGCATATACGTTGGCTTTATCATTGGCGTCCCTATTCCTTTCCATAAAAAACAGTTGACCTTTTTTTTCTTTATGGCCTATGCTACATAAATAATCAATGTTACCTTAGTATTATTGGCTAAAAAAAGTCAATATGTACAAAAAAGAGAGTTTATTCATCTGAAAAAAAAGGATATAAATCAATGAAGACACGCGTACTATTTTTTGTCCTCGGAAACTGTTTTTTCACCATTGTCTGGTCTGGGAATAGACCACCATCAGCAGCCATCTCATACCAACGCCATCCCGGATCATGTGGCGACAATTTCATAAATTATTGTCAGGCAAAATATCTTGCATTTTGTCACAATCTCCCTTTCTTATATAAACCATTTCCATTATCAAACATGTTTGCACTCGATTCTCAAGAACAGTATTACAATAAAAATACGATTAAGGCTTTTAAAAAAACACGTTGTATTGTGCGGGAAAAGGATGTCATAGAAAATCCTGCAAAACCAACGCTGTATGTTAGTGATTATCATGTTGCTTTTGACGGTCCCGTCAATCCAGATTCCATTATTCGCTACCGTTATTGCCTTGGAGACACAGTTGTCGAAGATAGTAGCTATTTTATTCACCAGACATATATAGAAAATCTCTGTTTTGCCATCATACACAATGATCCATTTCGCAAAGAATTAGTACAAAAAATTACCCCCGTTATCAAAACTATTCCTGTCGATCTGCCACCCCATGATCATGCCATAACGGTCGCCGTCCACATCAATAAAGGGAAAGAGGAACTTTTTGCATCACATTCCTTTTATCAAACTTTTCCCTACACTATGCACAAACAACCAGGCCCCATAATGCCCTACTATGATGAAGATGCCAAAACATTATCTCTTCTGGACCAACAACAACGAAAAGTTCTTGCACAAGAACTGGATAAAAAATATCCCCTCGAATTCCCTCCTGAGCAATATTATGTCGATCAAATTCTACTTCTTTCAGCCCTACTCCATGATAAACCTCTTATTGTGTATTTATTCACTGATTATCCTCGCCCACAAGAGCTTCTTGCACGATTTCGAATGCATGTTAAAAAATCAAATATATCTCTCATATCCCATGCTGATGATGACCATTCACCCGTTGATGACCTATGCGCCATGGCCCATTTTGACTGTTTAATTAGAGGAACATCAAATTTTGCCCGCACAGCACAGCTCATCGGCAATCATTCAATGGTAATGTATCCACAACATTGTCTGTGGAATACCAATAACTGTCTCATCATTGATGAAGTTGTCGTTCTCGTGCGCACGGAAAATTCAGACACGCGTCTGATCGAACGTCATGTCTTTTATCAGGGGTAAATACTCATGGGTATACCATCTATACATGTGCGTCATCCCTTCAAGCACAGAGACTGATGGCATATAATTGAAAAGCATGCGTGCCTTAGTAATATCAGCATGCGTCATGGCAACATCCGCGGCAAATGAATTAGCATATTGAATGCGTACCTTAATCCCCGTCACCCGCTCAATCACCATTAAAAAATCTATAATATTAATTGGCTCCCCGCGCCCAATATTGACAATTTCAAACCCACAGGGATAATCAAGCGCCTTGACAATACCTTGCACAATATCATCAATGTAGGTAAAATCTCGTATTGCGGAGCCATCCCCGGTAATAGTAACAATTTTTTCCTGACATATTGCATTGAGAAAAATAAATGGTGCCATATCCATACGCCCCCATGGCCCATATACCGTAAAAAATCGCAAGCAGGTACTTGGCACATCGTATAAATGATAATATGTGTACGCAAGCAACTCACATGCTTTTTTACTCATACCATAGGGACTGCTCTGCCAATCTGTTTTTTGACTTTCATAAAAAGGACCTTCTTGACAATCTCC
The DNA here is from genome assembly GCA_963701645.1 of uncultured bacterium. Taxonomy (GTDB): domain Bacteria; phylum Babelota; class Babeliae; order Babelales; family Vermiphilaceae; genus MFD04463-c16. The sequence goes on from OY969616.1 coordinate 930,128, forward strand.
ATACACACTACTGCTCGATGCAATAACAACATGATCAATACGATACTTTCGTGCCATTTCGAGAATATTGAGTGTCCCCAACACATTTGTTTTTAAATATTGTTCAGGATTTTCCATACTTTTGCGCACTCCTGCGCACGCAGCCAAATGGCAAATATGTGTTGGCTGTATTTGCCAAAACAACTCTTCAAGCTTTACCTTATTTTCTACATCTATTCTATACCAATGAATAGAATCGGGATAACGATCCATAATTTTTTTCAAATGGCAATGCTTCATAGCACCATAACATATTGACAACTCATCATCACCACCCAAACATGGGTCGACAACAATGATCTGATCGCCTCGTGCTGCAAGATACTCCACCAGGTGACTTCCAATAAAACCTGCACCACCAGTAATTAACACCCTCGCCTCATACGGCAGAGTGGTACTTACCAGCAACATACTTGCTATAATGTATCCACGCATGTACTTCCCCTTGTGAAAAAAATATTGCATGCTATTTCTCCGCTACTGTACGAAAAAAAAGCCACCTAAGTCAATGTAAAATCTCTTGACCACTGATGTCCTAGTTCAGTTACATGTGAGAATAGTGTAAAATAAAGGCCTCCGTAAATATTACTAAATGTAAGGAGGCCTAAAATCATGCAGCAGATAAACAGACTGCACAAAAGTTTGTATCAAATAAACAAAGTTGATACAACAAAGTATACACAACTTGCATATGAAAGAAAGGAGAAATTAGAGCAGTATGATAAATTAATTGCTGAAAAATGCTCCCAAAAAACAGCGCTTGAAACACTGAAAATATCGCGAGCAACATATTATCGATGGAGAAAAAATTATAAATTTTATGGGCTTGCTGGATTGGAAGAGGCAAGCAGACGCCCCAATAATGTTCGAAAGCCCCTGTGGGATGCAAATGTTGAAAAGAAAGTTCTTCATATTCGCAAAATAAATCCACTATGGGGCAAAGAAAAAATAGCAGCAGTTTTAAAAAGGGATTATAGTATCAAAAAATCCGTAAGCACCATTGGTCGGATCTTATCCAAGCTTATAAAGGAAGATAAAGTTAAAGCTGCGTATTTTTATATGAGGGGGAAGAAAAGAAAGCCTCGTACATTTGATGATCATGCGAAGCCATGGACCAGAGATATGAAGGCCAAAAAACCCGGTGAATACATACCAATTGATCACATGAGTATTTCCGAGGTTCCAGACAAAACAATCAAGCATTTTAAAGCAATTTGTCCTATCACTAAAATTATTGTTGCACAAGCTTACCCTCGTGCAGATAGCTGTTCTGCAACGAAATTTCTTGAACACGCAAGACGATCCTTACCATTTCCCATGTTGTCTGCCCAGGTTGATGGTGGATCAGAGTTTAGGGGAGAGTTTGAACAAGCATGTAAAGAGCTGAACATTCCCCTTTTTGTACTCCCTCCCCGTTCTCCCAAATATAATGGCAATGTTGAACGAGGAAATTGTACCGTTAAATATGAGTTTTATGTATCTTATACTGGGGCCAGTTCTTTAAGGATTATTCAAAAAAATCTTCAAAAATATATCCATCGCTACAATAATTATCAGACCTCATCAGGCTTTACAAAATCTTACTCCTGCGCAATACTATCAGAAATTAAAGGGAGGCCTTCAGTCTCATATGTTATGAACCAACACAACTGATTGACATCATTTTTCTTTTATGTTTATCATGAAGAAAAGTCTTACATAAAAAAGGAGCTTTTCTATGGTAACATTCATTTTTCTTTTAATTCTCTTTTCATGTCCATCACTTCTGAGTGCAAAAAATTCTATGCCTTCTGATGCAACGATATATGTTGCTGGACACACTGGTCTTGTTGGCTCTGCTATTGTACGCGCTTTGATAGCACAAGGATACACAAATATTATCACCTACACGCATGATGAACTTGATTTGACTGATCAAGATGCAGTCAACGATTTTTTTGCACAAGAACAACCTGATTTCGTTTTTTTAGCTGCTGCAAAAGTTGGTGGCATCAAAGCAAATATGGATTATCCTGCCAATTTTATTTACACAAATCTCATGATTGAAACGAATGTTATTAACGCAGCTTGGCAATATGACGTACAAAAGCTCCTCTTTTTAGGTTCTTCATGTATTTATCCCCGCGAATGTCCTCAACCAATTAAAGAAGAGTATCTCTTGACCGGCCCGCTTGAATGGACAAATGAGCCGTATGCGATAGCAAAAATTGCTGGTATAAAAATGTGTCAATCATATAATCGGCAATACGGCACAAATTTTATTGCCTGTATGCCAACAAATCTCTATGGACCCCACGATAATTTTGATCTAAATAACTCTCACGTACTTCCTGCGCTCTTGCGTAAAATATATACTGCACAGCAAAATAATGAACCATCTGTCACCATTTGGGGAACGGGAAAACCGTACCGCGAATTTTTGTATGTTGATGATCTTGCGGATGCATGCGTTTTTCTCATGCAGTACTACTCAGGCAATGACATCGTCAACATTGGCACCGGAACAGATATCACTATTCTTGATCTTGTCTACCTTATTAAAGGTATCGTTGGCTATGATGGCGACATTGTGTTTGATGCAACAAAACCTGACGGCACGCCAAAAAAATTATTAAATGTCGACAAGCTCTCCTCTCTTGGCTGGTCTGCTCAGACATCATTGACACAAGGCATTGAACAAACACTTTCTTGGTGTCAGGAAGAAGGAATATTCGACTAGCAATTCATTTTTTTTACGCATAATTCTTGAGCATATTCATCATCTTGCAAAATGTGTTACCAAAGAGCTACTTTGTGTAAGATAGCGTTATGCAAAAAAGAAGTCATGTAAAAAAAAGGATATCCTATGAGACATATGCACTTTCCTATAGACATTTTTTTACTATATTTGTTTCTCATTATAACACCAGTTTTTTCTCTCAAAAAAGCGCTTGTCATTGGCATTACTGGCCAAGATGGCGCATATTTGACGGATCTATTACTTGAAAAAGGGTATGAAGTTCACGGCATTAAACGCCGCAGCTCTCTCATCAATACTGAGCGCATTGATCACGTGTATAATCACGAACGACTGTTTCTCTATTATGGAGATCTCACTGACACTGCAAATCTTGTCGGTCTTATTGCCCGTATTCAGCCTGATGAAATTTACAATTTAGCCGCACAAAGTCACGTAAAAGTTTCTTTTGAACTTCCTGAATACACTGCGCAGGTTGATGGACTGGGAACTCTCCGCATTCTCGAAGCTATTCGCATACTCAATCTGTGCGAAAAAACACGTTTTTATCAAGCATCAAGCAGTGAACTGTACGGAAAAGTTATCCAAATACCACAAGATGAAAATACTCCGTTCAACCCGCGTTCGCCCTACGCAATAGCAAAACAGTATGCATATTGGATTACTAAAAACTATCGCGAAGCGTATGGAATATTTGCCTCAAACGGCATTTTATTTAATCACGAATCTCCCAAACGAGGAGAAACGTTTGTCACTCGAAAAATCACTCGCGCTGTTGCACGCATCGCCTTGGGTATGCAAAAAATATTATATCTGGGAAACCTTGATGCCCAACGAGACTGGGGGCATGCACGTGATTACGTGGAAGCAATGTGGCTCATTTTACAATATACAACACCTGATGATTGGGTTATTGCCACCGGCGAAACTCATTCAGTTCGTCAATTTGTCGAACGTGCATTTGCGGAAGTTAACATCAATATTGCCTGGACAGGAGAGGGCGTTGATGAAATTGGATACGATACAAATACCGGGATGGCCCTCGTACTCATAGATCCCTGTTATTTCCGTCCCACTGAAGTAGACTTTCTCATCGGTGACCCCACCAAGGCAGAAGAACTTCTTGGCTGGCACTCCACAACGTCATTTGAACAACTAATACGGGAAATGATACAAGAAGACCTTAAATTGGTACGCCAAGACATCGCCTGCAGCCATATAAAAAAACAGATATGAGAGCATCCTATAAAAACACATCAAGTAGCAGTAGAAGAACCTTTTTCATCAAAACTCAAATTTTTATGATCATTCAAAAGTTCCATGAGATTTTTATGAGGCTACACGAAGAATGTTAAAGAAGGGAAAGATAATTATAATCTTTCTTTCCTCTAAGGCTCCACGAGGCACCCGTGAACCACAAAAAAGGAGCACTTTTTCAAGTGCCCCTCTAATTTAATCTGGCAGTACCTGCTTTTCCAGGCCGTCTCCAGCCAAGTATCATCGGCGCTATGGACTTAACTTCCGTATTCGGAATGGGAACGGGTATTTCCCCATAGCTATACCCACCAGAAATTTTTCGCGCCAGCTTTTACTGGCATAATTTATCGTGATCTTCTACTTTGCGATCATAGATTAAGTAACATACACAGCGCCATAATTTTTAATCATATATACGGTTAAAACATTCGGCTTATTAGTACTGGTTAGCTACACACATTACTATGCTTATACACCCAGCCTATCAACCTTGTAGTCTTCAAGGAGCCTTAATTATGTACCAGACTTACGTCTGATACGGGGTACCTTATCTTGAAGCGAGCTTCCCACTTAGATGCTTTCAGCGGTTATCTCTCATAAACTTAGCTACCCAGCGTTGCTCTTGGAGAACAACTGGAACACTAGCGGTTTACCCATCCCGGTCCTCTCGTACTAGGGACAGCCCTTCTCAAGTACCCTACGCCCACAGCGGATAAGGACCGAACTGTCTTGCGACGTTCTGAACCCAGATCACGTACCACTTTAATCGGCGAACAGCCGAACCCTTGGGACCTTCTTCAGCCCCAGGATGTGATGATCCGACATCGAGGTGCCAAACCTCCTCGTCGATGAGGACTCTTGGAGGAGATCAGCCTGTTATCCCCGGCGTACCTTTTATCCGTTTAGCAATGGCCCTTCCATGCAGAACCACTGGATCACTAAGTCCTGCTTTCGCACCTGCTCGACCTGTATGTCTCGCAGTCAAGCTCCCTTATGCCTTTACGCTCTTATGACGATTTCTATACGTCATGAGGGAACCTTTGAACGCCTCCGTTACATTTTAGGAGGCGACCACCCCAGTCAAACTACCCACCAGACACTGTCTTTCGCCCGGATTACGGTACAAAGTTAGATTTCCAAACTAATAAGGGCGGTATTTCAAGGTTGACTCTGCCAAAGCTAGCGCCTTGACTTCGCAGTCTCCCGCCTATCCTACACAAATCAATTCAAAAATCAATGCCAAGTTATAGTAAAGGTGCACGGGGTCTTTCCGTCCTTCTGCGGGTAGCCGGCATTTTCACCGGCACTACAAATTCACTGAGTTTATCATCAAGACAGCGCCCAACTCGTTACGCCATTCATGCGCGTCGGAACTTACCCGACAAGGTACTTCGCTACCTTAGGACCGTTATAGTTACGGCCGCCGTTTACCGGGGCTTCAGTTCAAAGCTTCACCCTTACGAGTTAACCTCTCTCATTAACCTTCCGGCACTGGGCAGGCGTCAGACTCTATACTTCCTCTTACGAGTTTGCAGAGCCTTGTGTTTTTGTTAAACAGTCGATTGGGCCTCTTTGTTGCAACCTAACACTGCTTTCCAAGATTAATCGGAAACAATATAGGCACCCCTTCTCCCGAAGTTACGGGGCAATTTTGCCGAGTTCCTTAATGATAATTATCTCAACGCCTGAGCATTCTCTGCTCGTCTACCTGTGTCAGTTTGCGGTACGATCACCAACAAAACTCGCTAGAAGCTTTTCTAGTCAGCGTGGGTTCAATCAAATATACCTTTCTTGCGATCGGAATACCTGTCACGTTTCAGAAGTAGCGACCTCACGGATTTGCCTATGAGATCTTCCTTTACGCTTCGCTTGTCATCCATACGACAAGTTGACCTACCCTTCTGCGTCACTCCCTCACTCAAACGTTTTGTCCGTGGTACAGGAATAATTGACCTGTTTCTCATCACCTACTCCAATCGGCCTCGGCTTAGAGTATCGACTAACCCTGAGTGGATAAACCGTTCCCAGGAAACCTTAGACTTACGGCGAACAGGAATTTCACCTATTTTTTCGTTACTTATACCGACATGCTCACTTCCTTGATCCATCATCTGTCCTTACGGTCAAACTTGTATCTATCAAGGAACGCTCCCCTACCCCTTGGTAAAACCGAAGTTTTACCAAAGCCATAGCTTCGGTGATCCGTTTAGCCCCGTTTATTCTTCAGCGCAAAAACACTTGACCAGTGAGCTGTGACGCTTTCTTTAAAGGATGGCTGCTTTCAAGCCAACCTCCTGGCTGTCTGTGTATTTTCACTTCTTTTCCCACTTAACGGATACTTGGGGACCTTAGCTGATGGTCTGGGCTGTTTCCCTCTCGACTATGAAGCTTATCCCCCACAGTCTGCCTCCTGCTTTCAAAAATTACGGTATTCAGAGTTAGTAAGAGACCGGTAAGCTTACGCCCCCAAAACTCTAACTGTGCTTTACCTCCATAATCAATTCAGCAAGGCTATACCTAAATATATTTCGGGGAGAACCAGCTATTTCCCAGTTTGATTAGCCTTTCACTCCTATCCACACCTCATCCGAGCAGTTTTCAACCCACACCGGTTCGGACCTCCATCTCGTGTAACCGAGACTTCATCCTGGATATGGATAGCTCACTAGGTTTCGGGTCTACCTCACGATACTAAACGCCCTATTCAGACTCGCTTTCGCTGCGGCTCCGTTCTTTCAAAACTTAACCTTGCATCGTAAGATAACTCGTCGGCTCATTATGCAAAAGGTACGTAGTTGCGCGTACGTATACTGCGCTTCTACCGCTTGTAGACATTTGGTTTTAGGTTCTATTTCACTCCCCTCCCGGGGTTCTTTTCATCTTTCCCTCACGGTACTTGTACACTATCGGTCATCAAGAAGTATTTAGCCTTACCCGATGGTCCGGGCTGATTCCTACAGAATTTCACGTGCTCTGTAGTACTCGAGAGTATATTTATTGTAACATGAACTTTTTCGCGTACAAGGCTGTCACTTTCTGTGGCTGTCCTTTCCAGAACAATTCAGCTAAAGTACCTGTTTCCAACGCACGACCTGTACGTCGCACACAATATATCTCACTACACCTATAGCACAACGTATACAGACTTTGACATGATATAGGTTTAGACTCTTCCCAGTTCGCTCACCACTACTACGGGAATCACATTCGTTTTATATTCCTGACACTACTGAGATGTTTCAGTTCATGCCGTTCACTTCTATATTCTATGAATTCAAATATAGATACCCAAGTTTTACTTAGGTAGGTTTCCCCATTCGGACACCCTCGGATCAAAGCTTGATTGACAGCTCCCCGAGGCTTATGGCAGTCTTCCGCCTCCTTCATCGTCTCTTGATACCATGACATCCACCAAAATGCCCTTTTCAATTAACCATAATTTAATGTGGCTACCCTGCGTATATTACTTAATCTACGAACATTTCAAAGATCACAAATTTTTTATCAACACTCCACTTTTTTGTCATAATTTTACTACACAAGAAAATTTTAATATACCTGACCCGACATCTATAACTAACAAGCTTGCATCATCATTGCAATAACCCCACGATTCACCTCACACAATTACTATTTTTGGTGGAGATGAGCGGATTCGAACCGCTGACCTTCCGCGTGCAAAACGGACGCTCTACCAACTGAGCTACATCCCCTCACGCTCGCATATTCTCATCGACAAAGACTTGGTGGGCCTAAGTCGACTCGAACGACTGACCTCCCCGTTATCAGCGGGGTGCTCTAACCAACTGAGCTATAGGCCCGTAGGTAACTACCAAACCTGATAGCTTTAATTAACACCGTCGTTATAGATAAGGCACCTGCATGCCTTGAAAACAATTCTTGTAAAAACACACCTAAAGTGTAGAACACAAATATAGTGTTCCAGATTAATCTCCCTCGAAAGGAGGTGATCCAGCCGCAGGTTCTCCTACGGCTACCTTGTTACGACTTCGCCCCAATCACTCTTCATACCTTAGGCATCCGCCCCCTTTACAGGTTAGCTAAGATGATTTTGGGTACAAACAGCTTTCATGGCGTGACGGGCGGTGTGTACAAGGCCCGAGAACGTATTCACCGCGCCGTTCTGATACGCGATTACTAGCGATTTCAACTTCATGAGGTCGAGTTGCAGACCTCAATCCGAACTTAGACCGGCTTTGAAAGATTTGCTCCCTCTTACGAGTTTGCGCCTCGTTGTACCGGCCATTGTAACACGTGTGTAGCCCTGGACATAAGGACCATGATGACTTGACGTCGTCCCCACCTTCCTCCTAGTTTCCTAGGCAGTCCCTTCAGAGTGCTCTACTTACGTAGGTAGCAACTGATGGTAGGGGTTGCGCTCGTTAAAGGACTTAACCCAACATCTCACGACACGAGCTGACGACAGCCATGCAGCACCTGTGCACACGTCCAAACCGAAATCTGGAAGATCGTATTTCTACGACTGGCATATGCATGTCAAGCCCAGGTAAGGTTCCTCGCGTAGTGTCGAATTAAACCACATGTTCCACCGCTTGTGCGAACCCCCGTCAATTCCTTTAAGTTTTAGTCTTGCGACCGTACTCCCCAGGCGAACCACTTAACGCGTTAGCTTTGATACCAATCCAGCTAAGCCGAACTGACATCTAGTGGTCATCGTTTACAGCGTGGACTACCAGGGTATCTAATCCTGTTTGCTCCCCACGCTTTCGTGCCTCAACGTCAGGAATGAGCCAAGAAGCTGCCTTCGCCATCGGTGTTCCTCCCGAGATCCACGCATTTTACCGCTACTCCGGGAATTCCACTTCTCTCTCTCATCCTCAATCACATCAGTTTCCATTGCACGTCTCCGGTTAGGCCGGAGAATTTAACAACAGACTTAATATGCCGTCTACGCACCCTTTACGCCCAGTAATTCCGAATAACGCTTGCACCTCTCGTATTACCGCGGCTGCTGGCACGAGATTAGCCAGTGCTTTCTCTGATGGTACCGTCATTACCCGTCTGTATTATAGACAGGCATTTCTTCCCACCTAACAGAAGTTTACAACCCTAAGGCCTTCATCCTCCACGCGGCGTCGCTGCGTCAGGCTTTCGCCCATTGCGCAATATTCCCCACTGCTGCCTCCCGTAGGAGTCTGGACCGTGTCTCAGTTCCAATGTGGCCGTACACCCTCTCAGGCCGGCTAACCATCATCGCCTTGGTAGGCCTTTACCCTACCAACTAGCTAATAGTCCGCAAGCTCATCCTTCAGCGATAGCATAAAAGCCATCTTTCTCTTTTTCAAGACGTATGCAGTATTAACTTCGATTTCTCGAAGGTATTCCTCACTAAAGGGCAGATTCTTACGTGTTACTCACCCGTCCGCCGCTGTACTTACCCCGAAGGGCTTTCTCGCTCGACTTGCATGTGTTAGGCACGCCGCCAGCGTTCATTCTGAGCCAGGATCAAACTCTTCATCACAAAAATTTCAGGAACTGTTCTCAAAAACAAGCAGGTGCTAATTTTTATTTTCTTGTGTATTTCAAAGATCTTTTAAATTCTAATTTCGTTTTTTCAGTTGCTTCGTCATCTCGACAAGCAGGGTATATTATACCGGTACCATTACAGGTGTCAACTTTTTTTAAACATTTTTTCAAATATATTTTCGGCATAAGACAAAATAAGCAAAAAAAGCCTTTCCTGAAGCATTTGTACGACTTTCTTATTCATGATATCATAAACCTATATATAAGGATACAAACATGCTTGCTGACGAATTAAAAGAATCCCTCAAACAATGCGAACCAAATATCGCTCTTATACAAACATTTTGGAACAATGCCCATTTTGAACAACAGTTCCATAGCCTTGAGGCTCAAACAAAGGAAGAGGAGTTCTGGAAAAACCCCCAGCACGCCTCGGTTTTGAAGGAACTTCAACAGGTCAAAAATAAGCGTGAGCAGTACTATGAGCTTATGCAATCATACAAAGACCTCCTGGAGTTCATCGACCTTTTTGCCCAGGATGAGGCAGAATTGCAAAAAATTAAAACTGATATACGGCAGCTCGTTCGCCACATCACTGCCTTTAAAATAGAGCTTCTCCTGACCGGCCCTCATGACAATAATAACTGTTTCTTAAATATTAATGCAGGGGCTGGCGGCACTGAAGCACAAGATTGGGCAGAAATACTATTGCGCATGTACGTCCGATTTTGCGAGCAACACAAATATACCGCCACCATTATTGATTACCAAGCAGGGGAAACGGCAGGCATAAAATCTGCCACCCTCTTTATTAAAGGTAAAAATGCCTACGGCGTGTTCAAAAGCGAGCATGGAATTCATCGCCTCGTGCGCATTTCACCCTACGATGCTAATAAGCGTCGCCACACATCATTTGCGGCCGTCAGCGTTCTTCCTGAAGCGCCTGACATTGAAATAACAATTAACCCTCAAGATTTACGCATCGACACCTATCGCGCCGGCGGTGCAGGAGGACAGCATGTCAATAAAACAGAATCTGCCGTACGCATTACGCACATTCCAACAAATACGGTCACTCAGTGCCAAAATGAGCGGTCTCAGTTGCAAAATAAAGAAACTGCCATGAAAATGCTCAAAGCAAAACTCGCGCAAAAAGCAGAAGAAGAACGTAAGGAACAAGTAAAAGCAGGCACGGAAAAGAAAAAAATCGAATGGGGATCACAAATCAGGTCATACGTCTTGCACCCGTATAAAATGATCAAGGATCACCGCACTGATTATGAATCACCGCAGCCTGAGTTAGTTCTTGATGGGGATTTAATGGGCTTTATTGAAAGCTTTTTGGTCTGGCAGGGAACGAGCGCAGCAAGTCATTAATTTCTATGAACGGTTGTAGTAGTCAAAGCCAACCACTTTTCCCTATATTGTATGTCTGGTTTTTAACAAATATATTTATAGCGTTCACCTTCAGGATCTTTATCCCGGAAAATAAATCCGCATGCTTGAAATAACTGTCGCATTACATAATCATTAAAAGGTATTATTACGTCAATAAAAATTACACCGAGCTTTTCTAGATCTTCTATTGCAGCTCTAAGCAATTTATATCCTCTAACCTGAACTTCTGATTTAACCGCAAGGAAAAGTATGCCTCCAATTAAACAATCTTTTTCCGGCACAGTCACATAGATGCACACTCCAATAATTTTATCATGTTTTTTTTCCACTTTTATATGCACTATAGCATCTTTATCATGCGCAAAAAAAATCTTGCTAGATAGGCAAGTACCGAGAAGACGGTTTTTCAACATACAATCAATATCAAAATTACAATTGTCTATTGTAGACGGGATTAGTAAATATTTATTATTTGTAATAATGTTTTTTACTGCTTTTGCGTCACGGTCATAATTAAAATTAACAATTTGCCCATATGATGGATAAAAAAACGAGGCAAGCATTACAGCAAACAAATATTTATAAGTAGAATATTTCATACATTACTCCATGTAACTTGAGCACGGATAGTCGTAAAAAACAGCTTTACCGTCACTTCCTGCACAGGAAAAACCAAGTTTCTGATACATTTCTTGTGCATAAAGATTTTCAGGTGGTGCTGTTGCAAGAATGCGTTGTATACCTGACACTTGTATTATTTCTTGTATAACACAACTCAGCAGCTTCTCACCATATCCTTTATTAACATGAAACTCAGATTTGACTGCAAATAAAAATATGGAACCGCTCAAAATATCAGGACCGCACGCACCTTTTTGTATAACATATATGCAAACTCCAACAATTATATCATGTTCTTTTTGTACTTTTATATACATGGTACAATTTTCATCTTGCGGAACAAGGATATCCTGATTTCCTGCAGGATGATGAAGACCAAGATCTCCTGCCATATGAAAAAGAAAAGCACGGGATTTTAACAGATAATCTATATCAATGCTGACTATTTCGCAAGACATGTTTTTTATTTCAGCGGTTAATAAATTGTCCTCATTTTCGATAATCTTTTTTACCGCTTCTGCATCGCGGTCATAATCAAAATCAACAATTTTTCCATGTGATGGATAAAAAAATGAGGCAACTATTACGACAAATAAATACTTATATGCATGATATTTCATACATTACTCCATGTAAAAAAGGTTATAATATCAACAAAAATATATTGAATTTTAAATTTCATTGCATGTCTGGTTTTTAACGAATATATCGATAGTGGTCACCTTCAGGACCTTTATCCCGGAAAGAGAACCCGCATGATTGATATAGTTGTTGTACTGCATAATTATCTAAAGGTATTATTGCGTCAATAAAAATTACGTTGAGCTTTTTTAGATCTTGTACTGCAGTACTGAGCAATTTTTTACCATATCCTTTATCATGGAATTCAGGTTTGACTGCAAGAAAAAATATGCATCCAGTTAAATAATTTTTTTCCCGCGCAGTCACATAAATGCACACTCCGACAATTTTATTATGTTCTTTTTGCACTTTTATATGCACTATAGCATTTTTATCACGCGCAAAAAAAATATTACTAGATAGGCAAGTACCTAGAAGACGGTTTTTCAACATACAATCAATATCAAAGGTATAATTTTCTATTTTGGATGGTGTTAATAAATTTTTATTATTTGTAATAATATTTTTTACTGCTTTTGCGTCACGGTCATAATTAAAATTAACAATTTGCCCATATGATGGATAAAAAAACGAGACAAAAATTACAGCAAACAAATATTTATATGCAAAATATTTCATACATTACTCCATGTAAAAAAGCTTATAGTAACCATTTTAGAATATATGAATGCATTTTTTAGTCAACCATCATCCCTGAACTACTCTGTAAAATTTTATAATAGAAATAAAGAACGAACATGATCAGAATCAGCTGATTAAGCCAAAGAATATGTATCCCTACTCTTGTAATTCATACGCTATTCAAGCAAGCGCGCTGAGCCCTTTAACATCTTCTAGCTGCTCTTTCAACTTTCCTGGAATTGCTAATGCTCCAACGCGAGACCCAACAAGCGTTCCCGCCATTCCTGCAATACTATCACTATCTCCGGGCGTATGCACACCAGCATAAATTGCTCCCATGATATCATCAGGAAAGAGCGAATATAAATATGCCGCCGCTACAATCGCTTCACGCGCGCCCCATCCACGATATTCGTTAAAAAACTGTTCATGCAATGTATTAAATTTGCCCGATTCTTCATTGGCTAAAGCATTTCTTGCTTTATCAGCCTTTTTGATAACCGCCTCCAGTTCTGTCGCCGTTGCATGATCATATAAACGAGCAGCATCTGCCATTTTTCTGATAACAACTTCAGGATTTTTTTTATCAAAATTAGCTATCACTCCCGCAACCATTGCTGCGCAGGCAGCAAGCGCACTTGGATCTCCATGAGTCAGATATGAATGTTGAGCGGCGAATTTAATTGCTTTATCCGGATTTTCCTTCAGGACAAGCGCAAAGGGATACACGCGCATGACTGATCCATTACCCCCTTCTTTGGGTCCTCCGGCTTTCCACCACTCAGGATTAGATTTCCCTTTTTTTGATTTAAATTCTTGCTTACGCCTTACAAGTGTGTTTATATTTTTTATTGATGTTTTGCCTGGACCTCGATACCGTTGCGTCCATCCTTTGGTCACACTCATATCAGCAATAAGCCTGTCAGCAATTTTAGACATAGTAAGATTAAGATCCAACTTACTAATATCTTTCACTTTTTCTGCAGAATCAATCAATGACCAAAATACTATGCGTGCCATTGCTGTATCATCAGTATAAAAACCAACAACGGTCTGCGAATTATAACCAGTCGGCGCGAACCATCCTGCCGTTTGATTAATTTGAGAAAATTGTGTCAACCCTTTCGGATACCGCTCAAAAATTTTTGCCATTGTTTTTTGTTCTTTTGGTACAACTTTCCATAAACCATTTGATATTGGCAATGCAATTTTTTCCGTCCCTTTGCCAAGAGCATCACCAATAGCGCCTCCCAATGTTGCTCCCAAATATTGATCTTCAAGCGTTACTTTTCTCAGCTGCCTTTTGTTAAGTGCCTTTGTCCCTTCTACTAGATCATATACGCCAAATCCTGATGACATGGGTTGTTGATATACATTTCCCTGTGGCATCCCATAGCCTGATGATGGAGAATATAACCTTTTTTGTTGCGATCTCATTAACTTATCCATATCGCTCAATTCCTGTTCTTCTTTGGGAGGATTCATATCTCGGTGCATTTGCCGGAGCATTTCTAAATTTTCATCCCGCTCGGCTGCATACATATGCCCAATAAATAGGCTACATAAGAAAAAAAACTGATTTTTGTTCATACTCTTCCTAGACCTTTTATAGTATTAAAAATAATATCTTTCCATCTATAAGAATACAAGAATTATATCCAATTTTTTAATAAAAAGTTGTATATATCTAAAAGTTGTCAGTATTCATGAGAATGAGCTCTACCTCAGCCTTTTTTAATATGCTTCAACTTTGCCCAAGGACTCTTGATCCTTCAACGATGAGCTCAGGGCAGGCTCTTGCTCAGGATAAACTTGGGAAGGATGTATTAGAAAAAGAAAGATAGAAATACTTCTCTTTCTTATGAGGCTCCATGAGGTACGAATGGAGGAAAAATGAATGGAGATAATAAGTTAACCAGCTCAGGATTCTGTTCCCGTTTTTTGTGTATTAACTTCCGGTTCTTCATCCGATTCTACATCCGATTCTTCTACATCTGATTCTTCTATTTTTGGTTCTGCTTTTATTTTCTCTCCATCTTCTATCACTTTTTCTATCGCCTTTTTAATGATCCCATTATTTGTACATTCTGCTGCTGTATTTCCATACTGTCTTTTTGCCTGAAAATCAAGGCCATGTTTCTTACAAAACTCAATACGTTTGTTATAATCTCGTGCATTGTTCGTTTCTGCATAGACATGCAACGGTGTTTCCTTTTCATCATTGACCTCCCGAGGAGATATGCCCAGTTCTAACATATGCTGTATACATTTTTCTAGGTCATTATCCCACCATCTACTTTTTAAAATATAATGAAAGGGATTATTGCCTGAAGAATCAATTTGCTGTGCTGGATTACAAGCATTGTGTTCTTTTATAAGAGGAATAAGCGCTTTTATCCCATCTTCGTGCAGAGAAATAGATGATTTTGCGTACTCAATTAAAAGGGTCGTTTTATGTTTTTTTGATCGATAATTTAATGTTGCACCAAATTTTACCAGAAATTTCATATCATCATCTCTGTAGTCATTAAATGCATGATACAATGCACGGCTCAATATTTTTTGACTGGGCTTATATTTGTCGAAAAGAAATTCGAGACTTTTTTTACGGCTATGCGATACCACCTTTTGCAAAAACTTCGATTTTTTAGATAAAGTATCATGCACTCCCGGATCCACTTTATGCATCAAGGGTGCTATATTTTTTAAAAAATGACGGGAATGCGCCATACTATTTTTTTGCAGTAATGGGGGTAATAATGCATGCAGTTTAAATTTAACTGCCCAATCAAGGGGATACGTAGTTTCTTTTTCTTCTTCATAATCTCCGTAGTCTTTGTAGTGCAGCGCAGGATCAAATGTCTCATGATTAATAATTATGCTTATTACTCTGTTATATTGAGCAACTCTTTCTACTATAATTTTCTGCATATCAGAAGCAACTTGATTCACATCTCTTTTGTTCAATATATTTTCATGTAATCCCTGCATTGCATAATATAATGCTGGAATACCATTATCGTCTTTTAGATTCACACAAACGTTCCCTTCAAGATATTTTTTGCATGTATTTGCCATACCATTTTTGGCTATAAGTATGAGAGGTTTTGGTATAATAGCTTTCTCTTGATACACTTCAGTTTGACCAAGACTTAACTCACTTAAAAAATCGGCCACATCCATCGCATAAACAACGGAAACATTGAGGAGCAATAAAATGGAAAGCTTCAACATATTTTTTCCTTTATTTTTTTTTGCATTTCTGCCAAAATAGCCTGTACCTCTGGAGCAAGTTTATCCATATAAGGCGTTACATTTTTTACAAAATCATATGAACATGATTCAACTGTTTTGTCCAAATTCAGCAGCGGCAGCAAAAGCTCAAACTGCCCAAATTTAACTGCCCAATCAGCGGGAAATGTCAGATCTTCGTCCCATGTATAATTATGCCTCAGCTTAAAATTTTTGTGGCCAATGATCGCGTTGATTATTTCTTGATATCCTGCAGCTTTTTCAGTCCAACTTTTTAGTAAATCGGATGGAACAGGAATTCCTGATTCTGTGATACGTTTACGTTCACATAATGCACTCATTGTATATTCATGTAACCTGCTCATCGCATGATACAAAATAGAAACATCATTTTCATCAGACCCATTCACAACCACTGGATCATCATCAATATGCAACAACTTTTTGAACTCTTCTGATGCACCACTTTTTGCCAGTATAAGCAACTGTTTCACTTTTACTTTTTCAGCAGAAGCCTTTTTTTCAGAAGCTTGGAAGTCAAGTGATTGCTGAAACTTTAAATCATAATTAGAAAGTTTTTCATTCGACAAAGAAAAAATGGGAAAACTCAGTACGAATAACACAGAAACTGCCAACATACTCTTCCTTTATATTTTTTTGTTTATGAAGACATCATAAATTACCTGTAGTATATCACCATGCTTCACCAATGCAAGCACATGTCAAAATGCGATGGCAAAACTTACCAGCACCTCATTAGTCTGAGCAACATTTTTTCCTGCCAGCACATTTTTGCCGCCCAAGGCTATTTCTATGACATGTTCCGCCGTTGATGTTTCATAGGTAAGATCCCAGACGATGGCATGACTAATACTCCGCGTGTTATCTGAAAGTACTGCGGTGTTAAATACTCCATTTTGTTCAGAAGAAACAGACACATGATCATCTGACTGAAATTCAAAAGCATAAAAAAGACCAAAAATAAACTGATCAAGAAACAGATCATAGGCATAGTTGCCAATCCACACATCAACAATGGTTCCCAGGCGGGTGCGCACTGGAACTGCATTGTTCGTTAATTCACGAACGGTGCTATCAAAAAATTGAAAATCCGTAACAAAAAAACCATCTTCTGCAATTTTTGGCGGAATAATAAGCCCTTGAACAGAGTCAAGAAGAGCGACTGGCTGCGATTGAGTAATCTGTTGCGGAATTCGTTGAATGTTAGTGTAGGGCACATTCGCAACCACACCAAGCTTTATAAAAGGGCTCAAATACGGACTTGCGGTAGCAAAAAAAACTTGTCCAAAAAAATCGATAGCAAATGCACCGCCATTGCCAAATACAATGTCCCAAACTTTAAAGGCACTTTCTCTGCCGCCGGTTGGACACAAAAAATTAATACCAAACTGAAGATCCTCAACATAGGGTCGGAGCCACGCCCAATCGACAAAAACAAACACCGCCGTATCACCAACTCCTGTTGCTCGTTGGCGACGCTGAAGTACCGTTCCTTTGGGCGCCACTATTCCTGCATCAAAAAAATCTTGTACATCAGTATAATCTGTAAAAAAATCAGATGTTGTTTCAGCAAGCCCTGCATACAATGATCCACCAACAAAGCGCGGCTCTAAAATACGAAGTATTTGACGAAAAGGAATGAGAACACCGGCCAACAGAGACACTTTGCTGTTATCGGATAAACACCATCGATACGCAAAGGTCATGTCAAATCCGTAGGATCGCTGTTCTGCATCAAAGACAACATCGGTGCCTGCAAGCAACGTTGTATAAAAATCATTTGCATACTGGCCATAGGGAACAGTTGAACCCGGAGGGCGCACAAGGCCTGATGAACCTGCCATACTTTGACTCACATATTCTTGACTTGTCAACATACTCAGCAAATACATATCTTGGATGAGCACCGGCAGTTTGCCAAAAATAAGATACGCAAGCGATACTTTGTTGCCAAAATTATCAAAACAATTTTGTGTCCCTTCATACCGACCAGTTAACACAAAATCCCAGCCCGGCTTGCATGGCTGCCCGCGTCTGCAATACGATGTTTGTGCCAAATAAGAGTACAGCGGATATTCCACAACATTCAGATTACGCTCAAGCGCGTGACCATACAATGCCATGCACCCAAAACTTACCCCAATAATACGAACATACCATCTACTCAATTTTTTCTTCATGCGTTCCTAGCATTACTGCTCCATGCCACCGCCTTGGCAATGAAGCTGTCGAATTCCACGAGCCGATATGGTAAAGAGACGATTATGACCATCATACCCACGAATGACTGTACGCGGTTTTCCTGGCTCTGGTGCATCATAAAATAAATGATGATCTCCTGGATGCAATGCAATAATTTTACCCTCCTGATATACACCATCGATAACAGTATCACCACTCCGCAGCTGCACATATGAAATCCCATCCCGTTTTTTGACCGTCAATGCACCAACTATATCTTGGATAGAACCAACAATATTGACTAATGATGGATGTACAACAAGAACGGGCGAAAAAGCTGCGCGTATCTGGTCATACAAACAAATTGAACCTGCTCCTTGCACAGTTCCCGTTACCATAGAACAAAAACTGTCCTGTTCTTTTTCTTTAACACACGTATTTGGTACGCACAACAGCTGTGCCGCCGCCCCAAGGGAGAAAACTCCTCCATTTTCAACAATCAATGAACGCAAGTGGCCGCCAGAAAAATTCTCCGCTTGTCCATTCCATATGAGCGTTCCTCGTTCCATAGCAAAGGCCCCACCGCTTATGATAATGTCATAATCAGCAAACGCAAACGATACAATTGCCTGATCATGCGCAACAATACAATGACTATTTTTGCGCACAATAAACTGTATATCTTGTCCTGGCGCAGTCCCCATAGTTAACTGTGATTGTTTATCAAGTACTAAGCATCCACCATGCATACATTCCCATATACAGTTTTGTATGCCAACAGATACCCGTGCACGCTCGCAGCACTGCATCACCACACCTTCATCACACACCAAGCGAACATGAGTTCCTGTAAACATCATGTCACCTTCAAGGCGCACGATACCGTCACCACGAAAAATAAGTTCTGATGGCAACTGGACAGTACGATTACCATATAATCCTGGATGAATTACAAGGCATGGTTGCCCAGATGATGATCGCTCAAAAATAAAAACATGTTTATCTGATTTTTCAAGCATCTGTTTGGTGAGATATACGGTATTGCTGATGCGGTGAACAACCGTATCATTCGTTGATGCCGACACAATACCAGTATCAGGTTTCAATCCATTATTTTCACCTATTGTTGTCATGGGTGATGCTAGCAATGAACTGTACCCCGTCACCCGCCCATTATGCAGCAGTGTTAACTGTTGTTCTGGGTTGACGCATATGATGGGATTTTCATGCTGTACATCAAAAACCAGATCAGCGCCATCGATAATAAGTCGTGCATCATTTTCCAAAATCCACTGATGCTCATTGAGCACTAATTTCGTCGGCCCCTTAATACAAACTGTTCCGTGCGTTATTGCCAGCGTATCTGTACACAATACTGTAACATTTGCTAACTCCAAAACTGCATTTTTTTCCAAAACAATTCCATGGTAGTTGTTTACACCACGAACAGTTGCGTCTGCAATAAAAAGTGTTCCATTTTCTTCTACGACAATGCCACCATTCTCTTGTATATCTATAATTCCCTGATCAGCTTTAATTGAACAACTGCCAGCACATCTCCATATTCCTGCAAGCACGGTACTCGGTGCAGATAACCTGATATGAGTATCATGCCACGCAATACTATTTTTCCATATCTCGTCAGTTACAGTTGCAACAACATGTTGTCCATTCCCTTGTACACATCCTGCACCTTCTAATGTTCCATTATCCTCACACAGTAAATCTCGCCGTAAAAAAATAGTACCGCCGCGCAGATGCAGCGGACTCAATAACGCACCATTATTTTCCCATATAAGCTGTGCCGCAGCGTGAGTTATTATAATTTCACCCATACAACGCACAGAACCCGCTATCAAACTATCAGTTCCATTGATCACCACGGGAAATGCGATAGTGCCACCAATGCCAATCAGTGAATCATGATCTCCGAGCAGCACTGTACCCCGGCCAATAGTTGAAATACTTTGTTTTTTTCTCTGTTCATTCTGGGCAGATCCAACAATAAACATACCATACGGCTTGAAAATACCTTCCAGATAACATGACCCTTCTTCTCCCGCCAATATTCCCTCGCGGTAACACACATCGCGACCAATAATGGCACCCTCATGGAGCTGTATTGTTCCCGTAACATCTGCTTCTGCACGCGCGATGGCAAGAACTGCATCTTTGTTGATCATAATACGCATGTTATCAAAAGCACCGAGAAACAACGAACTCATACACACCATTATTCCAACAGTACAGATCAAAAATTTTTTCATTTTTCTCTTCTTGTTATACATTGTTGTACACAACATATCCACGCATAATAGTTACCTCTGTCGACGCATCACTTACAATTTTCATATTATTTCGTATATTTTTACCATCACCTATCATGATACCATCTTGACATTGTGTACCATCTCCTCCAATACACACATTTCCCTCAAGATGAAGTATCCCGCGCATCAAAAGCAGTGGTTTCATTCCATGAAGCGATGCATACACTAAAGACAAACATGATGTACCATCGACACATTCTATACCACTATTCTTATACATCTTTGGATCATACACCAATGTCGCTCCGTCACTCATGCGCAAACAACTGTGACGTTTAATAGTACACGGTTTATCAGAAGCATAGGTCATACTGGAAGAACCACTAAAGATGCATGTTTGTTCTATATATAATGCTCCATGTTCAAAAACAAGATCATTTTCAAGAATAAATGTTACATTCTCTAAAATAAGCGTGCTGGTATCATCCATATCAAACGCGTTAAATACAGACCCCCGTATAATACCGTTCTTAAAGTGTAGCTGCGCCTCAGGGGCCAAAATACATTGATGTTCATCCATATCAAATACACCGCCCTGACAATCAATAACACAAGTTCCAGAGAAACGTATCGGCACCGTCAGCCCAATATTTCCCGCACACACAAGTTCAGTATCACAGATATATAAGATGTGTTCATTTAACTGCCAAGAATCTTTGGCGGGAAATAAAAGGAAATCGGTCCGTGGCAACATAAGCACATGGCCATTACCATTAATAGTTCCTGTATCCATGAGTGAACCGGGCATTTGGAAAGTCAGATCCCGTCTCAAATGAAGAGTGCCGCCACGTAACACAACAGGACCAGAGACCGGAAAAAGTGACGCAAAAAGAATCTGTGTTGTATCATGTTCACAATACAACCCCCGCCACAACACTGTGCTGGAACCAATAATGTGCTCTTCTTGCTGCAAGCAGCAATATAACGGCTCGTACTGCAGCTTGATTGCCTCCTGACTATGCATGAATACAGTACAAATCACACTATAGTACGCATACAAAATAAAAAATGGACGGTTGATCTTCATTGAGTACCACACCTTTTTTTGTTTTCTGACCGGAAACTACCACAAAGTACAAAAGAGTGTCAAGCACTATACATTTTCATGAGCGCTTGTATAAACATCCACAAAGAGTTTCCGGCAAATATTCCTGAAAAAAGTGGCTGCCATCGCTCACGTACTGCGCCAGACATGCCAAGAAATCCTCCGGCAATAAGACCGACAGAAATATTGAGCGGCATTAATAATCCCCCTAAGACAAGCCCCGCATTAATACGTAACTGCTGCAAAACAGCGCCACATAATGCACCAATGGCAAGCAGTCGATAATCAAAAATGCGAACATAAATGAGAAGCTGGCGTGCCTGCGCTCTATAGGCATACAACAAAGGAGATCCCAGCTGTACATGGGATACCAACAACCAAAAAACAAGACTAACTGCACATGCACTTACTATAAGCCCTAGATACTGGTAACGAACAATGCGCGCGCGGGACACACCGGTCAGCAACCCTATTTTTCGCCCACACAGAATATCAACAGCAACGCCCGTACATAATTCAACAAACGTTGCAATGCAGGTCAACTGAGCAGCATTGAGTGAAAACATAAGCATGGCTGGAACCATGACAAAGGTAGCAAATCGTCCCATCTGTGCAAGACCAATTTTTCCTGCAATCAAAAGTACTTCATACGTGCATGCTCCCGCACAGATAATAAGATAGGGATACAAGGCAAGAGGAAATGCATAGATGTAATGTAAAAATAAAATGATTGCGCCAACAATCACACAGCCTTGAATAATGTGTGCAGTATGCAGCTGCAACCATTTGCCGCCCTTTTTTTCTCCGGTAGACATATGCTTGTACCATTTTTTTATAATAGAAACCGCGCCCGAAAATGCCCCCACAAGCACCATACCACTCCCAAAAGCAAGACTGCACTCCATTGCCGAGAGCGATGGAAAAAACAGATGATGTACCGGTTCTAAAATACCCATTGCTATACTGGCACCAAGCAACAGCGGTAATGCAATAACATGGCCTGTGACAAAACCGATCGCAATAATCATGGGCATAATAGTAACATCAATAATCAATGCAGGAATAGTAAACAATGTAAATACCTGTTTTGACCAGATTGTGATACTCAGCGGAATGCCGGCACGAAAATGCGCAGTAACATATGCTGCACAGGCACATACTGTTGCACCACAGCCGAGAACAAACTCTTTCGCTGCATGAAGCTGCATATGAGCAGTATTGATCATCGTATAAATGAGCTGTGCGACAGGAAATGGATACGCGGTATCATGCATTAGCAAAGATTCGCACACTGTTGCAATCCACATACCAAATAAGCTGCCGACAAAAATAAGTCCTGCAAGCATCGGTATAAAAAAAAGAGGACGTGCTATAAGCACGTCAAAAAATACGGGATCCAAAAAATAGAGCGTTGGAAAAGAAAATCCACAGGCCGTCGCAATAATGCCCCCGAGCGATGCAGCAACAGTAACTGATACTAACGCCTCAGTCTTTTTTTCTGGGGTACATGAATAAAAAATAAGAAGCCCCAAAAAAACAATTGTTATCGCAATCCATGGTCCAATAGGTGTCGCCATGGAAATATAGCTCATCACCGCACTTGAAAAAAACGTCAGTATAATGCTCCAAAACCACTGTGCCTGCATGCTATTCTTTATTTAATGGGCCCATAGCCTATTTCAAAACGTTTTTTTTCTTTTGTAATCGTTTTACTTTGAGAACGTACCGTAAATGGTAATTTATTTCTTATATATTTTGGCTTTTTCGAAGGACGCGTGCTTCGCCGTATAAGTTCAGTTTTCCCTTCAAGAGTTTCCAGCTTTGATGGATAAAAATTAGCAAGGGGATGTTTTTCATACGATAAATCACACAAATTTATTAGCCCCTTTTTTTCTCCTTTTCTCTTTCTTATCTTTTTAGTCTTTTTTGCCAGAGAAACTTTTCCATTGTCTTGTTTAGTTTGTTGCACCGTTGCAAATGGAACTACTGATCCCCCACTCAAAACCTCCACCTCCCATTCCATAGTTTCTTCATTTTTCTTATTTTTTTCTTCAACTAATTCTTTCACAATGCCTTCTATTTTTTTCAATGCCGCAACAGTCGCTGCCAACTTTTCCCCGGCTTCTTTGCACTTTTGCACAGAAGCTTCCATAGTAGGTTCTTGTATGCACAGCACATCTGTCATTTCTTTCAATTTTTCCATAAAAAGAGCATTAGATTCAATCTCCGATAACTTCATTACAGCACCCGACTCACCGTGATCATTCAACTGATTTTGCTTGTCAATCTCATATTTCAAATATTCCATCAAAAAGCATTGCTGTGCCCTTGCAATATGTTCATTAAATAAATTTAGTTTCTCACCAAACTCATCTGATTTAACATTTTCTTTTGAACAAGGCTTTCTGCTGCATAAATTTTTTTCACCGAGCGAAAAAGCTGTCCTCACGATACTCAGATGCTCTACCTCTTTTGTTGCTCGTTCACTGGCCATCATTCCCGCCACCTGCATTGCTACTCCCATTACAATAACAAAAATCGTCATGAATCATCCTCAAAAAAATATATAATACACTATAGTTTTGACACAAATAATTAAATTAGTATAAAAGAATATTTTTGTTTGTCAAAAATATTCTTTTATAACTATTGCCTAATATAAATAAAAAATATTTTTTTTACAAAATAAACAAACGTGATATGATTGATAATAATATATGAGCTGATTCTTTATAAAAGGATTTTATATGACTACTGTGATCCGCTCTTTACTTTTCTCATGCCTCTTTCTTTCTCTCTTTACCCCACATCATACTCGTCCAAATCCTGGCCTTGGTACAAGTCTTGCCCTTGCTGGAGCCGCACTTGTTAGCATTGGTGGAATTGCCGCTGCTGTAAATTGGCTTTTTACCCCCTCTGACGAGCAAGTCTACTACACAAGTCAGGACATGATAGATACGGCACAAAATTCATACTGCTTGCTCAGCGCATACATACAATGTGCTTATAACATACGCGATGAAGAAGATTGTGGGAAAATTTTCTCATACCTGAAGGAACCGGTTTTATATGATATCGCTATTGCATTATGGAATAGTAGAGATCTGACCTATGTTGGTATCGACAGCTTTAGATCGTATAGCAACACATTATCAGCAATGCTGTCTGACTTGAAAAAACAAGCAAGAACTGTTCGTGGACGTATAGATAAACTTGAAGAACAGTATGCTGCTCACTATGCAGCGGGCGATGCTAATTATCGTATACTCAAAAACCTTCGAAAAGTTCACCGAGAATTAAAACATCTTATTCCTCACATTGAACTCCTGTATCAATACCTTTCTCATCATCGTTCTTACTTTAACCTCTGCGCTGTTGAATGGACGTTGTTTGCCAAATATGAGCGAGAGCTCCGCATCATCAACGCATGTCGTCATCAAGACCCTTACTGCCTTGAAAGAGAGTTGGTCAGCGCCATGGGTCAGTTGTCATCAGGAACATATCCCTATGTTAATTATGTCTATGCACTTGAGCGCCACATAGAAGATTTGCAATATTGCCGTTCAGCTTTAACATATGCATATAAAGATCGAATTTTTTATGTCAATACACTTCTGGACAATCTCAACCTTATTCGATCAGTCGTTGATACACAATATCAGGAAGAATGTTGTCGAAAACGGAAAGATGAACGCAAGCAAGAACGTCTGCGAATAGAAAGGGAGCGTGTGCGCATAGAATGGGAGAAAGCATATGAATTACAACGGTACAATAATATCCGACAACAAGAACTTATGATGTACGAAGGAAATTTTTGCGGTGGATATGCATACAAAAAATGCCATATGCCGCATTATACACCAGAACCAGAGATAAACTTATCATTTAACTTTTGAATAACATCCTTTAACTCCATTCGTACCGAATGAAATTAAAGGATGTATAAAGAAAAAAAAGTATGATCTTTTCTTTTCCAAACAGGCTCCACGAGACACGAGTGGAGAAAGATGATAATCGTCTTTTCCTCTATTTTGGAAACGCATCTGATGCATTGTTCCCCGCTTTTTATCAGCAGTCACCTGAAGGTATAGCTCACCCCCTTACTCATCCATTATTTTCTTCCTTGCAGACATCTCTTGCTCCCTTTGATAATCTTTTTTTCCCTCAGCAAGTTCATGGAACCGCGGGCATTATTCTTGACTCTCTCACTACACCACCATCATTTTTTTGTCCCGCAGATTTTATTCTTACTCAGCAAAACTCTCTTGGCATTGGCATTGTCAGCGCCGACTGTGTACCCGTTATCATGTACGATCCTGCACATCATGTCATTGGCATCGCGCATGCAGGCTGGCACGGAGCAGAAGCAGGAGTTGTTACCGCTATGCTCACCAGCTCTCGTACCACCTATGGCACCAAAGCAACCGAAATTTTTATTTGGATAGGACCTTGCGCTCACAACTGCTGTTATGAAGTTGATGAACTATTCGCCAACGCTATGATGCATCATAGCGGAACATCAATACTTGAGTACCGGGATAAAAAATGGTTTTTTAATCTCATCAAACTTGTGGCACAGCAATGTACTGAACATGGTATTCTCCCCGCTCACATTTCTCACAACTACACCTGCTGCACCATTCACACCCCTGCCTATTATTCTTATAGAAGGCAAAAAGCCGCTGCAGGACGACAAGCATCTATTATTTTTCAGATGCCGCTAAGTCAGAACTTTTGACAGTAACACACCAAGGCTTTGTAGAAATAAATCTATCATATCGAGATCCAGCTTTCATATACATTTCATGCAAAATTTCCAAAGGCTCTTCCTGTTCCATAATTTCCAACTTTTCTTTCATTATATGAGCTGTTTCCACTAAAGAAAGATTTCTTTTTTCTTCACTACAATCATGCCCTTTTTCTTTCAAATATTGCAATATAAGATAGAGTCCTTTTTCCTTTTGAAGCAAAGAATTGGGCCGATTATCAACATTATTTTTCCATAATGTTAGATATTTCTCTGCTGTCTTATACCACACATCAACACTTCCACTCCCCTTATCAATCGCACACAATAAAGTTTGGTATAGAATTCTTATATGAGTTGTATCACTCAATATATTCTTTTCTCTACAAAAAGCTTTAAGGATCTGCACTGCTTTCTTCATTTCTTTGCTTTGGTAGTTCTTTAGGGTTAGTTCCGCAGCTTCCTCCTTCATCACCTTGGCACGTTTTGCACCCAATTTTTTTTGTGGTTGCCTCTCTCCTTTTCTTTTTTTTCCCAACAGATTATTTTCTTGAGCATCTTTTTTGGATTGTAATACTGTGCTAGTTCTCTGTCGTTCCATGCCATAGATACCTACCATACAACTCACTCCCAATAAAAACATATATGTATTCAGTTTGTTCATAATAATTCTTTCAAAAATATCACTATATCATAATGTATAAATGCCATAATTTGTAGTATACAAAAAACATATATTATAGCAACTAATTATTGAAAATATACTTAACAGGATATTTTTTAATGACATTCAGCTTATTCATAATTTTTCCTGCGCAAAATCACGCAAAACATCGATTGCGATAGTCTCAAGTTCTATTATTGATTTTTCCTCCTCCTGTTTCATCCATTTCATAATACGGTTAACCTGGGCAGCCTCATCAAAAAAATATAATTCTCGTTCATTTTTTATGGAAAAACTAGTACATTTTGTCAAAAAATTTTCTATAAAAAAAATCCCCTCTTTTCTTCTGCTTGGATGATTCTGATTGCTTTCAACTTGAATTTTCCATAACTTATTGTAATCACGTATTGTTTCTTTTTGCACATAGTGACGGTTTTCTGCTAATTGAGTTGCATATAAGAAAAGATTGTGAATAATTTCTGTAAAAATAATTTTATTCTCCATACACAAATTTTTTCCCTTGAGAAAAGTTTTGCATTGCAGCATAACTGCCTTTATCGTCGCTCTATTGCTTTGTCCCAAATTCAGATTTTGCTTAATAAATTCTATCTCGCCTGATTCTAAATTTTTCCTCAACACCTCACCTATTGTTCTCAATGCATTAAAATATTCTGAGTTATATTGTGGATAATATTTGAAAAAAGTAGTTCTTAATTTTGCAAGATTCGATGCAAAAGCTCCCGAATTAATTGAAAATTCCTCTTCTTTTACTAGCTCTTTTTTTTTACATATTCTTTCCTTGTTTATCATGATAAAAAGACCATTCATAGCAGCTTTAATGAGCGAGGTGAAAGGTAGATCTTTTCCAAATAGAGTACCCACATTCTTTATTAATTCAGTCTTTGAATGATTATAACGCTCCATACTTTTTGTATTTTTTCGTGCAATCTTATCATAGCCCAAAGTATCCCTCTTTCTCTTCATGCAATTCAGACCTGTTGTACAGCCGATACACAGCAAAAACAGATATTTATTCCATTTGTTCATAATTTTTCCTGCTCAAGACCACCCAAGACATTGATTGCGGTCTCCTCAAACTTTGCTATTACTTTCTCCTCCTCCTGTTTCAGCCATTCCATAATATGGTTAATTTGAGAAACTTCCTCGGCAGGATACTGCTTTTGCTCACTTTTTTTGGAATAATTAGTGTGGTTTATCAAAAAATTTTCTGTAAAAACAAGCCCCGCTCTTCTTTTGTTTAAAGGATTTTGATTGCTATCAACTTGATTTTTCCATAACGTCTTGTACTCCCGAGTTTTTTGATCATATAAATTATAATAATTTTCTTCTGCCAGCTTCATTGCATATAGAAAAAGCTTTTTAACCATTCTACAAAAATTAGTTTCATTCTCCGAGCACAAACACCTTTTCACTAAAAAAATTTTACATTGCAGCATAACTGCCCTTATATCTTTATCAGTTTCTCTCCTCTTACATTTCCTCAGACTCGGATCTTTTTTAATATCTTCTATATCATCTATTAGCAGGTTCTGCTGCAATATACCGCAAATTGTTTTCAATCCATTTTGTTTAAAATCTTCTGTTTTGAATTGTGGATAATATTTTAGAAAAGTATTTTTCAATCTAAAAATACCTGTTGTAAGAGTAGGCGTATCAATTACAAACTCCTCTTTTTTTACAAGCTCTTGTTCTTTTTGTTTTCTTTCCCTATTAGTCGTGATAAAAAGGCCATTCGTAACAGCTCTTACGAGCGAAGTCAAAGCTAGATCTTTTCCAAATATTGGACTTATATAATTCATTATTTCTGACTTTACACGATCATTACGGGCATTGTTATACGCGATCTTATTTCTTCTTTTACCTTCTTTACTTTGTCGTGCAAACTTGCCATTATTCATGTCCTTCAAAGAAGTATTATCCCTCTTTCTCTTCATGCAATGCAAACCTGTTGTACAGCCGATACACAGTAAAAACAGATACTTATTCCATTTGTTCATAAATTTTCCCATAAAAAGTAGATAAGCAACCAATGTTATAACCTATAAAAGTAGTATTAGTGTACAAAAAATATATAAAAAAAATATGATATATTTGATTTTTACAGGTATCGATGGCAATTTGAGCGAAAATAGCGTATAGTGAAAAGATACAATACATATATTACATGCTCACGCTTTATAGTTAAGAATTTAAGGACTTTTATGATTACCCAGCTTATTGCTTCTCTTTTTGGAACTGCTAACGACCGCATATTGCGACGGCTAGCCCCTGTCGTACAAGGTATAAACAGCCTTGAGCCTTCTGTTCAAGCCCTCGACAATGAGGGGTTACGACAAAAAACCGATCAATTACGAGAACAAATTGCACAGGGCAAAAGTCTCGATGATGTGCTCCCTGAAGCATTTGCTGTTGTTCGTGAAGCATCCGCCCGAGCATTGGGACAACGCCATTTTGATGTACAGCTTATTGGTGGCATTGCATTGCATGAAGGCAACATAGCGGAAATGAAAACTGGCGAAGGAAAAACTTTAACCGCCACCCTGCCCCTCTATCTTAATGCCCTCAGCGGCAAAAGTGCCCATTTAGTCACGGTCAATGATTATCTTGCACGGCGCGATGCTGAATGGATGAGTCCCATCTACACATCTCTTGGCTTGTCAGTCGGATGCTTGCAAAATAATATGAACGACAACGCACGCCAAGAAGCATATAACAGCGATATTTTGTATGCAACGAATAATGAACTCGGCTTTGACTATTTGCGTGACAATATGAAATTCAGAAAAGAAGATTATGTCCAGCGAGATCTGATTTACGCGATTGTCGACGAAGTTGATTCAATTTTAATCGATGAAGCACGCACCCCACTCATTATCTCTGGCGCCGTAGAAGATAGTAGCCGTTTATATATCGATGCCAATCGTGTCGTCGCTCGCTTGGAAAAAAATGTTGACTACACTGTTGATGAAAAAGATCGTCTCGCCCTACTCACTGAATCGGGAACTGATAAAGTAGAAACTGCTTTTAATATTGCCAATCTTTATGCTGTCGAACATCTGACATTACTGCATCATATTAATCAAGCTTTGCGCGCCCATGCACTGTTCCGCCGTGATGTTGAATATGTTGTCAAAGATGGAGAAGTGCTTATCGTCGATGAGTTTACCGGACGAATTTTATCAGGCCGCCGTTACAGTGATGGTCTCCATCAAGCTCTTGAGGCAAAAGAAAATGTCACCATCGAAGAAGAAAGCCAAACGCTCGCATCCATTACCTTGCAAAATTTTTTCCGCTTGTACACAAAATTAGCGGGCATGACCGGTACCGCTTCAACAGAAGCAGAAGAGTTCCACAATATCTATGGCCTCAATGTTATCTCAATTCCAACAAATCAGCCAATGATTCGTATTGATAGATCTGATCTCATATTTTTAACTGAACGCGCAAAATTTAAAGCTATCGTTCAAGATGTTGGTGAACGCCACAAAAAGGGACAACCTATTCTTATTGGTACTATTGCCATTGAAACATCAGAACGGCTGAGCGCGCTTTTGCATCATCATGACATTCCCCATGATGTTCTTAATGCAAAACAGCATGAACGAGAAGCTGAAATTGTCGCTCATGCTGGCGAACCAGGCCAGGTTACTATTGCTACAAACATGGCAGGCCGTGGTACTGATATTAAACTGACACCCGACTCCGTCAGAGCAGGTGGTTTGTATATTTTGGGAACTGAGCGGCATGAAAGTAGACGAATTGACAACCAGCTCCGTGGACGCTCTGGACGTCAGGGAGATCCCGGGGAATCTCGCTTTTATATTTCTCTCGAAGACGAACTTATTCGTATATTTGCCGGTGATACGTTAAAAAAATATATGGAACGTTTTGGCATGAAAGAAGACGAAATTATCGAATCTTCTATGGTATCACGCACCATTGAACGCGCACAAGAAAAACGAGAAAAATATAATTACGAAATTCGTAAACACCTTCTTGAATACGATGATGTTCTCAACCAACAACGTATTGTTATTTATCAATATCGCCGTGATGCACTTGAAGGTGATGACAGTGTTTATAGCCTTATTCGCGACTTTTTCTGCAGCATTATCGAAGAAATTGTTGCCCGTCATGTCCAAAAACGTACCATGACCACCGCACAACAATCAGCAATCATGCGTGAAATTGCTGCCATGCTTGGCATTACGATCGAAAACATGGCAGACTTTGATGCCATCCTATCCAAAAATAAAAGTGAAACTTTTGTCAAAGATCTTATTAACTTTTTCCTCACCTACTATGAACTGTTCAGAAACCAGCAAAATCTCATCACTATCAAACAAGCGGAAAAATGGCTTGTGCTTAACACTATCGATCAATCATGGAAGCAGCACATGCTCAACCTTGATCATCTCAAAGAAGGTATTGGCCTGCGCGGATGGGGACAAAAGAACCCACTCATAGAATACAAACGAGAAGCGTTTGATATGTTCAAAGAAATGATGCTGCAAATTCAACAACACATTATCAGCCATATATTCCGCATTAATGTTGACCGATTTGATGCTCATCGCATAGAACAAGAACGGGAACGAGAACTTGAAAATATCAATCTTATTGCAGCTCAGGACCCATTGGATGCCACACCAAAAAGTGAACCTGCGCACCTTGAAAATAAAATAGGCCGCAATGACCCCTGCCCCTGCGGTTCAGGAAAAAAATATAAAAAATGCTGCGGCATCAGCTAAAAAATGTTGTCCCCCCTCCCGTTCGTCCTGAGCGGAGCTCCTTTTGGAGTGCAGTCGAAGGATTTAAATTATCACTCCATAGTACTGCTGCAGCATGAATTTACCGTGGTAGATGCATCCTGGTAGCCCGTTATCTTGAAAAGATCTTGATTAAATTTTCCTGACTTGATTCCCTCAATGCTCAAGCTTGGCCGCTCCTTGCCCGTAGCACACTGTTTTTGAACAACTTTATATTGGGCGGTATAAATCCGAGCATGGGGTTCTTTTATATAAATGTCGATATTGAGCCTTTCATGGGCAACTCCCCAATTTTTATGCTTCCCCTTTGGAATATCAATAGCCTCTCCCATATTTGGCCGGCTATCGACAATCAAAACCTTGCCCTGAGAGTCATTTTTTATCATTACAACACATCCAAAAGCTGAATTGAAAAAAGTGGCCAAAAAGACCATTTTTACCCCTATTTCTTTGATTTTCTTCATAAAAACCCCTTTCCACCCATTTTAGGCCATATTTGCTGTCTTTTCCTTCTTTTTTAGGGTATCAAAAAAAAGCCCTTTAATTCAATAAATATGGCCTAAAATGGCCTTTTCCCGCACCAAGAGCGCGATTTCAAATAGAAAATATTATACTACTTTGCCACTTGACATAATGTGCAAATAGAATATAATTATAGATGAATAAATAATAATGGAGGAAAAAAGGCATGAAGAAAAGTTTATTATATAGTCTCTACACATTCGCTGCTATAGCCGCAAATCCCGCTTATGGGATGAATGGTCTATTTGCCCGCACTTCCAGACAAGCGAACAAAATATATTCCAAGCGTGCCCAAGCAAGGAAAAAAAACGCACATTTTGAAACAAAAAATACCAAAACAGGTTCTGAAAAGAAAAGAAAAGAAACTGTTGTACCACCATCGTTTACTCATGCCAGTAAAAAGTGGGAAAATAATACTACTGCTAGCATTGCCAAAAAAGATATAGTACAAAATAAAAATAATCCTCTTCTTTCTGAAACAAAAAACGACAATAGAAACTTAGGCAGAACAGTTGCAAAGCAATTTGAACAGGGTGCTCTTAAAACCGTATCAGAACAAACTCAAACTGAATTTATACAAGAAATACTTGAAACTGCTTCAAAAGAGTTAAAATCAGATGATGTAAAACCATCATCACAAGAAACAGCTCCTCAACCAAAAACTGAAGTTCTGATACCCCAACAAGAATCTAATAGAAAAAAAAAAATTATACAAAATAAAGAACAAAAAAAGATGCGCATCTCCCTTGCACAAAAAGTTGGTGGAACAATCACACCATCCGAAAAAAATAATAAAATATCACGCGCTGCGATAAAACAAAATGATGTTGCTATTAAAACCGTTGTACCCATAAAATATTTACCCCGTCAGAAAACATATGAATATCCACTGCTTCGCAAATTTTATAAAGAAGTTCCTGATGAGTATGTACCACGGGGAGTAGTTCAAAAATTTATCAATAAAATAGCACCTGATAAAAAAGAACGCGCATTGATGAGAAAAAAAATTAATGAAAATGTCGTTGACTATATACAGGGCAAGCAAGAGAGCAATCATTTTGCCAATACAATGCCACTCTATAACGCCTGTATAAAACAAGGATTTGTTGTCGACAATACAATAATTGAACAAAAAATAAAAGAGGGAACCGTACCTTCCACCATTTTGAATGGACCATCAATAATTATTGCAAATTCCATTCGAGTTGGCATTATCCCCTTTATTGGCCACGGATTTACATTTGTCGTAACTGATAAAAAAAATAATGGTGATACATTGCGTATTGTAGCAGTAACACAAGAAAAAGCTGATTTAATAGCAGAAAAAATAAATAGCATAAAACCAACGCTGGTTATAGAAAAAACTATGGAACTCCCTGAAATAGCTCCTGCTCCAACTGTTGCAGTGCATGCTGTACCAAAAATTAAAGACTCTGCCCCTACGGCAATTGTTTCTTCAAAGCGCTTGGCTCATGATGTCGTTCCTACAAAAGTTACCCGCTCTGCGCCTTCTTATAATAATACTATACAAACTAGGCGTACAAGAACTAAAGAAGCGGTAAAACTATTGCCAGCATCTGCCAAAACTTCTAAAAGAGCAACGGAAAAAGATTTAGGACAGGCTGAAATAGTTCCTGCTCATAATACTCCTGCACATTTAGTCCAAGATAGTGCCAACCTTGCAAAAATTAAAGACAGCTCTTTAGCAATTATTCCTGCAGCAAGCCAGTTAGCCAGCGATATTGTTCCTGAAGAAATTACCCCTCCCCAACAAGTTCTTGATGGCATAAATAGTATGCCCGCAAAAACTGCTGACTCGGTAACCCATGAAAAGCCTCAACAAAATCTTTTTGAGGCTATGAATAGAATTGATAAAATTACTCAAGCTGCTCAAAAAATACCATCAAACAAAGTTGTCAACGAAGTAAACACAAAACTGTTGCCAGACACTGCTGGCCAAAACATTGTTCCTTCAGCTAAACGTCAAGTATTTGAAGCCGAAGTACCTGAAAAACATATATTTGTCGAGCCAGCCTTTGATACTGAACTTATCAAAACTGAAGTTGGAGAAAAAGCTAAAAAACAAAAAGCTTTAATACCAGATGTTGCTCAAAAACAGATTATGCCTAAAAAAACTGCAACCACTGTTGATGTAGCTGTAGAAAAATCATCTTCTCTCGTTCCTTTAAATGTGGAACCAATCAGAACTCTGGTTGTAAAAAAGGCACCGCAAAATTCATTAATACCAGATGTTGCTCAAAAACAGATTATGCCTAAAAAAACCGCAGCCATTGTTGATGTAGCCAAAGAAGAAGCATGCTTCCTACCAGCTTCTTTAAATGTGGAACCAATTAAAACTGAAATTGTAAAAACTAAAGATCTCGCTACCCATAAAAAATCATCAAAACAAATTATCCACGTACAAGACAAATCTGACAAGGTTGCTGAAGTAGCTCAAAAAGTACCCACAGATAAAGTTGTCAAAAAAGCGGAAATAAAACTGTTGCCAGATACTGCTGGCCAAAAAATTATTCCTTCAGCTAAACAGTCAGCTGCTGATGTTGTTCCTTCAGAAATTGCTCATCAGCCACAACCAGTTGATACCAAGCCTATCAAAACTGAAATTGTAAAAACTAAAGATCTGGCTACCCGTAAAAAATCATCAAAACAAATTACTAAAGCACAAGGCAAATTTGACAAAGTAGCTGAAGTAGCTCAAAAAAAACAATCAAAAAAAGTTGTCAAAAAAGTAAAATCAAAACGCTTGCCAGACACTGCTGACCAACACATTGTTCCTTCAGCTAAACGTCAAGTATTTGAAGCTGAAAAAGCTCAAGAACGTATATATGTCAAACCAGCGTTTGATACTGAGCCAATTAGAACTCTCGTTGTAAAAAAAGCTCCACAAAATTCATTAGTACCAGAAATTGCTCAAAAACAAATTATGCCTCAACATATTGCAGTTACTGTTGATGTAGCCAGAGAAAACGCGTTCTTCCCACCAGCTCCTCTTGCTATGGAACCAATCAGAACGCTGGTTGTAAAAAAGCACGAACCAAAAGAGCTAATTGTATATAAAGAAAGTTCCAAACAGTTACATGTTGCACAAGATAAAGAAGTAAAAAATGAACTCGACAAATCATCTGGTCAAATAGTTGCCAAAGCAGAACAACCTATTGCTGTCTATCAACCGCCCGTTTATTCTCTCGTCGCTGCTGACAGCAGTAATAAGCCGCGCGCTATAATAGCTGCACCAGATAAAATACCTGTCGATCTTGTAGATCCAGCACCGGTCAAAAATAAACTCGATAAATCCTCTGGCCAAATAGTTGCCAAAGTAGAACAACCTATTGCTGTCTATCAACCGCCCGTTTATTCTCTCGTCGCTGCTGACAGCAGTAATAAGCCGCGCGCTATAATACCTGCACCAGCTAAAATATCTGTCGAGCTTGTAGATCCAATACCTGCTGAAAATGGAATTATCTCTATGAATGCAAGTAGCAAAATTGTTATAGAAAATCCGAAATTAATTATGCTGCCAGAACAAAAAATAAAAGTACCGGCACGCAAAAAAGTTAATAAAGCGAAAACAGAAAAAATAGAGCATAAAGAAGAAACAAATCCAAATAATGACATTTCAAAAATTAAAGAAAATATAAAACTGCCTAAAATGGATGGTACTGATACACGAAGAAAGAAAGAAGCTAAAGCTGACAAAAAAATCGAGCCAAGTATCACTTTAAAAGAAATACCATACTCTCGTGGTACTAGGGCAAAAGTCGCAAAACCAAAAGAAATTATACCATTTCCAATACCAATATCATTTTTCCCCGGAGAAAAAAATGAACTCGACAAATCATCTGGTCAAATAGTTGCCAAAGCAGAACAACCTATTGCTGTCTATCAACCGCCCGTTTATTCTCTCGTCGCTGCTGACAGCAGTAATAAGCCGCGCGCTATAATACCTGCACCAGATAAAATACCTGTCGATCTTGTAGATCCAGCACCGGTCAAAAATAAACTCAACAAAACTTCTGGCCAAATAGTTGCTAAAGTAGAACAACCTATTGCTGTCTATCAGCCAGCTCCTTCTTCTCTTGTAGCTGCTGACAAATATAATAAGCCGCGCGCTATAATAGCTGCACCAGATAAAATACCTGTCGATCTTGTAGATCCAGCACCGGTCAAAAATAAACTCGATAAATCCTCTGGCCAAATAGTTGCCAAAGTAGAACAACCTATTGCTGTCTATCAACCGCCCGTTTATTCTCTCGTCGCTGCTGACAGCAGTAATAAGCCGCGCGCTATAATACCTGCACCAGCTAAAATATCTGTCGAGCTTGTAGATCCAATACCTGCTGAAAATGGAATTATCTCTATGAATGCAAGTAGCAAAATTGTTATAGAAAATCCGAAATTAATTATGCTGCCAGAACAAAAAATAAAAGTACCGGCACGCAAAAAAGTTAATAAAGCGAAAACAGAAAAAATAGAGCATAAACATGTTTTCCAACCATCATCTATATCTGCACCTGAACAACCTGTCAAAAAAACAGATGCTCACGATAGAAAAAAACGTACTGCTGCCAAAAATAATAAGCCACGATGGCAAAAACCTTTATATACGGCACGGGGGCATAATAAATCCACACAACCACAACCGGGCCAACAGCAAAAAAGACAATATTATGCAAGAGCTTTAAAACCTGATGATCTACCAGGAGAAAAAACTCTTCCAACAACAACAGAAGAAATATCTCCTGCTATTCCATCCACTGACCAAAATCCTGAAAATGTATTACCTAAGCCACATTTTGTAAAAAAATTCATTCCAAAAATAACTACTGGTATACTACCGAGCACTAAACTCAATACAAACAGTTTTAATTATGGCGATAGATCAAATGGTATCTATAATAATCAGCTCAACAGTGACGACACAACTCCTTTGCCGCGGGAAAAACCGGACAAAGAACGAGAAACGAATGATGCTCCATCACCATGGTGGGCAGCCATCGCATTTGTCGTAGGCCTTATTCGCCGATTATTCAGAAAATAAAAAGGATGTTGAAGTAAAGGAAAGATATAATTTTCTTTCCCTTAAGGCTCCATGAGGAACGAATGGAGATAAAAAAAGGAGCATAAGAATTTTTCCTACGCTCCTGTATTTTTTGTTAGTTTCATATTAAAGAATCAACCAAATCTCAAACAAATTTCCATGATCTTGAATCTTGCACAGTTTTAATCAAAATCATACCATGGAATAGAAAGATCAACCTCTTTTTTTGAAGCGTCGCTTATAGCAGAAATAACGTTTGTTACCGCACCTTTGGCATCTTTACCTGTGAATCCAGCTTCTTCCATATCTGTCCATACCCCTTTTAGTTTCCTATTATAATAACTGGTAGCGCTTGCGGCAGAAGTAGGGTTAATATTTACGCCAGTAATATCCTTAATCACGTCATTTTTTATTTTATCTAGCCGGGCTTGAAACGGAGTAAAATCGCCCTCCTCCTCAGATTCTGATCCTTCTCCACTAGATTCTTCACCTGAACTTTCAGGTTCCGGTTTTTTTTCTGGGTTCTGACTCACAGTTGTTGTTGTTTTTCCGGTTGTTTTTTGACCTCTACGATTTAGCGCTTCTTCCTTTCTTTTCTTTGCTGCTTCAATTCTTTTTTGTGCAGCCGTCTTGTTTTTTGTCGGTTGCTTTTTAGCAGTAGGCTTTTCTTCAGATTCAGTTCCTTCTTCTCCTTTTCCTTCTTCTCCTTCTCCTTCTTCTCCTTCAAATTCTGATCCTTTTTCACCAAATTTTTCACCTGAACTTTCAGGTTCCGGTTTTTTTTCTGAGTTAGGATTTTTAATTCCTGTAAAGCCCTTTTTCAAGAACGCTTTATATATATCGTCAACCGTTTTTCGCATAAAGGATTCGACATCTTTCACTTCCTCTTTGGTGAATGTCTTGAACATCTCGTTTCCTCGTCCTGGTAAATTTTTTTCTAAACATGCGATAAAATCATTCTTTTCACCGTTACCCATGGACCTTTCCCATAGCTCGTTACCAACACTTTGAGACGCTTTATCATTAAGCGCGGAGAGCTTTTTTAGAATATTTTGTTTACACTGGTCAAAAATACCTTTGATTTTCTGTATATTTTTCTGACTCACAGTTGTTGTTGTTTTTCCGGTTGTTTTTTGACCTCTAGATTTAGCTACTTCTTCCTTTCTTTTCTTTGCTGCTTCAATTCTTTTTTGTGCAGCCGTCTTGTTTTTTGTCGGTTGCTTTTTAGCAGAAGTCCCTTTTTCT
Organism: uncultured bacterium; assembly: GCA_963701645.1. Lineage (GTDB taxonomy): Bacteria > Babelota > Babeliae > Babelales > Vermiphilaceae > MFD04463-c16. The sequence continues at coordinate 968,807 of OY969616.1, forward strand.
ACTGTCATCTTTTTTTGACTTCTAGATTTAGCTGCTTCTTCCTTTCTTTTCTTTGCTGCTTCAATTCTTTTTTGTGCAGCCGTTTTATTTTTTGTCAGTTGTCTTTTAGCAGTAGGCTCTTCTTCAAATTCAGATCCTTCTTCTCCTTCAGATTCTGATCCTTCTTCAACAACAATCTGTTTCTTTTCTTTCCCGTCCTTTTTAAATAGACGCTCTTCCGCCCCCTTTAATGGAGAAATGCCAATGCACAGCATAATAGCTATAATCAAAATACTCAAAAGACTTTTGTTATAATTCATGTTATTAATCTCCTCAAAATATATAAAAAACATATTAAAAATCGTGCTTATTATCATAATACACAAAAATAAACCATATTTGCAATACTTTTTACAATTTTGTAGGCACAAAATAGAATGAAGTATGATAGAAATATTTCTCTTTCTTATGAGTCTCTTTATCCTTTTATCCTTCGTTTCCGCCTAAGAGGCTACACCCTTCGACCCTTCGACGATGAGCTCAGGGCAGGCTCTTGCTCAGGATAAACTTGGGAAGGATGTACTAGAAAAAGAAAGATAGAAATACTTCTCTTTCTTATGAGGCTCCATGAGGAACGAATGGAGGAAAAATGAATGGAGATAAGTGTACGAGTGGAGATAAAAAATTTCCATAATTGGAATGCTGCGCATTTTTAATCAATATTCAATTTCCCATGGAAGGGTAACCTTAACTTTTGCTCCCGTCGCTGTTTTAATATCTTTGTCTTCTAAAGCTTTTTCTATAACGTCTACAACTGCCCTTATCGCATCTCTGGCGGAATTACCGCTGTTATCTTCTGCACCGAATCCAGCTTTTTCAATATCTTCCCATATCTCTGTTAGCTCCTCATTGCATTGATTTATAGCGGTTGCAGCGGTTGCAAAAGAAGCTTGAGAAATGTTCCCGATAGTAATATTGTTTAGCACTCGGTTTTTTATTGTATCCAGCCTTGCTTGAAATGGAATCTCCTCCTCAGACTCAGATTCACCGCCGCCTTCCTCACTAGATTCTGATCCTTCCTCACTAGATTCTGATCCTTCTCCACTAGATTCTTCACCTGAACTTTCAGGTTCCGGTTTTTTTTCTGGGTTCTGACTCACAGTTGTTGTTGTTTTTCCGGTTGTTTTTTGACCTCTAGATTTAGCTACTTCTTCCTTTCTTTTCTTTGCTGCTTCAATTCTTTTTTGTGCAGCCGTCTTGTTTTTTGTCGGTTGCTTTTTAGCAGAAGTCCCTTTTTCTACTGTCATCTTTTTTTGACTTCTAGATTTAGCTGCTTCTTCCTTTCTTTTCTTTGCTGCTTCAATTCTTTTTTGTGCAGCCGTCTTGTTTTTTGTCGGTTGCTTTTTAGCAGAAGTCCCTTTTTCTACTGTCATCTTTTTTTGACTTCTAGATTTAGCTGCTTCTTCCTTTCTTTTCTTTGCTGCTTCAATTCTTTTTTGTGCAGCCGTTTTATTTTTTGTCAGTTGTCTTTTAGCAGTAGGCTCTTCTTCAAATTCAGATCCAGGTCCAGATGAAGATTCTTCTGAAGATGACTCTTCATAAGGTAACTGTTTTCCCCCTTCCTCCATCCCCTTTAATGGAGAAATGCCAATGCACAGCATAATAGCTATAATCAAAATACTCAAAAGACTTTTGTTATAATTCATGTTATTAATCTCCTCAAAATATATAAAAAACATATTAAAAATCGTGCTTATTATCATAATACACAAAAATAAACCATATTTGCAATACTTTTTACAATTTTGTAGGCACAAAATAGAATGAAGTATGATAGAAATATTTCTCTTTCTTATGAGTCTCTTTATCCTTTTATCCTTCGTTTCCGCCTAAGAGGCTACACCCTTCGACCCTTCGACGATGAGCTCAGGGCAGGCTCTTGCTCAGGATAAACTTGGGAAGGATGTACTAGAAAAAGAAAGATAGAAATACTTCTCTTTCTTATGAGGCTCCATGAGGAACGAATGGAGGAAAAATGAATGGAGATAAGTGTACGAGTGGAGATAAAAAATTTCCATAATTGGAATGCTGCGCATTTTTAATCAATATTCAATTCCACCATGGAAGGGTAACCTTAACTTTTGCTCCCGTCGCTGTTTTAATATCTTTGTCTTCTAAAGCTTTTTCTATAACGTCTACAACTGCCCTTATCGCAGCTCTGGCGGAATTACCGCTGTTATCTTCTGCACCGAATCCAGCTTTTTTAATATCTTTCCATATCTCTGTTAGCTCCTCATTGCATTGATTTATAGCGGTTGCAAAAAAAGCTTGAGAAATGTTCCCGATAGTAATATTGTTTAGCACTCGGTTTTTTATTGTATCCAGCCTTGCTTGAAATGGAATCTCCTCCTCAGACTCAGATTCACCGCCGCCTTCCTCACTAGATTCTGATCCTTCCTCACTAGATTCTGATCCTTCTCCACTAGATTCTTCACCTGAACTTTCAGGTTCCGGTTTTTTTTCTGGATTCTGACTCACAGTTGTTGTTGTTTTTCCGGTTGTTTTTTGACCTCTAGATTTAGCTACTTCTTCCTTTCTTTTCTTTGCTGCTTCAATTCTTTTTTGTGCAGCCGTCTTGTTTTTTGTCGGTTGCTTTTTAGCAGAAGTCCCTTTTTCTACTGTCATCTTTTTTTGACTTCTAGATTTAGCTGCTTCTTCCTTTCTTTTCTTTGCTGCTTCAATTCTTTTTTGTGCAGCCGTCTTGTTTTTTGTCGGTTGCTTTTTAGCAGAAGTCCCTTTTTCTACTGTCATCTTTTTTTGACTTCTAGATTTAGCTGCTTCTTCCTTTCTTTTCTTTGCTGCTTCAATTCTTTTTTGTGCAGCCGTTTTATTTTTTGTCAGTTGTCTTTTAGCAGTAGGCTCTCCTTCAGATTCAGATCCTTCTTCTCCTTCAGATTCTGATCCTTCTTCAACAACAATCTGTTTCTTTTCTTTCCCGTCCTTTTTAAATAGATGCTCTTCCGCCCCCTTTAATGGAGAAATGCCAATGCACAGCATAATAGCTATAATCAAAATACTCAAAAGACTTTTGTTATAATTCATGTTATTAATCTCCTCAAAATATATAAAAAACATATTAAAAATCGTGCTTATTATCATAATACACAAAAATAAACCATATTTGCAATACTTTTTACAATTTTGTAGGCACAAAATAGAATGAAGTATGATAGAAATATTTCTCTTTCTTATGAGTCTCTTTATCCTTTTATCCTTCGTTTCCGCCTAAGAGGCTACACCCTTCGACCCTTCGACGATGAGCTCAGGGCAGGCTCTTGCTCAGGATAAACTTGGGAAGGATGTACTAGAAAAAGAAAGATAGAAATACTTCTCTTTCTTATGAGGCTCCATGAGGAACGAATGGAGATAAAAAAGGAGCATAAGAATTTTTCCTATGCTCCCATATTTTTGTTAGCCTCGTATTAAAGAATCAATCAAATTTAAAGCAAATTTTCATAATTTGGAACTGCAATTTTAATCAATATTCCGTTCACCATGGAGCGGAAATCTTAACTTTTTCTCCCGTCGCTGTTTTAATATCAGTGGAAATCTTAACTTTTTCTCCCGTCGCTGTTTTAATATCTTTGTCTTCTAAAGCTTTTTCTATCTTGTCTATAACGTTCAATAATTGGTACGCCACGAAATCATCTGTGTTGGTCAATCCAATATCTTTGGCATATTTCCACAAAACATTGAAAGTCCCCTCGAGGCCTGCTATGAAATCTTGAAACTTTATTGTCTTGCTGATAAATGCCGGTATATAGTCAGACAAGATACTATCATGAATACTTTGTAATCGAAGCATAAACTCCGCCTTTTTTTTCGTTGTCTCCTCAGATTCACCGCCGCCTTCCTCACTAAATTCTTCACCTTCTTCACTAGATTCTGATCCTTCCTCGCTAGATTCTTCATTTGAACTTTCAGGTTCCGGTTTTTTTTCTGGGTTAGGCTTTTTAATTTCGTTAAAGCCCTTTTTCAAGAACTCTTCATATATATCGTTACTCGTTTTTTCTGCAAAGGATTCGGCAGCTTTCACTTCCTCTTCGGTTAATGTCTCTTTTTTTGGTAAATTTTTTGCTAAACATGCGATAAAATCATTCTTTTCACCGTTACCCATGGACCTTTCCCATAGCTCGTTACCAACACTTTGAGACGCTTGATCATTAAGCGCGGAGAGCTTTTTTAGAATATTTTGTTTACACTGGTCAACAATAACTTTGAGTTTCTGTATATTTTTCTGACTCACAGTTGTTGTTGTTTTTCCGGTTGTTTTTTGACCTCTAGATTTAGCTACTTCTTCCTTTCTTTTCTTTGCTGCTTCAATTCTTTTTTGTGCAGCCGTCTTGTTTTTTGTCGGTTGCTTTTTAGCAGAAGTCCCTTTTTCTACTGTCATCTTTTTTTGACTTCTAGATTTAGCTGCTTCTTCCTTTCTTTTCTTTGCTGCTTCAATTCTTTTTTGTGCAGCCGTCTTGTTTTTTGTCGGTTGCTTTTTAGCAGAAGTCCCTTTTTCTACTGTCATCTTTTTTTGACTTCTAGATTTAGCTGCTTCTTCCTTTCTTTTCTTTGCTGCTTCAATTCTTTTTTGTGCAGCCGTTTTATTTTTTGTCAGTTGTCTTTTAGCAGTAGGCTCTTCTTCAAATTCAGATCCTTCTTCTCCTTCAGATTCTGATCCTTCTTCAACAACAATCTGTTTCTTTTCTTTCCCGTCCTTTTTAAATAGACGCTCTTCCGCCCCCTTTGGAGAAATGCCAATGCACAGCATAATAGCTATAATCAAAATACTCAAAAGACTTTTGTTATAATTCATGTTATTAATCTCCTCAAAATATATAAAAAACATATTAAAAATCGTGCTTATTATCATAATACGCAAAAATAAACCATATTTGCAATACTTTTTACAATGTCGATAAAATTTGCTTTTGCTATTTTTACCGACTTGCTCAACTTCTTAAGCTTAGTGCTTAGGTTCTTTCTCAGGTACATCCATAAGTTTTTTTGCTGCTGAAATTTCCTTTTTTCTAATATGTTCTTCCGACGGTTCTGGCTCCCATTCTCCCATATTTAAAAAAGGGTTTCTAAGCTCTAAAGTAAAGCCCATAGAACTCTTAATACGATACGTTCTTAACAACTCATTTACCTTTGTAATATAACCCGTCATTTCATTAGCAAAATTTTTGCTTTTTTGCCGGTCATCCAAGTTTTCAATTATATTAGCCATTTCATCTATTTTTTTATTCATTCCCTTTATTTTGTCAAAGCATTCTTTTGGCGATTTGTCTTGTAATGGTATTATGCGTACGTCTACAGTATAACTTCTGAGAAGATTTAAATAATCTCTAATTTTTTGCTCCTCTGGTGTAAGAAATTCTATACTACCCTCCAATGATGGCTCTTTCTCTTTTTCGGGTTAGACCTCGAGCTTCGTCTCAGCCATCGACAAAGGAGGTAGTAATTGCAGAATATTTTCAATGATATTTGAATTGTACACTTTAAACTTTTGCAATTTTTCATTTATATTTTTAATAAGATCATCAAGTTTTTTTCTTAATGCTGGCCGATTTTCTTCAGAAATGTTAAAATCGATTTTTATGTTTATTTCACCTATACGTTCATCTGCTTTTCTTTGCCATTCAAGTCTCTCAGGCACACTCTGCATTAGTAAAGCCCCGATTGCATCGCCAGAACCAAAATTATTTTTGAAAGATTCTATATCAGCTTCAATTCCGAGCTCTGCATTTTTTTCTTTTTGTAATTGTTCTTCTGACGGCACTTCTATTTCTTCCCATACAGGCTCCTCCTCAGGCTCAATTATAGGATAAAGAGGGTTCAACTGCATATATGTTTTGGGTACTTTTGAACTATAAACACCATAGAGTTCAAATTCTTTATTTGCATCTGTAATAAATCTCTCTAATTCTTCTATTAACTCTTGTTTTTTTTCTGGAGAAACTTTTAGTTTAGTAATTCTTTGATTTAATTCGTCCATATACTTATCTAGTCGATCTTTCTGTTTATTTACAATAGACACATCCTCTGCCGATAATCTGACAAGATTTATATTATTAAGCTCATTTTTTCTATAAAATTGTATATCATCTCTAATGCTCAGCACATCTGGCGATTCTTTTTCTTCCGGCTCTCCACCGTGCACAGATTTTTCAAATTCAGGCTCCCGCGATACATTTGAGGATCCTGTCGATATTTCTGATTTTTCAAAAGTCATAGATATCTTCTGGCAATGGCTTTATTTTCGATTCCGATTTTTCTTTTTGTAATTGTTCTTCTGACGGCACTTCTATTTCTTTCCATACAGGAGGTAGTAATTGCAGAATATTTTCAATGATATTTGAATTGTACACTTTAAACTTTTGCAATTTTTCATTTATATTTTTAATAAGATCATCAAGTTTTTTTCTTAATGCTGGCCGATTTTCTTCAGAAATGTTAAAATCGATTTTTATGTTTATTTCACCTATACGTTCATCTGCTTTTGTTTGCCATTCAAGTCTCTCAGGCACACTCTGCATTAGTAAAGCCCCGATTGCATCGTCAGAACCAAAATTATTTTTGAAAGATTCTATATCAGCTTCAATTCCGAGCTCTGCATTTTTTTCTTTTTGTAATTGTTCTTCTGACGGCACTTCTATTTCTTCCCATACAGGCTCCTCCTCAGGCTCAATTATAGGATAAAGAGGGTTCAACTGCATATATGTTTTGGGTACTTTTGAACTATAAACACCATAGAGTTCAAATTCTTTATTTGCATCTGTAATAAATCTCTCTAATTCTTCTATTAACTCTTGTTTTTTTTCTGGAGAAACTTTTAGTTTAGTAATTCTTTGATTTAATTCGTCCATATACTTATCTAGTCGATCTTTCTGTTTATTTACAATAGACACATCCTCTGCCGATAATCTGACAAGATTTGTATTATTAAGCTCATTTTTTCTACAAGATTGTATATCATCTCTAATGGTCAGCACATCTAGCGATTCTTTTTCTTCCGACTCTCCACCGTGCACAGATTTTTCAAATTCAGGCTCCCGCGATACATTTGAGGATCCTGTCGATATTTCTGATTTTTCAAAAGGCATAGATATCTTTGGCTCTGGCATGCTCATATCGGGTATTCCTCGAACAAATTCTTTTTTTTCTGGTTCTGAAACACGCTCTAGCTTTGCCCCAAATGGAGAAATAAGATAAGGATTTTTAAGAAGCTCTATGTCAGGTTCGGAAAACAATGCAAGATTAATCTCTTGAATAATATTAGATAACGTTTGTTCCAGCATTTTTTTATCTTCTTCTGGTAAAAAAGAATCTTTAATATCGCGAGCTATTTCGTCTGAAATTCTATCTTGTGTACCCTTGAAGTCAACAATAACCCCCTTCTCTGGGTGCCTTATTGTATAAATATCATCCAAAGCGTCTTTATTAAATTTTTTAATCCTGTCGTCAAAATTCTTAATTGCTTTGGCATCTATTTCTGACACTGATATAGGCGTTCCAAATATAGATCCTGAAGGCTCTTGCGGTAATACTGATCCTGTCACAGCCTCTTTAAATATAGATTCCTTTGGTTCTTCCCCCATTTGTCCAAGATAGACGGCTGCTTCAAGATTTTCTGATTCTGGCAATGGCTTTATTTTCGATTCGGATTTTTCAGTTTTCTCTGGTGACTTACTTTTCTTTCGAGATCTCGATCTACTACGGCTTCTGCTTTTTCGTTCAGGTGACTCACTTGGCGATTCAGGTGACTCACTTGGCGATGAAGATCTGCTTCTTGAGCCAGATTCACGTGATTCACTCGATGATCTCGATCTACTTCGCGAACCTTCTTTTTTCCCTGTTTTTTCTGCTGTCGAAAATTCTTGTTCCTCTCCCAATAACTGTTTTTCCGATGGTGATCTACCTTGCCGTTTTTCTGGCTCAACCGCTTTTTTTGGCATAATCGGTTCAATCATAAATGGTTCTGGTTCTTTTGCCGGCTTAATGGCCACAGCCTTTTTTTTCCGCACTTTCCGTTTTAACGGCTGCTCTGACTCTTCTAGATTTTCTGGCCCTTGTAATTGTGCTCCGGCAAAAGGATCCTCGAGTACAATTACACCAGGAGTTTCCCCTTTTGGCCTCCGCACGCTACTGCCGAGCATAGTAACTTGTTTTAACATATTATTTATAGTTGCAATACACTCAGACAATTCCTGTTGTAAGACAATCTTTTTCGAAGGATTGACATCAAGCTCATTAATTGAATCTTTTATCCATATTATCTCTCTATTCCAACGATTTTCTGTGCCTGACCCAAGAGTTTTTTCACGAGGCAAGATTGGCTTTCTTAGCTTTTTTATATATGATGTGGCACTTACTTTCAATGTATCTATATTTTTTTTGATCGAATTCTCATCAACTAATGGTTCACCTGGTTCACCAACTACAAGGTCTTCCCAAGGATCTACAAAAGGCGCAATATCTACTACTGATACTGACAAACTTTGATTTAAATTCTCAATCTTGTTTAGAACACTCTTTTTTAAAGCGTCCAAATCATTTGACACAAGAACCTTCTTTTTTTTTATTTTTTTTGCAAGGCTATTTAAAATTTTCTGACCAGCTTTTTTTTGGTATCTAATCTCCTCCAATAGTACCTTTGTTTTGTTCTGTGTATATACTTCTATTAAGCTCTCAAAAACAAGAATAAAAGTTCCTAGGGAATCAGCAATTTTTTTACCTAATTCATCATATGCAGCCTTACTAGCTGCCTCTCTTTCTACCGTGGGCTGCCCCTCAAAAAGCTCCAATCCTGTTGACTCTCCCGTTTGTTTTCTTGGATTAAACTCTTCTGGCTCAACTTGAGGTTTTCCCCCTACTCTCTTCTTCCCCACAGGCACTCTGAATGGCGATGGTTCTCGCTCCTTTCTTTCAACTGCAGCTATTCCTGGTGGCAAAGCTGCTACTTCCTCGGCTTTATTAACTTTCGTTACAAAAACTGGTGGCAAAGCTGCTGCTTCCTCGGCTGCTTTTTCCACTTCCAATATGCGCTGACGTTCAGCCAAGTCACGGTTCCTCAGCTCTCTCGCCTCTGCTTCCTTATTTTTCCCCTCAACTTCAGCTAGTTTCCGTTCATTTTCAGCTCTTTCTTCCCTACTTTTAGCTAATTTCCGTTCATTTTCAGCCTCTTTTGGTGATACAAATGGTTCTGGATGGATTGGCATAACACGCGGAGCTATTGGTAGAACTGGTCCCACATATGCCTCTTTAGCTGCAGCTGCAGCTACTTTTTTTACCTCACCAAACTCCTTCTTACGCTTAATTTCTGCTGAGTGCTCCAATTCTGCTGAGCGCACCAAGCGTTTTCTTCCTCCTTCTCCTGCAGCACTTTCGATTCTAGCAAGCATCTCTGCCTGGCTTTCTTGCTTTACATTTTCTAATTCTCCTAACCCTTTCAGCTCTTCTTCTGATGCTTCTGAACTAGCTTCTGACCCTTCTTCACCTTCAAACAGTCCTTGCAGCTCTTCAACAGTGCGTACCTTGGGATAATCATAGGTGTAAGGAAAAGGATTATTAACTCGCATACCCTCTGCTACTTTCTCTGCATCAAGCTTTGTATTGAATGCGTCAACAAATCTATCAAGCTTGTCCACTAATGCATTAAATTCATTTTGAGTTGTCACGATCTCTTTATTTTGAATAGCTTCACACATATTATCTGCAAAAAATTGATATTTTCCTATAAAAATACCAATGGAATCCTTATCAGAAGAATATAATGCTTTACCATCTGCATCCGCTAGTTCACCATTTTGAAACTCAAGCCACTGCTGACTCATGCCTTCCATAACATTGGTTATTTCTTGATTAATTGCGTCAAAACTATCAAGCTCTTGTCCTGATCCAAGAATCAGCGTGGTTTTCCAACTATCTAATATCTCATTCCAATTATTCAGCCAACCTTCAAAATCGTCCTTAGAATCTAAATCTTGCACAGGACTTTGTGCAAAAAACTCATCTCCATACTTTTCAATCACCCCATAAAGATCTTCCATAGGATTGAAAACACATCTTCTTATAGCTTCCCGATATTCTTGAATAGGTGCTTGACCTGTAGAATCATCTGACAATATAAATGATACACTATTATCTTGAGCATTTTGCACAAGAGCATTAGCTTCTTGTATCATGTCATTGGCATAATCAATATATTGCATAACCCGCTTTTTTACTTCTCTTAATGTATTTTGTATGGCATTAAAGTGATGTACCACTAAAGCTTTATCTTTACTATATCCCGCAATATTTTTAGCAATTGCAAGCGGCTCTTGCAAAGCGTAAATCAATCGTAATGCTTCCCGCACGTAACCAATTGCCTTTATAAAAAAGTTTCCACAGCCATAAATAAATGTTTGACCATTATACCGAGAATACCCTTTTTGCTTAGCCTGGTCTGGATCTGTTACGACTTTCAACGGATGCTTACGATTATAGAACATCCCCAACAAACCCAATAAATTATACTCATCGGTATAGCTCCCACCCTTATTTCGGCCAATCATTGGCTTACTCAATACGGTTCCGGTAATAGTTCTGTCTCCCCATGTCTCATTTATCAATTCGGCTCTTTCATCATTCATTAAATAAGTAAATAAATTTTTCATGAGTCCATCTACCAGCAGATAATACGCAAATCCATGGACCTTAAAAAAATCTTCCACTATCTTTGCCTTGTCTGTGCGAAAATAGGCTGACTTCGTCTCTAATACATCATAAAGTGCCATAAAATCTTTCGTAAGACCATCCAATTCAATAAACATAGCGCCCACATTAATGCTCGGATATTTATAATTTTCCAATTTTGTAAAGCCCATAAGGTTTTCTTCAAGTTCCTCCCTGATCTTTGCAAATACCTTGTCTTCATTTTGTTTTATATCATTTATTGGACTACTCAAGAATTCTGGAAGCATTTCGGCCTTCGTTGTCTCTTTTTTAATTACTTTTAGTCTTTTATTTATTTCATTTTGATAGGCTTTTTTATTCTTTTCTGTAAATTTTTCCTTTATTCCGCCCAGTTGAGCACTTGGAATCAATGTTGCAAGAAGTTTTTCAGCTTCTTTTTTAAAGGCCGCTCTGGCTTTTTCATTTTTTATATATTGAGAATTTTTTTTCAATAACGTATCTAATTTTGTTTTATTTGTGTTAAATTGAGCTCGCCCTGCAGCATATGAAGCATGTACAGAACTCGTCATACCTCCCAAGAATATACCAATAATTGCCAATGATTTAAAAAAGCTTATCTTCATGTCTATCTCCTTACCTACAATCAATATATATCAAAATTTACACCTATTATCAGGATATACAATAAAAATCATTACTTGCAATGATTTTATAAATTTTTTAGAGATATATTATAAATAGGATATTTTTTAAACAGACGTTGTTTATCCCTTCGACCATTCAATGCAACTCAAAGGATCTTATCCAGGACAAGCTCTTAATGAGGATAAACAGAAAAGGGAAAAATCTTTTATTAACCCCTACACGTACATTGGCAATTCTCTGCTTTAATAAGTTTTTTCGTTTTTAATATTCATTATTCACTGAGGTGGCTACCAAGGCTTCCTTCTGAACTCGTACTGCCCTGTGAACTCCTCAATTCTGAACCACCATTGGCGCCTTCTTCTTCTGGATTTTCTTCAGGTTCTTCTGGATTTTCTTCAGGTTCACCTGGATTTTCTTCAGGTTCACCTGGATTTTCTTCACCACCCTCTTCTTCTTCTGGTGCCCAATTATTTACTATACGCTTCCATGATTCAATCATCTTATAAAAATCATCAATAGAATCTAGCTCCTCTACTACCGGATCATCATCAAATTCAAAGAAATTTATTAAGGCCCCATCCTGATCCTTGACTTCCTCCTGATAAGCAAAAATAGCATCACAAAGTTCATTCATAGGTTCTATAATAGCACCAGTAACTCCCGTTTTATAGTCTGCAAAAGAAAATTCATCAGCTTTAGTTTTACCTGGATATACCAATGATACTCCTGTAGCATCTGCATTACTTTTTTTGATGCTCTGTATGAGACCTTCAGCTTCTTGTACTATACGATTAGCATAATTGATATAATATACAATATTTTTTTTCATCGTATCTGTCTTAGCTTCTATATCAGCTACATCTTCTTCCATTGTAGCGGTACCTGGAAAATATTGTCCCATCTCACAAGCATATGCATACCCCTCATTCACACCAATCAAAAAATATAAAAGTTCTCGCGCATATCCAATTGCCTGAATCAACAAATCAGCTTTGGTAGAAAGAACAAATGTTTGGCCATTGTGTGGAGAATAACCTTCTTGACTCAGTTGAGCTAGATCTGTCACAACATTTATTCTATTTTCTGGATAACAAGAAGACAAAACACCAAGCAAATTTAATGTACCTTCAGTACTTGCATCGCTTAACACTGTTCCTGTAATGTCCATTTCTTTGCCATCAATCTTCCATGTTATGTCAGTTACATCTCCAATTAAATCACTCTCATCATCTAATGCATACTCGTATAACTGTTTTATAAGTTTATCAATAACCAATGTATAATACTTGCCTCCATAGTTCTCAAAAAAACCTCCATAGTTCTCAAAAAAACTCTCTACGGTGGAAATTTTTTGTAGAGGCCAAAGAGTTCTATTCTCCTCAAACGTTGTATTTACATTATGCAATTTTTTTCCAATAGTGTTGATTTGAAGATTCGTTACCTTATAATCACTTGTCGTTGAAATTTTCGGATACCTATTACTGCCCTCTGACAAGTCCTGTAGCGCAGCATAATTTTCCTCAAATGCTTTTGCAATTCCTTGTATAAATGAATCTTCATATCGCTTGATCCAGTCTATGTCAGCCGTAACTTCTGGTGGAAAGGTTTCTGCAAATGTTTTAATATTCTGCATTTTCTGTGTTAGTTTTTTTTGAGATTCCGCAACCTTTTGCTTTACTGTTGTTGCTGGAATCCCTGCTTTCTGGCCCTCAATCCTCAATGTAGATATGAGAGCTTCAAGCTGCTTTTTAAAGGCTATATCATTTTCTTCTATATCTTCAGCAGGTTGTGCCAGCAAACTATTTAATTTTCTCTGAGCTGCTTCAAATTTGGCTTTTGCGGCACCATAAGCAGCATGCATAGAACCTGTCATACATGTCAAAAATAGAGTTATACTCGCCAATGTGCTTAAAAAACTTATCTTCATGTGCTATCTCCTTGATTATAGTATCAAAACTTATATCTATTATCAGGATATAGCAAAAAAAACCATATTTGCAATATTTTGTAGATAAATTTATTTCTACTTGCAATCTTCAATATTTACTCAATGTAGGACAAAAATACTAAAAAATCCCGATCTTCACCGGGATTTTTATATAATTTATCAAAGAAAAATAGGTTTTTTAAAAGGATATACCCACTTTGCCCCATATAGTCCATCGCTCAACAATGGCGTTACTGCTCTTTGAGAAGGTAGCAGCGCCACCGATGTCACAAAAGACTGGGAACTTACGATCATCATTAACATATCCAAGCACCCCATAGACTGTTTGGGTCAGCATAGCAGGAGTAGAGGCTGACGCAAGATTCAAATCTGTTTCTTGAATAATTGCCTGGGAATAGTTAGCTAAAGGAATAGGTTGAATATTATTACCAAAACCAGGGTTAACGTCCGGATTAAGTATTGCATTTTCTAAAATAACATTACCGGTAATGTCACGAATTGTGCTTGTCTGGCCAGCTCCCAATAAATGCTTCAGCGCTGGTCCCAGTATCCATGGTTCTTTCAAACTTACATTTTCTGCAACGCGGGCAAAAAGATTATAACCAACTTCTCCGTAAAAAGTACAGGCACTAAAAACAACTGCGGTGTTCATATCATATAAATAACCAGGCGTTATATGGAGTGGTTGAGTAAATATATTAATACCAGGCGTTGATAGATATTGGGCTTGAAGCGCATCTGTAGCTTGTAATGCAAAAGCTTCTTGCGCTTGTTCTAAATTTGCATAGACAGGAAGAAATCGGCTCCATGGCTTATTTTGCAAGTCAAATGAACGAATTTGCTCGTGTCTAAACAGATATTCTGAATGTGCAGCATATTCTATACGTAATTTTTTATCGTAATCTTCACTATGCCAAATGGCAACCCCCGCTGCACCACCCCACATGACACCAAAATGTTTGCCGTATCCAACAATCGGTTCAAATAAGAATTCGTTGTCGCCTTTGTTACCGGTTGGAATACGAATACCAACATATGTTTCCATATGGCACGGTTCATGGGTAAGCCATTCATATCCTACCTTGAACTCTATATCACCCAGCGCTGTTTTACTCTTTGACTGATCAGGTGTGTCAATTTTTGAATAGTTCCATGCTTCTTGGTTAAATGCCTGCGTCATATTCGCAACCGCAAAAGGAAGATCAGAATTAACTCCGCCACCATCATTAATGACGTTTTCCTCAAAGCCTATCGTATTTCGCTCACGCATGAGCGGAGTAGAGAGACTTACCCAGAAACCCCGTTCTTTTTCTTCATTACGATGAAAACTTTGACGATAATGAACACCAAAACCAACCGTTGATTGTTTTGGGGCAAAACTTATGCGGCTTTCAAAATCATCATTTGCGGTAATAACATTAAAGTCTGATGCAAGGACATCAGTATTAGTACTACCATCTAAGTTAAAGAACTGATTACCTGCTATCATATTAGTATTGCCAAAAGGCATAAAATAGCGCGCCAAATCATCACTATTGTATGACTTACCGCCAAAAAGCACAAACTGGATCGCCCCATGGCGCCCTTCTTCTCGTGCATGAGTTCGGTCATGACGGAAGCAGCTAATCAGTTCCGGTTGCTGCGATTGAAAATTTGGTGGTATTGCTAAGTACGATTTACTCGTTTCTGCATAATGATCACTACTTAGTTTGTCCGCTTGTAAAGAAATAGCCGATAAGGCCATCATACCATATAAAATTCGCTTCATCCCAGCCCTCCTTCTTGAGCTTTGAGAGGTTCTACTCTGTATCTTCTCCTTTAATCTCTAGCATGCCGCACACTCCCACGTCAATCTTTTTTTTCAAGATTGCTATTTTTGTGTTTTTTTCCAATACTGCTAAACTAATTTTTGTTCATTATAAAAGGACCTTTATGATTACACGCGTGACAGGAACTCAGGATTTTCTCGATCTTTCGCTTTATAACTATGTTGTTACTACTGCCGGACATCATGTGATGCAGTATCATTATACAGAAATTCAGACACCCATTCTTGAACCACTCGATCTTTTTGTTCGTTCAGTGGGAACAGAGACTGATATTGTCAGTAAAGAAATGTTTCTTATTGATCAGCAAACAACGAGTGAAAAAATATGCCTCCGGCCAGAAATTACCGCCTCCATTGTCCGTTCATTTATAGAAAATGGTATCCAACAAACGCCATGGAAAGTGTTTACCTATGGCCCAGTATTTCGTCATGAACGGCCGCAAAAGGGCCGCTTCCGACAATTTCATCAATTATCAGCAGAAGCCATTGGTGCCCGCTCAATTACTGAAGATGCGCAGTTTATTGTCATGTTTGATCGCCTGTTTGGCGAAAAATATAATCTTGGTACGTATGCCCTGTTAATTAATTTTTTGGGCTGTGCCTCTGATCGCGCCGTATTTAGAGAAAAACTGGTCACATTTTTAGAAACGCAGCCTGCAATATGCACCAATTGTCATCAACGCAAGCACACCAATCCTCTTCGTGTATTTGACTGCAAAAACCCAACCTGCCAACAAATATATCGCCAGGCTCCGGTTATTACCGACTTCTTATGCCCACAATGCCAAGAAGAATGGGCCATGCTCCAACAAGAGCTTTTATTATTATCGGTTTCATTTATTCACAACCCCCGACTCATGCGCGGTCTTGATTATTACAGCAAAACAGTTTTTGAGTTCACGAGTGATAATTTGGGTGCACAAAACGCATTTTGCGGTGGCGGCCGCTATGATTCACTCGTCAGCATTTTGGGAGGCAAAGAAGATCAGCCATCCATTGGCGCTGCTTTTGGCATAGAACGTGTTATGATGCTTCTGCAGCCTCATATCAACCAGCTTCCTCTTGCGCACAAACCTTCTCTGTATCTTATTATTCCACTCACCCCCGCTCAACAGCCATTAGCATTATTATTGGCCGATGAACTCCGTGCAAAATCCCTCTGCACCGATATTTTATGTGATGGATCAGTCAAAAGTATGATGCGTAAGGCAGATAAAATGGGTGCCACCTCTGTCCTGATTTTGGGAGAAACTGAGCAGCAAAATAAAACAGTGACCATAAAAAATATGAAAACAGGAACTGAAGAAACGGTACCACAAATTAATGCAGTGACACATATTATATCCTTCACTTCGCCCAAGGGCTCTTGATCCTTCGACTCCGTCCCCAGAGGACTCCGTTGAAGGATGTAGAAAAAGAAAAAGACAACGATCTTTTTCTTCTCTTTGAGGCTCCACGAGGAATGAGTGGAGGAAAAGGATGAATAAAGGATATTTAGGACAAATCGTATATGATGATGAGGCAAAATTGTTTCATGGTGACGTCATAGGTCTTAAAGATGTTATAGCATAGATTATTTGTAATTACCTGTTTTCAAATGTTTTGATAGCCGCCCCAAAAAGATCCCCATCAGATTCCTGTAAATGCTTTCGCATTGTGTTTTTTGTTGGATACCAACATTTTTCGATGGGATTGAAATCGGGGGAATATGGGGGTAAATAAACTAAAATACACCCAGCATCTTCAATAATTTGTTTGATCTTTCCTCCTTTATGAAAAGAAGCATTATCACAAACAACAACTTGTCCGGCACAAAGAACTGGAACTAATTGTTCCACTAAATAAGCTTCCATGACTTCTCTATTACAGGTTCCTTCAAAAACAAAAGGAGCTATTATTTTTCCCTGATTTAGTGCAGCAATAATGGTAAGACATTGTGACCGAGATCCGCGTTTCATGTCATATACACGTTGACCTTTTGGTCCCCAAGCATAAACATATGTTTCATTATCATCAATACCAGATTCATCAAGATAAACACATTGCTCTGGAGCATATTTTTTCATTCCTTCACTAAATTCTTTACGAACAATTTCATCACGTTCTTTGTACCCATAAGTTTTTTTTTGTGAGTAAATTCTATTTTTCCAAGAGCACGTCCCATTGTTGCTACTGATATACTTATCCCTGTCTTTTCTTTCCAGAGATCAGCCAATTCTTGCCTTGTTTTGCCCGAATTTTTTTTTACAAAATTACGAAACTTATCCCAATCTGTAATTCTATGGCTATGACCTTTGCCTATGATGGGTTCTTGTTTTACAGATCCTGTCTTCTCATATTTTTTGCGCCATATATATATTGTTTTTACTGATATTTTAAATAATTTACTTATTTCAAGATATGTTTTTTTACCTTCTTTTGCTAATGCTACCACCCTGAAGCGAAAATCATCACTATAAATCCGAGGCATTTTTTCTTCCTTTTTTTGTTGTCTAAATACCTCATTTATAATTACTTTTTTTTCAGGAAATTACAACTGTTCTCTGCTATATTACTTTTCAAGGTAAAACCGTCAAAGAGCTTGAGCAGGCCTTTAAGGACTCCATTGATGATTATCTTGTCTGGTGTGCAGAAGATGGACATAAAATAGGCCGCCTTCCTCACCCGTAAAACAACTGGACTATGAAGTCGCGGAAACAGTAGAAAAAAAAGACTGCGAATAAAATGCCGTCAAATCGGTCTAGAAAGCCACCATGACCGGGCAGCAGTGTACCAGAATCTTTTACTCCTGCACGACGCTTGAGCCACGATTCAAACAGATCGCCCAAGAGCGACAGACAACAGACAACCGCAGTGAATAGGATAATACAGGTCCATGATTTTGAAATCCCCTGCTCCCACAAAATAAAAATCAGGCCTATGCAGGCAAAAAGGTACCCGCCAAAAAAGCCCTCCCATGTTTTGCCGCGGCTAATATCGGAACATATTTCATTGGATCCCAACAAAGAACCAACAATATACGAACCGGTATCAAAACTAAATACGATCATAAACAAAATAAGAAGAAGCGGATGATATAGGGGATTATGATTTAGAATAATGAGAAAAATAAAAGGAAGAATAGGATAAAATGGCATCGTGACCCAAAATGGCCATGACTTTATATTAAATAAACGCCGCCACTCACACACAATAATAATAGTGACAATGCAAATAAGTAACGCGGAAAAAAGAATTGGTGGGCCGTACATATACGAGATCCAAAAACCGGTCCCCAAAACAAGCGCTGTTATTAATCGTCTATAAAAATCAGTCGTTAATGGTAAATGCATGGTCAATATACTGTATCTGAGGTTCTTGTGCACGATTACATATTACTAATGCGACATCACATCGTGCTATCATCGTATCATACATACCATGCGATGCAAGATATTCCTTAACCACCATCCCCATTGATCGTTGCTTCCGCCCCGTAATAACTGATGCAGGATCAAATGCTGGATTGTGTCGCATCTTGACTTCAACAAAGGCCAACTCATTATTTTTTCGGGCAATCAAATCAATTTCACCATATTTTTTACGGTAGTTCCGCGCTACAATAAAAAAACCTTGTCGCTCAAGATAGCATGCGACAAGATGTTCACCTTTTTTGCCATATTCTTTTTTTTCCATACTCTTAAAACCGTTCGCTCATTTTTGTTTTTTGTACTGGCTGCGCACTGCTTTGCATAATAAGCTCAACTTCTTCTGGGTTGGCCAATGCTTGTGTTATATACATAATATCTGACTGAAATGCAGCCAAATACGGCTGCCATGTTTTTGTAATATGATCAAGCCGTTTACGCGCTGCCTCGATACTGCCCCGTTTGAGATAAAAAAGACAGACATTAATATCATGGAGTGCTAATGTCTCGTAACATTGTGTACGAATATCTTCGACCGCATCAACATAGAGGGAAAAAATATCACGTCGCGCCAAAAATTCATCCGCTAGCTTAATTGTCTCTTCTGTTTTTGTCTGATCACGTTCTGCGCTGAGAATACATTTAAAGGAACAGTCAACCGCTCTATACAATGCATACTCTATTCTTTCGTGTCCAGGATAAAGATGAATAAGCTCCTGATATATTTTGCTCGCTTTGTCATATGACCCCATATTAAATAAAACATCTGCCATATCAAGAAGAATGGTTGCCATCTCAGAAAGATTATCGCAACATTTCATCATCCGTTCCAAATATACCATCGCACCATCCCAGTTGCTTTCTGCAATGCGCTTGTCCTTCATAACCTTCAACTCTTCGTATGTCATGTCACGAGCAGTTTTTCTTTTGGGTTTTTTACCCGAACTTTTTCGTGCTCGCGCATTATATACACGCTTTTCTTCCGCCCCGGTCATTATGACGGGACAGACAAGTAAGCAAAAAAATATCACAAACAATCTTGTTTTCATAGGTAGTATGTACGTAAAGTTGTATACATAAGTATTTCTCTATAAAATACTAGTAATATGTAGTATACTCGATTTTATATAAAACAAAATAGCACAATGGCTTTTGAAGGAAGTCGCATGACACCAACAAGTATCGGGGACATTCTCATAGCAGCAAAAGTTGCAACTGAGGAACAAGTTAAAACGTGCCAGGAATCTGTACAAACAACGGGTCAATCTCTTGAACAGTGCCTTATAGATACGTGCGGAATAGATGCTGGCGCTATTGCAAAAGCATATGGAAAATATACCTCTTTGCCCTATATCGAAGCCATTAATGATACGATGGCAGATTTAAATATTATGGCAAAAGTTCCTTTTAAATTTTTGCGCGACAACTGCGTTATCCCTGTCGTCATCGATGGTGCTACGACAATACTCACGGCCAATCCTTTTAATTTTCAACCACTTGATGACATTAACCTTTTGCTTGGTGGCGGCACCCATTATGGCATAGCAACAGCGGCCGTCATCCTGAATGGCATTAATCGCTACTACCCTCTTGAGGGTACCAAGCAGATGATCGAAGAGCTTGAGGAAGAAGAAAAAACACAAGAAGTTGCTTTTGAAGAAATTGAAGAAAAAGATATTTTGGGCATGGAAACAGAAGCGCCCATTATTAAATTGGTTAATCATATCCTTTTTCAAGCAGTCAAGCGCGCCGCATCAGATATTCATATAGAGCCGTTTGAAAAAGAAGTGCGTGTGCGATATCGCATTGATGGTGTTATGTATGATGTCATGACGCCGCCAAAAAGAATTCAAGGGGCGCTCACGTCACGCATTAAAATTATGGCACATCTGGATATTGCAGAAAAACGGATTCCCCAAGATGGACGTATTGCCATTAAAGTTGCCGACAAAGCAATCGATATTCGTGTTTCCATTTTGCCCGTTAATTTTGGCGAACGCATCGTGATGCGACTTTTAGATAAATCACGCACCTTTGGACAAATTGAAGATCTCGGGTTTAGCAAACGTGATTATGATATTATTGTCAAAACTATTGAACGACCGAACGGTATTTTTTATGTCACTGGTCCAACCGGATCAGGAAAAACAAGTACTTTGTACTCCATTTTGTCACGCCTCAACAAACCTGATGTCAATGTTATCACCGTAGAAGATCCGGTGGAATATCAGATGGCGGGACTTGGCCAGGTACAAGTACGAGAAAAAGTTGGTCTGACGTTTGCCGCTGCATTGCGCTCTATTTTGCGACAAGATCCTGACATTGTCATGATCGGTGAAACGCGTGATCAAGAAACCGCACAAATTGCTATTCAAGCAGCCCTCACCGGTCACCTTGTGCTCAGTACTTTGCATACCAACAACGCTCCTGCCGCCATTACGCGTTTGATTGACATGGGCGTTGAACCATTTTTGATAGCATCATCAGTCGCTGCTATTCTTGCCCAGCGACTCGTGCGCAAAATATGTCCAAAATGTAAACGTGAATATAAACCATCAAAAGAACTTCTTGGACGTCTGGGATTGGCTGAAAAAGATGTAAAAGGCATTATCTTTTATGAAGCCGTTGGATGTCCTGACTGTTTGGAAACAGGGTACAGAGGTCGTGCCGCAATTTTTGAAATTATGGAAATGACCGCTGCCATCTCCAAACTCACCATGCAACGGGCAGATACCACAGTGCTTCGCGAACAAGCAACAAAAGATGGCATGACCTCGCTCCTGCAAGATGGCATTCTCAAAATTAGAGACGGCCTGACCACCATCGAAGAAGTCTTGTCTGTCGCCACTCTTGAGCAGGAAATAACTGAATAATGAAAATATATATCGCACTCCTCCTGGCAGTATCTGCGCCAGCAGCTCACGCCATGTCATTTTTTGCCCAAATACAGGAATCGAAAAACAAATTTATCGGCACCCTCAACGCTCTCGCCAAAATTACAACCGCAGGAATGGGTTACTGGAAATGGCAGAAATATTTCAACCACAGCGATTTTTATTCATCGATCAAGAGAACCTAAGAAAAAAAAATTATGGACTCGCTGAACATATCGCCTGAACTGCGTGCAAAAATTGAAGCGTATGGAAAAAAGTATGGTAGATATAACCCGATCACGTATATATACCTGAACTCCATTCAATAAAGCAAAATTCCTCCTAAACAAGGATGCCCCGGACATTTTTCAATCATAAAAAACAGACAAGGAAAAATATTTTTAAGCAAAAATAAGCATCGCGGTAACCCCATCTACGAATGTGTTCTAGCCTATATGGCATATACCATGGACATTCCTGCCAATTGTGTAATTCCATTTCCAATACACACACACATGCATGGGATTATTCAGTCAATTCATTGAGTGATTGTAGAATGTTACGAAGCAATTCAGCGGATGTATGGGATGATTGCAGAACATTACATAATTATATCCCACATTCCCAGCCTCTCAATGCCACAGATCTACCAATAAAATATATACACAATTCAAAATTATTTTACACAGGCAATGAAATAGTTGATGAACAGTTGGCAAAAATTATGGCACTCAATCATTATGTACATAATACAGATTTTGCAGATCGCCAAATTTTGTATGTTAACAAAAATAATAATAGTCCAAAATTATACAGCATTGATCATGAATTCAGTTTTCAGCCTTCACGTATCTGTAATAAATATATATGGAATAGCACCTACCCCGCATCAGAACAAGAACAAAAATACATTCATGTGTATACAAAAACAATTAATAAAATTATCAAAGAATGGCCGCCGGAAAAAATAATGGATTTAGTTGTATTATATGCGGAATATTCAGGAATGCAAAAAGATACAGAAATAATTCATAATCTTTTAAAAGAAACTGCACGCGCTGTAGAAAAATCTCATGCGTATGCAGTTGAAATAGTTGAATCTTATAGCATAAAACATTAGAAATTACCGGCTCGTATCATAATAATCTCTCCCTTAAAAATTCTCCCCCCTCCCCCCGTTTTGATCCTTCATTCCGCCTCTTCGAGGCTCCACGAAGGATGTTCAAGCTCAGGACGAACGGGGGAAGAAAGAATTCCAAAAAAAGAAGAGGGAGGAAATGCGTTCGTTTAAGAAATTACAACTGGTTTATGCTATATAACTCTTGTCTTGGCATAACCGCACTTAATACTATGAAATTAAAAACATTTTTTAATATCCTTCGATTTCGCCTCCTACTTAGAGGCTCCGCGAAGGATGAGCGGAGGATGATTGTATGCATTCGGCGCCGGGTTTTTTACTGATTGAATACATGGTCTGCATAGCGCTTTTTGCCCTCTGCATCCATTGCGCATGCGGCATATGGAATAGTGTTGATCGCCTTGTTGTCCATACTGAATTGAATGTTCTTGCCTCGCAATGTTCCTGTCTCCAGCAACAAGCATGGGCAACACAACAACCACAAGTTATCACCTTTGATACATATCAAAATTGTTACATCTGCAATGGCATTCCTTATTCACTCACATCACAGGTCATTTTTGGCTGCATGCCTGCCATTAAAGGACCACCGGGATCGCCCCGCGAGCAAGTCACAAAGCCAGTCACGTTTGTCGGAGACCGTATGACGTATCATAAAAATGGCATCATGCAAGCGGGAACAGTATATTTGACGAATGAGAAACGTACATGCCAGTATGCGCTTTCTAATGCCGTTGGTTCTGTTTCATATATCAGAAAATATGTTTACAGAAATGGCTGGCAGCATATACCGTAACAAGTTTATTCTGATGGCTCATCCTCTTCATTTTCCGGCGCAAAAATGTCTCTGCCACCAAATGCAGGTTTCTCCTCAATTTCCGGAGCAAAGATGTCTCTTCCCCCAAATACCGGCTTTTTCTTATGTTTTCGCGTAAACTGTTCAAGCGTGCTTGTATCAATCAATGGCTTTGCAATTTTCTGTGCTCCTGATTTCTGTATTTGATACATCTTTTGATAATATTCAAACTGATCTGGTGTCAGTTCTTCTATTTCCTGCTCAGGATTGATCGACTCAAATTTTTTTTCTCCATTCAGTAATATATATTTCGCCATATATCCTTTTCCCATCCATGTAAATAATAAACCCTGTCTTAACCGCAATTTGGGCATATGACCGTTGTATATAATAACGTCAGTCAACATCATCATCTGATTCTGATCAACTCCCAAAAGATCTGAAGCTTTTTTGCTCAAATTATTTTGTACACACATGACATCTATTAAATATTTTTTAAAAACACGTATTTCTCCTACGACCAACTCTTTAAGGAAATTATAGACAACTGCGGTCAATAAACAGTCGCATGCTTGCAGCGATTGCATCCAATGTGTTTGCTGCTCGGGTATCATTGATATAAATAATGGAAGTTGATTGCTTGCTTGATATTGTGCTGTAGCAAGAGGATTTTCTTGTGATATTGTTGTAACATTTAATGTTATAACGGAAGAAATAGCAGGTGTATATAACAAGACAGCTTTTTTGCCCGACACATCAAATTTTTTTGTTGTACTCAATGCAACATTGGTCAAATATGCAACATCCTTCAGACGAGCAGCGCTAAACCATGATGTACCTGGCAAACGAACTGCGGGTATATTTGTTTTTTGATTATGTACTATGGAGCTCATCAACACATTTAAAGGAAGCTTTTTTTCAACCGCATCAAAAAATTGAGAAAAATTAATTTCAGAGGTCAGACCAAGCCGCGCTCTTGCCTCATTATTTTCATAAAAAACCTGCACCTTTGCATTCCCAAAAAAGGAAACAGCGCCATAGCCAGGAATATCTCCTGAAACTTCAGACATAATGGTATAATTATATGCTTTGTCAACACCACGGGAAACAAAAGGTAGCTGCAAATGTTTTCCCCCACCAAAGCAACTATAATAATATAACATAGTTGTCGAAATTTTATCATTCAAAAAATCAAGCAACTGTTTATAGGCAGTCATCGAAAGTCCGGCGATAATACCCTGTGAATCATTAATCATCGTCGTTATTTCTTTCTCAAGAACCATTAATCGCGTAATTTTTTCTCGTTTTTCTTTTGGAAAATCACTCATCTGCCCTTGGGAAAAAAAGCCAATATCTTTTTGCAGTTGAGAACTTTCTGCTAGCGCTTCTGCAAGCCACTCCATATCCATGTCCGATGCATATCCCCCATGACCATCAAGATATATGGTGTAATGCGGAAGAATTGCGCTGGCAATAGTTTTGTCCTGCATATCATCATAGGTAACAAAAAGACGCTTGAGCAGATCCTCTATATTTTTACTTGTTATCAACACGCCTTCTTTGAATTCAAACACTGGGTGCGCTAGAAAAAAATATTTCCAATGTAACAGTACAATTTTCTCAAAATTATGAAGTTTTAATCCCAGAGCTATTTCATCTTTTTCAAGATCTCGATCCGTCAATGCATCATGAGCAGATGGAATGGAGCGCTTGAATGTTGGAAATAGTGCAGCAACTTCAGCATTATATCCTTTTTCCATATTTTGTTGATAATGACGCGGAACAAACAAATACCAGGCATCATCAATGGTATAGATATGCCACTGAGAAAAATCAAGTTCGTTTATAACTCGATATATGGTACCATTAGCTATCGTCATCCAAACATCTTTCTCTGTATAAAAATCCTTATATTTTTTTTGAAAATCTGCATTCATGGCTAGGTTGTAAGTTACCATCCGTTGCAACGCCACTTCAAGGGCGTTCAGGTCATTTTTATTTTTGTCAGAAACATTGGCCAACTCTTTTTTTACATAATCGGCAGCTGTTTGACATAATTCATAATATTTCATAGCACTTG
This sequence comes from uncultured bacterium, assembly GCA_963701645.1. Taxonomy (GTDB): domain Bacteria; phylum Babelota; class Babeliae; order Babelales; family Vermiphilaceae; genus MFD04463-c16. The sequence continues at coordinate 994,232 of OY969616.1, forward strand.
ATGTAGGCAATTTTAGTTTATTGGCATATGCTTGGTATCTCCCTAAAATATTGTTCCATACATATGCATTGACTAATATAGGTCCTGTTTTTTCATACAATGCCTGAATGCAAGCCATAACAACGGAGATGTCTATCCTTTCATATTCCCTCGGCTCACCTTGATCAACAAACATCATCAGCCGCCCGTAGCGTGCCTGCATAGTACAAAGATTCATTATCAGAAAAAAAGCAATCAGCAGATTTCTCTTCATGATCAACCCCTTTTTTTATTAACCCTTTTTTACTTAATTTTCTCCGATATCCGACGGCTCATCCTCTTCATTTTCCGGCGCAAAAATGTCTCTACCACCAAATACAGGTTTCTCCTCAACTTCCGGAGCAAAGATGTCTCTTCCCCCAAATACCGGCTTTTTCTTATGTTTTTGCGTAAACTGTTCAAGCGTGCTTGTATCGATTAATGGCTTTGCAATTTTCTGTGCTTGCCCTTTGAGGTCTTGATACATTTTTTGATAAAATTCAAACTGTTTCGGCGTTAACTCTTGTAGTTCTTGTTCAGGATTAATTGGTTCGGAAATTCTTTTTTCTCTCACTATGTATTTTGCTATATATCCCTTTTTATTCCATGTAAAAAACAGACCTTGTTTTAATCGCAATTTGGGTATATAACCGTTGTATATAAGAACATCAGTCAATACCATTGTCTGGCCCCGTTCAACTCCCAAAAGCTTTGAAGCTTTTTGCCCCAAATTATTAAGCACACACAGGGTATCTATCAGATATCTTTTATGAACACGCATCTCTCCTACGGCCAACTCTTTGAGAAAATTATAGACAACCGCGGTCAGACAACAGTCACATGCTTGCAATGATCGGATCCAATGAACTTGCGCCTCAGAGGACATTGATATAAAAAGAGGAAGTTGATATTTTGCCTGATACTGAGCGGCAGCAAAAAAGTTTTCATAGAACATTATTGGAATATTTATTGTTATATCGGAAAAAATGGCAGGTGTATATAACAAGACAGCCTTTTTGCCTGAAACATCAAAATTTTTTGTCATACTCAATGCAACATTGGTTATATAGGCAACATCCTTCAAGCGAGCCACGCTAAACCATGATGTGCCTGGCAGACGAATTGCGGGTATATTTGTTTTTTCATTATGCACTATATAGCTCATCATGACACTTAACGGAAGTTTTTTTTCAACGGCATAAAAAAAGAGAGCATAATTAATTTGAGAGGTCAGTGCAAAGTTCGCCATTACCTTATTATTTTCATAAAAAACATTTATAGCCGCATTTGCTCCCGCATAAAAATATGGTTGATCGCCATATCCGGGAATATCCGCTGAAATTTCAGACATAATGGTATAGTTGTATGTTTTATTAATACCTCGTAAAAAAAAGGGAAGCTGAAGCTGTTGTCCTCCCCCAAAGCAACTATAATAATACAACATGGTTGTCGAAATTTTATCATTGAGAAAATCGAGCAGCTGTTTATAGGCAGTCATTGAAAGACCGGCAATAATACCGTTTGAACTGTTCATCATCATGGTTATTTCTTCTTCAAGTTCCATTAAGCGGGTAATTTTTTCTCGTTTATCCTCCGGAAAATTGTTCGTCTGTCCTTGCGTAAAAAATCCAATATCTCGCTGTAACTCACCACTTTCTTCTAATGCTCCGGTGAGCTCTTCCATAACAATACCGGGCGCATATCCTCCATGCCCATCAAGATATATGATATGATGCGGAAGAACTGTACTGGCAATAGTTTTGTCTGACATATCATCATAAGTAACAAAAAGGCGTGAGAGCAGGTTCTCTATGGCAGCATTTTGTATGGGCATGCCTTCTTTGAATTCAAACACCGGTTTTTTCCAAAGAAAATCTCTCAATTGCAGCATGGTAATTTTTTCAAAATTATGAAGTTTTAATCCCAGCGCCATTTCATCTTTTTCAAGATCTCGACCGGTCATTGCATCACGAGCAGACGGTAGGAAGCGCTTGAATGTTGGAAATAGCGCAGCAATTTCAGCATCATACTCTTTTTTCATATTTTGTTGGTAAACACGCGGAACAAACAAATACCACGCATCATCAAAAGAATAGATATGCCACTGAGCAGGATCAAGTTTGCTGATAACATGAGCTATGGTACCATTGAATGAGGCAGTCCAAAAGTCATTGCCCTGAGCAAAACTTGCACTTTTTTTTAAAAATGCTCCATTCTGATTAACTTTGTGTTCTACCATTTTCTGCAACTCGATTGCCACAGCACCCAGATTTTTTTTATCTTTGTCAGAAATACTGGCCAACTCTTTCCCTATACAATCGGCAACCGTTTGACATAATGCATCATATATTTCCGCACCTAATGAAGGCACTTTCGCTAAATGAGTATATGTCTGGTATCTGTCCAAAATATTGTTCCATGCATAGGCATTAATTAATATGGGCCCTGTTTTTTCATATAAAGCTTGAATAAAAGCCATAGCAACGGGAATTCCTACTTGGTTATACGCCCTCAGCTCCCCTTGATCTATAAAAATCATCAACCGACCAGAGCGCCCCTGAATACAAAGATGCATGAGTGTCAAAAAAACAATCAGCGATTTTTTCTTCATTAGCCCCCCCTTTTTTTTATTAACCTTTTTTTCCGCGCCTGCCAGATTAACTCTGCTTCACTAACTGGCTTTTGCCATACATTTTCAATATGTTTATATGCAGCTGCCTCAACCTTACTCAGATCAGTCAGCAAATCCGCACTTTCATGGGCTTTTTTCTTTTGCTCCTCATACCATTTCTTATATAATTTACAATCTTCGTCTGATGTCCACTTTATACTTGCGTCCTCATTCAGCCAAAAATGTCCCCCTGAATCGACACATCGATAACATCTATTTTTATACACAAAAAATAGGATCGATTCTTTTTTCGACTGTTTCTTTGTTAATGGAACCTCTCCATGATTGATAAAAGCAACAGTCTGAAAATTTACCTCTTCTTCATACGGAATACTCAGCTCAACGGCTGTTCCCGTACCAAAGTTGCCAATCGCTGTTACACTATCGACAAGATATATCTTTTCTCCTACAACATTCTCAGAAATCATATTTACTATAAGAGATGTAAACAAAGTGTCTGGAACAGATATTTCTTGTATCCAATGAGTTGCATCACCCGGTATCATAGAAAGAAATAACGGCATTCTTTTGGCATCTCTTGTATTTTTTTGTAGATTTTCTTCTATTTGTTCTTCCAAATCTTCATCCTCGTCTTCATCATCACTATCTTCATCGTCACTACTTTCTTCATCATTATTTTCGGTACCAAATAGATTTTTTGTATATTCTACGGTATAGCTCATTGATGCACTCAGCTCTAGCTCAACGGGAATATAAGGAACATATAAAAGCACCGCCATCTTCTCATGTATACGAATTTTTCCCGCAGCCAAAGCCTTATCAAGTGCAATTTTATTAAGATATGTAATTTTTTCTACTTTTGATATACTGAACCACTCAGTCCCTGGCAAACGTATCGCAGGTACATTATGCTGCGATGGATCAATAATTACTTTTATTATGTCTTTCATGGGCTTATCTTGTTCCACCAGCTCAAAGAACTGTTTGTAATCATAAAAACAGAAAATATGAAAGTGTGCTGTTTCTCCTGTTACAATAAAATCATCTGCTGTAAAATTAATCAGTTTAAAATGTGGTGCGGTAGTCACTGCCGTAACATCGCTTGAAACAGAGGAAATAATCGTATAATTGTATCGTTCCTGATGTCCCAATTGTATAAAAGGAAGTTGCAAGTTCCGGCCACCAAAAAAACATGTTGAATAATACATTATGTTTGTTACAATATTCTCATTACAAAAATGCGAAAATGCAGTGAATGCTGGCAAAGAAAGTGTTGCAATAACTCCTTTTGTCTGAATAAATAAGTTGTTTATTTTTTTTTCAACTTTTTCCAGTTGTTCAATATTTTTAATCTGTTCTTCCATTCTTTTTTTATTCATTGCCTCAATTTCTTCTTCTTGTCCAACATTCGTTCGTTTTCTTCGCCACCGCCGCCGCTCTTCTGCCCATTTTTTATTAAATATTTCAATACTACTTTTTCTCTTTTCAACGTATTTTTTTCGCATTACTTCATCATCAATGAAGTTTCCCCCCTGCCCTCTGACAAAGCCAATTTTATCATATAACTGTTCCCGTTCTTGCAATGCACTCTGCAACTCTGGTGATATTTCCGTATATTGCCCATGACCACTTATTGCAAAAGTATAAGACGGCATCAGAAGATACAGATAATCATGAGCTTTTTCTGGTATATCCATCTTGGTTACAAATATCTGGGATAAAAGTTTCTCCATATACGGTGTTTTTTGTATAAGCTCCTGGTCTTTTGGAGACATTTCTTTAGCTAATGGAGAAAGATCTTCAAGGCGAATTCCTTCCAGCCGCACATATTCTGCATGATTAATTTTCAAACCAAGTGCTATTTCCTCTTGGCCAACAGATGAAATTTGGTCACGTATCTCTTTTGGAATATACGATTGCTCTGCGTTAAAAATGGCGTGCATAATTTTTTTGTATGAGTGAGGAATACATAAAACAAAACGGTTATCTATGACATATATATCCCATTCGGCAAGATTAAAAAAATCATTCATGACAATAGAAAGGTCATGGCTATACATTACATCCATTATGCCACGTTCATTTTCTAATTCTGCCAAATCACTGGTATATTTTTTATTATTGCTTATACATTCTTGCACTTTTTCAGCAAGAATTTTCTTTTTTATATCATCTTCCTTGTATTGTTCACGATCAATTCCATCAAATGCTTCTTTACAGCAGAGAGAAACTTTTTCATATAGCTGATGATATCTATATTCAAGAGAGGTATCATCCTTCAACCGTTCTTGAAACTCTTTGTCATGACGAAGAATTGCTGACCATATATTTGCACTCATAAGTACAGGAGCAGTTTTTTGATATAAAGCAAAAACTGCATCCATTGTTACAATATCAGGCGATTTGCTTTTGGCTGCACTATTCTGGATATCAAAACACATGATCATCCGCGCATTGCGTGCATCAGCCGTAAAAAATGCCACAATTGTCAGCACAATCATCAATAGTATTTTCTTCATCTTCCACCCTTTTATTGATTAATTTTTTTTGCCTTCCAGGCTTTTTCTGCTTCACTGACTGGCTTTTGCCGTACATTTTTAATATGTTTATATGCAGCTGTCTCAACCTTACTCAGATCAGTCAGTAAATCCGCACTTTCATGGGCTGCCTTTTTTTGTGATATATACCAGTTTTGATACAATTCAAATTCATCATCATTCATTTCTTCAATCGGCATATAAGGAGATAATCGTTCATGGGTAAATCCCGTAATCTCCTGTTTTTCAGTACTTAATTGCTCACCATTTTCTTTTGGTTCAGATTCTTCTTCAATTATCTCTTCTTCTTCAGAGATAGGTTCTTCTTCTATGGTACCCTCTTGTTCAGCAATAGGTATTTTTTCACCTGACAGTTCTTCTTCATCCTCGAACAACGGCATTTTGTCATAAATAGCTCTGTAACTTTTATTTTGTACCGTAAAAACTACGCCAGAAACTTTATATTTGATCTCTTTAGGATACAGCGGATCAACTATATCATTAAAAAAAGCTACATTTTCAAAGACTGTCAGCTCTTTATAGGGAATATCAATAAGTTTACGTAACGGCTTTTTCCACCCACTATCATCAATATTATTAATAGTGGTCAAGGTATCGATAAGATATATTTTTTCTCCTGCAATAGATTGCAAAAGTATATTTTCCACAAAAGATGTAAAAAATCGATCCGGTGCTGATATCTTTTTTATCCAATGAAGAGCATTGCCTGGTATCATAGAAAGAAATAATGGAGTTCTATTGGCATCCTCAATTGCTTCTTTATAGTTTGGATCATCAGGTAAATTACTTTTTTCCATCTTAAGCGAGTTCTCTGAACTTTTCATATATGAAGATGAAGCAGAAAGCAGGAGCTCGAGAGGGATATAAGGCACATATAACAACACTGTCATAACATTATGGAGAGAAAGCGTTTCCTTTTGCATTGCCTTGCCTATTGTTATCTTGTTCAGATATGCAACTTCATCAAGATGTACAGTACTGAACCATGTCATGCCGGGCAGTCGAATTGCCGGCACATTTTCCGCTTTTTTAAAAATAATAGCCTTTATCACTTTATCTAAAGAAGCATTATGTTCTTGAAGTTCAAAAAAATCTTTATAACTACAATTAGCTTCACCAACAAAGCTTAAGGCAACACCCTTTTCTGTTACACTAAAATTATGTACCTTAAAATTATTTATGGTAAAATGTTGCATTTCCCCCACCGCCTCGACCTCACTTGAAACAGCAGAAATCAAGGTAAAATTATATGTTTTATATATGCCTTTATTCATAAAAGGAAGATGTAAATGACGTCCTCCCGCAATGCAAGTCAGATATAAAAGCATACTCGTTACTATGTTTTTATCGAGATAATCGAGCACAGAAGAAAATGTAGGTAACGAAAGCGATGCTATTGTTCCCTCTGTATCGGCCAACATTTTATGTATTGTTTTTTCAAGTTCTTGTAATCGTTCAACTTTTGCCTGCTGTACTTTGGAAAAATTTTTAACAATTCCACGAACAAAAAAACCAACTTCTTCATACAGTTTCTCACTCTCTGTCAATGCATTCTTCAATTCTGGTGACAGTTCTGTATATGCTCCGTGACCATCAAGTAAAAAATTCCAGGCTGGAAGAATAAAATCAGTATATCCTTTTAAAGTGTCTGGCACATCTGCCTTTGCTATAAATAAGGTCGAAAAGAGTTTATCGACAAGGTATGGTGTCTCTTGTATAGCAATTTGATCATCCTCAGACAGATTTTCCTGCAGCAAAGGCAAATCTTCTAGGAAATCCCCTTTCATACGTCCAGATTCATGGCGCTTTATTTGTAAACCAAGAGCTATTTCTTCAGCGGTAAATTGAGACATTTGTTCGGATATTTTCTTTGATATATTTAATATATTACATTCTTTTTTAAAGGCATAAATATTTTCCTCTTTATAAACATGCGGAATACACAACAGGAATCGACCATCTAAATTATAGATGTCCCATTCTTTTGTATCAAAAAAATCATTCATCACAACATATACATCATGCTCAACTTTTATAACGGATAAGAATTTATTTTTCTCCAAATTTTGATACTCTTTGCCAAATTGTTCATCGTCATTGACCAGCTTTTGTACTTTTTGTGCAAGTTTCTCCTTTTTTTTGTATCCAGCATAGGATGCAAGCGAATAAAATGCTCGATTACTATATTGGTTAATCTTGAGGTATAAGAGATGATAGCGATACTCATCAGAATTATTATCGTTCAACTTTTCTTTAAATTGTTTGTAATGAGAAAGAATAGCCTGCCACAGGTTCACACTCATGAGAACTGGAGCAGTTTTTTGATACAAGGCAAACACTGCATCTCTCGTTATAATGTCCGCAGCAAGTGGAGGATCCCCAGGCATTCTCTCAAAATTTGTCTCATCATTTTCAATATCAAAAAACATCATCATCCGCCCATGGCGTGCGTCAGTTTTAAGAAATCCCGCAAGTGTCAGCGCAATCATCAATAGTATTTTCTTCATCTTCCACCCTTTTTTATCACATATCATTTTGGCATTATGTATACAACATGTCATCCCTATATTACAAATTTCCAAATTGCAATTTCAATACTATTGTGACAGTTACGAATTTCATAGCAAAAAATAGCTCACATCTGATACGCTAGAGAAAATAAAAAAAACTCCTGTAAAAAAGGAATAGGCATGAAATGGATAGTACTCGGTGTCGGCTTACTTATTTCACACTCACTCCAATGCCCGCCAGCAATTGAGCAAAAAGAGATCGATTCCTTGGTGCGCCATTTATCAGCAGAAAAAGTTGCTTGTGAAGTTCTTTTTTGTCCCGATGAAAATGCACGTGCCGTTCTATGCTCATTCATTGATAATGAACAGGAAAAAATTTTAATTGCCGTGTTTTGTTTTACCGACAAAATTATTGCCGACCATCTTATAGCCGCACACAATCGCGGCGTACAAATCGAAATTATTACCAACCCAACCTGCATTGCCAGTGATTACCACAAAATGGATATGATCCGCGATGCGGGAATTGCCGTCTATGTCTATAATCCTGATTATGCAAAGGTAAGCACGCGATTTTTCAAAAGTATTATGCACCACAAATTTGCCATTTTTTCCTGCACATCAAAAAAACTGAACATCATCTGGACAGGATCACTTAATTTTACCCGATCCGCCTGCACCATTAACCAAGAAAATAGTGTCATTATCAAAGATAAAGCTGTTGTCAAAAAATATCTTCAGCAGTTCAAATTGCTCAAAAAAAGAGCGGTCATCTATAAAACACAACCAAAAAAACAACCCGCTACCACCAACAATTTTTTTGCCCTCTGGAAAACTCTGACCACAACTTTGCAACAATCTGCCACTTCCTTGAGCATTATTTTTGTTGTCCTGTTGTCTTGTGTACTTCTGGCATGTGCGATATAACCGCTTTTTTTCCATGCTTTTTTTAATCCTTTGCTCCGCCTAAAAGGCTTCGCAAAGGATATGTGAAGAAGAAAAAAACTTCCCTCCCCCCGTTCGTCCTGAGCAAGGTCTATTAGACCGCGTCGAAGGATTGTTTTTCTGGCACTTGCTCTATAGCAACTACTTTTTTTCCATGTTTTTCAAACCCAAGTTCAATAACACGATCAAAAAACTCCATCGGCCGCATGCCGGCTTCTGCCGCTTGGTGAAATAAACAGGTCGCTGGCGTTAATCCGGGCAATGTATTTATCTCTAAAATAACAACTCGTGCTTGACCTGTCGGACTTTCCTGTGCTGTTTGATAAAAACAGTCAATGCGCGCATAGCCAGAACCGTCAATGGCTTTATACACGCGCTCCATTTCTTGCTGCACAAATAAAATCGCTTCTGGAGCAATACGGGCTGGTGTCTGATTTTCTCCCGCACCGGGCAAAAATTTTTCCTGAATAGTGAGAATACCTCCTGCGGCCACTGTTTCGCTGGGCACTAACGCCTGTATTTTTTCATTGCCCATAACACCAACGGTTAATTCCATACCACTGAGATACTCTTCTACAAGAACACTCGTTTTGTCGCCCGCAAAAATATGCTCTATTGCGGCAACTAACTCTATCGATGATGTTGCTTTTTGAACCATAACACTGCACCCATCATCATGCGGCTTGATAATACAAGGGTAGCCCAGCTTTTTTTCTATATTTTTGATTATCTCATCTGCATTTGAGCGCCAGCTATCATACATAATAAAATAATTATGGGGAACGGCAAAACCACTGGCCAACAAAAATTCATTTGTTTTATATTTGTCCATGCATAAAGCGCTAGTACAAACACCTGAGCCGTTGTACGACATATTAAGCATTTCAAGCATGCCCTGGATTGCCCCATTTTCCCCTTCTCCACCATGAAGCCCAATAAAAACAAAATCTGCAAGCGCCGGCAAATCGGCCCAGCGAATTTTCATATGATCTTCAACTGATTCTTCAATGTCTCTGGTAGAGTTCCGTACCAGCAATGATTGTGGAATTGAAAAAAGCTCAAGATGAGAGGAAACAAAAACTGGTATCGATTCATATCTATGAGGCGATAGTTTATAGATAACATTTCTTCCCGATTCGAGGGAAATCTCTTTTTCGTGGGAGCGCCCGCCAAAAAGCACGGCAACACGGATTCTTTTTTCTTGCATAATCCTTTTTTCTTCCTTAGTTTGCACAGCAGCAAGCTGATATCCCTGCAGCTCTGTTTCAATAATATGATTAATAACTCGCGTATGGCTCATGTGCACAAGCGCCGCTTGGCAAAACAGAAAACTTGCTGGATCCATTCCCGACAACGTATTAGGGTCAATGATGACAATAGTACCATCGGCCCTAACAAATCCATCAATGCGCGACATGGTACAAAAATCGAGATTTTCCATAACAGCTATACAGGTCTTTTGTATCTTTTTGGTAATGTCGGCAGAACAGCGCGCTGGAGTATATTTAATTGCTTTGCCCGGCATATATTTTTGTTCATAATCAAAAAATTCCATACCTTCAATCGGTACAATTTCTGTCGGCGGCAATGATATATATTCATTTTTTGCATAATCAAATAACGTAATAGAGGTAAATTCCATTCCTTCTATTTTCTCTTCTACTACAACTTTTTGCGCACAATGATCATCGATCATTGATGCAACTTTGATAGCATGCGCAAGTTCATCTGATGTATGAACAACTGATATGCCCAAACTTGATCCTTCATTGCATGGCTTTACTACTGCTGGCAATAGTATTGCTGCCGCGGCACACCGCAGTTCGATTTCTTGTGTTGTCAGACTAGTAATTTCGTGTGGATAAAAAACAACATGGCGCGGAGTAAGAATACCTGCTTTTTGCAAAAAAAGTTTATGAACATGTTTATTCATGCGCACAGCACTTGCCAAAATTCCTGCACCCAGATACGGAATGCCAAGAAGCTCCAGTGCTCCTTGTAATATTCCATCTTCTGCATAGCGCCCATGCGTTGTAATATACATAAAATCAATCATGCTTTTTAGATCATCCCACGCAATGTGCACCGCCTCATCTTCAAGCCGATGCTCAAAATCTGTTGTTTTCCCTCGATGCAAAAAATGCCATGGCATCTGATATATAATGCCCTGACGTGTTTGAAATAACGGCACAACAATGTATCGATGTACATCCAGATGATCACACACAGTGCGTCCTGAATTAAAAGAAACTTCACGTTCGATCGATCTGCCACCCATGAGCACACCAATACGTAACAAATTTTCCTTTTCTCGTTCCCTTTTTTTAGTCATCGTTTCTCCATACTTATTTTGTCTATGTGTATTTTCTATAAAAATTAAAAATTATGATAAAATCGGAAAGATTCTACCATATAGAAGTAATTTTTTCCAGAAAAATGACACATCAAAAATTATTGCTATTCATACAAAATGTGGTACAGTGCTTCCAAAGGAACAGTATTTTTCCAACAAAGGATATGCATGGAAAAAAATACTCTTGTCTGGCTTGATCTTGAAATGACTGGTCTGAACCCCGAGCGCGATGTAATTTTGGAAATAGCAACAATTATTACCGACGATCAATTGACTATTGTTCAAACAGGTCCGCATTGCATTATACATCAACCACGTACTATCCTTGACTCTATGGATTCTTGGTGCAAAAAACATCACACCGCCTCAGGTCTTATAGATGATGTAATACAATCAAACACAACCGTACACGAAGCAGAAGAACAAACAGTAGCTTTTTTAACACAGTATTGCCAACCAAAAAAAGTACTTTTGTGCGGAAATTCCGTATGGCAAGATCGCATTTTTTTACAAAAATATATGCCGCAGCTCCTCAATTTTTTTCATTATCGCATTATTGACGTCTCAAGCATTAAGGAACTAATTTTCCGCTGGTACCCAAATAACATTCATAAGGAATTTAAAAAAAATGATAAACATCGAGCATCTGATGACATCATGCAATCCATCGGAGAATTACTCCATTATCGCACATATTTTTTCGTAAAAAATTAAAGTTTACTTGAATTATTTACAAAAAAATGCTATAGTAATGAGGTATAATAAGTGCAGGGAAACCCATTTTTAAGGATTATTTCATGAATCATCGGCTTTTCATCCATCATTTTGTTTTTATAACCTTTGTGGGCTGTGCTTTTGGGGCCATAAAAACACAAGAATCAGAAGCGACCACGCAGCTACAAACTCCCCCACAAAAAACATTCCGTTCTATTCGTCAAAAAATTGGCGCCCAATGGAAAAATTGGCAGGACAAGTTTGACGAAATAAAAAAATTTATCACGCAGATAAATGAACTTGGAACTCCTCCTGCCGATGATGCACCAGAAGAAGAAAAGACTGCATATGAGGAAAAAGTTAAAGTAATTCTTGAATTTGCATCTACTTTGGCAAGCAATACAGTCACAACAATTAATCAAGCACGCGCTATTTTTGCCGCAAAAGAGGCCCAGATCAAAAAAGCTCTTAATGCGTTGAAAAAGCGAGTAATGCAAATCCAAGCCCTCCAAAAAATACAACAAAAGTAATAATATCCTTCACTTTGTATCCTTTGACTACGCCTAAAAGGCTTCGCAAAGGGATGTGTAAAGAAAAAAGAATTTCCCCCTCCCCGTTCGTCCTAGAGCTTGTCGAAGGATATCTATTATATTTTAATTGCAATTGTAAATAAAATAATGATAAAATAGCTATAATGAGGAAAAGTATTAACTTTGAGGGAAAATCCTATGAGAATGGCTCGAGAAAAGCTTTTCATTTTTATAACAACTATCCTATTTTTTCCTATCAATGGAATGGAACAGGAAAAAGCCTTTGATTTCATACAACCTGATGGATATTATTTTGTCAAAACAAGAGACAAAAATAGTATGCTTTTAGGGAATGAAATTCGCATGCTTATGAATGATTCTCCCGTCATAAACAAACACATTACCGATTTTTTTAATATACAAACACAAGATTTTTCTACAAATCCCCCGGGAAGTTATAAAAATCCCTTTATTATACAACAAACATCATCAAATCTTGAATTTTATTTAAAAATCCTCAAAAATCCCGCATTAATCGATTCATTTTTTATACATGAGCTCAATACTACCATATCAATCGCAACTGCCGCACAATCAAACACCTTATTTCCACCTATTGCACAGGCCCTCATACACTTCTTTACTATCCATCCTATCATGTTTCCTTCATGGCTTGCCACTGGCAATAGCCGTTCCCTGGAAAAACATCAACTTTTAGGATGCGCCCTCAGAGAACTTGTTCAAGAGCGCCCCTTTATAGAAATTAAAACATATTTTGACGTTAATGATACACAAAACACAAAATCTCGTTCTATTCTTGCCATCTCAGATTATACCGGATATAGCCTTGGCAATAGACGGTATTTAACGGTATTTTTAACTGAGGGCAATGGTGAAAAAAACTCATCCACATTATGCACGGGAGAAACGGTCAAAATATATGATTTTGGAAAAATTTTGCAGGGAGTTCCTGCTCAAAATAGTGTCATTCAAGAAATGCGGCATATTATACCAATGGAACATTCCCCTGCCTGCCGATCAATTGCCCAAAAATCATCTATCGAATTTCGTTTAAACTGTCCATCTCCAAAAAATATCATGGAAGAGCTAGAACCGTGTCAAGAATGCGCAAAGGTAACTATTGCAGAAGATCTTGCAGACTGCTTGGAAAATCCACAAAAATGTGATCTTTATTCCGTCAGCTTTGATGTCGACACGGGCAACAAAGTAAATTTTCCAAAATTGGCTCTACATAATATTATACAGCGTTTTTTTGAACTTATTTATCAATCTCCCTACCAGGGCAATGCACAATTATCAGCCACATACAATATGTCAGAAGAAGCTTTTTACCTATCCACAGAAAAAGGTCTACAAACTCTATATGATAAAACATTGCCCCCACTCAGCGTTGCTTTTAGTACATTGAAAAATTCCAACCGTTATTTTGCAGCATTAACAAAAAAGAATTTATTTTTGTGGGATTTAGAAAGCTCTGCCCTCTTAGAAAAAATCCCTCTTCCTTCGGAAATAAAAGCAGTAATTACCAATCTTGATAGCTCCCATTACATGACAGACACAAAGGAACCACGACGCTGCTGTCCTCCGTTTTTTGAAATATATTTCACGCAACAAGAAGGCTCTCTTATTGGGATCATAAAAAATTATGTCGTTCTATGGGAAATACATGACAGTTTTTTAGAAAACCATATCAGGAAGTCATTATATAATAATAATTAGGTATTATTGCAAGATAGTATAAAAAAAGGATTTATTATGAAAAATACACTGTTTTTATTCATCTTTATCGCTATGCTGCCCATAATTTCACCCGCATCAGACAAAATGGACATCGGTGATACCACAACTGAGACAAAACCGAGCGATCAGCCTACGCAATATTACATTAAACTAAATAATAGCACACTCGAAAAATACGATAAAAACATAGTAGACAAATTAGCAACAGACTCTCCCGTTATTGAACATCAAATTGGAGGATTGTTTTCAGAAAAAGGCACTGCAGATCATCCTATACAACTTGATCTCAGCCCTGCTGAGTTTAAGTTGTACGTACAAACCGTCATTGGGCTGAATAACCCTCATTTGCAACTGAATCACGATATCAATGATATAACTTCATTGTTACAAACAACGGAATATCTTCTATCAACTGCATTACTCTCCACTATTGCAAAGGAATTTTTGAGTATAGTGCAACAAAATCCTGAACTTCTTGATGATTGGATTGAGCAAGGAGGAAGTTTTTATCTGGAAAAAGAAAATCCATTTGCTCAGGAACTTGACAAGATGCTGGAAAAAGGAATACAGGTAACATTTAAAAAATATATTGCTGTTAATGATAGGCCTGGACTGGAAAATCGCAAAATTATTGAAGCAACGTTTTTACCAAAAGGATCAAAACTTGCCGTTGCGCTGACTGAAGGAACAATTAAAATATATGATATGCAAAAAGCATTAACCCAAGACAAACAAATTTTTACTGGATTGCGCACCATCATCCCTCTCGATCTTATCGAAGGAAAAGGACAACATACATTTTCCGATACTTCTTTTTTATTCAATCCACAAGATCCAAACTTACTATATTTTAAAGGAAAAGACAGTTTACTAAAGATTAATCTTGATAATAATGGAAAAACAAGAATGAATATGGGCAACAGAATATTTGCATATAAACCGCGTGCCGATGGAACAGTAAACATCATCTTGATTAATGGAGTTTATAATTTTGACAAAAATCTCACCGAAAAAAAGCCTGGAGAAATGCAAATCAATATGTCTGAAGCCACCCTTTGCAAATTTATTGATGATACACATTTTGTATCCAGCTCTGTTTGGGGATATTTACAATTATTTTCATTAAGAGGACGATATACAATACCGCGCAGCGTAAATCCTTCGCAAAAAGGCATGCACAGCACTATTCTTGATATGGCCATAAGCCCAAATGGGCAGTATTTAGGAGCGGGGGTCGAAACTGAAGACTGGCAAAATAATATGACGGTCAAAAAAGGGTATATATCCATATGGGATACGACAAAAATCACATGGGATAAACAAGGAACTAAAAAAGAATCTATGATCATAGAAACATACCCACTTACCCTTACTTTTACCCCTGACAATAAACATTTATTTGCCGTAGAAGATACTGGCGCGCTCGGCATATGGAATATGGAAACAAAATCACTGATACAAAAAAGCCCACTTCCATCAGCAGTTCCTGCCTTCCCTATCAAAAAAGCTCAAACAATGAATGATACAGCTCCATGCACCTTCGCTGCATTATTTTTTAGCGCCAGCGAAAAATACCTTATAGAAGTAATCGATACCTATATTTTAATATGGGAAATTGGCGATTCTTTGCAAAATCGTATCCGCTATTTTATACAACAAAAAGGAACAATTTAGCCACAAATAGAATACTTACATATTTTTAAAAAATAAAAATATTGTAATTGGAAATATTATAGTGATATAATAATAGCATGAAAGCAAGACTGTAAAAAAGGATATAATTATGAAAAACAAAGCTTTTTTGTCCAGCGCCATAACCGTCCTCTGCGTCTTTTCTTGTACCGCCATGGAAAAATATAATGGCAAAAAAAAATTAAAATTGTTTGAAGAAACACACTTCTCTGTCAATGATAGACCTGACACAAAGGGCCGAAAAATTTTAGCATCAGCATGTTCGCCTGGCATGCAATATTTAGCAGTAGCACTGGATGACGGAGCGCTTAAAATATACGATTTGCAGAGTATATTGAATGGTAAAAACCCATCCACATGTCTTCTTAGGAACTTATCAAAAAGATTATCAGATCTCAAATCATTCGTCTTCGCTCATGACATTAATGATAAGCAATTTTATGTGCCTCTTAGTTTTTATAGAAATGAGGCCCTTTTATGCGATTTTGGGCACAGCCATAGGGAGATTAATCTATCATCAGGAAAAGAAACCTTATCTGAACGGCATGTCCTCCCAACAAAACCTGATAATTGGCCTACATTGTCAAAATTAAAAAAACAGCTTGCAAACCTACCCAATAAAGATGACATATATACATCCGCCATAAGTCCTGACACACAAGTTATTGCGATTAATTCTTATGATAACAAAACACTCACCTTATGGCGTTCAAACAACACACATATAAATTTTCTCAATCGCACATATATTTATGACAATACAGTATTAAATTCTAAACTGAGAACATACGCCCTTGCGGTTTCGCCCGATAATCACTACTTGGCAGCAATAGCACAATTAAAAAGAGGAGCTAAACTTATTGTTTGGAATACAGAAAAGCCCAAAAATAAACGCAGCATAGATCTTCCATTGGATGTAACAGGAGAAGAAAGATTCTGGGTTAACGAAACAGGATCTTACCTTATTCTTGAACCACGCACATATACCGCCCTTCACTTTGATTCTGAACAATCGAACTATCTTATCGGCATTGTCGGCGACAACATTATTGTATGGGAAATCATTGAATAATACCATAAAAAGGTAAAATTATGAAAAAGTTATTATCACTTTTGACAATCAGTTTTATTCTGTGTTCTCCCCTGCTGCTCAAGAGCGGAGAATTTTGGATCGAGACACAGAATCTTTTGGCAACAATTACTTCAGCTGAGTTAGCTTTACTTGCGCAGGATTCTGATATTATTGCACAGCAAATTTCAGGACGGTTTCAAATGCGTGGATCAAAAGAAGCCCCTATTACGCTTTCTATTCCTGGTGAGGCTTTTAAATTATATTTGGATGCATTAAAATTTTCCAAACAATATACAAACGCTGACATGCCTAATCAAGCCCTCAATTCTGAGCAAATAAAAAATCTTTTAATTACCACTGATTATCTAGGATCCAAAACAAGTATGCTTTATGTTTTTATGGCAAAAGAGTTTTTAGAATTATTCAAAAAGCTTGATGATCCCGACAGGACATTTAATGATTGGTTGAGAACCGGCGGAATAGCGTACCTGGCTCCAGCAAACCCTTTCGCTCAATTGCTTAATAAACTGCTGCAGCCACAAGACATAACAGCAGAATTTAGAACAGGTTTTTCCGTTAACGATAGACCCGAATCAATAGGTCGTAAAATTATCGAGGCAACATTTTTACCAACAGAATCTAAGCTTGCCGTTGCATTCAATAATGGAACTCTTAAAATATATGCAATACAACCCCAAATTAACGATAATGAAATTATATTTGGAAACAATTCATTTTTTCCTACAGAATTTCTAGAATCAACGGGAAAAGATACCTTTTCTCATGAATCAATCGCATTCAATCCAAGAAAATCTGCTTTATTTTATTATAATACAAGTAGCTTTTTGACTGTTACAAATCTATTAACAGGAGAACGAAATATAATGAACATTAAAAAAATTGTAGAAAAAGATATAGCAGAGCAAGGTCAGCTTTTCTACAAAAGCACAAGTTTCTTAAAAGACTATAAACCAATGAATGATGGAAGGATCTCGATTCTTACAGATCTTGATACGCTTTACATATCTGATGCCAACTTAACATCATCGCTCATAAAAGAACCGATAGCTGTTAGCGGGATGGGAAATTTTTGCAAATATTTTCCTAATTTTAATGCAACATTAGGCTCTTATTATGATTCTGGGATTTTAAACGTATCTTCATTACAAAAAGGAATAAAATATGGGTTTGGTACAAGGATATTAACAATGCCCAAAGACAAAACACTCAGCCCAAATGGCAAGTTTGCTGCGGCCACCTATGAATCTGTCGGTGGCAAAAAAAAATACCACCTTCTTGTATGGGACATAGAAAACGCTGTACAAGGAACAATCACCAATCAGCCATATATAGAGGCTTCAGGATATTTTTCTACAATCACCTTTTCTCCTGACAGCAAATATTTATTCGGAGTGGGCGAAAATGGCTTACTCCATATTTGGAACATAGAAACAAAAATCCATCAGACTGTTTCTTGGCGTAAAAAACTTCCTTCTATACAAATAAACGCTCATGGAAAAGGACCACAAAACCCTGCTACATTTACCGCTCTCTACTTCAGCGCTGATGGGAAATATATTATAGAGGTAATCGATGAATATGTTTTTGTATGGGAGATAAGCCCTGAGTTAATAAGTCGTATCAGGAACTTTATACATAGAAGAGACTAATTATGAAAAAGTTATTATCACTTTTGACAATCGGCTTTGTGCTTTTCTGCCCTGTATTTTCCAAAAATATGAACAACACAGGGCAAAGATACTGGATACAAGTAAAAGAAGGAATAATAAATATTAATCAACCTGACCTAAATCTCCTTATGCAAGATTCTGCTGTTGTTGAACAACAAAGAGTAGAGAGTTTGGGATCATCAGAGTTTAGCCCTATAGAAATCACAAATATCAGCAAAGAATCTCTCGATTGGTATTTGGTAATGTTACGATATCTACAAAATAAAAATCCTCAAAATATAGAAAATCAACAACTTGATCTTCACTATGTAAATTTACTTATCAGCACAGCACATTTTCTTTCATCAAAATCTGATATCGTATTTTTATTCATAGCCAAGGAGCTTTTATTTATATTTCACGAACAGCCTGAAAAATTGGATCGTTGGATAGTCAAAATGGGAGGATCTCACGCTTTGAATGTGGTAAAAAAACTTGCCCAAGCTTTTGAGTTTATTTTGCCAAGAAATCAAAGTAATATGAATTTAAAAAAATATTTTCCCATTAATGAAAGACATGAGATACAAAGCCGCAAAATTATTGAATCAACATTTTCTTCACCTGATCTTGCTATTGCTCTCAATGACGGAACAATTAAACTATATAATTTAGATAATTTAGGCAATTCCTTGAGAGGGGACCAATATAATGGCTTACAAACTGAAGCTAGCGAAATTATTCTTAACTATATCAAAACGATGGGACAAAAAACGTTTTCCACATCTTCTTTATTATTTGATCAAGCAAATCATGCCTTTTTATACTTTAATACTGGAAAAAATTTATTAAAAATTGACCTTAAACATAATTTGATTAAAAAATATGATTCAGAAAAAAAATATATGCATATAAACCACAAAATAATGGCACTATTCTCATTTTGACAAACTCAGCAAATAATAATAGAAATTTCACTGCAACAAATAATTTAGGAAAGATGATTGCACTTCGTGCCGAAACCTTTATCCCTGCGCAAGAACAAGAAATTCCAAATTTCCCCTATATATCCACAGGAACTTCATATCCCCAATGTAAGTTTATTGATGATAAAAACTTTTTTTGTTCAAGTACTTATAACATGTTTGCATATCAGTCACCGATTCTCCCACACCCGTATCACTTTACATGTATAGACGAATTAGAAAAAGAGTGTTTCATTGAAATAGAAGGCAAGCCACAAAAATGTTCAATCAAACGAGAACCTCTCGATTTTTCTGTAAGCCCCGACAAAAAATTTATAGCAGCTGGCCTTGAACTAGAGAGATATATATTCCAAACAAATACACCTATTAGCAAAAAACATTGCATTATCCTAGTTTCAACAGAAACTCTACAAGAAAAAATACTAGATATATATCCTCTTGCCCTTAGTTTTGCGCCCGACAGTACCCATTTGGCAATAATTGATAACCAAGGCTCATTATATATCCACAATGTAAAAACTGGTACTGTACAACGTTTTCAACTTCCTATAACCATACCCATTATAACAAAAGCCGGCACTACTAACCCTTTTATTACTAGATTAGATACGCAACAAGGTAGTGGTTATAAAGAGGCCACAATACGCTTTCAAAATAAATCACTCTCCCCCGCTACATTTGCAGCGCTTTATTTTACCGATGATGGTAAACATCTTATAGAGGTACTTGATCAATATATTTTTATCTGGGAGATAGGCTCTGACTTAATAAGTCGTATCAGGAACTTTATAAATAGGAAAGACTAATTATGAAAAAGTTATTATCACTTTTAGCAATCGGTTTTATTCTGTGTTCTCCACTGCTACTCAAGAGCGCAGAACAGCAAAGTAATACAATTTATTGGATCAAACTAAAAAACGGTTTGGGAAAACTTACTCAGCAAGAAGTTGATCTTCTCTCAAAAGATTCTGATGTTATTAAAAATCAACTTTCGGGACCGTTTCAACAACGTGGTGGATCATTTAATGAACCCATTCAACTCCCCACGATTGACTTCACCTCTTTTAGCCTTTATTTAGATGCACTAAAACTTGTACAAACGTATAAAGAATCAGATCAAATACCTGACCAAAAACTTCCCCTCAAGCAAGTAAATTCCCTTTTGGCTATCACAGATTATTTACAATCAAAAACAAACATTCTCTATCCCTTTATTGCTCGAGAACTTTTATGGAGCCTCAAAGATTCACCCCCTGGAACCTTTGATGCATGGCTCGCTGCTGGCTGAGGAACATTCTTGAGTCAAAAGGAACATATACAAATATTTTTCCCTATTGCAATAATGGTACATCCACAATACCCTAAATACATAACCGCAGTTTTCAAAACAGCTTTTTCTGTCAATGATAAACCTCAAACGCAAGGCCGTAAAATTATCGATGCAACATTTTTACCATCAAAATCAAAACTTGCCATTGCACTTAGTGATGGAACTCTTAAAATATATGACATAGTACCCGAAATTGGTAAATATAGCCTTATATTTGGACAGCGTTCATTTTTTAATAACGAGTTCCTTAACTCAAAAGGAAAGTTTACTTTTTCTGATAATGCAATTGCATTCAATCCGATAAACTCTTCCTTATTTTATTTCAAAACCCCAAACTCTTTAGTGGTCACAAATCTAGAAAATAAAGAGGTCCATACAATATATGACAACATCCTCGCCTACAAGTTAAATTATTATCACCCGAAAGCCGATGACACCATTCTTGTCCTTACAACACGCGGAAAACCACATCCTGGTCATAATTTTATTGGAACAATTTCTCAATATTCTGCCAATTTAACACAGCTCCAGAGCGAAAATGATTGTGATTTCTATCTACATATGATGCCTGTTTGCAAAAATTTTGAAGGCATCTTTATGTTAAATTCTTACAAAACAGAAACTTCGGAAATTCTTGCGTTAGAATTACTCGGCCCCCACGAGTATCAAAACCCAAAACTTGTACCGAAAAACACACAAAAAGAAGGCCTATCTTATCTTGATACAACATGCACTAAGTTTGGTGTTTGGATTGCGGCTGTCGTTGACCCTCAATACCCTCGAGATAAATATCTTGTTGTATGGAAAAATAGGGAAGTACATATGCAAGTAGAAACGCCTCTCGCGGCAATTACCTTTTCTCCTGATAAAAAATATTTATTCGGCATTGGGGAAGATAGTCTGTTGCACACCTGGAATATGGAAACAAGAGAACATCAAGAAATTCCCTGGCCTCAACGAGTTTCTCCCATTCCTTCTATTCCTATAGACACATATAGAACAGGGCCACACAACCCACCAACCTTTGCAGCACTCTACTTCACCGCTGATGGCGAACATCTCATAGAAGTACTTGACCAATATATTTTTATCTGGAGTTTACGTTCTGATTTCATGGGAAGTATTAGAGGATACATACAAACAAAACCTCAAGATTTTATCTCTGATGATATACCAGAACAACAACCGGTTATTCCTGAGCACACAAGCAAACCATTGCCTCTTTCTCAGGAAGAACATGATTTCATCAAAAATATTAAACTCCCTACCTCTGAGGATGAGGAGTAAAATGAAATGCGCTAAAAACTGTTATTTTGTCAATACTTCGATACGCATCAATGAGCTCATGTATATGCTCACCTTTTAGATAAATTTTCCGCATATATACATTACTCACCTTATGCACCGGCGGCAATGTTGGACCAAGAACAGTGATGATATATCCTTTTTTGCGGCAATAGTCTACAATATGATCCGCACATGCATTAGAATCTCGAATGACGGTATCTTCGTCTGCTGAACGAAAATCAATTTCCGCCAACCGCTTATACGGCGGATAACCCAACTCTTGGCGCCGCTCAAGTTCTTGTCTGACCATATCATCATACAAACGTTCATCGAGTGTCATAAGCAAAGGATGATTATCCATCGCCTGTACAATTACATCACTCTGCAAACATACTCTTCCTGCACGACCGGCAACTTGCATAAGCTGCTGAACCGCACATTCTCCGGCATTAAACATCGGTACATGGAGCCCCATATCAGCCCAGATAATACCCACTAATGTCACCTGAGGAAAATGGTACCCTTTGGTGATTGTTTGAGTACCAACAAGAATATCAATTGCTCCTTCAGCAAAATCTACCATTGTCTGTTGCCATTCTTTTTTTCGCGCAGAAGTATCAAGATCTGCTCGAGCAATACGAGCAGTGGGATAGAGCGTTTGCAATCGCGTCACCATTTGTTGTGTCCCAATGCCTTTTTTAAGCAACTTGTCTTGTCCCGCTTTGCACGAAAGACAATGATCCGGCTCTGGACACTGATACCCGCAGTAGTGGCATGACAACCGTTTGTCTTCATGGACCGTCAAACTCACTGAGCAACTTTTACACCGCACAATAAAAGAGCATGCAGTACATTGGAGAAAAAAACTGTACCCACGCCTGTTGAGAAAAATAATAGTCTGCTCTTTTTTAGCAAGCCTATCGGCAATAGCAGTATCAAGTTCCTGACTAATCCAAAACGAACGTCGCCACTTTTTTTTGTCCGTTAATAAAATAGAAGTAATACGAGGGAATGCACCGGAAAACCGTTGTTTTAAGTGAAACAGCTTCCACTGCTTTGTTTGTACATTATAGAGTGTTTGCACTGCTGGCGTTGCAGATCCCAGAACAACAGGAATTGAGGCCATGTGCGCTCGCATAAGCGCCGCCTCCTTAGTATTAATTTTGGGATGCTTTTTTTCCTGATATCCCATATCATGCTCTTCATCTATTATAATAAGACCAAGATTTGCAATGGGAAGTAAAATGGGCATGTGAACACCAACAATAACAACCGGATCCTTCGTAAAAAGCCGCCCCCACAAAGTTTTTTTCTCACTCGTCAGCTTCCCTGAATGAAAACCAAAAATCGGTGCATTTGGCATTTGTGTTTGTAAAATCAGTTCAAAATGGATAGCCAACCGAACTTCGGGAACCAAAAACAGCACCGTTTTCCCTGCAGCAATTGCTTGCTGCGCCAGCGCCTTGTACACCTCTGTTTTTCCCGACCCTGTCACACCCTGAATGACAAACGGCTGATAAACCCCCTTGATAATTGAAGGCGTTACCCCATCAACAATTGCCTGCTGCTCATGCGTTAATAACACCGTTTGCGCAATACGCGGCATAAACAATGACATATCAACTTTTTCTCTACTCGCCTGTAAAAAACTTTTAAAACGCATCATCAAAAAAACCGGATCAATTTGGTAGTACCACGCTAAACGATTAATAAATGACGTGTAATGAATATCAGACGGCATTGCTTCGACACCCTGTATTTCTCTGAGAGCGTACGAAATTTCGGGCGATTCTGTTGGTGTCAATCGTAACACCAATGCCAATTCTGATCGATCACGAAGCGGAACCCATACAACAGCTCCCGCAACTACCTGCGCAAGTAACGACCGATCGGTGCAGGTGTACCAAAATTTTTTATCGTGCCCATTGAGAAATTTTACTTGAACATACATAAGGATTCGTATACCATAAGATGCAAATTACACATGTAATGAAAGGAAGCGTAGTCATGATACCATATTATTTTATTTCCTGCATTATTTTTTTAACTCCACTCATACTTCGTGGAGCCTTAAGGGGAAGGGAAAAATCCGGAATTTATCCAAGACAAGACTTTTTAGATCAAGTAATATCATATTATTTTATTTTGTGCATAATTTTCAGCACTAGTATAATAGACACCGCTTCTTTTTTTAACAGGATAACAAAACGCAAACGACGACCTTGGAGCCGGGACCAAAAAATTAAATATAATTATCCTCATACAGTACAAGGAATGGGCAGACGCATTGATGTACTTGACGCGGACATTGGTCGTACCTCTCGAGAAACAATTGAACGTATTGAGATAATTGAAAAAACAATAACCAGTCTTTACAGTCACATTCGCGACTTTAAGCTTAGTTGCGGACAATATTCCATAAAATCAACCTCGCCCCACAAAGATTTGCCCTCTGCTTGGGAAAATATTATTCAAACATTACCAATCGAGGAAGCATATAAATCCGATCTTCTTGAAAAAGTAAATCTTTATACAAAAGAATCTTCATCGGTCGAAAAATATAGCCTTGAACGGTATTTGAAATATGTTACACAAATCCCGTGGAACACCCGTTCAAAAGATACTCTTGATATCAATCATGCGCATGCTATCCTGAACAAAGATCATTATGGCCTTGATGATGTCAAAAATCATATTCTCCGTTTTATTGCCACACAAAATTTGAGACAAAAATCAAAGACAAAAAGCGCCCCCCTTCCCTCTATTTTTTGTCTTGCAGGACCACCAGGAACAGGAAAAACATCAATTGCTCAATCCATAGCCACATGTTTGGATAGAAAATTTTTTCGTATTTCTGTCGGTGGCATGAGAGATGAAGCATTGATTAAGGGATTTTCGAAAACATATGCTAGTTCAAAGCCAGGCTCCATTATGCGAGGAATTAAATTTACCGGCACCTGTAACCCCGTTATTCTTATCGATGAAATTGATAAAATGCAGAGCTCATCAAATCATGCAGAAAATGCACTCGCAACGTTGCTCGAAGTTCTTGATCCAGAACAGAATCATACTTTTATCGATCATTATGTAGAAATTCCATTTAATCTATCTCATGTGTGCTTTATTGCAACGGCAAATAACTGGGATGTTATCCCAAAACCACTCCAAGATCGTATGCAAAAAATAGGAATATCCCGCTACACGGCAACAGAAAAATTGCATATCGCTCAACATCATCTTTTGCCAACATTATATGAACAATCAGGGCTGGGAGTTAAAAAAAATATTTTTAATGATGATTTGCTGAAAAAAATTATTGGCATCTATGCCAATCAACCCGGCATTCGTGACTTAAAACGAGCTTTGAAACGTTTAATTGAAGAACAGGCCCTCGCACAGGTGAAAAACATATCATTTTCAATAACTGATCAAACAATGCATTCTTTTCTTGATGATTATACAATCACAAATCCACAACGAGAAATTTTATAAGCCTTTGAAAATTACCCACTTTTCCCCGTTCGTCCTGAGCGAAGCTCCTCTTGGAGCGAAGTCGAAGGATCTAAAAGCAGACTTCAATGTTTCAATGTTGCATAAGCCTTTGAAAATTACCCATAATGAGCTACGCTGTATACATACATAAAATTAGTATTAGGTGTCCTCATGAATAGAGAAATTTCCCCTTATTTGGATGTCGTTGATGCAAAAAAAGCGCAGCTCGATGCTTTGCGCCCACTCCCTGACGAACTTGCGCATCACCTGGACGAATGGGTAACCATCGAACTTACCTATAATTCCAACGCCATTGAAGGCAACACCCTAACCTTGCGAGAAACCGCGCTCGTTGTTGAATATGGTCTTACCATTGGTGGCAAAACGGTCAGAGAACATTTGGAAGCAATTAATCATGTTCATGCATACGATTTTGTGAAAAAACTCGCCACAAAACCACGCACACAAATTTCCCTTAATGATATCCTTGATATCCATCGCCTTATTCTTAAAAGTATTGATGACAAGCATGCAGGACGACTGCGCACTGTTTCTGTGGGCATAAAAGGCACCAAAGTTGTCTTTCCCTCACCCCTACAGCTGCATGATCTCATGAATGATTTTATGGCATGGTTGCACAGCGCTCAGGGACACCCAGTTATTATCGCTGCTGATGCTCATTATAAATTAGTTTCCATTCATCCTTTTGTTGATGGTAACGGAAGAACCTCACGTCTTTTGATGAATCTTCTTTTGTTACAAACAGGATACACGCCCGCAGTTATAGATTTTGATGTTCGAGATCAGTATATTGGTGCAATTCAAGAATGGCGCAACAATGATCATCTTGATCCTTTCTACTCCATTACCTGCGGAGCAGTAAAAAATACTCTCGACCATTACATTCGTCTTGCAAAAAACGATTGAGTAAGGATTTATATGCAATTTGATCCCGAAAAAACTATTTTTCTCATTGACGGGTCATCATTTTTATATCGCGCTTATTACAGCTTGCGGCCCCTTCACACCGCACAAGGTATTCCCGTTCATGCAGTTTTTGGTTTTTGTCGCATGATAAAAAAACTTATTGATAAGTTTTCAGCCCACTATGTCGGCCTTATCTGGGACAGCAAAGGACCGACCAATCGCCACCAGCTTTTTGCTGGGTATAAAGCAACGCGACAAGCACCGCCCAGTGATCTATTTGAGCAAAAAGAGTATATCACTCGTTGCGCCGATCTTATTGGTCTGGCACAGGTATCTAAATCCGGTATTGAAGCGGATGATATCATGTTTTCCATAGCCACTGAACAAGCAAAAAAAGGATACACTTGTGTTTTTGTCACGGCAGATAAAGATATGCGTCAAGCACTGTCAAAACATATCATCATTTATGATCCGCTTCAGGATCTGTTCATAACGGCCACATCATTTGAAGAAAAAAAAGGGTACCCTGTTGAAAAAATTCCGTTCTTTTTTGCCCTCGTTGGCGATGCTTCAGACAACATTCCTGGCGTTCCTGGCATTGGTGTCAAGACAGCAACTAATTTGGTTGGCCAATTTAAAAATCTTGATGATCTGTACAAGTGTATAGAAACCGTTACCAAACCACGAACACAAAAAATGTTACTCGAACATAAAGATGATGCGTATCTGAGTTATAAATTATTTCTTCTTCAGTATCAAAAAACAGACACTACAATAGATGATCTTCAGTTTAACCCAGAAAACTGGACACATGCACGGCCGCTCTTTGAACAACTTGAATTTAAAAGCTTACTCAAGGAACTCGGACAAAATCAGGCAGCACGTGACCATACGGTACAAGAAAAAATAGCATATTGGCGGCAAAAACCGTTTTCAATTGTCACCACCGAGGCTCAGCTTCAAAAATTGTGCGCACAATTGCAAAAAACAACCGCCTATGCTATAGACACAGAAACTGATGGCCGCCATCCGCTCCAATGCATGCTCGTGGGAATTTCAGTTTCATTTTCCGATCATGCTTGGTATATACCCTGTAACCATGGCACGCATCAGGCAGTAGAGTTTGAAAAAATCCGCACTGCGCTGCAGCCAATTTTTGCAAACCCTGATCACAAAATTTATATGCACCACGCAAAATATGACAAAATGGTTCTCTTTTCCCATACTATACATATTGGACCAGTCGCAGAAGATACCCTTATTGCTGCAAATCTTGTCATCAAAGATTGGCAGAGCGCCTCGCTCAAAAAGTTATCCATTTACTATTTTAATGAACCTATGCTCACGTATGAAGAGCTTGTGACTAGTCAAAAATTAAAATCCTTTGCCCAAGTCCCCATTGATCAAGCAACACTGTACGCCTGCACCGATGCATATCAGACAATTCGTCTTGTTCCCCTCCTTGAAAAAGAGCTCGCGGCACAAAATATGGAGCGTCTATACCGCGATGTCGAGCTCCCGTTAATGACCGTGTTATTTGATATGGAATGTGAAGGAATTCGTCTTGATGTCCCGGTACTTCATAAACTGGATAAAAAAGTAGTCGCCGAACTTGCCCGTATCGAGGAAAAAATTCTCACCCTCACTGGTCATACAACAACAAGCATAAATCTCAACTCACCAAAACAGATTGAACAGCTGTTATTTCAAGATCTTAATCTTCCGCCCCAGAAAAAAAGTAGTAAAACAGGCAGTTATTCCACTGACGCTGGCGTCCTACAACAATTGGCCAAAATTCATGAAGTTCCCGGCCTTATTATTCAGTATCGGGAAATGGCAAAACTCAAAAGTACCTATATCGACGCATTACCGGGATATATTAACAAAAATACAGGGCGCATTCACACAACTTTTTCACAAACAGGCGTTGCGACTGGCCGCCTTGCAAGTACTAATCCTAATCTGCAAAATATTCCTGCAGGAGGCTTGGGACTTGATGTCCGTGCTGCCTTTATTCCCAAAGAAGGGCATCTTTTTATTTCCGCTGACTATTCCCAAATAGAGCTCCGTATTCTTGCCCATGTATCCAAGGATCCCCTTTTACGCCAAGCATTTTTACATGACCGAGACATTCATCAAGAAACTGCGGCTGTCCTTTTTGATGTCCCTCTCGAAAAAGTCACCAACGAGCAACGTAAACTGGGAAAACGGATCAATTTCAGTATTTTATATGGCCTGACACCCTATGGACTTTCCAAAGAACTTGATATCCCTTTTGCTGATGCAAAGCGATATATTGCCAAATATTTTGATCAGTACAAAGCAGTTGCCGCATGGATGGAAGAAACAGTAGAAGATGCCAAAAAAAATGGATATGTCTCGACAGTGTGGGGCAGGCGCCGCTATGTTCCCCATATTCACGAAAAAAATCAAACATTATATCAAGAAGCCCGTCGTATTGCCATTAATACCGTTGCCCAAGGCACTGCCGCTGATATTATAAAAAAAGGTATGAATACCCTGCATGCACAATTAATCACAAAAAAACTTGATGCTCAAATAATCCTCCAAATCCATGATGAACTGCTGATTACCGCTGCAGCCAAGCATGCTCCAGCAGTGGAAAAATTAGTGATACAGATATTGGAAGCGGTTGTTGCATGGGAAATTCCGCTCAAAGTAAGCACTCGGCAAGGAAAAAATTGGAAAGATGTCAGCAAGTAGCAGCTCGCTATTGACTTTTACATCAAAGACAGCATACTTTTCTGTATACATACCTCATTAACCCTCTCTTATTACTGTTAGTAAGGAAAAACGGTGGCAACAAGTAAATCCGGTGGATCGACACAAAATAATCGTGATAGTCATAGTAAACGTTTAGGCGTAAAGCTCTTTGACGGGCAACTGGTCAATGGCGGTGAAATTATAGTTCGTCAACGCGGAACTCGCATTCATGCAGGTGCTGGTGTTGGGCTCGGCAGCGATGATACATTATTTGCAATTGCCAAGGGGCTCGTAAAATTTCATTATGGCCACAAAGGTCGCACGTACGTATCTATCGTTGAACAACTCTAAACATATTTGTACCATGCTTCATTCTATGAATAACATTATGATTTGTATTTTCGGAGAGTTCGTATGATTAATTTTTTAAAAGCTCGTTTTTTTGCTGCTATTTTTTCAGCTGTATTGCTCGGTAGTTTTTTTGCAACCGCGTTTTACAAATATCGCACCTATGGACGAGTTTTCACTTATAGCATAGATTTTACTGGAGGAACACAGGTTCTTTTTAAATCGGACAAACCGATTAATACTGCACAGGTAAAAGATCTGTTATCTGCCCAATGGAGTGGTGCTGATGTTCGATCTTTTTCAGACACTGAAATTATGGTGCGTGTTAAAGAAGTATCAAATACCGCCGATGTTGACAAACAAATTCATGCATATCTTGAAAAACAGCTTCCTGATTATCATTTGACTGTTTTGCAAAGTGATAGTGTTGGTGCTGGCGTTGGTCAAACATTGCGCTGGAAATCAGCTCGTGCCGTGTTCTTTGCCATTATCGCAATGCTTTTATATATAGCGTTCCGTTTTTGGTCATTTGCCTTTGCACTCGGTGCTGTTGTTGCACTTTTTCACGACGCATTTGCTATTCTTGCTTGTTTTCTTTTTATGGATCGTGAAATTTCAATCAACGTTATTGGCGCTATTTTGGCAATTTTAGGATATTCAATCAATGACACTATTATTATCTTTACCCAAATTAGAAACCAGATAGCCAAGATGGGATATGCTTCAATGGTAGATATTGTCAACACCAGCTTGAATGTTACCTTGCGCCGCACTATTTTGACCAGTGTGTCAACGGCGTTACCCGTTCTTGCAATGATTTTATTTGGTGGAGAGGCACTTTTTGATTTCTCCCTTGCCCTGCTTATTGGACTTATATTTGGCACATATTCTTCTATTTATATAGCAAGTCCCGTCATGATGCTGTTTTATCGAAAAAAATGACTGCCTGCTCTTTAAATGGGTAATAGTGCGTGGGGCATTTTATGCGTCCATATGGAGATAAAAAAAGTAATTTTTTGTAAAGTATAGCTTTAGGTATATGAAATTTTTTATACTAAATATACCGTTAAAAAGTGTAATATTTACGCGCATGGACCATATATATTAATGTGTCTTGCATGTATGGACAAATTTTTGTACACCGTTTGGCGTGTATGAATACGTGTATGAATAAAAGATCTTTAGTCACCCAACCGATAATTCTATCTCTGCCTATTGAGCACATAATCATTCAGGCACAAGGAGTTTTTGCATGATAGATGATATAAAAAAACAAGGAATACAGTCAGATACTGCTGCACAGGAAAAAGAACAGACTCAGACACCAGATCAAGAACCAACACAACCATCTGTAGCTCCGTCTAGTTCTTCATCCCCCGCACAGCCACAGCAACAGCCGCAACCAGATGATTCAGCTGCACAACAACAACAGTCAAACCCTGACAATACTGATTCAGGATCTGCCTTTACCGAAGAACAAAAAAAACAACAACGGCAACAAAGAATATATAAAAAGCCGTACAATAAACCTCATCCCCAACAACAACAACAACAAAAACAGCCTCAACAACAGCAACAATCTGGTTCATATGATCAATATAACCCAAACCAAAATCAAAACCAGAATCGTCGCGACCAAGATTTTCATGCTGAACGACAACAAGAAAAAGATGCGCGCTCACTTGAAGAGCGATCATTAGCAGAGCTGTACCATTTTGCTCGTCGCCTTGGCCTAGTTGGTGCAGCATTGATGGGCAAGGAAGAACTTATTAAAAAAATTCGTTTTATAGAAACACACCCAGATTTTGAAATGGAAGTTGAAGGAGTATTGGAAAAACTCCCTGATGGTTTCGGCTTTTTGCGGTCACCAAAATATGATTATGTTTCCAGCCCTGATGATATTTACGTTTCCCCCTCACAAATTCGCCGCTTTGGCCTCCGTTCGGGAGATACCGTTTTTGGCGTTATTCGTAAGCCCAAAGATGGGGAAAAATATTTCGCCCTTTTGAAAATTAGTAAAGTAAACGGAGAAGATCCATTATCGCTCATGGATCGACCTGCATTTGAACGTTTAAGCCCGCTGTATCCGCAAGAAAAGTTTACGCTTGAATATAACCCTAACCAATTACCAACGCGTATTATGGATCTTTTTACCCCGGTCGGCCGAGGACAACGTGGCCTTATTGTCGCTCCACCAAAAGTGGGAAAAACACTCCTTTTGAAAGAACTTGCACAAAGTTTGATTGCAAATCACCCCGATGTTTACTTAATTGTTCTTCTCATTGACGAACGCCCTGAAGAAGTTGCTGACATGAAACGTACCGTCAGAGGAGCCTCCGCTGAAGTTATCAGTTCCACCTTTGATGAAGCTGCAGAACGGCATATTCAGGTGGCAGAAACAGTCCTTGAAAAAGCAAAGCGATTTGTCGAATGCGGCAAAGACGTGGTTATTCTTCTTGATTCCATTACGCGACTTGCTCGTGCCTACAATACTACCGCTCCTGCATCAGGAAAAATATTAACGGGTGGTATTGATGCCAATGCATTGCAACATCCGAAACGGTTTTTTGGTGCCGCACGTGCAACAGAAGAAGGTGGCTCACTCACTATTTTAGCAAGTGCTATGGTCGACACTGGTTCACGGATGGATGAAGTTATTTATGAAGAGTTTAAAGGTACTGGTAATATGGAAATACATATGACACGAAAACTGTCAAACCGCCGTATTTTCCCTGCCTTCGACCTCCTCATTTCCGGCACACGTCGCGATGACTTGTTATTGTCAGAAGAAGAGCTGAACAAAGTATGGGTATTGCAAAAATTCTTATCCACTATGAATGTTATAGAAGCTATGGAGTTTTTAATTGAAAAAATGAAAAAGCATAAAACAAATCGAGAATTTTTAGATTCTATCAATAAACGGGAAAATGGATCATAGGTAAAGGCGGAGCCTTCCGCCTTTATAGCACAAAATTATTGAATTTTGATCATACTTCATGGTATAATTCAAGTATAAATTATATTTGATAGCCGTAAAAAGGATAACCATGAAAAAGAAAAATTTAATATTTTTTTTGACCGTTTTTTCAGTTTTTATATCTCATCAACTTGATGCCTACTGCGTGTATTTGCTCGATAATACTGACCCTAATGCCAAAGTGCGAGTTGAGCGGAGTGTCGGTCGCGAGTTTATGATTGCGTCAGGACAAAGATCAAAGCATTTTTTAAATCCGCGCAGTAAAAATGGAAAAGATGATTATGTTGATGTAGCCTGCTGGAATTGGATGCATATTGAATTATCAAAGAATCGTGCCAAGGCAACCAGAAATTCTCTTTTAAAATTTGTCGCATATCATGACGGAGACCAGGTTTTCCAGAATTATACTGACAGCAAAGGAAAAATACATGCCCCCGTATATTTCGACCTTCCCGCCGCTGGATATGTAAGACTACAGGTAAAACCTGATGGAAAAATCGCCTATAAAGTATTTTATGCTGATGGCAAGGTATTGAATACATCAAGTAATTACGAGGAATAATACGACACATAAAAAGGCGGAGCTTTTTGCTCCGCCTTTTTTTTCTTTTCTTTACACATCCCTTTGCGACGCCTTCTTAGGCAAAGCAAAGGATGTTCAAGCTCAGGACGAACGGGGGGAGGGAAATTTTTCTTTCCTAACCCATCCTTCGTGTAGCCTCTTAGGCGAAACGAAGGATTAAAAAAACATTGTCTTTTTTCCAGGTTTTCCAAAAAATCGTCCATAATCTTTGTTGTATGAAACCTTAAAATAACTGTCCCAATTAAACCCTGGATATTTATTTCCCTTTTTCAAATCTCCTTTTACAGAATACATGGTATCAGGAGCTACAAGACAGGTAAATACACCATACGGTTCTGTCATGTCAGGGTGGTAATAACTATGCCATTGCCGTGTGCAACCATCACCTTTCCACAACGCATTCATGGTATCTGGATATCTTTGGTAATAAGATCGGTCAACATGCTGATGTCCACGAATCACATGTTTCACTTTTGCTTGATACGGTTTTTTACGGTTTCCCCATAAACCTGACATCATACACGCCGCCCTTGTTCGAACATATTTATAACTTTTCATGAGCGCCTCTGCGTGACGCTTACTCCAACTAATTTCATAACCGCTATATTTTGTTTCTGGCCACTGTGAATCCCTCAATCGTCCCAACCAAAAACCCATTGATCGGCCCAATTTATCCCACATACCTGCAACACTTTCACGTGAATTATCATGTTTTGATGGCCTATCATTATGTTTATCAGCTTCATTGCATACACGATCCCACTGATGTCTATTTTTTAATCTATTAGGCTGCACGTTTTCATATCGCATAACACCTATTTCAGTGTCCGCTAATGCTTCCAAAAGATCTCCAGGATTGTAAAAAGGATCTAAATAACCATGACACCCAAGCAGATAATCTGTTTTTAACATTTCTGATTCCGGATTATCTCTGTCAAAACCTACAAAAAGCGCATGCGGCATATGCGCATAAATGGTATTAATTTTTTCCAAAAGTATCGTTTTCTCTTCTTCAGTTTTGACGCCCGCAAACTGTTTATTAATTTCTTGAACTATCGTGGAATGATGCGTAAAAAAATGTTCGTGATTTCCACGCACAGTAAATACTTTGTCGGGATTTTCATTGGCCAAGGTAAGAACGGTAATTAACGTTGCCAGTCCCGCTATGCCACTATCAACCAAATCACCAAGAAAAGCCATTTTTATTTTTTCATCAACTATTTTCCAACCATCCATGATTCCCTGCTTTTGAAACTCTTCCACCAACGATAATAGGGAACGCACATCTCCGTGCCTATCGCCCAGAAAGATAATATCAGTCTTGGGATCCACTCTCATGCCCGCAACAAATGCATCTGCTATATCAGCTTCTCTATCATGTAAGGGAAGAGTTTTGGGAAGTTTTATTTCAGTCCCACCAATACCGGCACCTTTAACCTCTGCTTTAGTTTTTTCCAGAAATGTCTTCATTGCCGTATCAACAAAATTACTATATTTTTCCTTATTATTAGGATATGGCACATATACATCATATCGCACCACAGATTCGTCAATGATAGGTTTGTCTTTTTCTTTCCAAAAAAAGGATTCTTGTTCTATAGGGGGCAAATCACCAAAATGGGGAATATTTTTATCGCACTGTTCTTTCCACTCACAAAATGGTGGAAGAAAATTTTTCTCATTTTTTTCGCCCGACTCAAGACCAAAAACAAGGCCAACAGTCAACAGAAAACTACATACTATCTTTTTCATAAAACCTCCTTTAAATCGTCAATAAACCACTTCTATGACCATCATTCAGTATATCAGGTTTAAAATAATTGTCAAATAGAAATTATTTATTGCTAATAATCCCGAAAAAATGCATAGAAACCGGCTCCCAGACGCAGCTCTAGACATCTTCACCAAAATCAAATAAATCCCCTTATTCATCCCTCTTCTTCTTGCTCTTCCCATTCCGCAACCACATGAGCTGATTTATAAGAAGGAAACAGCTTTTTGGAGATAAGCATGTAGGCAAAACCTGTAGTCACTCCTGCAAACAGCGTTCTTGTCCAAAAATCGGTTAAAGATGAACACATGCCACAATAATTGAAAGCATATAAAACAGGATTAATGGCCCATGCAAATATACCAAAAACCCCCGAAAATATCCCCGATCTTATCTTTTGTTTTCTATTAAATCTCGGCGCTCGCTCTGCATTAGATTCTTCTGCTGCAGCTGCCAACTCATTTTTTAAATTTTTTGTTTCTCTATGTGCTTTTTCGTCAAATACCCCTGTAAAGTTGCAAGCACTCTCATAGCTCTCATAGTCTATACCAAGCATATTTTTTCTTTTCGTTATATTTATTGAAGGAACATTCACCTCGATCATTGTTTTTATCTCCTCTACCTGAGCCTTTATAGTTATACATGGCTCCATAAACCTTATAATGGAACCCTGCGGAAAAACACATTGTCCAATATCTGATATACTTGTAAGATCATAGAAACATGTCGTTTTGCCATATTTAACAAGTCCATTAAATATTTCTGCTGGCAATATCTGACCTTGATTCTGTTTTCCGTCTATCCATCCTCGCACATGAAGTGTAGACCGAGAACTAAACCATGATCCAAGCAAGCAAATCTCGGATTGGGAAAGTCTTTTGTCTGTATAAATTGGAACACAATAAAGGTCATCTTGATATTCTGGGTTTACCTGTATAAAATCGCTACGAGGTTTCGTAAATAATAATTCTGTTAATGCATCTCGAGCAGCTTTCTTGCGCGCAGCGCCTATTGGCTTTATCTGTAGTTGACCCATTCCTGAAAGCCATCCAATACTCATCGCACAAAAAATCAATAGCATTTTTTTCATATACAAAATCTTTCGCAAAAATTTCACTTTTAACACATCTTAAGCTCTATTTTTCCAGCTCATCCTTTTCTTCTTGCTCTTCCCATTCTGCAACCACACGAGCCGGTTTATAAGGAACATGAACCGGTATATAAGAGAAAGGAAACAGTTTTTTAGAGGCAAGCATGTAGGCGAGACCTGTAGTCACTCCAGTAAAGAGCGTCCTTGTCCAAAAATCGGTTAAAGATGAACACATGTTACAATAATTGAAAGCATATAAAACAGGATTAACGGCCCACATGAACATGCCAAAAAACCCTGCAAACAGGCCCGATTTTACTGTTTGCCTGCTAAGTTTTTCATTATAAATTCTTGCTACCTCTGTTGCTGCATTTGTATTATACCTTTCTACCTCAATTGACAAAGCCTTTTTTAATTTTTTTGTATTTTCAAATGCTTTTTTATCAAGCACCTTTGCCTCTTTGCAAGCTGTATCATATTCGATGCCAAGCATATCTTTTCTTCTTTGTATAATTTCTGAAAAATCACTAGCTTGAATCGTTATTTCTATGGCTTTTATCCGACCTTTTACCGTCATAGATGGATTCGTCTGTGTATTTTTTGAAAAATCACTAGCTTGAATCATTTTTTCTATGTCCTCCACCTGAGCTTGTATAGTTATAGATGGATTCATAAGTTTTATTGTGGAATCCTCAGGAAAAACACACTTTTCAATATTGTTTATAGATTGAAGATCATAAAAACATGTCGTTTTGCCTTTTTTGACAACTTCATTAAACATTTCTGCTGGCAATCTTTGATCTTGACCTTGATTTTGTATGCGCCCCCGTATATGAATAATAGACTTAGCATTAAACCATCGCCAAAAACTGGGTTCTAAATTTTTGAAAAAGTCACCATATCCATAATTCAAAACAGCACAAACATCATCTTTATACGGCGCACCTAGATATTCAAAATTAGCAGAAGACCCAAGCAATATTGAGATGAAGCTTTCTCGAATACTATTTTTCTTAAGCTCATTATCCTCTTGTTGCCGTGTCTGTAGTTGACCCATTCCTGAAAGCCATCCAATACTCATCGCACAAAAAATCAATAGCATTTTTTTCATAATATCCTCCATTGGTTCGCTTTATAATTTCTCAATAGAAAATTAATATTAAACTTACAGCTAAAAACAACATTTACTTAACTACAATATATTATTTTTTATAAAATGCAATGCGAAACTTGCCGCAACACAGCAACAAATTTTTGTATTAGGATAATGGATGCAAAATAGTTCAATATGCGCTTTTGTGAGTTTAACATGTTTTTCCAATGCCAACTTTTCAGCCTTATAATCTTCCAGCGATTTCATAATATATATCTTTAATCCTGGAAAAAAGGCGTAGCCAGCTTTTATATAGTCCTTTACCAACGTTTTGGCGCCGTAGATATACAACTCTCCATCCTTTGCTACCCACTTATTAAATACACTAGGATATAATATGTTTTCTTGTTGTACTAATTTTCCTTTTTTCTCCTGATGCACAGAAGTCAAATGCACAACTTTAACTCCAGGATTTGTATTCTCCACCGTAGGCTTTTGCCATGAATCAACAACATACAATGCTTCGCCATAGCCCACGCTTTTATTATAATCCCAGTTCAGACACAACTGATTCTTTACAAAACCAGGACATGCCAACATTTGTCGAGCGCTTTCTCCCTTTTTCAACACAGTGACTGCAGTCATAATTCTCTTACATGCATTATCATATTCCCTAACCGCATCGTCTTCTTTTTCTGCTCCAATAATTCCAAAAAAAACAGTCAAACAAAAAATTGATATGATTTTTTTCATAGAAAAACCTTTCCTGGAAATAATTTTTAAAACAATAATTACCCAAATTCATGGTATTGATTTTGGGTCATGACTAGCAAACCTAACCAAAAAATGTTAGGATGCAGCTCATGGAGCATAAAAAGAAGGTTTTACATTGCGCAAAAATTTCGAAGGCAAAATTTAGGCAAATTTTAAGACTGTTTGTACTAGATTTGACAGCAAAACAAATAACGGCTGTAGTTGGTTTGAATCGAAATACAATTAACCGATATCTTACAATAATTAGAACTGTAATAGCCAATGAATGTGAGAAACAAGAACTTTTTAATGGAGAAGTTGAAGTAGATGAGAGTTATTTTGGATCAAGATATCGAAAGAAAAAAGAATCCCAAAAAAGGGAACGTGGGCGCGGTACGAATAAAACGAAAGTTTTTGGTATATGTAAACGAAACGGAAAAGTATATACAAACATAGTTCCAAATTGTAAAGCTAAGACGCTCCAGCAAGTAATTTGTAGAAAAGTTTCACGAGACAGTACAATATTTTCTGATGAATGGAAGGGCTATGACGGGCTTGTAGCATTAGGATATAAAAGCCATTTTAGAATCAATCATTCAACTAAACTTGCTCGCAAAGAAAGAGGCTGCAATGTCCATATTAATGGCATTGAAGGCTTTTGGGGCATCGCTAAATCCCGCCTTTTAAAGTTTAAAGGTATGCATTCTTCAACTTTTTACTTGCATCTTAAAGAAACAGAGTTTAGATTTAATAATAGAGATAAAAATATTTATAAAATTTTGTTGTCTTTGTTTAAAAAATATAACGTTTGCTAGTCATGACCCTTGATTTTTTTATAAAATGCAATGGAAATTATTATTTTAAAATATCCAAATCATAGGTGTCATAATGCCCCCGCAATGCTTTATAAGCACCGACAAATGCTATCATTGCTCCATTGTCTGTGCAAAAAGCTGGCGATGGAGAAAAAAAAGCTAATGCATGATGCGCAGCCCAATGACCGAGTCTCTGTTTAATATATTTGTTACAAGCAACGCCACCGACAAACGTTACCGCCTTGATATCAGGATATAGCACAAGCGCATCAGTCAATTTTTGTTCAAAAATATCCGCAACACACACATGGAGCGAACTGGCAACCTGTGCAATAAAATAAGTATCTCCTTCTTTTAAAAAAGCTTTGCGCTGCAGATCATATGCTTGCCGCCGTACCAAATCATATAACACTGCTGTTTTTAAGCCTGAAAAACTAAAATCAAGAATGGTCGCTGTTGCGCGAGGGTACTGAAAAAAATCCTGGAACTGCACCTGATGCGCGGCTTTTTCCATAACGGGACCGCCGGGATATGGCAGGTGCATAAGTTTTGCTATTTTATCAAATAACTCACCCGCCGCATCATCATACGTTTGTCCAATAAGATCAAAAATTCCAAAATCGCGCACAAGATACAACGATGTGTGTCCCCCTGATGCGGTCAGACACAGATGAGGAAACGGGACATCATGCTCCAAAAATGATGAAAATACGTGACCTTCTAAATGGTTCACGCCAATAATCGGCTTTTTTTTTGCCCAGGCAACAGCCTTTGCAAAACAGACACCCACGAGCAATGAACCGGGCAACCCTGGCTTATGCGTCACGGCAATGGCATCAAGATCATCAAGTGTACACAAACCTTGCTCAAGTGCATAGGTGCATAAGGGGCCAATTTTTTCAAGTTGCGAACGGGAGGCTATTTCAGGAATCACGCCACCGTACATTTTGTGGAGTTCAATTTGTGAATACAGCGCGTTAGCCAGGACTCCTCGCTGCGTGCAGTACAGAGCAACTCCTGTCTCATCACATGATGTTTCAATACCAAGAATAAGCCGTGCAGGGAATTGCCAAACTACCATTTAACTCGCTGGGGCTATAATAAAGGTGCATTTTGTTGCGTTCGCGATAATTTTTTTGGTCGGCGCATGGAGTGTATTAATATCCAGCGACGCAAGCTGCATCTGCACGGCAAGATCGCCAAGCTCATTACCGCCACTGCCATCTTCTTTTTTCTCCTGATTTTTTACATAAATTGTTGGCAATGCAAGCTCTGATCCACCACAAATGTCTGATACCAGATCGGGAAGGAATGATACAATAACCGTTTTATCGGGAATTTGCCCCGTGTCGGGTAAAAGCATTTCTTGAATTTTCCATTCATAGGCAATAGAAATCGGTGCAGGAACGTCTTGACCCGCATCAGAAAAGAAATCTGATTCTTTTTCTTTTTCTGTTTCAACGAGCGTTAATTCATACAATTTGTACGGCATATCAGCAGTCACACATAAATAATCTACCATAGAAAGCCGATCTTCATCAGTACCTAGATGGGCAACATGGGGACAAATATGCTCAGCCTGCGTGACAAGAACATAAAATGTTGTCTGGTATTTTTCCTTGGGAATTTCAAAACTCATTTTTCCCGAATGCTGCATTTCAACAGAGATAATGTGTCCTCCATAATAAACAGGAACTGGCTCTCGATGATTGTGCCCCAGCGGAAACTGCACGGTTCCAATGAGCAACGGCGCCGGATGGGATATCAAATGTGCTTGATATAAAAAACAGCCGGCTATACTAATCGACAAAAAAGGAATATATAAAAACTTTTTCATGCTTTACACCTATGCTATACTAGATTGTAATAGTTATAAAAAGTGTACTATAGAACAATATTTTTTCAAATGCCCGGGTAATTAATTTTTCATGAAAAAACTTTTCAACGCCATTTTTATTAAACTTCATGCCACCCTAGCACACATTCGCTGCCCAAACATCTTTGCAAAATCCGTGTGCTTTGGAATTTATGTCGCTTTCTCTCCCTTTGTCGGCTTCCATACGGCCATGGTCATTTTATTTTCGTGGTTTTTCGCCCTGAATTTTTCCCTCACCCTTGCCACATCAATCATTATTAATAATCCCTGGACTATGATCCCTGTCTACGCCACTGACCATATTTTTGGCCAGTATCTTTTTTCGCTTTTCTCCATTGATATTTCCCACTACGAACCAGCATGGATCGCGTGGTGTAGCAATGCAATTGCACCCTATATCGGCGCTCAGACATTGTCGCTGTGGGCATTTTTGTGTGGAGGAAATTTGCTTGGCATCGCACTAAGCTGTATACTGTACCCTGTCGTCAAAAGAGCCGGAACTCACTATATAAAAATGTCTGCACCTCTTAACCAAGCACAGTCATGAAAATTGTTGCACAAAACAAAAAAGCATTTTTTGATTATGAAATTCTTGAAAAAATAGAAGCGGGGCTCGTGCTCACAGGCGATGAAGTAAAATCGCTCCGCGCCGGTCAAGTATCGCTGCAGGGAGCATTCGCCACGGTGCATGAAGGCGAGCTTTTCCTTATTAATTGCAACATTACTCCCTATGCACAGGCATACCTAAAAAGTGATGAATCTCGTACTCGTCGCCGCAAACTACTACTCCATAAACGGGAGCTTATGCGCCTTATTGGCGATGTGTCAAAAAAGGGAGTAACCATTGTTCCCCTTCGCCTTTATTTTAATAAGCGTAATATTGCAAAAGTGGAACTTGGCATCTGCAAGCACAAAAAAGCCGCACAGAAAAAACAGAGCCTGAAGGAACGGGATATTCGACGAGAAACCGCGCGGGAGCTGAAAAATGTGTACAAGTGAATTATTTCCTTTGACTAATTGTATTTTATATAGTAGCATATAGATGAGAAATCTTTGAAATATTTGGGGGCGCACCGGTTTCGACGTGATAATGATCGTATTGAGTGCGTGCCGAGCGTTGTCTGAGTGCTCGTAAAACAAACAGTCAAAACAATAAATGCAAACTCTATGAGTCCTGCACATTCATTTAACCATTCAGCTATCGCTGCTTGCTAAATGAATCTTGATAGTTATGCGTATCTATCAGCGTAACTAACTCGTATAATCCGATAGAGCGCGTGAGTAAGATTTCCGTAATTTTGTAGCTCACGAATGATCACTAAACTGCCGTGTGTGATGGCTACTCTGTCTTTGAGGCATCACATTCGTATAATCAAAGACTACGCATGTAGGACTTGGTATGTGCACTGTTGCGGACATGGGTTCGATTCCCATCGCCTCCACCAAAAATTTAAGCCTTCAGCTTCGCCCATGAGGGCTCTGTGAAGGCTGATTCAAGAAAGAAAAAATTCCAGATTTCTCATCATAATAAATTCCCTCCCTCGTTTTAATCCTTCGCTCTGTATCCTTTGCTTTGCCTAGAAGGCTTCGCCCTTCGACAAGCTCAGGATAAACTTGGAAAGGATGTGTAAAGAAAGTAAAATTTCTTCTTTTTCCCTGAAGCTCCATGAAAAATGAATGGAACTAAATGAGTGGAGAAAAAGGATCCGAAGTTAAACTTCGAGAGATATTCGGTTTACACTATAAAATTGACGTTTCCCTCCCCGTTTTAATCCTTCGTTCTGCCTCTGCGATACTCTACATCCTTCAATTCCACCTAGCCGAATTTTTCTTTATTCTTATGAGGCTCCGCGAGAAATGAGCGGAGTTAAAAAATTGACGTTCGTTGCAACACTCTTTATAATAATACTCGTTCTTGTTTTTCATAGTTCAAGGATATGCTTATGAAATTCGTTGCAAAATTGTTCATAACAGTTACCATACTTTCTTCATCATGCGCACAGCTGCACTGCATATGGCCTTTCACATCAAATAAAGAAAAGTTACAGGAATATCTTGATATATATTATTATTTTCTCTATAATGCCACTCATCCTGTAGTAACATTCACTGAGTTCGTATGCGAGTATGAAAATTTTGCCAAAAGTACAAATAGTGAGGGGCAAAAATATATCCGCGCAAAGGAGTTACTGCAAAAACTTCAAGATACTCTCGATAAATATTTTTTTCCGTCTTTCGTTGCTCACTACCCCGCAGAAACAGCTGAACAAATAAAAAAATTATTTTATAAAAATTGTGCAAAAAATGATCGTAGGCTGTGTCACAAATTTCTTGATGACACCTTTCTTTCATCCGAAAATCCAAACTCCCTATATGCGCAACAAAACCAAGCTTTAGAAAAATTAAAATATCTCGAACTCGAAATTAATAATCTTGAAAAGTCACTCGAAATTAACCTTCTTAAAAAATTACCAGCGCATGAACAAACAGAAGACATCAAGAATCGAATAAAGGAATATGCAGAAGAACGCACAGCTACAACAATCCAATTATTGAATTTATTACCAAAAGATAAATTTATTGATGAAGAACTGTGGGCTAAAGTTTTATTGTCCCATAAAGAAAATACTATGGAAGCAGAAAAAATTCTGGCTGATGGTTACCAAAAAGATTTACATATACTCGTTACAGGAATAGACGAATTATCCCGCCAAGTACAAGAATATGAA
The DNA here is from genome assembly GCA_963701645.1 of uncultured bacterium. GTDB lineage: Bacteria > Babelota > Babeliae > Babelales > Vermiphilaceae > MFD04463-c16. Next base: position 1,037,465 of record OY969616.1, read on the forward strand.
AACAAGCACAGTAGCAAACAAACAAAAATATAAAGGATATACTATGAAGTTTTTCACAAAGCTGTTCATAACAATCACCATTCTTTCTTCATTTTCTGCAGAATTACATTGTGGATGCCCATGGTGGTTATCGTGGATTTGTGGCTCAAATGATGATAATCTTCCTGCGCTCAAGAATGAAGAAGAGTATAACAAAGCAAAAGAAGACCTCAAAACTTTACATAATAGCCTTAACGGTTATTTTCAGGGCATCGCTTCCTACATGAAAGATTCTCTTAAATTAGAAGCTCGATGGAATAGCATAGAACCATCAATTATAGAAAATTGTACAAAAAATAAATCAGCTAAATGTCGTGAATGCCTTGAACGCCACTTTCTTTCAGACAGTGAAGAAGGTGCTCTCTATAAAGAACTTGTTGATGCTCTTTTTGAATATAATCGCTCTCATAAAAAAGTCCTCATCCACCCAAAAGATAAGATTAATAATTTTACATTCCCTTTGACCATCAGTGATAGTACAAATGAAAAATTTAAAAACAATTTGCAAAAGGACCAACAAGAAGCAGAGGCATTACGAACGACAGCGGAATGTACATTGTTAAGCTTATTGCCAAAAAACATTGCCGGCGGAACCTATTTGGGAGCAATTTTTGCCTTGCACTCAAAAATTGCTCAAGAAGCAAACTTTCTCATACGATTAGAAGTACAGAAAAAACTGCACTCTCTTTCAACAGAGATAGATAAGAAAGCACGCCAAATAGAAGAATATGAAAAGAATCATCACAATCAACCCGAAACCGTAGAATCTTGAGGATCCACTAGTGAATTTAACTTCGCGCTTATTATTTATTATTATCATTTTTTCTTCCCTATACTCCCCACTCCATTGCATGTGGTTTTTTGCAAACCCTCGCTTAAAAAATGCACAAGAATGTGAAAAAGCGCGCGAAGAACGTCAAATCGAACAAGAAAAAATTGATGCTTATCTTGATAATTTTGTCGATCGTGTCGGATATAAGCAAGATGTTCATGCCCAAGAATATGCGGCTCTAAAACAACTTTTTAGAACTGCATGTACGCAAAATAAAGACTGGATCTGTAAGGCTTATTTTGATAAATGTTTCCGTTCAGATGAACAGGAAGGAGCTCATTATGCAAAGCAACTCAGCGCCCTTGCAAGATACATAGCTCTTGATGGAGCAATTCAAATCTCTAAATCTGCAAGTTATGCAGTTACTCCTGATCTGGCAAATCTTTCCTGGAATGTTTCCTGGTTTGAGTCAAAATTATGGCCAAAAATAACTACTGCAAAAAATGATTTAAATACAGAACAGATCACGGAATTGACAAAAAAGTGCAATGAAGCAGAAAAGCAGTTACACGATTTATTGCCAGAACCTATTGCTAATAACTCAACAATTAATCTCAAAGAGAAAGTTGAGACTGCACATGATATACTAGTAAAAGATATGGCAAAAATTATAGAACCGGAAACACAACAAGAGCTCAACGCTCATGCGGTAAAAATAAAAGAATTATCTGAGCAAATAGAAACATTTGAGAAAAATCAATAACACTACAAGGATTTTTTATGAAAAAACAATCACTTTTTCTTGCATTGGCAATAAGCAGCACAATACCAATTTTTGCCGATCAGCCAGCCGCAAAACCAGAAACGCAATCTACTTTATCGCGGAGACCGCGAGTTAGTCCGAGCGAAGAGATACTATTAACTCCTGACCAACAAGCACAAATAATGCGTATGCAGCAAATACAATATTACGCTGATCTTGAGGTAAAAGCATCTAAAGCATTAAAAACAAGGGTAGAAGCTTTGGTTATGCTTGTAAACTTATGCAACGAAAATTCAACGAAAGAAGAAAAAGAATCTTGCAATAAAATCTGTATAAGCCTGCTTACACTTGGAAAAATTCTAGCAGAAAAAATAACTGATGAGACACAAAACGAAATGATGGAACAATAACTTAATCTTATGGGAATTGGCAAATTTTAGATACCCCAATGGGTTTTTCATCTGATTTGACCATTTTTAAGAAAACGGGTAAGGTATATTTAGTACTAAATATACCTTCTTTTTTTAGAGGATTTTACATGAATAAACGTTTACTGTATTTGAGCTGTGTCTCATCGATCAATATTTTTTATGCAGGAGCACAAGAAGCTCCTAAAAGTAATACACCGGTAGCAAAGCCAGCTGCGGCTGCAAAAGAAAAAAGTCCCGTTGTAGCAGAAAGCAAAGCAAAAGAGGCAGTCGCTTTTGATGGCAAAATTGCAACAGCAGGAAATATTTTAATTGTAGATTTTTTTGAAGCGGCTGAAAAATCAGCTTTTGGTCAAGATACCCAAAAAAGCATGCGTGAAAAGGCCGATGTAATGGGCAAAGAGCTTCAGCAAGATGAACGTAATCTGACCCAAGCGGCAACCGAATTCAAGACCAAAGCCTCGACCATGAACGATGCGGCACGAGAAAAAGAAGAACTGCGCCTGAAAAAAATGCAAAGAGAATATGCGGAAAAACGTCAAGATTATGAAGAAGAAATCAAAGGGTTCAGTGAGAAGCTTATGAAGGATTTGGGAGAAGAGTTTACCAAAGCTGTTACCAGCTATGCACAAGCAAATGATATTGACGCCGTCATCGACCGCGCGACAGGACGCTTTATCTACGTTGCTGACCAGGTAAATCGTACCTCTGACATTGTTGCATTAATGGACAAAGAACACACAACAAAAATCGCTCAAGCAAAACAAAATGCACCGGTAGCAAAATCAGCCACCGCAGTCGCCGCTAATGCTCCAGCTCCAAAGCCAGCCACAAAAGCAATAGCATAATCAATTAATTTTTTGATAATATAAAAGGCCTGAATTTTTCGGGCCTCTTTTTTGATCTCCACTCGCACCTCGTGGAGCCTCAGGGGGAAAAAGAAAAATATCATTATCTCTTCCTTCTTTTACATCCTTCAACGGAGTCCTCTGGGGATGGAATGGAAGAATATAAAGCCCTTGGGCAAAATCGAAGAATGTGATAGATGAACAAAATACTCCCCTCCCCCCGTTCGTCCTGAGCAAGGTCCTTTGGACCGCGTCGAAGGATCCAAGGTAAAGCTTCGGAGGATTTTATTCAAATTGAAAATTGCCCGAAATTTTTTACAAACCAGACTACATTTTTGATTTTTTTTACTAATATAGCATAAGTCATTGGGAATTACCGGTTTGCATCATCATTTGCCCGTAATTTTTTGTTTTGCAATCAGCGGTGCAAAGGTGTCATATAAAGCTTTGGCAAATACTATATCCTCTTGCTCGGCATTGTTCACGGCACCACACAGCAGTTTACCAACATCGACAAGACTGCATAGTATATTGTCAACATTTTTGCCCGCATTCTCATTCTCTTCAACCCATGCTGGATCTTCCAACTTACTTATATCCTCATACCTGTACTGTACTGTTTTGCAGATGTTCTTGCAAGGCTGCGGAAAATGCATGAAGTTTAGTTTGGTCATAATATCTGAAGAAGATAAATACATGTAAGGACTCAGCGGTACATGAAAATGCATATGCCGCAATACCCCAGATGCTTCCTCTCGTGCTTTTTTCAACATATCAGTAACTGTTTGTTCGTCATGGGGTATATTTTTTAGAAATAAGTCTAAATAACAGTCATATACTCCCTCAAGATAATATCTCTCGTCCTGACTTCCATAATGCCAACAAATCGTCGTTATTAAAGACCTCAATACATTATGATTATGTATCAGATGATTCCTCAAATCTTGAGCCTTTGACGCAAAAAATTCCTCTCGTAATGCCATGACAAGAAACTGGATAACTTGATACAAAGAAGATTTTGGCACAGAAAATACAGAATCAGTCCAGCCATACCCTCCACGCTTCTCAATCTTATTCAGGATAGTACAATAGTGTAAAATTGAAAATGAAGAACAACTTCGTGCATATAAAGAAGCACTATGGTTTGAATATGGAGGAATGAATGTTGTCAGTTGTTGAGCATCTGAATATAAATGACCTGTCATCAATTTATCCAGCACATGCCACTGATACTTATTTACCTTTTTTTCAAGAAACGGCAAGCAATCTTGTGTACAAATTTTTTCTATAGATTGTTCATGTTTGCCTAATTCAACTGTCAAAACTCCATCAACAGATAGTGAATGATCATCGCCAGGGGAATAAAAAATACCTTGTATACGCGACAGAGCCTTCGTTTTTGCGTAGCGCTCCATTATCGCATTTTTCTTATCAATGCCAATTTGTTTTTCCGCTGCTACAATATCTGCAACCATAAAGCATAAAAAAATAATCACACTAAAGTTCATAATAATCCTTTGAAAAATATGCATCTCACACCACTGGAGACAAGTATTAATATAATCTTTTATAATTGAATTGACATGGTAAAAAATTACAGTAGAGTAACAGAGACAGTTTACATTTTTTCTTATTTATTAGAAGAGAAAAATATGAATTGTATAAAAAATATTGTCTTAATCAGCGCTTTGCTACCATCTGTATCACTTTCTATGCACCTCGTTACCACCCGCAAATTCCGTAAAAAGCGTGATCATACGGATGAAATTATTAAAAAATACGAGGGAAAAGATCACTTACCAACAGCGCTTATGGGAATCAAATTTCATGCCGATATTACAGAAACCAGATTTAATGTTCGGTCTTCTGTCCCATACCGGTGTATCAGGAAATGGTATACTAAAGATGGAGCACAAACACGTATTCGCTGCGGTACTTCACCAGAAATTCTTAACGGTTATCATGCAAAAGAAGTTGCAGAGAACTATATTAAAAAAGATGATGAGATCATGAAACTGTTAGGATGGATGGAGAGTAAAACCACGACAGAAAAAGCAGATGCCATTGTTATGTGGTACGGATCGTGGGGTTCTCTCTTTCAAAGTTTTTTAGCTCTTGAAAAACAGGCAGTCATAGCAAAGTTACCCGAATACATTTTTTTTATTCTACCTTCATATCATCAAGTAATCCCCAAGGAAGATATTTCCACGATAAATAAACTTATCAATGAAATGTCTCTCTATTATGGGAAAACATTTGCCCCTCAATTTACTGATGAAACAAAACCCAAAACCATGCACGCTGTCCTTAATTGGCTCATTGATCTGTTTGGATTTTTAACATATATCAAACATAAGCGTTATACTACCATTGATAATTTTCAGGGGAAACTTTCAGAATTTACAGAAAATTTTTCCCTTTTTACTGCAAGTTCGTCCTATAATTATGATCTTGAACAGATGCTCACAAAATGTATTATTCCTGACCATGTTCGCATAGTCAAAGGGTGTTGCTATTTTTATCCTGAAATAGAAACAATTTCTGGAGAGGGCAGAGATTGGGAGCTTGTTTCAAGAAATTACCGCCTTAATAAAATTTTTTTTTACCTAAACAAAATGGATGCCATGAAAAAAAAATGGAAAAGCAAAGAAATTAAACTACTAAAAAGATGTTATGTTACTCCTGGTTATTTACTTGAAAATGATAAGAAAATTTTAGATGAGATTAAACAAAACTACAAAAGAAAAGGTCTCGAAGTTGCTCGTAAAATATTGACTGATAAAGGAATACACTTGAGTGATATTGAGTAAATCTAACATTTTTTGCCTACTCACGGTTTGTAAGATATACTATCAATAATTTTGGATGCATTTTGCAAAGGGAGAATATGTGGCTAATTTTGATACTATTATTGATTTATTCAAATATTTACACAGCAGAAAAAGAAGGTATAAAAACTTCTCAAGATTACAATTTTGATGTATCTACGGTGGTCGGAGTTATGCAAGAACTATGTCATGGATATTTTGGATTAGATGCTGAAGATCATCCCTATCCTGAAGAACCTATGCTCATAGCTGCAATAGAAGGGCTCATGCCAAAAACATTTGAAATTCTTCTGGATATTCCTGGACAGGTGAACAAGAAAGATTCTGACGGTTTTCCGCCATTACACCATGCAATGATACGCCTGTATTCAGGTACATATACCAAAAAAACCTTAAAGATAAAACAGAATCAGAACAAAGAAGCACAAAATTTTGTTGCTGCAGGTATTGAACAGTATAAAAAAATAATCCAGATGATCATTGAATATCCCGAATTTGATCCACAACAATATAGTGAAGAAGGAATTGCTGAAAAAAAAGTTGAAAGAACGTATCCCCTTGATTGGGCAGCTACGCGCAATTGCCTTGAGTTCGTACCTCTTCTATTGCAAAAAAAGAGTACCTCATATTCATCAACTTTTTTTAAAAAAATTGCACCATTTGTTCATGCTATTGATACGGCATCATATACTATTTTAAAAAAACAACCAAAGTTTTTAGATATAGCAGTGCTCCATTGCATGGACAGGGAAGTTGTGAAAATAGGCACAGGAAAAGCTCCTCTGGCTTCACCAAGCCTGAAAATTCTCATGCAAGATTATAAACCTACACCAGAACAACTCACTCAATTAATCAACTATGCAGAAAAGAAAAATTTTTACTCTGATAAACTATTTTTGGAAAGCTTTAGAAAAAATTAATGCACACCAATTGCCCTAAAAAAATTGCCAAGGAACTTATATGCCAGTGCAGCCTAAAATCATTATCGGCCTGGGAAATCCAGGCCCTCAGTATTATTATACTCGCCACAATATTGGTTTTCGCATTCTTGATGCACTGGCGGAAAAATATGGCGCCTCGTGGAAAACAAAGGGAAAAATGGAATGCGCAGAAATATCTATCGGCACTCATTCGGTCCTTTTAGTAAAACCACAAACATTTATGAACAGTTCAGGAACTGTTGTCCCAGCATTACTTAAAAATAATGGAACACCTGCGGATATTCTGGTTGTCCATGATGAGCTTGAAAAAAAATTTGGTATTCTTGGTATTAAACAGGGAGGAAGTCATAGAGGACACAATGGCGTTCGTTCCATTATTGAAGCTATTGGCCCCGACTTTTTCCGCCTCCGTTTTGGTATTGATCGCCCACAAAATAAAGATGATGTTCCTGAATATGTACTTCGCCCTTTTTCAGAATCACCCGAAGAAATTGGTGAGTGCATAGCACAGGCGGTGGCTATGATAGAACAACTTTATTCTGATTAATCATCATCATCTTGCTCATCATCTGATAGATCATCTATTAAATTTTTTTGCCGACTAATTCTTGTAGCCGCATTAAAAAAGGAATCTGCATAAAGGCGCACTGTTTTCTGGCGCGGCATAGAAATAATTTTCATCCGTTGCAAGTCAGGATTGCTATGACGAGAGCTTAACATGTGTCTATCCATAGCCTCTAACTCTTTTTTATAAAAGGGCGCAAGAGGAACATAACGACGAAGAAAGAAACAGTTGCTATTTTTACACTCTAAATCTCCACATTTTTGTTGCATAAAACGAGTCTCATAATCTAAGAGAAGCTGTTTACGATAGAGTGGCTCATGACATGCTATGGCAAGACGAGCAGATAAATCTTGTTGATGCTCCCACATTTTCAATGCTGCATCTTCTTTGAATAGATTATTATTTCGCAGTAATTGTATGAGGCTTGCCCTTTGAGTTGTATGGCAAGCCAGAATTTTATACACACAGGGAATAATAACATGCCGCTCAATTATATACTTATGATGATCTACCAACGCACAGAGCTCCTTATTAAAAAAAATAATTAGTGGTTTTATTATTTTTTCAGGAATAAGCGTTTTTTCATCGATTTTTATTTCTGTCGGTTGTATATAAAAATCTTCATTATAGTGGAAGGTACCAGTTTTGACAGAGATAGTTTGTATGTCAAGACTATTTTGTTCCAACCACCGCTTTAAAATATCCATGATAAAGGCAGGAACAGTTTTCGAGTGTATTATTGTATAATTCTTTTTTGTCGTATCCCGCACAGTGCCGCGATGAAAATCAAGAATAAATTGCGCCGCTTGCTGTCGAGCAATTTGCCAAGAAGCCCACAGCTCCGAAGAAATTTTTATTTTCTTCTTATAAACATCAAGCGCCTTTTCTTCCTTTTTTACTAATGCCCTTTCTTGCTCTTTCCACCATCCCTGATACTGCTCAGCCAAGTGCATATCAAAGGAACACCACAAAATCATCCATGTGACACCATATATATAGATTCTCATACATCCCAATCCTGTAATGAGTATCGCTAAAAATTAGGAAAACTGGTCATTGTTGCAAGATATGTTCTTTTATCAAGTGTTTGACCCTTTTCTTCATTAATATCAAGGTTACCCACAATAACAGACGGTTCCAAATCTTTTGGAAACCCGGGCACACCAGCACGTGTACAATGGCCGCTGGTCATATACAATTTTGTTGTTTTTCGTTTTTGATTGATCTCAAGCTTTTCCATTTCTGATTTTGGTATCTCTTTTTCCCACATTTTTATAATTTTTTCAAATGTTCGAACACATTTCATGACTGATGGATGAATGGGAGATGTCTCAACAGCACTTTTGGACATTAAATCTTGATACATCTCAAACATAATTTGGGCATCTTTATAACTATGTAATGAAGTCATAAATTCTGCCGTCTCTTCTTGTCGCGCTTTCCAACGAATGGTAATTTTTTCGTGATCATGCGCTCTCTTTTTAAAAGTATTATTCAAAAGAACTCTCATAAATTGAGCAATACTATGATGTAATTCAGTAAGATGTTTCACCTCATGTTTTATAATAAAAGATTTTGCAACAGAAAACAAACCAGTTTGTTCAAGATTTTCCACACATGTTTTATCAAAAACAATACGAGCAGGTTCTATAACATTGCCAACTTCTACCGCTACAATGCGTCCCTTTGCATCAGTTGTAGCCTTTAAATCGCATATTGGTGAATATGTTTGTGCTATTAAACTCATACCAGGACTTGTATTTAAATCTTCCACTAGAATACTGACACCGTTTGGATTTATACCATTTTTCTTTAAAGTTTTTTTTGTCAGTGCTACTAATTTTTTACAGCGATTATCGTGCGTACATCCATACTCACCTTTATAAACTCTTCCGACAAAGTCGTCTCTATATGCAGCCAAAGATACCATCCATTTTTCCCATAAGTCGGAATCTATGTTATAGATCTCCTTAAATTTCATCATTTCATTAAGCTCATTTTTTCGTAATTTGTCTGCCATGCGTTCTCGAGGGTTTCCCTTGATCCATTTTTCTGATGAATGATGGGATATGCTTCTGACCGGTGGATTTTTAACAATCTTTAATTTTTCTTTTTTTTCAGGTATATTTTTTGATTTTCGATAAGAAACAATAGATGCTACTCTTCGCCCTTTTTTTTCTGCATCAATTTTTTTTAATTCACGAAAAGTAGCTACTTTTTTTTCTACTCTTTTTGCATCCGTTGATATTTTTTTTTTACTTTCTCTTTCTCTCTTTGACGTGTCAAACTTCAGAGAACCTTGATCATTACTTGACATTTTTATTTGCGATTTTCTGCTTGTTCTTTTTTCTGTTGTTGTACTGTATACCATCCATCCCACCGCAAAAATACCTATTGTCCACCGCATCACCTGCTTCATTATCATCTCCCTATCAACGTGTCCCTAGCAATAGTTTCTTACTACCAGCCCCTACAGAAAACTTATCACAATAGAAAATAAAGAATAAACAGTTTTGAAAAAAAATGAAAATATTAGTTATTTTTAAAGTATTAATGTAATGCATGTTCAATTGCTTCTTGCACTGCTTTTTTATTCGATACATCGTATAATAGTGTTGAAATACCAACGGTATATGTAGTAGTTCCATCAGAATCTGTATAAGAAAAGCCTTCTTCATACTTTTCTCGCAATGCTGTAACATCTTCTTCCGTACCTTCACTAATATTAGCAAGAATAATTGCCTTTGTGCGCTCATTCACTTTTATCTCTGTTTGTATGATAATTTTTTCTATAGGAATATGCATCTCTTTCCACTGCTCAGGCATCATGAGATCATTAATAACAGCAATATTATTCATAATAACGGGAACAAGATCTTCAACTGTTTCATACAATCCCACAATACGGCTGCACACCGTGCGCGTTGCCGTCTGCAATTTTTCTTCTACTGCATTCGACAATGCCGGCAATTCCCGGGTATGAAAAAAAAGTTTTTTCAATGATGTATCCGACCATACTAACCGACCATTTTTTTGATAACTGAATGTCGTAATATAATCAAGCAGAATAGGTTCAAGATTAGCAATAGCCTGATTGCCCGCAGTGGTAATTGCATCATTAATTTTTGCAATAAAAGCAGTTTTTAATTTTTCATTAAATAGTTGGCGTAATGCACGAAGCTGACCTTGCACATCATATACCATATCTTTTTCAAGGACGGATATCATCTGCGCAAAAAGCTGCCCCGTTTGAATAATAAAACGCTTGGTTGCCACCGCTTTATCAAGATTAAACTGTCTCCCCAAAAAATCACGGGCCATATCCAACTGTTGCATAATATTCTCTATTGTTATGCGTGTTTGAAACATTTTCAATACCCCGCGAGCGTCGGTAAGTAGTTGCCCTACTTCCTCTGCAATTGCATCTCTATTGGTCACCGCAAAAAGAAGCTCTGAGATTGGCTGCATCGTTACCTCTTGCCCATCATTATCGGTATACGAAAATTCCGTATAATAATCCCGATACAATTTTTCTATATCACGCGGTTTTTTGTCTTGTTGGGCTTGAGTAATTGCCTGAGCGATAATACTTTTTATTGTCACATTTGCCGCTGCCTGAGCTTTATCAACATACTGATCAATAGGAATGCCAAGCATATACCATTCATGATCCTCCATCAGAGACGCCACCGCCCCCATATTATTCATCACAACCGGAATAAGTGAATCAAGATAGACAAAATCAGCAATTGCCAAAAGGACTGCCTCCGTTGCTTTACCAATCATTCTTTGTATGTCTTGGCGTACTGCTGCCCTATTTTCTTCATTATACAAAAGATCCTTGAGCCCCGTAGACTCCATGACCAAGGATCCATCGACACTATGCATAAAACTGTGCATATAACTTTCAAGAACAGAACCAAGAGACAGGATTCCCGTTTTTGGACAAGCAATAATATGTTTTTCAATAAAAGCTTTAAATTGATGAGCAATGCGCTCATTAATAGCGGCCTTTGCTTCATCAACAATAGTATCCATTGCCTCCAGTTCTTCAAAAGCCATGGACCGCTTCTCTGCCTCATATGTCCGCTCAAGCTCAGTCATCATATCAAGGGCATGCATAAATGTATCGATGGTCACATAGCCAACAATTTCATCACACTTTTGCCGATAATCATAATCCATCATACCAATTATAGTATGCGCATGGACTAAAAGGCTGGCCGCAAGAATTGTGCTTTGTATCTTTTTCATTACATTCTTTCTTTTTATTATTTTTATAAAATATCCCAATATATTTTATTTTATAAAATTTTATTATATATATGCAATAAAAACATTACTATCTTATGCTTATTTTTATAACGCCGCAGCAATCCATTCTTTTGCCGCCTGCACCATATCTGGCGAACATGCTATATTCCCCCCACCTTGCGCAACCACATCGCGACAGCCTCCTTTAAGCTGATATGTAGTTGCAAGCCACATAGCAAACTGCTTAAGCGATATTTTCTGCGCATACATGGACGAAATGTGAGCATAATACATACATTTGTCTTTTTGTTGGACAAAGAGAACATACAATCCAGCTTTTTTAGCCTCTAAGCATACTCCAATATCGCGCACATCATCAGCTGCTATATTTTTCAAAAAAAGTATGCATACAGGTACATCATTGATAAGTTCCGTAAATGAAAGCCATTCTGCTGCTTTGCTCTGCCATACTTCCTGCTTAAGTTGCCGTGCGGTCAATTGCAACTGTTTTATCTCTTCTTTATATGCGAGCACTGCAGGCTCAATATCTTCTATTTTGACCTTGCATTCCTGACTAATATTTTTTGCACTTGCAAATACCTGCTGAAATAGTTGAACAGCACGCGGTCCTGTCAATGCCACAATCCGCCGATGGCCCGCAGAGAGCGCCGTCATTTCCGTTATTTTAAACGTACCAATATCTCCCGTACGCATAACATGAGTTCCGCCACACAATTCTGTAGAAAAATCGCCCACACGAACCATACGAACTGTTTCAGGATTGTATTTATCGCCAAAAAATGCAATTGCACCACGGGAGATTGCTTCCTTAAGCGTCATATATTCTATGTCGACCGGAATATTTTCTCGGATTTTTTCATTCACTAACTCTTCAACTTTTACAATATCATCAGTCTTTAAATTTTCATGATACGTAAAATCAAAACGAAGATAATCAGGATGCACTAATGAGCCTGACTGCTTAATCGTCTTTCCAAAAAGCGCAATAAGCGCCGATTGCAATAAATGAGTTGCAGTATGATTTTTCATTGCATTAACACGCCAATGCCGATCAACAAGAGAAATAATAGAATCTCCCACCGCAAGCGCTGCGGGTGTTTTTATTTGCGCTGCAATTGCTTGATCTATGTACCGCACTGCAGCAATGGCAACTTTTGTTCCCTGCACTCGCACCCAGCCCTGATCAGGAACTTGGCCGCCACCGACAATAAAAAATGGTGATTTTTCTGCAATAACCCAACATTCAGTTCCTGCAGCAACAGAATCGACAACCACATTATTCTGGACAAGCGCAATAATTGTTGATGCTGTTTCAAGTTCTTGATACCCAGTAAATGTCGATATTATTCCATCAAGTTCAAGATAATCTAAGGGGTCAAGCGCCTGTTTTCCCGATTGCGCCCGCTGCCGTTCCATCTCTGCATCAAATCCTTGTGTGTCAACCACATATCCCTGCTCTTTTGCCGCAGCAATAACAAGTTCCAAAGGAAATCCATAGGTATCGTACAACATAAATGCCTGATTGCCCGTAATTGTTTTTGTCGTATATGCATCCTGTATATATCGCTGCAGTACCTGATTACCCCGAACCAAATTGGCAGAAAATTTCGTAATTTCGCTCAGCAGCACTTTATGAATAAGATTTTTATTCGTCTCAAGCTCAGGATAAAATTCATGCATTGTCTGCACAACTGTACTCGAAAGCTCGGGAAAAATATTTTTGTCAGTCAATTTTTGTGCAAAAAGTGCTGCCCGCCGAATAATTTTGCGCAATACATATCCACGCCCTTCATTCGATGGAGCACCGCCATCGGCAATAATAAAGCACGCTGCCCTGCTATGATCTGCAAGAACATGGTATGCCGCTTGGTCGACCGGAGATTCATCCTGATATACCCGCCCCGTTAATTTTTCTATTCGTTCTATTAAAGAGGCAAATAAATCGGTATGGAAGACAGAATCCACATTCTGGATAACAGAACAGAGCCGCTCAAGCCCCATACCAGTATCAACTCCCGTTTGTGCAAGCGGAACTAATGTTCCATCGAGTTCCCGATTAAATTGCATAAACACAAGATTCCAAATTTCCAGAAAGCGATCGCACCCACACGCCGGACTACAATCTTCTTTTCCACAGCCAAATGATGGGCCTCGATCCATAAAAATTTCACTGCACGGGCCACAGGGCCCCACATCCCCCATTTGCCAAAAGTTGGTATCTGCCTGAAGGCCATATATTTTATGCACCGGCATGCCAATCATGTCGCGCCACAAAATATATGAATCCTGATCTTCGTAATACACCGTTGCATGTAATTTGTCGATGGGAAGGCCAATTTCTTTGGTCAAAAATTCCCATGCATATGCAATCGCCTCTTTTTTAAAATAGTCACCAAAAGAAAAATTACCCATCATCTCAAAAAAGGTCAGATGACGCTTGGTAAAACCGACATTGTCAAGATCATTATGCTTGCCCCCCGCACGAACACATTTCTGAATGGTCACTGCACGTGCATAATTCCGCTTTTCTTTACCCAAAAAAACATCTTTAAACTGATTCATACCCGCATTGGCAAACAAAATAGTAGGATCCTGTGCAGGAATTAAAGGTGAACTTGACACTTTTTCATGACCATGCCGGGTAAAAAAATCAAAAAAACGTTGACGGATTTCACGCGATTTCATAAAAACCTTTTTGACAGAAATGTACTATTTAGTTTCAGCATAATCAAATCGTGAAATTTGGCAAATATGGAAGCCTTTAATTAATTTTGTACTGAATCCAATCCTTATGATCTCTTGTTTTATACATGTAGCTAAATACATCTTTTTCCAGCCACATATTTGTTATAGTAAAAACTCTTTTGCTCGTATTCCTTCCATCAGGAAAAAGTGTCACTAATAGAGGAAGTTTTTCCAAATCTCGATATAAATCTTTCCCCTCAATTTTTTTACAAAAACAAGGTAATCCTATTCTTAAAAAAGAAAGATCAACAAAGAAAATATCATTATTTGCCGTTCTCAATACCAACTGCTTCTTATAATCAGCATGCACTGCAAAATCCTCAATTCTATATTTTATTCTTTTGGGGAAAAAAACTTGTTTCGGCTTGCCATTAACCATTTGGCCCCAATTACTCGGCACGATTATAAAAACTTTTCCATCAGGCGTAAGCCCTATGAGCGTTTGTGATGTTAGGTAGGCAATTTTTTTAAAAGAACAGTCAAATTTTTTTGGAATAGCTATTCTTTTGTCGGGCTGCAAACTCACTTTTTTCTCTCCTTTGACGATAGTGTATGTTTGCACATACCTTTGCTGTTCATTTGTTGCCAAGAACCTCTTGTCAGTAATACTCAAAACACAAGCATTGTGACCCAGTGCAAGCGCATCACAATTCACTTGATCTAAAATCGCACATGAAAGAACACGACCATTATCCACATATTTTTTGTTAAAAACAGGATCTATGTGAATAAGATTTATATAGGTATCGCCAAAATGGGATGTGTAACAAAAAATACCGTACCCTTCCAGATTTTTCCCATCAAATTTCATAGCTTCTTTAGTTATATATGCACCGAGATAAAAATTATTTTCCAGACCTGCTTTGTCATCATCAAATCGCACATGCTCTTTGCTTGCCAACCAGAATTGAACTTGATGAGTACTCTCTAGTCCTGGAATCGCTTCAATGGTTTCCGGACGCTCATGCCCTATATACATCAGCTTAACAGGAATACCAGGAGCCCATGTTTGCCCTTGATACAAAGGTTGCAAGCTCAGATGCATAGGATATTCTTTATAAGAACCTAATTCAAAAAATTTTGCAAGCGGACATAATTTTTTAGCAATTTCACGCTTTAGCTCTGCGGGAAAATAAGCTTCAGGCTTTGATCCATCATTATTAAAAGCTTTTTCAATAAAACCTGGTACAGAAAACTCGGCTTGAAAATTTTGCCAACAAAATGGTTGCTGGTCATTTTCCGCTTTCTCTATTATCTGCTTTTCCATGCAAAAAACTGAATATGCTGGTCCTATTAAAAAAATAGTGGCCAGTAAAAAATACGTACACCTTTTTTTCATAATATCCTCAATTTCTTAAAATTTTTGCATGTGCTTGTCCTCTTCTAATAATAATAATTTTTCGCCTTTAATCTCATATCTAACCCAACGTTTACAACCATTATTTATTTGACAGATATATTCAAACCTATTTTTGCCAAACCACATATGTGATATAGAAAAGCCCTTTTCATTACCATGAGCCAAATCTTTTCCATCCTTTTTTTTACACAAACTTGGTATTTTTATTCTTAAAAAAGAAAGATCAACAAAAAAAATATCATTTGTTATCGTTCTCAATACCAGCTGCTTCTTATAGTTGGCATGCACTGCAAAATCCTCAATAGTATATTTTACTTTTTGGGGATAAAAAACTTGCTTTGGTTTACCATCAACTATTTTGTCAACATTATCAGGCACAATAGTAAAAATTTTTCCCTCTGAAGTAAGTCCGATTAAAACTTCTGGTCTTAGATAGTCAAGTTTTTTAAAAAAAGAACAATCTTCAGGGACAGCCATATTTTTGTCCTTACAGAAAAATACCTCATGCTCTTTTTTGACAATAGTATATGTTTGCACAAAATTCTTTTTTTCTTTCATGTCAATAACACTTAAAGCACAAGCATTGTGTCCCAGGACAAGTGTCTGGCAATCATAATTTTTTAACGATATTGTTGAAGGTATCATCTTGTCAAAACTCGTATATCTTTCTTTTACAACAAAAGAACGGCTGTCGTCTGTGCAAATAAGACGTATAAATGCATCACCATATTGTTCTTTGTAATGAACAATAATATCCCCTTCAAGATTTGGCCCATCAAATTTGACACTTTCTTCAATGACAACAGCATACATATGAAAACTATTTGTCTTGTCCGTGCCATAATCTTTAAATTGAAAAATATTGGCGTCACTTGAGAAATATTTAAGTTTCCAAAATTGAAATTGGGAAATACTTTTTTCCCCTGGCATTGCCTTGATATTTTCTGGACCGCGAGAACCGACCCATCTCGTTGGTTTAAACGGAATACCAGGGCACCATGTTTGTCCATAATAAAGAACCTCTTCTTCTGTTGGACGACAAGTAGGATATTCTTCACAAGAACCCAATTCAAAAACTCTTTTAACCGGACATAGTTGTCTGGCAATCTTTTTTTTTATCTCAACAGGAAAAATTTTTTCTTGATTTTGCCCATAATTATCAAAAGGATTTTCTTCATTTGGTACCACATATGCGTCTTCAAATTCTAGCTTAAAATTTTTCCAATATAACGCAATAAAGTCACTTTCTTTTTTTCTGCAATTCTCCTTTTCCATGCAAAAAATTGGATACATCTGTACTATCAGAAAAATACCTCTCAGCAAAAAGCACACATTTTGTTTTTTCATACTCATCCTCTCCCTTCTACACATTGAGAAATTTTTAAAACAAGAACATTGTATATGTTTCATATAAAAAGGCAAAAATTATTATCACACAGCTTTTTGTCGCTGTCCCCTATCAAAAAAAATTTACTTCAAAAGCTGCTTGACAAAATATAATTTTATTGTAACGGTGGCTAAAAGGATCCCTGGCATCTGTTTGTCAAAAATAAGGAGAGCATTGCATGAAACTGTTTAAGATATATTATCTTGCGTTATTTATGTGCAATTTTATATCGTCTTCGCAACTACCAATACCCGAAGAACCTCAGACGCGCGCACATCGGCCACATTCTTCAACAAAACCTCAACGGTCATCACGATCTTCTCGTGACTGCCATAAACCTGGATGCTCGACTGAAGAACCAATCCCATGTACTCCTGAAACAATATGCTTTACGCTCGAAGAACTTGGTAGAACAATTCTTTCAAAAATTGACAATATAGAAATTGATATTGATGATTGTCTGTGCCAAGGCAATATTGTTGTTAATATCAATAGTTTTCACAAAACGAGTAAATTCGGTCTTATTATTACCGTGCCAGGTACCTATTTGTTAATAGAAAATATCACCGCAGATGTTTCCGATTCTTTTTTCTTTAGTGTCCAAACAAGCAATGTCACCATTGACTTGAATGGAAAAACTATTAACGGTAATGGCATTATTTCTCAGATGATTTTTGCAGAAAATGTCACCAATATTACCATCCAAAATGGTACCATTACCAATGGCATAAATAATGGCGTGTTTTTCGACAACGTCACTAGTTTTAATCTGCAAAACATTACTCTGACCAACACTATTTCAGGAAGCAGTATATTCATAGAAAATTCAACGATAGGTGCAACAAATAACGTCACTATTAGCAATACACAAAGTGGCAGTGACATTTCACTTGATAATGACTCTGAAATAACATTTAATAACACAAGCACTTTTAACAATAGCAGCAATGCTTCCATTTCAGTGAGCAATTCACAAAATATTTCGTTTAATTCAACAAGCATAGAAAATGCCTCAGAGGGTGGCTTTGATCTGTTTAATGACAACACAATACAAATTATTGGAGGTCGCGTATCAAATTCTCCATCTGTCACAAGCAATGCTCCAGGATTCACCATTAACACAAGTGTTACCATTAACATTTCTCAGTCAATTTCACTGCACAACAAAACCGGATATTCCATAGAAAACAGTTTTGACATAACTCTTGAAGATGATATCGCACAAGATTCGGAGGAAAATGGATTTGAAGATGACAATGAAAGTTCTGAAATTGTCTATATCGATGTCGTTTCAATATCTAATGGAGAAAATGGATATGACAGCAGCGGTAGTGAAATTATATTTGATGATGCGGTGGCAGATGATAATGGCGGCAATGGTATCACAATCAATGGATCGGACATTGTCATTAAAGACTCAACATTTTCCAATAACGTCAACAACGGTGTTGAAATAACCAATACAGCAAATAATATCCAACTAACAACGACAACAACGGCAAATAATACCATAGATATTGTCAATAACGGTTCTAACGTTTCCATTGCAAGTGTCGAAGATTTGAATATCAGATCAGGCATACAAACTATTATTCGCACCTATGAATTTCCAGTCACGATCACCGAATCAGGCACCTATACCATTGAAGGGCCGGTTACTGCAGAAAGTACTGAACCCATGATTACTATAGAAGGTTCAGATATTGTCCTTGATTTATTAAATTCCGTTCTTAATGGAAACAACACGGCATCTAATGCTATTAAGATCACTAATAGTCTTAATGTAACAGTAAAAAATGCGATCACTCAAAATTTCACCGGGCCAAATATTACGTTCGACAACAGCAGACATATTACCATAAAAAATATTACCAATGATGGATGTACTAGCTCTGGTGGTGGTATTTTTGGATTTATTCTTGATACCATTTTTGGCAACGGTTGCGGTACTGGACCAGCATTTGATTTACAAGGCGCTTTTGATGGGTTACTTGAAGGATGCGGATCAATCGCTGAAGAAGGTGTTCCCTCGGAGGCTCCAGGATTTAGTTTTGAAGGGTCTGGAGAAATTGTCGTTAACAACTGCTATTCATTCCAGATGAAAGTCGGATTTCAGGTCATGAACTCTACCAACATCACCTTTAAAAATTGCCTCAGCACAGATGCTATTGATGATGGCTTTGATGTACCAATGGGTGCAGAGGATATTGATTTCATCGATTGTATAGCACAAGGTTCAGGACTTGATGGATTCTTTACTGATGCAGAAGATATTTTGTACTCGGGATGTATTGCAACAGGTAATGGGGAAAATGGATTTGAAACGGGCGGAATTAACGTTGTATATGACTACTGTCCATCATCATTTAATAATATCGGTTTTGAAATTACTCCTGCAGCAATCAACACATCACTCATAGGCGTTATTCCTGAAGATAATACAACTGCTGACATTGATGATAATGGAACAAATACAACCATCGTAACACTTGAATTAATTTATGATAAAATACCGGGTCCTGATTATGTCATTACTGAAGTTCCATACATCATTACCAAACCAGGAACATATGGTCTCGCAAAAGATTTCACCGCAACCGTTACAGGGCCAATGATTACTATTAATGGCATCGCAAATGTTTTCCTTGATATGACGGGACACACCTTAAATGGTGGCAATATTGCTACAAATGGTATCGAAATCACCGGTGGATCACAAAACATTACCATACAAAATGGTGCTATTCAAAATACAACGGGACCAAATATTACGTTCGATAATAGTAAACATATCTCTATAAAAAATATCCAAAACGATGGGTGTACCAGTTCCGGCGGCGGTATTTTTGGCCTCATTCTTGATACTATTTTTGGCGGTGGTTGCGGTGCTGAACCAGCATTTGGTCTTGATGGTATTGTCGATGGCCTTTTGAGTGATTGCTTTGCGCTTCCTGAAGAAGGCATTCCATCTGAAGCTACTGGATTTGAACTAACAGATTGTACTGGCATGCTCTTGGAAGGATGCGGCGCATACCAAATGCTCACCGGATTTTCAACAATGGGATGTACGGGAGTCACTATGCAAGGGTGCGAAGCAATTGATTGTATCGATGATGGCTTTGATTATCTTGCTGGTGCTGGCGATGAATATCAGTGCGTTAACTGTTCTGCACAAAGTGCTGGTATGATTGGATTCTCAAATGAAGGACCAAATGGTTATTATCAAGGATGTACCGCATCCCGTAGTGGCGGCGATGGTTTCTATACTGATATCCCAGACACCATTTTTGAAGATTGTATCGCAATATTAAATGGCGGTAGCGGTATTGAAATAACTCCTGGTGCAACCGGCGTACAAATAATTGGTGGCAGCGCTGAGGGAAATGCTGTCCAAGATATTCTTAATGGACCACTCGCAGCAACACACATTGTATCATTACGCAACCTCGACGTAAAAACTGGCCTTGAAGTTGTCATTGAAATTGATCAGCTTCCGTACACAATCACCGTCCCTGGCACCTATGTTTTGGCAGGATCAACAACAACTACTTCAACAGTGCCCGCACTGATTACCGTTGATTCTGATGATGTTATCCTTGATCTTAACGGTGCAACCATTGATGCCCCCGATGTCGGTACTATTATAGATATTCCCGGAGTATCAAATGTCATTGTCCGCAATGGTGTTCTCCAAGGATCAACTGGTTCGGCAATTGATGTTGATGACAGTGATGATGTTGTCCTACAAGATCTGAGCATTCAAGATGCAGCAGGCGTACCTGTTTCTATTACAAGATCATCCCGACCAACTTTGTCCAACATAAAAGTTTCCAACATTCCCGCAGGCAATGGAGCAACCTTGACTGACGTTGATGATGGTATTATTAAAGGATATGAAATATACAATGCTGATGGCATGGTGTTAGAGGGCTGCAGTAATATGATATTTGACACCATACAAGCTACAGGCCCACAACCTCTCAGCTTGACCAGCACACTCCTTTATGCTCATGATTGCGAAAATTTAGCAATGAAAGGAATTGAAGGATTTGACTATAACACATTCCTTGATTTTGAAGACTGCCATGGCTGCGCAGTCGAAGATGTCGTTGGCACGGGACCTGCAGGAGATCTTGGCAGCAGTTTTATTACTGTTGACGCCTCCCCAGATGTGAATCTGCGCGGCTGTGTTGGATTTGATTTCTCACGAACTTTTGATTTCACTGGTTCGGAAGGTAATATCAATGCACAGGATTGTACCGCTACAGGAACTCCTTCTCCTGGAGGATTTGGGTTTCGCGTAATTGATAGTTCAGTTGTTACATTTACCCGATGCACTTCCAACCAAACAGTCAATGGATTCTTGACCGTTGGTTCATCAGCGACATTTTATGAATGCATCGCAACAAACAATACGACCGGTTTCTTTTTTGATCCAACATCAAATCCATTCATGTTCCAATGTATCTCAGTATTTAATATTACTAATATTGTCAATGATACCGGGCAACTAAACACCGCTACTCAAGTAAGTACACAAATTGTACAAAATCTTGTCTGTTGCCTCATAGCTTCAGTCAATAATCTCAACGTTGGCATGGTGTCCACAAATTCATGTCTTAGCGATATTGGCAATTGCCTCCAAGTTGTCAATGGCCTCTTATGTACTGTTGGGCCAGGTGCTATAACGAATTGTACAGGTGGTCCAGCCGCTGATACTTGCGTCGTTTGTGATTAAAATAGGTACTTTAGATTTTATCAAAAAAAGGAAATATTATATGAAAATCTACACCAATATATTTTCCCTTCTGGCAGTAAGCGCATTGTGCGCTTACCTGCCACTGGTTGCTTCACATGCAGACAAATTCCGTCGCATCCATGCCATGCTTGCAAACACCCCCTATGAAAAACTATCTCGACAAACATGCGGATCATGTGGCTATGTTCCTGATTTTAAACAACGAAGAACGCCATTGTCGACCATCAATAATTTTCCTATGACCATAGATCAACCAGGAGAATATATACTCATACAATCGGCTACTATCACAGAAGCCATGCCTTTTGCTATTCAAGTTATCGCCAATAACGTAACTATTAATCTCGCCACCAACACACTTGATGGCCAAGGAGTTGTCGACCAATTAGTTGTCGTAGAAAACTGCTCAAATTTCAATATTAACAGTGGCACCTTAACTGGTGCACAAAGTGCCGGACTTACATTATCTGGAGCTTCAACCGTATTTTGTAGTCAGGTAAATGTTTTTAATACTCAGAATTCTGATGGTGCCGGCGTTGTCATAGAAAATTCATCATCAATCATTATGGCTCATGTAACATCAATAAACCCGTGTCAGACACAATATGACATTACCAACTCAGACACCATCAATATTGCGCTGGGAGAAGCTTCCGCATCAATCGCTACTGATACAGGAACTGGCATAAGTATAGATTCCTCTGATCACATTTATATCGAAGAGTTTAAAGCAAATAATCAGCAATATGGATTTGCCATCAGCAATAGTGAATTTATTACCATCCGCATGGTACAAGCTTCTGGCAACGCCACTGCAGGATTTGTGTGCGACCCTTTGTCTGACTCTATCGGACTTTTTGGTTGTCAGGCAATCAGCGGACTTTATGACGGATTTATTATTCAAACACCAGGAACAATCCTGACATCATGCAAAGCTTTATATAATCAATACGACGGTTTCTACCTTGATGCCAATGATATACTTCTTGAAGATCCTGCAGGGATTCTTAATGAACATAATGGCTGCACCGTAACCGCACAAGCATCCAATGTCAGTATTCTTGACCCATCAATTGCACAGTCGGGAAATCTGGACATAGAAGACGACGGCACCGATACTGTCATTTATACCATGGCAGCGACACAAGGAATGGCTGCTGCTGCATATGAAGCGATTGGAACAGAAGAAGATGGCATGCTTGATATGAGTAGTTATGAACCGACAAATCTTACCGCGTCTGTGCCAACATATACATCAACAACAGCAATCGGCTCCATAGATGTATCACTTGTTTCTTGGTGCAAAACACTCATGGACAGAATGTTTGCTCTTGAGTTTAAACTTAATCAGCTCTTGAATATGCAATAAAAGAGAAACATTCATGCACAAAATTCCTATTTATTTTGTTTTTGCTGCAGTTTTTTTTGCCAGCACTATTTTGCATGCACATATATTTGATGAAACATTTAATCACCACTATTGTGTTATTCTTGCAGGCGGTCATGGACAACGGCTCTGGCCACTGACCTCACCAACAAAACCAAAACCACTTTTGTCTCTTGATGGAAGAAAAACATTGCTCGATGAAACAATTGAACGAGTGCAACCTCTGTTTGCAACAGAAAACATGTGGCTTTGCTCAAGCAAAGATTATACTGATTTTTTTCAAGAAGCAGTAAAATCGAGCATTACTACGTTCGTCACCGAACCCGCTGCTCGCAATACAGGACCAGCAGTATTGTACACCTGTTTACAACTCTACGAACATGACCCGGAAGCAATTGTCCTTTTTCTGCCCGCTGATGCATATATTTCTCCCTATGATTATGAACTATTCAGAATGTATCTTGCAAAAGGGCTCGCTGCAGCACAAGATTATTCATCATCCATTATTATTTTTGGCCAAAAACCACGCTTTGCCTCAACGGGATATGGGTACATAGAAGCTGATTATACAAGCGCATATCAGGCACCCTATACCGTTATTTCATTCCATGAAAAACCAAATGCGGAAGTAGCACAACTGTATCTTGAACAAGATATGTTGTGGAATACATGCATGTTTTGCGCACCCGTCAAAACATTTTTAGCACAATATGCAAAACATGCCCCTGCAATGGTCAAGGCGATGGCCGCATATAATGCAGGAGACATAGCATACACTGACATTATAGCAGAACCTATTGACCGCATTGTTATTGAAAAAAGCTCAACAATCAAAGTCATTCCCATGGATATCTCCGCTGATGATGTTGGCACTATAGAATCATTTTTACATGCACAAAAAGAGTATAATGATTATCGCAACATCGTCACCATTGATTCTGCGCACATTCATGTGCTTGCACAAAAGAAAAAGATTGTTGGTGTTATCGGTCTTGATGATGTTTATATTGTCGACACACCCGATGCTCTTTTAGTGCTAAAAAAAGGAACCAGTGAAAAAATTAAGCAACTTGTTGCGCGTATTCCTCCTGAAATAAAGGCAAAGCAGTGAGTTTTGTCCGCACAGCGCACATAATCATCTGTTTGTACACTCTATCTCTCTGTGCTCAGTGGCAGTATATACCATTTGATCTGAGCATGAAACGGGCAACGCATCCAAAAGCTATTGCCATGACCAAAAAAATTGTCGGCATTGATGGTACTGAACTGTACACATTTTTTAAACAGTTATATGAACAGTATAATCCGTCGCATCAACGACCTGATTCCCGCCCCCGAATTCCCCTCATTATTCACCAAATTTGGCTTGGCAGCGATGTGCCAGATGCATTCCAACAGTACCGTATGTCATGGATACAAAATCATGTCCCCCGTGGCTGGGTCTATCATCTCTGGACTGACAATGAAATCCAAGCACTGAATTTGTACAACAAAAAATTGTATGATGCAACTGACAACTATGGTATGAAATCAGATATCGCTCGCTTGGAAATTATAAATCGTTTTGGCGGTGTCTATGTCGACATCGATTTTGAATGTTTTCAGTCACTTGATATGTTCCATTATCTGTATGATTTTTACACAGGATTGCAACCACTGGACTCATTTTTTGTACAGCTGAACAATGCACTTTTTGGCGCATGTCCTGGGCACCCCATTGTTCGGCATGCAATCGTCACCATGCCTGATGCATGGAACCGTTATCACGGTGCTCCCCAAAAAACAGGTCCTGTCCATTTTACCCGATCTTTTTATGCGGTGAAAAAAAACAATACCTGCACTACACGAGATATCGCTTTGCCCGCAACCTATTTTTATCCCCTCGGCACACAGGATTGTATTATTGCCAAATCAGTTTGGCAGGCCCAGGGCGCTTGGGCAGTGCATTGGTGGGCAAAAAGTTGGATGCCAAAGCAATATCGCGCAAAAAAATTTCAATCAATTGACAATGAACAATCAACAATCAACTGGAATAGTTAAAATTTTACTGTCACAAGATTAAGTCTGTCGATTGATCTTTTTTTATGAACCATTATACTATTCACTGTTGCAGGCCTCTTGTATTAAGCATAAAAAAACAGTTTTGCTAGAAGGATTTTATATGAAAAATTCAGTGTTGAACTTATTTTTACTCGCAAGTGGGTTTACAGCTTTTTATGCGTACCCAACAGCGCATGTTAATTTTATGATTAACATAGATGGAGAAGTTGTTTCTAAAATCGTCGTACTAGGAGAAGGAAAATCAAAAAAAATACAGTTGACGGACCAATTTTCTCTCGAAATAAAAAATGTAGAAGAAACTGAAGAAGATGCTTTGTTTGTCTATGAAATAACAGACAAAGATCTTGGTGTGATTAGTTCCCCCACCATTAAAGCAAACTGGGGTAAAGAAGCACGCATAGAAATTGGTACACAAGAAAATTCAGTTGAATTAACCATGATCGCAACTGAGGTTCGCCGAAAAGCCAAGAAAGATCAGTAAAAAATAATAAGTTCGTGCCTTTACAAGCCCGCCTACGCGGGCTTGTTTTGTATATAATTATGAAAAAATATACTGTCTAAAAACGGAGAAAAAATATTCCCTTTATTATATGGAAAAATTGTGCATGGATACAGTATTATAAAAGAGATGGTCGCATTACCCCAAACTGCACCTCTACATACTACCGTTCTATTATCGAAGGAATTAAAAAAATCAATCAAAAATGGCTACAAAAAATATGGAAAGAGGGAAAAGAGGGATTGGAAGGTTCTCCAGATTTCTTTATTACTGTTATTGCTCTTACTTTTGAACACAAAAATCAACTTCTTGCCGATCTTGAAATAAATTCAAAAGCAATCATGATTGATGATAGTAGACAAAATCGGACATATACTTTTTCAAAAATCACCAATAAAAAATTGTTATTATAGCAGAAATTGTGGTACCATTTTTCTGAAAATTGTTATTTTTTTAAACATCAGGCAATAATATGAAAAATTTCTTATTTTTACTTATTTTTTGTGTTTATTATAACACAGTACAAGCATCAGAAAATTCCGACATCATTTCTATTCACACGATGCTCACAAATAGCTCCCCTATACAGTATACAAAATGCCATAGCTCAACACTATTCAAATTTGAAAAATTTCCTCTCGCATCTTCAACAACTGCCTCCGATTCTTATCCTTTAATTCCTGAAACTTTTATTCTTTCGATTCCCAACGGTCGCATTCAATATCAAAAAACTATTGTGCCTGCTGATAATCATATCCTTACCATTCTTGCTAATGGCCATATTATTAAGGAATTAATTTGGCGCTGGAGTCCCCTACAAAATAAGAACAATATGCTAAAGCTAAAAAATTTGCCTGCCCTTGAAATATCTCGTGGTAAAGTTGCCGTCATTGCACAAGAAGGGCATAATAATTATTATCACTGGATGACAGAGGTCTTGCCAAAATTGGCCTTATTGGAGGACAAGAAAATTACGTATGATTCGCTTTATGTACCATATTGGTCACTCTTTCAAGAAGAAACATTGCTTTTAGCAGGCGTAAATCCTAAAAAAGTAATTGCACCTGTAGTATGTCCTCATCTCCAAGCGAATGAATTAATTGTACCTTCTGCTGTTTCTTTAGCATGTTATACACCACTGTGGGTTGTAAATTACTTAAGAGCTAAATTTATACCATTAGCAAAAAATTCTGCTGGCGGAAAAATTTTTGAAAAAAAAATTTTTATTTCACGACAAAATGCCCCTTACCGGAAAATTATTAATGAAGATGAGATTTTCGAGAAATTTAAAGAGTTAGGATTTAAGCGCTATATCCTAGAAAATCTCAGCTTTTTGGATCAAGTATCTTTATTTAACAAAGCCACCATCATAGTAGGTGCCCATGGTGCTGGTCTTACCAATCTCATTTTTGCAAAACCAAAAATACACGTAATAGAAATTTTTCAAGAGCGCGAAGATGATACTTTCTGGTACCTCAGCCAGACCATTGGATTAAAGCACGAATGTATCAAAACAACTGAGTTTAAAAAAGATCTCGACTATTCTGATACAATTGTGCCATTAACTGCCATTCAACCTGTTATTGAGCGCCTAAAAAAGGATATGAATCCAATACCTATAACATAAATTTTCATACTGTATCATCCTTAAGTTCTTTCATTTCACCTGTAATGTTTGGAACAATTGGATCAATGTGATCATGAGGATGTTTGAATAAAACATCTTTTTTATCTTGCAATGATGCATGTGATCCCAATCGCCATACTCTTGGATCTTTTCCAAGATAGTACACCTTCTTTATAACAGGAATATTTTTAGTCGTACTCGCCAAGCCAATCCAAGGACCATAAGGACTATAATAGTCCAATAATTTAGGATCTGAATTCTTAAAGCAACTTGGGTGATACCATATCGTTTTCGACTTGGGATCCGGCAAAAAAAGTTATATTTCCATTCATTTCCTCAGAACGCCACAATAAATGTGTTTTCAAAATTTGTGGTATGGCACTCTTTTTTACTCCTTCCTCTTCATAGGGAAGAGAAAATTTATTGCCCTCAATTTTTTCAATTCTCCTCGTCCTAAAAAGTCGTAATACTTCTTTTTCTGTAAGAAATTTTTTGTCTCTTAAAGATCTAAGATATTCCTCTTCATCAACTATATTTTTTGCAAGCTTGCACCAAGTAGACATTTTTCCAATACATGATGAGACCTCTAAAAACGTAGCACCATTCATTAATTTGCGGTCTTGCTCGTTTATTCTTTTCACAATTTCTGCATCAACGGCCCTATATATTTCTTCATAAACCCTAAGAGCAGCCTCAATATACCTATCAAGGCTAAAAGAATCTAGTGTAACTAAATTTTTCTCATTATCAGTCAAATTTATTTGTGATTGTGAAAATGCAAAAGGGTATAGAAAACCATTTGTTTGCTTTTTTTCATTTTGTGCCAAAAGATACGCCGAAATATCTGTACTGATCTTTTTTATCTGATCACTGCAGATGATTGGCGGAATAGACATAAAAAATGATAAAATAAAAGCAG
The DNA here is from genome assembly GCA_963701645.1 of uncultured bacterium. Lineage (GTDB taxonomy): Bacteria > Babelota > Babeliae > Babelales > Vermiphilaceae > MFD04463-c16. The sequence continues at coordinate 1,065,668 of OY969616.1, forward strand.
CTTTTGTCATGGTATATGGCATCATAAAGCATCCTTTGTAAAATAAAAATAATACGATGATTATACCACGCTGTTTATTTTTTACAAGACAAAATTTATGTAATCGCTTTCACCTTCTGCTTGACATATTGCAGTTGTGCAATTTTATTTTTTATTCCAACAACACCGTTGGCATGGTGCATGACAATATTTTCAGGGATATCAAAATTGGTTTTACTCTGCGTTTTTGCTCGTCCGCCGCTAAAAAAAATATCGGGTAAATAGGCCCATTCAATCTCGTATTGACAAGATCTGTTCCGCAAGCAAAAGTTTACCGTTGGTTGATCGCTGCGCAGTTCAGAACTGCACATAAGCTTATACACATCTTGAAACAGTGCACGTGTTTTTTCATTGGCTCGACAGGCAAAAAAGCCGGTACAAATAGTACCATTTTCATCATCTTGCTGAAAAACAATATCCTTATTTTTTAATGCTTGTAAAACAAGATGGGTGACAGGAGCAAAAAATTGTATGTCAACGTCTGCATACAAAAAAATGCCACCCCACTGCTCCTCTATCGCATCAAGCACGAGCTCAATTTTATGTCTTGTTGTTTTTGTCCATCCAGTACTCATCCATTGCGCTCGTGGACATTCTTGCTGATACTGCTTTTCATGGATGATAAAATAATCCTGTATACTGGGTAAAAACCAACTATTTTTAAGTTCTTCATGGGATGGTGTATAAAAAATATAGAGTGGCAATGGAGGAATATCAGATCCCGGATCTGACAATGAATCATATCCTGCACTCATGTGCTGATAATATGGATCGTGGAAAGCATTCTGCATGGCAAAATTCAGTACCGGTATTACTACCATAATAAGATACAATACATTCGTAATATATTTTATCTGCATTATTTTTTCTTATGCTCCTGCTATTTTCTTAGTTTGTCTACATAAATATGATTGACCTATAATATCATATATAAAACCGTGCATTCCAAGATCAACAGAGGATATAATCCCGCGAGTATCAACAAGAATTTTATGTCCAACAAACATACCAACAAGATCAAGATCCATCGAGCGAAACTCATCCCATTCTGTCATTATAATAATACCATCAACATCAGCAATTGCCTCATAGAGTGATTTGCAATACATAACCTGAGGAATCAAAATACTCATGTTACTCATCGCTGCTGGATCATACGCTTGCACCAGTGCACCACGCTCCAACAACATTTTGATAACAGTAATAGCAGGAGAATATCGAACATCATCAGTATTTGCCTTAAATGCAAGACCAAGAACAGCGACTGTTTTGTCAGACATGTCAGCTGTGCCAAAAACATTGTAAAAAAGACGAGCGAGTTTTTCAACAGGTATCCGTTGCTGCACGTTATTTGCTTTTAATGCTGCTTGCACAGTGTACAAAGACATATCACAAAGACTTGCAGTATACAAAAGCGCCTGCGTATCTTTTGGAAAACAAGACCCACCAAATCCTGGACCTGGCTTTAAAAATAAGGGACTAATACGTTTGTCTAATCCCATAGCACCAGCAACCGTATATACATCAGCTCCCACTTCATCACATAAATTAGCAATCTCGTTAATATAACTTAATTTTGTTGCCAAAAATGCATTTGATGCATATTTGATCATTTCAGCTGATACAAGATTTGTCAGTACATGGGGAACACCATGTTCAATGAGTGGCGCATAAATAGCGTACACTGTCTCAAGCACAGAATCTGATTCTATACCAATTACTAACCGATCGGGTTGTAAAAAATCATTAACAGCGGTACCTTCTCGTAAAAACTCTGGGTTTGAGACAACATCAAACAACTCTGGATCAATGCCATACTCTTGCTCAAAAAAAGGCCGTATATGGTCGCCTGTTCCTACAGGAACAGTGCTTTTTGTTATAATAAATTTGTGTTTGTTCATATTACAAGCAATAAGATCAAGTGCGCTATAAAAAGCAGTCAAATCTGCTGATCCGTCATTACTCGTTGGTGTATTCACTGCAATAAAAATCACATCCGCTTTACGCACCGCTTCTTCAACATCACTCGTGAAAGTAAGCCGTTCAGAATTTGTGTTTCGGTCCACCAACTCTCTCAATCCTGGTTCAAAAATAGGCATACGCCCTTCAAGAAGCATATTAATTTTTCCCTCATCAATATCAGCACAAATAACCGTGTTGCCAAATTCAGCAAGTCCTGCCCCCGTGACAAGTCCAACATAACCGGTACCAAGAATGGTAATAATATTTTTGTGTATTGATCTGTACAATCTCTTATTTTCATTATGAATAATCGTTATACGATCATATCCATGCTGCATTATCGTTAAAAAAAGTGGCAAAGAAAGCACAAAACATTTTTTTATGGATTGATTCATGACAGGTAGCTCCTTTTTCATTTACAATAGCCCTTTCAATTTTTCTATGATATAGATAGCCTATAGCAGAAATGTACATAAGCTCAAGGTATTATATAACTTTGCTCATCTAAAAAAGGAGTAAAAATGCCCTGCATTAGGTTGTCATTGTTTATCATCTGTTTCACCACAACATCTTTACTATTTTCTAAAAACATACGTGAAGAAAAACATTTTGTCCTTATTATTTGTACCTATAACAATTGTGATTGGGCAGAAAAAAATATCAAATCCGTCGTAGAACAAAAATATAATAATTTTGATGTTATTATTATCGATGATAATTCAACTGATGGGACAGACACCATTATTCAAGACTATATTGACACCCATCGCCTTGCATCACGAGTAACATTCATTCGTAATACAATACGCAAACGAAAACTTGCTAACTTATATCGTGCAATCCATGGCTGCAATGACAACGATATTGTCATCCTTGTTGATGGTGATGACTGGCTCGTTGACCCTTCTGTATTGTCATACATTAATGAGATTTACAAAAATCCTTACATTTGGTTCACCTATGGCCAGTATCATAATGTTCCCGCAAGTGAAGCACTCCGCTGGGGGTTCCGGCCACAAGGGTACTGCCGCGCCGTTCCTGAAAAAATAAAAGAGGATCATGCATATCGGTCATACGCTTTTATCTACATGCATCTTCGCACTTTTTATGCATGGCTTTTTAAAAATATAAAACTAGAAGATCTTTTGTGTAATAAAGTTCAAGGATTTGAAGGAAACTTTTATCCGGCAAGTAATGACAACGCGATTTTTTTTCCAATTATAGAAATGGCAGCCAACCATGTCAAATTTGTCTCAAAAATATTATATACACGCAATTTATACTCAAATCTTGTTGGATTTAAAGTAGACAGAAAACTACAAGGTGCTGCATCGCGAGAAATACGCAGAAAAAGAGCATATCAAATGCTTGAACAACCCATAAAGCCATCAGAAAAAATTTATAACATGACAACGGAATGCCTTCTTTTTGTTCCCGAATATGCAACTATGAGCTCTCTTCATGGATGCATTAAAGCACTCGAAAAGCATGTGTCTCCTCTATCATCGGTTACCATATTTTGCGAGCAATCAAAAAAATTGGCCTTACCGCACAAATCATCGCTTTCACTCCATGTTATAACCTATGACCAAACTAAACTTCATGCATTTTCCGCAGCCTTGCAAGAACATCTGCAAAACAGTAATGCCTCATACATTATATGTTTGCAACCATACATAATTATTGAAGAAGATATTGATCTCAAGAACGCAATTTTGTGGCTTGAACAAACAAAGGCGTATGCTTTTTATTTTACCTATGATGTGCGTATTCAAAAAAACAATGTCTCCTGGCTTGTATCATTATATGATGGTGTTGGTGCATGGAAATTTAGATATGGATATGGTATATGGCGCGATATTCATACTGCTGATTTTGCACTTTATCGCACAAAAGATGTATGCTCTATTATCACAACAACAAAAAGTAAAACATACACCGATTTTAGAAAACAACTTCGCACTATCACATATCCGGAACATAAAGTAGGACTTTTTTTTGAAAAAGCAAAGGCAAAGGTAAAAATTCCACAATAATACAGAGGGATCATTATGGTTTTTCATTTTTTTCTTTCTTTAATGTTGTTACTATCTTCACCGTGTACCGGTTATCAACGACCAGTAGAACAAATCTCAAGTGCAGTAACCTATGAACTCAATGGAGGAAGACTTGGCGACAATCTTATTTCCTATATCCGTGCAAAATGGATATCATATCATTACAATATTCCATTAATTTTTCTCCCTTTTAGACATTCAGATCAATTGGTTCTTGATACGCTTGAGCATCAAAGAGATGGCACCTTTGTTAACACCGTTGAAATAGACAAAGATACTGTTATAGATCCTCATAGTAGCACCTTATATGTTTCTACCTGGTATTCTCCACTACGACCGCAATGGGAGGATCAAAAATTTTTAAAAATTGTTCACTCGCACATTGCACCAGTCAATTCATATACCCCTGTCGATATTCCTGCGAACTGCTTTTCTGTTGCCGTTCATGTGCGCACTGGCAATGGCTTTGATAATTTATGTATCCAAAAACAAAAACCTCAACAATTTCCAAGCACTGCTTACTATATAAGGCTCATGCGCATTATCGCATCGTTATATCCAATGCGATACATTTATTTTCATATTTTTACCGATGATCCCAATCCAGAAAAGTTCGTTTACATTTTTCAAAAAGCCTTTAGCGACCCCCATATATCATTTGGCTACCGAAAAAGCGATATAAAACATACGAGTGGCGTTCTTGATGATTTTTTTGCTATGATGGATTTTGATGCGCTCATCAGACCAGCATCCCATTACTCAATGTGGGCCGAACGCCTCGGACGTCATGAAGTTATACTCAAACCGGCTTATACCTATAAACCGGGCAAGCAAGGACGCATTAACAACATCATTTTACTCCGAAAAACAGAGACTGGCTGGAAGAAAACTTTGCTTCCTCCTTCCAGTTGAGCAAAAAGCAGTCTTGAGGGGTTTTTTCAACCCGATTGTACTCTAATTTTGTCTCCAACAAGCCTCCAGGCCGCAAAAAGGCTTCTATGCGCAAAAAATTATTAATATAAGTATTTATTTCAACAGCAATAATTTGTTATTATAAATAGTGAAATAATAAAATAATGAATATTTTGAAAAAGAAAGGACATTACTATGAAATTATGGATCATGTTTCTTGCCGTAGGAATCGCTTTGAGCACTGCTTTTGCCCATACTATGGGATCTGATGATGATACAACTGAAGCAGAAGAGTTCATGCCATCTGAAGAACCGCAAGAAATGCCCATTATACCCGGCCAAATGCCCGAACAAGCAGCCACCTATGGTGCCATGATGGAAGAACCTGTAGAGATGGAAGAAACAATCATGGATGAAGGTGATGAAGAGGAAGAAGAACCGTTATTTCCAGGCATGATAACAGAATCAGAAGAAACATCAATGTCTCCCACTTCAGAAGAAACTTTTGTTTCTGAAGAAATTGAACCGGAATTAGAAATGCCTATTATGCCCGGTGAAGTTGTTGGCGCTGAAACAATGCCTATGATGGAAGAACAAATAGATATGACACAAATGCCTTCAATGGAAGAAGTATCTTCTATGGAAGAAATGCCTTCTATGACAATGACAGAAACTGAAGAAATGGAAATGCCTTCTATGACAGAAGCACCCTCAATGACAATGCCGGGAGAAATGGAAGAAGAAGACGAAGAAGATGAATTTACAGAAGCTCCCGATATATTCCAAGCAGAAGAAGAGTAATAATTTTATAAAAAGGAGTATGGCGTATGAAAAAAAGAACTATTGTATTTCTTATTATCGGCCTTTCCCTTGTCCTTGCAAAACAGTGGCCTATAAGAACAGAAGAATCTTCTGAAGAAGATAATGATCATAATTATGAAAATCGTAGAGAGAGAAGAAGAGAAAGAAGACAAGATAGGCGAAACAAAGGTCCTGTTGAAGCAACAGCTGAAGGAACCGGAAATGTCGTCCAAGCAACAGCAGAAGCTCCCGGCACTATTCTTCACGGAATATTTGGCGGTGGCCGCGATCGCGATGATGATAAAAACAGAAAAAATAAAAGAGAAGATAGAAAAGATCGTAAAAACAAGAAATATAGCCATGACCATGAAGATGATGACAATGAGGATATGGAATAAATTATCCTTCAACTTCGCCCAAAGGCTCCACGAAGGATGAGTGGAGCTAAAAAATTATTGACGTTTGTATAAGAATAATTCACAATCACAGAGTGTATTTTTTCACCCTATTTTGAAGAAGAAACGCTCTGGAATGAAGAATATAAAAAAAACTTTTGCATTCCTGCTATGTATGCTCTATTCCACCAGTTCTCTTTTTGCTGACAGCAAACCTTTTGATCCTTCTCATACCGCCCCGTGGTATACATGGCTGTGGCATAACCGTAGCTTATGTTCAATGTGCCAAAACAATGCAAAACTTCTTCTTCAAGCTGTCAAAAATGGCGATATTGAAATGGTAAAACAGCTTCTGGCACAAAATGTAAGTTTTAAGGAAACTGATGCTGACGGAAATTCAGCACTCCATTTAGCTATTATACATAAACAAGAAGAAATTATTGCGTTATTCCAAAAGCATAATCTGTTCTACACTAAAAATAAAAAACTTCACCCTTTTTCTGATCGCCCCTATTTTGCTGATTCACGCGGTTTTATTGAAATACGAGATGCCAACAAAATAGGAAACACGCCGCTCCATTTGGCAGCAGAATATGGCATGTGTCTTTTTATTGAAAAACTCATTTCAGTTGGCGCTCTTATTCAATATAAAAATAAAAAAGGCGAAACTCCTCTTTTTCTTGCCGCAAAAGAAAATAAGGTTGATGCATTTTCAACCCTTATTGAAAAAAAAGCCCGGCTCGATACTTGCGATATGTATGGACAAACTGTTGCTCATGTCGCTGCTACGTACGATAATATAGAGATATTAAAAAAAATAACTGAACAAAAAAAAGGATTGTTTGATGTAAAAGACAACAATGGCAATACTCCTCTTCTGTGGGCTCGAAAAAACCATCAAAATGAAGCAATAAAATATCTCGTTCAACATTGCAGCAACCCTGATGAAGTTGATGAACATGGCAGAACCCTACTCCATTATGCAATAGAAAATGATAATGACGAGTTTTTGAACAAATATATAAATCTTATTGAAAAAGCGGACAATAAGGGCCTCACTCCTCTTATTTATGCCGTGCAGCAAAATAAGAAAAAGACAGTTGAATTTCTTATAGCAAAAGGTGCTAATATTGAAGCAAAGACAGATTTAGGAAATACTGCTCTTCATTATGCAGTTAATGCAAATAGTGGTGAATATATTGATATTCTGATCAAGGCAGGCGCTGATATTAATCAGCAAAATAATCAAAAACGAACACCGCTCATGCGTGCACTTGTTTATTTTGTTGACGATACCACCATTGCCCAGCAGCTACTCACACACAAAAATCATGATTTTCAGCTCGCCGACAAATGGGGCGATACCGTACTCCACCTTGTAGCCATTCACAATAATCCGGAAAAAGTTCTCCCAACCTTTGCCGCAATTGATAATTTACGAATTACACTAAATAACGATGGAAAGAATCCTTTCCATTGTGCACTTGACAAAAAGGCTTTCAAAAATGCCCGCCTTTTAATGGAGACATATCCTGAACTTATTTCTATTGCTGATGCTCAGGAAAATACGCCACTCATGCTTGCCCTTGCAGCCTCCTGCAATGATCTGGAATTTGTTAAACTTTTGTGTAATAATCGTAATCTCATCAACAAACAAAATAAAAACGGCTCTTGCGCGCTCCATAAAGCTGCCACGAAAAGCAGCGGCGATATCGTCAAAATACTTCTTGATCTGGGAGCTCAAGAAACATTAGCAACATACAAAAAACAGAACACTCCACTTCATTGCGCCTGCATTGTCGGAAATAGCGATGCAGCAGCTTTGCTTTCTCACAACTCACATACCATTAACGCCAAAAACTATGCCGGAGAAACTCCTCTCAGTTGCGCGTTGGATGAAAATAATGAAGGTATAATTCATGCATTGTACAAGAACAGCGCTCTTGATATAACTATCCCTACCAAAAAAGGTGTTACCTCCATTCATAAAGCAATTCAACAAAAAAATAGAGGATTCCTTGATTATGCTGGCAAAAAACTTTCTGCTAAAGCAGGAGAAAAACTTTTCAATGCAAAAGATAATGCTGGCCGCACTCCTTTGGAATATGCGTTCAATAGTAACGATATTTTTATTATAACAAATGTTCTCTCTCACGGTGCTCGTGTTAATGAACCATTTACTGATGGACTTCCTGCTCTCTACCACGCCATTGAAAAAGATAAGCTTGACTGGACAAAAATATGTCTCAAATTCAAAGCCAATGTGCGCTATCCTGTTACATGTCCTATCACTCCTTTAATGCATGCCGAAAAAAAACGTTCTCCTGCTATCGCCAAGCTTCTTCTTGAGCACAATGGAGATGTCAATGAAAAAGACACGGCAGGCAATACAGCACTATATTATGCCTTAGTAAAAAATAATTATGCATTTATTGAGCTTATTGCCAACCAATCCTCGGTCGACTTAATGACGGCTTGTAGCAATGGCGCTACCTATCTTCAAACCAGTATCGATGTTGGCAATGAAGATTTTGTATGGCTTTTGAAAAATAAGCTGAGACATGATAATTTCATCAAGCTCTGCATGAAACAAAATGGACAAGGTCTGTATCCACTGTTATCCGCAGCACAAAATGGCCAAGAAGCAATTGTCTCAATGCTCATTGATGCGGGAGTACCGCTCACCCAAACTGATGCATCAAATAACAACGCTCTCCATTATGCTGCTATCAATGGTCACACAAAAGTAATACAATGTCTTATAAGCAAAGGCATGAATTTCAATGTTGCAAATAATGATGGCAATACCCCGCTCCACACGGCCACAGCTTATAATCATGAAAACACTGTCAGATATCTTTTAAACAACGATGCTGATTGGACCATTCGTAATAAAGCAGGAAAAACATCCGCAGATCTTGCCAACTTTCCCACAAGCTATCTTTTTAATAATCGGCGCCGCGAATGTGACGATATCAAAACCATGGGTGATACTGTTACAACAAAACGAGCAAACAATTATGCAATTGAAAAAGAGCTACAACAAAAAGTACGCGATGGTCACCTGGAAAAATTTCATCCGTATACGCCCTCAGAAGACTGCAATAAATGCTTCTATAAAATTGCAACATGCCTCTATTCATTAAAAAAAGAAGAACGCGAAGACTTTACCAAAATATTACCTGGATGTCAGCAACATGAGAAAAATGAACACGACCGGCTTGAAAAGCTGAAACAGCGTGCTGAACAAAATAAGCGAGAACAGGAACGAAAACTTGAGCAACAGAGAAAGCCTTCAGCTCCTCCCATGGAAGCACCTGTCCCTTCTGCACCGCCAATGGATGAGGAATCAGATGAGCAAGGCAGAAGCTAACGGTAGCGTTGTATGGAAGAAATAAAATATAGATATAATCAGATTGTTAAAGCGGTTGATACAATGAAGGAAAGCTTGGAACTTATTACTGAGAATGTTGATAAAGGAGTACATCGAGCATATCAAGATTCTGTCATCCAGCGATTTAAATATACAACTGATATATTTTGGAAATTTTTAAAACTACTTTTACAAAAAAAAGGAGGTATAGATATACAGATTAATGCTCCGCGTGACATTCTCCAGGAAGCTTACAATATAAAATTATTATCTCAAGAACAATATAATATTTTCACCGATGCAATTACGGACAGAAATTCAACATCTCATACATATAACGAGGAAATAGCAGAAGAAATTGTTAGCAGACTTCCTCGATATTATGAAAATATGCGAAAATTTCTTGATACTATCCAGCTGTAAAAATACCTCGAAGAAAAGTTATACCATGAACTACTCTGTAAAATCATTTGTCTTTATTGCAATAGTCCACGCATGTTTTTTTGTACAAATAACACGCACAAGCCTTGGACCTGACAAACATTTTGAGATAGCTTACATCAATTGCCTCATCGAAGCAAAAGATATAACAGAGTGCCCTTATATAAACAATCCTCACAAGGAAGCCATAAGACTTCTGAGAAAAAACCCTGCTGCTGCTTTCACATCTCTCAATAAAAACTACCTTGATTCATCACCATTTGGCAAGGCCATATACTACAAAAATGTATATATAGCTCGTCGCATTCTTAGATTGCCTATAAAACCAACTCAAGAACAAAAAAATTATTTTTTAAAGCATGCTATCATTTCTTTACTCGATATTGTGCCTGATCTTATAAAACAATACAAAACTTCAATATTTTCGCCAAAGAAAAACTACGCCAAAACTGATTCCTTTTTTTCAAATTTACTTTTTGTCACTACGTATTCAATGAGGGAAGCCAAGGAAACAATAACTTACACTGGGAAAATAATAACCCCAAAAGAAAAAAAATTGGCAATTATATGTCTTACACATGCATTATCCACAGCAAGAAAAATTTTAACTCCAGAACAATTTTTTAAATTTACTCGCTTCGGACAATCATGCCCATTTTATCAAGAGCTCTACAGCTTGCTCGATCCAGATTACTGTTCTCGTGTTCATGCTTGTCTGATTACTCATGGAGCTACCTGTAGCGCCTCACAAAAATGTTTAGACACACATAAGCATCTCGTACCTTTTTCTCCCATGAGATACCTTGAACATGACAAAAAATATATGGATATGCTTTAAATTTATTTCATTTCATAATGAGTACAAGGAGCAGGGAAACCATGGAGGTCAGCTTGATCAAAATATTAAGCGCAGGTCCTGATGTATCTTTGAAAGGGTCGCCCACCGTGTCGCCAATAACAGCTGCTTTGTGCGCTTCTGATCCTTTGCCACCAAAATGGCCCGCTTCAATATATTTTTTCGCATTATCCCAAATACCTCCTGCATCAACCATCATGAGCGCAAGCATCACGCCGGATACTGTTGCTCCAAGCAACATACCACCGAGTGCTCCTTTGCCTAAAGCAAATAACACAACCACGGGTAATGACACAGTAATCACTCCAGGCAAAATCATTTCGCGCAACGCTGCATGAGTACTAATTGCAATACAACGTTTATAATCTGGCACAGCAGTCCCTTGCATAAGACCAGGAATTTCTTTAAATTGACGGCGAACTTCAAGCACCATCTTTAGCGCTGCATCACCAACAGAACGCATTGTAAGCGCAGATATCATATACGGTATGGTCGCACCAATAAACATGCCAACCATAATGTATGGGTCCAAGACATTCATAATTTCCAAATCAGCTTCTTGTGCATAGGCGGACAAAATAGCAAGCGCCGTAAGCAATGCTGATCCGATCGCAAATCCTTTTCCAATAGCAGCAGTTGTATTGCCCAGCGCATCAAGTTTGTCGGTGATAGCACGCACATTTGAACCAAGACCGGCCATTTCTGCGATCCCTCCTGCGTTATCAGCAATTGGACCATAGGCATCAACAGTCATGGTAATGCCCACGGTAGCGAGCATAGACACTGCCGCTAAAGACAGCCCAAACAACCCACCAATATTGTATGATGCAAGCACGATAAGTGCCAAAATAATAACGGGAGCAATGGTTGACTCCATGCCAACAGAAAGTCCATAAATTAAATTTGTCGCCGCCCCTGATTGTGAACTTTTTGCCACATTTTTTACTGGTGTGCCTCCCGTGTAATATTCAGTAATAAGGCCAACAATAATACCTGACACACATCCAAGGATAATAGTATAGAAAAGGCCTATATTGAGTTCCATGGCGTAAAAATAAACATATGATAATGCCAAAAATACCCCAATTGCCACATATGTTGCATTACGCAACATAGCTGCCGGTTCAGCTTTGAGCATTAAATTTCCAACGAGCCCTCCTAAGGAGCCTAAAAGACCAAGCGCTGCAAGAACAATTGGCAGCGACACATAAACAACTGATCCATATTCAGCACTATTAATTGCCAAAATCATGGAAGATACCAGTGCGCCAACATATGATTCATAAATATCGGCTCCCATGCCAGCAGTATCTCCAACACAATCACCAACATTGTCTGCAATAACGGCAGGATTTCGTGGATCATCTTCAGGAATTCCTGCTTCCACTTTTCCCACCAAATCTGCACCAACATCCGCCGACTTAGTATAAATACCACCGCCAATGCGGGCAAAAAAGGCAACAAGGCTTGCGCCCAAACTAAAACTTGTCAAAATCATGACAAAATCATCATGGGTAGAAAATAAATAAAAAACGGTGCTCAGCCCAAAAAGGCCAAAACTTGCAACTGCAAAACCCATGACGCCGCCGCCAAAAAATGCCACTAAAAATGCCGCATGCTCACCTTTATTTTTTGCACTGATTGTTGTGCGAACATTCGCGAGCGTAGCGGCCACCATGCCAATAAATCCGGTCACCATAGAAAAAATTGCCCCGAATATAAAAAGAGCTGGCACAATAACACTTTTAAGCACAAAGGCCAAAATAAGGGCAATAATGACAACAGCTATGGCAATAATTTTGTACTCTTCTTGTAAAAAGGTCATGGCTCCATCATGAATGGCATCGGCAATAAATCGTGCTTTATCGTGATCTACCGGCAGTCGCTTTATAGCGCCCAGCAAAAATATCACAACCGCAAAACCCAAAAACGCCACCCCAAAAAACAACCCCAAATATAGTATGTCGCTCATATAATAATCCTTTAAATCAGCCACTTTAGCTATAGTATAAATAACAATTATTTATAATACGGATGGTTACGTATTTTGTAAAGTTTCTGGATAAAAAGGCCTTAAAAATTTTTGAGCTTAAAAACAAATAATATTGACTATTTGAAATGATTTTTGACATAATTACTTATGATAGATATAATTTTTACTATAAATAAGGATCAAACATGATATCAAAAAAATGGTATAGCATGTATTCGTTTTTTCTCATTGCAAGCTTCTTTTGTATGCATTTAGCCAAATCTCAAAATTCGCCCGCCAGCATGGAAATGAGACCTGCTCTTTTCATTAAAACCACGCAGGATGGACAAGAAAATGGTTTTTATTACAATAGTCGCTTGATACAACGTTCAAAAGTATTGAAAGATGCGATAAAAAACTACAACCCTAGCTCAGGAACTGGCCCAACAATAAAGGTCAACCTTACCATGAAAGAACTTAATTATTTGGATAAAATTCTTTCAAATTCACCAAAAATTTTGCTTCATACATTGCAGGCTTTTACAAAAATTAGTTTAGAACAATTTACCAACATGATAAATGCTGCAGATTCGCTTGAAATGGATAAAGGTGCTGCCTTTCTGCTTTCATATCATGTAATTGATTTTTTTCCTACAATGGCAGCATACCATGCATGGCGAAAAAAGAATGGAGGAACTTTCCTTAATTCAGTTGATTCCTCTATCAAATCTGCGATCAAGGCAAAAGAAAAACAAGGTAAGGTAAAAACACAACAGAAAAAATAAAAAAAATAAATTCTGTAAAGTTTTTCTTGTCACTTAATTCTGGATGATAGTTGCAACTATCTTTATATTTTAATGGTTGCTCGCGCGCTGCTCTTGTCCCACTTTTTCTCGTGCCATCTTCTCAAGCTCACCCAAGACATTGTCTGGGCAATTCTGCATTGGCCGCGTCATTAAATCTTTAACAGATTCTTCGTATATTTTCGCTTTTTGGCTCGGCGACATGGCATATATTTTCATATAATTCGCCGCTTCTTCTCTGCCATATTGCGCTTCTAAATCTTTTCTGAAATCGTTCCGCATGTCACTAAAAAGTTCCCTGAGGCCTTTTTCAATTTGTGTATACTTTTCTTTATCTGCTCCATACAATGGAGTAATTTTTACTCCCGCTTTGTACCAATCATCAAGGACAATAGGATCTACAGGGGCCCCAAATTGCATTTTATCTCGATTTTTAATTAGATGCGGCTTTGTCCGCATTGCTTCATGTAATTCTTCTACGTTATCAGTTTTTTCTTTGTCAATCTTATAGCTTCGTTTAAATCCCTCAATATTTGTTGGATATACATGCATCACATTTTTTACAACTTCTTTCGAAGCTTCAATATGCAACAATACTCCCGTTTTAGAAAGCTTGCCAAAATCACTCTTTAAAGAATTTAAACGAGCTTCATATGCATCATAATACTTATAGAGCTTATTATCGTTTAATAGACTTGATATTCTAATACAAGGTCGATTCATGCTTTCATTCGTGAGAAAAAAATAAACGCTTGAACTACCAGCATGCGTCATGTTTCCAAAAAGAGCAGAATTTAAGAATAGTATATCATCAAAAAATGCCTCCCCATTCTGTGCTAGAAATGTTAAATGTTCTTTTGTATTTTGATACTCAATTGCCTCTTTAAAAAAACTTTCTTGCTTTTTGCCAAATCTTATAAAAAGAAAATCTTTATATATTTTTTCATCAAACACTTCGCGCAATTTTGTATACACTTCCTCAAACCATAATATTTCCCGGCATTGACCATGATACCAATGCACTACATCAGGATTTTGAGCATGTGCTTTTTTTTCAGCTTCATAGACCTGTAGTAACTGTTTAAATTCATATTCATAGTTGTCATATATAGCACTGTATTTATATAAAAGATTATCCAAATTAATCATCACATGTCTTTCTGATTGCGATGCATTTTTTTGATTTAGACAATGAAAAAGAGTAAGAAGTAGGATGGTACCTAGTTTTTTTGGTGTATGTTGTATTACATCTTCAAGAGAGTCAAAAGTCTGTTTAGAAAGAGCTTTTTCCAAAGAAGCTGTAAAGATCTGTTTACATAATTTATTGCGCTCTAAAATAGTCATAAATTTGGAAAAAGCACGTTTAAAGCCCGAGGGATAGAGCCATGTCTCCCAGTCAGCTTTTTTTATACTGTCAAACATAATTGCCATATCATTTTCATTCATGTCAGAAAGCATATAAGACATGAGCGATTCATCAAAATTATGTAAGAAGAAATGAAAATTTTCCAAAACAAGTTTCTTCATTTTTGGTTCTGCATATGCAATTTTTATCGCATGTTCAGCAAACTGTTTAGATTTTTCTTCCTCAAAAAAGTTATCTCTCCACATAGTTAAACGCGAATTAAAATCATATTTTTCAAAATTATCAAAAATTGCATACAAACTATTAGTAACCTCTTGCTGAAAACTATCTTTTTTAGAAGGTAAAAGCTGCAAAAGTTTAAAAAAGAGACTTCTCATTCCTTCCCTACTAACCTCACTTTTGTGATAAACCCAACTTCCTGGAGCATTGTACAAACATCTATATTCATATAAACCTTGATATATTTTTTCTGTATCTTCTTCATCTAACTGCCCAAAACATATTTTTAAGTTTTTTAGCAGCGCATCTTTAGGATGATACAGGAGCGAAATGCAAAAAAAATCTCTAAGAACTTTATCATTAAGATCCTGTTGTATGCAATCCATTATTTTGCGTTGTGCTTGCAAAGATAACTCGACAAAATTCATTATTATTTCTTGCGCATATATTCTCAATATTTTTTCACATGAATTCAGTTCGTTTGCCATGCGCCTTTTTACGTCAATTTGCGGTTCCCGCAAAATAACATATTCCACAATTGCTTTTATATCAGTAAAATTTTCCGCTTGCTCTATATATTGCCTCACTAATGTTTCAGATAAATCCTTCCTTTCTATCGACCATATTGAAGGCAATTTTTCTTCCGCAGCAACTTTTTGATTTTTCATAGCAAGCATTAATGACGTGGCGCCACCAACCGCAGCAGCCGCGCCAACATATTTCATTTTTGTACGCCATCCAGTTCTTGCCCAACGAGTATTTGGACGAGAAAATAGCGAATTAAGTGATTTTTTAGGTGCTTTTGGCAATACCTTGTCTACCTGCTTAATCTGGTTTTGCAACTTGGCCACACCACGGGCTGGTCTTGAAAATTTAAATTTTTGGCCAAACTGCTTCATACGGCCGGCCAATCGGCTCATGCCAGATATCGGTTGCATTACCGGCAAACTCAGCGCTAGGACAGAGAATAGTAGATATTTTTTCATGATAACCCCATTGAAATTTTAACCCCTATCTATATAATATTACTATTTGAAATAAATTTGTCAACTGGTGAAAAATACCTAAAAGGCACTATTCACGAGGATTCCCTTACTTTTCTCAACTTTTTTTAATTTTTTTTACAACGATTTCAAAATAGCCGCTTCATCAAAGGGCAGCTTTTGAGTCCCTATAATTTGATAGCGGTCTGAACCTTTGCCCAGAAGGACAATAATCGAACCTGCACTCGACGAGGCATATGCTTTTTTAATTGCCTTTTCACGATCAAGCTCAATCTGCACCTTGGGCTGATTTTCTTGGCTAACTCCCGCGACCATCTGCTCTGCAATAACGGCGGGATCTTCGCTCCGTGGATTGTCGCTGGTAAATATAACAAGATCTGCATAATATGCCGCCAGCGCCGCCAAGATAGGACGTTTTTGCACGTCTCGTTCTCCCCCTGCACCACAAACAACTATCACATGCTTGAAAATACTACGAGCCTCATGCAAAATTCCCGAATACGATGCCGGCGTGTGTGCATAATCTATAATAGCGCCTGCTCCATTAGGTAAATCATACAACTCATAACGGCCAGGAATAGCAGGTGCTTTAAAAACACCTACAATAACGGCAAGTGGCTCAATAACAATGGCACGTGCCATTGTTATTGCAGCAGCGGCATTATACATATTAAAATATCCTACAAAATTTTTCATTCCAAACGTTATTTTAAAACTTCCCATGTGCAGATCAAAAATAAGGCTGGAAGTTTCTACAAACCATTCATTTTCTTTCGTTTTTTTAATGTGTGGTCTTTTTATAATAAAAGCTTTATCTCCCCGCGCTTTTTCAAAGCCATAGGTATATATAATAGGATCAGTTCCATCATTTTTTTTATTTGCCACACACCATGTTAAATCATCACGATTATAAACAAAGGGCGCCAGTGCCTTTAATTGTCCATAAAGACGCGCTTTTGCCTCAAAATAATCATCTGCAGATGCATAAAATTCGCTGTGCTCTGGTTCAAAGTTTGTAAAAATAAGACCATCAAACATAATACCATGAACGCGCTTCATAGTGTAGGCCTGTGCTGCCACTTCCATAACAACAATTTCTACTTCCCGACGCACGCATTCGGCAAAAAATTGGTGTACATAATCTGCAGTGGGCGTTGTCATCGGCGCATCATAGACATCGTCTCCGATGGCATTAAATACCGAGCTGATTAACCCCGTTTTGTATTCAGCCGTTTTTAAAATATTGGCCAGTATGTGCGCCGTTGTTGTTTTACCTTTGGTGCCGGTAATTGCAATAATTTTTAACTTTTGTGCTGCATGCCCTGACGCTTGCGCACTTAACTCTGCCAACGTCTCTCGTGCATTGTCAACATGCACGAGAGGTGCCTGAGCTTTTTCTATGGACGCAAGCACGTCGCTGGAAATCTCGGCACCATGTTCTGCGACAATGGTAGTCGCACCTTTTTCGAGCGCACACGGAATATAATGAACGCCGTCTTCTTTGAACCCTTTAATAGCAACAAATGTCGACCCCTGCGTAACATAATCAGTATGTGCCGTAACAGGCAAAGAGGAAAATAATGGTGGGTATGTTTTGGGAATATTCATCACGATTCTTTCAAAGTTACCTGTTTTGTCAAAAGAATATATGCTATGCCAAATAAATTAATAAATAACATTCCTGCTGCAACAAAATCACCGAGTGCCCACACAATATCGACATTTGCGATGGCACCAAAAAAGCAGCAAAGCACATAAAAAAGAATAAACATATAATCATATCTGCCGTTCGTCAAACAAAGCCAGGAAGCGCGTGTAATATAAGCATATGAAACAGTCACGCCAACACCAAAAGTAATAGATAAAAAGCTTACAATCCAGCCACCCCATCCACCAAACACTGTTTTGAATGCGGCAACGGTGAGCGCAGTACTTGTCAAACCACTAGTCCAGGCACCACTAGCAATAATACAGAGTGCAACAATAAAACAAACACAGGTGCTAATAAATGTACTCATCATACCCATCAAGCCACTGCCAAGAGGATCTCTGCTTCCCGTAAATCCAAATAAAATGGCCGCTGAACCAAGGCCAGACTCAGTTGCCAAAATAGAACGGGCCATACCAAACTGTATCGCCTGCTGCACGCTAAAACCTATAAGTCCGCCCTTAAAGCTGCCTAATCCAAAGGCACTGCTTCCAATCAATAAAAATGCATCGACAAGCGATTGATAATGATATATGAGCAATGCACATGTGGCCAAAACAAACACCAGCACTTTCACCGGCACGATGCGATCTGATGCGGCAATAATCCGCTGCGATCCACCGCAGGTAATATACAAAACAAAAGCCGTCAAAACAAATGCTATGGAATAGACTGACCAGCCAAAGGTACTTGAAAGACTGAGCTGGATAGAATTTGACTGCACCATATTGCCAATAATAAGGCCATTAAGAAAACAGAAAAATGCGTAGCAATACGACAATATTTTCCCTGCCGGTACATCGCGTAAATAGAGCATTGGACCACCAAGAACAGTTGATTTTTGTGCCCGCTCCCCATAAATTGTACTAATATACACTTCCGCAAAACGAACTGCCATCATGAGAATGCCAAAAATGACCACCCAAAACGCCGATCCCGGTCCGCCAGCATACACCGCGGTTGCCATGCCTGCGATGCTTCCATTGCCCAAATTGGTGCTCAGCGTGTTAATAAATGCCTGAAGCGGAGTCATGTCTTTGACTGTTTTTTCGCCCTCACCGCCCGAGGCCAACATGCGCCATGCTTTGCCAAAAAGGCGCAGCTGTACCCCTTTTAGTACAATGGTACACATGATGCTCATCCCTACCACATATAACATAAGAGGCCATCCAACAAGCCAATCTCGAACGATTAATAAATGAGGCAGATCCATGGGCATAAAAAACTCCAATCTGATTGTATTTTTACAAAATATACCGTATAGTATACTGTAAGTTGATTCTTTTACCAAATGTGGTGAATTGTATATGAAAATAGTAGGTTTTGACATCGGCAATCGCTGGACTGGCGTTGCAATTTCCGATATGCTTGGCCTCACCGCGCGGCCATACACAACTATTGCCACAGACGACCTCGTCCCCTTTATTACTGACCTCTGCACCAAAGAACCTATCAAAACCGCCGTTGTCGGCTACCCTCAAACCATGCGTGGCACAGAAAGTGAGCAGACAAAAAAAACCGTCGCCGTCTTTGATGAACTCCAAACTACCTTTCCCGATCTCTCCTGGATTCTCTGCGATGAGCGGCTTTCCAGTAAGCATGCAGCCCATATCTCTTCGACCCAATCAAAACAGGAACGCTTGAAGACTCATGCCCGTGCCGCAGCTTTTATATTAACGCTTCATCTTGACCGTCTCCATCTCCAAAAACAGGCCTGACAAGTAGTAAATCTATTATTGACAGGAGTAATCCAAATAGATTAGCCTGGATTATAGGAGAGATAGTTGTAGCCAAATGGTGAGGTAGAGTAGTATGAAATGCACAAAATGCGATGGACTCATGGTTTTGCAGTCTTTTTTTGACCATTTTCTTAACTTTGAAGGCTGGAAATGCCTCAATTGCGGGAAAATTGTCGTAAAAAAGGAAAAAATTATTGAGTACGACTCATTTAGTATTTTTTATCAACAACAAAAATGTAGAAACCGTTCATAAGATACTCATGGCAACATTTATCAGCATTCAAAGCACGTATCACTCAGTTGAGCTCGCACTGTATCGCGATACTATCTGTCTTGATTTCCAAACTCTTGAAAAAACAATCGCCAGCAAAGCATTAATTGCAACTCTCGAACACCTTCTTGCCAGCTGCCAGACAACCTACGAAGAACTTGATTTTTTTGCCGTCAACCAAGGCCCCGGCCCATTCACCACGTTGCGTGTCGTCATCACCACCGTCAATGGCCTCAGTTTTGCAACGCAACTGCCCCTTTTTGGCATTAATGCGCTGCAAGCACTCATCCAAGAATATCGCCCAACAAATCCTGACTACGGCACCATCGCGCTGCTCAACGCCTTTGGCAACGATGTTTATTTTGCCATTCAACACGGCACCCATGAAGCAATATATGGCTATGCTCCCATCGATACCTTCCTTGCCAATCTCGATTCATATGATATAAAAAAATGGTACTTTGTCGGCAACGGAGCAGAACTTTATAAAGACAAAATTAGTAATCACTTGAAAGATTTTTCACTCTTTGCTGACCCATTACCGCACACCTGCAGCCTCGCTCAAATTGCACGCATGGGACTTGCACAATGGCAACAAAAAAATGCTCCTGCTACTCACCTCAGTCCTCTTTATTTAAAAAAGCCGTTTGTGAATTTGTAACATAAAATAGTTGTAACTTCCTGAGAGAAAAAATAAATGGAAGATAAAGATCATTTCTCTCCTCAATATCATTTATTTTTTCGCCCTTCTTTTTCTCACCTCTTTTTGTTCAACTCGCGCTTTTTCCGCAAGGCTTCGTTTGCTTAAAAAGTCTTCAATCTTACTCACATTTGTCAATAGATCCGCACTTTTATGCGCTTTTGTTTTTTGTTCTTCATACCAGGTTTTATAACGCTCAAACTCATCGGCTTCCATTTCTTCTACCCTTGAAGTAGGGGACAATTTTATTTGAGTAATCCATTCAATGTCCTCTTCTTCCTCTTCACCTTTTTGCACAGCAGATTCTTCTTGTTCGGTCATTTCACTTTCTCCAATAGCAGGTTCTTCTGCCTCAATAACAGGTTCTTCCTCTCCAGCAACAAGTTCTTCTCCATCCTCTTCATCACCTTCTTGAAAAACATATTTTTCTTGTTCAGTCGTTTCACCTTCTCCAATAGCAGGTTCTTGTGCTGTCGCACCTTCTTCCTGTTGATTCATTTCATCATAGTTAAGCATCAATGTATAAATACCCATATAGCCTTTATCTTTTACTGTAAAAAACATGCCGGAAAAGTTATGTATAACATCTTCGGGATACAATGGATCATATTCGAGATTGCTAAAGAAAGTTACTTTTTCAAATGTTGTCAGCACATCAGAAGGAATATCAATGAGCTTGTGTGGTGAAGGAGTATCTGCTGGTTTTGTAAATCTGTTATCAATATTATTAATCATGTTCAATTCGTCGATAAGGTATATTTTTTCTCCTGCAATATTCGCTGATAGCATGTTGTCAACGAAAGATGTAAATAAACGATCCGGTGCAGATATTTTTTTTATCCAGTGCGTTGCATTCCCCGGCATCATAGAAACAAATAATGGTGTTTTATTGGCATCAAAAAGTTCTTTTTTACAATACTCCAATTCAAACTTGAGATCTGGATTGTATATAAATGATTCTTCCGATTCTTTCACAAATGATGGTGAAATCGTCAATACAAGGTCAAGAGGAATATACGGAATATAGAACAAAATAGCCAGAACGTCGGCAATGGCTAAGGAGCCCTTCTGCACCGCTTTACTGATTGCTATTTTGTTAAGAGTTGCAAACTCGCCAAGCTGCATTGTACTAAACCATGTCATGCCGGGAAGTCGAATAGCTGGCGCATTTGCTGTTGCTATGGGAACAATTGCTCTTATTACTTTTTCCAAACGGTCATTATGTTCTTGAAAATCAAAAAATTTCTGATAGCTAGCATCATTCACATAATCCAGCCTAACCCCCTTTGCTGCGATGACAAAATCATCTGCCTCAAAATCATGTACTACAAAAAGTGGCATCGCACCCATTGCTGTAACATCACTTGAAATTGCAGAGATAAGGGTAAAGTTATAGATTTTGTGAATCCCTCCAGAAGTGAACGAAAGCTGTACATTGCGGCCACCTGAAAAGCAAGTCGAATAAAAAAGCATGCTCGTCTTTATATGTTTGTCAAAAAAATCGAGCAAAGAAGAAAATGTAGGTAAGGAAAGTGATACAACAGTCCCTTCTGTTTCTGCCAACATGGTATTTATTGTTTTATCAAGCTCCTTTAATTGTTCAATACTTTTCTGCCGTGCTTGGTCCGCTTCTTTATTAAATTTTTCAATACTCATCTTTTTATTTTGATCAGGTTTTTTTTGCAACGACAAAATAAGATCATTTTTTTCACTTTTTTTTCGAGGTTTTTTACGTCTAAATTTTGTCATAAAACTCGTCTTTTCATTTTGAGCACGTTTTTTTTGCAATCCCTCATCAAAAATCTCTCTTTTCCCCTTTCCTACAATGAACCCAATGTCTGTATGCATCTGTTCACTGCGCGCAAGCATTTTTTCTAATTCAGGTGATAAATCCACATATTCCCCGTGACCGCTAAGGGTAAAGTTCCACGTTGGAAGAATAAAATCAATATGTGCTTTTAAAGCTTCTGAAACATCATAACGAGTCACAAACAAATTCGAAAAAAAATCATCAACAAAATATCGTGTCTTTTGTATGGCATGCCGGTCATGTTCAGACATTGTCTCTTGCAGCATAGAAAAATCTTCAAACTGAGTTTCCTCCATCGGAACAAAATAATTATAATTTGTTTGTAACCCAAGTGCTATTTCTTCAATAGAAAATCTCGGCATTTGTTCAACTATTTTTTCTGGCGATAAATTCAATAATGAACATTCTTGTTTAAAGGCACGAATTTTTTCATCTTTATATGCGCGAGGCATACAGAGTACAAACCGCATCCCCCATCTGTATATATCCCACTCTTCCAGCTTAAAAAAATCGTGCATAATAACATACAAATCATGATTGTACGCCACCGTGCTTGCCAGTTCCACTCGTTTTTCATAACATTTTTTATACAGCTCATCATTATTCATTTTTTGTTGTACTTTTTGTGCAAGTTCTGCTTTTTTTTCCTGTTCTGTTGATGCCGTCAATAACGGCAAAAGTTCATTCGCACATTCGCCAATTTTTAAGTAAATTTGATGATACAGATATTCTTGAGAGTTACTATCCTGCAATTTTTCTTTAAATTGCTTGTAATAGAAAAGAATTTGATACCACAAGTTCGAACTCATGAGAATTGGAGCTGTTTTTTCATACAAAGCAAATACTGTATCCATAACTACAGGTTTTTTAGAAAGTAATAGGTACTCCGTATCTTTTTCATAATTTTCTACATCAAACTCAATAATCATACGCGCATGACGCGCTTGAACTGCAAAAAAGCCGATCATTGCCAGCATTATTATAAATTTTTTTTTCATGACATAACTCTTTTTTTATAATTCCCACCAATATATCATTCTTATATTACAAATTTCCAAACTGGAAATTCAATATAATTATAGAAAGCTGATAAAAACGACTATTGTGCCATTTATTTCATTGACAAAGCAGCACACACGAAAGTCGATCTTATGTTATTATGGGCAGGATAAATCAAAAATAATTTCCCCGTGGCCGCGTTGGAATGGAAACAATAGATCTCTTTCGAAACTAGCTTTTTAGTTAAATTTTGAGTACGATAGCTATCTCTGAGGAGAGGCTATGAAGTACGAAAAGATCCAAAATTTAAGTAACACAAATTTTAGACGCCTAACCGGTGTTATGCGTCCTGTATTTAATAAAATGGTTTTTATTTTAAAAGAGGCTAATCAAAAAAAGAAGAGCAGAGGTGGCAGAAAAAATAAACTTTGTATAGAAGACCAATTATTAATAACTTTGGAATATTTGAGAGAGTATCGGACTTATTTTCATATAAGTCAGAGTTATGGAGTAAGCGAAAGTAGCGCTTTTAAAACAGTAAAATGGGTGGAGGATACTTTGATAAAACATCCTGATTTTGCACTCCCTGGAAGAAAGGAGCTTGTCAAAAGCGATACTGAATATGAAACAATTTTGATTGATGTTACAGAATCACCAATTGAACGTCCAAAAAAAAACAAAGACGATTTTATTCAGGCAAGAAAAAACGACATACAATAAAAAGTCAGGTTGTTGTTGACAAAAAATCCAAAAAAATTATTTGTACAGCTTTTTCAAACGGAAAACGTCATGATTTTCGCCTATATAAAGAATCTAAAACACATATTCATCCTGATATAAATGCCATCACTGATTCAGGCTATCAAGGTCTCCAAAAATTACATAGGAAAACACAAATGCCCAAAAAAAGATCTAAAAAAAATCCATTAACACCGCAAGATAAAATGCTCAATCGAAAATTATCAAGTGATAGAGTATAATGCACCCCAAAAACTGGACCACTAATCAAGACTAGCTAAGATATATTTTAGCCACTAAACTGAATAGAATAAGAGGCTAAAAATGACACGTAGAAAATTTGATTCAAATTTTAAAACGAAGGTTGCTTTGGAAGCAATAAAAAATGATACAACAATTGCAGAAATCGCAAATAAATATGGTGTGCATCCAACACAAGTACAAGCATGGAAAATGGAGCTGCTGGCCCACACTGAAACAGCTTTCCTCAAGGCAAATCAGCAACTGATAAAATGTGACCATGCCGAAATTGCATTATTGGAAAGAAAGGTTGGGCAATTGGCCATTGAAAATGATTTTTTAAAAAAAAACTTGGCGAAATATCCAAAAAAGAACGGCAAATAATGATTGATAATGCATGTCATGAATTAAGCATTAGAGAACAGTGTAAATTGCTAGATATTTCTAAATCAAGTATATACTACAAACAGTCGTCATCAGAAGAAAAGGACTCTGTTCTAGCAAATGCTATTCATGAATTATGGCTCAAAATGCCTTTTTACGGTTATCGCCGAATCACAGCTGACTTGCAGCGAAATGGGTATGACATAAATCATAAACGGGTATTACGTTTAATGCAGGAAATGCATTTGCAAGCTATGTATCCACGCCCAAGAACTACGATTTTTTGCCCAGAAAATAAAGTTTATCCATATTTGCTTCGTAGTCTTAAAATAGAATATCCTAATCAAGTATGGGCAACTGATATAACATACATAAAAACAGCGGTAGGATTCATGTATTTGATTGGATTTATTGATTTGCATAGTCGCTTTATTTTGGCTTGGTCTTTGTCAAATACGCTTGATACACTTTTTTGTGTGGAAACATTTCATGATGCTTTAACTTTTGGCATACCAGAGATACTCAATACAGATCAAGGTTCTCAATTTACAAATCCTTTTTGGCTTGAAACTGTTGAAAGTTACGGAATTCTTCCAAGTATGGATGGTGTAGGTCGCTGGGCTGATAATATTTTTATTGAACGATTTTGGCGAACTCTTAAGCATGAACATATTTTATTACATGTATATGATAATATTAATGACTTGAAGGCTTCTATTGATGCTTATATTCAACTCTACAACTATGAAAGATTACATCAAAATTTGGGATACAAAACTCCGGCAGAGGTATATTGGAGGTACACATGATTTAATAAATTATTAAAAATAGAAAAATAAAAATATCACAAAATTAAGAAAATATGAAAGAGCTAAAATATATCTTAACTCGATCTAAAAAATGGTCCAAACTAATGGGTGCACTTTACAGTACTTAATGAAAATGTAATAGGTATGATAAAACGTTTTAAGATAACCTCAGATCGTTACAGAAATCGTCGCAAACGCTTTGGTTTACGTTTTAATCTTATTGCTGGTATTTATAACATGGAGCTTGTATCATGAGTTGTTTCGAAAGAGATCTAATAAAAAAAAACCGGTTTTCCCACTCCCGTTCGTCCTGAGCTTGAACATCCTTTGCTTTGCCTAAGAAGGCTTCGCAAAGGGATGTGTGAAGAAGGAAAAGATACAGTAGAAATTTTGAAGCCCCCTCTCCCCGTTCGTCCTGAGCAAGGTCCTTTGGACCGCGTCGAAGGATTCAAAGTTAGACTTCGGAGAAAGAATCTGTATCATGCTTGGAAATAATTTTTGCAATAAATTGGTGAAGCTCTTTAAAGAAAAAAATAGAAAAGATTATCCTTCGACCCTTCGACGATGAGCTCAGGGCAGGCTCTTGCTCAGGGCGAACGGGGGGAGGGGATCATCAAAATTATGTGGCAATCAAAGTATTTGAAAATCGGTAGTTACAACTGCTTTATCCTATACAATATCACGCAAAAGTCGTTTAAATGGAGTAAATAAGATGGGAACCGACGCTGGTCTTTTTTCCAGCGCTTCCATTACTTTTACTTGCTTTTTTAGCCCTCTTGTCCGCGGATCTCTGTCAAGATTATACCATTCAAACAGTCTAACTGCACGCTTATATTTCTCCTGAAAATAAGGTCCATAGACACCATATCTTGCGTTATTCAATGTTTCAAAAAAAAATGAATCGTGATCAGATATTACACAAAAATTCTTTTGCTCGATATATCGCAGGTGGTACCATGGAAGCTGCGAAGCACCAGCACGATCAACCTCACATGATATTCGGTCATAGGTGATCAAATCTTTAAAATGTATGTGACACGTTATAATACGCCTTGCTTCAACCCATCCAACATCTACACTTTTTTCTTCTCCCATTTTGATTTTGTATTCAAAAGGCTTGATAGAATCTATAGTCGCACGCCACTGAAAAAATCTGAAAATACGTAAAATATCTTGCTCTCCCAGTGTTGGTATAGAAGACTTTTTGATCATTTTGTGTAGTTTTTTAAAATACATTTTTTCTTGAGCAATGTTGCCCATGCACGTTTTAAAATTCTCTTTTCCGAATGCAGTCATATATTTTTCTATTTCTCCATCGATCATTCTAAATAGTTCACAATAATCTTGCTTTTGATCAGTTCTGGCTGCATATAGTTCAAGACTTTCCCCTCTTGCCTTTTCTTTTTTTTCGTTATAGTAGGTGATCAATATCAGCACGAACAAGATCTGCTTCTATCATCGCCTGCTTGATGTATTGCAGACCTTTTTCTTTGTCAACTCCCATGAATATTTCATTACCTGTTGCATCTATCTGGCTTTGAGAAAAAGCAAATTTGGTTCTGCTATAATCTTTGTGCCCAAATATTTTACTATAATACAACAGCCACCAGGTTATTGTTCCAGGTTCTGGTATCGTATCACATTCAGGAAAATCATTATAACGAAACCAACCATTATCTGATGCAGCGCATACACAAGATGTGCATAAAAAAACGATAGACAATAATATTTTAAAAAAACGCACAAGTTTTTCCTTTTCTAACAATCTTCATAGGTAACATCATACAAAAGTCGTTTAAATGGTGCAAATAAAATAAAACTTGGCCTTTTGCATAACGCTTTTATTTTATCTTCTCTCGTTTTTAGCCACTGCGTTCGTGGATCTCCATCAATGTCATAGACATCCGGCAGCTCACCCCAATAGTTTCCCTTCTTGACCTTCTTACATTCTTCGTCAGTCAATTTTTCTTGAAAACATGGTCCATAGGTACCACAATAAGGTCGATATGCGGTTGTGTTCATGTATCGCGGATAATACCATGGAATCAACAATCCCTGAGGATTCTGTGCATTGCATGATATCCAACCAAGTCGAATCAAATTAATAAAATATCGATGACAATATATAACGCGCCACGCCTCAGGCCAATCACATTTTTGAAAACTTTCTTGGCATTCAGTATTCTGCTTCAGATTTTCTGCAATAGACCATACACTTTTCTTTTTTGTCATCATAATTTTGTTGTAAAAACCGCAATAATCCTGTTGGGGTTTATGGCGAAAAAATATAAAAAGGCGTAAAAGATCCTGTTCCCCAACTGTTGGCACAGACAAATTTTTGACTGTTTCGAGTAACTTTATAAAATACATTTTTTCTTGAGCAATTTTTTCTATGCATTTTTTAAAAGCTTCTACAGAGGCTTTCCGGTTCATTCCCCACCTTATTTCCGAACGTGCTGCACGAGTAATCTTCTTTTTCACTAAATCAGTCTCTACAATAGCCTGCTCGATATATTTCAGATGCTTTTTCTTGTCTATCGCAATACGAATATTATTACTTGTTGCATCTATCTGCGTTTGAAAAAATGCACAATAGGTTCCATCCTCTTGACTCAATCCATACTTACAAATTAACCACCACCGCATTGTCCCTGGTAAATCTTTCTGGGTGCTGTTCCACCTATCAGAAATATAATAATTAATTCCTTTAAAGCGCACTGCATAAAGAGACTGTATACAGAGCAGCCCAGCAAAAAAATAAACAAACAAATACATGCTTTTTTCCAACAATTTTATGGTAATTAATGTATGAATCTGAATAGTGTACCATAAAAAAATTATAATTTCTTGGACAGTAAAATATTTTTATTTTTTGCCTTTTTGCGCATTACTGGTACACTGGTGCTAATTTTACTAAACATTTTTAAAAAAGGAATGGTTTATGAAATTCTCTGTCTCTCTGATTCTTACCTTGTTGCTGTGCAGCAATCTCAAAAGTGGTGAACCCTCTCAGAATGAAATTAACAATTTTATTACATTAAAGCTCGCAGAAGAAAGAGAGTATCAGATATATCGGAACAATATTTTGGTAAAATTTTCTGCGCTCCTTGCGAACTCATGCGATCCCTCATCCGGTTTTTCTTCTTCTTTCCCTCTTGTGGTAGAGTGTCCAATGGTAACAAAAAAAGCGCTCAGTCACCTTAAAAAACTTGCTGTACATGAAAATAGACAACGCTATCTTGAAATTGTACGAGACACAAAAAAAGATGAATATGACGATGTTATTCGCGCTGCAGATTGCTTGGATGTAGAAAAAGATATCGCTCAAAATCACGTGGATTTTTTATGGGATCATACAATTACAATAAACGGCAACCAAAGATTGCAAAGTTTTTATGAAGAAAAAGAAAAATACCCTCAATGCATAAAACTTCTTGGAGAAAAAATACAGCAACATCCTTACGCTGCCCAAAAAAGGCACCTTCTGCGTATCAGCGATAAACAAGAAGACAACAATTCCCACTATGCAATTGATTATTCTCCTTCAGGAGACTATATAGCATTGGCAGCACATGATCGCAGCACAATAGAGCTATTTTGTCCTTCAGCGCTTACTATTCAATGGTCACAACTTGACAATAAAACCGTTCCCACATCGCTCAAATATAGTCCTGTAGCAAAAGAACTGGCAGTAGCATCGAAAGGCTGTACCAAAACATCAGGGGGCATGATAAAAATATGGGATTTTGCGACACAAAAGCTCAAGTTGAACTGGTGCGGTTATAACAGTAAAGAAGAAAGTTCGGAACGTTGTTGTATTGCCTATTCCAACGACGGAAACTGTTTGGTAAGTTCGTACAAAGAGTCTATGCACATTTTCGATCCACGCGGCACTCTTGTCGCTCAGCCGATAGAATGCGGCATACAAAACATTAGTGCAGTGTGCTGGGGCTCATCATGTGAACTTTTTGTCGGACAAAAAAACGGATATGTTTCAGTATTGGATGCACGAAAAGGATATAAAATTCCCGTACAGACCTGGCAAGTAACAAACAGTGAAATAAAAAAGGGTCATGACTAGCAAACGTTATATTTTTTAAACAAAGACAACAAAATTTTATAAATATTTTTATCTCTATTATTAAATCTAAACTCTGTTTCTTTAAGATGCAAGTAAAAAGTTGAAGAATGCATACCTTTAAACTTTAAAAGGCGGGATTTAGCGATGCCCCAAAAGCCTTCAATGCCATTAATATGGACATTGCAGCCTCTTTCTTTGCGAGCAAGTTTAGTTGAATGATTGATTCTAAAATGGCTTTTATATCCTAATGCTACAAGCCCGTCATAGCCCTTCCATTCATCAGAAAATATTGTACTGTCTCGTGAAACTTTTCTACAAATTACTTGCTGGAGCGTCTTAGCTTTACAATTTGGAACTATGTTTGTATATACTTTTCCGTTTCGTTTACATATACCAAAAACTTTCGTTTTATTCGTACCGCGCCCACGTTCCCTTTTTTGGGATTCTTTTTTCTTTCGATATCTTGATCCAAAATAACTCTCATCTACTTCAACTTCTCCATTAAAAAGTTCTTGTTTCTCACATTCATTGGCTATTACAGTTCTAATTATTGTAAGATATCGGTTAATTGTATTTCGATTCAAACCAACTACAGCCGTTATTTGTTTTGCTGTCAAATCTAGTACAAACAGTCTTAAAATTTGCCTAAATTTTGCCTTCGAAATTTTTGCGCAATGTAAAACCTTCTTTTTATGCTCCATGAGCTGCATCCTAACATTTTTTGGTTAGGTTTGCTAGTCATGACCCATAAAAAATATAGAGTACGAGGGCAATAAGTGCTTTTACACTCCAAGCCGTATTGCCATTGATGGATATTTGTATGACAGTAAACCATATGAGTTACATAACGGTAAAACATATGGCCTGATAACAACTGCTCATAATGGCCAAGGTCTCCTTAATTTTGCACCAAATGGTCATACTATCAGGAGTTATGATACTCATATGATTCTCTTTGATGAACACAATAAAAAAGTTGTTCAATGGGACAGCGGCCTTACAAAAGCCATCGCAGTCCATCCATGTGCGTTCAAAATTGCAATAGTAAGTAAGCAACTTAAAAGTGACGGAGGCGCACAAGATCTTATTTTGTGGAAAATACGTAAAATGCCGCACAAAAATGTTACAGAAGCAATAGAGAGTTATGATACGCATGCATGTAAATCCCACTATGCATATCAATCAATAAACCGTGATGAATAAATTTTTTTATTATTTTTAAAAAGGAAGATCTATGACATTTTTTCTTTGTTTACATCTTGCCCTCTTGCTATCCAGCAGAAGCAACTGTTTTGAAGGACCTACCAACCAGGCACTCCCACCAGAAAATATTGAAGCTTCTAGCAGTAATGCCAGCAGTAGCACACGCAAATTTGTTACACTCGTGTTGTCTGATGGACTCCAGTATCAAGTATCTCCTGATGATTCTTTGGCACTCTTTTCTGGATTAATCAAAGAAAAATTTAGCACACACCCTGGTGGTACTATCAAGGTACCGTGCGCACCAGTTACAAAAATAGCACTCGGTCAGTGTAAAAAATATATAAAAGCAAAAGATAAAATTGAGTATTTATCTGCTTTGCAAAAAACAGGCAAACAGATCTATGAAAATTTTATCCGTGCAGCAGATCACCTGAGCACAAGCAACGATATCATCAAATTTCATGTTGATTCCTTGTGGAATTATATGGCCACCTCATATGGCAAACAGAAATTAAAAAATTTTTATGCACAACAAGACAATTTTCCTCTGTGCAAACAAATGCTTGAAAAAAAGATAAAAAAATATGATTATGTTGTAAGCCACAAACAAATAGATCGTTTTGTCGACACCCTGCACCATGACTGTCTTCTTGAATATTCTCCTTTCGGCGATAGCATAGCGGTGGCAGTACCTCATAAAAAGAGCATTATAACAATACATTATCCCTCTGCTCCGGAAAAAAAACAAATCCTCGACAATGTATCGTCTCCCCTCGCATTTCAGTATAATCCTGTTACATATAATCAGTTAGCCATCTCATCAATGAATGGTACGGTAAAAATATGGGATCTCGAAAAACAAAGTAATAACATAATTCGGAGTGGCAATGAAACACCAAGCCACTATGCCCAAAGCTGCATAGCATATTGTCAGGACGGCAATTTTCTTGCACATTCTTACCAAAAAACGCACAATAAGCGAGACTTTGATATACTTGATCCTCGTGACCGCACATCCTTGCCTATACTATGCGATAGTGCAAACATAACTGCCCTGTGCTGGAACTGGACAGCGCCACATTCTCTTTTTGTCGGCATAGCCGCAGGGGAAAATAATGAAAAAGGACAACTCGGAGTCATTGATATACGAACAATGAAATATGCACATACTTTTCCAATACAAGACAGTACCATAAAAAATATACAACATTTAGGTCCTCTTTGTAAAAACTATAGGGTCATGACTAGCAAACCTAACCAAAAAATGTTAGGATGCAGCTCATGGAGCATAAAAAGAAGGTTTTACATTGCGCAAAAATTTCGAAGGCAAAATTTAGGCAAATTTTAAGACTGTTTGTACTAGATTTGACAGCAAAACAAATAACGGCTGTAGTTGGTTTGAATCGAAATACAATTAACCGATATCTTACAATAATTAGAACTGTAATAGCCAATGAATGTGAGAAACAAGAACTTTTTAATGGAGAAGTTGAAGTAGATGAGAGTTATTTTGGATCAAGATATCGAAAGAAAAAAGAATCCCAAAAAAGGGAACGTGGGCGCGGTACGAATAAAACGAAAGTTTTTGGTATATGTAAACGAAACGGAAAAGTATATACAAACATAGTTCCAAATTGTAAAGCTAAGACGCTCCAGCAAGTAATTTGTAGAAAAGTTTCACGAGACAGTACAATATTTTCTGATGAATGGAAGGGCTATGACGGGCTTGTAGCATTAGGATATAAAAGCCATTTTAGAATCAATCATTCAACTAAACTTGCTCGCAAAGAAAGAGGCTGCAATGTCCATATTAATGGCATTGAAGGCTTTTGGGGCATCGCTAAATCCCGCCTTTTAAAGTTTAAAGGTATGCATTCTTCAACTTTTTACTTGCATCTTAAAGAAACAGAGTTTAGATTTAATAATAGAGATAAAAATATTTATAAAATTTTGTTGTCTTTGTTTAAAAAATATAACGTTTGCTAGTCATGACCCAAACTATATTGCCGCTGAAAATTATATTTATGATTGTACAAATAATACGCTTATAAAAACAGTTGATGTGGATGCGCACCGCTCTGGATCAGTTAAATTTTCATTGAATGGTGATATTATCAGAAATCATAATACAACAAAAATGTCCATCGAAAAATTCCCAGGCGAGAGCTTGATCCTTGCCTCATGGGAGCATACTGATATAAAAAAATTCGCTGTAAATCAGGGAACAAGTATGCCTCATAATCTACAAATAGCAGCGATAGCGGGAAATTGTAGCGGGCATAATATTCAATACGGCCTTACTCTCTACAAACTGCACCGCATCCCAAACCACACGGCACAAGCAGCTATTGAGGCGTACGACAAAATACCATTGGACTAATAATATCCTTTGTGAAGCCTTCCAGGCGGAGCAAAAGATGTTCAAGCTCAGGACGAATGGGAAAAGAAATAGCGTATTTTTTTATTGCCAATCTGAAATTTTTTATGTTATGCTCATATGAGAAACAATAATAAGGATCAAATATGGTACAGAAAATCCTATTTTTATCATGTTTTGCTATTTTTTTTACCGCATCGCGAAGCTTTGCAATGGAAAAAGGCGAAGGGACTATAGCCACAAAACCGGCATTTCCCCCATTTTTTACCTTAAATTTGCCACAACAAGATATAAAATTTTCTTCCGTACAATTTATTCGTAATTCTCATCAGTTTTTCCTTATATCCCATCCACTCAGGCAATACAAACTTGATGGAACAATTACACGAACCTTTATAAACACACCAGGAAACTCCTTTTCTATAAGCCCCAATGGCAATTATTTAACCCTCATACCATTCAACAGGATCCCTGAGGAAATACATGTGGTAGATCTTGCAAAAAAGAATATTTTTTGGAAAATACCAAACGAAGAAGATAGAATTGCCGGAATTACCTTTAGCCCTGATAATAAATATATCATTGTAGAATTTTTTTCACACAAAATTAAAATGTACAACGGTGCAAAAAAATTCATAAGACAACTACGGTTTCCGAAAATACCTTTTGGCCTCGATCTTGCATATTATTATCATATAAAACTTTACAAATTCCCTATAAAAAAGCCGTCGAAATATCATCATGTTGTTTTATCTTTTTCCCCGCACAGCACATATTTTGCCACCGGTACCTATGATGGAGCTCTGTTTTTTTGGAACACAAAAACTGGCAAAACTATCAACTTTTATCAAATATATGCAACATTTCCATCCATCTCATGGAGCTCTGGAGAAAAATTTATAGCAATATCATCTGAAAAAGACCCTTCTATTACCATCTTGGAAATTGATAAAAAAAACTACTTAGCAACGATACATGCACAGCGCCTCATAAAACATTTCGCCTTTACTGGAAATAATAATCTTCTTACCGTAACTGAAGATAACAATATTCGTTTATGGATGTATCCAAAATATGGCACGTATTATACGATTAACCCTGCAAGCAAAGAAAAAACGGTCATAGCCGCATCCTTGAGTGATGACAACGAACATTTTATCGTGTTATATAAAAATAATAAGACTAATACTTTTCACATAGATGTCTGGTCATTTTCACCTGACAGTCCTCTTTTTTCTTTGCTCTCATATCCCATGCTCGCACCGTAACTAACAAAAACATCCTCTTTTTTCTCATCATTTTTTTGCAACGGCATCGACACCATTTTTTTTCCATTCCAATGCAGGTAATGGCATAATTCTTTCCATGACTTCTTTTGCTCGTAATTGTGTAAGTTTAGGATTACGTACAAAAACAGCTTCCGTTCTGAATGCACCTATTTCTTCAGCATATTTTTCAGGTATTTTATTTTTGATAGCTTGTTGATACAGATAATTCAAAAAGTAGGAAACCCTATGGAAAATTTTATTATTAATATGCTAACAAATGGAAAAGCACAGAATATGGTAATCGGTTCAGGACTTGCACTCGCCGGTCTAGATTACTGGGAATCAACGCAAAAATTCAGAGAAAATTCTCGCATTCAATCATTTATACATGGTTGTAGATGGGGAGCTGTCTTTAACATTGGAACAGTTCTATGTAAAGCAGCTATTAGAAAACATGGTAGCTCTACCTATCAGGGCACTTTCCTCGACAATGTGGGAATTATCCTAGAAGCCATGGTTTCACACGAAATGGCATTAAATATCGTACAAACTACACGAGATGTTGCATTACCAATTGTAACGGGTGGTCTGATGGCTGTCGCGCTCAATGAGGTTCAAACAAGAAAACTTGTGAGTAAAAAAACAATAAACAAAATCGAGGATACATTTAATTGGATACCTGTACCAGTACAACAATTGGCCAAACAAGCTATAATCAGTTGCGCCTGTGCTTATTTTACTGGATGTTACTCATTTGGAGTGCGCATAGAAGATTAAATAAAAAACTACTCTACTCTCGTGCCCCGTGTTTGCGGAGTAACAGTTCAACATCAACATAATTATGTTCTATGGCAAGCTGCAGCGGAGATCCGACGGCTGGATCGATTATGATCGACACATCTGCTCCGTTATCAAGCAACATGGCTGCCATTGGTTTGTCATTATTTTCAACCGCTTTGGCAAGCACTGTTCTTCCATTCCGCTCATAATTAACATCAGCACCGGCATCGACAACAAGTAATGATACAAAATTGCTATCCCGCCCTTCAGAAGAAACAACATGCCACAATAGTTCAGATGCCTCTTCTTTGCCAATAGGAACTTTATATTTTATCATTTTTTTTAACGCATTAATGTTATTTTCTGCAATGGCATACATAAAAGCGTCATGAATAAACATTTTTTTCATCTGTTCATATTTCTCAACATCCATTATTTTTTCTTGTTCTTCAACCCATGCAACAATGGTTGATATTGTTGCCGTATAATCAGTTGTTGCTGCAACAAATAGTAATGGAATGCCCGTTGTCAGTGCGGGAAAATTCATGAGTAAAGAAAGAAGATCATATTTTTCTTCTCGCGTTTTCTTTTGCTCAACACATCCAAGAAGTATAGACAACTTTTCTTCATGGGTCAGTGGTGATTGAAAATCTTTTATCATAACGGACAAGAGCGCTTTTGTTTTTTCAAGACTCAGCTGTCCAATTTTCTGCACGAGCAAATATATGTTATGCGTAATCACAATCGGCTGCAAATACAGGTACGCCTGTTCCGGTGACAAAAAAGCTAACTCTTCCGACACATCTTCTGTTTTTGCTGGCAGCGGCTCTGCTTGTAGTTCATAGCGCTTTCCTCGATGTATTATGCCGATACTGCAACACAGTACTCCCATCACCGTCAACAAATGCAACACATCTCTCTTCTTTCCCATGACCATCCCCCCAACCCTTTACTTTTTTATACTAGCCATCATAAATATAGTAATAAGTATTAAAACAAAAAATCAATATGTTTGTAAAATTCTATTTTGAATTCATTTTTTAGAGACGAAAAACCATGACCGAACTGATGCCGCTATAAAGCATGCTGCATACTGTGCGCGGAGAATCGTGGGTGTCAAGCGGAGAAACAGTGCACCGGCTTTTGTCAGAAACTGTTTTTCATGGTCTGCCAGATCACTTTCAGGACCCACTATAAAAGCATACGAATTTTGAATAGATAATGAACGCATACCATCTGCAAACGGCACTCCTGCCGGATCGCAAAAAATAAGATGATACTCTTTTTTCCGTATCAAGAGAACAGCCTGTTCCAACGGCATTGGATCATGTAACAGAGGCAGAGAAAAATATTTTGCTTGTTCGCACGCTCCAATAATGACCTGTTCGAGTCGGGCGCGTTCATGCACACGCCAGTGGCGCTGCGTTGTCGCTGTTGTAACAAGATATATCTCATTGACCCCTGCCTGAACCAAACCATGGACTGCTTCATCAGTATCTTCACGTTTTAATAAAGGAAGTATGCACACAAGTGCCGGTGTGTATTGTTCTTGCCTGCCCCATTCGGCACACTCTCCTTTTATTATTTTTTGATCACCATAATCAATACGAAATACTGCGTAATATCCACCATTAAATAAAATACAAATCTCGCCAACGTCAAGGCGGAGCACTCGCATAATGCGATGATACAATGCCGCATCAGAGATAGTATATAAAAAACGGGAACTTCTTATTGATTGACATGGTAACTGTGGATCATATAATGCAAAAATATGTTTTTGCTTAGCCACCAATGAATAAATCCTTCAACACGGCAAAACAAAGACATATTTTTCTTTTTGCCGCTATGGCCGTGTCAGCACAAGAATCTTTGGCCAAAATATATCGGACATACAATCTGGTTTTCAGATCGCTGAAATATTCAGACCAGGTTTGGACATGGTTATTTTGTGGCACACAAGAATTAGGGAAATATGCTTGCTCTCCATTACCTACTTTTGCATCTTTTTTTTGATTCTCATTACTTTTTCCTTGGTTGGCCGCTGTTGCCTCATTCGCTTGACAATCTGCAGACACATACTGTGCAGATGATGTGGCGATCATAAGACCCGCTAATATAAAATGCTTTTGCATAAAATCCTTTCATGGATGTAATTAAGTATGAGCATATGAGATATAAAAAAAAAGAGCAAGACCACAAATCTTGCTCTTATAATTCACGAATTTTTTTCAGCTTTTTTCTTTAATTTTTTGTTTTCTTTTTCTTTTTCAAATTGTTCTTCTAACTTACCCCTTACAGGGCTCGGTTTTGCTGCCCACTTATTATTTCTGCGTGCAGATAATTGATCTCTGCCACATCGTCGCGGCTCACCTGAAGGACAGATTTTTCTCAGTGTTTCTTGTGAATCCATCGCACTTATTTTTCCGCATATTCCCATAAAAATTAAAACTATAAAAACAAATTTCATACTGAATTCCTCGCATTTAATACTATACCATGCATAGTACATCAAAAAACTATTACTCCCTCATACTACTACATTTTTAAAAAAGTTTCAAATGGCCCATTTACACGCTTTTTTCACTCATATATTGCAGTTATTTTCCTCTACAGGCTACACTCCCTGTAAAGGAGCTCTCAATGACCATTCACCCCCCTGTCGTCCTCGTCATTTTAGACGGTTTTGGCTATAGTCCAGACAAAGAATTTAATGCTATTGCCCAGGCACGAACACCTCATCTTGACGCCTGGTTTTCACGCTACCCTCATACCTTATTATGTGCGTGCGGCCCCTGTGTTGGCCTGCCATTGGGATATATCGGCAACTCTGAAGTTGGCCACATTACC
Source organism: uncultured bacterium (assembly GCA_963701645.1). Taxonomy (GTDB): domain Bacteria; phylum Babelota; class Babeliae; order Babelales; family Vermiphilaceae; genus MFD04463-c16. The sequence continues at coordinate 1,103,825 of OY969616.1, forward strand.
ATCGGTGCGGGACAGCGCATTGAGCAGCCGGTCACTACTATTAACCGTGCTCTGGATAACGGCTCTTTTTATCAAAATAGTACCCTTACAACCACCCTTGCCCGCCTTGCAAGCACAAAAAAACGGCTCCATATCGCAGGACTTTTGTCTAATGCAGGCATCCATGGACTTGAGACTCATATCTATGCTTATATAAAAGCCGCGCATGATGCAGGCATAGAACATATTTTTATTCACCCGTTTCTTGATGGTCGAGACACACTTCCTCGCTCAGCTGCTACCTATCTTGCCCAACTTGACCAATGCATGCAACAGTACAAGCATGTCTCTATTGGCACTATTCACGGACGATTTTATGCTATGGATCGCGATCAAAACTGGAAACGTACCCGACAAAGTTATTATATTCTCACCCATCATCAACCATCTCCTTTTTCTTCATGGCAAACAATGCTCAACTCGTATTATGATCAAAATATCAGCGATGAGTTTATTCCCCCAACACAATTAAATACTGAGGGAATAATCCAAGAGGGAGATGGTCTTATTTTTACTAATTTCAGACCTGATCGCGCACGTCAATTAGCCAGCGCTTTTTGTAAACCTGATTTTGATATTTTCCCAACCAAAAAACTTGATCTCTGTTTTTGCATGACACCGGTGTACTATGGGGACAATTTACCAACAACATTTCTTTTTGACAGACCTGCCCCTCCACGCACTTTAAAGGAAATTTTAAGCACACATCACAAAACAATATTTTCTATCGCGGAAACAGAAAAATATGCACATGTCACTTACTTTTTTGATGCTGAGCGAGACGTTCATTATCCAGGAGAAACACGAGTCCTGATTCCTTCAATTAAAACAAAAACGTATGAACAGTTCCCTGCCATGTCTGCAGCACAAATTACCCAAACAGTTATTACATCACTTTCAACAAACCCCTGTAATTTTTATCTCATTAATTACGCTAATGCTGATATGGTTGCCCATTCAGGAAATTTTGCAGCAACAGTACAAGCTATTGAGGTTCTTGATGCGCAGCTGGCATTGATATATGAGCAACTTATTCCACATATGCATGGAACATTGATCATCACTGCTGATCATGGCAATGCAGAAAATATGTACGACCTTGCAGCTCACCAGCCAAAAACCGCCCACACCACCAATCCAGTCCCTTTTTTGGTCATCAGTAATCAGGCATCAGCTCATGCATCGCACATACACGCCATGAAACAATTATGTGAAATCACTCCCTTTATTTTAACACTATTTAATATTCCAAAAATGCCGAATATGTGCTAAATAAAGCTCAGGTCATCCTTCCCTTCGCTTTGATTTAAGACAAACGAAAAGAAAATTTGCCGAAAAGAAATGAAAAAATATCCCATCCCCCCGTTTGTCCTGAGCCTGTCGAAGGATATTCTTTTTGGGTCATGACTAGCAAACCTAACCAAAAAATGTTAGGATGCAGCTCATGGAGCATAAAAAGAAGGTTTTACATTGCGCAAAAATTTCGAAGGCAAAATTTAGGCAAATTTTAAGACTGTTTGTACTAGATTTGACAGCAAAACAAATAACGGCTGTAGTTGGTTTGAATCGAAATACAATTAACCGATATCTTACAATAATTAGAACTGTAATAGCCAATGAATGTGAGAAACAAGAACTTTTTAATGGAGAAGTTGAAGTAGATGAGAGTTATTTTGGATCAAGATATCGAAAGAAAAAAGAATCCCAAAAAAGGGAACGTGGGCGCGGTACGAATAAAACGAAAGTTTTTGGTATATGTAAACGAAACGGAAAAGTATATACAAACATAGTTCCAAATTGTAAAGCTAAGACGCTCCAGCAAGTAATTTGTAGAAAAGTTTCACGAGACAGTACAATATTTTCTGATGAATGGAAGGGCTATGACGGGCTTGTAGCATTAGGATATAAAAGCCATTTTAGAATCAATCATTCAACTAAACTTGCTCGCAAAGAAAGAGGCTGCAATGTCCATATTAATGGCATTGAAGGCTTTTGGGGCATCGCTAAATCCCGCCTTTTAAAGTTTAAAGGTATGCATTCTTCAACTTTTTACTTGCATCTTAAAGAAACAGAGTTTAGATTTAATAATAGAGATAAAAATATTTATAAAATTTTGTTGTCTTTGTTTAAAAAATATAACGTTTGCTAGTCATGACCCTTCTTTTTTTCTTTTCAGTAGTCTTTTTTCATTATTTTGCATCCTTTGCGTAGCCCTCGGACGAAGCAAAGGATATAAAGGTTTAATTAAGTATGTAACTGTAATACACATATCCATCATTATCATGAAGCGTTTGGGTAAATCCAACAGATTCATAGGCACGTTGCGCAGGATAATTAGTATCTCGTGTTAGCATATTAATACGTTTGGCACCAAGATGTTTGAATTGATTAATAACATATCGTACTATTTTTTTAGCATACCCCTTATTGCGAAAACGTTCAGCAACTGCCACAAATAATATAAAACCTATATCTCCTGGCTTCATATAATAACAGGTAAATCCTGCAACTGCTCCCTGTTCTCTGAGCACTTTTATCTGCAGTTTGCCGTAATACAAAACATTTTTATTGGGAGAATGAGTTTTGAGCATGTAGTCAGCATCATAACTCGGTGTCGACGTCAACCAGTATCGATCTTTTTCAAAAATCTCTAGAACCTCACGTGCATCCCGCTCATACACAAAATCAACAAGAGAACCACGATCGGCATAACAGTACCAAGACAGTCCACCAATCAATCCAACGAAAACAGTTACTACTCCTGCTATCCATATTTTTCGTGTCACTTTTTGTTCATACATATCAAATATCCTTGCAATTACAATTTGTTATATTATACTAAAAAAATAACCATTTTAACATACACATTAAAAAATAAAATTCTACCATTACTTTATATAATTTACCATTTAAGCATATTATATAACTTTTTATGAAAGCATTCACGATTATGAACCATTGTACCATTTTTCTTATGCTTTTTCTCACTGGAAGCTCAATATTTTCTATGGATGTAGCAAAGATACTCAAACAAAAAAAAAGTCCCGTCCACAGCTATACTATTCAGGTCACTGACCCTTCCTGGGGTTTTTATAGGCTCATAATACATAGCAAACATGGCTCATATCCTTCACTTCCCTCCAATGCAGATACTATTATATCAAATTACCTCAATGCCGTTAATAATGCAGCATTGTATCCTACAAAATCAGAGGCTCCAGGAGATTATTATGATGTTTATGGCCAAGAAGCAAAGAACATAGTCAAGAAATATAAAAAAGACTATCCATGGCTTGCATATCTTAACACCACTTTTTCAAGTATTCCTGAACCTGTAACATCTGACTTTTCCGATCCCGTATCATCCTCTCACATACATCCACTTGTTACCATGCCAATTAAAGAGGAAATACAACAGATCATTTCAGCACCTATTTTGCCAGACGTGCCAACCTGTTTATCTGAAACAATACCTCAAACTGCTCCCATAGAATCTCACACCATAGTTACCCACTCAGAAACATTAAAACCTACTGCCCTTCAAACGTCGAACCTTAATTCTGTACCTCATACCATAGAAAATACTCCACAAGCCTTATCCAAAGAAATAGTTACAAATTTCTTTAATATGCTAAAGGGAAGATCTTCCAAAGAAAAAGAAGCTTCCATTCTGCAAATGATAGACAAGCACCCACTCCTTAAAAGATGGCCTGTTAAAGTTTTTGATCCAAAAGATCCTTGCATCACAAAAGAAATATCTCCGGACCAAAAGGACAATTTTTCCTTGCTCCATGTAGCGGCAAGCAGGGGCTATCCGCTACTAGTCGAACGCTTGATTGTGGACTGTCCAGACATTATTAACATGGCTACCAACAATAACATAACTCCTCTTAATTCCGCTTTAAGCCAAGGTGATTCTTGGCAGATAAAGTGTCTCGAGTTACTTTTAGAAAATGGAGCAAATTTTCATCAAGAAACCAATACTGATAAATCACCTTTTCTTAGCTGTATTTGGAAAGGAAACATATCAGGAGCAGAAATACTCGTTACTCAAAAAGAAGCGTATTTTACAACGGAAGGCCAAATAAATCTATTTTTTGGAACATACAACAAAAGAATAAATGAATTCAGGTTGGAAAGCTGGGTAAAAGAAAAAATAGAAAATACTAAAAATATTATTATCAATCATTGCCTAAAAATTGGAAATATACAAAAAACCGGAAAAGACTCACAAGGAAATTCTCTCTATCACCTCGATCCTCATTCACTTACTCAATTAACTCAAAAAAGAAAGCGGGATCCTGAATCGCACCCAGACACGGTAACAATAGCAAAAAAGCAACGCTTAAATCAGCTTTCTTTAAGCCCAATCAAACAAGAATCGATGTCTGTTGCACACCCACACAGTCAATTATTGTCGCCAACAACTCAGGCTGGATTACTTCCACCAACAAATACTCTTTTAGACGTGCCACAAAAACTGTTACCTGCAAGCATAACTGACCAGTTTTTCAGTATGTTAAAAAAATGCGGCAACTATTATGATAAGGCCAGGGAACAAGAGATTATTAATATGGTTAAGCTTTATCCACAACTTATGACATGGCCTATTACAGTTGTTGATGACAAAAATATTTCCCAAGTTAAGGTATATAGCACAGATGATAATTTTTCCTTCCTCAATTGCACCGTACATCTTGGTCTTCCTCTATTGACACAATATTTAATTGAAAAAAAACCAGAGCTCATCAATATGGTCACCGAAAAAGGCACAACTCCCCTTTGTTCCGTGATCCAAAGAAGTAGTCCTGAGCATATTAAATGTCTCAAATTACTCATAGACAATAGAGCTCAAGTTAATCAGATAAATCTACAAAAAATTCATAAGACAGCCCTTAATCAAGCTCTTTTGCATGGAAATATACAAGGAGCACAGCTATTACTTGAGAATGGGGCCTACTTTACACATCAAAATCAGCTGAAAGTTTTTATGAGCGCTTTCTGGCAAAAACAGAAACATCCTTCTCTAGCCAAATCTCTAAAAGAAAATATAATGCAAACAAAACAATGTATCATCAATCACCTTGTAACTATTAAAAATATAGCAATAGGTCAGGATCAAAAATATCGTTTCATCAACAATAGACCACATGAAACAAGAAAGATTATCCAATATGAACCATATCAAGAATCAATATAATATTATTTTTTTTTTACTCACCTCCACCGCATTCTCACGGTGTGCCCTGCTTGAAAAGCACATGCCGCAACAACAAACTTCGGTCAACGGTCCTAACTACACTATTCAGGTAACTCATCCTAGTAGCCATGGCTTTCATAGAATAATCCCTCAAGGCAACCCTTTGTTGCACCCCACGCCACATGCTTCAAAACAATACAGAAAGTTTGTTTTATCAAATTATTGCGATGCTATTAAAATTGTAGAGTCCCCTTTCATTCCCCCTCAAGATAAGCTGCGCGCTCAACAGATTATCAACGAATATCCTCAAGAACATCCATGGCTCCAGGCAGTTCCCCTATCTATGCCTGTTGTTCAAAAACAGATCAACAAAACACCCGGCCATTATTTGCCATATCAAGAACAGTTTTCTGTTACCCAGTCTCGTCCTCAGCCTCTTGATATCTCCACATCTGCCTCCACTCCACAAGTACCGCAAAATTTATTATCTGAAAGAACAGTGAATGAATTTTTTTACCTACTACGCAATTACCGTTATGAAAACCCTATAGTAGACCAGCTTATTCTCAAGAAAATTACCGATGATCCCCGACTTATGCAATGGCCTATTACAACAGTTGATAATGGTATCATGTATTATAACAACAGAATAAAGGAACTTACCCTGCTGCATCATGCAGCACAATTTGGCCTTCCTCAATTAACAAAATATTTAATTAAAGAAAAACCGGAACTTATCAACGCATCCACCGAAATAGGCGAAACTCCCATTTTTTTCTCAGTAATGAAAAAAGATTCTCCGAGGCACGTGAAATGTCTTGAAATACTTCTAAAGCATGGAGCTGATCCTAATATAAGCAGCAACATGGGAAGCATTCTTACCAAAGCTCTTACCACACAAAATAAGCTCACAATAGAATTTTTAATTGATCAAGGAGTATGCTTCCAAGAAAATAATCAAGTAGCGCTATTTTTTAAATATCGTAACACCCACATGAAATCTTATAATTTTGGTCCTGTAACCAAAAAAGAAATTTCGGAGATTAGTGACTTTGTCATTAATAGCCTTATAAAACTTGGAAAGTTGGAATTTGATATGGATAGTGAAAAATACTTTGTCTTAACTCCACTCGTGCACTTATCTCCATTCATTCTTCATGGAGCCTTAAGGGAAAGATAATCATATCCTTCTCTTCTTTAGTATCCTTCGCGGAGCCCTTGGGCGAAGTCGAAGGATCAAGAACCTCAGGGAAAGAAAGATTATAATTATCTTTTCTTTACAAGTTTTCTCCTGAGCCATCTCGGCGAAGGAAAAATTTATTTAAAAACAATTTTATAGAGTAACAACCCCTGCGCGGGAGCATTGACAAGCCGATGATGAGGATTACATGCATTACGTACTTGTATAATATATTCAAGAGAAATATGTTCCCTACTTGATGCATGCAATGCAGCACCAACAATTCTTCTGACCATATGTTGGAAAAATTTTTTTCCGCGCACTTCAATGCAGTAGCCATTCATTGCTACATTATACGTAAGCGTTATAGCATCAATCGTCAGAATAGTTTCTTTATCTCCAGGATCAGTAATAAATGAACGGAAATCATGGGTACCCACAAAACATGCAAGAGCTGTTTGTAATTTTTCCAGATTAACAGGATGTGTGTAATGCCAGCCATATCGCGCAAAAAAAGGAGAAGGCCGTTGGAGAAAAAAATGGTACTGATATATTTTATATGCAATATTATACCAAGGATGAAAATTAGGTGATGCTATCTCAAGTTCCTTAATGTCAATTGAGAGCGGAAGGCCATTATTCCAGGCAGAACACATTTTTTCTGGATCGAAAAAGAAATTAGTTGACCATAGCGCAATCTGCTCATGCGCATGCACCCCTGCATCAGTACGTGATGCCGCAATAATAGTACCTTCGGTACCAAAAATACGGGCAAAAGATTTTTTTAATGTATGAGCAACGGTTGGCAAATTCGGCTGCTCTTGCCACCCAAAAAAATCAGTTCCATCATACGAAACAGATATTTTATAACGATACACTCACCTACGCCCGTTTTCTCATTACTGCTTTAAGCTCACCTTTGCGTAATCGAATAGAGAGTGGTGTTATTTCAATAAGCTCATCAGGGCGAATCCACTCCATGCACGTTTCCAAGTCCATAATGCGCGGCGGCTCAAGTTTGACTGAATCATCAGACCCCGATGCTCGCATATTGGTTAATTTTTTCTCTTTGCATGGATTAACTTCAAGATCATTAGCACGACTATGCTCACCAACAATCATTCCTTCATATACTTGGTCGCCAGGTTTGACAAACAATATCCCGCGTGCCTGCAACCCATCAAGAGCGTAGGCAGTCACTCTACCATTTTCCATGGAAACAAGTGCTCCTTTAGTCCGCATAGGAATGTCACCTTTGTACGGCTCATATCCATGAAAACTAAAATTGACAACCCCGGTTCCTCGTGTTTCTGACAAAAACTGACTTCGAAAACCAAGCAGTGCACGCGATGGAACTGTATATTCAAGACGTACGCGGCCACTTTCCATGAGCGTCATCGCCTTGAGATCGCCTTTGCGGCGACCAAAATTTTCCATCACCGCGCCACGGTACTCTTCAGGAACGTCGATTACGACAAATTCTATCGGCTCACATTTCTCACCATTTATTGTTTTATAAATAACCTCAGGTGCTGAAACTTGGAGCTCAAATCCTTCACGCCGCATCGTTTCTATTAACACTCCCAAATGCAACTGCCCACGACCGGAAACTTTAAAGGTTTCTGGCTCATTGGTAGGTTCCACGCGAAGTGCAACGTTCGTTTTTGCTTCTTTTTCCAAACGTGCTTTAAGATGACGCGAGGTCAACCATTTACCTTCTTTGCCGTTAAATGGAGAATCATTAACAGAAAAATACATACTTAATGTTGGCTCACCGGCCTTAATATATGGATACGGGTCTGGATGCCCTGCAGCACAAATGGTCATGCCTAATTCTGGCGCTTCGTCAAAACCACTCATGGCCGCAATGTCGCCAAACATAACTTCTTGTACTTCATGCCGTTCAAGACCAAGAAATGTAAATAATTTTGTTACTTTAAGCGGCGAACTTACTTCTTCATCACGGCACAACACTACTGATTCGCCTACGCGCACTTGTCCACTAAAAACTCGTCCCACCGCTATGGAACCCAAAAAATCTGAGTAATCTAAGCTGGTAATGAGAAACTGGAGATTTTCGCCTTTATTGACCGGCGCAGGAATTGTTTTAATAATTGTGTCGAACAATGGCTTCATATCACCTTCTCGAGCATTCATATCAAAACTGGCAAATCCAAGGCGGGAAGAACCATATAATGTTGGAAAATCAAGCTGAGAATCGTTAGTGACTAAATCGAGGAATAGATCATGAACCCCTTCTTCAGTCCGCTTGATATCAGCATCTTTTCGATCAATTTTATTAATAAGAACGATTGGTTTTAAATCAAGTTGCAACGCCTTTTGAAGCACAAACCGCGTTCCCGGCAATACCCCTTCTGCAGCATCAACAAGTAGCAAAAATCCTTCAACAAGCTGCAGTGTTCGCTCAACTTCGCCACCAAAATCTGTATGTCCTGGCGTATCGACAATGTTGATAGAATAGTCACCATACAAAACTCCGGTATTTTTGGCCAAAATAGTAATACCTCGTTCCTTTTCCAGCGCCTGCGTGTCCATCACGCGCTCGCCCTGAGAAACGGTCATAGTACCTGATTGCCGTAATAACTGATCAACAAGCGTCGTTTTGCCATGGTCAACATGGGCAACGATAGCGATATTGCGAAGATGAGAACGAACTGATCCAACGGTATTCATATATCACGTACTCACTTAGTAATATTGTGCAATGTAGGGCAAAAGAGCCATAGTGCGAGACTTTCTAATCTCTTTAGAAAGCAACCGCTGATGCTTGCAACAGATGCCTGATATACGAGATGGTAAAATTTTACCCCGCTCTGTCAAAAAACCTCGAAGCAATGTGGCATTTTTATAATCAACCGTTTGCTCCTGATCTGTGTGCACACAAAAACGACACTGTTTTGCTAAACTTCCCTGCCCACGACGTGCTCTCTTTTTGAGCAACCGGGCACTTATTTTCAACTTAATTTTTTTTGTCATACTCTATTCCCACTTGTATCTTTATGATATACGCCATTATATTTCATCTTCTTTATGCATATGATATGAGTTATTGTCCATTTTTGCATCTTTTAAGAAACTATCTACATCACGGCTTGGTGCTTCTTCAAGCGATTTTGGCCGCTGATACTCAAGCGATTGCAAACTATCAAGAACCGTAAATACTGAACGCATAACAATATGATGAAGTTTAATGGTAAATAAGCTTCGTATATCTTCTACCGATTCTTTGCTATGAGCTGACTCAAAGCGGGTCAAAAAATAGACCCCATAATCATTTTTTTTAACCGGATATGCAAGCTTGAACTTTCCCCACCGTTCATATGAGACGGTCGAGCCCTTGTGGTTTCGAATAATCTGATCAACCTGGCGCTCAAGCTCCTTAGCCTCGTCCTGGGTAATCTCTGGAACCGCCAACATAAGCAGTTCATAACGACGTGTTTCCATAAAAATCCTCAACTAAATGGAAGTGTTTACTGTAACACTATAAAGTACCAGTGGAACTTTATTTAGCATTTTCTAAAGAACATCATAACAAAAAACGAAAAATATACAAGGAAAACATGATAGGGCCGGATTTTATACCGACCCTACCTTTTAATTCAAAAATCTATTATTTTACAATTCGCCTGAAATCACTACTTTTTTGTCAATTCTTTATCCCATGTAGACCAGCTTCCCACCACCCTTCCATTCTCTTTTTTTGCAATTAATACCGTACAATTTAATCTATAATCCTGTATCACTCTCGACACATTGTCAGCCAAAAACTGGTAATTTTCTCGCTCCGTATCAAAAAGAATTCCTTCCAAATAACCATTGGTGGGCACACAGCCTTCTTTTCCAAAAAAAGTTATAATCTGATTTCGCGTTGATTCAGAAAGTAATGAATTTACAATTATGTTGATATCGAGGTTAGCCCCTGTTAATTTCGCCTTCCTTAAATCAGTACCAACTGTCCTACCCCTTATGACCACCCCTTCAAAATTCGTACTTGCATCAACGGTACAGTTTATGAAATCAGCCCAATCATCCATGTCAATCTTTGAAAAATTACAGTGCGCTAAGTTTACACCATTGAGTCTCGTAAACTTTGTCGCCTTTACTCGAGTTTTTAATGCTTTAACTATCTCATTTGGAGCAATTCCCTCAAGATTCTTTTTATTCCATTCCTTTTGCTTACAAATATCCTTCTTTTTGCCGCGAATATCTTTTTCTTTGCGTTGAAAGCTCTTTGCTAAAATATTCGCACCAAAATTATTTGCTACACTCACAACACACATAAACCCAACAACATATTTGTACATAAAAACCCTTACAAATGAACTATAATTAAAAAACTATATATCTAACTTCCTAAAAAATATATTATCAATATTTCCTTTGCAAGAAGAATCAATATCGCTAACATAAAATTTTCTACTTTTTTATTATACAAGAAGATCAATAGTCTTACATGCATATTTTTCGGCTACACCACTTAAATAGTTGGCAAATTCCTTATTTTTTAACAAATGCCTCGTCAACATTACATCTTGATGCTCTTCATTGTAAGTATCCACAGATTTTTTAGCTATTGTTATGGCAGATTCTTTTTCCTGATCAGAAAGCAACGAATAAAAAACTGCTAAGTAATTTAGCTGAGCTCCTTCTAAGTCTGCTTGGCACAAATCAGCACCTTTCAACGTATCTGAACACATACGTACAAAGATTTTACTGTTTTTCAAATTCGTACCCTGAGGCACTATACAATTTTGAAGAGAAACGTCACTCAAATTAACACCCTCAAGATTCCATCCCGCTAAATTATGTCCCTTCAAAATAGTTGGTTGATGGTTCTTTATCCGAAGTTTTAACGCTTCAATAATGTGCTCTGCATTAAATTCTTTAAACTCTACTTTGCTCCAATTATCAAGCACAGAAAGACCGTCAATCACTATCTGCTTTTCATTTCCCTGATTTTGTTGTTTGCTTTTTTTCACCTCTTGCGCAAGATATGCACCATAATAATCTTCGACATATTTTTTGCTCCAACAAGCAGTTGCATGCACAACGTTTCCCTGCGCATCAAAAACATGTTGGCCATTTTCTATTTTCGGAACCAATCCTGTACAATTAAGCTTATATTTGACTATTTTACTTGCCACAAGACCTTGTACTTGTTCATTGCTAGTAATATAATTGGAAAGCTTAACTTTGTGGCGCAACTTTCCAATCTGATCAAAAACTTCTTTCTTTTCATCTTGAGAAAATAAAAAATGGAAAATCGCGTCCAAGCCCATATTGGCTCCTTTTAAATTCGCTTGACTAAAATCAGCTTTCATCATCAAGCAATTTTCATTATCAAGCAATCCTGTAATACTAGTTCCCTCTAAAGTCGTAGTATTATTTGCAGTACAACCCGTCAAATCAACGGTTATGAGATTAAGATTTGTAAGGTTCCACCCAGCTAGGTTTTGATTTCTCAAATACGTACGTTCTTCTTGTTGTATCCGATTTTTTAATGCGCCAACAAGCCATTTCTTTGGGAAATTTTTCAAGTTTTTCCCACCCCAATTTTCTTCCTGTCCAAGATTAAGCTGATTAAATGTACGTTTTAATGCTCGCATTTTTGGATTGCCGGTTATTTTCTGAGAAATTTTTTGCACAATTTCCATACCAAAATTATTTGCCACCGTTGCCGCACACAGACATGCAATAAGATATTTGTACATAAAAGCCTTGTTCGTTACAAATGAAATATAATTATAAAGATTACGCATTTAATACCCACATTGAGCAGACCTCAAATTAAGAAATTTTGTATAAATAACGAACATGATCTCCCAAAAGAGATAAAATCTTTTTTTTCAAATCACTTATTCCTTCAATCATAATCTCGATTTTATCTCCAATTGTAATGATTACAAGATTAATTCCATGAAGAATTTGAAATAGCCACCGCAACGTTGGTGTTGCGGTGGGCTTTTTTATTTGATTGGGTAAAGTTTCCCCAAGACTCTCTAGTTGTCTTCTAATTCTTCGCTGCGCAATGGAATACACCAAAAGAGCAAGTGTCATAACCATAAGTAATCCCTGAATACGTGCTGGATTCTTTAAATAAAGAGAGGCTGCAAAAAAAGAATGATTTTTTAAAAATGCAAAACCTTTTTCAACGGTGTTATTTTGCTGTTTATAGGTCAGAACAACATCTACATCAGAAAGATCTTTGTTTGAAGTGTTGGTAACCAAAACATAGCAAGATTTTTGATCAATTAGCTCATTAACAGCGTGTTGGTTAACCACAATTGTTGCGTTAATTTGAAATGTTTCGCCATCAGGCTGTGTATTTTTTTTGGGGCGCCCCGTAGAAGTGTATTTTTTAAGCAGGATAATATTCTGAGAAGCAACAGTATGATATTTCCACTTTTTTGCCAAATTAAGTAGCGCTAGCTCTGCTTTTTCTTCAGAATCAAATCGTTGTGCTTGTAAGTGAAAGAGCTCTTTTTCTATTTTTTCTGCTTCTTTATCTTTCCATTTTTCTACTGTGTACATAGAACGGTTTTTTGCTTCATCAGAAAACACTATTATACACCGCACTTCCATGCCATAATGAACAAGCTCAACAATCTGAAACTTGTTGCTATCGTCCAATCGCTGCCACTTTTTGTCTTTCATAAAAGACTGAATGATTAGTTGATTTTCAAGATCCAATGTTCCCGGCATGCGGGTAATAAAACGCAACTTTTTGAGGTTTTCTGCATTTTGTTCTGTATATATTTTTGAATCGCCAACAACAAATTGCACGCCATCAGATTCTTTGATTCCTTCAACAAGCTTTTGTGCACGTTCCTTAAAAATAGCATTGTCAGATTTATTGCCGTTCCAAGCTCTGCTGGCGGTTGGAATGCCATCTTCATTTACAACAAGTTCTAGAATTATTTGTTTGAGATCAGGACGATGATCCTTTGAATAGCCATAAGTAATCTTTACCTCGTGCTCATCTGTATCCGCATCATATTTACCAGTTAATGAGAAACTTGTTGTATCATTGTGTGCAAATTTAGAACTGACTTTTTCTTGTGTGCATACTGCAAGAGAAATCTCACTAAACAAGATATTACATCCATATTCAACAACCGCATCTAGGCTTCTTCCAAGCTTAAAACGATTAAAATGTTCTGCCTCTACTCCTTTACGAAAAAGGAGCTCCAGCGCTTTATTTTCAAAGAACTGAGGGGTTAATGAAAGTGGACGATCAGAAAACCCTAATCCATTTATAATCATTCCTGCCACAGCCTCTCCCGTGGATATCTCTTCCTTTTCATTTGTTAGTATGCGATTATCAATCATTTCCACGATTTTAAGCTCCTTTATTACACTAGCTACAATTCCCAAATGATCAATACGTTCTACTTTTACTTTCATTTTCAGATTCCTTTTTGGCTTCTTTTGTACCTTAAGTCCTGAAAATAGTCTAAATTAAATTTTTATTTTTTTGAACTGCTCAATGTGGGTTAATACACTATTAAAAGTAAACCTTTTATATTTTATTGCAAGGAAAAATTAGATCTCTTTCGAAACTAGCTTTTTAGTTAAATTTTGAGTACGATAGCTATCTCTGAGGAGAGGCTATGAAGTACGAAAAGATCCAAAATTTAAGTAACACAAATTTTAGACGCCTAACCGGTGTTATGCGTCCTGTATTTAATAAAATGGTTTTTATTTTAAAAGAGGCTAATCAAAAAAAGAAGAGCAGAGGTGGCAGAAAAAATAAACTTTGTATAGAAGACCAATTATTAATAACTTTGGAATATTTGAGAGAGTATCGGACTTATTTTCATATAAGTCAGAGTTATGGAGTAAGCGAAAGTAGCGCTTTTAAAACAGTAAAATGGGTGGAGGATACTTTGATAAAACATCCTGATTTTGCACTCCCTGGAAGAAAGGAGCTTGTCAAAAGCGATACTGAATATGAAACAATTTTGATTGATATTACAGAATCACCAATTGAACGTCCAAAAAAAAACAAAGACGATTTTATTCAGGCAAGAAAAAACGACATACAATAAAAAGTCAGGTTGTTGTTGACAAAAAATCCAAAAAAATTATTTGTACAGCTTTTTCAAACGGAAAACGTCATGATTTTCGCCTATATAAAGAATCTAAAACACATATTCATCCTGATATAAATGCCATCACTGATTCAGGCTATCAAGGTCTCCAAAAATTACATAGGTAAACACAAATGCCCAAAAAAAGATCTAAAAAAAATCCATTAACACCGCAAGATAAAATGCTCAATCGAAAATTATCAAGTGATAGAGTACTTAATGAAAATGTAATAGGTATGATAAAACGTTTTAAGATAACCTCAGATCGTTACAGAAATCGTCGCAAACGCTTTGGTTTACGTTTTAATCTTATTGCTGGTATTTATAACATGGAGCTTGTATCATGAGTTGTTTCGAAAGAGATCTATTGTGATGAAGCCTCACGTAATCCACTTCGAAGCCTTACGCTGAATCCTTTTATACTCCACTCGATTCCTCGTGGAGCCTCGTAAAGAGGCAGAACGAAAGATTTAAATGGAAATAGGTTACAAAAAAAGACCAGCGATTTTACGCTGGTCTTTTAATTTTTTGCTAAAAAAGTTAGAACGCTTTATACAAGTGGCTGCTGACGCTGAATAACACGACCGATAATACGGAAGTGATCTTTGCCACGCACAAGTGCAATTGGTGGCGTTTTATGATTAACAGATTCCAGAACAATAAAGTCCTCGGTATACGTTACTTGCATAACTGCCTTAATAAGCGTGTCATTGCCATACTCAACTGCCGCAATATCACCTGAGCGAGTCCAAATGTCTGGTGAAACTATTAAGTAATCACCTTTGACATAGGTAGGCGCCATGGAGTTATTTGCGATACAAAGAGCAAACATTGACGTATCTGTTGAATTAAGAACGGGTACAAAAACATCTTTATAACCACTGGTAATTTGTTGTAACTGGTTATTATATGGTGACGGATTTGATGGAATTTCTCCAACAACCGGCACTACTTGAACCTTCAACTCAACTTCTGCTTTTTCAGGCATACTAATATTAGTATCAATTTCGTCAGTACGCTGACGACGTTCTAAGAATAAGTCTATAGGACTTACCTCAAAAGCCTGTGCAAGCTTACGCAGGGAATCTTCATTCCAGCGACGGGTCGCATTTTTTATATGGGTTAAATAACTTTCAGACATACCGGTTTTTTCCGCGAGCGTCTTGGTTGTCCACCCTTTTTCGCGTAATAATTCTTTTATTCGCAATTTCGTTGATAAAGATGGCATATTCTGCTCCTCTTGCTATACTGGTTACTTTGAAGATCAATGATTGTAAACAACTGCCTTAATTCTAATTGTACGTATATTTTTAAAGTTGTCAAATGGAAAAGATCATAATTACTCAAACTCGGCAAAAAGTCAATTTTAAGAAAAACCAGTTCGAATATACGCACTGGGAGGCTCAAGAGCTCGTCTGCGGCATTGATGAAGTTGGCAGAGGGTGCCTCGCAGGGCCGGTTGTCACCGCAGCTGTCATTCTTCCACCCCATAAAATCCACCGCCTACTCAATGATTCCAAGCTTATGACCCCTGAGGAACGGCAAACTGCCTACAACTGGATAGCAAAAAACTGTTCTTATAGCATTGGAATCGCCCACCACCGCATCATAGATCAGCATAATATCTGGCAAGCAACTCTTATTGCCATGAAAAAGGGCCTTCTCAATCTTCTAGCCATCACTCCACAGCTGCCCGCCGCTATTTTAGTCGATGCCATGCCCTTAAGCCTTGCCAATACTCGCTATAACGACATTCCGGTCCATTATTTCCCTTTTGGAGAACGAAAATCAAGCTCCATAGCAGCCGCCTCCATTGTGGCTAAAGTTACTCGAGATGCCCTTATGACCCTCATGGACCCCCTTTTTCCCGGGTATCAGTTCGCAAAACACAAAGGATATGGCACAAAAGACCATAAAAAAGCTATTGGCGAGCTTAATCATTCCATAATTCACCGCCTAGAATACCTTGAAAATGCCCTGTTGCCCGACACTGAGGATGAGTATGAACAGCAACAAACCCTTTGCTGAGATTATTAACAGTTCTATTGTAAAATGGACCGCCCAATGCTGGGAATGGGATTATTTTCCCTCTTTTGGCTCTCTCATTGCCATAGAAGGGGAAAAAAAGACCCTCATTGGCATTGTTTTTCACACAGAAACAGGGTCTTTAGATCCCGGGCGCACCCCGTTTATTTATCAAAAAACTGAACAAGAGCTGCGCCAGGAACAACCTCATATTTTCGCTTTTTTAAAAACCTCTTTTTCTTGCCTCCCCCTTGGATATTACGAACGGGGTCACATACGTTATCTTCTTCCGCCGCAGCCTCCCAAAATTCACGCCTTCGTTGTCCCTCTGCCTCATGACATGCAGGCCCTCTTTTTTGCCTCCTGCTCCTACGCCCCCCTCCTTTTTGCACTGCAGCATGAAATTTTTAATATCGACGAACTTCTTCTGGCTCTTTTGGCGTGGCAGGCATCACACAATTTTGTAACCCATGAACGTGTTATAGAGTTCATGAACATGTATTCCCTTTTAACAGGCAACGAATACCGCCGCCTCAAAACATTCACCCAACGCCTGGCCAGCACGGTGACGTTTTAGATCTTTTATTTTTTATTTTCAGTTATAAACATAATAAAAAATAAACTTGCGTTACTCTCATTTTTCTATAAAATAGTAAATATGGAAATGAAAAATGTAGAAAAATACTACTCTGATTCAAAGGATCTTTTAAAATGAAAAGTATCATCAAAAAGTGCTTTTTTAATAGCGCAAGCCCCCTTGTTTTTACAGGCACAATGTTATTGCTTTCAGCACCAGCATTTTCTGCTGAACAGCAAGCTCCAAAGACGCCATTCCCATTGCTTTTTGAAAATATAATAATTGACGGATATTTAGAAAGCGTACGTCAATTTGAAAAAAAAATACATCGCCATATTGTTAGAAAGGAATTGGAGATAAATCACATTCAATTTCTTAGCAATATATATACTATTGAAATGCCTCGCATACTTAGAAAATTAAACGTTTGCATGCTGAGTGGACACGTTGATAAATGTAATAAAGGGAAACAACTACGTGATGATATTATTAATTATTTCAATGCCTACAATAAAATATTAAAAGCCGCAATCCACGAAGAAATAGAAAAAGAAAAATGGGATATGGAACTAATACAACAATGCAATCACTACATTTACTCAAATGATGAAAAAGTGGAGGCCTTAAAGCTTTTTACTAGTTATTTTGATAAAGATGAAAATCTTAAACCTTCCCAAAACCAATAAGAAATGAATACATAAATTATATTATACAAAGGATCTTTTAAAATGAAAAACCCAACAATGAGACAGTTTTCCAGTATTACAAGCTCACTTTTTTTTACTGTTATAATCTTATTGCTTTCAGGACCAGTAATTAATGCTTCTTCCGAAATACCAGCTTCTACTTGCTCTGCAACACCAGCTCTTCCAGAAAAGCCACGACCCACAGTTAGCCTTCAAGAATTAAAAAAAGAACAGGAAGCACTCATTGAAGCAATTAAGAAAGCAATACCTTCCATAATTAAAAATTTAGGAGATTGTAAGATTCATGGAAAAGAATCTGGATGTTCCAATGGATTCAGCGATTGCTTCTGGTTCATTGATCGTTTAAAAGATATAACTGAACGGTTAAAACATAAAATCAAAGAAAAGCAAGAAGCAACCAAAGAAATTAAAGATCAAATTAAAAAACAAAAAATTGAAATAAAGCAAGCAAATCTTAATCTAATTGCTGAGCTAAATGCTTACAATTATCTTTTTCTCAGCCATTAAACGAATCAGAAAAAAATGTATAAGAATATTATTTTTACACAAAGGATCTTTTAAAATGAAAAACGCAATAATGAGACAGTTTTCCAGTATTACAAGCACGCTCGTTCTTGTAGGTAGTTTGTTACTACCAAACGGAACTATTGAGGCAAAAAAAGATGGCATGCTCAGACGTGCTGCAAAAGGTGTCGTATCTTTTTACAAAACAACTATTGGAGCGGCATTATTTGTTCCTGCAATAGCAACAACCGCTTTTTCAGCGGGACTTATCCATTACACAAATACAAGAAAAGATATTTGGCTCCCGGTATGCCGAAGAATAGATTTGTTTAATGGCTTGAGACGCGCTTGGAACTCAGAGATGAGACTTGGCGAAGCTATGAGACTTATATATCCAGAACAGTTATATGCTCTTGCAGGCGCTGGACTTATTATTGGTACAACGTTAGGGATTATCAGTTATTTGGGCCTCAAAGAAGAAGAACAACCTAGCCAAAATAATTCTGCTCTTGCTCCTTATTATGATAATGGATTCACTTCTTCTTCTGATGATGAATATGAAATGCCAGCACATTGGTCCATCAAAAAAGATGCGCCTATAACAGCGGGTGTCGGCAATGTTGTCGATAACAATATTATTGCGGCAAAAATTGATGCATCAATTACAGAAGAAACTGCTAAAGAAACAAAAATAGCTGAAGAAAACGTACATATAGCATAAATCCTACAAAATACGATAAAAAAAAGCTCGGGCAAAAATCCGGGCTTATTATCCTTCGCTCCGCCTAAGGGCTCTGCGAAGGATGAATAAGGAAAAGAAAATATGATCATTTCTTTTCCTTGGAGCTCCATGAGGTACGAATGGAGTAAAAAAGGATTCAAAAACAAAGAACTAGCCCCTTGTCGTATTTTTTCTATTTGATATTTTTATTAGATTTAATTTTTATTTTTTTTCATACTGAATATCAAAAATCATTTTATCAACATCACCCTAGCCAAATAGCGCAAAATATTTTCAAATTTAGTAATATGTGTTTATTTATTTCAGATAAAAATAAGAAGACTGAAAGCCGTCGCATTATAATTATTTTTGAGTAAATTAATAAATACAGAGATAAAAATGAAAAAATATTTTAATGCAAAGGGATATTAAAAATGATAATGAAAAAATGCTACCTTAATGTGGTACTTCTCAGTCTTCTTGCAACACCGTACCTAAATACACTTTCCATTCCTAACTTACTTCCATTCCTTGATAAAAGCCTCATATTTCTTGAAGAGAAGGTTATTCGAAAACCGTTTGGCCAACTCAAAGAGTCATTCAAAAAACAAGTACATCACCTCCTCCCGCTTCTTGAAAAAAGCCTTATATTTCTTGAAAAAAGAGTTGTCCGAAAACCGTTTGGCCGGCTCAAAGAGTCACTCAAAAAACAAGTACAGTACACTCTTCCTCTTGCAGCAACTGAATCTATCTGCGCACATGTTGTAGAAGCAGAAGATGCACAAGAAAAACCTTTTATTATTAAAGCAAATGACCCTTTATTCGCATTTCTTGACGTTTTCGGCTCCTTTGTCAGTAATACCTGCGGGATTGCAGGAAATTATGTACGAATATTGCCCGAAAATAAAAGACCTATTTCGCTCAAAGAAACCATGGACCCATTAAAAACATATACCATTCACTCATTTGTTTACGGATCAACCCTCATAAATTTGGGTGACAAAGCCCCTTTTGAAGATCTTGATATTGATATAGATAGAATAACCCCAGAAACCTTAGAAAAAATTGCATATCGAAACGATCTCCTCGATATCATTGCTCTCGATATTTTTATGTTGAACATGGATCGCCATCGAGGCAATTACATATATAATAAATATAATGACAGTTTTATTGGCATAGACATGGACCATTGCCTTTATCCTCTGTATTTTGAACGCGAAAAGCCTTTACACAAAATCTCCATAATTGCCCGTGACCTTGTCTGCTCAAAAACTGCCTTTGTACAGTTTAAATGGTCACCCGCCCACATTAGGGCATTCAAACGTATGCGAGCAACACTCAAAAAACTGATAAGCACATTCCCCGCAAAAAAATTAATGAAAGTTGCGTATATTATTGCACATCAGACAAACTGGAAATATACAGCAGCGGACGAAAAACTCATGAAAGAAGTTTTTGATCTTAATCACCAAGCATGCCTTGAACTCATCACCATAGTTGATGGAATAATAGCAAGGGGCGGCACATAAAAAGTTGTACTTCCTTTCCTTTTTTATTATGCTGACAATAGTTGAGATATGGTATGCATAAAAAGAAAGGAAAAATTATGCAAAAGTTACTTGTATTGACGCTCTTGTTTTCGGGTCTCATGTTAAATGCCAATGAAGACCATCATGGAGATCATCACCATGGCGATCATCATGGAGATAACAACCCTGGTCATATTCACGAAGGCGAATGCCAAGAAGGATGGGCAAATCAAAATGAGGGGGACGGATCATGGATAGCTCAAAATGAAGAATGTCAGGAAGGAGAATGGGTAGCTGATCAAAATGAGGGAGAGAATATTGCATATTCTAATGTAGTGGAAGAAGTTGCACAAGATATTATAGCAAATGATCAAACTCCTGATGGACAACAACCAGACGAACAGTGTGAAGTCATTGTTGGACCAACAAAACCAGACAAAAAAAATGAAAGAGCTGAAAAACTGTATAATTCTTTAGTCAAAAAGTGTATTATTTTTGCCGCTCATCGCACTGGTGATTTGACCGCCCTGCAATCTCTCTTGGGTTTCTGCAGAAATTACAGAAAAATAGTACGCTCTCTAATAGACAAAGAACAACAAGAATTTTTACTCAACAATGAAGCAGCATATGAAAAGCTTGTTGCTTTTGCAGAAAAAATTATAACACAAATCCAAAAATCAAAAGCTGATACTGCTGTAAAAGGCGCATATGCGGTAAAAATCGAACAACTTCTTTCAGAAATTGCTCAGGCACAAAGAGATTTACCTGAATTTGTTAAAAAAACAGTAGAAATTATTTCTTCAGATATACAAATACAATAAAAAACAACACTGCATAACTATAAGGAAAAAATATGCATAAAAAATTGACATTAGCTCTCTTGTTTTCTTCACCATTTATAGTTTTGGCAAATAATATCGGTGCTGGCCAACAAATGCCAGCACCTCAACTATCAACAAATTCAGTAGAACATATAGACCTTGTAAACTATGGCCCTGATGGTCAAGTAATTTCTATCAACCATCCTGTTCAACAAGAATGTACCGGCGATACAAACTTTTGTCCTATATGTCCCCATAAATTCTTTAATGCATTCAAAGAGATTGTCGAAACTTCTCTGGGAAATATAGATAAAGAACTAGAAAATGTCATTCACAGAGCTAATCTCTGTGAGCTCATGTTCGGTGGTAAACCTCAACAAAAACAACCAATTCTTGGAGGAAGTCTTAATTGTTTCGTAGGAAAGCAAACTCGTGATACTCTTGTAACCCTTTGGGATAAAATTAAAGCAGAAGGAGAATTTACAAAAAATAAAATTCTGACAACAACTGCTGATGATGAAACAAAGCAATCGCTCTTTTCGGAAATAGATACTATCTTGCAAGCATATAACGCCAAGTTTGAGAATCTAAAAAAACTTACCGAGGTATTTGATCAAAGCACAAAAAAATAAGATGACATGTTTAGTTTTATAAAAAATAAGTTACAGAAGTTATACAACACGGTAACATCTGCACTTGGTACTCTTTTTAGTCGTACAAAAGTTGACGAAAATACACTCACTGAACTTGAGTTGATTTTAATAAAATCTGATGCGGGAGTTAAAACCTCCCGCACTGTTATTGGACAACTGAGAGATGGTGTCCTCAAGGGCACAATTTCTCAGGGCACTGCACTACGCACAGCACTCCATGATGCATTACTTGGTATTATGGACAATGTGCCTCCCTTTGAACAAACCGGCTCTGTATTTGTACTTGTCGGCATTAATGGCAGTGGCAAAACAACATTTGCCGGTAAACTTGCTCACCATTTCGCTTTGCAGGGAAAAAAAGTTCTCCTTGTTGCTGCCGACACTTTTCGTGCCGCTGCACCAGAGCAACTTGCCCAGTGGGCTCGCACAACACAGGCCCACATTATCACTGGCAAACCAGGACAAGATCCTGCTTCGGTCGTTTTTAGTGGCTGTGAGCAGTTTGTTGCACAGCAGTATAACATTCTCATCATCGACACCGCCGGACGACTCCAGGCAAAGACTCACCTTATGCAAGAGCTGGCAAAAATAAAACGGACTATTATTAAAAAACTTTCTAATGCAAAAATTCATACACTTTTGACCGTCGACAGCATGCTTGGACAAAATTCGCTTGAACAAGCGCAACTTTTTAAAGAGTGCACTGACGTTGATGGTATCGTGCTCACCAAAATGGATGGCACCGGCAAAGGGGGCATTGTATTTGCCATAGCTCATGAACTCAAAATTCCTGTCGCCTATATTGCATATGGCGAACAACTTAATGATTTTAAACCGTTTCACGCACAACAGTTCGTTCAAGAACTTGTGGAAATATAATGTTTACCTACGAACTTTTTGATCTTCTGGAACATATAACTAAACAGCTGAGTGTAGTGTACAAAAATAACCTTTTGTGCCAACAGTATGCATGGTGGATTGTAGAATATATTCTCAAGAAAAAACAGGCACAACTTATTAGCTACAAAACTATTATGCTGACTAATGACCAACAAGAATTGTTGCTAGAATGGCTCCATAAACTCATTGATAACCATATGCCGTTGCAATATTTGCTCGGCTCAGTTCCTTTTGATGATGTTGATATTCTTGTCCAGCAACCAGTACTCATTCCGCGACCTGAAACAGAAGAGTGGGTCGTCGACCTTATTGACAAACTTGAGTTGTGCTCAGACAAAAAATTTACTATCCTCGATCTTGCCTGCGGCTCTGGCTGCATTGCTCTCGCTCTCGCACACCATCTGCCTTCGGCAACGATATATGCAACCGACATCTCCCCCCATGCCATTGCACTCACTGAAAAAAATAAACATCATAACAACATCAGAAATGTCACAACCGTACAATCAGATCTTTTTGCTCAACTCAGCCCCGACCTCCGCTTCGATCTTATTGTTTCCAACCCTCCCTATATTTCTCCAGAACAGTGGAGCAGCGTAGAAAAATCAGTAACACTATGGGAAGATGAGCATGCGCTACTCGCCGCAGATAACGGCATGGCAATCATCAAACAAATAATACAACAAGCGCCTGCATGGCTCGACATTAATAAAGAGTTGCAAAAACAATGTATTGCGCAACTGTACATAGAAATAGATTATACCCAAGGCACTGAGGCGCAACGGTGCATGGAACAAGCAGGATATACTAATATTGTCGTGCACAAAGATTTAGAAGGCAAAAATAGGGTAATTAGCGGGAATATCGCATAAAACATTTTTCAATAGCCATTTCGCCTAATGTACCTAACATATTTGCCTATTTTTTCAAACTATATTACCATTAAATCCATAATATTTAACTCTAAAATTGATCGAGCCTCTTATGCAGATTATTTTTGTTTTGTTATTTCTCACATTATTATTTACACAGTCTTTACATCCAAATTATAGAGATCCAGAAGATACAATATCGGGATGGTTTGAAAGAAAAAAATATGTTATGCCTTTTTTTTCGCGAAATTTTGTATGGTCTGAAAAACAAATAGCTTGCACTGATGATAAAATACTAATAAACACTCACGCTAATTTTAAGCCTTACATTATTGATGTTGCTTTGGACGAATTTAAAGGAGAATGTCTATATATAGAAGAAGAAATCAACAAGCATAATCACATTATCATTAAAGCAATAATACAATCAAATTATAATGGATTGTTAGATCCGTTTATTTTAAAAGGGAATTTAACTTTAGTTCGTAGCTATAAAACTATAACTACCTTAGAAACACTCATTAGAAATTTTAATAACGAAATCAAATATCTCGCATCTTTAAAAAATAAAACATATTTGACAGAAAAAGACATTTTGAGAATTTCTAGATCCTTAGTGGGAGATACGAAAGTGGAAGATACGAATAAGAATTTAGAAAAAGTATGCCTGCTCACATTAAACCCAATCACAGGCATACGTACCTCACACCTATATTCTTCGCAAGGTGAAGAATATAGGATTTTATGCAATCATTATAAATGGAAAAACAAGGATAGCATCAGCTGCAAACTCGGCTTCAGGCAAAATTCACCCTGCTATAAGCCAAGTTGCGGAAATCCTTCCGGTGAATATTATAGCATCTATGGTCCTTGGTATCACTTTCCAAAGGTAGCCTCAGACCTCATTCTGAATAAAGTTGTGCAGCGTAGACGGAATAAGGTTATACAATGCAAACTGAATAAATTTGTGCAGCTAGACAATAATCTTTCCCATTACAATATTGATGACGATCCACGAGTGAAAATGTTGCCCGCAAATGCAAGCGATAAGGAAAAAAGAAAAGCATTGTACCAAAACCCTTTTGAAAAAAAATGGGAACCCATAAAACAACTTTTGACAATTGAACCATAATCCAAAGGTTTTTAATTTTATTAAAACATGGAGTCACAAATTTTATGCAGATTATTTTTGTTTTATTATTTCTTCCATTATTATTTACACAGTCTCTATACTCACTTTATAAATACTCGCTTTATAAAGATAATCCAGAACAAACAATATCGGGATACTTTCAAAGGAATTCCAAAAATAATAGCTGGGACACAAATAATCGCGATGTTCCACGGGATATTGGGCGACATTTTGTCTTCTCTGAAAAACTCATAATGTTGGCCGATGAATAAGATATAGCATAAAACATTAGAAATTACCGGCTCGTATCATAATAATCTCTCCCTTAAAAATTCTCCCCCCTCCCCCCGTTTTGATCCTTCATTCCGCCTCTTCGAGGCTCCACGAAGGATGTTCAAGCTCAAGACGAACGGGGGAAGAAAGAATTCCAAAAAAAGAAGAGGGAGGAAATGCGTTCGTTTAAGAAATTACAACTGGTTTATGCTATATCAATAAATATCCACGATAATTTTAAAACTTATATTGACCTAGCTTTACAAGAATTTGAAGAAGAACGCCAGTGTATAACAGAACAAATCAACAGACATATATATAACAAAAAGATTTTTTGAGCAAGAATCATCTATAAAAATATTCCGTTATTATATGGAAAATATTGATGAACAAACAACACAGGAGTACGAATATGCTATAGCAAAACTTGTTTGTAATATTTGGAATGAAAATTATGCAAAACAAAATAGAATGTATTTACATGTATAACTACATTCTCTACTTCAGCTCAAGATCAGCCATGATGGGACGGTGATCGCTAAGCACTTTTTCTGTTGTTATAATTTCATATTTTTCCACTACAAAATTGTCATCACTGACAAAAATGTAATCAATTTGTTCTTGTGCTTGCGCGCTGTTTTCATCCCACAATTTATGCGTCCCTTTTGAGGGACCTTTTTCCTTTGCAACATCTTGCGCATTTTTCAAGTTGTGCTCTGCAAGTAATTTTGCAAATTCCTCAGTTATTTCCATGTTCAAGTCGCCCAACAAAATAATGGGATGCTTTTTTGCTTGTTTTGCAATCGCCTCAAAAATTGCAATGAGTCCTTGTTTGCGCGCTTTATCAGATGCATTATCAAGATGCGTATTGTAGACATAAAAACACTTTTTCTGTTCAAGATCCTGTAACAAAACCCATGTGCAAATGCGAGGCAAATATGACACCGTTGCCCAGAGAAAATTCCACCACGGCTTGGTCACATAAAAGGTGCCAGCATCTTCTTTTGAAAAACGTTCTTTATTGTAAAAAATAGGATTGAATTCATTCGAATCTACAATCCATACCGTACCGCGCGGATCGCCAACCCATGCATATTGGTCGAGTTTTTCTGCAATATCATCAACCTGTTCCTCTACTGGTTCCTGCAGGCCAATAATATCGAGCTCTTTTTGGACAAAAAGTTCTATCAGTGCCTCTTTGCGATTTTCCCACCGATACTCTTCTTTTTTTTCAGTACCTTTTCGCCGCACATTACACGTCATGACACGAACCATTTTTGCATACACATCTGCGATACATACACAGCACAAGAAACCTAGAGTTAATGCTCGTAATATCATTTTTTCTCCTTTTTTGTAAACATTGCCTTCTGACTTTTTTTACTATAGATATACATACATACTATACTCTAGAACGTATTATACTTTTTTGAAAGGAGTTGTATTATGTGGTTTGAAAAACGGACTCATCATGCGCATCTTATTGCGCTCATTGATCCACCAACAGTTCATCTCTATTGGTTTGCCCAACAACACCATCGTCATGTTCCTTTTTCTATTAATGCATACCATGCCTATCGTATACCGGGTCTTGATCTGGCACCATATATGCTCACCAATACAACAAGCGTCGCTCAATCGCTCCGCCATTTTCTGGAACAGTACCAGCCCAAGAATACATTTTTTACTTTTATCATCACTCCGCCGGCACTGTTTGAAAAATTTGTCACAACAACCAAGTCGCATCCTGATCGCACAGACATGCTTGCTCATTTTCCACCCGGCATGACAGGACAATATCATTATGTATGTCCACAATCTGATGAATCTTTTCTTTTTTATCTGTGCGCCATTCCTTCATATTTACGCGCTCAGTACCAGATGTGTGCTTTGAGTGCCGGTATCGATCTTGTTTCCCTGTGCCCTTATTCCCTTGGATTTTTTCATACATATCGCCATATTCAAGGAGCTGCATTTCGCACGAGTAAATTAAGTGTCGATATAGAACAGAAAAAAAGTCCCACTTCCCTTGTCAGCCCTGCATTGCTGACACATATTATTGGCAATACCATGGTTCAAGAAAATCCTCATCACCTCACCGCTGCATTTGGTACATATGTAGCACAAAAGGATAGTTTATGAAATCTGTTTCTTTTATAAAAACGTATACACCATCACAATACGCAGCAGTTCTTCGGTGGTATCGCTGGTCCCGTTTTTTTATACTATGCACGCTTTTGATTTTGTTTTGGCACGAAATACCATACATTATACAGTTAAAAAATATAAAAAAAGAAAAAGTTGCCTACGCCTATCAGGCTGCAACCTTTATCACTGCCCTTGACCAAAAACATGCGGTCAAAAAACAGATTGATAGTTTGAACGGCACCATCGAAAAGTACAAAAAACATCTTTTGGACACAAAACAAATGCGCGACCAACTTATAACAATTGGTCGCGCATGTTCACCGACAATATTACTTTCAGTGACTCTTGATAAACATAAAGCAATTATACAAACACGGTGTCAAACTTCACAAGAGGCAACAGATTTTTGCCATGCATTGGTGCAATCATCTTTTTTTTCATCTGCTGTTATTACCTCACTCCGGATGCAACAAACATCTGATAATAACGCTTGCCTTCTTTG
Source organism: uncultured bacterium (assembly GCA_963701645.1). Lineage (GTDB taxonomy): Bacteria > Babelota > Babeliae > Babelales > Vermiphilaceae > MFD04463-c16. The sequence goes on from OY969616.1 coordinate 1,131,722, forward strand.
TTCTATCACCGCAGTTCCTATATTTACTTAATTTCTTGATTCAAGAACCAAGATTCGTGCCATTAAAGATTGAACAAGTTTTTTCAATTCTCTAATTTCTGCATCATGTTCATCAATCTTGTCATTTTGACGGCTTAATCGGCGATGTTCTTTTTGTAGCTCGTTTAAAATCATCACTGGTAACAAATGATATTTGATGGAATACAGTTGACCATCTTTGTCATACACTACCAATTCTGGATAAACTTTTTCTACTTCTTCAGCTATCAAACCATACTGCGTTTGTTTTTGTTCATCAGATTTGTATACAAAGCTAACAGGGCGAAGTTTAAGCAACTTGCTTGATAATTCTCCCATATCAGAAATTGCATCCTTATACTTGCGGGATGAAGAAGTCGTGCCAAGTTGGCCGTTTGTATCAATAAGCACGGCAATCGCATCATTAACACCAGTTGTTATGCCACGAATACCGGCACAAAACGTTGCTGATTGAACTCCCTCAACACCGATGCGAATAGTATCTGATTCAACTGCAGGTGTACTGCCAGCTGCTATGTATATATTAGCACTACCAGTTGTTAAAGTATTTCCTGAATTAAATCCAAGAGCTGTGTTACCAGAAGAAGTACCTGACATGCTTGCCAATGTATTATAACCAATTGCTGTGTTAGTTGAACCCGTTGAATTAGAAAATAATGCGTTAGCTCCTACTGCCACATTCTCATCACCTGTTGTATTGGAAAACGATGCTCCATAACCAACTGCTGTATTGCTAATACCTATTGTATTTAAGACAAGAGCACTCTGTCCTACTGCTGTATTATCTGTACCTGTTGTATTATTCGAGAGTGCACTCGTACCCACAGCTACATTTGCCAGACCAATCGTATTATTTTGTAATGCATAGGCACCAATCGCTGTATTAGTCAATCCACCTGCAGTTGTAGCACTTGCAAGCGCCAAATAACCAACTGCTGTACTAAATACGGAACCCGTACTTACATTTAACGCATTATATCCCACTGCCGTATTGCTCGATGAAATGTTATTTGCAAGAGCTCCGCTACCAACAGCGGTGTTATCAGTACCAACTACATTACCACTCAATGCGCTAGTACCAACGGCGGTGTTACCAACACCTGTTGTATTGCCAGATAATGCAGTAAAACCGACAGCAGTATTGCCATCGACACTATTAGTAGAAAGAGCAGCAAAGCCAACGGCAGTATTAGAGCTCCCTATTGCATTAAATGCTGATGCCCCTCCTCCAACAGCTACATTAAAAGCTCCCAAGGTATTAGTGAATAATGCCTGATTTCCCACGGCAACATTGTTACTTCCTGTTGTATTACTTTCTAATGCTTCATATCCAAGTACTGAATTGTTAATTCCAGCTGTATTGTTTTCTAAGGCAAAGGCACCAACGGATGTATTGGAAAAGCCTATTGTATTTGCGTATAATGCCGAATATCCCACTGCAGTATTATCAATACCTGTTGTATTTGAATTTAATGCAAATGATCCAACTGCGGTATTAAAATTCGCTGTATTAGACTCTAAAGCTTCATAACCCACTGCTGTATTGTTGGTACCCGTCACATTTGAACCCAAGGCATCATAGCCCATTGCAGTATTATTAACACCTGTTGTATTTGAATTTAATGCAAACGATCCCATTGCGGTATTAAAACTAGCAGTATTAGACTCTAAAGCTTCATAACCCACTGCTGTATTATCAATACCATTCACATTTGAACCCAAGGCATCATAGCCCATTGCCGTATTGTTAACACCTGTTGTATTTGCATTTAATGTAAATGATCCAACTGCGGTGTTAAAATTCGATGTATTAAACTCTAAAGCCTCATAGCCCACTGCGGTATTATCGGTACCTACCACATTTGAGCTTAAAGCCAAATATCCCACTGCAGTATTGTCAACACCTGTTGTATTTGCTGTTAATGCTGATGATCCAACTGCTGTATTGGCAGCCACTATATTGGCAGCAAGAGCTGAAGTACCAACAGCTGTATTATTGCTACCAACAACATTTACAAGAAGCGCACTTGCCCCGACTGCAACGTTATTAATCGCTGTGCTATTGCCTGCTGCTGCTCCACCACCTACAGCTGTATTGCTATTGGCAATATTATCTGTCAAAGCATTAATGCCCACCGCTGTATTATTATTACCAATAACATTCAAATATAAAGCATCATTTCCCACTGCAACATTACCCGTTCCTGTTACATTAGAAATTGAAGCACTATAACCTACTGCTGTATTCCTTGTGCCCGTTGTATTGTTGTACAGTGCTTGATATCCCACTGCTACGTTCCCGATACCTGTTGTATTGCTCAACAATGCAGATGATCCCACTGCGGTGTTAGCATCAACCGTGTTATTAAACAAAGCATTATATCCAACGGCAGTTGTATCACTACCAGTCAAATTTAAAAAAGAAGCCGCTGTTCCAACAGCAACATTGCTTGTCCCTGTCGTATTTGCTATTAATGCACTGCCTCCAACTGCTGTATTGTTACTTGCAACGTTGCTCTGCAATGTTGCATAACCCAGCGCTGCATTATTACTGGCAATTGAATTAGCAAGCGATGAACCATATCCCACCGCTGTATTACCTGAACCAAGAGTATTAGATGTCATTGCACCACTACCAACTGCCGTATTACGACTGGCAAGATTACTGGCCAGGGTACCAGCTCCCATCGCTGTATTGCTGTTACCATCAAGATTATTGGTCAAAGCATTATTTCCTACTGCTGTGTTATTCACTCCTATTGTATTGGTCATTAATGTTCCAACACCAACACCAACGTTGCTCGTACCTGTTGTATTTGATGCTAAGGAATGGCTTCCTACTGCTGTATTAAAATCAACAAGATTATTTGCTAAAGCTATATAACCAAGCGCTGTGTTATTACTTCCTGTTATATTGCTTGTTAACGCATTAAACCCAAGAGCGACATCTGCACTTCCTGCAGTATTTGATGCCATTGCAAATGTTCCCATTGCAGTATTTTGTGCTCCAAAAGTATTGCTCAACATTGTCAATGAACCAACCGCAGTGTTACCTGCTGCAATATTACTTCTCAGTGCGTCACTACCAAGAGCGGTATTTTGACTTCCCGTTACATTCGCATTTAATGCATTTACACCAATTGCTGTATTAAGAGCTCCTGTTGTATTATTTTGTAATGATGTTGTTCCTACGGCTGTATTGTTATCACCAACAGTATTGGCACCCAATGCAAAATGACCAACTGCAGTATTGCTTCCGGTCAAATTTGCTGCTAATGCGCTAAAACCAAATGCAGTATTCGCTGCGCCAGAAACATCTGCCGCTAATGCCGCTGCACCCATCGCTGTATTAAAGCTCGCGGTGTTATATTGCAATGCGCTCAAACCAAGTGCCGCATTCCAACTTCCTGTTGCGTTAACTTCCAATGCTGAATTACCAATACCTGTATTGCCAAATCCTGTTGTGTTAAATTTTCCTGCATTAGTACCAAGAAATGTATTATCCAATGCTGCTTCAGTTACTCCTCCGAGCATACTCCCAAGAACCAAGAGCACCCATGCCCTTTTGTGACAATATTTCATACGATATCTCCTTTTGGTAATGAATATATACTACTATCTTTTTTATCTGCTCATCATATCTTCAAGAGCCCCCATGCGTATTATTACATCCTTCATAAGTGACTTCAGTTCCCGAATCTCACTTTCACATATTTTCATACGCAAAATATCTTTCTCATGCACGACAAGCGTATTTTTGCACATTTTAATATCTTGTTCTTGCACAAGAATTTTGCGATGATCTTTTTGCAGTTCATTTAAAATCATGACTGGTAATAAATGATACTTGATGGAATACAGCTGACCCTCTGCATCATATATCACCAATTCTGGATAAACCTCTTCTACTTCTTCTGCAATCAAACCATACTGCGTTTGCTTTTCTTCATCTGATTTATAAATAAATTTCACCGGGCGGAGTTGAAGTAATTTACTTGACACATCAGCCATATCACTGATCGCTTCTTTGTATTTAGCAGATGAAGTTGATGTTCCAAGCTGACCATTCGAATTAATAAATACTTCTATGCCGCTGGTGGAAGTTTCACCATAAATACCCGCAATATACGTAGCCGCTTGTGTTCCCTCAACACCGATGCGAATAGTATTTGATTCAGTTGCGGGAGTACTTCCAGCTGCTATATATATATTAGCGCTACCAGTCACTAAGGTATTTCCTGAATTATAACCAATTGCAGTATTACCACTAGAAGTTCCTGTCATACTCACTAATGCATCATAACCTATTGCCGTATTTGCACTACCAGTACTATTTGCTTGCAACGTTTGATATCCAATGGCAGTATTTTGTGCACCGGTAATATTGTTTTCCAAAGCACTCGCGCCAAGAGCACTGTTGCCAAAACCTGTTGTATTTGAAAGTAATGCGTAATATCCCACACCAACATTATTAGTACCTGTTGTATTTTGGTTTAATACATATGATCCAACAGCGGTATTAAAACTGGCTGTACTAAGTCCCAGAGTTTCAAAACCAATTGCTGTATTATCTGTACCAACCGTGTTTGATGTTAACGCAAAATATCCTAGGGCGGTATTGTCAACCCCCGTTGTATTTAACTGTGCTGCCTGAAAACCAACTGCTGTATTAGCATTAGCAATATTGGAGGCCAAAGCGCTCGTTCCAACCGCTGTATTGGAAGTATTGGCAAAGCTTGAAAACAAAGCATTGTACCCCACAGCTACATTACTTGTGCCTATGGTGTTATTTATTAATGCACTGTTACCAACGGCTATATTGCTAACACCAACAGTGTTTGAAGACAACGCACTTGCTCCCACCGCTGTATTATTTGTACCAGTGGTATTATCTGCCAATGCTCCACTCCCAATCGCTGTATTGCTATCGGCAATATTAGATGTCAAAGCATTAAAGCCCACCGCCGTATTATTTGTACCAGTGGTATTATCTGCCAATACTCCACTCCCAATCGCTGTATTGCTATCGGCAATATTAAATGTCAAAGCATTAAAGCCCACCGCTGTATTATTATTACCAATAACATTCAAATATAAAGCATCATTTCCCACTGCAACATTACCCCTTCCTGTTACATTAGAAAATGAAGCACTATAACCTACTGCTGTATTCCTTGTGCCCGTTATATTGTTGTACAGTGCGTTATATCCCACTGCTACGTTCGCAAGACCTATTGTATTGCTCAACAATGCAGATGATCCCACTGCAACATTAAAAAGACCTCTTGTATTTGATGTAAGAGAATAACCTCCCACTGCAGTATTAGAATCAACAAGATTATTTGCCAAAGCTTCATACCCAAGAGCAGTATTATAGCTTCCTGTTATGTTGCTTGTCAGCGCATTAAAACCAACTGCTACATCGGCAGCTCCTGCGGTATTTGATCCCAAGGCAAATGTTCCTACTGCGGTATTTTGCGATCCAAAAGTATTACTCAACATTGCCAATGAACCAACTGCTGTATTGCCTGCTGCAATATTATTACTCAGTGTACCGCTACCAACAGCGGTGTTTTGGTTGCCTGTTATATTAGCATTTAATGCATTAACACCAACTGCTGTGTTAAGAGTTCCTGTTGTATTATTTTGCAATGATGTTGTTCCTACCGCTGTATTATTATCCCCAACAGTATTGGCACCCAATGCAAAATGGCCAACTGCAGTATTGCTTCCGGTTAAATTTGCTGCTAGTGCACTAAAACCAAAGGCTGTATTCGCTGCTCCGACAACATTTCCTGACAAAGCCGCTGCACCCATCGCTGTATTAAAATTTGCCATGTTATTTTGCAAAGCACTTAAACCAAGCGCCGCATTCCAATTTCCTGTCTCATTGAGTTCCAAGGCTGAATTGCCAACTCCTGTATTACCAGATCCCGTTGTATTGAATTTTCCTGCATCATGTCCTAGAAATGTGTTATCTAATGATGCATTAAGTTCTATCCCGAATACACTTATAAAGAATAACCAAACAAACTGTTTATTGTAGCGATACACCAGATATCTCCTTTTTAATTTCGATTATCTACGTTCAAGTACTACTATGCGTGCCATCAAGCTGCTCACTAACTCTTTTAACTCACGCACATCACGGACAAGATTTCTGTTTACATCTTGAATTTCTTCCATGACATTTTCATGAATTTTTAATGTACGATATTCTCTTTGAAGCTCATTGAGAATCATCACTGGCAATAAATGATATTTAATAGAATAGACTTGGCCATCAGCATCATATACCACCAATTCTGGATAAAGCTTTTCTACTTCTTCTGCTATTAAGCCATATTGAATAGCTTTTTCTTCATCTGATTTATAGACAAACTTGACTGGACGGAGTTGAAGTAATTTATTTGAAGCATCGGCCATATCACTGATCGATTCTTTGTATCGACGAGATGAAACTACCGTGCCAAGGTTTCCTGTATTATCAACAAATACTTCTATTCCTGATCCTCCAACGGTTGTCCCATAAATACCAGCGACATAGGTTGTTGTTTGCGTTCCTCCAGTACCTATACGAATTACTCCTGAATCTGATGCAGAACCAACATTGTTGATGTACACATTATTACTTCCTGATGTCAAAGCACTGCCAGCAGTGGCACCAAGTGCAGTATTATTCGATCCTGTTACATCTGCAATTAATGCTTGATAACCAACAGCAACATTAGCTGATCCTGTATTTCCCGTCAATGCTCCAGATCCTATCGCACTATTTTGAATACCAGTGAAATTAAACAGTAATGCATTTGCTCCCATAGCCACATTATCTGTTCCTATTCCATTGAGCGGTAATGCTTGATATCCCATAGCGGTGTTATTATTCCCTGTTGTATTCAATGTCATAGCATTGTAGCCCATAGCGGTGTTATTAACTCCAATGGTATTGGCTTGCAGTGCATTAAAACCAAGAGCTGCACAACTACTTCCTCCAGTATTAGATTGGAGTGCTCCAATACCTATTGCTGTATTTTCAGCTCCAAGTGTATTACTTTGTAATGCCAAAGATCCAACAGCAGTATTACCATTTGCAAGATTATTGACCAATGCATCAGAACCCACTGCAGTATTTTGTGTTCCTACCACATTCAAAAGCAATGCATTAACACCAACTGCGGTATTTTGTGTTCCCGTTGTATTATATTGCAAAGCAGTCGTTCCAACAGCAGTATTATTGTCTCCTATAGTATTTCCCGATAACGCAAAATGACCAACAGCAGTATTGCTTCCGGTCAAATTAGCTGTTAATGCAGTGAAACCACATGCTGTGTTTGCTTGTCCTGAAATATTTGCTAGTAATGCAGCGGCACCGAAAGCTGTGTTAAAACCTGCAGTATTATTTTGCAAGGCGCTCAAACCAACAGCGGTATTCCAACTTCCTGTTTGATTTAATTCAAGTGCTGAATTACCAACAGCGGTATTGCCAAATCCTGTTGTGTTATATTTCCCCGCATGATGCCCTACAAATGTATTGTCTGAATCATCCGCTTTGATACTTCCAAGTAACAAACCTGCAGAAATGAGAACTAAAACTTTTTTCATACAATCTCCTTTAAAAACGAATAATTATTCTATCACCTACTACTCTATGCAATTATGTATTCTTATTCTAATACACCATAATCCCCCTTTGTCATGCGAGTTTTTTTGACAATATCTCTTTCTTCAATATATTTCCCACAAAGGATAATATAATAAAGGAAAAAGAATTAACTATACCTGCGACACCAAATTTTTTTGATATATTTTTTTGATAAATAAAGAAAAACCAAACAAAAACAGTAAAAAAATAGTCATGCATCACTGGCATTCTCCTTAACCTTTCATCTGAGTATATTACGTTTTGTAGGATAGTTCAAGTACCGCTTTGCATGCTATTATTTTACACGATAACGCTTTTATATTACAAAATTAATATCCTGAAATTTTATTTTTGACTTTAACTTTGTTTTGTATTTATTATTTCTCTATGCCACTTATAATCTTTCAACAGCAACCATACGGGCTATTAAACTATTAATTAACATTCTCAGCTCTCTTGCTTGTCGCTTCAGATTTGTTATTATTTCTTCATGTTTAAGCAAAATCTGATAAGAATTCTCAACTTTTTCTTCTTGTATTTTTAATGTTTGACATTCTTTTTGTAGTTCATTGAGAATCATGGCTGGCAACAAGCGATACTTAATAGAATATACTTGACCCTCCGCATCATACACCACCAATTCTGGATACAGTTCTTCTACTTCCTCTGCAACCAACCCATACTGTGTTTGTTTTTCTTCATCTGATTTATATATAAAACTTACAGGCCGTAGTTGCAGCAATTTATTTGATGCATCTTTCATATCACTGATATCTTCTTTATACTGACGCGAGGAAGCTGTTGTCCAAAGTTGAGCTTGATAGGCAGAATCGTTACTAGAACTGATAAGTAATTCTACTCCTCCTGATGAAGTTGCACCATAAATACCCGCTATGTATGTTGCAGTGTGTGTTCCGACAGTTCCTAAGCGAAAGGTACCAGCAGTCTCAGTTTCCATTCCAATATTATCAATATGGATAAGATCTAAAAGCCCATCGTATACATTTGATCCTGCATTATATCCAATAGCCGTTGATACCTGATTACCAAATGTAGCACCTGCATATTCATATGTATTAACACCAATTGTCGTCATATTTGATGCCTGTGGACAATTAACAAGTGATCTGACCCCTATCACAACATTCTGTCCATCAGAACTCATTGGAAGTACACCTGCACCAAAAACCGTATTTAAACTTCCACTACCGCTTGAAAAGGCACCTTGCCCAACAACCGTATTACCTGCTCCTCCGGTACTTGATACTACTGAACCTTGTCCAACCGAAGTATTATTTGAACCTATATTTGATACCAACGCATTCTGACCAATAGCAGTATTATTTATTCCAATTGTATTTGTGGCCAATGCATTTTGACCAACGGCAGTATTATTTGCCGCACTTGTGTTTGCCACTAATGCATTTTGACCTAAAGCACTATTATTTGACGCACTTGTATTTGTCGCCAATGAATTTTGACCAACAGCCGTATTACTACTACCGGTATTATTTAATAAAGCATTTTGTCCAACCGCCGTATTGCCAAGACCTGTCACATTAGAAGCAAGAGCGTCATATCCCATGGCTGAATTTTCTCCTCCTGATGTATTTAAGAATAATGCGCTCGCTCCCACAGCAGTATTGGTAACACCAATCGTATTTGCTGCCAATGCTCCCTGACCTATGGCTGTATTGGATGTTCCTGTAATGTTATGCATTAAGGCAGATGATCCCAGAGCAACATTGCTGTTCCCTTGCGTATTAGACTGCAAAGCCTCAAAACCAACAGCAACATTATTGGTACCTGTACTATTTGCAGCAAGTGCTTGATATCCAACAGCAACATTTCCAGAAACAATATTTGCAGTCAACGCATTTGCTCCTACTGCCACATTTTGTATCCCTACCATATTTGCAAATAATGCATTATCTCCCACAGCTGTATTTTGTGCTCCTGTTGTATTAGATTCAAGTGTTTGATAACCAACTGCCGTATTACTACTCCCATTACTATTAAAAAATAATGAATCAGCGCCAACTGCTGTATTATTATTACCTGATACATTTGCATTTAATGCCATACTTCCCACTGCTATATTATTTATTCCCACAGTATTGGCCGTTAATGCAGTTGTTCCCATAGCTGCATTTGATGTTCCTATATTATTTTGCAATAATGCCTGATAGCCAACTGCTGTATTGGATACTCCTGTTGTATTTGCTGCAAGTGCGCTACTTCCCACCGCTGTATTTTCTGCTCCCACTGTATTGGACTGTAAGGCATCAAATCCAAATGCTGTGTTGCCTGCTCCCGTTGTATTTGCTGCCAGTGCTTGATACCCAACAGCAACAGTTTGGGATGTTGTATTTACCGCTAATGCACTTACTCCAACTGCTACATTTTGCACACCAATTACATTTGCACCAAGTGCTCCAGAACCCAGCGCACTATTTTGTGTTCCTATTGTATTATCTTGCAATGCGTGGAGACCAACGGCTGTGTTGTTGGTACCTGTGGTATTTGCAGTCAATGATAATGAACCTACCGCAGTATTGCCACTTGCTATATTATTTTGTAATGTCTGTGTACCAACGGCAGTATTATTGCTACCAATAATATTTGTTGCTGATGCATTTGATCCGATTGCCGTGTTATTGACACCTATTGTATTAGCCGACAGAGCATTATATCCCATGGCAGTGTTGCCACTGACGGTATTATTTTGGAGCGCATTTGAACCCATGGCACTATTTTGTGTACCAACCAAATTCGCAAACAATGCATTTGAACCCAGCGCACTGTTTTGCATACCAATCGTATTAGATGTTAATGCAGATGCACCAACGGCACTATTAGAATTACCATTCGTATTTGACACTAGTGCGTCAAATCCAACAGCTGTGTTATTTTGACCTGCTATATTACCACTCAAAGAACTTTTTCCAACTGCTGTATTTTGCAACCCACTTATATTCATCATCAAAGCATTACTTCCAACTGCTGTGTTCGATACTCCGGTGGTATTTGATTCCAATGCCTGAAACCCAATTGCTCCATTACCTGTACCTATTGTATTTGCACCCAATGTCACGTAACCTACCGCTGTATTGCCACTTGCAGTATTTGCCTGCAGTGCCTGATAGCCAGCTGCAGTGTTATTATTACCAACAACATTTGCCATTAATGCATTAAATCCAAATGCCGTATTATCGGTACCTGCTGTATTTGTTAATAATGCACTGTATCCTACTGCCGTATTCTGACTTCCCGTCCCATTTGCATTCAATGCATAAGCACCCACTGCTATATTTTCTTCTCCCGTATTTCCAAATAAAGCCCTGTATCCAATGGCAACATTTTCAAAACCTGTTTGATTATCGAGTAATGCAAAACTACCAATTGCTGTATTATTAAAACCACTTGTATTAGAAAACAGCGCATCATACCCAATAGCGGTACTATTGGTACCTGTTGTATTGCCATATAATGTTCCTGCTCCAGCTGCTGTATTGCCTTGACCAATCGTATTATTCAAAAGCGCATTTTGTCCTGCTGCTGTATTAGATATTCCAGTAGTATTTGACAATAAAGCTGAAACTCCTGCTGCAACATTCTGCGAACCTATCGTATTATTTTGCAATGTTGAATTTCCTACTGCCATATTGTTTGAACCCGTACTGTTTAGCAACAAACTATTTGCTCCCAGAGCAGTATTATCTGTTCCCGTTGTATTGCTTGTTAGAGCAAAATATCCCAGGGCACTATTGCCGCCTACAACATTTGCATTCAGTGCAAAATATCCTATTGCCGTATTCAGTTCTCCCGTCACATTTTTTTGTAAAGCATTAACACCAGTTGCTGTATTAAGGCTTCCTGTTGTATTTGCTGCGAGTGAATTTTCTCCCACCGCTACATTAGAACTACCTATAGTATTGAGTCCCAGTGCACTCGGACCGACGGCAACATTACTACTGCCCGTTGTATTACTCTGCAATGCAGCAACACCAAATGCAACATTAAAATTTCCTGTTGTGTTTTCTTGCAATGCTTCATAACCTATCGACGTATTATATGAACCAATGGTATTGAACTGTAGGGTAGAGTTACCAAATCCACTATTTTCTGATCCTGTTGTATTGGATATACCGGTATTCGTACCATAAAACGTGTTGTACAACCCTCCAAATGCACTGCTGCTCAAAAGGCTTGTAGCGAGACAAAAAATATACTTCTTTGAACATTGTTGCTTCATAATAAGCTCCTTATTCTCAATAAAAATACTGCCTGACTTTGTAATAGAGCCTTACAACTCTTCTTTACAATCCAATTTTGTCTTTTCACTTACGGCCTTCAAACACAACAATGCGGGCCATTAAACTACTGCTTAATTTTTTCAACTCAGCTATTTCTCGTACCAAATTTTGAATAACATCTTCATGTTGCTCAATAACGTGTTCAGATTTCTCAATTTTTTCTCCGTATTTTTCTAATGATCGACGGCCCTTTTGCAATTCATTCAAAATCATAACCGGCAATAAATGATACTTAATGGAATATATCTCACCTTCTGCATCATATACTACCAACTCTGGATACAGCTCTTCCACTTCTTCTGCAATTAAACCATATTGTATTTCTTTTTCTTCATCTGCTTTATAGGTAAATTTTACCGGATGAAGTTGCAACAATTTAGTTGATGCATCTCCCATGTCAGTAATCGCATCTTTGTATCTGGCAGATGACGTGGTCGTCCCCAGCTGTCCATTTGCATTAATAAACACTTCTACTCCACTTACAGATGCTGTTCCATAAATACCTGCTATATAGGCAAAGTTCTGCATACCTGTTCCTATGCGTATAGTACCTGACTCTGTTGTATTGCCTGGGTTGTTGATATATATATTATTAGCTCCCGTAACAAGACTTACTCCCGCAGAAGCACCAATTGCGGTATTTCCCGAAGAACTTGTCATATTAGCAAGTGCATTGTAACCAACTGCTGTATTGGCAGTCCCTGCCGTAGCTGCTGCTAATGCTTGATAACCCACTGCAACATTTTGTATACCAGAACTATTTGCTTGTAATGCACCAGCACCAAGGGCAGAATTTTGTCCTCCAACATTTGCCGCCAATGCATTTTGTCCAACAGCCGTATTTTGTGAGCCTGCTACATTTGCTGCTAATGCATTTTGCCCGACAGCAGTATTTTGCACCCCTGTTTCATTAAATTCTAAAGCTCCTGAACCAACCGCAGTGTTACCACTGGCACTATTGCTGGACAAAGCACTACTACCAACAGCTGTACTGTTTGACCCTGTTGTATTAGTTGATAATGCACTGAGGCCAAACGCGGTATTATTTGTTCCCGTCGTATTTGCTTCCAATGCATTCAGTCCCACTGCAACATTGTTGCTCACGGTATTATTTGCCAATGCATCTGACCCTATGGCAACATTATTGCTTCCTGTTTGATTGAGTGTAAGCGCACTAGAACCAAAGGCACAATTGCCAGTACCGGTTGTATTATTTTGTAATGCATCAAGCCCTATTGCCGTATTAAAATTTCCTGTCGTATTATCAAACAATGCTTGATAACCAACTGCTGTGTTAGCAGTTCCAATATTATTATTTTCTAATGCAGCATTACCAAGCGCTGTATTTTGAATCCCCCCTGTATTTAAATTCAATGCAAGGAGTCCCACTGCTGTGTTGTAAGTACCCGCAACATTATTCATAAGCGCTTCATACCCAACGGCAACATTTCCAGATGCAGTATTATTGACCAATGCACTTACTCCTACTGCCACATTTTGTATCCCTACTATATTTGCATATAATGCACTACTTCCCACAGCCGTATTTTGTGTTCCTGTTGTATTAGATTGAAGTGCTTGAAAACCAACTGCCGTATTGCTACTCCCACTATTAGAAGGCAATGAATCAGTGCCAACTGCTGTATTATAATTACCTGACACATTTCCATATAATGCCAAACCTCCGACTGCCGTATTACTAACCCCTATTGTATTGAAAATCAGTGCGCTATATCCAAGTGCCGTATTAAATATTCCTGTCGTATTATTCAACAGTGCTTGATAACCAACACCGGTATTAGCCGTTCCTGTGGTATTTGCAGCAAGAACACTACTTCCCACAGCAGTATTTTGTACACCCACAGTGTTTAACAGTAATGCATCAAAACCAAGAGCTGTGTTACCTGTTCCCGTTGTGTTTGATGCCAGTGCTTGATACCCGACAGCAACAGTTTGTGATGTTGTATTTGCAGCTAATGCACTTGCTCCAACTGCCACATTTTGCACACCAATTACATTTGCGCCAAGTGCCACTGACCCCAGAGCAGTATTTTGTGTTCCTGTTGTATTATTTTGCAACGCTTGAGCACCAACGGCTGTATTGTTGGTACCCGTTGTGTTGACAGCCAATGCAATTGCTCCTACCGCAGTATTGCCACTTGCTATATTATTTTGTAATGTCTGTGTACCAACGGCAGTATTATTGATTCCAACAATATTTTTTGCTGATGCACTTGATCCAACTGCCGTGTTATTGACGCCTGTTGTATTAACTGATAAAGCATTATATCCCATGGCAGTATTGCCACTGGCAGTATTTCTTTGTAATGCATTATACCCCATAGCCGTATTTTGCATTCCTGTTGAGTTTGTAAAAAGAGCACTTGTTCCCATAGCAGTATTCTGTACTCCTGTTGTATTAAAGCTTAATGAAAACGTACCAACTGCAACATTAGTATTACCGTTTGTGTTTGATAATAAGGCATCAAATCCAACGGCTGTATTATTTTGTCCCAATGTATTTGCTGACAATGCAGCATTTCCAACCGCTGTATTTTGCAATCCAATGGTATTTGCGTTTAATGCACTACTTCCCACTGCTGTATTATTTGCTCCTGTTGAATTAAGTTGCATTGCGTCAAAACCAAAGGCTGTATTATTTGAGCCGGTGGTATTAGTCGTTAATGCTGCAACTCCCACAGCAGTATTGCCAACGCCCACAGAATTACTAAGAAGAGCATTATTGCCTATAGCAACATTATTGGTACCAGTTGTATTATCTTGCAATGCACTAGCCCCCAAAGCAGTGTTTCCACTTGCACTGTTGTTATTTAATGCAAAACATCCAACGGCTGTATTATCCACACCAGCACTATTTACGACCAATGTTTCAAAACCAATAGCTGTATTTTGTCCACCAACAGTGTTACCTACCATGCAATTCATACCAACTGCCGTATTATTGCTTCCTCCTGTATTGGAAAACAATGCCTCTGTACCAACCGCCGTATTATTGCTTCCCGTTGTATTATTGAACATGGAGAAATATCCCGCTGCTGTATTATACATTCCCGTTGTATTTACAAATAAGCAGTCATTTCCTAAGGCTGTATTATAAGAGCCAATTGTATTTGATGTCAACGTATAACTTCCAATTGCAGTATTGGATATACCTGTTGTATTTAATGGTAAAGCTTGCGAACCCAATGCTGTATTGCCCGTTCCTGCTGTATTAGCTTGCAAGGCCGATGCTCCCACCGCGGTATTGCTCGCGCCTATTGAATTATTTTGCAGAGCATTGCCTCCCATAGCAACATTATTTGTACCTGTTGTATTATTTTGCAATGCACTAGACCCCATTGCAGTATTTCCACTTGCAGTATTTATATTTAATGCAAAATATCCAACAGCAGTATTATTACTTCCTGTTATGTTATCTTGTAATGCACTAACACCAGTTGCCGTATTAAATGATCCAGTGGTATTATTTCCAAGCGCATTTTCTCCTGTTGCCACATTAAATCCACCTATTGTATTCAATCCCAGTGCACTCGGTCCAACAGCAACGTTATTGCTTCCTGTTGTATTATTCTGTAATGCGGCAACGCCCATTGCACTGTTGTGATTCCCTGTTGTATTATCTTGTAAACTTGCATAACCCAATGCTGTATTAAAAGAACCTATAGTATTAAATTGTAATGCAGAATTACCAAAACCAGTATTATCAGATCCTGTCGTATTTGATATTCCCGCATTGGTACCATAAAATGTATTAAATGCTCCTGCAAATGTGTTGAGACAAAAAAAACTCTGAAAAAGAAAAACTAAATACATACAAAAATAGTGCTTCTTCATTAAAACTCCTCTTTTTTTTATAAATTTTCAAGAACTGCTATACGAGCAATTAATGACAGCATTAATTCTTTCAGTTCATGTATTTCAAAAACAAGATTTTGATTTATCATTTTAATATTTGCTACCTCCTGCACAAGGTCTTGATTAAGATCTTGCGTTTTGGCAAGCTCTTTTTCCTGAATTCTTAATGCACGATACTCTTTTTGCAACTCATTGAGAATCATAACTGGCAGTAAGTGATATTTAATAGAATATATTTCACCTTCTGCATTGTAGACCACGAGCTCCGGATACAGTTCCTCTACTTCTTCTGCAATCAATCCATATTGAACTTGTTTTTCTTCATCAGATTTATATACAAATTTGACAGGACGCAGCTGAAGTAATTTACTTGATGTATCTGCCATATCAGTTATTGCTTCTTTGTATCTGCGTGATGAAGAAATTGTGCCAATGCGACCAGTTGAATCAGCAAGTACTGTTGAGGACCCTCCCGAAACAACTCCATCAAAAACACCTGCTATATAGGCTATCGTTTGAGTTCCAAAGGTACCTATACGAATAGCATTTGATTCTGTTGCTCCTCCCGCATTGCTCGATATATATATATTGTTTGAACCAGTCGTTAGAGCTACTCCAGCTTGATAACCTATTGCCACATTATTCATAGAACCCCCGCTCATGTTTTGTAATGCGGCTGTTCCTACGGCTGTATTTTCATAACCAGTTGTATTTTCCTGCAAGGCATAAGCTCCAATCGCTGTATTAAAGAAACCTTCATTTGCAGCCAATGCCTCATATCCTACGGCAACATTTTGTATACCAACTGTACTTGCAGCAAGAGCACTCGTGCCAACAGCAACATTTTGTGCCCCCGTTGTATTGTCTTGCATTGCACTCACCCCAACTGCAACATTTTGTCCACCCGTTGTATTTCCAGCCAGAGCATTCATTCCAACGGCAATATTTTGTGTTCCTATTGTATTATCTTGCAGTGCACTAGTACCAACAGCAACATTTTGTCCACCCGTTGTATTTTCAAGCAGAGCATTCATTCCAACGGCAACATTTTGTGTTCCTGTTGTATTTGAAGTAAGAGCAGTCACCCCAACTGCAACATTTTGTATACCAATTGTATTTTCGGCCATTGCACCCAGCCCAACAGCAACATTTTGTCCACCCGTTGTATTTTGGGCCATAGCATTCAGCCCAACAGCAACATTTTGTGCACCAATTGTATTTGCAGCCAGAGCATTCACCCCAACTGCAATATTTTGTCCACCAATTGTATTTGCAGCCATTGCACTCATCCCAATTGCAACATTTTGTGCACCAACTGTATTTACAGCCATTGCACTCATCCCAATTGCAACATTTTGTCCACCAATGGTATTATCGGCCATAGCATTAAAGCCAACAGCAACATTATTAATGCCCGTTGTATTTGCAGCCATTGCACTCACCCCAACGGCAACATTTTGTGTTCCTGCTGTATTGAGTTGTAATGTATTATAACCAACTGCCGTGTTATTATTTGCCACATTTGCCAACAAGGCCTGAAATCCAACTGCTGTATTGTTTTGTCCGGTAAAATTATCAAGCATTGCCGATGCTCCGAGGGCTGTATTAGCACTTCCCGTTGTATTGTTTTCTAAAGCTCCAGATCCAACTGCTGTATTTTGTGCTCCTATTGTATTTTCATATAATGCTGAATATCCTACACCAACATTATTGGCACCGGTGGTTGTTTGATGTACCGCAAACGCTCCGAATGCTGTATTATTGCTAACGGTATTAAATTCCAAAGCTTCATATCCAACCGCAGTGTTACCCGTACCAGTTTGATTTGAATATAATGCATCGAACCCTACTGAAACATTTTCAATACCGGTAGAATTGGATGTTGAAGCACCAGTACCAACTGCTGTATTTGCGCTCGCAAGATTACTCACCAAGGCGTTAGCTCCTATTGCCGTATTACTACTACCAACGGTATTAGCCTGTAGGGTATTACTTCCAACTGATACGTTAGAAGCACCAATAGTATTTTCATACAATGCTAAATATCCCACACCAACATTATTGGCACCAGTAGTTGTAAAACTTAATGCAGATGATCCAACTGCTGTGTTATAATTAGTGGTATTAAATTCCAAAGCCTGATATCCAACAGAAGTATTACTACTGCCAGTCTGATTTCCATATGATGCATTGAACCCTACCGCAACATTTTCAGCCCCTGTAGAATTGAATGTCGAAGCACCGCCACCAACCGCCGTATTTGAACTAGCAGTATTGTGCACCAAAGCATTATATCCTATTGCTGTATTGTTATCACCAATCACATTGGCTTGTAGAGCATTGCTTCCCACTGAAACATTAGAAGCTCCTGTTGTGTTTTCATTCAATGCCAAATATCCCACACCAACATTATAGGAACCGGTAGTTGTGTGATTTAATGCAGATGATCCAACAGCTGTATTAAAATTCGTAATATTAGATTGCAAAGCTTCATATCCCACTGCAGTATTGCTGCTACCGCTTTGATTCGCAGCTGAGGCACTTAATCCAACTGATACATTTTGAGTACCTGTAGTATTTGCTAATGAAGCTCCACTACCAACTGCCGTATTTGAACTAGCAGTATTGTTCACCAAAGCAGAATACCCAATTGCCGTATTATAGTTGCTACTTATATTTGCAAGTAATGTATAGATACCCACTGCTACGTTGCCTGTACCAACAGTATTATTTGTCAATGCACTGTTCCCAACAGCAGTATTTTGTCCTCCTATTGAATTTGAAAATAATGCACTTGAACCTACGGCAGTATTTAGTGTTCCTGTTGTATTAAAACTTAATGCAAATGCGCCAATACCAGTATTGGTATTACCATTTGTGTTTGACAATAATGCATCATAGCCAACTGCGGTATTATTTTGTCCAACCGTATTTACTGATAAAGAACTCCCTCCAAGAGCGGTATTTTGAAGCCCCACACTGTTGGCTGCCAAAGAATTATTTCCAACAGCAGTATTATTTCCGCCACCAGTGTTTGCTGCTAATGCTGTAGTTCCCATTGCCGTGTTGCTTCCCCCTGTAACATTTTTCAAAAGCGCATTGGTTCCCACTGCAACATTATTACCACCGGTTACATTAAATTGTAGCGCGTTGGCTCCCACCGCAGTATTATTAATACCGGTTACATTAAATTGTAATGCAGCAAAACCAAATCCTGAATTGTCAGTTCCTGTTGTATTAGACATACCTGCATTGGTACCATAAAATGTACTATTGTATAAGCTTGCGGATATATTTTTAGAAAAAAAACTCATGAACAGAAAAACAAAATAGATACAAAAATAATGTCTCTTCATAAAACTCCCTTTAAACAATTACGAATATATTCACATTTTTTTATAGTACTGTTTCAAGTACTGCAAGACGTGCTGCCAAATTTTTGACAAGTTCCATAACAACAGCTAAGCGTTCCTCCAACCGTGCCATATTTTCTGTATTTTCTGCTAGCTCTCTTCCTTGTTGTGCAATAATATGAGACTTTTTTTGCAATTCATTGAGTAACATAACAGGAAGCAAATGATATCTAATGGAATAGATTTGACCTTCTCCATCATAAACAACAAGTTCTGGATAAACTTTTTCTACTTCTTCTGCAATCAAGCCATACTGAACTTGTTTTTCTTCATCTGATTTATACACAAATTGTACTGGACGAAGTTCCAGTAATTTATTTGAAGCCTCGGCCATATCAGCTATTGCTTCTTTGTATCGGCGTGATGAAACCACGGTACCAAGATTTCCTGTATTATCAACAAATACTTCTATTCCTGATCCTCCAACAGTTGTCCCATAAATACCGGCTATAAAGGTTGCTGTTTGCGTTCCCTCTGTACCGATGCGGATAATATCTGATTCTGTTACTCCCCCCGTATTTGCTATATATATATTGTTCGATCCAGAAATAAGACTTGACCCTGCCTCATATCCAACAGCTGTATTATTGTTCCCTGATGCAAAGCCTAATGCATTTACTCCAATTGCCACATTATTAATACCTATACTATTGTCTGATAAGGCACTAAGACCGACTGCCGTATTAAAAGAACCTGTTGTATTATGATCTAGTGCATTACCACCAATTGCTGTATTTGCAGCACCTATTGTATTGTCAGATAATGCAGCAAAACCGACAGCAGTATTGCTATAACCTGTTGTGTTTTGATTTAGTACATATGATCCAACTCCTGTATTCGTGCTCCCAGTATTCAACTGTAAAGCCACAAAACCAATTGCTGTATTATCTGTGCCTAGTATATTTGTATTTAATGCTTGATATCCCACCGCAGTATTGTCAACGCCTGTTGTATTTGCTGTTAATGCTTGATAGCCAATAGCAATATTATTAGTAGTATCATTTGATGCTAATGCACTAGAACCAATTGCAATGTTGCCTACTCCTGTTGTATTTGCAAGTAATGCATTTATACCCACTGCTATGTTATCTGTACCAAGTATATTTGATGCCAATGCACTCGAGCCAATTCCGATATTACTTATTCCTGTAGTATTCGTTGTTAGTGCATTTACACCTATTGCTACATTATCTGTACCTATCATATTCAGTGACAGAGCATTAGAACCAATCCCGATATTATCTGTTCCTGTTGTGTTTGTAGTTAATGCATTTGCTCCCACTGCTGTATTATTCAGCCCAAGCGAGTTTGACGTCAATGCTAATGATCCCACTGCCGTGTTATTATACCCTGCTGAATTTGATGTCAACGCACTGTTTCCAACGGCGGTATTTGCAGTACCAATAGTATTGATCATTAACGTATTTGCCCCAACGGCAACGCTACCATCAACGGTACTATTTTGCAGCGATTGATATCCTATTGCAACATTATTGGAACCAGTTCCATTATTTTGCAGCGCACTCATTCCCATAGCAACATTTTGCGTTCCCAAAATATTATTTGTCATGGCACTTGAACCAACAGCAGTATTATTTACTCCTGATATGTTACTGTTTAATGCGCTAAAGCCAGCTGCCACATTGGAACTTCCTCCGGTATTTTGCTCAAGAGCACCAACGCCCATGGCAGTATTTTGTGCTCCGAAGGTGTTATTGAAAAGTGTCAGTACACCAACGGCAGTATTACCATCGGCCACGTTATTTGTTAAAGAACCAGAACCCATTGCAGTATTTTGACTTCCTGTCACATTTTCAAGCAACGCATTAGTACCCACAGCTGTATTTTGTGTTCCCGTTGTGTTATATTGCAACGCAGTTGTACCAACAGCAGTATTATTATCCCCCACGGTATTTGCCGACAAAGCAAAGTGACCAACGGCGGTATTACTTCCCGTTAAATTTGCTGTCAATGCAGTAAAGCCACACGCAGTATTTGCCTGACCTGAAATATTAGCCAACAATGCAGCTGCCCCAAGAGCTGTATTAAAACCTACCGTATTATTTTGCAGCGCACTCAAACCAACAGCAGTATTCCAACTTCCTGTTTGATTCAATTCGAGCGCTGAATTTCCAACAGCCGTATTGCCATATCCTGTTGTATTAAATTTTCCCGCGTGATCTCCGACAAACGTGTTGTCTGACGATGCCTTGATCATAATGGCATTTCCGGCCATAAGAACAAATATCAAACTTTTTTTGTAACAACGCTTCATGACATATCTCCTTTAACGTCATCATATTTATAATTGTTGTTCAATCACTGCTATACGAGCAATGACCATTCTCATTAATTCCTTTAATTCGCATATTTCGTTTTTCAGATCCCGATTGGCATTTTCCATATCCCGAATTTTTTCATCATGTCTATCAATAACTTCCTCAGCTGATACTATTTTTTCTTCCTGAACTTTTAATGTCCGATATCCTTTTTGCAGCTCATTAAGAATCATCACCGGCAGTAAATGATATTTGATGGAATATACCTGACCATCTCCATCATAAACAACCAACTCTGGGTAAACTTTTTCTACTTCTTCAGCTATCAAACCATACTGCGTTTGTTTTTCTTCATCCGATTTATATACAAAACTTACCGGACGCAACTGAAGTAATTTAGTTGACATATCAGCCATATCAATAATCGCATCTTTATATTTGCGAGATGAAGGTGATGTTCCAAGCTGACCACTTGAATTAATAAATACTTCTGTTCCACTGGTAGAGGTTTCACCATAAATACCTGCAATATACGTAGCAGTTTGTGTTCCCTCAACACCAATGCGAATAGTATTTGATTCAGTTGCAGGGGTACCAGTTGCTGCTATATAGATATCATTGTTACCAGTAACCAATGTATTTCCTGAATTATAACCAATTGCAGTATTGCTACCAGAAGTTCCTGTCATGCTGCCTAATGCTTCAAAACCAATTGCGGTGTTAGCTGAACCCGTTACATTAAACTGCAATGCAAGGTTCCCAACCGCTACATTTTCAATACCAATCGTATTATATTCCAGAGCTTCAGCGCCAACTGCTGTATTATTATCAACAAGATTACTTGCCAAAACAGAATATCCTACCGCTGTATTGGAACTACCAGTATTATTTACAAAACAAGCATTGTACCCCACTGCCACATTATTAGTCCCCGTAGTATTGAGTATTGCTGCATTCCCACCAACAGCGACATTATAACTTCCCGTTACATTTTGCGACATTGCATTAGCACCAAATGCTGCATTGCTGCTTCCTGCTGTATTTGCAGTTAAAGCAGAAAGACCCATCGCTGTATTTTGTGCTCCAACAGTGTTTGCCAACAGCGCTTGTGAACCCATCGCAGAGTTACCATCGGCCACGTTATTTGTTAAAGAACCAGAACCCATTGCAGTATTTTGACTTCCTGTCACATTTTCAAGCAACGCATTAGTACCCACAGCTGTATTTTGTGTTCCCGTTGTGTTATATTGCAACGCAGTTGTACCAACAGCAGTATTATTATCCCCCACGGTATTTGCCGACAAAGCAAAGTGACCAACGGCGGTATTACTTCCCGTTAAATTTGCTGTCAATGCAGTAAAGCCACACGCAGTATTTGCCTGACCTGAAATATTAGCCAACAATGCAGCTGCCCCAAGAGCTGTATTAAAACCTACCGTATTATTTTGCAATGCACTCAAACCAACAGCAGTATTCCAATTTCCTGTTTGATTTAATTCAAGCGCTGAATTTCCAACTCCCGTATTGCCAAATCCTGTTGTATTTAATCTTCCTGCATGATCTCCCACAAATGTGTTGTCTGATGTTATCGAATTCATTCCGATAGTTCCGATCATAAGAACAACAGTAAACCTTTTTTTGTAATGCTTCATGACATATCTCCTTTAAGGTCATTTTATTTTACGATAGTCCAAGTACTGTCATACGTGCAATAATTTCATTCAATAACCCTTTCAGTATCTTCACTTCATCTTCCAATCTCTGATTTTTAGCTTCAAGATCTTTTATTTGCTTTTCATGTTCTTCATAATACTGCTCATGTTTTGTTATCTGTGCATATGTTTTTTGCAACTCATTCAAAATCATTACTGGTAATAGATGGTACTTTATAGAATATACCTGACCATCTCTATCATATACAACCAATTCTGGAAATATTTCTTCTACCTCTTCTGCTACCAGGCCATACTGCGTCTTTTTTTCTTCATCAGTTTTATATACAAATTGTACCGGGCGTAACGCAAGTATCTTGTTAGAAACATTCGCCATATCAACAATTGCATCTTTATATTTGCGCGACGAAGCTACGGTACCAAGTTGACCACTTGTATTGCAAAATACTTCTACACCACCCGTTGTAGTTATTCCTGAAATACCTGCAATAAAGCACGTAGTTTGAGTTCCCTGAACTCCTATACGAATGGCATTCGATTCTGCTGCAACACCAACATTACCAATGTATATATCATTACTTCCTGTTGTTGCTGCATTTCCTGCATTAGTGCCAAGAGCTATATTATTTGTTCCCGTGGTAACCGCAGTCAATGCACTCACACCCACCGCTACATTTGTAGTTCCCGTCGTATTTGCTGTCAATGCAGAATTACCAACAGCTACATTACTTGTTCCAATAGTATTTGCAGCGAGTGCACTAGTACCAATTGCTAAATTTGGCGTTCCGGTTGTATTTGCTGTTAATGCATGATATCCAATTCCAATATTACCATTTGTTGTATTTACTGTAAGAGCTGATGAACCTATTGCCACATTTTCTATACCTGTTGTATTTGTCGCTAAAGTACTCGATCCTATCGCAATATTGTCAGTTCCTGTTGTATTTGCAGTCAATGCAGAATTACCAAGACCAACATTATTTGTTCCTATCGTATTTGCAGTTAATGCATTGGATCCGACTGCAATATTCGAAATTCCTGTCGTATTCGCCTTTAATGCATTATTACCAATAGCTACAAGATTTGTTCCTATCGTATTTGTAGCTAATGCAGTTGATCCAATTGCAATATTTGGTGTACCAGTTGTATTTGCTATCAATGCATGATATCCAATCCCAATATTATTGTTTGTTGTATTTGCTGTAAGAGCTGATGAACCTATTGCCACATTCTCTATGCCTGTTGTATTTGTCGCTAGCGTACTCGACCCTATCGCAATATTGTTAGTTCCCGTTGTATTTGCCGCTAATGCAGTTGATCCAATTGCAGTACTTCCATCCACTGTGTTGGCCTGTAATGCATTAAAACCAAATGCTGTGTTGTTGCTTCCCGTTATATTCGCTTGCAACGCACTACCACCAACAGCAGCATTATTTATTCCCGTGGTATTTGATTGTAGTGCATCTGATCCAATTGCTAAATTTCCACTCACTAAGTTATTTTGCAACGTATTTGAACCTATCCCTGTATTAAATGATGCGCTCACATTTGCGGCTAACGCATTTTGTCCAATTGCAATATTGTTTGTTCCTGTGGTATTGAGCGGCAATGCATTTGCACCAATACCAATGTTGGCTGCACCTGTAGTGTTTGCCGCTAGTGCATTTGCTCCAATTGCCGTACCACCATCAACAATATTGGCTTGCAATGCATTAAAACCAAAGGCAGTATTATTTATTCCTGTCACATTTGATTGTGATGCATTTCCTCCGATTGCTGAATTATTTACTCCTGTTGTATTAGCGCTCAATGCTCCAGTACCTATTGCAATATTGCCATCTACAATATTGTTATTCAGAGCATTTGTTCCTAGTGCAATATTATCCGATCCAGTTACATTTAATTGCAATGCACCAATGCCAAGACTAATATTGTTTGTTCCCGTTGTATTGGATTCCATTGCCTGAAATCCGATTGCAATATTGCCAATACCGACAGTATTGGATCCCAGAGAGTTTGTCCCGATTGCAATATTTTCAATACCACTATTGTTGTTACTTAATGCATTTGTACCAACTGCAATATTGTCAGTTCCTGTCAAATTTGACGCTAATGCTGCAGATCCAACCGCTATATTATTTATTCCTGTTGTATTTTGTTCAAGCGCAAGAAATCCAACGGCAGTATTGCCATCAGCTTTATTTGCACTTAATGCAAAATATCCAATAGCAGTGTTGTTACTATTCGTTATATTTTCCTGCAGTGTTCCCATACCAATAGATGTATTGAAGTTTCCCCCAATATTATTTTGCTGTGCAACTTCACCAACAGCTACATTATAGGAACCTGATATATTTTGTCCAAGAGCAGCCGAACCCAGTGCTGTATTATTATTTCCTGATATATTTTGTTCTAATGCTGCTACACCGATGCCAATATTCTGACTTCCAGTTATATTAAATCGCAACGCGGCATGACCAATGCCAACATTGTATGATCCAAAGGTATTTTGCTCAAGTGCTGCAGTTCCGAGACCAGTATTACTCATTCCTGTAGTATTTAAACGTAATGCTCCAAGGCCAAGTGCAGTATTCCAGTTTTCGGTCGTCAGTGCATAAAGTGCAGAATCACCAACTCCTGTATTCCCCTGTCCTGTTGTTATAGAGCTCCCTGCATTTGGACCGACAAATACATTATACAAACCACACATATCTGAGCTGCTATAAAAAATAAGTCCTATACAAAAAACTTTATGCACAAAAATATACTGAACTTTCACAAAACTGCATCCTTTTTATAAAAATTATGCTCCCATTTTTTCTAATGCAACAAGACGAATTGCAAGATCTTTAACAAGATCCAATACTTCTATCATAGATTTTTTCAATTGTGCTATCTCACTATCATGTTCTATAACTGTACGGAATTTCTTTTGCATTTCATTAAGCAACATCACCGGCAATAGATGGTATTTGATAGAATAAACTTCCCCATTGGCATCATAGATTACCAATTCTGGATAAATTTCTTCTACTTCTTCTGCGATGAGACCATATTGAATTTGTCTGTCTTCGTCTGATTTATAGACAAATCTCACAGGACGAAGTTGCAATAGCTTATTTGATATGTCCGCCATATCAGTAATTGCATCTTTGTATCTGCGTGACGAAACTACGGTACCAAGATTTCCTGTATTATCAACAAAAACACCCGTTCCTGACACTCCAACCGTTGTACCAAAAATGCCGGCCATAAACGCTGCCGTTTGTGTTCCCTGCGTACCAATGCGAATAGTATCTGACTCTACAGAATTTCCAATATTATTAATATAGATATTATTAACACCTGTAGTTAAGGAACTTCCTGCACCATTACCAAGAGCTGTATTGTTTCCACCTGTTGTACTTGCAACCAATGCCTGGTATCCAACTGCCACGTTACCAGTATCGCCACTCACTGCCAGTGCGCTGGAGCCTATGGCAACATTTTGTATACCTGTTGTATTTGCCGCTAATGTTGAAAAACCCATAGCTATATTATCTGTTCCCGTTTGATTTGCTGTTAACGCATCAAATCCTATGCCAATATTATTTGTTCCAATTGAGTTTGTTGTCAAAACACTCGATCCAATTGCAACATTTTGTATTCCTGTTGTATTTGCTGCTAATGTTCCAGAACCCATGGCAATGTTATCTGTTCCCGTTACATTTGCTGTCAATGCATTAAATCCAATACCAACATTATTTGTTCCTATTAAGTTCGCTACTAACACATTAGAGCCAATTGCAACATTTTGTATTCCTGTTGTATTTGCTGCTAATGTTTCAGAACCAATAGCAATATTATCTGTTCCTGTTTGATTTGCTGTTAATGCATCAAATCCAATACCAACATTATTTGTCCCTATTAAATTCGCCGCTAACACATTAGAACCAATTGCAATATTTTGTATTCCTGTTGTGTTCGATCCTAATGTCTCAGAGCCTATGGCAATGTTATCTGTTCCCGTTACATTTGATGTCAACGCATTAAATCCAATACCTACATTATTTATACCTGTTATATTTGATGTCAAAGATGCAAATCCAAGAGCAATATTCTGCGCACCAGTGGTATTAGATTCCAGAGCATTAGGTCCAATTGCTACATTTGATGATCCCGTTGTGTTTGATGACAAGGCATTAGCACCAATACCAACATTATTATCTCCAACAGTATTTGTGGAGAGAGCATTTGCTCCTATGCCTACATTTTGACTTCCAAATGTATTCGATGCCATTGCTTCACTTCCCAAAGCAACATTCATTGATCCAAAAGTATTTAAAGAAAGTGTACCAGTTCCAACAGCAACATTATTGTCACCAAAAGTATTTGTTGTTAAAGCTTGAGAACCTATTGCAACATTATATGATCCATCCGTATTATTCGACATTACAGAATCACCGATGGCTACGTTAGCTAATCCAAGATTATTAACTGTCAAAGCATTATTTCCAATAGCAACATTACTTGAACTATTTGTATTTATTTGTAATGCATTACTTCCTATAGCAATATTATTGTCACCAAAAATATTATTTCCCAAAGCTTCCATACCTATTGCTATATTATTTTCTCCCTCACTGTTGGCTCCTAATGCCGACAAACCTATTGCTATATTACTTGATCCCTCATCATTTATACCCAATGCAGACATACCTATTGCTACATTATTTGTACCAATAGTATTTGCGGTCAGTGCATAAGTACCTATAGCAAGATTTGTTGTTCCTACCGTATTATTTTGTAAAGCACCAAATCCTATGGCAATATTTTGTGATGTTTGGGTAACACTCAGGGTATTTGAACCTATAGCAATATTTCCTACATTTACTGTATTCATTGCCAATGAATTTGATCCAATTGCAATATTATCTGTTCCTGTGGTATTTCCAGTCAGTGCATTAAAGCCAACACCGACATTATTTATTCCAGCCGAATTTTCTGCGAGCGCATTACTTCCTATTCCAACATTTTGAATTCCCGTCACATTCGATTCCAATGTGGCAGATCCAATTGCAATATTATCCGTTCCTCCTGTATTCGAAAGTAAAGCATTAAAACCAACACCGACATTATTTATTCCCGTTGAATTTGCTGCCAATGTACTACTACCCACTGCAATATTTTGTATTCCTATTACATTCGATTCCAATGCGCCAGATCCAACAGCAATATTATCTGTTCCCATTGTATTTGCAGCCAATGTACTAAAACCTACACCAATATTATTTGTCCCGGTCACATTTGTTCCCAAGGCATTAACACCCATGGCAATATTTTGTGCTCCTGTTGTGTTAGATGTCAAGGCATCTAGCCCTATTGCAATATTTGATGATCCCGTTGTGTTTTCAGTCAAGGCACCAAAACCAATACCAATATTATTTGTACCAACTGTATTTGTGCTCAGCGCAGCAGAACCAATTCCTATATTAAGTGCACCTGTGGTGTTGTTTTCTAACGCATTAAAACCAAGAGCTATATTATCTGATACCGTATTTGCTGCAAGCGCATTTGATCCGACAGCAATATTGTCTATACCAGAAATATTTGAACTGAGGGTATTGATACCAATTGCAATATTATCTGTTCCTACAGTATTTGCTGACAATGCCTGATAACCAATTCCTATGTTATCTATACCTGTGGTATTTGCTGCAAGAACGTTGGTACCTATTGCTACATTTGGTGTTCCTGTTGTATTAGCCAATAACGCCTGATATCCGATGGCAACATTATTAGACGTCATATTTACGCTCAGCGCATTTGTTCCAACGGCAATATTATCTATACCAGAAACATTTGCACCAAGAACTCCAACACCAACACCAATATTATCTGTTCCTATCGTGTTTGCTTGCAATACCTGATAGCCAATTCCTATATTGTCTACACCGGTAATATTGGCTGCAAGAACGTTAGTACCTATTGCTACATTTGGTGTTCCTGTTGTATTTGCCAATAGTGTCTGATACCCAATGGCAATATTGTTAGATGTCGTATTTACAGCCAATGCATTTGTTCCAACAGCAATATTGTCTATACCGGAAATATTTGCACTAAGAGCTCCAACACCGATGCCAATATTATCTGTTCCTAGTGTATTTTCTTGTAATGCCTGATATCCAATTCCTAT
The DNA here is from genome assembly GCA_963701645.1 of uncultured bacterium. Lineage (GTDB taxonomy): Bacteria > Babelota > Babeliae > Babelales > Vermiphilaceae > MFD04463-c16. The sequence goes on from OY969616.1 coordinate 1,161,135, forward strand.
ATTGTCTATCCCTTTAGTATTTGCAAGTAAGGCATTTGATCCAATTGCAACATTCTCTATTCCTGATATATTTGCACTTAATGCATTGACACCAATGGCAATGTTATCTGCACCGGTAGTATTAGCTGACAATGCCTGATATCCAATTCCCACATTATCTATACCAATAGTATTTGCAGATAATGCATTGGTTCCCATAGCTATATTTGGAGTACCAAGAGAGTTAGAAGATAATGCCTGATAACCAAGCGCAATGTTGTTTGAGGTTGTATTTTCAGTCAATGCATTTGAACCCATCGCAACATTATTTACACCGAGTAAATTTGTGCCAAGTGCCTCAAAACCAATTGCAATATTATCTGTTCCCGTTGTATTAGCCTGTAATGCTTGGTATCCGATACCAATGTTGTCAACACCTACCGTATTTGCAGCCAATACCATACTACCAATTGCAATATTCGGTGTTCCTGTTGTATTTGCCGTTAATGCCTGATACCCCAGCGCAATATTATTAGATACGCTACTTACAGTTAGGGCATTTGTCCCAAATGCTATATTTTCAATCCCTGACACATTTGCAGTCAGCGCACCAACACCCATGGCGATATTATCTGTCCCAGTTGTATTTGCCTGCAATGCCTGATATCCGATAGCAATGTTGTCTATACCAACAGTATTTGCTGCAAGCGCCAATGATCCTATCGCAACATTTGGTGTTCCCGTTGTATTGCTTTGCAATACATCAAAACCAACTGCTATGTTATTTGATGCACTATTCGATTTTAAGGTATTTGACCCTATAGCAATATTATTAATACCAGAAACATTTGTAATAAGTGAGCTCACTCCCAGAGCAATATTATCTGTTCCCGTTTGATTTGCCATTAATGCATCAAAACCAACACCAATATTATTTATTCCTGTTGTGTTGGATAGCAATGCATTAGTCCCTATTGCCATGTTGTCTTTTCCGACCGTATTTGATGACAATGCAGTAGATCCAATTGCAATGTTTGATATCCCGGTTGTATTTGCTTCCAAGGCGTTAAACCCTATAGCAATATTATTTGTTCCCACCGTATTAGATGCAAGTGCAGAAAATCCAACAGCAACATTGGGAGTTCCTGTCGTATTATTTTGTAAGGCAGAAAAACCAACTGCCACATTGTTTGACACCATGTTTCCAGTCAAGGCACTTGAACCAACCGCCACATTATCAATACCAGACACATTATTGCTCAGTGCATTGACACCTATTGCAATATTATCAACTCCCGTATTATTATTAGCTAATGCTTGATATCCAATTCCAATATTGTCTATACCCATAGTATTTGTAGCGAGTACATTAGTACCAACTGCTACATTGAGTACTCCCGTCGTATTGGCAGAAAGCGCCTGATATCCTATCGCAATATTATTAGACACAGTATTTGCACCAAGCGTATTTGTTCCAATAGCAATATTATCTATACCAGAAACATTTGCGCTAAGTGCACCAACACCAAGTGCAATATTATCTGTCCCTGTTGTGTTTGCTTTTAATGCTTGATATCCAATACCAATGTTATCTACACCAACAGTATTTGCAGTAAGTGAGCTGGTTCCAATTGCCAGATTTGGTGTTCCACTTGTATTTGTCAATAATGTTTGGTACCCAATTGCAATATTATTCGATACCATGTTAGCAGCAAGTGCGCTGGTTCCAATTCCTATATTATCTATACCAAATGTATTTGCATTGAGCGCATTAATTCCCATGGCAATATTATCTGTTCCCGTGGTATTTGCTTGCAATGCTTGAAATCCAATGCCTATATTGTCTACTCCTGCAGTATTTGAAAGCAATGCCTTTGTACCTATGGCAATGTTTGGTGTCCCCGTTGTATTACTTTGCAATGCATTAAAACCAACTGCAACATTATTTGATGCTGTATTTGCAGCAAGTGTATTGGTACCAATGGCAGCATTATTCATACCTGAACTATTTGTGCTCAGCGCACTAACGCCAAGCGCAATATTATCTGTTCCGGTAACATTCGTTGTTAAAGCATTGAATCCAATACCAATATTATCAACCCCCACAGTATTTGCTCCTAACACATTTGAACCGATTGCTACATTTGGTGTTCCAGTACTGTTATTTTGTAATGTATCAAAACCGATTGCTATGTTATAAGATACTATGCTTGCCCCAAGTGCACTTGTTCCAACCGCAATATTTTTGACTCCCGTCACATTTGCGCTTAACGCACCTGCTCCCATGGCAATATTATCTGTTCCTGTGGTATTTGTTTTTAATGTTTGATAACCGATTGCAATATTATCTATACCCACAGTGTTTGCAGCCAACGCACTAGTACCCATCGCAACATTTGGTGTCCCTGTTGTATTTGCGATTAATGCTTGATAGCCAACGGCAATATTATTCGATACAGTATTTGCCGTTAGCGTATTTGTTCCAATAGCAATATTGTCTATACCTGAACTATTTGCACCAAGCGCATTAACTCCCACAGCTATATTATCTGTACCAGTAATATTAGATTTCAGTACCTGATACCCTATACCAATATTATTTATTCCTGCGGTGTTTGCAGTCAGCGCACTAACTCCCATAGCCAAGTTTGGCGTTCCCGTTGTATTGTTTTGTAGAGCATCAAAACCAAAAGCTATATTGTTTGACATCACATTTGCATTCAATGCATTGGTTCCAAAAGCCAAATTACCCATACCAGATACATTTGTAGCTAATGTACCAACACCAATTGCAATATTACTTCCTCCTGTAGTATTTGACTTTAATGCTTGATAGCCAACAGCAACATTGTCTATGCCAATTGTATTCGCTGCCAATGCACTAGTACCCAATGCTACGTTTGGTGTTCCCGTCGTATTTGCGGTCAATGCCTGATACCCAAGAGCAATATTATTTGATGCCGTATTGCTTGCAAGTGAAGATGTTCCAATTCCCACATTGTCCAGACCAGATACATTTGCGCTGAGTGCACCAACTCCCATTGCTATATTATCTGTTCCCGTAGTATTTGCCTTCAGTGCTTGATATCCAACTGCTACATTATCAACACCACTGGTATTTGCAGCAAGAGCACTCGTTCCAATAGCAACATTTTCTATACCAGACACATTCGCATTGAGAGCGTTAACTCCCATTGCAATATTATCTGAGCCGGTAGTATTTGTCTGTAAGGTCTGATATCCAATCGCAATGTTATCTGTACCAATGGTATTTGCAGCAAGTGAATTGGTACCCATTGCCACATTTGGAGTTCCTGTTGTATTTGCAGTTAATGCTTGGTAGCCGATGGCAATATTATTCGACACTGTGCTTGCTGCTAATGTATTTGAGCCAATTGCTACATTCTCTATACCTGATACATTTTCATTCAGTGCATTAACACCCATTGCAATATTATCTGTTCCCGTTGTATTAGATTTTAATGTTTGATATCCAATTGCAATATTATCTATACCCACGGTGTTTGTGGCCAGTGAATTAGTACCCATAGCTATATTAGGAGTTCCGGTTGTATTTGTGGTTAATGCCTGGTAGCCGATGGCAATATTATTCGACACGGTACTTGTTGCTAATGTATTTGAACCAACTGCAACATTATCTATGCCAGATACATTTGCAGTTAATGCATTGACGCCCATTGCAATATTGTCGGTTCCTGTTGTATTAGATTTTAATGTTTGATATCCAACTGCTACGTTATCTATACCAATAGTGTTTGCGGCCAGTGCACTAGTACCCATAGCTACATTAGGGGTTCCGGTAGTATTTGCGGTCAATGCATGATAACCGATAGCAATATTATTTGATACAGTGCTCGCTGTCAATGCACTGGTACCCATGGCAATATTGTCTGTGCCAGATACATTGGTTGCTAATGTGCTTACACCAACGGCAATATTATCAGTTCCGGTTGTATTAGATTTTAATGCTTGATATCCAACTGCGATATTGTCTACACCAACAGTGTTTGAGCTCAGTGCACTGGAACCCACAGCTATATTAGGAGTTCCCGTTGTATTTGCAGTCAATGCTTGATATCCAATGGCAATGTTATTCGAAACTGTGTTTGTCGTCAAAGCACTGGTACCTACTGCAATATTTTCTGTGCCAGATACATTGGCTGCTAATGCACTTACACCAACAGCAATATTGTCAGTTCCCGTTGTATTAGATTTTAATGTTTGATATCCAACTGCGATATTGTCTATACCAACAGTGTTTGAGCTCAGCGCGCTGGAGCCCATAGCAATATTTGGTGTTCCTGTTGTATTTGCAGTTAATGCCTGATATCCAATGGCGATATTATTCGAAACTGTGCTTGCTGCTAATGTACTTGAGCCTACCGCTACATTTTCCGTACCAGATACATTTGTACTCAATGCATTGATACCAAGAGCAATATTATCAGTTCCGGTTGCATTCGCTTTTAATGTTTGATAGCCAACTGCCACATTGTTTCCACCAGTTGTGTTTACTGGTAAAGCGAATGCTCCCACCGCAGTATTTTGCGAACCAGTTGTATTTAATTGCAAAGCAGTATAACCCATTGCTGTGTTATTACTCACCGTGTTATCTTCCAGTGCATTTGAACCAACAGCGGTATTATTGATCCCTGTAAGATTATCCATCGAAGCATTTAACCCCACGGCAGTATTTCCTGCCCCTGTTGTATTATCCTGTAATGCAAGGTAGCCAAAAGCTGTGTTGCTGCTCGCTGTATTTGCATTCAGTGCAAAATAACCCATGGCAGTACTATTACTTCCTGTTGTATTGCTCTCCAGAGCTCCAACACCTACTGCAATATTGAAACTTCCCGTTGTATTTGCTTCTAAAGCATCTTCTCCAATCGCCACATTAAAACCACCGATTGTATTTTTTAGCAACGCATTTGGTCCAATACCAATATTATTGCTTCCTGTTGTATTTGCTTGCAAAGCTGCCAGGCCTATGCCAATATTGTAACTTCCAGTCGTATTATTTTGTAAGCTTGCATAACCTTCCGCCGTATTATCTGAACCAGTTGTTGTAAATTGAAGTGCAGATACTCCAAAACCACTATTGCCAGAGCCTGTTGTAACTGATACACCAGCATTTGTGCCATAAAACGTATTAAATGATCCTGCAGATATGTTATTGCATAAAAAAAGTACCAGGACATAAAATATATGAGTGTTGGCATATTGTTGCTTCATAGAAATCCTTTTTTTTAAATATTTCTTATAATCTATACATTACTATCCATAAAAATCAAAAATATGCTGTCCCATAATTTTTTGTGCCAAATATTTTATTGCAATATTTGTTCAAGCGCGCTCATGCGTGCTACTAATGCTATAACCAGTTCTTTTAAATCTTGCATTTCTCTTGCAAGTGCCTGATTTCTATCATCAATTTTATCCATTTTTTCTTCATGCATTTTCATAGCATCGTCATGATCAACAAGAACTTGTTTGCATTCTGCAATATCTTGTACTTGATTTTTGAGTATTCGGTGTTCTTTTTGCAGTTCATTAAGAAGCATGACAGGCAATAGATGATATTTTATAGAATATAGTTGACCATCAGCATCATATACTACTAATTCTGGACAAATTTCTTCTACCTCTTCTGCAATCAATCCATATTGCGTTTGTTTTTCTGTATCTGATTTATAGACAAATTTTACTGGACGTAGTTTGAGTAATTTACTTGATGCATCAGCCATATCGACAATCGCTTCTTTATACCGTCGGGATGATACTATAGTGCCAAGATTTCCTGTATTATCAACAACAACAGGCACCCCACTTACTCCAACCGTTTCGCCAAAAATACCAGCTACAAAGGTAGCCGTTTGTGTTCCCTGGACACCGATACGAATAGTATTTGATTCCGCTGCAACACCAACATTGCCAATGTATATATCATTATTTCCAGTCGTTGACGCACTTCCTGCACTATTGCCAAGAGCTATATTATTTCCTCCCGTGATATTTGCCGCAAGTGCATTATATCCAACCGCAGTATTATTTGATGCAAAGTTTGCTGCAAGTGTACCGGATCCTACTGCAGTATTCTCTATTCCTTCTGTACTATTGAGCAAAGCATTAAATCCAACTGCAGTATTATTACTCCCCTCAATTAAAAAAAGCATAGCTTGTGATCCAATAGCAGTATTTCCACTGCCACCAACAGCAAAATGGTCCAATGCTGTATAACCCACAGCAGTATTATCCGTGCCAGTGGCATTACCTCCCAATGCAAAACTTCCAACCGCTGTATTACGAAGTCCCGTTGTATTTGCAGCAAGTGCACCATTTCCAACAGCAACCAGATAATTTTCTTCATTGTTAATTAATGATGAAACGCCAATAGCAACACAACCATCACATGAACTGGATTCCATAGCCTGGTATCCTATAGCGATATTCTGAAAGCCGGTTACATTTGCAGCAAGTGCCTGTTGTCCTATTGCTATATTGTCGAATCCCGTAGTATTTGCAGCAAGAGCCGATGGCCCAATTGCAAGATTCGGTGTTCCGGTAGTATTTGCAGCAAGTGCATTAAATCCTATGCCAACATTTTGCGAAACAGTATTTGCTGCCAGAGCAGATGTACCAATACCAATATTTTCAATACCGCTCACATTTGCATTCAATGCATTCAAACCAATGCCTATGTTATCATTACCAGTTGTGTTAGATTTGAGTGCCTGAAATCCGATTCCAATATTGTCAACACCAACAGCATTTGCAGCTAATGCTGATGGACCAATTGCAACATTTGGTGTTCCCGTGGTATTTGCTGCCAATGCATTAAAGCCTATACCAATATTATTCGACACCGTACTTACTTTCAAAGCATTTGTACCGATACCAATATTTTCTGTACCAGATACATTTGTGGTCAGCGCATTCAAGCCAATACCAATGTTGTCAGTACCCGTGGTGTTAGCTTTCAGAACTTGAAATCCTATAGCAATGTTATCTGCACCCACGGTATTTGCTGCCAACGCTGATGGCCCAATTGCAAGATTCGGTGTTCCCGTGGTATTTGCTGCCAATGCATTAAAGCCTATGCCAATATTTTGCGAAACAGTATTTGCTGCCAGTGCAGATGTACCAATACCAATATTTTCAGTACCTGACACATTTGCATTTAATGCTCCTGAGCCTATGGCAATATTATCAGTTCCTGTTGTATTTACCGGTAATGCATTCGAACCTATCCCTATATTATTTATTCCAATCGTATTTGCAGCAAGTGATGATGCACCAATGGCAGTGTTATTGACACCTGTTGTATTCACCCCTAATGCATTTGCACCGATTGCGGTACTTCCACTGACGGTATTGAGTTGCAACGCATCAAACCCAACTGCGGTGTTATTTATTCCTGTTACATTGTTAGCAAGAGCGTTTCCACCAATTGCCGTGTTACCGGTACCTGTTGTATTTAGTTGCAGCGCGTCTGTTCCAATACCTATGTTCCCGCTTACTGTATTGAACTCTAATGCATTCGCACCAATTGCCGTGTTAAAGTTCGCACTCACATTTGACAGTAATGCATTTTGACCAATCGCAATATTGCTACTTCCTGTTACATTCGCCGGCAATGCACCTGCACCAATACCCACATTGTTCGCTCCGGTAGTATTTGCAGCTAAAGCATTTGCACCAATTGCGGTACTTCCACTCACCGTATTAGCACTCAATGAGTTAAAGCCAATTGCCGTATTATTTATTCCTGTTGTGTTAACGGCAAGAGCACTGCCCCCAATTGCAGTGTTGTCTACACCGGTCGTATTTAACTGCAATGCATCTGTTCCAATTGCAACATTGCCACTCACGGTATTATTTTGCAGCGCATCAGCACCAATTGCAATATTAAAATTAGCACTCACATTTGCAGCAAGTGCATTTTGGCCAATGGCAATATTGTTACTTCCCGTCGTATTAGCTGGTAATGCATTTGCACCAATGCCAACATTATTGGCACCCGTAGTGTTAACTGCCAGTGCATTTGCACCGATCGCGGTACTTCCATCAACGCTATTTAATTGCAATGCGTCAAAGCCAAAGGCAGTGTTATTACTTCCTGTCACATTTGCTTGCAATGCATTACCACCAATTGCGGTGTTATTAATTCCGGTTGTATTGGATTGCAATGCATCAGTTCCAATGGCCAAGTTACCACTGACCAAATTATTTTCCAAAGCATTTGCACCAATTGCGGTATTAAAATTTGCATCGACATTTGATAGTAATGCATTTTGACCAATCGCAATATTATTGCTTCCTGTTATATTTGCCGGTAATGCATTAGCACCGATACCAACATTGTTAGCACCAGTAGTATTCGCTGCTAACGCATTTGCACCGATTGCGGTACTTCCGCTCACGGTGTTAGCACTTAATGAATTAAAACCAATTGCCGTATTATTTATCCCTGTCGTGTTAACGGCGAGAGCACTTCCCCCAATTGCAGTGTTACTGGTTCCCGTTGTATTAAGTTGTAATGCATCTGTGCCAATTGCCAAATTGCCACTCACTGTATTGAATTCTAATGCATTTGCACCAATTGCGGTATTAAAGTTTGCACTCACATTTGACATCAATGCATTTTGGCCAATGGCAATATTATTGCTTCCTGTTATATTAGCCGGTAATGCATTAGCACCGATACCAACATTGTTAGCACCCGTTGTGTTTGCAGCCAATGCATTCGCACCGATTGCAGTACTTCCATCGACCGTGTTAAACTCTAACGCATCAAAACCAAATGCGGTATTGTTACTTCCTGTCACATTTGCAGCAAGTGCATTTCCTCCAATTGCAGTGTTATTGATTCCTGTTGTATTTGCCTGCAATGCACTAGTTCCAATTCCAAGGTTGCCGCTCACCAAATTACTTTGCAATGCACCTGTCCCAATGGCGGTATTAAATGACGCGGTCATATTTGCAGCAAGTGCTGCAACTCCTATAGCTATGTTATTATTCCCTGTTGTATTAAGGGGCAAGGCATTTGCACCAATACCAATATTTCCTATTCCCATCGTATTTGATTCAAGTGCATTGGCACCAATGGCAGTACTGCCACTCACCGTGTTGACAACAAGTGCATTAAACCCAAACGCCGTGTTATTCATTCCCGTCAGGTTTGCATTCAACGCGAAGCTTCCAATTGCTGTATTATTAATGCCGGTAGTATTTGTTTGCAACGCATTTGCACCAATTGCCAAATTACCGTCTACAACATTATTAGCAAGTGTATTAACCCCAATGCCGGTATTAAACGATTGTGTTGTATTTGCTGTCAACGCATTTTGGCCAATGGCGGTGTTATCTATTCCTGTTGTATTTAACGGAAGTGCACTTGCACCAATGGCAATATTTCCTGTCCCTGTTGTATTTTGAGCAAGTGCATCTGCACCAACTGCTGTATTGCCATCAACAAGATTATTTGCAAGTGCTGATGAGCCAAATGCTGTATTATTGCTTCCACTTACATTAAAAAGAAGCGTATTTAAACCAAGTGCAGTATTATTTGACCCTGTAATATTTTCAAGCATTGAACTTGCACCAACTGCAGTATTTCCTACACCTGTTGTATTTTCAAGGAGCGCAAGAAAGCCATAGGCTGTATTTTCATCTGCCTGATTTGTACCTAATGCGAAATAACCAACGGCGGTATTGTTACTATTTGATAAATTTTGTTGCAGTGTGCCAACTCCCATCGAAGTATTGAAATTTCCACTGGTGCTATTTTGCTGTGACACTTCGCCTACTGCAACGTTAAATGTTCCTGAAATATTTTGTTCAAGCGCACTTGAACCGAGTGCAGTATTGTTACTTCCAAATGTATTTTGTTCCATGGTGGCTACGCCAAAAGCAATATTATGATGTCCCGTTGTATTAAAGCGTAACGCAGCATGGCCAACGCCAACATTATATGATCCCGACGTATTCTGCTCAAGTGCTGCAGTCCCAAGAGCTGTATTGCTAATCCCTGTAACATTTAAACGGAGTGCTCCCAATCCAAGGGCAGTGTTCCAATTTTCTATCGTAACAGCATTAAGTGCAAAATCTCCAACACCGGTATTTCCTTGTCCCGTTGTTATCGAACTTCCTGCATTAGGACCGACAAATACATTGTATAAACCTGCAAAAATATTCTGTATTGATGTCAAAAATACACAAAAAATCAACAACCGATATAATGGAAAAAACTGCTTCATACTACTCTCCTTAATAACAGACAACATGCTATACGCAGAATAAGATACAAAAAAATACATTGTCAAGAAAGTTTCACAAGAAATGAGATCCACATGCCAACCATGTTTTACTGCATCATATGTTCAAGCACTGCCACGCGTGCCATAAGCGCACTAAGCAGTTCCTTTAATGTTTGATTTTCATTTTTCAGATCCTGCATTTCACTATTTAAAGTTTGTATTTCTTTATATTCTTTTTGTAACTCATTGAGAAGCATTACGGGCAACAAATGATATTTGATAGAATATAGTTGACCATCAGCATCATATACTACTAATTCCGGACAAATTTCTTCCACTTCTTCTGCAATTAATCCATACTGAGTTTGTTTTTCTTTATCTGATTTATACACAAATTTTACCGGACGCAGTTTAAGTAATCTACTTGAAGCTTCAGCCATATCAGCAATTGCTTCCTTGTATCGGCGTGATGAAACTACCGTGCCAAGCTGACCATTTGCATTACAAAATACTTCTACACCACTTGTTGAGGTTTCACCTGAAATACCGGCAATAAATGTTGCCGTTTGTGTTCCCTCTGTACCAATGCGAATAGTATTTGCCTCTGCTGCTCCTCCTCCAACGTTGCCAATATATATATTATTGTTTCCAGTACTTAACACATTTCCTGCATTCTGCCCTATACCAATATTATTACTTGAATTACATATACTCAATGCACCTGACCCAACCGCAACATTATTAGCTCCAGTACTATTAATCTGCAATGCTTCATAACCAACTGCTGTATTATTTGCCGCCCCATTTCTATTTAATGCAAGTGATCCAACCGCTGTATTAAAGTTGGAATTATTCAACTGTAAAGCTTCATATCCAACGGCAGTATTGTCAGTACCGGTAGCATTACCACCTAATGCCTCATATCCTATTGCCGTATTATCTACTCCTGTTGTATTGCCACTCAGTGCCTCATACCCAACAGCCACAATATCATTTGCCTGGTTAGCGCTTAATGCCAGATATCCGATGCCAACATTATTACTACCACTATTAGTTTCCATGGCGCTGGCACCTACCGCAGTATTAAAGCTGCCCGTGAGACCATCAAAATATGCTGATGCTCCTATTGCAACATTACTACTACCATTCGTATTAAATTGTAAAGATTCTGACCCAATCGCAACATTGCCCGATCCCGTTGCGTTAGAATTCATTGACTCAAATCCAATAGCAATATTACCACCACCAGTGCTGTTATTTTCCAAAGCTAATGTTCCTATCGCTATATTAAGAGTACCTGTTGAGTTAAAAATCAGAGCCTCGGTTCCTATGGCAATATTATTATTTGCAGTATTTCCCTGTAATGCACTAGTGCCTATTGCAATATTAGCCCCTCCAGTTTGATTAGCATTATTTGCTTCAAAACCAATGCCTATGTTACTGCTTCCTGTAGTATTGCTCGTTAATGGGGCATAACCAATGCCTACATTGTTTGACCCAATGGTATTATTTATTAATGCATTTGTTCCTATTGCAACATTTTCGATACCTGTTGTATTAAGTTGCAGAGCTTGGACCCCTATACCAATATTATTTGTACCTATTGTATTTGTAGCCAAGGCCAAAGGACCTATCGCAACATTTGGTGTCCCCGTTGTATTTAATGTCAATGCATGAAAACCGATAGCTATATTATTCGACGCTGTATTTGCACCTAATGCAACAGAACCGATACCAATATTTTCAGTACCAGACACATTTGCATTTAATGAATTAAATCCCATAGCAATATTGTCTGTACCAGTCGTGTTAGAGAGCAATGCTTGATATCCCATTCCTATATTGCCAACACCAGTTGTATTTGCAGTCAATACTGACGCACCTAATGCTATATTATTTATACCAATTGTATTAGCGGTTAATGCATCAAAACCGATTGCTATATTTCTTACACCAGTCGTATTTGCAGCAAGGGCTGATGGACCAATTGCAACATTTGGTGTTCCGGTAGTATTTGCTGCAAGCGCATGATATCCGATGCCAATATTTTGCGAAACAGTATTTGTCGCCAAAGCGGAAGTTCCAATACCAATATTTTCTATACCCACCACATTTGCATTCAGCGCATTCAAACCCATTCCAATATTATCAACACCAACCGTATTTGCAGCAAGTGCTGATGCACCAAGTGCCACATTGTCTATTCCTGTCGTATTTGCAGCCAACGCACCTGATCCAATTGCTAAATTATTTGTTCCAATCGTATTTGCAGCCAGTGCTGATGGACCTATTGCAACATTTGGTGTTCCTGTTGTATTTGCCGTTAGTGCATGCCAGCCAATGCCAATATTTTGGGAAGCAGTATTTGCAGCAAGTGCCGATGTACCAATACCAATATTTTCTATACCTATTACATTTGCATTCAGTGCGTTCAAACCAATACCAATATTGTCAGTACCGGTCGTGTTAGATAAAAGTGCCTGAAATCCGATTCCAATATTGTCAACACCCGTCGTATTTGCAGCCAATGCACTCGTACCTACGGCAACATTTAATGTTCCACCTGTATTTGCGGTCAAAGCATTATATCCAATAGCAGTATTATTTGATGCAGTATTTGCTGCAAGCGCACCGGATCCAACAGCGACATTATCTATTCCAACCTCATTAGCTTTCAATGCATTAAACCCAACTGCCGTATTGTTACTTGCACCATTTAAGGTAAGCAATGCTTGCGATCCAACAGCTGTATTTCCAATACCAAATTGATTACTTGATATTGCAAGATAACCGACAGCAGTATTGTCTGTACCAGAAATATTAGCGAGCAATGCTTGATAACCCACCGCTGTATTGTCTACACCTGTTGTATTGCCACTGAGTGCTTCATATCCAACAGCAACAAGATTGCTTGCCGAATTACCAGACAATGTTGATGGACCAATACCAACATTATTATTACCAGAACCACTTACCATAGCTTGAGCTCCTATAGCAATATTGAAATTACCAGTTGTACCCGTAAAAAGTGCTTGTACACCTACTGCAACATTAGAATTACCTGTACCATCTTGAAAAGCCTCTGATCCTATTGCAACATTATTTGATCCAGTTACATTAGACTGCATAGCCTCAAATCCAATAGCAATATTTGAATCACCGGTACTGTTACTTTCCAAGGCTATTGCTCCTATGGCTATGTTAAAACGACCTGTTGAATTAAATTCCATAGCTCCACCGCCTATGGCAATATTAGTTGATGCCGTATTTTGCGCTAATGCACTAATACCTATTGCAATATTACCTGATCCAACTTGATTGCCAGTACTTGCACCAAAACCAATACCTATATTTTGTGTTCCTGTCGTATTTGCAGCCAATGCATTTGTACCAATTGCCACATTGTCTATACCAATAGTATTGAGTTCCAGCGCATTCAAACCAATGCCAACATTGTCCGTACCAGTTGTATTTGCTGACAATGCCTGAAATCCAATGCCTACATTATCTATACCTACGGTATTTGCTGTTAATACTGATGCTCCAATTGCCACATTGTTCGCTCCCGTAGTATTTGCAGCTAATGCCGATGGACCTATAGCAACATTTGGTGTACCGGTTGTATTGAGCGTCAATGCATGAAAACCGATAGCTATATTATTCGATACTGTATTTGCACCTAATGCAACGGAACCGATACCAATATTGTCAGTACCAGTCGTGTTAGAAAGCAATGCCTGAAATCCCATACCAATATTAGCCGCACCATTCGTATTTGCAGCCAAGACTGACGCACCAAGCGCTATATTATTTATGCCAACTGTATTGGCAGTTAATGCATCAAAACCAATTGCAACATTATTTATTCCAACAGTATTTACCGCGAGCGCTGATGGACCAATTGCAACATTTGGTGTTCCAGTTGTATTTGCTGCAAGCGCATTAAATCCAATTCCAATGTTGTTCGATACTATGTTTGCCGCAAGTGCTGATGTGCCAATACCAATATTTTCAATGCCATTCACATTTACATTGAGTGCATTCAAACCGATACCAATATTGTCGGTACCGGCGATATTGTCTTGCAGTGCTTGAAATCCTATTGCCACATTATCAACACCAATAGTATTTGCTGCCAATGCCGATGTACCAATGGCAACATTTGGCGTCCCGGTCGTATTTGCCTGTAATGTATTAAACCCAATCCCAATATTATTTGATGCTGTGTTACGAACTAATGCATTAGTTCCAATCCCTACATTTTGTATTCCTGATATATTTTCTTCTAAAGCATCCACTCCTATTCCCACATTATTTATTCCTGTTGCATTCGCATTTAAAGCGCCGAAACCAACTGCCACATTATTTATCCCCGTTGTATTTTGTTGTAAAGCGGTTGCTCCCACTGCCGTATTAGTCGAACCCGTTGTATTCAAATTAAGTGCAAAGTACCCAATTGCTGTATTAGTATTACCTGTTGTATTTGCCTGTAATGCTTCTGAGCCTATCGCTGTATTTTGAACCCCTATAGTATTGGTAACTAATGTAAATGTTCCCATAGCTGTGTTGTTGATACCTGTTGTATTTGCATTAAGCGCCTCAAAACCAACCGCTGTGTTGTTGCTTCCTGTTGTATTTGCCGTCATTGCTTGGTAACCAATTGCAACGTTTCTTCCAGTATTATTATTCAATAATGCTGATGTTCCTATCGCAACTGTCTGTGTTGAGATTGTTCCTACACTTGATGCATTCAATCCTATTGCTATATTATCAACGCCAGTTGTATTTGCAGCAAGTGCATTAAAACCAATACCAATATTGTCTACTCCAGTCGTATTTGCCGCCAATACTGAAGGGCCAATTGCAACATTTGGAGTACCCGTTGTATTGGCTGTCAGTGCATGATATCCGATACCAATGTTATTTGACACGGTGTTTGCTGCCAGTGCAGATGTTCCAATACCAATATTTTCAATTCCAGACACATTTGCATTGAGTGCATTTGCTCCTATGGCTATATTATCAGTTCCTGTTGTATTTACAGGCAATGTATTTGAACCTATCCCAATATTATTTATTCCTGTGGTGTTGTGAGCAAGTGCAGATGCACCAATTGCAGTGTTATTGACACCCGTTGTATTGAGTGCCAAGGCATTGGCACCAATTGCGGTACTTCCGCTAACAGTGTTGACTTGTAATGCATCAAAACCAATTGCGGTGTTGTTAATTCCTACAGTGTTGACAGATAAAGCATTTCCGCCAATTGCAGTATTACTGACACCTGTTGTATTAAGTTGCAAGGCATCTGTTCCAATTGCAATGTTGCCGCTGGCAATATTATTTTGCAGCGCATTAGCACCAATTCCGATATTAAAGTTTGTATTCACATTTGCAGAAAGTGCATTTTGACCAATGGCGATGTTATTGCTTCCGGTAGAATTTAGTGGTAACGCACCTGCACCGATACCAACATTATTTGTTCCCGTTGTATTAACCGCCAAAGCATTAGCGCCGATTGCGGTACTTCCGCTGACGGTATTTACTTGTAATGCATCAAAACCAATTGCGGTATTGTTAATTCCTATGGTGTTGACAGATAAAGCATTTCCTCCAATTGCCGTGTTACTTACACCTGTTGTATTAAGTTGCAAGGCATCTGTACCAATTGCGATGTTACCACTTGCAGTATTATTTTGCAGTGCATTAGCACCAATTCCGATATTAAAATTAGAACTTACATTTGAAAGTAAGGCATTTTGTCCAAGGGCGATGTTATTGCTTCCTGTTGTATTTGCTGGCAGTGCGCCTGCACCGATACCAACATTATTTGTTCCAGTGGTGTTTGCAGCTAAAGCATTTGCACCAATTGCAGTGCTTCCACTGACAGTGTTGACTTGTAATGCATCAAAACCAATTGCGGTATTGTTAATTCCTGTGGTGTTGACAGATAAAGCATTTCCACCAATTGCAGTATTGCTGACACCCGTTGTATTAAGCTGCAAGGCATCTGTTCCAATTGCAATGTTGCCGCTTGCAGTATTATTTTGCAGTGCATTAGCACCAATTCCGATATTAAAATTAGAACTTACATTTGAAAGTAAGGCATTTTGTCCAAGGGCGATGTTATTGCTTCCTGTTGTATTTGCGGGCAGTGCGCCTGCACCGATACCAACATTATTTGTTCCAGTAGTGTTTGCAGCTAAAGCATTTGCACCGATTGCAGTGCTTCCACTGACGGTATTGACTTGTAATGCATCAAAACCGATTGCAGTATTGTTAATTCCTGTAGTGTTCATTGCCAAAGCATTTCCACCAATTGCAGTGTTGCTGACACCTGTTGTATTGAGCTGCAAGGCATCTGTTCCAATTGCGATGTTGCCATTTGCGGTATTATTTTGCAGCGCATTAGCGCCGATTCCGATATTAAAATTAGAACTTACATTTGAAAGTAAGGCATTTTGTCCAAGGGCGATGTTATTGCTTCCTGTTGTATTTGCGGGCAGTGCGCCTGCACCGATACCAACATTATTTGTTCCGGTAGTATTTGCAGCTAAAGCATTAGCACCAATTGCAGTGCTTCCACTGACGGTGTTGACTTGTAATGCATCAAAACCTATTGCGGTGTTGTTAATTCCTGTGGTGTTGACAGCTAAAGCATTTCCACCAATTGCTGTGTTACTAACACCTGTAGTATTAAGTTGCAAGGCATCTGTACCAATTGCGATGTTGCCGCTGGCGATATTATCTTGCAGCGCATTAGCGCCGATGCCGATATTAAAATTTGTATTCACGTTTGCGGCAAGTGCGTTCTGGCCAATGGCGATATTATTGCTTCCTGTTGTATTTGCTGGCAGAGCATTTGCGCCGATGCCAACATTATTTGCTCCGGTTGTGTTGAGAGCCAGTGCATTTGCACCAATTGCAGTACTTCCACTCACTGTATTGAGTTGTAAGGCATCAAGGCCAAAGGCAGTGTTATTATTTCCTATGACATTCATTTGTAATGCGTTTCCGCCAATTGCAGTGTTGCCAATACCAATGGTATTCATCTCAAGAGCATTTGTTCCAATTGCAACGTTGCCGTTTGCGGTATTACTTTCCAAACTATTGGCACCAATTCCGATATTAAAATTAGAACTTACATTTGCAAGTAAAGCATTCTGACCAATTGCTATGTTGCTACTTCCTGTTATATTCGCGGGCAATGCACCTGCACCAATACCAACATTATTAGCACCGGTGGTATTCGCTGCTAACGCATTTGCTCCAATTGCAGTACTTCCACTCACCGTATTGGCACTCAATGAATTAAAACCGATTGCGGTGTTGTTAATTCCTGTGGTATTGACTGCCAAAGTATTTCCACCAATTGCAGTATTGCTAACACCTGTTGTATTGAGTTGCAGGGCATCTGTTCCAATTGCGACATTGCCGCTGACGGTATTGAATTCTAATGCATTAGCACCAATTGCCGTATTAAAATTTGCACTTACATTTGACATTAAAGCATTTTGACCAATTGCGATGTTGCTACTACCTGTTATATTTGCCGGTAACGCATTTGCGCCGATACCGACATTATTAGCACCGGTTGTATTTACTGCCAATGCATTTGCTCCAATTGCAGTACTTCCATCAACGGTATTTAATTGCAATGCATCAAACCCAAAGGCAGTGTTATTCATTCCTGTTACATTTGCTTGCAAGGCATTGCCACCAATTGCGGTATTGTTAATTCCTGTGGTATTCGTTTGTAAAGCATCTGTACCAATTGCCAAGTTGCCACTCACCAAGTTATTTTGCAGTGCATTAGCACCAATTGCGGTGTTAAAATTTGCACTCACATTTGACATCAATGCGTTCTGACCAATTGCTATATTACTACTTCCTGTTATATTTGCTGGCAATGCACCTGCACCAATACCAACATTATTAGCCCCAGTGGTGTTTGCCGCCAGCGCATTTGCACCGATTGCAGTGCTTCCATCAACCAAATTGGCGCTCAAAGAATTAAAACCAATTGCTGTGTTCATACTTCCGGTCATGTTCATAAGCAGCGCACTGCCACCGATTGCAGTATTGTCTACACCCGTTGTGTTGAGCTGCAATGCATCTGTTCCAATGCCTATGTTGCCGCTCACTGTATTAAATTCCAAAGCATTCGCACCAATTGCCGTATTAAAATTTGCATCGACATTTGACATTAATGCATTTTGGCCAATGGCAATATTATTGCTTCCTGTTATATTAGCCGGTAACGCATTCGCTCCAATGCCAACATTATTGGCACCCGTGGTATTTACAGCAAGTGCATTCGCGCCGATCGCGGTACTTCCATCGACCGTGTTAAACTCTAACGCACCAAAACCAAATGCGGTATTATTACTCCCTGTCATATTTGCAGCAAGTGCATTTCCTCCAATTGCAGTGTTGTTGATTCCCGTTGTATTTGATTGCAATGCACTTGTTCCAATTCCAAGGTTGCCGCTCACCAAATTACTTTGCAATGCACCTGTTCCAATGGCAGTATTAAACGATGCGGTCATGTTTGCAGCAAGCGCATCGACGCCAACCGCTATGTTATTATTTCCTGTTGTATTGAGGGGCAAAGCATTTGCACCAATACCAATATTCCCTATTCCCATCGTATTTGATTCAAGCGCATTAGCACCAATGGCGGTGCTGCCACTTACTATGTTGACAGCAAGTGCATTAAAACCAAATGCCGTATTATTTATTCCCGTCATATTTTCATTTAATGCAAAACTCCCGATTGCGGTATTATTAACACCGGTAGTATTTGCTTGTAGTGCATTTGCACCAATTGCCAAATTACCATCTACAATATTGTTAGCAAGCGTATTTACCCCAATGCCGGTATTAAATGATTGTGTTGTATTTTCCGTCAACGCATTTTGACCAATGGCGGTGTTATCTATTCCTATTGTATTTAACGAAAGTGCACTTGCACCAATGGCAATATTTCCTGTCCCTGTTGTATTTTGAGCAAGTGCATCTGCACCAACTGCTGTATTGCCATCAACAAGATTATTTGCAAGTGCTGATGAGCCAAATGCTGTATTATTGCTTCCGCTTACATTAAAAAGAAGCGTATTTAAACCAAGTGCAGTATTATTTGACCCTGTAATATTTTCAAGCATTGAGCTTGCACCAACTGCAGTGTTTCCCACGCCTGTTGTATTTTCAAGGAGCGCAAGAAAGCCAAAAGCTGTGTTTTCATCTGCCTGATTTGCACCTAATGCAAAATAACCAACGGCGGTGTTGCTGCTATTCGATAAATTTTGTTGCAGCGTGCCAACTCCCATCGAAGTATTGAAATTTCCACTGGTGCTATTTTGCTGTGATACTTCGCCAACAGCAACATTGAATGCTCCTGAAATATTTTGTTCAAGCGCACTTGAACCAAGGGCTGTGTTATTACTTCCAAATGTATTTTGTTCCATGGTGGCTACGCCAAGGGCAATATTATGATGTCCTGTTATATTAAAGCGTAATGCAGCATGACCAACGCCAATATTATATGATCCTGATGTATTCTGCTCAAGTGCTGCCGTGCCAAGAGCTGTATTGCTAATCCCTGTAACATTTAAACGGAGTGCTCCCAATCCAAGGGCAGTATTCCAATTTTCTGTGGTAACAGCATTAAGTGCAAAATCTCCAACACCGGTATTTCCTTGTCCCGTTGTTATCGAACTTCCTGCATTAGGACCGACAAATACATTGTATAAACCTGCAAAAATATTCTGTATTGATGTCAAAAATACACAAAAAATCAACAACCGATATAATGGAAAAAACTGCTTCATACTATTCCTTAATAACAGACAACATGCTATACGCAGAATAAGATACAAAAAAATATATTGTCAAGAAAGATTTCTAAAAATGAGCCTGGTAGACCTACGCATTTTATTGCACCATGTGCTCAAGCACTGTCATACGTGCCATAAGCGCAACAACCAGTTCGTTTAATGTCTTATTTTCATCTTTCAAATCTTGCACTTCTTTTTTGCATTCTTCAATATCCTGTACCTGATTTTCCAAAATGCGGTGTTCTTTTTGCAGCTCATTTAGAAGCATGATTGGCAATAAGTGATATTTGATAGAAAATACCTGACCATGAGCATCATATACAACTAATTCTGGATAAATTTCCTCTACCTCTTCTGCAATCAATCCATATTGAGTTTGTTTTTCTTTATCTGATTTGTACACAAATTTTACGGGGCGCAGTTTGAGTAACTTATTTGATGCATCGGCCATGTCAGCAATTGCTTCTTTGTATCGGCGAGATGATACTGCAGTACCAAGATTTCCTGTATTATCAACAAAAACTTCTGTTCCTGATCCTCCAACAGTTTCCCCAAAAATACCGGCAATGAAGGTAGCTGTTTGCGTTGCCTCAACCCCAATGCGAATGGTATTTGATTCTCCCGCAACACCATTATTGTTAATATATATATCATTACTTCCCGTCGTTGCTGCACTTCCTGCATTAAACCCTAGTGCCGTATTGTTTGTTCCCGTCGTGACTGCAATTAATGCACTGGCACCTATTGCAGTATTTTGTACGCCCGTTGTGTTGGCGGTCAACGCAGAATTACCAACTGCCACATTATTTGTTCCAATACTGTTTGCCGCCAGAGCACTAGTACCTATTGCAAGATTTGGTGTTCCCGTACTGTTTGCCGTCAGCGCTTGGAAGCCTATGCCAATATTATTATTTGTTGTATTTGCAGCCAATGCAGATGATCCAATTGCTACATTTTGTATTCCTGTTGTATTAGTATCCAAGGCACTTGATCCCATTGCAATGTTGTCAGTTCCCGTTGTATTCGCCAACAATGCATCAAATCCAATACCAACATTATTTGTTCCAATAGTGTTTGCAGCCAGTGCAGATGTACCTATTGCAACGTTAGGTGTTCCCGTGGTATTTGCTAATAATGCATCAAATCCAATACCAACATTATTTGATGTGGTACTTACTGTAAGTGTACTAGTACCAATTGCCACATTTTGTATTCCTGTTGTGTTTGTAGCAAGCGCACTTGTTCCTATGGCAATATTATTATTTCCTGTTGTATTTGCTATTAATGCAGAAGTGCCAATTGCAATAAGATTTTCTCCGATAGTATTTGCTGTTGCCGCACTGGTACCAATTGCCACATTTTGTATGCCTGTTGTGTTTGCCATTAATGCCTGATATCCTATGGCAACATTTTGGGAAACAGTACTTACTGCAAGTGTCGATGTGCCAATAGCAATACTGTTTGAACCTGCTACATTTGCGTTCAGCGTATTCAAACCTATACCAACATTGCCAGAACCGGAGATATTGGATTGAAGTGCTTGAAATCCTATACCGATGTTTTCTGCACCTGTTGTATTTGCTGCCAATGCAGATGTACCAATCCCTACATTATATTCACCGGTTGTATTAGCAGCTAATGTACTAGTACCAACACCAACATTATTAGCACCTGTTGTATTTGCCATCAATGCAGAACTACCAATTGCTACATTATTTGCTCCAGTAGTGTTTGTTGCCAGCGCACTAGTACCTATCGCAATATTAGGTGTTCCCGTGGTATTTGCCGTTAATGCTTGCCAGCCTATACCAATATTATTTGATACGTTTGTGTTCGCAGCTAATGCAGATGAACCAATTGCCACATTTTGTGTACCTGTTGTATTTGCAACAAGTGTACTTGATCCAATTGCAATATTGTCGGTTCCCGTGGTATTTACCAACAATGCAGAATTACCAATTGCAACAAGATTTGTCCCAATAGTGTTAGCTGCCAATGTACTGGTACCAATTGCAACATTTGGTGTTCCCGTGGTATTTACCAATAATGCATCAAATCCTATACCAATATTATTATTTGTCGTATTTACAGCGAGCGCAGATGAACCAATTGCTACATTTTGTATGCCTGTTGTATTTGTCGCAAGCGTACTTGATCCAATTGCAATATTACCAGTTCCTGTTGTATTAGCGACCAATGCAGAATTGCCAATTGCGACAAGATTTGTTCCAATAGTATTTGCTATTAATGCACTGGTACCAATTGCAACATTTGGTGTTCCGGTAGTATTTGCCCGTAGTGCATTTACCCCTATTCCTATATTATTTGTACCCGTGGTATTAAATTGCATCGCTTGTATACCTATAGCAATATTAGAGTTACCAATAGTATTTGTCACCAATGCTGTCGCCCCAATAGCTGTATTATTTATACCGGTTGTATTAGCGACTAATGCACTTGACCCGATTGCAACAAGATTTATTCCAGTAGTATTTGCTGCCAGTGCACTGGTTCCAATTGCAAGATTTGATATTCCCGTAGTATTTGCCGCAAGTGCATGAAAACCAATAGCAGTATTAGCCGATACCGTATTTGCCGCAAGTGCAGATGTTCCGATACCAATATTTTCTATGCCTGATACATTCAAGTTCAGTGCACTCAAGCCTATGCCAATATTATTAGCTCCCGTAATATTGGCTTGCAAACCTTGGAACCCAATAGCAATGTTATTTACCCCTGTTGTATTGACAGCCAGTGCTGATGGTCCAATTGCAACATTAGATGTTCCCGTTGTATTTGCCGTCAATGCATGAAAACCTATGCCGATATTATTTGACACTGTGTTTGCCGCCAGGGCAGAAGTTCCGATTCCTATATTCTCTATGCCTGATACATTCAAGTTCAGCACATTCAAGCCGATACCAATATTGTCAGTACCCGTGGTATTAGATTGGAGTGCCTGAAATCCGATTCCAATATTGTCCACACCAATCGTATTTGCTGCCAACGCTGATGGTCCAATTGCAATATTCGGTGTTCCCGTAGTATTTGCCGTCAATGCATGAAAACCGATGCCAATATTGTTAGATGCTATTGTATTTGCAGCGAGTACAGATGTACCTATTGCTACATTTTGTATGCCTGTTGTATTTGCCGCAAGCGTGCTTGCTCCAATTGCAATGTTGTCGGTTCCCGTTGTATTGGCAGTCAATGCAGAATTACCAACTGCCACGTTATTTGTTCCAACAGTATTTGTAGCCAACGCTGATGGACCAATGGCAATATTGGGTGTTCCCGCAGTATTTGCCGTCAATGCATGAAAACCAATACCAATATTATTTGACACGGTGTTTGCCGCAAGCGCCGATGTTCCGATTCCTACATTTTCTATGCCTGTTGTATTTGCCGCAAGCGTACTTGATCCGAGTGCAATATTATCAGTTCCTATTGTATTTGCTGTCAAGGCAGAATTACCAACTGCCACATTATTTGTTCCACTAGTATTTGCTGCCAGCGTACTGGTTCCAATTGCAATATTGGGTGTTCCCGTGGTATTCACCAACAATGCGTTAAACCCTATGCCAATATTGTTTGATACCGTGCTTGCAGCCAATGCACTTGATCCAATTGCAATATTTTGTATTCCCACGGTGTTTGCCGCAAGCGTACTTGATCCAATTCCAATATTGTTGATTCCCGTCGTATTAGCGGTCAATGCAGCATTACCAATTGCGACGAGATTTGTTCCAGTAGTATTTGCTGCCAGTGCATTCGGCCCAATGGCAATATTGGGTGTTCCGGTACTATTGACTGCAAGCGCATTAAGTCCGATACCAATATTATTCGACACGGTGTTTGCAGCCAGCGCAGAAGTTCCGATACCAATATTGTCTATACCAGATACATTTGTGGTCAATGCATTGAGTCCAATGCCAATATTATTAATACCTGTTGTATTAGCAATCAACGTACTTGATCCTATGGCAACATTTGATGTACCTGTTGTATTCGCCAACAATGCATCAAATCCAATACCAACATTATTTGTTCCAATAGTGTTTGCTGCCAGTGAACTGGTACCAATACCAACATTATTACCACCTGTTGTATTGGCAATCAATGCAGAGGAACCAATTGCTATATTATTTGCTCCAATAGTATTTGCAGCCAGCGCACTGGTACCAATTGCAAGATTAGGTGTTCCCGTAGTATTTGCAGTCAATGCTTGCCAACCTATGCCAATATTGTTTGATGCTGTTGCATTAGCAGCCAATGCAGATGAACCAATTGCTACATTTTGTATGCCTGCTGTATTTGCAACAAGTGTACTTGATCCAATTGCAATATTGTCAGTTCCTATCGTATTTACCAACAATGCGGAATTACCAATGGCAACAAGATTTGTTCCAATAGTATTTGCTGCCAATGTACTGGTACCAATGGCAATGTTTGGTGTTCCTGTGGTATTTGCTAACAATGCGTTAAACCCTATGCCAATATTATTATTTGTCGTATTTGCAGTCAAAGCTGATGAACCTATTGCTACATTTTGTATGCCTGTTGTATTTGTCGCAAGCGTACTCGATCCAATTGCAATGTTACCAGTTCCTGTTGTATTAGCGACCAATGCAGAATTGCCAATTGCGACAAGATTTGTTCCAATAGTATTTGCTGCCAGTGCACTGGTACCAATTGCAACATTTGGTGTTCCTGTGGTATTTGCTAACAATGCGTTAAACCCTATGCCAATATTATTATTTGTCGTATTTACAGCGAGCGCAGATGAACCTATTGCTACATTTTGTATGCCTGTTGTATTTGTCGCAAGCGTACTCGATCCAATTGCAATGTTACCAGTTCCTGTTGTATTAGCGACCAATGCAGAATTGCCAATTGCGACAAGATTTGTTCCAATAGTATTTGCTGCCAGTGCCCTGGTACCAATTGCAACATTTGGTGTTCCTGTGGTATTTGCTAACAATGCGTTAAACCCTATGCCAATATTATTATTTGTTGTATTTGTCACCAGCGCCGATGTTCCAATACCAATATTTTGTATTCCTGACACATTTGCACCCAGCGCATTCAAACCAATGCCTATATTATTTGCTCCCGTTGTATTTACAGCTAATGAATTTTCTCCAATTGCAACATTGTTATTACCTATTGTATTTGCATTGAGTGCAAGAAACCCAAAAGCAGTATTATTACCACCTGTTGTATTTGCCATTAATGCTTTTGCTCCTACTGCGGTATTATTAATTCCCGTGGTATTGGAAGCAAGAGCAAATGTTCCTAGTGCTGTATTTTCTCCACCCGTTGTATTTACAAAAAGTGCTTGTTGCCCAACTGCTGTATTATTGGTACCTGTTGTATTTGCCATCATTGCCTGGTAACCAATTGCAACATTTCTTCCAGTATTATTATTCAACAGTGCTGATGTTCCTATTGCAACTGTCTGTGTTGATGTTGTTCCCAAACTCGATGCGTTTAATCCTATTGCTATATTATCAACACCAATTGTATTTGCATTGAGTGCATTAGAACCAATCCCAACATTATCTACACCAGAAATGTTTGATGTCAGCACTGATACACCAATTGCTACATTGTTTGTACCCGTGGTATTAGATTTAAGTGCCTGAAATCCGATTCCAATATTATCCACACCAATCGTATTTGCTGCCAACGCTGATGGTCCAATTGCAATATTCGGTGTTCCCGCTGTATTTGCCGTCAATGCATGAAAACCGATGCCGATATTATTTGACACGGTGTTTACTGCCAGCGCCGATGTTCCAATACCTATATTTTCTATACCTGTTGTATTTGCAGCAAGCGTACTTGATCCGAGTGCAATATTATCAGTTCCTATTGTATTCGCCAACAATGCATCAAATCCTATACCAACATTATTTGTTCCAGTAGTATTTGCTGCCAGTGTACTGGTTCCAATTGCAATATTGGGTGTTCCCGTGGTATTCACCAACAATGCATCAAATCCTATACCAATATTGTTTGATACCGTGCTTGCAGCCAATGCACTTGATCCAATTGCAATATTTTGTATTCCCACGGTGTTTGCCGCAAGCGTAGTTGATCCAATTGCAATATTGTTGATTCCCGTCGTATTAGCGGTCAATGCAGCATTGCCAATTGCAACAAGATTTGTTCCAATAGTATTTGCCGCAAGCGCATTCGGTCCAATGGCAATATTGGGTGTTCCGGTACCATTTACTGCAAGCGCATTAAGTCCGATACCAATATTATTCGACACGGTATTTGCAGCAAGTGCTGATGTTCCAATTCCAATATTGTCTATGCCAGATACATTTGTGGTCAATGCCGATAAACCAATCGCAATATTATTGATACCTGTTGTATTAGCAATCAACGTACTTGATCCTATGGCAACATTTGATGTACCTGTTGTATTCGCCAACAATGCATCAAATCCAATACCAACATTATTTGTTCCAATAGTGTTTGCAGCCAGTGCAGATGTACCTATTGCAACGTTAGGTGTTCCCGTGGTATTTGCTAATAATGCATCAAATCCAATACCAACATTATTTGATGTGGTACTTACTGTAAGTGTACTAGTACCAATTGCCACATTTTGTATTCCTGTTGTGTTTGTAGCAAGCGCACTTGTTCCTATGGCAATATTATTATTTCCTGTTGTATTTGCAGCCAATACAGATGAACCAATGGCAATATTTTGTATGCCTGTTGTATTTGCAGCCAATGCAGATGAACCTATTGCTATATTTTGTACACCCGTTGTATTTGCTGCTAGGGCAAGTGAACCTATCGCAGTATTATTTATACCAATGGTATTTGCTGTTAACGCACTGGTTCCAATAGCAACATTCAACTGACCAGTCGTATTTGCTGCAAGGGCAAATGAACCTATTGCAGTATTATCTATACCAATGGTATTTGCTGCCAGTGCAGATATTCCGATAGCAACATTATTAATACCAGTCGTATTTGCGGTCAATGCACTGGTTCCAATGGCAACATTAGGTGTTCCCGTTGTATTTGCTGCTAATGCATGAAAACCTATACCAACATTGTTTGATGCTGTTGTATTTGCAGCCAATGCAGATGAACCTATTGCTATATTTTGTACACCCGTTGTATTTGCGGCAAGCGTACTTGGCCCAATTGCAATATTATCAGTTCCTGTTGTATTAAGAGTCAATGCAAAATTGCCAATTGCAACAAGATTTGTTCCAATAGTGTTTGCTGCTAATGCCGATGAACCAATGGCAATGTTAGGTGTTCCCGTTGTATTTGCCGCAAGTGCATTAAAGCCGATACCAACATTATTAGATGCAGTGTTTAAAGCCAGCGCAGAAGTTCCGATTCCTACATTTTCTATTCCTGATACATTTACATTGAGCACATTCAAGCCTATGCCAATGTTATCAGTTCCCGTGATATTGGCTTGCAGAACTTGGAACCCTATAGCAACATTATCTGTACCCACGGTATTTGCAGCCAGCGCTGATGGTCCAATTGCAATATTCGGTGTTCCCGTTGTATTTGCCGTTAATGCATGAAAACCGATGCCGATATTATTTGACACGGTGTTTGCCGCCAGCGCAGAAGTTCCGATACCAATATTTTCTATACCAGATACATTTGTGGTCAGCGCATTCAAGCCAATACCAATGTTGTCAGTACCCGTGGTGTTAGCTTTCAGAACTTGAAATCCTATAGCAATGTTATCTGCACCCACGGTATTTGCTGCCAACGCTGATGGTCCAATTGCAATATTCGGTGTTCCCGCTGTATTTGCCGTCAATGCATGAAAACCGATGCCAATATTATTCGACACGGTGTTTGCAGCCAGCGCAGAAGTTCCGATACCAATATTTTCTATTCCTGTTGTATTTGCAGCCAGCGTACTTAATCCGAGTGCAATATTATCAGTTCCTATTGTATTCGCCAACAATGCATCAAATCCGATACCAACATTATTTGTTCCAATAGTATTTGCAGCTAATGCTGATGGACCAATTGCAATATTAGGGGTTCCCGTGGTATTTGCCGTCAATGCATGAAAACCGATACCAATATTATTTGACACGGTATTTGCTGCAAGTGCCGATGTTCCGATACCAATATTTTCTATGCCTGTTGTATTTGCCGCAAGCGTACTTGACCCCATTGCAATATTATCAGTTCCTATTGTATTTGCTGTCAAGGCAGAATTACCAACTGCCACATTATTTGTTCCAATAGTGTTTGCTGCTAATGCACTAGTACCTATTGCAATATTGGGTGTTCCCGTGGTATTCACTGCAAGCGCATTAAATCCGATACCAATATTATTTGATACTGTATTTGCAGCAAGCGCTGATGTTCCGATACCAATATTTTCTATGCCTGTTGTATTTGCAGCAAGCGTACTTGCTCCTATTGCAATATTGTTGGTTCCCGTTATATTAGCAGTCAATGCAGCATTACCAATTGCGACAAGATTTGTTCCAATAGTATTTGCTGCCAGCGCATTCGGTCCGATCGCGATATTGGGTGCTCCTGTACTATTGACTGCAAGCGCATTAAGTCCGATACCAATATTATTCGACACAGTATTTGCAGCAAGCGCAGAAGTTCCGATTCCAATATTGTCTATACCAGATACATTTGCACTCAGTGCACTTAAGCCTATGCCAACATTGTTAATACCAGTAATATTGGATTGCATCGCTTGAAATCCTATGCCAATATTATCAACACCAATCGTATTTGCTGCCAATGCTGATGCACCAATCGCGGTATTATTGATACCTGTTGTATTAGCGATCAATGCACTTGATCCTATTGCAGTATTTTGTATTCCCGTTGTATTGGCAGTCAATGCGGAATTTCCAATTGCCACATTATTTATTCCAATAGTATTTGCTGCAAGTGCACTGGTACCAATTGCGATATTTGGTGTTCCCGTAGTATTTACCAACAATGCATCAAATCCTATTCCAATATTATTATTTGTTGTATTTGCAGCCAATGCAGATGAACCAATTGCTACATTTTGTATGCCTGTTGTATTTGCTATCAATGCATTGGTACCAATGGCAGTATTATTGACACCAGTCGTATTTGCGATCAATGCACTGGTTCCAATGGCAACATTGTTACTACCGATGGTATTTGCTGTTAACGCACTGGTTCCAATAGCAACATTCAACTGACCAATCGTATTAGCAGTCATTGCAGAAGTACCAATCGCGGTATTAAAGCTACCTGTTGTATTAGCAGCTAGTGCAGATGTTCCAATGGCAACACTTTCAGTACCACTCGTATTTACAACCAAAGCATTTGATCCGATTGCAATATTGGCACTACCAGTCGTATTTGCCATTAATGCATGAAAACCTATGCCAACATTATTTGGTGCTATATTTGCAGCCAATGCGGATGAGCCTATTGCAATGTTCCCTGTACCAGTTATATTTGCCGCAAGCGTGCTTGCTCCAATTGCAATGTTGTCGGTTCCCGTTGTATTAACGGTCAATGCAGAATTACCAATTGCAAAATTATTTGTTCCAATAGTGTTTGCTGCCAATGCACTGGGACCAATTGCCACATTCGGTGTTCCCATAGTATTTGCCGCGAGTGCATTAAAACCGATACCAATATTACTCGACACCGTGTTTGCTGCAAGTGCAGATGTACCGATACCAATATTTTCAATGCCCGATACATTTGAGTTCAGTGCACTCAAGCCTATGCCAATATTATTAGTTCCCGTAATGTTGACTTGCATAACTTGGAACCCTATAGCAATGTTATCTGTACCTGTGGTATTTGCAGCCAGCGCTGATGGGCCAATTGCAACATTTGGTGTTCCCGTGGTATTTGCCATCAATGCATTAAAACCAATACCGACATTATTTGATGCCGTGTTCACGGCAAGTGCAGAAGTTCCAATTCCTACATTTTCTATTCCTGATATATTTGTGCTCAACGCACTCAAACCTATGCCAATGTTGTTGGTACCTGTGGTATTAGATTCGAGTGCCTGAAATCCAATTCCAATATTGTCCACACCAATCGTGTTTGCAGCCAGAGCTGATGGACCAATTGCAATATTCGGTGTTCCCGTACTGTTTGCTGCAAGTGCCTGGAAGCCTATACCGATATTATTTGACACAGTATTTGCTGCAAGTGCTGATGTTCCAATACCAATATTTTCTATTCCGCTCACATTTGCGCTCAACGCATTTAATCCTATGCCAACGTTATCAGTACCCGTAGTATTAGATTTGAGTGCTTGAAACCCTATGCCGATATTGTCCACACCAGTAGTATTCGCAGCAAGTGCTGATGCGCCAAGTGCCGTGTTGTCGACACCCGTTGTGTTAGCTGCTAAGGCATTTGATCCAATAGCAACATTATTTATTCCGATGGTATTTGCCGCAAGCGCTGAAGGACCAATTGCAACATTGGGTGTACCAATAGTGTTTGCTGCCAATGCGTTAAATCCTATGCCAACGTTATTTGACACAGTGTTTGCAGCAAGTGCAGATGTACCAATTCCTATATTTTCTATACCAATTACATTTGCGCTCAGCGCATTCAAACCTATCCCAATATTATCAGTACCGGTCGTATTAGATCTGAGTGCTTGAAATCCGATTCCAATGTTGTCAATACCAATAGTGTTTGCTGCCAATGCGCTGGTTCCAACCGCAATATTGGGTGTTCCCGTTGTATTTGCGGCAAGTGCATCAAAACCAATGCCAATATTATTTGACACAGTATTTGCCGCCAGTGCTAATGTTCCGATACCAATATTTTCTATGCCTGATACATTTGTGCTCAGTGCATTGAGTCCTATACCAATATTGTCAGTACCCGTAGTATTAGATTTGAGTGCTTGGAATCCGATTCCGACATTGTCTATACCAGTAGTATTAGCAGCAAGTGCTGATGCACCAAGTGCCGTGTTGTCGACACCCGTTGTGTTAGCTGCTAAGGCACTTGATCCAATAGCAACATTATTTATTCCGATGGTATTTGCCGCAAGCGCTGAAGGGCCGATTGCCACATTAGGTGTTCCCGTTGTATTTGCAGCAAGTGCATTAAAACCTATACCAACATTAT
This sequence comes from uncultured bacterium, assembly GCA_963701645.1. Lineage (GTDB taxonomy): Bacteria > Babelota > Babeliae > Babelales > Vermiphilaceae > MFD04463-c16. Next base: position 1,192,345 of record OY969616.1, read on the forward strand.
TTGATACAGTGTTGAGAGCCAGTGCAGAAGTTCCAATACCAATATTTTGAGTGCCTGACACATTTGCATTGAGTGCGTTCAAACCTATGCCAATGTTATCTGTACCGGTGATATTGGATTGCAACACTCCAAACCCGATTCCAACATTATCTACACCAACGGTGTTGGCTGCGAGAGCAGATGAACCAATTGCAATATTAGGTGTTCCTGTTGTATTTACCAATAACGCATTATGTCCAATACCGATGTTATTTGATACGGTATTTACTGCCAAGGCATTTGTCCCAATTCCAATATTGTCTATACCTGACACATTTGCATTGAGTGTGTCCATGCCTATGCCAATATTCCCTGCACCAGTAATATTGGACTGCAACACTCCAAATCCGATTCCAATATTATTTACACCAACAGTGTTGGCTACAAGTGCTGATGGACCAATGGCAATATTTGGTGTTCCGGTTGTATTTACCGCAAGTGCATTAAATCCAATACCGATGTTATTCGATACAGTATTTATTGCCAATGCACTCGTCCCAATTCCAATATTTTCTGTACCTGACACATTTGCATTGAGTGCATTTGCACCTATACCAATGTTTTCTATACCCGTTGTATTAGATTGTAGAGCTTGAAATCCGATTCCGATATTTTCTATACCAATGGTATTTGCTGCCAGCGCAGACGCACCAAGTGCTGTATTGCCAGTTCCCGTCGTATTAGACTGCAATACTTGAAATCCAATTCCAATATTATTAACACCAATAGTATTTGCCGCAAGTGCTGATGGACCAATTGCAACATTTGGTGTTCCGGTCGTATTTGCCGTTAATGCATTAAATCCAATACCAATATTATCCGACACAGTATTTGCCGCTAATGCAGATGTTCCGATACCGATATTTTCTATGCCTGATACATTTGCGCTGAGTGCTTCCACACCAATAGCAATATTGTCTGTACCAATGGTATTAGTAGCTAATGCTAAATAGCCGATTCCAATATTGTCAAAACCAGTCGTGTTTGAACTTAATGCAAAGGTACCAATGGCAGTATTTGGGCTTCCTGTAGTATTTGACTGTAACGCCTGATACCCTATGGCTACATTATTATCGGCTTCATTGCCCGCTAAAGCGTGAGCTCCTAATACAGTATTATTACTGCCTGTAGTGCCGCTTGAATATGCTGCAGATCCCACAACAGTATTATTAGCTCCATTCTGAACTGCAAGCAAAGCGGTATATCCCACGGCAGTATTATTATTACCAGAAACATTATCCTGCAGAGCAGTATATCCCATCGCAGTATTATTATTACCGGTAATATTTTGAATCTCAGCATTGAATCCCACTGCAACATTCCCGGTACCCGTTGTATTAAAATTTAATGCTGCACTGCCAACGGCGGTATTGCCACTGGCCATATTAGAGAGTAAAGCATCTGACCCCACTGCGGTATTAAAACCACCAGTAATAGTTGAAAATAAAGCATTATTGCCAACGGCTGTATTATCTCCACTGGTTGTGTTAGATGTCAATGCACTTGCCCCCAGTGCCGTATTGCCAGTTCCTATTGTATTTGATTCTAACGCTTGATATCCAACTGCCGTATTATCAACGCCTGTTGTATTTAATTGTAATGCCTGATATCCAACTGCTGTATTATCAGCTCCTGTGCTATTTGACGTTAATGCAAATGATCCAATTGCAGTGTTAAAGCTGACAGTATTGGACTGTAAAGCTTCATATCCAAGTGCGGTATTGTTTGCACCTGTTGAATTTGCACTGAGTGCCGATGTACCTATTGCAATATTTGGCGTACCAGTTGTATTGTTTAGCAATGCATTAAAACCAATTCCGATATTATTTGATGCCGTGTTGCCTGCAAGTGCAGAGGTTCCGATTCCTACATTTTCTATTCCTGACACATTTGAGCTCAGTGCATTGAGTCCAATGCCAATGTTGTCGGTTCCCGTTGTGTTAGATTGCAGTGCTTGAAATCCGATTCCGATATTATCTATACCAGTCGTGTTCGCAGCAAGTGCAGATGAGCCAATTGCCGTGTTGGCTATTCCTGTTGTATTAAGAGCCAACGCACCTGATCCAACAGCAATATTGTTTATTCCAGTTGTATTGACTGCCAGGGCATGAAATCCAATACCCACATTATTCGACACAATATTTGCCGCCAGAGCCAATGTGCCGATACCAATATTTTCAATGCCAGATACATTTGCATTTAATGCCCCTGCGCCCACGGCAATATTATCTGTTCCCGTTGTATTTAATGGCAATGTATCTGCACCTATTGCAATATTATTTATTCCGATGGTATTTGCTGCGAGCGCAGATGCGCCAATTGCGGTGTTATTGACCCCCGTTGTATTTACTGCCAATGCACCAGCACCAATTGCTGTACTTCCACTGACAGTATTGAGTTGTAATGCATCAAACCCAATTGCTGTATTATTTATTCCTGTCACATTGTTAGCAAGAGCATTTCCACCAATTGCAGTATTACTAATACCTGTTGTATTCTGTTGCAAAGCATCTGTTCCAATTGCAATGTTGCCACTCACCGTATTGAATTCCAAAGCGTTTGCACCAATTGCCGTGTTAAAATTTGCATCCACATTTGACGCTAATGCATTTTGGCCAATTGCAATATTATTGCTTCCTGTCGTATTTACCGGTAATGCACCCGCACCGATGCCAACATTATTAGCACCGGTTGTATTTGCTGCTAATGCATTTGCTCCTACTGCCGTACTGCCACTCACGGTGTTAGCACTCAACGAATTAAAACCGATCGCCGTGTTATTTATTCCCGTCACATTTAGCGCAAGCGAACTTGCCCCAATGGCAGTATTATCTGTACCAGTTGTGTTCTGTTGCAGGGCATCTGTTCCAATTCCTATGTTGCCACTAACAGTATTGAATTCTAAAGCATTGGCACCAATTGCCGTGTTAAAGTCCGCATTCACATTTGAGAACAATGCATTCTCACCAATCGCTATATTATTGCTTCCTATTGTATTGGCCGGCAAAGCACCTGCGCCGATACCAACGTTATTGGCACCGGTTGTATTCACTGCCAATGCATTTGCACCGATTGCCGTACTTCCACTCACTGTATTAAGTTGTAATGCATTAAGTCCAATTGCAGTATTGTTCATCCCTGTAATATTAGCCATCAAAGCACTTCCACCAATTGCAGTGTTTCCCGTACCAGTTGTGTTCTGTTGCAGAGCATCCGTTCCAATTCCTATATTGCCACTGGCAGTATTAAATTCTAATGCATTGGCACCGATTGCCGTGTTAAAGTCTGCACTCACATTTGAAAGTAGTGCGTTCTGACCAATTGCAATATTGTTACTTCCTGTTGTATTGGCCGGCAATGCATTTGCCCCAATACCAACATTATTAGCACCGGTACTGTTTAATGCCAAAGCATTTGCACCAATTGCCGTGCTTCCACTCACCGTATTAGCATTCAATGCATTAAACCCAATCGCGGTGTTATTTATTCCCGTCATGCTCAATGCAAGTGCACTTCCACCAATTGCTGTATTGTCCACACCAGTTGTATTGTTCTGTAATGCATTTGTACCAATGGCCAGGTTGCCGCTGACGGTATTAAATTCCAAGGCATTTGCACCAATTGCTGTGTTAAAGTCTGCACTCACATTTGACATTAATGCGTTCTGCCCAATTGCAATATTATTGCTTCCTGTCGTATTTATCGGCAAAGCATTTGCTCCAATGCCAACATTACTTGCACCAGTTGTGTTCACTGCCAAAGCATTTGTCCCAATGGCAGTACTTCCATCAACACTGTTTAATTGTAATGCATCAAACCCAAATGCGGTGTTATTACTTCCTGTCACATTTGCTTGCAGAGCATTGCCACCAATTGCGGTGTTGTTAATTCCGGTTGTATTCATTTGTAAAGCATCTGTTCCAATTGCCAAGTTGCCACTCACTAAATTATTTTCCAACGCATTGGCACCAATTGCTGTGTTAAAGTTTGCAGTTACATTTGACAATAATGCATTCTGGCCAATTGCAATATTGTTACTTCCTGTTGTATTGGCCGGCAATGCATTTGCTCCAATACCAACATTATTGCTACCAGTGGTATTTGCCGCCAGTGCATTTGCACCAATTGCCGTACTTCCATCGACGGTATTAAAATTCAATGAATTAAAACCAATTGCGGTATTCATACTTCCTGTCAGATTTATGAAAAGTGTATTTCCACCAATTGCAATATTGGCTATACCAGTTGTATTTAATTGCAAGGCATCCGTTCCAATTCCTATGTTGCCGTCGACGATATTATTTTGTAAAGCGTTAGCACCAATAGCAGTATTAAATGAACTACTCACATTTGACATCAATGCATTTTGACCAATTGCTATATTATTACTTCCCGTTGTATTGACGGGTAACACATTTGCTCCAATGCCAACATTGTTGGTGCCTGTTGTATTTACTGCAAGAGCATTTGCACCAATCGCAGTATTTCCATCAACAATATTGAACTGTAATGCATTAAAACCAAATGCAGTATTGTTACTTCCTGTTATATTTGCAGCCAGCGTATCTCCACCAATTGCGATGTTGTTAATTCCTGTCGTATTTGATTGCAATGCATATGTTCCAATTCCCAAATTACCACTGACCAAGTTTCTTTGTAATGCACCTGTTCCAATTGCAGTGTTGAAGGATGCGGTCATATTTGCAGCAAGTGCAGCGACACCTATTGCTATATTATTATTTCCTGTTGTGTTGAGCGGCAAAGCATTTGCACCAATGCCAATATTTCCTATTCCCTTGGTATTTGATTCAAGTGCATTGGCACCAATCGCAGTATTTCCGCTAACAGTATTGGCAGCAAGTGCGTCAAAACCAAACGCCGTATTATTCATTCCTGTCAGATTTACGTTTAATGCAAAACTTCCAATTGCCGTGTTGTTTATCCCTGTTGTATTCAGCTGAAGCGCATTTGCGCCAATTGCCAAATTACCATCAACAATATTATTTGCTAAACTGTTTACGCCAATACCGGTATTGTAAGATTGTACTATATTTGCTGTCAATGCATTTTGACCAATGGCTGTGTTATCTATTCCCGTTGTATTTAAGGGAAGCGCACTCGCACCAATGGCAATATTTCCCGTTCCCGTTGTATTTTGAGCAAGTGCATCTGCACCCATGGCAGTATTATTATCAACAAGATTATTTGCAAGTGCTGATGAGCCAAATGCTGTATTATTATTTCCGCTCACATTAAAAAGAAGTGTATTTAAGCCAAGAGCAGTATTATTTGAACCTGTAATATTTTCAAGCATTGCACCTGCTCCAACTGCCGTATTTCCCTCTCCCGTTGTATTTTCAAGGAGTGCAAGAAATCCAACAGCAGTATTTTCATCCGCCTGATTTGCATTGAGTGCAAAATATCCAACAGCAGTATTGCTATTATTTGATAAATTTTCCTGCAATGTTCCCATACCAAGAGATGTATTAAAATTTCCCTCGGTGCTATTTTGCTGGGCAAGTTCACCAATTGCCACATTATAAGAACCTGATATATTTTGTCCGAGCGCTGCTGAACCCAATGCTGTATTGTTATTTCCCGATACATTTTGTTCTAGCGCTGCAACACCAATGCCAATGTTCTGACTTCCTGTTATATTAAATCTCAATGCCGCATGCCCAACGCCAATGTTATATGATCCTGAAATATTCTGTTCAAGTGCCGCAGCACCAAGAGCTGTATTGCTAATTCCCGTAACATTCAAGCGCAATGCACCCAAACCAAGTGCTGTATTCCAATTTTCTGTGGTAATAGCATGAAGCGCAAAATCTCCAACACCAGTGTTGCCTTGTCCTGTTGTTATCGAACTTCCTGCATTTGGACCGACAAATACATTGTACAATCCAGCAATAATATTCTGCCCTGACAAAAAAGATATACAAAAAATTAATAGCCGATGTAATGAAAATAATTGCTTCATACTATTCCTTGATGATAGACAATGTTTTATACGCATACTAAGAAACAAAAAAATATTTTGTCAAGTAAGATTTTAAAAAATGCTGAGCATTTTTTACTACAAGATCTGCTCAAGTGCTTTCATGCGCACTATAAGAGCAAAAATCAGCTCTTTTAATTTCTGATTTTTATCCTTCAGATCGAGTAGTTCTTTCTTGCATTCTTCAATATCTTGTCCCTGACTTTTGAGCTTGTAATGTTTTTTTTGTAACTCATTCAATAACATAACCGGTAATAAATGATATTTTATGGAATATATCTGACCCTCTCTATCATATACAACCAATTCTGAATAAATCTCTTCTACTTCTTCTGCAATCAATCCATATTGAATTTGTCTTTCTTCATCAGATTTGTATACAAACCTGACAGGACGTAATGCAAGCAACTTATTTGATGCATCAGCCATATCAACAATTGCTTCTTTGTATCTGAGAGATGATACTGTAGTGCCAAGATGTCCTGTATTATCAACAAAAACTTCTGTTCCTGATGCTCCAACAGTTGTACCAAAAATACCAGCAATGAAGGTGGCTGTTTGCGTTGCCTCAACCCCAATGCGAATGGTATTTGATTCCGCCGCAACACCATTATTGTTAATATATATATCATTACTTCCTGTTGTTGCTGCACTTCCTGCATTAAACCCGAGCGCCGTATTATTTGTTCCCGTCGTAACTGCAGTTAATGCACCGGCTCCAATTGCAGTATTTTGTACTCCCGTTGTGTTGGCAGTCAAGGCAGAATTACCAACTGCCACGTTATTTGTTCCAATAGTATTTGCTGCTAGAGCATTGGTTCCAATGGCAATATTTGGTGTTCCCGTTGTATTTACTGTCAATGCATGCCGGCCTATACCAATATTATTAGATACTGTTGTATTTGCAGCCAGTGCAGATGTACTAATTGCCACATTCTGTGTCCCTATTGTAGTCGCAGCAAGCGTACTCGATCCCATAGCAATGTTATTAATACCCGTTGTATTAGCTGTCAATGCAGAATTACCAATTGCAATATTATTTATTCCAATAGTATTTGTTGCCAGCGCACTGGTACCTATTGCAAGATTTGATGTTCCGGTAGTATTTGCGGTCAATGCAGAATTACCAATTGCAACAAGATTTGTTCCAATACTGTTTGCTGCCAGTGCACTGGTACCAACTGCAACATTTTGTATTCCTGTTGTATTATCCGCCAATGCATCAAATCCAATACCAATATTATTTGTTCCGATAGTGTTGTCTTGCAATACACTAGTACCAATTGCTACATTTTGTATCCCTGTATTACTCGTCAGTGCACTTGGTCCAATAGCAATATTATTAACACCTGTTGTATTAGCAGCTAATGTCATACTACCAATACCAATATTACTACTTCCTGTTGTATTATCCAAAAATGACTTAAATCCAATACCAACATTAAAACTTCCTACTGTATTCCCTATTAATGATACATACCCAATAGCAATATTATCTGTTCCTGATACATTATCTGTCAAAGCGCGGTAACCTATTGCAATATTGTCTACTCCTGTTGTATTGCTAAACAATGCATTAGTATTAATACCAATATTATTTTTTCCGATAGTATTTATTGTTAATGCACTAGCTCCAATACCAATATTATTTATTCCTGTTGTATTGACTGCCAGTGCAGAATTACCAATTGCAACATTATTTGTTCCGATAGTATTTGCTGCTAGAGCATTGGTTCCAATGGCAATATTTGGTGTTCCCGTTGTATTTACTGTCAACGCATGCCAGCCTATACCAATATTATTAGATACTGTTGTATTTGTAGCGAGTACAGATGAACCTATTGCTACATTTTGTATCCCTGTTGTATTTGCAGCAAGCGTACTTGCTCCAATTGCAACATTGTCCGTACCCGTTATATTGGCAGTCAAGGCAGAATTCCCAATTGCAATAAGATTTGTTCCAATAGTATTGGCTGCTAATGTACTGGTACCAATGGCAATATTCGGTGTTCCTATGGTATTTACCGTCAATGCATGAAAACCGATACCAATATTATTTGACACCGTATTTACGGCAAGCGCCGATGTACCGATACCAATATTTTGTATCCCTGTTGTATTTGCCGCAAGTGCACTTGCTCCCATTGCAATATTATCAGTTCCTATTGTATTTGCTGTCAAGGTAGAATTACCAATTGCAACATTATTTGTTCCGATAGTATTTGCTGCCAGCGTACTGGTTCCAATTGCAATGTTGGGTGTTCCCGTGGTATTTACTGCAAGTGCATTAAATCCGATACCAATGTTATTCGACACCGTATTTGCCGCAAGCGCAGATGTTCCGATTCCAATATTCTGTATGCCTGACACATTGGTACTCAGTGCATTCAAGCCGATGCCAATATTATCGATACCGGTAGTGTTAGATTGTAATGCTTGAAATCCGATTCCAATATTATTAACACCAACAGTATTTGCAGCGAGTGCTGATGCACCAAATGCAAGATTAGGTGTACCGGTTGTATTTGCCATAAGTGCATCAAAACCTATACCGATATTATTCGATACCGTATTTGCTGCAAGTGCAGATGTTCCAATGCCAATATTTTCTGTACCCGCCACATTTGCATTCAATGCATTAAGTCCAATGCCAATATTATCAATCCCCGTTGTATTGGACTGTAATGATTGAAATCCAATTCCAATATTATCAACACCAGTACTGTTTGCTGCCAATACCGATGTACCAATTGCAATGTTTGGTGTTCCCGTGGTATTTACTATTAATGCATTAAATCCAATGCCAATATTATTTGATACCGTATTTGCTGCAAGCGCAGATGTTCCGATTCCAATATTTTCTATGCCACTCACATTTGCATTCAGCGCATTCAAACCAAAACCAATATTATCAGTGCCCGTGGTATTGGACTGCAAAGTCTGAAATCCGATTCCAATATTATCAATACCCGTTGTATTTGCGGCAAGCGCCGATGGCCCAATTGCAATGTTGGGTGTTCCGGTTGTATTTGCCGCAAGTGCATTAAAGCCGATGCCAATATTATTTGATACGGAATTGAGAATTAATGCAGATGTTCCGATTCCAATATTTTCTATACCACTCACATTTGAGCCCAGCGTGTTTAAGCCTATGCCAATATTGTCTGTACCCGTTGTATTTGCTGCCAAAGCAGAACTGCCAAGAGCGATAAGATTTATTCCAGTGGTATTGGCTACAAGCGCTGATTGCCCAATTGCTATGTTGGGAGTTCCCGTTGTATTTGCCAACAACGTGTTAAACCCTATGCCAATATTATTATTTGTCGTATTTACAGCGAGCGCAGATGAACCTATTGCCACATTTTGTATGCCCGTTGTATTTGTTAAAAGCGTATTTGATCCGAATGCAATATTATCAGTTCCCGTTATATTTGCGGTTAATGCAGAATTACCAATTGCCACATTATTTGTTCCAATAGTATTTGCTGCCAGTGCACTGGTACCAATAGCAATATTCGGTGTTCCTGTACTGGTTACCGTCAGTGCATGAAAACCTATTCCAATATTATTATTTGTCGTATTTGCAGTCAGAGATGATGAGCCTATTGCCACATTTTGTATGCCTGTTGTATTTGTCGCAAGCGTACTTGATCCAATTGCAACATTGCCAGTTCCTGTTGTATTAGCGGTCAATGCAGAATTACCAATGGCAACAAGATTTGTTCCAATACTGTTTGCTGCCAGTGCACTGGTACCAATAGCTACATTTTGTATTCCTGTTGTATTTGCCAACAATGCATCAAATCCAATACCAACACTATTTGTTCCGATACTGTTTGCTGCCAGTGCACTTGTACCAATTGCTACATTTTGTATCCCCGTTGTATTTGCCAACAATGCATCAAATCCAATACCAACACTATTTATTCCAATAGTGTTGGCTTGCAAAGCACTTGTACCAATTGCAATATTTTGTATTCCTGTTGTATTGGCAGCCAATGCTGATACACCAATTGCAGTATTATTAATGCCCGTTGTATTAACAGCTAACGCACTTGATCCCATGGCAATATTTGATGTACCCATTGTATTAGCTGCCAGTGCAGAATTTCCAATACCAACATTATTTGTTCCTGTAGTATTTGAGCTCAGCGCATTCGGTCCAATGGCAATATTTGACGTTCCCGTTGTATTTGCTGTCAATGCATGCCGGCCTATACCAATATTATTAGATACTGTTGTATTTGCAGCCAATGCAGATGTGCCTATTGCTACATTTTGTATACCTATTGTATTTGCAGCAAGCGTACTTGCTCCAATTGCAACATTATTCGTACCCGTTGTATTGGCTGTCAATGCAGAGTTTCCAATTGCAACAAGATTTGTTCCAACAGTGTTTATCGCAAGTGCTGATGAACCAATGGCAATGTTTGGTGTTCCTGTGGTATTTACTGCCAATGTATTAAATCCAATGCCAATATTATTTGACACCGTGTTTGCTGCAAGCGCCGATGTACCGATACCAATATTTTCTATGCCTGCTGTATTTGCCGCAAGAGCACTTGCTCCCATTGCAATATTATCAGTTCCCGTTAGATTGGCAGTCAATGCAGAATTACCAATTGCAACATTATTTGTTCCGATAGTGTTTGCTGCCAGCGTACTCGTTCCAATTGCAATGTTGGGTGTTCCCGTGGTATTTACTGCAAGTGCATTAAATCCGATACCAATGTTATTTGATGCCGTGTTGCCTGCAAGTGAAGAGGTTCCGATACCTATGTTTTCTATACCTGATACATTTGCATTCAGCGCATTCAAACCGATACCAACATTGTCAGTACCGGTGGTATTGAACTGCAACGTCTGAAATCCGATTCCAATATTGTCAATACCCGTCGTATTTGCAGCAAGTGCTGATGCGCCAAGTGCAATATTAGGTGTACCAATTGTATTTGCCGCCAGTGCATTAAACCCTATACCAATATTATTTGACACCGTATTTGCCGCCAGTGCCGATGTTCCAATGCCAATATTTTGTATACCTGATACATTTGTGCTCAGCGCGCTCAAACCAATACCAATATTGTCTGTGCCCGTGGTATTGGACTGTAATGCTTGAAATCCAATTCCAATATTGTCAATACCAACAGTGTTTGCTGCCAGCGTACTGGTTCCAATTGCAATGTTTGGTGTTCCCGTAGTATTTGCTACTAATGCATTAAACCCGATACCAATGTTATTTGATGCCGTGTTGCCTGCAAGTGAAGAGGTTCCGATACCTATGTTTTCTATACCTGATACATTTGCATTCAGCGCATTCAAACCGATACCAACATTGTCAGTACCGGTGGTATTGAACTGCAACGTCTGAAATCCGATTCCAATATTATCAATACCTGTTGAATTTGCACTCAGTGCAGATGTGCCTATTGCAATATTTGGCGTACCAGTTGTATTGTTTAACAAAGCATTAAATCCAATTCCGATATTATTTGATGCCGTGTTGCCTGCAAGTGCAGAGGTTCCGATTCCTACATTTTCTATTCCTGACACATTTGTGCTCAGCGCATTCAAGCCTATGCCGATGTTGTCAGTCCCCGTTATATTTGCTGCCAAGGCAGAACTGCCAAGAGCGATAAGATTTATTCCAGTGGTATTGGCTACAAGCGCTGATTGCCCAATTGCTATGTTGGGAGTTCCCGTTGTATTTGCCATCAATGTGTTAAACCCTATGCCAATATTATTATTTGTCGTATTTACAGCGAGCGCAGATGAACCTATTGCCACATTTTGTATTCCTGATACATTTGTGCTCAGCGCATTCAAGCCGATGCCAATATTGTCGGTTCCCGTTGTATTAACGGTCAATACATCAAACCCAATACCAACATTATTTGTTCCTATAGTATTTGCCGCCAGTGCACTGGTACCAATTGCAACATTAGGTGTTCCCGTGGTATTTACCAATAAAGCATCAAATCCTATACCAACATTATTTGATCCAATGGTATTTGCAGTCAGAGCAGATGAACCAATTGCCACATTTTGTATGCCCGTTGTATTTGTCGCAAGTGTACTTGATCCAATTGCAGTATTGCCAGTTCCCGTTGTATTAGCAGTCAATGCAGAATTGCCAATTGCGACAAGATTTGTTCCAATAGTATTTGCTGCCAATGCACTGGTACCAATTGCCACATTTTGTATTCCTGTTGCATTTGCCAACAATGCATCAAATCCTATACCAACATTATTTGTTCCAATAGTGTTGGTTGCCAAGGCATTAGTACCAATTGCCACATTTTGTATTCCTGTTGTATTTGCCAACAACGCATCAAATCCAATACCAACATTATTTGTTCCGATAGTATTTGCTGCAAGTGCACTGGTACCAATTGCAACATTTTGTATGCCTGTTGTATTAAGTTTCAATGCATTTAATCCAATACCAATATTATTTGTCCCAATAGTGTTTGCTGCCAGCACGCTAGTTCCAATTGCTACATTTTGCACTCCTGTTGTATTCTGTAACAGTGCATCAAATCCTATACCAACATTATTTGTTCCAATAGTGTTGGTTGCCAAGGCCGATGTACCAATTGCAATGTTTGGTGTTCCCGTGGTATTTGCTACTAATGCACCTGTACCAATCCCAATATTATTTGTTCCGTTACTGTTTTCTGTCAAGGCGTTGGAACCAATTGCAACATTTTGTATTCCTGTTGTATTGTCTCCTAATGCTGCTAATCCAATACCAATATTATTTGTTCCTGTTGTATTTTCAAACAATGCAACATATCCAATACCAATATTGTTTGTTCCGCTAGTGTTACTCTGCAAAGCGCTGGAACCAATGGCAACATTTTGTATTCCTGTTGTATTTTCAAACAATGCAGCATATCCAATACCAATATTGTTTGTTCCGCTAGTGTTATTCTGCAATGCAACATATCCAACACCAATATTATTTATTCCGGTAGTATTTAATGCCAATGCATCAGTACCGATACCAATATTAGGTGTTCCTATGGTATTTCTCTCCAGAGCATTAAAGCCTATGCCAATATTATTATTTGTCGTACTTGCAGCCAGTACAGATGTACCAATTGCAATATTTTGTACCCCCGTTGTATTTGCAGCAAGCGTATTTGATCCCATAGCAATATTATCAGTTCCCGTTATATTAGCAGTCAATGCAGAATTGCCAATTGCGACAAGATTTGTTCCAATAGTATTTGCCGCGAGTGCTGATGGTCCAATTCCAATATTCGGTGTTCCCGTAGTATTTGCCGTCAATGCATGAAAACCGATACCAATATTATTCGACACCGTATTTGCTGCCAGTGCCAATGTTCCAATGCCAATATTTTCTGTACCTGTCGTATTTGTGCTCAGCGCGCTCAAACCAATGCCTATATTGTCTGTGCCCGTGGTATTGAGCTGTAATGCTTGAAATCCAATTCCAATATTGTCAATACCAACAGTGTTTGCTGCCAATGCCGATGTACCAATTGCAATGTTTGGTGTTCCCGTGGTATTTGCTACTAATGCTTGCCAGCCAATACCAATATTATTTGACACGGTATTGAGAGCCAGCGCCGATGTGCCAATTCCAATATTTTCTATACCACTCACATTTGCGCTCAGCGCATTCAAACCAAAACCAATATTATCAGTACCAGTGGTATTGGACTGCAACGTCTGAAATCCGATTCCAATATTATCAATACCTGTTGTATTTGCGGCAAGCGCCGATGGCCCAATTGCAATATTAGGTGTTCCGGTTGTATTTGCTGCTAATGCTTGCCAGCCAATACCAATATTATTTGACACGGTATTGAGAGCCAGCGCCGATGTTCCAATACCAATATTTTCTATACCACTCACATTTGCGCTTAGTGTATTTAATCCTATGCCGATGTTGTCGGTTCCCGTTGTATTTGCGATCAGTGCAGAATTGCCAATTGCAATAAGATTTATTCCAGTAGTATTAGCTGCAAGTGCTGATGGCCCAATTGCTATGTTAGGGGTTCCTATAGTATTTGCCATTAATGCATAATATCCTATGCCAATATTATTTGATGCCGTGTTGCCTGCAAGTGCAGAGGTTCCGATTCCTACATTTTCTATTCCTGACACATTTGTGCTCAGCGCATTCAAGCCGATGCCAATATTGTCGGTTCCCGTTGTATTAACAGTCAATACATCAAACCCAATACCAACATTATTTGTTCCTATAGTATTTGCCGCCAGTGTACTGGTACCAATTGCAATATTTGGTGTTCCCGTGGTATTTACTAACAATGCATCAAATCCTATAGCAATATTATTATTTGTCGTATTTGCAGTCAGAGCAGATGAACCAATTGCCACATTTTGTATGCCCGTTGTATTTGCCGCAAGCGTACCCGATCCAATTGCAGTATTGCCAGTTCCTGTTGTATTCGCGGTCAATGCAGAATTGCCGATTGCAACATTATTTGTTCCAATAGTATTTGCTGCCAATGCACTGGTACCAATTGCCACATTTTGTATTCCTGTTGTATTTGCCAACAATGCTTGAAACCCTATTCCAACATTATTTGTTCCAATAGTATTTGCTGCCAGCACGCTAGTTCCAATTGCCACATTTTGTATTCCTGTTGTATTTGCCAACAATGCATCAAATCCAATACCAACATTATTTGTTCCAATAGTATTTGCTGCCAGCACGCTAGTTCCAATTGCCACATTTTGTATTCCTGTTGTATTATGCAGCAATGCATCAAATCCAACACCAACATTATTTGCTCCAATAGTATTTGCTGTTAATGCATTGGTACCAATTGCCACATTTTGTATTCCCGTTGTATTGACTTTCAATGCAGAATTACCAATGGCCACGTTATTTGTTCCAATAGTATTTGCTGCAAGTGCACTGGTACCAATTGCAACATTAGGTGTTCCCGTATTTGCCGTTAATGTATTAAATCCAATTCCAATATTGTTTGTTCCGATACTGTTTGCGCCCAGCGCATTGGTACCAATTGCTACATTTTGTATTCCTGTTGTATTACCCAACAATGCAGAAAGTCCAATAGCAATATTATTATTACCTATTGTATTTGCTTCCAATGCAGAAAATCCAATACCAATATTATTATTACCTGCTGTATTAAAGTAAAATGCAGCATAACCAATACCAATATTATTTGTTCCGATACTGTTTGATCCCAACACAGCATAACCAATACCAATATTATTTATTCCGGTACTATTTGTTCCCAATGCACCAAATCCAATACCAATATTATTTATTCCGGTAGTATTAGAGAACAATGCAGTAGTACTAATTGCAATGTTAGATGTTCCCGTGGTATTTTCTGCTAGTACATCAACACCTATGCCAATATTATTATTTGTCGTATTTACATCCAATGCAAATGAACCTATTGCTACATTTTGTATACCGGTAGTATTTACTGCAAGCGCATTTAATCCCATTGCTATATTATCAGTTCCTGTTGTATTTGCAGCCAATACAGAATTGCCAATTGCAACATTATTTATTCCAATAGTATTTGCCGCAAGTGCATTTGGTCCAATGGCAATATTGGGTGCTCCTGTACTATTTACTGCTAATGCATTAAATCCGATGCCAATGTTATCTGATACGGTATTGAGCGCCAGCGCAGAAGTTCCGAGTCCAATATTATTTGTACCGGACACATTGGTACTCAGTGCATTCAAACCAAAGCCAATATTATCGATACCAGTCGTGTTAGACTTCAGTGCTTGAAATCCGATTCCAATATTGTCAACACCAACAGTGTTGGCTGCAAGCGCCGACGGCCCAATTGCAATATTGGGTGTCCCTGTGGTATTTGCTGTTAATGCTTGCCAGCCTATGCCAATATTATTTGACACAGTATTTACCGCCAGCGCCGACATTCCGATTCCAATATTGTCTATACCACTCACATTTGTGCTCAGTGCATTGAATCCTATGCCGATATTATCTGTACCCGTAGTATTGAACTGCAATGCTTGAAATCCTATGCCAATATTGTCCACACCAGTGGTGTTAGTTGCAAGTGCTGATGGCCCAATTGCTATGTTGGGTGTTCCTATAGTATTTGCTGTTAATGCATTAAATCCAATTCCGATGTTATTTGAAACGGTAGTTGCTGCAAGTGCTGAAGTTCCGATACCAATATTTTCTATACCGCTCACATTTGTAGTAAGCGCATTCAACCCTATGCCAACATTGTCAGTACCCGTGGTATTAGATCTGAGTGCTTGAAATCCTATGCCAATATTATCTATACCAGTAGTATTTACTGCCAATGCTGATGCACCGATGGCAGTATTGTCGATACCCGTTGTGTTAGCTGCTAACGCACTTGACCCAATAGCAACATTATTTATTCCAACAGTATTTGCCCCCAATGCTGACGAACCAATTGCAACATTTGGTGTACCCGTTGTATTTACAGCAAGCGCATTAAAACCAATTCCAACATTATTAGATGCGGTGTTTACAGTCAGTGTTGAAGTACCAATTCCCACATTTTCAGAGCCACTTACATTTGCATTAAGTGTATTTAATCCTATGCCAATGTTGTCTGTACCGGTGGTATTGGACTGCAACACTTGAAACCCAATTCCAACATTATCTACACCAACGGTGTTGGCTGCAAGTGCCAATGGACCAATGGCAACATTGAGCGTACCTGTTGTATTTGCCATTAATGCATTAAAGCCAATACCTACATTATTTGATGCGGTATTTACTCCTAGAGCAGATGTTCCGATACCAATATTTTCTATGCCATTCACATTTGAGCTCAGTGCATTCAAGCCGATACCAATGTTGTCGGTACCTGTAGTATTAGATTGTAATGTTTGGAATCCTATTCCAATATTGTCTATGCCAATGGTATTGGCAGTAAGGGCCGACACACCAATTGCAGTATTGGAGACACCCGTTGTATTAGCTATTAATGCATTTAATCCGATAGCAAAATTATTTATTCCGGTGGTATTTGCTGCCAACGCTGATGGCCCGATTGCCACATTTGATGTTCCGGTTGTGTTTCCTGCAAGTGCCTTAAACCCAATTCCGATGTTATTTGACACAGTATTTGCAGCAAGTGCTGATGTTCCGATACCAATATTTTCTATGCCTGATACATTTGCACTGAGCACATTCAAACCAATTCCAATGTTATCTGCACCGGTAGTATTAGACTGCAACACTTGAAATCCTATTCCAACATTATCTACACCAACAGTGTTGGCTGCAAGCGCTGATTGCCCAATAGCGATATTTGGAGTGCCGGTGGTATTTGCGCTCAATGCATTAAACCCAATCCCGATGTTATTTGATGCGGTATTTGCCGCAAGTGCAGATGTTCCGATACCAATATTTTCTACACCTGATACATTTGCATTTAATACATTAAATCCAATACCAACATTATCTGTCCCTGTGGTGTTAGATTGCAATGCCTGAAATCCAATTCCAATATTATCAACACCAATGGTATTGGCCGTAAGTGCTGATGCACCAATTGCGGTATTGGAGACTCCCGTTGTGTTAGCTGCTAAGGCATTTAACCCAATAGCAATATTATTTATTCCAATGGTATTTGCTGCTAATGCTGATGGACCAATTGCAACATTAGGTGTTCCCGTTGTATTTGCAGCAAGTGCATTAAAACCTATACCAATATTATTTGATGCCGTGTTGCCTGCAAGTGCAGAGGTTCCAATTCCTACATTTTCTATTCCTGACACATTTGTGCTCAGCGCATTCAAGCCTATGCCGATGTTGTCAGTCCCCGTTGTATTAGACTGCAATACTTGAAATCCAATTCCAATATTATTAACACCAATAGTATTTGCCGCAAGTGCTGATGGACCAATTGCAACATTTGGTGTTCCGGTCGTATTTGCCGTTAATGCATTAAATCCAATACCAATATTATCCGACACAGTATTTGCCGCTAATGCAGATGTTCCGATACCGATATTTTCTATGCCTGATACATTTGCGCTGAGTGCTTCCACACCAATAGCAATATTGTCTGTACCAATGGTATTAGTAGCTAATGCTAAATAGCCGATTCCAATATTGTCAAAACCAGTCGTGTTTGAACTTAATGCAAAGGTACCAATGGCAGTATTTGGGCTTCCTGTAGTATTTGACTGTAACGCCTGATACCCTATGGCTACATTATTATCGGCTTCATTGCCCGCTAAAGCGTGAGCTCCTAATACAGTATTATTACTGCCTGTAGTGCCGCTTGAATATGCTGCAGATCCCACAACAGTATTATTAGCTCCATTCTGAACTGCAAGCAAAGCGGTATATCCCACGGCAGTATTATTATTACCAGAAACATTATCCTGCAGAGCAGTATATCCCATCGCAGTATTATTATTACCGGTAATATTTTGAATCTCAGCATTGAATCCCACTGCAACATTCCCGGTACCCGTTGTATTAAAATTTAATGCTGCACTGCCAACGGCGGTATTGCCACTGGCCATATTAGAGAGTAAAGCATCTGACCCCACTGCGGTATTAAAACCACCAGTAATAGTTGAAAATAAAGCATTATTGCCAACGGCTGTATTATCTCCACTGGTTGTGTTAGATGTCAATGCACTTGCCCCCAGTGCCGTATTGCCAGTTCCTATTGTATTTGATTCTAACGCTTGATATCCAACTGCCGTATTATCAACGCCTGTTGTATTTAATTGTAATGCCTGATATCCAACTGCTGTATTATCAGCTCCTGTGCTATTTGACGTTAATGCAAATGATCCAATTGCAGTGTTAAAGCTGACAGTATTGGACTGTAAAGCTTCATATCCAAGTGCGGTATTGTTTGCACCTGTTGAATTTGCACTGAGTGCCGATGTACCTATTGCAATATTTGGCGTACCAGTTGTATTGTTTAGCAATGCATTAAAACCAATTCCGATATTATTTGATGCCGTGTTGCCTGCAAGTGCAGAGGTTCCGATTCCTACATTTTCTATTCCTGACACATTTGAGCTCAGTGCATTGAGTCCAATGCCAATGTTGTCGGTTCCCGTTGTGTTAGATTGCAGTGCTTGAAATCCGATTCCGATATTATCTATACCAGTCGTGTTCGCAGCAAGTGCAGATGAGCCAATTGCCGTGTTGGCTATTCCTGTTGTATTAAGAGCCAACGCACCTGATCCAACAGCAATATTGTTTATTCCAGTTGTATTGACTGCCAGGGCATGAAATCCAATACCCACATTATTCGACACAATATTTGCCGCCAGAGCCAATGTGCCGATACCAATATTTTCAATGCCAGATACATTTGCATTTAATGCCCCTGCGCCCACGGCAATATTATCTGTTCCCGTTGTATTTAATGGCAATGTATCTGCACCTATTGCAATATTATTTATTCCGATGGTATTTGCTGCGAGCGCAGATGCGCCAATTGCGGTGTTATTGACCCCCGTTGTATTTACTGCCAATGCACCAGCACCAATTGCTGTACTTCCACTGACAGTATTGAGTTGTAATGCATCAAACCCAATTGCTGTATTATTTATTCCTGTCACATTGTTAGCAAGAGCATTTCCACCAATTGCAGTATTACTAATACCTGTTGTATTCTGTTGCAAAGCATCTGTTCCAATTGCAATGTTGCCACTCACCGTATTGAATTCCAAAGCGTTTGCACCAATTGCCGTGTTAAAATTTGCATCCACATTTGACGCTAATGCATTTTGGCCAATTGCAATATTATTGCTTCCTGTCGTATTTACCGGTAATGCACCCGCACCGATACCAACGTTATTAGCACCAGTGGTGTTTAATGCAAATGCATTTGCACCAATTGCTGTACTTCCACTCACGGTGTTAGCACTCAACGAATTAAAACCAATTGCCGTGTTATTTATTCCCGTCACATTCAATGCTAGTGTATTTCCACCAATTGCGGTATTGTTTACACCAGTTGTATTATTCTGTAAAGCACTGGTACCAATTCCTATATTGCCACTAACGGTATTGAATTCCAAAGCATTGGCACCGATTGCGGTATTAAAATCCGCATCTACATTTGAAAGTAATGCATTTTGACCAATCGCAATATTATTGCTTCCTGTAATGTTGGCTGGCAATGCACCTGCACCGATACCAATATTATCAGCACCAGTGGTATTTGCCGCCAATGCATTTGCACCAATTGCGGTACTTCCACTGACAATATTTAATTGTAATGCATTAACACCAAATGCAGTGTTATTATTTCCTACCACATTTGACTCAAGGGCATTTCCACCAATTGCAGTGTTACCAGTACCAACAGTATTTAGTTGAAGGGCATTTGTTCCAATTCCTATGTTACCACTAACGGTATTATTTTCTAAAGCATTTGCACCAATTGCAGTATTAAAATTTGCATCTACATTTGAAAGTAATGCATTTTGGCCAATCGCAATATTATTGCTTCCTGTAATATTTGCTGGCAATGCACCTGCACCAATACCAACATTATTAGCACCGGTAGTATTTAATGCCAACGCATTTGTACCGATTGCAGTACTTCCATCGACCATGGCGGCACTCAAAGAATTAAACCCAATTGCCGTATTCACACTTCCCGTCACATTCATGAGAAGTGCACTTCCACCGATTGCAGTATTATCTATGCCAGTTGTATTGTCCTGTAATGCACTGGTGCCAATTCCTATATTGCCACTCACCGTATTATTTTCTAAAGCATTTGCACCAATTGCGGTGTTAAAATTTGCATCAACATTTGACATTAATGCATTCTGACCAATCGCAATATTATTGCTTCCTGTTATATTTGCCGGTAATGCATTTGCACCGATGCCGACATTATTAGCACCAGTTGTATTTACTGCCAATGCATTTGCCCCAATGGCAGTGCTTCCATCAACAATATTTAATTGCAACGCATCAAAACCAAATGCAGTATTGTTACTTCCTGTCATATTTGCTTGCAGAGCGTTCCCTCCAATTGCGGTGTTATTAATTCCCGTTGTATTCGATTGCAAAGCATCTGTTCCAATTGCCAAGTTGTTATCCACCACATTATTTTCCAACGCATTTGCACCAATAGCGGTGTTAAAATTTGCGCTTACATTTGAAAGTAATGCATTCGGACCAATTGCTATGTTGCTACTTCCTGTTGTATTGACTGGTAATGCACCTGCACCAATACCAACATTATTAGCACCGGTCGTATTTGTCGCCAGCGCATTGGCACCAAGTGCCGTACTTCCACTCACCGTATTGGCACTCAAAGCATTAAACCCAATTGCGGTATTTGCACTTCCCGTCATGTTCTCCAAAAGCGCATTCCCACCAACTGCGGTATTGTCTACACCAATTGTATTCAATTGCAAGGCATTTGTTCCAATTGCCAAATTACCGCTCACCATATTATTTTCTAAAGCATTTGTACCAATAGCCGTGTTAGACGAGCTACTTACATTTGACATCAGCGCATTTTGGCCAATTGCAATATTACTACTTCCCGTTGTATTAACTGGTAATGCATTTGCCCCAACTCCAACATTATTATCACCGGTCGTATTTACTGCCAATGCGTTGGCACCAATTGCAGTACTTCCATCAATAATATTTAATTGCAACGCATCAAAACCAAATGCAGTATTGTTACTTCCTGTTACATTTGTGCCCAGCGCATTTGCCCCAATTGCGGTGTTATTCATTCCCGTTGTATTTGCTTGCAATACATATGTTCCAATTCCCACGTTACTATTGGCCAGGTTATTTTGTAGTGCACCAGTTCCAATTGCGGTGTTGAAGGATGCAGTCATATTTGCAGCAAGTGCTTCAACCCCTATAGCAATGTTATTATTTCCTGTTGTGTTAAGTGGTAAGACATTTGCACCGATGCCAATATTTCCTATTCCCATAGTATTTGATTCAAGTGCATTGGCACCAATTGCCGTATTTCCGCTGACAGTATTGGCAGCAAGTGCGTCAAAACCAAACGCCGTATTATTCATTCCTATTATGTTTGTATTTAATGCAAAGCTTCCAATTGCAGTATTATTTATCCCTGTTGTATTGAGCTGGAGCGCATTTGCACCAATTGCCAAATTACCATCTACAACATTGTTAGCTAGCGTATTAACCCCAATACCGGTATTAAATGATTGTGTTGTGTTTGCCGTCAACGCATTTTGACCAATGGCGATATTATTTGTCCCTGTTGTGTTTAAGTGAAGTGCGATTGCACCGATTGCAATATTTCCAGTACCTGTTGTATTTTGAGCAAGTGTATTTGCACCGACAGCAGTGTTGCCATCAACAAGATTATTTGCAAGTGCTGAAAAACCAAAGGCCGAATTGTTATTTCCGCTTACATTAAAAAGAAGTGCATTTGAACCAAGCGCAGTATTATTTGATCCTGTACTATTTTCAAGCATTGCACCTGCTCCAACTGCTGTGTTTCCCTCTCCTGTTGTATTTTCAAGGAGTGCAAGAAATCCAACAGCGGTATTTTCATCCGTCTGATTTGTATTGAGGACAAAATATCCAACAGCAGTATTGCTATTATTCGTTACATTTTCCTGCAATGTTCCCATACCAAGAGACGTATTAAAATTTCCCGCAATCTTATTTTGCTGGGCAACTTCACCAACTGCCACGTTATAAGAACCCGACATGTTCTGCGCAAGCGCAGCTGAGCCCAGTGCTGTATTATTAGTTCCCGATATATTGTGTCCTAATGCTGCTACGCCAATACCAATGTTCTGGCTTCCCATTGCACTAAATCTCAATGCCCCATGACCAACACCAATGTTATATGATCCTGAAATATTCTGTTCAAGTGCCGCAGCGCCAAGAGCTGTATTGCTAATCCCTGTAACATTCAAGCGCAATGCACCCAAGCCAAGTGCTGTATTCCAATTTTCTGTGGTAATAGCATGAAGCGCAAAATCTCCAACACCAGTGTTGCCTTGTCCTGTTGTTATCGAACTTCCTGCATTTGGACCAACAAATACATTGTATAAACCAGCCTTAATATTCTGTGCTGATAAAAAACATATACAAAAAATCAATAACCAGTATAACAGGAATAATTGCTTCATATTGCTCCTTGACAATAAACAATGCATTATACGCAGCAGGAAGTAAAAAAATATCTTGTCAAGAAAGATTTAAGCATTTTATTGCACCATACGCTCAAGCACAGTCATGCGCGCTACGAGCGCAAAAACCAGCTCTTTTAATGTCTGATTTTCATCTTTTAGATTTTGCATTTCTTTTATAATTACTTGATTTTCATTATCAACTTTACATACCATTTTTTTATAATTTTCAAGTACATGATGTTCTTTTTGCAGCTCGTTGAGAAGCATCACGGGCAACAAATGATATTTTATAGAATATACTTGGCCATCAGCATCATAGACTACTAATTCCGGACAAATTTCTTCTACTTCTTCCGCAATTAATCCATACTGAGTTTGTTTTTCCTCATCTGATTTATACACAAATTTTACCGGACGCAATTTAAGTAATCTGCTTGAAGCTTCAGCCATATCAGCTATTGCTTCTTTGTATCGGCGTGATGAAACTACCGTGCCAAGATTTCCTGTATTATCAACAACAACAGGCAACCCACTTACTCCAACGGTTTCGCCAAAAATACCAGCTACAAAGGTAGCCGTTTGTGTTCCCTGGACACCGATACGAATAGTATTTGATTCCGCTGCAACACCAACATTACCAATGTATATATCATTACTTCCTGTTGTCGCTGCACTTCCTGCATTAAACCCGAGCGCCGTATTATTTGTTCCTGTCGTAACTGCAATTAATGCACTGGCACCCATTGCAGTATTTTGTATTCCCGTTGTGTTGGCGATCAATGCAGAATTACCAACCGCCACATTATTTGTTCCAATAGTGTTTGCTGCTAATGCACTAGTACCTATTGCAAGATTTGGTGTTCCTGTAGTATTTGCCGTTAATGCATGCCAACCGATTGCTATATTATTCGATACTGTATTTGCTGCAAGTACTGATGTACCGACACCAATATTTTCTGTACCTATCACATTTGCATTCAGTGCATTCAAACCAATACCAATATTGTCATTACCAGTTGTGTTAGATTGCAAAGCTTGGAATCCGATTCCAATATTGTCAACACCAATAGTGTTTGCAGCGAGTGCTGATGCACCAAGTGCTACATTGTCTATCCCCGTTGTATTTGCAGCCAACGCACCTGATCCAATTGCTAAATTATTTGTTCCTATAGTATTTGCAGCAAGTGCTGATGGACCAATTGCAACGTTTGGTGTTCCCGTTGTATTTACTGCTAATGCATGAAAACCTATGCCAATATTGTTCGACACCGTATTTGCTGCTAATGCAGATGTACCAATGCCAACATTTTCTATACCTATCACATTTGCACTGAGTGCATTCAAACCGATGCCAACATTGTCATTACCGGTGGTGTTGGATTGCAGTGCTTGAAATCCTATTCCGATATTATCAACACCAATAGTATTTGCAGCGAGCGCTGATGCACCTAGTGCTACATTATCTATACCTGTTGTATTTGCAGCCAACGCACCTGATCCAATTGCTAAATTATTTGTCCCAATAGTATTTGCAGCAAGTGCACTGGTACCAATGGCAACATTTGGTGTTCCCGTTGTATTTACTGCTAACGCATGAAAACCTATGCCAATATTGTTCGATACTGTATTTGCCGCAAGTGCTGATGTACCAATGCCAATATTTTCTGTACCTATCACATTCGAACTCAGCGCATTCAAGCCGATACCAATATTGTCATTACCAGTGGTGTTGGCGGCAAGTGCTGATGCACCAAGTGCTACATTGTCTATCCCTGTTGTATTTGCAGCCAACGCACCTGATCCAATTGCTAAATTATTTGTCCCAATAGTATTTGCAGCGAGCGCTGATGGCCCAATTGCAACATTTGGTGTACCGGTCGTATTTGCTGCTAACGCATTATATCCTATACCAATATTGTTCGACACCGTGTTTGCAGCTAATGCAGATGTACCGATACCCACATTTTCAATACCACTCACATTTGCATTTAATGCATTAAAGCCCATAGCAATGTTGTCAGTACCGGTCGTATTAGAAAGCAATGCTTGAAATCCCATTCCAATATTGCCGACGCCCGTGGTATTTGCAGCCAACACTGATGCACCAAATGCTATATTATTTATACCAATTGTATTAGCCGTTAATGCAGAAGCACCGATTGCAATATTTCTTATTCCAGTCGTATTTGCTGCTAATGCTGATGTGCCAATTGCAATATTTGGCGTACCCGTCGTATTAGCCGCAAGCGCATTATATCCTATGCCAATATTGTTCGACACCGTGTTTGCAGCTAATGCAGATGTACCGATACCAATATTTTCTGTACCTATCACATTCAAACTCAGCGCATTCAAGCCGATACCAATATTGTCATTACCAGTGGTGTTGGATTGCAGTGCTTGAAATCCTATTCCGATATTATCAACACCAATAGTATTTGCAGCGAGCGCTGATGCACCTAGTGCTACATTATCTATACCTGTTGTATTTGCAGCCAACGCACCTGATCCAATTGCTAAATTATTTGTCCCAATAGTATTTGCAGCAAGTGCACTGGTACCAATGGCAACATTTGGTGTACCAGTCGTATTTACTGCTAACGCATGAAAACCTATGCCAATATTGTTCGATACTGTATTTGCCGCAAGTGCTGATGTACCGATGCCAATATTTTCTGTACCTATCACATTCGAACTCAGCGCATTCAAGCCGATACCAATATTGTCATTACCAGTTGTGTTGGCGGCAAGTGCTGATGCACCAAGTGCTACATTGTCTATCCCCGTTGTATTTGCAGCCAACGCACCTGATCCAATTGCTAAATTATTTGTCCCAATAGTATTTGCAGCAAGTGCACTGGTACCAATGGCAACATTTGGTGTACCGGTCGTATTTACTGCTAATGCATGAAAACCTATGCCAATATTGTTCGATACCGTATTTGCTGCTAATGCAGATGTACCAATGCCAATATTTTCTGTACCTATCACATTCGAACTCAGCGCATTCAAGCCGATACCAATATTGTCATTACCAGTGGTGTTGGATTGCAGTGCTTGAAACCCAATTCCAATATTGTCAACACCAATAGTGTTTGCTGCAAGCGCTGATGCGCCAAGCGCTACATTATCTATCCCTGTTGTATTTGCAGCCAATGCAGCTGATCCAATTGCTAAATTATTTGTCCCAATAGTATTTGCAGCAAGCGCTGATGGCCCAATTGCAACATTTGGTGTACCGGTCGTATTTACTGCTAATGCATGAAAACCTATGCCAATATTGTTCGATACCGTATTTGCTGCTAATGCAGATGTACCAATGCCAATATTTTCTGTACCTATCACATTTGCGCTCAATGCATTCAAGCCGATACCAATATTGTCATTACCAGTGGTGTTGGATTGCAGTGCTTGAAACCCAATTCCAATATTGTCAACACCAATAGTGTTTGCTGCAAGCGCTGATGCGCCAAGCGCTACATTATCTATCCCTGTTGTATTTGCAGCCAATGCAGCTGATCCAATTGCTAAATTATTTGTCCCAATAGTATTTGCAGCAAGCGCTGATGGCCCAATTGCAACATTTGGTGTACCGGTCGTATTTACTGCTAATGCATGAAAACCTATGCCAATATTGTTCGATACCGTATTTGCTGCTAATGCAGATGTACCAATGCCAATATTTTCTGTACCTATCACATTTGCGCTCAATGCATTCAAGCCGATACCAATATTGTCAACTCCAACAGTGTTGGCGGCAAGTGCTGATGCACCAAGTGCTACATTGTCTATCCCTGTCGTATTTACAGCCAATGCACCAAATCCAATTGCTAAATTATTTGTCCCAATAGTATTTGCAGCAAGCGCTGATGGCCCAATTGCAACATTTGGTGTACCGGTCGTATTTACTGCTAACGCATGAAAACCTATGCCAATATTGTTCGATACCGTATTTGCTGCTAATGCAGATGTACCAATGCCAATATTTTCTGTACCTATCACATTTGCGCTCAATGCATTCAAGCCGATACCAATATTGTCAACTCCAACAGTGTTGGCGGCAAGTGCTGATGCACCAAGTGCTACATTGTCTATCCCTGTCGTATTTACAGCCAATGCACCAAATCCAATTGCTAAATTATTTGTCCCAATAGTATTTGCAGCAAGCGCTGATGGCCCAATTGCAACATTTGGTGTACCGGTCGTATTTACTGCTAACGCATGAAAACCTATGCCAATATTGTTCGATACTGTATTTGCTGCTAATGCAGATGTACCAATGCCAATATTTTCTGTACCTATCACATTTGCGCTCAATGCATTCAAGCCGATACCAATATTGTCATTACCAGTGGTGTTGGATTGCAATGCTTGAAATCCTATTCCAATATTATCAACACCAATAGTGTTTGCAGCAAGTGCTGATGCACCAAGTGCTACATTGTCTATCCCCGTTGTATTTGCAGCCAACGCACCTGATCCAATTGCTAAATTATTTATCCCAATAGTATTTGCAGCAAGTGCACTGGTACCAATGGCAACATTTGGTGTTCCCGTTGTATTTGCCGTCAGTGTATGCCAGCCAATACCAATATTATTCGATACGGTGTTTGCTGCTAATGCGGCTGTACCAATTCCCACATTTTCAATACCACTCACATTTGCATTTAATGCATTAAAGCCCATAGCAATGTTGTCAGTACCGGTCGTATTAGAAAGCAATGCTTGAAATCCCATTCCAATATTGCCGACGCCCGTGGTATTTGCAGCCAACACTGATGCACCAAATGCTATATTATTTATACCAATTGTATTAGCCATTAATGCAGAAGCACCGATTGCAATATTTCTTATTCCAGTCGTATTTGCTGCTAATGCTGATGTGCCAATTGCAATATTTGGCGTACCCGTCGTATTAGCCGCAAGCGCATTATATCCTATGCCAATATTGTTCGACACCGTGTTTGCAGCTAATGCAGATGTACCGATACCAATATTTTCTGTACCTATCACATTCAAACTCAGCGCATTCAAGCCGATACCAATATTGTCATTACCAGTGGTGTTGGCGGCAAGTGCTGATGCACCAAGTGCTACATTATCTATCCCTGTTGTATTTGCAGCCAATGCAGCTGATCCAATTGCTAAATTATTTGTCCCAATAGTATTTGCAGCAAGCGCTGATGGCCCAATTGCAACATTTGGTGTACCGGTCGTATTTACTGCTAATGCATGAAAACCTATGCCAATATTGTTCGATACCGTATTTGCTGCTAATGCAGATGTACCAATGCCAATATTTTCTGTACCTATCACATTTGCGCTCAATGCATTCAAGCCGATACCAATATTGTCAACTCCAACAGTGTTGGCGGCAAGTGCTGATGCACCAAGTGCTACATTGTCTATCCCTGTCGTATTTACAGCCAATGCACCAAATCCAATTGCTAAATTATTTGTCCCAATAGTATTTGCAGCAAGTGCACTGGTACCAATGGCAACATTTGGTGTTCCCGTTGTATTTGCCGTCAGTGTATGCCAGCCAATACCAATATTATTCGATACTGTATTTGCCGCAAGTGCTGATGTACCGATACCAATATTTTCAATACCACTCACATTTGCATTTAATGCATTAAATCCCATACCTACATTATCTGTACCCGTTGTATTAGATTGTAATGCTTGATATCCCATTCCTATATTCCCAACACCAGTTGTATTTGCAGTCAATACTGATGCACCAAATGCTATATTATTTATACCAATTGTATTAGCCGTTAATGCGTCAAAACCAATTGCTATATTTCTTATTCCAGTCGTATTTGCTGCAAGCGCTGATGGACCAATTGCAATATTAGGTGTGCCCGTCGTATTAGCCGCAAGCGCATTATATCCTATGCCAATATTGTCCGACACCGTGTTTGCTGCAAGGGCCGATGTACCGACACCAATATTTTCTACACCTGATACATTTGCGCTCAGCGCATTCAAACCGATACCAATATTATCATTACCAGTGGTGTTGGATTGCAATGCTTGAAATCCTATTCCAATATTATCAACACCAATAGTGTTTGCTGCAAGCGCTGATGCGCCAAGTGCTACATTATCTATCCCTGTTGTATTTGCAGCCAATGCAGCTGATCCAATTGCTAAATTATTTGTCCCAATAGTATTTGCTGCAAGTGCACTAGTACCAATGGCAACATTTGGTGTGCCAGTAGTATTTGCCGTTAATGCATGCCAACCGATTGCTATATTATTTGATGCTGTATTTGCAGTAAGCGCCGCCGTACCAATTCCCACATTTTCAATACCACTCACATTTGCATTTAATGCATTAAATCCCATACCAACATTGTCTGTACCAGTCGTGTTGGATTGTAATGCTTGATATCCCATTCCTATATTCCCAACACCAGTTGTATTTGTAGTCAATACCGATGCACCAAATGCTATATTATCTATACCGATTGTATTAGCCGTTAATGCGTCAAAACCAATTGCTATATTTCTTATTCCAGTCGTATTTGCTGCTAATACTGATGTACCAATTGCAATATTTGGTGTACCCGTCGTATTAGCCGCAAGCGCATGATATCCTATGCCAATATTGTTCGATACTGTATTTGCCGCAAGTGCTGATGTACCAATACCAACATTTTCTGTACCTATCACATTTGAGCTCAGCGCATTCAAACCGATACCAATATTGTCATTACCAGTGGTGTTGGATTGCAATGCTTGAAACCCAATTCCAATATTGTCAACACCAATAGTGTTTGCAGCAAGCGCTGATGCGCCAAGCGCTACATTGTCTATGCCAGTAGTATTTGCAGCCAATGCAGCTGATCCAACTGCTGTGTTACCATTGGCAAGATTATTTGCAAGAGCAGATGTGCCAAGTGCAGTATTACTACTTCCACTTACATTAGAAAGAAGCGTATTTGAACCAAGAGCAGTATTATTTACTCCTGTTGTATTATTAAACAAAGAATTTGAACCAACTGCTACGTTACCATTGGCAAGATTATTTGCAAGAGCAGATGTACCAAGTGCAGTATTACTGCTTCCTCTCACATTAAAAAGCAGTGCATCCATACCAAGAGCAGTATTATTTACTCCTGTTGTATTGCTCAACAAAGAATTTGTACCGATTGCTGTATTTCCATCTCCCGTTATATTTCCACTCAGTGCAAAAAATCCGACAGCTGTATTACTATTCGCCTGATTTGCATTTAAAGCAAAATAACCAATTGCTGTGTTATTATTGTTTATTAGATTTTGCTGGAGAGTGCCAACCCCTACGGATGTATTAAAAATTCCGTCTATGTTATTTTGTTGGGATACTTGGCCAACAGCAACATTAAATGTTCCTGCAACATTCTGTTCAAGCGCACTTGAACCGAGTGCAGTATTGTTGCTTCCTAGTATGTTGAATTGCAATGCTGCTACGCCAAGCGCAACATTATGGGTCCCTGTAATATTAGCTCCCAGAGCTGCCTGACCTACGGCAACATTATACGATCCTGAAGTATTTTGCTCAAGCGCTGAAGTTCCAAGCGCGGTATTGCTAACTCCGGTAACATTAAAACGAAGTGCACCCAATCCAAGTGCAGTGTTCCAATTTTCTATCGTAACAGCATTAAGTGCAAATTCTCCAACACCGGTATTTCCTTCCCCCGTTGTTATTGAACTTCCTGCATTCGGACCAACAAATACATTATATAATCCTGCAAAAACATTCTGCGCAGATAAAAAAGATACACAAAAAATTAATAATCGGTATAATGAGAATAACTGCTTCATACTACTCCTTGATATATAGACAACATATTATACGCAGAATAAGATACAAAAAAATATTTTGTCAAGAAAGTTTTTTAAAAAATATGCTATCTTGTCCAAAAATCCTACAAACTCGAGATCTGTATGCCTATATTTGTTTTACCACTCCATGAAGCACAGAAAATTGCTGCTGGAGAAGTTGTAGAGCGACCGGCAAATATTGTTAAGGAATTAATAGAAAATTCTATTGATGCTGGTGCCTCACATATTACTATTTTTATAGAAGATGGTGGGAAAAAACTCATTCGCATTGTTGACAATGGGTGCGGCATGAACTCATCAGATGCAGAAATCTGTTTTATCAAACATGCAACAAGTAAGCTCCAGACAATTGAAGAACTTCATACACTGCAAACGTTTGGTTTTCGCGGCGAGGCACTCACGAGCATTGCAGCCATTGCGCAAGTAACACTGCAGACAAAAGAACACCATGCAGTTGAGGGTTATCACCTGAGCATCCATGGTGGAACTGTCAGAGAAAAAAAGAGCACCAATTGTCCTGCAGGAACAGACATGTGTGTTGAAAATATTTTTTACAATCTTCCCGCACGCAAAAAATTTTTAAAAAGTAGTTCAACTGAATGGCATTATATTGTCCAGCTTATTCAAGCCTTTTCCCTCGATTACCCTTCCCTTCATTTCACACTCTATCATGATGGTAAAGAGTATATTCAATGTCCCACTGCATCATCAGTTGCACAACGCTGCATACAACTTTTTGACCAAGGAACACAATTTATTTCTATCGCTGGAAAAAATAATGACTACAATGTAGTAGTCAATGGCGTCATTTCACAGTATCAGCACAGCATGTATAATAAAAATTTGATTTTTTTCTTTATTAACAAACGATGGGTCAAAAACTATCAGCTTGGTCGCGCATTACTTGCTGGATATAATAAAGGACTCCCACCGGGACGCTATCCCGTCGCTGCAGTCTCACTTGAACTTGATACACATCAGGTCGACATTAATATTCATCCACGCAAAGAAGAAGTAAAATTTATGTACCCTCGCATTGTCGAGCAACTTATTGAGCAGTCAGTTGCGACAGCACTTGAACAGCACACAACAATGCAGTTACACAAAACAGAAAAAACTGTTACCTCCTCCTCATCCACCACACCTCTCTATACAAGCGATCCATTTTTAAATACCCCGGACAATAATATCCCTGTTGTGATAAAAAATTTTGTGCCGCCAGTAAAAAATAATTTTTTCCCCGCAAGCCAGCTGCAGCATGCACCGGACATAAATCTTTCTGTCACACCACCATCATCATCTTTGCCTTTATCATCTCCAACCTACTCCGTGCTTGGGCAATATGCCCAAACATATATTATGCTGGAACATGCGGATGGACTCATGCTTGTTGACCAACATGCTGCCCATGAACGTATTTTATATGAACTTTTTTCATACCGCTTTGACTCTGTTTCTACTGTTGCCCTTCTTTTTCCCCATTATATTGCACTGCCTGCTCGTGATTATGATATTTTATCACCGCATCTTCAACTATTGACTGATAATGGTATTCAGGTAGAACTGCTCAGTCAAAACCAAATTATTATCACCGCAACGCCCGTACATTTAAAGGATCGCTCACTTGACGATCTGGTCAGGCAAACAGTTGCATGGATTGATGAATATGAAAAATTGGAACAAAAAGAATTTTTCAAAACTATACATGAAAAAATACGTGCGCAAATGGCGTGCAAAGCGGCGGTAAAAGCGGGCGACATTTTATCAATGGACCATATGCAACAACTTATTCGCGATTTATATCTGACAAAAATACATGCCACATGCCCCCATGGCCGCCCTACAACTTTTTTTCTATCTCTGTACGAGATAGAAAAAAAATTTAAAAGAAGGTGACTCTGTATCCTTCAACTCCGCCAGGGGGCTTCGTGAAGGATGTTTAAAGAAGGAAAGTATGGTTTTTCTTTTTTTCCCCTGAGGCTCCATGAGAAACGAATGGAGATAAAAAAAGATTTAAAAGAAGGTGACATTTTATTGTTTCTCTATACACTTCTTACGAAAAACATAACATAGATACTTTCAAAAGAGGCTCACAATGCAATGAATCATTTTCTCTTCAGTGTTATTTTTGAGTACATTTATACCATTTTTTTCTTTTTGCATGGAAATAGCTCCTTCTACAAAAATAGAACTATTTTTCAACAATAATTGCTCAGGTACTTTTACGTATGAACAAATACATCCTTTTAAAGTATTGAAAACACAACTAGAGGATTGTGGCAATAAAAAAAATATGGCCTGTTGGTTATTATCAGATGGATCCACGCCAGAACTGTTTGCAAAAGCAGTTGCGTTACCTGAAAAAATAGCTCCACATAAATCTCTCTATGATATGTATCCAGAAATTTCAGTTGATGAAACACTGCAACTTTTCAAAATAGCTCATGAATACGATAATGAAGCATTGTTGGCATTCCTTGCAGCATCACTCATCCATATCCCTCTTGATGACTTTGAAAAAAAAGAAAAAAGAATAAATAATGACATAGTTGCTTTTTACGATAAAATTCAAATCGAAAACATCATCTGGAAATCATTTTATAAGGATCGAAAATGAAAAAATTCTTTTTTACTTACGCATTATCTTTGAGTCTGCTCTTCCCATTTTTGTGCCACAGCGCAGAAAAACAGATTACACCTAAATTTTCACCCGATACAAAAATAGAAGTAATTTTTGCAGATGACTCTAAAAAAGTATATAGTTATGGCGAATTAAGCAATTGTACACGATTAAAAAGCCTCATTGATGATTTTAAACATCAGAAATGTCACATTCAAGAATCGAGATTCAATTCACAAATAGTTGATCACGTTCTTAGAATAAAATCAAAAGAAATAGGTATCTACACGGTACAAACTCTTCTTGATATGATCGATTTTACAAATATTTATGCTAATGAAAGTCTATTTCATCAGCTTATTAAAAGGCTCATACATATGCCTCCTTTAATATTAGACAAAAACACAAGAAAAACTCTTATCAAAACATTCGATGAAACATTACAAACCACAATAAAAAAGATAATTAGTGTATCCATAATTTATAACGGCATGGAGTCTATACATCATCCGTGCTTACAAAAAATAAAAAATCCCTGCATCCTTTCTGCAAGCCAAGATTCTATGACTATAGCTGACCAAAATTGTGTACCCAATCTTGTCTATTCATTAAATTTGAAAAACAATAAATGGGAATATCTTGCACCTGCCAATAATTCGTATTCGCCTAAGCCGACAGATAACCTATTCTATGGAGAAGACCAATCAGTAACTTTTTTTGACGGAAAAGAGTTTCATCAAAATTCTTTTGTTCCAAAATCCATCTTGTATTCAGGATCTGTAGGCATAAATTCACTCGTACTTGCTGGAATGCTTTTCCATACAAAAGAAAAGAAAACAACTTTGCCTGGCAATATAGTATGCCTCTATAATGCATTGCCAAAGGATATACAGGAAATTTTACAGGCTAAAGTAATAATACCAAAAAGGCTGCCCAAACAAATAAAAAAGAAAACATAAAAATAACATTACTCATGCCTTTAATTGATAATACAAATGAATAGTTGCCATGATCATGATGGGAGCAGAGAAAAGACCTGCTGCCCTACTCATGACAGTAAACCAGATCATCGCAAAGGCAAAAAGCTCCCAAAAATAATCTTTTGTCAGCTGATAACTACTGCGCAAGGCCTGCATAGCAGTACATTTTGTGTCAACCAATATATAGGGAGCGTATGAAAAACGGACAAACCAATAAAGACCAGGAATAATGAGCAGTAATAAACCCGCACACACAATTGCCATCATCATCACACTCAGTAACGCCATGGATGGAATATATTCATAATGTGCGTATAAAGTAGAAATTGTTCCTGTTCCCGTTTTATACACTTCAAAACCAAGAAACAGCAAGCCTGAAAATATCCAGGCAAACAAAAACCATACAAGAAAAAAAATTATCAAGGAAAAAATCCCCTCAACACTCAACAGCTGTATTTTTTTATACAATGTAAATGGATGATATAAAAATTCTATTTTTTTCGTCACCGTTCCATTGCTCTCCAAAGTTGTTACCGTTTTTTCAAAAAAAGAAGGAAGAACTTTTCCAGTGAGAGCAAGAGAAATACAAACTATACTGAGCATAACTCCTATACCCAGCGCAATAAGAAGCAAATATGCTTTAAAAAATAATCGAATTTGGTCAAGGACTGTCCGCACACCATAAATAAGTGCATCGTATAATGACAGCAACTTACGTTCCATATATTTTCCTTTATTTTTAAAAAAATAAAAAATTTAGTTCACGACCAAAATTTTCGATACACATGTCCCCGCATAAAACTCTGCACAGTCGGTTTATTGAGGAGCCGCAGACCAGAATTTACCAAAAATAGTGCTCCATACGCAATAATAAGTCGTAAAAAAAGTTCACCGACAACAATAAAAAGTAACAGAGCACCGACACTCACATATATATATCCCAAAATTCGGTTGCCATTAAATGCATTCATAAAACACCTTTGTATATTATTTAATACGTATGTTATACATAGTTTATTATTATAGGCACAAAAAAAGGAAGTAGTAAATATGAATAAAACTATCATGCAAGACCTAATTTTATCTGCACAACAATCATTATATGAAATTATTGCAACATTAAAAACATCTGCAGAACGAGGACTTTTGGATGATCAGATTCCTCCTCTTCTTGCAACATGGGGTCCTAATGAACTTGAAAAAGAACATAATCTGTTATTGAAAAGTATCACAAACCAGCTTCTTTCTCCTTTTTTAATTCTGTACTATATTATTATCGGCCTCTCTCTTGCTTCAGGACAGTACGACATGGCTGCTATTGTCGCTGGTTGTGTTGTTGTTACTATTAGCGTTGGCTGCTTTCAGGAATACCGCGCAACAAAAGATTTAGATCTTTTAAAGACATATCTCATCTCCTCCATTCATGTTATTCGCAATGGCAGTCTTGTTCAAATTCCCAGTACACAATTGGTTCCGGGAGATATTATTATGCTGTATCCGGGAGATATTATTCCCGCAGATGTACGCTTTATAGAAGACGAGCAGTTAGTCATTGATGAATCAAGTTTAACTGGCGAATCTGCTCCCGTTCAAAAAATGAGCAATTCAACGCAACATGTTACAAATATTTTTGCCACTCAAACACTTGGATTTTGTGGTACTGCAATACAGCATGGAAAAGCAAAAGCCGTTGTCCTTGCAACGGGAAAACATACCTTGCTCAGCGCTATTGCTCATACAGCACCACGCCTACGGCCAAGCAGCCTGACCAAAGATGCTTCAACGCTTGGCAAAGCTATCATGTATCTTGCTGCCACAACAATTAGCATTATTTTTTGCCTCCATTTATTTTTAAAAGAATCAGTAAATTTTATGGAGCTTGCTTCTTTTTCAATCGCGCTTATCCTGAGTATTATCCCTGAAGCATTACTCGTTGTTATCACTTTTTGTCTTGCTCGTGGCGCAGCGCTTCTCGCCCGTCATAAAGTCATTGTTAAAAATTTGGCAGCAATTGAAGAGCTGGGCAAAATTGAGATACTATGCACCGACAAAACGGGTACCATTACAGAAAATGCACTTGCCCTCATAGGCATCTATGGCGCAGATGAAAAAAAAGTGCGTCAATATGCTGCACTCAACATTCAAACAGAACTTGAAACTCTGACAAGCCACAAAGATTTTGATGGTGCACTACATACTGCATTAACACCAGAAGACAAAGAAGCCCTCACCCATTACCGTCGATTGCGCGAAATTCCTTTTGATCCGGTAAAACGAAAAAATATATCGCTTGTTTTGCATGATGGTAGCATCAACACACTCATTGCACGCGGTGCATGCGAAGTTATTTTACCCCTCTGCTCTACATCAGAACAAGAACGCAATGCCATTCATGCCTGGATCACTGAACAAGAATCAAATGGTAATCGTGTTATTGCGGTGGCAAGTAAAGATATTTCTCTTGCACACCCGATTGAAGATTCTATAGAGCCCCTTGCAACAGACATGAGTTTTTGTGGCGCATTGGCTTTTGCAGATCCGCTCAAAAAAACATCGTATCACCTTATTGAAAATGCACAAGCGCTTGGCGTTTCAATTAAAATTCTTAGTGGCGATAGCCCCTATGTCTGTGGATCAATTGCAAAACATGTCAATCTTATTAAGAATAGTTCTGATGTAATAACAGGTCAGGAATACGAAAAAAAATCAGAGCAAGAAAAAGATGAGCTCGTTTTTCAGTATCACGTCTTTGCCCGCATCGCTCCAGAACAAAAACTTGATATTATCCAGCGATTACAAAAAAAATATGTTGTTGGATATCTTGGCGATGGTATAAACGACACGCCCGCCTTGCATGCCGCTCATGTCGCCATTACCGTACAAAATGCCACGAGCATTGCACGAGAAGCATCAGATATTATTTTACTTAAAAAAAGTTTGACTGTTATTATTGATGGAATTCGCGAGGGCCGAACCATTGTTGTCAACACTCTCAAATATTTGTATGTCACTGTTATTGCCGGCTGCAGCAACTTCTATGCTCTATCGACAGCATCTCTTCTTCTGCCCTATATGCCTATGCTTCCTGCACAAATTGTTTTTATTAATTTGCTCACTGATTTTCCCATGATTGGTATCGCCACTGATGCTGTTGCCACAGATGATATAAAAAAAACCAAAACTTTAAATATGCCTCAACTGGCCGTGCTCTGTATAATACTTGGAGGCATTGGCACTATTGCCGATTTTGTCTTTTTCTTCCTTTTTTACCACCAACCTCCCGCTGTATTACAAACAGGATGGTTTATTATGAGTACTCTTTCAGAAATGGCACTGTTTTTTTCAATACGAACAAAAGGACTATTTTACAAAGCACATCTTCCTCCATTACTCCTCTGCTTTTTTATCACTAGCGCATGTTTAATAGCAATTTTACTTCCCTATACACGGCTTGGTGTCGCCATTTTTGAATTTCACCCACTTTCTCTTGTACAACTAGGCATTGTCGCGAGCGTTGTTGCAGGATATTTTGTTGTTACTGAATGCACCAAGCATCTATGTTATAAATATATATTGAAAAGATAATTTTATTACCTATTTATACACAAGCATTGGCGATTTGAATGATCGCAGATGAGAAAAGTGGGTATTATACCACGGTGTTATTGGTTGTAAATAATCACGAATCCACTCAACTTCAAGCGCAGCGTTAACTCCTATCAAAGAATAGCTAAACGCTGTAACCGACGACCTCATAAAACCACCTGCTTGCATCAATGTTGAAATAAATTTAATTTTTAACGAACTAGTCATTATAAAATACAAATAAGGCACGAAGAATACTATAGTTTTCCCATAGAATATGATTACATGATCATATTTCCATTTTTCTACCATCTTAAAAAAATTATAATCATGTATACACGCAATAAGACCATCCAAAAAATACAGCTTTGGCTTGATAAATGATTTGCGCATTTCATACCACCATTCCTGATTATTACGTATCCCAGATACATGTTTTACAGATTCATTCATTATTGTTTTTTGTGCTGCAACAGGATTACCTTGCAATAAAATTTTACACTGCTTGAGATTGGCAAGACAAGAAAAAATGGTAGGATCAATTTTTCTAATATAATTTCATCGTAAGTCAAGGCATGTAGTATGGGGAAATAATTTTTGTAATTCATTTATATCTACTTCGCATACTTGCTCAATTTTATTGCATGAAAAATTGAGGGTTTCTATCTTATTTCTATATGATCTTGGTATTTTTTTCAGTCCGCATGCAGCAAGAGTCACAATATTCTGTCCACTCGCATCAAGCAGTCCATTAATAACCGTAAAATTTCCGTAAAAATTATTACGACAAAAAATCTTGGAAAATTTATTATGAAAAGATGATGTAACACGCATTCTTATTATATGAAATTCTATAAGCTCTTTTGTATCAGCATCACAATCAGAAAAATAATGTTCTTTTATGTGGTAACACAAAGAACTTAAATGATGTGGATTCATACCTGTATAATCGGCCGTATGCACAATATTGTTAACATTTTCTTGAGTAACCTCATCAAGAAATATTTCTTTTTCTTCCTCTACTTTGAGCAACACTGGGATCAAAGAAAAATCGACTCTTGAATTTCTTGGTTGCTCCCAAGCAATCATATTTCCACTATCAAAAAATTTACTACTTTTTGCAATATCGGAACTTTGGGATACAAATGAAGCGCATGTCTCTGATATAACTATTATTGGCAACGCATTTTTTTGATGCTTTTGCCGCGCTTGAACCATCTTTTGATCCAACATCCCTTCCATACTATAACAAGGTCTGCACAATGTTACGCCGATAAAAAGCAAAATATATATGATCATCAAAGTGTGTTTTTATTTTTTAATTTTTTATCAACTACAAAAAGAAGAATAAACTTTTTACGCACAAAAGTCAAAGATAATTGCCCTTTAATTTTTGACAAGGTATTAATAATACGGCAAAATTGGGTACAAATATTTTAGTCATTTTTCTGGTAAAAAAAGAAAAACCAAATGCCCCGTAAATTGTATCTTTTTTATTGTACATTTTTTTTGATATCCCATACATATGCTCCTGCACAAAAAATTACTACTTCCCTTTTTGGTTATCCCCTTATTTGTCCTATTGGCATTGCAGCATGTCCTTTGACAACAAGCACAGGAATTGCTGCTGCTGCACGGCGTGGCTACGGTGTGTTTACCTACAAAACCATTCGCACATCATTTCATCCCGTTTCATCACCAAAAATGTATCATGTCAACATAAGAGATCAAATAACACAACAAAATATCGGTGAAAAATATTTCGTTCATAACACACAACCTTCTTCATACGACATGCTTGCCATTACTAATTCATTTGGTATTAATTCACTCGATCCGGCAATGACCATTACAGACATAGCCAAAGCACGTGCTGCATTGACTGAAGGACAATTACTTATTGTATCCATGTATGGTTCAGGCAAAAACGAACAAGAACAAATTGCGGATTTTGTCACGGCAGCAACTATTGCATATAAAGGCGGTGCGCATATACTTGAGGCAAATTTTTCATGCCCAAACCTTGGGCAAAAAAACATGATCTATCAACAGCCAACCCTTGTCTATACCATTTGCAAGGCAATACATGCGGCCCTACCCTTAGTCCCTTTAATTATAAAGGTGGGAATCTTTCAAGATCGCGCACATATGAGATCAGTCATACGTGCTGCATATGACGGTGGCGCTTGTGGCATGTGTGGCATTAATACCGTACAAATTCAAGCTATTGATAGTGTAGGAAATCCAATTTTTGGTCAAAAGCACCAATTCAGTGGGCTTTCTGGATCTCCCATAAGAAACTTGGCTATACAGTTTATCAAAGACGCTCGAGCCATTATTGAGCAAGAAAATCTTGATTTTATTTTGTTCGCCACCGGCGGTGTCACCCAGCCAGAACATTTCGATATTTTTTTTGCTGCAGGCGCAGATATTGTACAAAGTGCTACTGGTGCAATGTGGAATATTTCACTCGCAACTGACTACCATATATTATATCAACAATAAAAATACCAAGGAAAAATTCATGAAAAAATTTTACTTGTTTTACACAATAGCAACAATTAGCATCTCTTGGCAGTCTATGATCTTGAGCATGATCCAACCATTACAACTAACAAAAAGCACTGTTGCGATAAAAGCTCCCCGATCTTCTTTCTTCCAGCACTTAAATAACTTACAAGCAGAACCTTATACCCAATCTCCTGAACCTCTACAACAAAATCTTGCTGGAAAAACAGTACAAAAAACCATATTGGGCAAAAGATCACGTTCCCCCTCTCCTGAAGCAAAAAAAACAAAAAGGCCATGTTTAGAATTGGCAAAAAAACAAAACCGTGTTAGGGTTAAAAAACATAAAAAAAAAGTGAAACTAATTTTTTATCATCTTGCATGGATTCTCTGTTTACTTACCAAGGATAAGAATTTTACTAAAAAATTTAATGCAAACACAATAAGGAAACCGGAGATTCTCAGGCGTTGTATTACATATGCAAAAGCAAAAAATCTCATTCTTGATAATATACCTACTGGCACTATTGTATGTAAAAATTCTGGAGGTACTGAGAGGCTAGCCCCACTCTATAAAAATTTGCAAGAAATGTTTGGTTTTGAAAAATCAGGAGAGACTTCAGTTCTATCAAACACCTTTACCACATTTATGGACTGGGCAGAAAAGAATCACCAAGCTACTCCTCACCCTGCCGATGATTTATATGAAGAGATAAAAAAGAAAACTCCATTCCCCATGGCTAAAACAAAACATACTTATCAAAAAATGATCGATCTTTTTAAACAACTAGCTATTTTGTTAGATCTGGACACAAATGTAAAAAAAACAATATTGCATACAACTGAGCAGTATATTACAGAAATAAATAACAGTACTTTTGAAAAAACTAAGGAATCAGTTAATCAACCATATTCAGAAGAAAAAAATCGCACGATAATAAATAATAAAATTAATATCCTTGCATCTGTGGTACAATCTCGAGCAAAAACACTCGTTGGAAAATTACAAAATGTTGTTACATATGTGGAAGAACGCAAAAAACAAACTTGATTCACTATATTGACTCGTATTAAACGGCAGCATAATATTAAGGAGTTTTGATGAAAAAAATTTATTTGTTAGCCACGACAGTTATCATTAACGTTTCTTGGCAACCTATGATTTTGAGTATGTTATCGAAAGTTACAAAAAATAGGGCAGCTCGAAAAATGCCCCGAAAAACTCCTCGCTTCTCTCAGCCTACAACTATATTAGGAAAAAGACCTCGGGCTGAAACTATTGCACCCGACAACACACAAAAGCGATGCTTAGTAAATAATCGTAATAAAACTCGTCGAAAAAAAATTAGCATCCTTTTCGATCACCTTGCATCAATTACGAGTATGCTTACTAAGGATCCTTTATTTAAAAAAAAATTTGATGAAGGACGCCTTCCGCGTACTACCATTATCCGACACTGCACCAAATATGCACAAAAAAGAATACCCCAACCCTCAAATAATAGTATTGTTAACCCTCAAGACCAGCTTGTTGACCCTCTCTTTACTCATGAGTTATTACTTGACAATTCTTCACCTCATTTTATAAACCCAACCATCCCCAAGACAATATCGTCCTACCATAAAAAAAAACTGTTACTGAATGATTTAGCAACAATAGTTAAGCTTGACCCAACAGTAAAAGGTGAAATTGGTATTGTATCACAAGTTTTTACAATCTTTGTAGAATGGGCAAAACAAGACAAGATCAAAATTCCAAAAAAATCTGCTCAATTATATAAAGGAATAATGGAGGGCAGTATTTCAAAAAATTTAAACTATATTTTGAAACATGTATCAAAAAAGAAAAAAGTGCCTGCAAAGAGACATTATAAGTATCTCCAAGAAAATTACCAAGAACTTGGAAAGCTATTAGATGCACAAGGTAAGGATGTGAAGGGCATTTTGAGCATTTGTCTTGAATTTGCCAAAAAAATAGAAGTCGAAAAGGGTGACATTATTATAAACGTATATGATACGCTTCCTATTATAACATCAAAAAAACAAGAATTAACCTATAAAGAAATTAAACACCATATATTAGAAAAAGAATTAACCATCTTAATTAACCAAATTGCACAAGTGATAGGATGTACAGAAAAAGGCAAAAAAGACAAACTTGAACGTATTGTTTTATTTGTAAAAGAACACCAGCAGTATCTTGAAAAATTTTCAGCCCCCTCATAATTATTATCAATTATACAGCATCAAAGCTGGAGGAAATTCCGTGAGAAAAATATATGTATTTTCAATAATTATAGTCAGTATTTTTTGGCAACCCATGATTTTAAACATGATATCAGAAACTACAGAAAATAAGATCGTTACAAAAACCCCCCAGTATTGGGAGCCCCAAGACATATCAGGAAAAAGGCCTTACTGGCAACTGGAACCAGAAAATACTGAAAATCCTTGTCTGAAAAAAGCCAAAAAAGATAATTCTGATAATCTCTACAACGAAGTCTTGCATATTCCAATCGAGCCACTCCCACCTTTATTTGATCAAACAATTTTTAACTTCATTCCAGATCATGAATATATAGAACATGAAGTGCAAGAAGCTTCACCAATTACTGTACACATTCCTAACACATCTGAAAAACCTACCATTCAAGAACCTTCGATAGGGAACAATAAAAATTTTTGCAATGATGATAAACAAAAATCAAAAAAAAGTCGCCGTATTAAACGAAAAAAAATAGATAAACAATGTTTAGAAACTAAACAAAAACAATCCCGTAAAACACAGCATGAAAAAGAGAAAACCACTATTTATCATCTTGGATGGATAACATCATTACTCATAAAAGATGAGAATCTTACTGAAAGAATTCACCAAAAAACAGCGACTAATCCTGAAATTCTTAGACTATGCATCGAATATGCAATAAACGATATTCTCCCTTTCTGTAACATACCTATTAAAGTATCTTCACAGAAAGTCGCTGGAGGGAGAAACACATTAAAAATATTATGTCAGAATTTACAACAAATATTTGAGCTTGACTCCTCGACTCTACCTGCAATACTATCCGAAACCTTTATCATATTTATGAAGCATGCACGAAAAAATGAAATAGATATCCCAAAAGAACTTACCCAATTTTACGAGATCATAAAAAAAACTAAAAATGAAAAAGGTCAAGGACAGCTTACAAAAATACTCAATACAATTAAAAAGCTTGCCAGCGTGTTAAATCTAGAAACAACCAACCATAAAATATTAGATGCCGCTATTACACGCTTTGCAAAAATAAAAAATATCTCTACAAAAAATCTTGAGGCTCTCAAGACATCATTATTTATAAAGTCAAAGACCTTGCCCACAAAGAACAAAAAAGCTCAATATTTGCATCAATATCGAAAAACAATGTATGAAAAAATTGATCTTCTTTCCAACATTATAGAATCCACGGCAATAAAGAAAATTGAAAAAATACATGATATTGTTGCTTTTGCAAAAAAACACAAAGAGGAGCTTGTTTAAAATCCTTTGCTCCGCATAAAAGGCTTTTGATTCTTCGGCTCCACCTCTTTGAGGCTTCACGAAGGATGTGTAAAGAAAGAAAAGATACAGCACATAATTTTGAATTCCCCTCCCCCGTTCGTCCTGAGCAAGGTCCTGTGGACCGCGTCGAAGGATTCTGTATTTATTCTCTCGGTATGAATGGAGTAAAAAAATGCCATAAAAAAAATCTTACCTGGCTCTATCAATTGTATCAATATTATGGTACAATTGATAAGAACCCCCTAAAAAGCGAGATGCTAATGATCAAAAAATTCATAGCTTTCAAGGGCAATCAATTTACCATAGAATGGTATTTTGATTCTCGAGAAAAAAGTAGCTCTCTTGAATATTTTCAAGGTTTATCTATGGAAAGACAAAAAAAAGTATTGAATCTTCTAAGCCTTCTTGCCGAAATGGGTAAGATTTTTAATAAAGAAAAATTTCGTTATGAGGGTGATTAGATATTTGCAATAAAACCAACACCGGATCGATTTTTATGCTTTTTTTATGAAGGGTTAAAAATTATTATAACTAATGCCTACGAAAAAAAATCAGCGAAAATGCCCGCTAAAGAAAAAGAAAGAGCATTAA
Source organism: uncultured bacterium (assembly GCA_963701645.1). Lineage (GTDB taxonomy): Bacteria > Babelota > Babeliae > Babelales > Vermiphilaceae > MFD04463-c16. The sequence goes on from OY969616.1 coordinate 1,237,176, forward strand.
AAGCAAAATCTGATTACATAAAAAGATGTAAGGAGGAACACTATTATGAGTAAAAAAACAATAACCCGTAAACCTGGCACCAAGAATACAGCGAACAAAAAAATAAAATCAACCTATGAAGAATTTGTTGAGAAACTTAATCCACAAGAAAAAAAAGAATTTGATGAGGATTATAAAGAACTTCTTCTCTCAGAGCTCATGCTTGCTATTATGGAACAAGATGAAATATCAGTTCGTGAGTTAGCAAAAATGGCTGGTATTTCTCCTACCATTGTTCAGGCGATGCGCTCAGGATCAAAAAATAATTATAGTCTTGAAAGTTTTTATAAAATTTTGAAAAGTCTCGGTTTCAATCAATTTATGGTCGGACGCAATGGACAATTTATCAGCATTGACCTTTCACAACTCAATAAAAAGTAAATTTTAATCCTTCATTCTGTATTTTTGAAACTCCATGAGGAACGAATGGAGTAAAGTGGCCCCCTGGCGCTGCCCAAGAACCTTCTCCATGAGCATTTTTTCTTTTGCCTAATCATATTTCATTGCCGTTGATAATCAAAACGCCAATGCCACCTTTTGGTCGTTCCATAATATTGCTTTCGAGCAAAAAAAATTTATTCCATATATTTTGGCGTCCCTGAGGGGATTCGAACCCTTGTTTTCGCCGTGAAAGGGCGACGTCCTGGACCAGGCTAGACGACAGGGACGCATATATTATGGTGAGCCGCGTTGGATTCGAACCAACGACCCACAGCTTAAAAGGCTGTTGCTCTACCAACTGAGCTAGCGGCTCTCTGAAAATTTCAAGAAAAAATTCGGCATCTGACGCCAAATTTACTGTAAGTAAGGTAATCGTAGACCAGTAATTTGTCAAGAAAAATACGTATTTTACTATCATTATTACGAAAACAAGACAGCCTTAGTCAAGAGACAGAATATAAGTACCCCTAAAATATCCATAATTGTGGCAAGAAATGGTCCGGCAGAAAATGCAGGATCAAGATTGAGGCGCTTTAAAATAAGAGGAATACCACTTCCCAACACCGCTGCTAACATGACAATAACTGAAAGAACTATACTAATAGCAAAACTTTCAAGCAAAGTTCCACCCGTTAACCATACCCGCACAAATGAGGTCAACCCGAGAATGCTTCCCAGGACTGCCGACATGGCAAGTTCGCGACGCAAAAAAAGCCACACATTTTCAAGCGTAATATCTCCCGATGCCATACCCTGAATAACCATTGCTGAAGTCTGGCTACTCGTATTTCCCCCCGTACTAATGAGCATGGGAATAAAAACAAGCAAAAACTCACTTAATGTTGTCTTATAGGCATGTAAAATATTACTTGAAAATGATTCTGCCAACAATAATACTATCAGGATATAACTCCGCTCCCACACAAGGCGCACAAATGATGTTTCAAAATAAGGATATTTCATTGGTGCAAGTGCCGCCATCTTTTGCACGTCTTCACTCGCCTCTTCCATGATAACGTCAACCAACGTTTCTCCTGAAATAACACCCAAGAAATGCCTTTCTTTGTCTATGACAGGAATGACCATCAAGCCATAGTGCACCATTGTTTTGACCACTTTTTCCTGATCTTCGTCTGCATATGCCACAAATTCACTTTCATGCATAAAAGAGCCGATTCGATCTGTCGGTTTATGGAGTACAAGATCCTCCAAATTAATAAATCCCGCCAACATTCCCGCTTTATCGACCACATAAATACTTTGATGAATATCTTTGCTTGGCCGCAGCCGCTGGAGAAGGTTAATACTCCGTTCAACGGTAAAATCCTGCATAAGAGTTATGACATCTGTATGCATAATACCACCAGCAGATTCTGGGTCAAATTGGAGCAGTGAGAGCACTTTTTCGCTTACTTTTTTGTGCAAAAGACGCAAATAATGCTTGAGCTCTTCATCTGAAAAATAATCAAAAAGATCGGTCAGCTCATCCGCAGACAGATCTTCAAAAAGATCTACCTGCTCCTGCTCAGACAAAACTGATAGCAACATAACCTTTTTTACATCAGAACATTCTTGAAATACTTCGTGCCGTATTTTCTCGGGCAGTGCCGAAAAAAGCTGTTGTGCAACCGAAACATCAAGATCTGACAAAAAATCGGCAATATCGACCTGATGGATCTCCAAAAAAGCTTCCCAGAGCATCTCCATCTGGGGCGTCTTACGCCCGGCTAACAACTCCGCAAGGTGCTCCCTGACCCTGTGTAAAATGAGAGCTTTGTCCATGAGTGTACTCCTTTTGTCCTGAGCAATATCTGTTACATTGTCCCGCTTGTCCATCTAATCGTAGTACGCAACATCGATTGCCCATTTGACTTTAAAGAATGAACGCGTATATTCATAATTACTATACTAGTTTGTTGCTATTTTTTCTTTTTGTAAAATTAAAATTACAGAGGGTATATCAAATGGAGTCTACTACCGGCCTCATTCCTCCAATGAGTAAATTTTCATTTTCAGTGAGTAAACAAAACGTTAGTGAGCGTCTTGATAAATACATCACCCATCAATTTCCTCTCTACTCCCGTTCATTTTTTCAACTCCTTATCAAAAAGGGCCATATTTCCATCAATGGCACTATTGCCGAACGTATGAGCATATCTCTCAAAGAACATGACCTTATTACTATACAATTTCCCCCTGAACGGACAATAGAACCCTCTGATATTATCGAAAAAAATATCGATGTCAAAGTACTCTATGAACATGATCATTTTCTTATTGTCTCAAAACCACCGTATTTACTCGTCCATGCTCCCTCTCAATCGTCAACTGCTGTCACACTTGTCGATTGGCTTGTCCTTCATTATCATGACATAAAACGAGTTGGCTATGTTGACCGTCCCGGCATTGTTCACCGTCTTGACAAAGATACTTCAGGACTTTTAATTATTCCGCGCACCAATTATGCACACACCGTTTTTGGCACTATTTTTAAAGAACGTACCATTCAAAAAACATATGTTGCTCTTGTTCATGGACATCCGCCAAAAAATGGCACTATCAACTTTTCTCTTGGCCGTGACCCCTTTGCTCCTGCAAAAATGAAAGCATATCCAGCAGATGCGCACCATAATCCCAAAATACGCTCATGCCTAACCACGTATGTGGTTGCTGATTACTTTCAAGACTGTAGCCTTGTACACGTCCAGCTGATTACCGGACGCATGCATCAAATTCGCGTCCATTTTGCCGCAATTGGTCATCCACTCCTTGGCGATACTGTCTATGGAAAAGCATCACCTCTTATTGCTCGTCAAGCATTACATGCATATAAACTTGCTTTTGAATTTGAAGGGCAACCGTTGCAATTTTCATGCGATATAGCGCATGATTTTAAAAAAGCTCTCGACGTTCTCAGCCCAACAAAAATTATATTACCATAAGGAACATGTATGGCCGGACCAGTTGCTCATGTCTATTGTGCTCTCGCAATACTTTCTTCAGGAGTTCTTTCTATCAAAAGTCCTCGTGATTTTATTATCGGTACATTATTTCCCGACATTCGCTACTTACATGTTATTGAGCGAGAAAAAACACACAAAGCAGATATCTGCTGGCATGATGTCTTGACCGCTTCTTCAGATTTTGATGCTGGCATGAAGCTCCATGCATTAGTCGATGTTGTGCGAGAAAATTATGTAATACAACATCATTTATACGACAATTTTTCCTCGTATCTTCCCTATAAAAGTCAATTTTTGAAATTTTTTGAAGATGCACTTTTGTACGATCAACTCAATAATTGGCACGATATTACCGTATATTTCGATACTATTGCTCCTGAGGAACAAGCGTTTGGTATCGATGATACTGCTCTTCACCTCTGGCACACCATGATGCAACAATATATGCTTCAAAAACCTGCTGCGCATAATATACGCACCTATATATATACGCTGCTGACGGAACAATATTATGGAAAAAAATCTTCTGCTTCTTGGTGGAACCGCTTTACCGCATCAATTAAATCACGCCTCTTTGCCTACCAACTCAAACGAGTATTTCACCAGTGTGAAAAAAATACGGCACTCAAAAACTCTTTAACCCACTTTTACAGTAATGTCGCTTCGTATCTTATATCAGAACTAGACAGCCAACCTTTTGCAAAAAAACAAACTCATGGAAAAAAACTTGCCTTTTTTCTAAATCAGCAGTAGCATGTTCCCAAGCTAAGAGGGAATTGTAGTAGTGAAGCTTCCAAAAACCAAAAAAATAAATCTCGTCAGGGGCTTTTTATGCAAAAAACTGCTGCTTTTTTTCTTCTAGCACTCCCTCTTTTTTCGCTATATTGCGCAGAAAAGCATAATTCATCAACTGCTGCTCAACTCCAGCTTGTCAAAACAATTAAGATCCCCACCTGTGGTCAAAATACGTTTGACATTGCTCTTCATCCGACAAAAAAAGATATGCTTTTGGTATACAGTAAAAATAATTGCCCTCCAGAAGAAAAATGTACCCTTCAACTGTACAATATCAGCAACGATAAAGGAAGATCATACAAAAATTTTATGCAAAAACATACGGAAGGTATCTATAAAGCCCAATGGCATCCCACAGAAACAAATATCCTGATAGAATATGATACCAAACCTCAGCAGGCATCTTTCTCTGTTCTTGGGTTGCTGAGCCCAGATCCTGGTCAATTAACTGAAGTTGCATTACTCGAAAAAAGTAGTATCAACTCATGTATATGGAGCAAATCAGGAAGATTTTACGTGGTGGATTATACACAAGGAAAGCTCCTTGATTATAAAAAAAACAAATCAATTCCTTCTGGACGCATTGGCACACATCATAAAACAATGCGCATTTGTGGAGCAAGCATTTGCCTACAAAAATCCTGAAGTTTTGCAGTATCTTTTATTCTCAAAAAAACGAGAACAAATAGAATTTTCCATATTAGGTAGTAAATATAAGTACAAAGGAATTCCTATGTCTTCTCTTCCAATTTCACCCATGTATCCTCAAGTATTTTTTAGTCCAGGAGGAAAATATTGTGCTATTCCTTTTAAAAATAAAATTAAAAATGAAACAGAAACTGGATTTTTGATCTGGGACGTAGTATCACATATACAAAAAGATTTTATACCGTATAAAATAGATGAAAATAATATACAAACGTTGCAGCTTTGTTGGAACTCTGATGAAAAAATTGTGTCTTTTTATCAAGAAAATATATATAGTTGGCAAGGCATTAAATCGTTACTCCATGAGGAAAAGTCTGCAAGCAAAATCATCCTTCGCGATATAGAAAAACAACACAATATCGCATCTATTCCGGGAGAGTTTGATGCAGCACATGCTTTTTCACAAAATCGTCTTGTGGTAAAAAGGCTGCGCGATAATTATTCCTTATATTATCGCATAAAGACGGTATGGCACCACGGACTAGACCTATTATTCCGAGCCCACACCCGCTATATCATATTCGCGGACTCAGCCTTTGTCCACAAAATCCTGCCATGTTACAATATCTTTTGCTCTCGAAAGACAGTCAGCAGGCAAAATTTCATATAGCAGTCGAAGGCGATACAATGCCCAAGGAAATTTCTCTTCCCTCGGCACCATTATCAGACATTTACCCCGAAGGATATTTTAGTCCTGGAGGACAGTATTGTGCTATTCCATTAAAAACTGGCCTCTTGCTCTGGGACGTAGTGTCCCACACTCGAAAGGGCTTCTTGACATGTGCTATACAAGGAAAAATTCGTTGGAATTCCGATAGTAAACAATTAATTTTTCACCAAAAAAAGGCAACATTACCGAATGGATGTATCACTTTTTGGAATACAACGAAAAACAATATATTTGGTTTTGAAGACAAGCATAATGCTACAGCATTTTCCTGTATGCAAGATCGTCTCATAGCAAAAAGTTCAGATGATGATAGTTCTTTCTACATTTATGACATTGTGTAAATGTAGAAAATTTTTAAAGCGGCTCATTGCTTATCCTTAAATATGTTGCGGGGAAGCAACTCAGCTTAAGGATAACTTTGAGTTTATAATTGCACAGCCTTTACTTATGGCCACGACCAAAGGACGTGGTTTTTACATTAAAATAAAAACAAAAACTTGAAAATTCATATAAAATCTATAACATAAACGCGTAATAGCATGATATATTTCAAGAAAACGGAAAAATTACATGAGAAAAAATATTGTCTTTTGTCTGCTGTCAATAAGTACCTTATTGCTTCATAGTACAGAAAATAAGCCATTTAAATCCAAAAAAAAACAAGTGCACAAAAAATATCGCTCCAAATATAAAAAAAGCAAAAAATCTACAAAAAAAATTACAAACAAAAAAATGTCTCAAGATTCTATCGAATTTGTTTCTACTAATCAAATGTATTCATTTTTAGAAACCCTGACTGAAGAAAATAGACGCCTAAAGAGGAATCTACAAAAAAAATTAGAAGGAATAGAAAATAATGAAACTACTCAGAGCTTAGAACTTAATGCCGTACCTAATCCCACAAGTCCATCTTCTAGTCATGCAACACTAGCAACTATCGTGACTTCCCAACAACCGGTTGTAATCGCCCCTGTCCTTCCAACAACAAACTGGTTTTCCTTTAATGTGCAAAGACTTTTGTGTTCCTGCCGCTCTAAATCGAAAATAATATATGGCACCCCAATGGTAAAAACACGATAAGAAGTTGCAAATTTACGTAAAAATTTTTATTATCGACAAGTAATAGCCAGTCAAAATTTAGGAATGAGGTAATTATATGAAGCATAATGGTATTTTTATTGTCTTGTTAGCAACTATTTTTCACTTGCATAGCGCAGAAAAAAATTTTCCGCCCTTGGGCATGCCACAAACAAATATTAATGCCTCTGGCGTAGAACTGTCTCTGATTAAAACATTAAATACGAATTCTGCAAAACAAATTTCTCTCCATCCACGCTATACAAATTTGTTGCTTATAGCCAAAAAAGACAATTTTGACATATATGATATTAAAAAAGATACAATAACTACATGCAATGCAGTCCCCCAGGGGGAAAAATTGGCTGGTGCTCAATGGCATCCATTTATGCAATATGTTCAGATTGGTTATGAAAAAGACGTATTTTCCGGAACCCTTGCATTATTCAATCCAAGATCTAATAGTTTGAGCCATAGGGTCCAAATAGATGGACAAAACAGAAGATACGGTTTTGCATGGAATCCAGAAAACAAAAAAGAGCTCGCAATTATCATAGATGATCATCAAAGCAAAAAACTTTTACGTCATGATAGAAAAAATAAAAAAACATCAGTACTTCCTCTGGACAATCAAGAAAGTCATCTTAGAAACCATATTGGTGGTATACAGTTTTGTTCAAATATTAAAAATTCAGTTCAAGTAGTTTTTCAAGATAAAGATGGGCAGTTCTGGATATGGGATACTCTGCATAAAGTATATCGCCGCATAATTGAAGACTATAGTTTTGGGGTCACTCCTTTTGAAGCTTTCTTAAATCCTCAGGGAACTCATTGTGCTCTTCGCTTAGAACATTGGCTCAACGTCTTATTATGGAATGTTGCCGAACATAAAAAAGAAATTAAGATAGAAATGGAATATGATAAAAACGATGATACATCTTCGTATGAAATTCGCCCCCATGTTTATTGGAGCAATGACGGAACATCGCTTTTTGTGCAAACATATAATTGCATTAAATGGTATAGCACAGCACAAAAAAAAGTAATTGCCTCGTTTCTCCTTGGCTTTAAAAATAATGGCCACATTTCACATACCATTACAGAAAATTATCTGGCCGTAAAAAATGCTGATGGCAGCAAAATTGATATTTACAGCATAAAACATTAAACTCCATTCGTACACCTCATCCTTCGTGGAGCCTAAAAGAAAATCGGAATATCCTTTTAACTCCATTCGTACCTCATGGAGCCTGGAAGAAAAAATGTTTTTTATCATATTCTTTTCTTTACATCCTTCACGGAGCCCTTGGGCGGAGCTGAAGGATCAAAAAATTTTGTTGTCTTATCTAGAAAGTCTATATTAGACTTACAAAAAAAGGTACATTTTTTCAAACCGTTAGTACTCCTAATAACTATGATTACTCTAGAAAAAAAAATTATCATAAGCTTTGTCCTTACCGGTATTATCGCAATTCTGAGTGTAGGACTCCCCGGATATTTTGTAGCACGTTCTCGTCTTCGAAAACTTACATTTGATCATCTTACCGCGCTGCGCGAGGCAAAAAAAGAGGAAATTGAGCGCTATTTTACGCTATTAAGCAATCAATGTTTAACGATTTCTGAAACGATGATTGCTCAAGCATCAATGATTAGTTTCCAAAAAGCATTTTATGATTTAGAAAAGCAGGTATCACCTGAAGAATATGATGGGTATGTCAAATCATTAACCAATTTTTATAATAATGACTTTCTCCCTTCATATAATAGAACAGCTTCTGTCAAAAAAACTGTTGTTGATGTCTTCCCTACAAGCAAAAATACTATTATTCTTCAGGCATTATTTATTGCACAAAATCCTAATCCTATAAATAAAAAACAAGAGTATATTCAATCACCAGTAAAAAATGAATATAGCGCTGCTCATGCACTCTATCAGCCATTTTTTAACAGATTTATGAAAAGATTTGGTTATCAAGATGTGTATCTTGTCAATACAACAACAGGCGATATTGTTTACACGACCGGAAAATTAGTTGACATAGGAAGAAATTTTTTAACCGATCCTTTTTTACAAAATACGGCAGTTGCTGAAGTATTTCGTGAAATGCAACAATCAACTGATCCTTTTTTTGTTAAACTTGTTGATTATGATTTTTACGGTCCCTCCTATAATATGCCAACAGCATTTATCGGTACCCCCATTTTTAAAGAAGAAAAAAAAGTTGGCTCCCTTATTTTCGGTCTTCCCATCGACACAATTAACAAAATTATGACATACAATGAACAATGGGCAGATGTCGGACTTGGCGAAACAGGAGAAATATTTCTCATCGGCAATGACCGGCGAATGCGAACAAATTCTCGTTTTTTTATTGATGATAAAACAGCATACCTTGAAATGCTCGAACATCTTGGATTCAATACCAGTATTATTGATAAAATGAGGATTTTTAATACAACTATTTTACTCCAAGAAATAGATACAAGCGCTTCACGAGAACTTGCCCGTGGACTCAGTGATACCAAAGAAATTACTGATTATCGTAATCTCACGGTCCTTGCTTCTTTTGCCCCTCTAACTATCAAAGATTTGTCATGGGGAATCATTACAAAAATTGAAACAAAAGAAGCTTTTATTCCTATTGCCGCCCTCAGTTTGACCATGCTGATTTGCAGCATTTTTTTACTTTTATCTTTGTTTATTTTTGGTTATATTTTTGTCAAAATTCTCACTCGCACCTATAAAGCATTAATCGTTGCACTGCAAAGAATACACCTACCACAAGAAATTATTACTTTGCAAAAACTCCCAACAAGCACTGATGAATTTGGCATCATAGCACATCAGGTTAATATCATTTTTGATACGTTAAAAACTATTATCCAAACTTTTTTTACCAAACAAAGAATACTGGGAACTATTATTGTTCAAACAACACAATCAAATACGGCATTAGAAGAACACAAAAAAGAACTGGGCCTCCAAGCACATCATGCACGAGATAGTCTCGACCAGACAAAGAAAAAAATTACCACCTTGAGCAGCGCATGTGATGTTGTTGTCATGCAAACAAAAGATATCTTTACTGATCTTGATGCACTTCAAGATTTTCTTCCAGAACTTCAAGAAACAGTAACAACTATGTACAAAATTCGTGAACTTCTTGAAAAAAGTATTGATGATATGCCTGATGCAGAAAAAGAATCTTTTTTACCTCTTACCAAGCAAGCACTTGCTATTGATGAGCTTGCAAAAGAAGTTGAAACAATACAACAAAAAATTAAACATCTTGAAAAAACGATTACCACACTCCTGAACCACCAACGCACCGTGCAACATGACACAGAAATTATATCAGGCGAGCTTGAACAAAATACAATATATGTTAACGGTATTATCCATGAAACCGAACAACTGCTCGTCATTTCACAAACTTTTGAATCTCACCTTGAAAAATTACGATCACTCGAACAAGAATTAATAACCGTTAAAAATACTATAAAAATATGAGCAAATTATCTCGTTATTTTTTTTCTATTATTTTGTTTATTGGATTTTTAAGCCTTTGCCTTACTTTTTATACATTCTACTTATATATTCAAAATCGTCGCACTCATTACCGATCTGAAATAGAACACGGGCAAACCAATACACAGGTCGTACTCAAATTACTTGAAGACAAATTTGGTAGCGTGCAAATTGCCTATGGAGAATTCGCACAAAAAATTACGTCCCAACAACTTTCTTTTGAAGCTATTGAAAAAAAACTTCAGGAATTTCTTTCAATATATCCGTATCTTTCAAGCACCGGTGTTGCATATACACCCCATATGTACAAGAAAGCTATCGATCTCTTTGGTATGCAATACGTAAAAAAAATAGGCACCATCGAATCTGTTTCTTTGGCAGAAAAATCAAATTATATTCAGTCAGACTGGTTCCGTGCTTCTCATTATGAAGAAGGATATTGGCCAATAAATTTTTTTGATACTATCATCCAAAAACTTATCGTTCGCATGGCCTTCCCTTTTTACGCCTTTGACCCCGCCGACCGGCGTAATAAAGTATGTGGTGTTATTTTTGCTGATGTTACCCTTGACCAATTAAATGATATGATTTTTTCTCACAATCTCTCCAAACAAGGATATCATGTTCTTGCTTCCGGCGCAGGTATTTTACTTGCTCATCCAGTTTCTTCCTATGTCAGAGAACAAAAAACATTAACTGATTTAGGTCATATTACAAATGTTCCAGAATATGCGCATCTCATGAGCGATTTTGGGCAGAAAACATCCGGCATTACTACCTTGCCCATTGGCAACAAACCCCACATTATTCTCTATGATTATGTACCCGAAACTGATTGGTACTTATTTATGTTTCTTGAACAATCAACTACGTGGCTTGGTTCCCAGGACCTCAAGCGTATGGTTCTCCATATTATATTTAGCTTTCTCGCCTTTCTCTTCTGTTGCATTATTCTTATAACACAAGCATATTTAGGAACTCTATATCGCATATGGCTCAGCATTATAGGGCTTGGATTTCTCTGCCTTGTTGGCGTCACCTGCTTGTGGACACTTGAATTACTGACAGAAATTCCTTTGCTTGGTAATGAATATTTAGTGTGGAATCAAACGGAACTTGACCGATTTCTCAATCTTCATGAACGGTTATATCCCGCCATTTATAAAGTACCACCAATTATTATTCCTACGGGAATGTATGTTACTGACGTAAAAGTTTCGTCCAGTACAACTATTAGCATCTATGGCATTTTGTGGCAAAAATATCCAGCTTCTTCAAAAGATACCGTCAAAGAAGGAATAGTGCTGCTGAATGCTGATGAAGAACATCTTGAAAAAATATATGAGTTCGCTGAAGGCGACACAATTACTGTTGGATGGAAATATATTTTTGTTGTGCGCGGAAATTTCAATTTTGTTCAGTACCCTTTTGACAAACAAATGATCACCCTTGTCATGGTGCATAAAGATTACGATAAAAATATATTTTTAAAACCGGATTTTTCATCCTTTAAAAATATGAGCAACCTTGCTCTTCCTGAACTGGATACTGAAATTTCTATTCCTGAGTGGACCATTCAGGATAGCTATTATTATTATATCCTAACCAACTATCCCACCAACTTTGGTATCCAAAATTATATCCAGCAAAAAAATTACCCTATTCTTCATTATTCTATAGATGCAACACGCCGTTTTGTTCACCCATTCACGAGCAGCATTTTACCAGTGATCATTATTATTATTATCTGTTTTGGTATTCTCATTATTATCAGCACTATTAGTTCTGGAGAAACACGAAGTATCACGCCCCTTATTTCCATGGCTTCAGGAATATTTTTTGCTGCCATCGTCGCACATCAGACATTTATCCGCAGCATCAGTGCCAGCGGAATTACCTATTTTGAGTATTTTTATTTTATTGCATACCTTATTATTTTACTCGTCACTATTAATGGACTTTTATATGAACTTGGCGTACAAATTCCTTTTATTACCTACAAAAACAACCTTCTTCCCCGTCTCTGCTATTGGCCATTTGTCCTGAGCATCTACTTTGCCATCACTGTTTATTTTTTCTACTAAAATATTCTTTCTTCTTTTGACAATCCCCTTCCCTTCTTTAACATCCTTCGCGGAGCCCTTAGGCGGAGTCGAAGGATCAATTTTCAATATCTGTTCGATAGTATAATGCACCCCAAAAACTGGACCACTAATCAAAACTAGCTTAAGATATATTTTAGCCACTAAACTGAATAGAATAAGAGGCTAAAAATGACACGTAGAAAATTTGATTCAAATTTTAAAACGAAGGTTGCTTTGGAAGCAATAAAAAATGATACAACAATTGCAGAAATCGCAAATAAATATGGTGTGCATCCAACACAAGTACAAGCATGGAAAATGGAGCTGCTGGCCCACACTGAAACAGCTTTCCTCAAGGCAAATCAGCAACTGATAAAATGTGACCATGCCGAAATTGCATTATTGGAAAGAAAGGTTGGGCAATTGGCCATTGAAAATGATTTTTTAAAAAAAAACTTGGCGAAATATCCAAAAAAGAACGGCAAATAATGATTGATAATGCATGTCATGAATTAAGCATTAGAGAACAGTGTAAATTGCTAGATATTTCTAAATCAAGTATATACTACAAACAGTCGTCATCAGAAGAATAAGGACTCTGTTCTAGCAAATGCTATTCATGAATTATGGCTCAAAATGCCTTTTTTACGGTTATCGCCGAATCACAGCTGACTTGCAGCGAAATGGGTATGACATAAATCATAAATGGGTATTACGTTTAATGCAGGAAATGCATTTGCAAGCTATGTATCCACGCCCAAGAACTACGATTTTTTGCCTAGAAAATAAAGTTTATCCATATTTGCTTCGTGGTCTTAAAATAGAATATCCTAATCAAGTATGGGCAACTGATATAACATACATAAAAACAGCGGTAGGATTCATGTATTTGATTGGATTTATTGATTTGCATAGTCGCTTTATTTTGGCTTGGTCTTTGTCAAATACGCTTGATACACTTTTTTGTGTGGAAACATTTCATGATGCTTTAACTTTTGGCATACCAGAGATACTCAATACAGATCAAGGTTCTCAATTTACAAATCCTTTTTGGCTTGAAACTGTTGAAAGTTACGGAATTCTTCCAAGTATGGATGGTGTAGGTCGCTGGGCTGATAATATTTTTATTGAACGATTTTGGCGAACTCTTAAACATGAACATATTTTATTACATGTATATGATAATGTTAATGACTTGAAGGCTTCTATTGATGCTTATATTCAACTCTACAACTATGAAAGATTACATCAAAATTTGGGATACAAAACTCCGGCAGAGGTATATTGGAGGTACACATGATTTAATAAAAATATCACAAAATTAAGAAAATATGAAAGAGCTAAAATATATCTTAACTCGATCTAAAAAATGGTCCAAACTAATGGGTGCACTTTACTCAGAAGTGTGATTTATTCCATCTTGCTTGTATTTCTTTTTTTTTATTACACAACGATAGGATGATTTCTCTGAAAAAAAATATTTTTTGTCTCTTCTTATGCATGCTATATTGTAATCTTCTAATGCAGATACTATATCAGCATTAAATTCAATCTGTTTGGAAAACTCTTTTTTCATTTCACCGATCACCTTATTCTCGCCCTCACTAAGCGTAATTAAATTTTTTCCTATACACCCTGCTTCTTTTATATATTTATCCTTTAGCCAATGAAGGTACTGAACATGGACTGGTTCATGAAAACTCGTAGATTCCAGACTCATTTTTTTGTAGACTTTTTCATTGTTGCTATCACTGGAAGTTACAAAAGATAGTCTATTAACCCACATTGAGCAGTTCAAAAAAATAAAAATTTAATTTAGACTATTTTCAGGACTTAAGGTACAAAAGAAGCCAAAAAGGAATCTGAAAATGAAAGTAAAAGTAGAACGTATTGATCATTTGGGAATTGTAGCTAGTGTAATAAAGGAGCTTAAAATCGTGGAAATGATTGATAATCGCATACTAACAAATGAAAAGGAAGAGATATCCACGGGAGAGGCTGTGGCAGGAATGATTATAAATGGATTAGGGTTTTCTGATCGTCCACTTTCATTAACCCCTCAGTTCTTTGAAAATAAAGCGCTGGAGCTCCTTTTTCGTAAAGGAGTAGAGGCAGAACATTTTAATCGTTTTAAGCTTGGAAGAAGCCTAGATGCGGTTGTTGAATATGGATGTAATATCTTGTTTAGTGAGATTTCTCTTGCAGTATGCACACAAGAAAAAGTCAGTTCTAAATTTGCACACAATGATACAACAAGTTTCTCATTAACTGGTAAATATGATGCGGATACAGATGAGCACGAGGTAAAGATTACTTATGGCTATTCAAAGGATCATCGTCCTGATCTCAAACAAATAATTCTAGAACTTGTTGTAAATGAAGATGGCATTCCAACCGCCAGCAGAGCTTGGAACGGCAATAAATCTGACAATGCTATTTTTAAGGAACGTGCACAAAAGCTTGTTGAAGGAATCAAAGAATCTGATGGCGTGCAATTTGTTGTTGGCGATTCAAAAATATATACAGAACAAAATGCAGAAAACCTCAAAAAGTTGCGTTTTATTACCCGCATGCCGGGAACATTGGATCTTGAAAATCAACTAATCATTCAGTCTTTTATGAAAGACAAAAAGTGGCAGCGATTGGACGATAGCAACAAGTTTCAGATTGTTGAGCTTGTTCATTATGGCATGGAAGTGCGGTGTATAATAGTGTTTTCTGATGAAGCAAAAAACCGTTCTATGTACACAGTAGAAAAATGGAAAGATAAAGAAGCAGAAAAAATAGAAAAAGAGCTCTTTCACTTACAAGCACAACGATTTGATTCTGAAGAAAAAGCAGAGCTAGCGCTACTTAATTTGGCAAAAAAGTGGAAATATCATACTGTTGCTTCTCAGAATATTATCCTGCTTAAAAAATACACTTCTACGGGGCGCCCCAAAAAAAATACACAGCCTGATGGCGAAACATTTCAAATTAACGCAACAATTGTGGTTAACCAACACGCTGTTAATGAGCTAATTGATCAAAAATCTTGCTATGTTTTGGTTACCAACACTTCAAACAAAGATCTTTCTGATGTAGATGTTGTTCGGACCTATAAACAGCAAAATAACACCGTTGAAAAAGGTTTTGCATTTTTAAAAAATCATTCTTTTTTTGCAGCCTCTCTTTATTTAAAGAATCCAGCACGTATTCAGGGATTACTTATGGTTATGACACTTGCTCTTTTGGTGTATTCCATTGCGCAGCGAAGAATTAGAAGACAACTAGAGAGTCTTGGGGAAACTTTACCCAATCAAATAAAAAAGCCCACCGCAACACCAACGTTGCGGTGGCTATTTCAAATTCTTCATGGAATTAATCTTGTAATCATTACAATTGGAGATAAAATCGAGATTATGATTGAAGGAATAAGTGATTTGAAAAAAAAGATTTTATCTCTTTTGGGAGATCATGTTCGTTATTTATACAAAATTTCTTAATTTGAGGTCTGCTCAATGTGGGTATTAAATATAATAATTGCATAACAATGAGGACCAGTAGAACAAGTAGTCCCCGCTACAATATTTGGATTTAAATTTCCTACCTGCAATGAAACATTGCCTGGGTCAATACCTTTTCTCACAAGTTCTTTATATACAATATCACGAAATTCTTTTGGTATTTCAGAGTCCCACTCTGCTGGAACTTCAGGCTTCTTTTTGAGCAGCTCCTTTTTGTCTTCAAAATCCTGTTCAATTCTTTTGTACAACTCCTGACACTCTCTGTGCCCCGGAGGACAAGCTCTTCGTACAATGTCCCAAAACAGATCTTCTTCCTTCTTTTTTACATCATCAAGATACTCTTGTGGTGTCTTATATTCCTTGGCAAAAACAGGAACGTACATCAGTTGGATTATTGCCAGCACAAAAATATATTTTCCAAAAAATATACTAATTTTTCATAATTATTTTATACCTTGCTATTATACAAAAAAGAATACATGCCTATGATGGGCATAAGTTCACTTTTTGTCAATGTAAAACATAAAAATCTCCAGGGTTCTCCACTGCCAGTTTTTTGTTATAATATATCTGAGTAAAATCGTACAAATATTTTCATAATACGAGCAAAAATTATCCAAAAGAAAGCCTTTAATGATCACCAATGTACGCATATATTCAAAGCATCATGACAACCGTGGCCGGAGCATCTGGAATGAAATACAAAAAACATTTGGCAGCACTGGTATTACAAAAATAGAGGTAGTCAAAAAATATTATCTGGAAGGTTTCTCTGCCCAAACTGCTGATTATTTTGCAACAACTGTTTTGACTGATGCGCTTGTGCAGCGGTATGTTGTCAATGAAATAACAGCTCCTGGCGTCAAAAAAATAGAAATCGCTCAAAAGCAAGGAGTTATGAATCCTGAAATTGCCACCTTATTCAAAGCAGCGACTGACTTAAAATTGTCAGGACTGACAAATGCTGACACGAGCTGGGAGTATTATTTTTATGGCAATATTAACGACGAACAACTTCAGCTGATCTGTCATCGGTTGCTCATGAATGCTACTATTGAATACATAGTTCATGAAAATAATGTCTCTGATATGCATCTGCAGCCATCAGTTATTGCAACAGTACCGATCCGATCAATGACTGATGCTGAATTAGTATCATTTGCACAATTACATCAACTGTATTTGAACATCAATGAACTGACAACGATAAAAAATTATTTTATACAAAATGAGCGCGATCCGTACGATATTGAAGTTGAAACTATCGCACAAACCTGGAGTGAACATTGTTACCATAAAACATTTAAGGCACCCTTAATTATTAATGGTGTTGCCAAAAAATCACTTTTTTCTCGCCTAAAAGAAACGGCACAAAAATTTTCTGACAATGTTGTGTCAGCCTTTGTAGATAATGCCGGTGCATTTCATTTCTATGAAGGGTATGCCGTTTTGGGAAAAGTCGAAACACACAATAGCCCCAGCGCCATTGAGCCGTATGGTGGAGCGGCAACGGGCAGTGGAGGCGTGTTTCGTGATATATTAGGCACCGGCCACGGCGCAAAAATTATTGCTGCCACTGATATGTTTTGTTTTGCTCCACCTGATCTGCCCCGCAATCAAATCCCTTCTGGATGTCTTGCTCCTGAGTATCTGTTGCGGAAAGTGGTGGCAGGTGTTGGTGATTATGGAAATCGTATGGGCATCCCCACTAATAATGGGTCAGTTCATTTTCATGAAGATTTTCGAGCAAAGCCAACGGTCATTGTCGGTGCTTATGGAATTGCGCCCGAAATACAGTGCCACAAAGAAGTTCCTCTTGCAGGAGATTTTATTGTTCTCGTTGGTGGCCGCACCGGAAGAGATGGAATTCATGGAGCAACATTTTCCAGTGGCACTATGACCGCTGCAACGATGTCGACCAATGCTCATGCGGTACAAATCGGCAATCCAATAGAAGAAAAAAGATTGATAGATGCTATTATCTGCGCCCGTGATGCAGGAATTATTAAAGCATTGACTGATTGCGGAGCAGGGGGACTTTCTTCAGCAATTGGTGAAATGGCCGCTGACAGTGGCGCTCACGTATCACTTGAAAAAGTTCCCTTAAAATACCAGCCGTTGCATCCACGGGAAATTTGGGTTTCTGAATCTCAAGAACGCATGGTGTGTGCAATTTCTCCTGAGCATGTCAAAAATTTTCAAGAAATTTGTGCCGAATATAATGTTGATGCAACTGTAATCGGCATCTTTACCGATCGTGGGCAACTGGAAATAACATTTCATGAACAACTTATCTGCAATCTATCAATGCAGTTTCTCCACCATGGATTGCCACAAAAAAAATTAATTGGCTCATACACAGCATGCGCATACAAAAATATTGATATGTCACCGCCGCATGATTGGGTACACATATTATGTGCTGCAATGGCTGAATGGAATATTTGCTCAAAAGAACCGATTGTCCGTTTATATGATCATGGTGTACAGGCAAGCAACGCATTAATGTCGTTCACCGGTGTTCATGAACAAGGTCCCAATGATGCTGTTGTCTTGACACCGTTACTCGGAAAACCGTACGGCCTTGTTATTAGTCATGGCATGAACCCGGCGCTCATGGAACGGGATCCGTATCATGGCAGTTGGTGGGCTATCACTGAAGCGCTTGCTAATTTGACCGCCGTCGGTGGCAATGTACAAGAAACATGCTTGATTGATAATTTTATCTGGCCTTGTCCTGATGAACAATATATCGGTTTTCTTGATGCCGCCCTGCAAGCATGCATTGATGCGATGGAAACATTTAAAATTCCTTTCATTTCAGGAAAAGATAGTTTATCAAGTAGCTACCAGCATCCTGATGGCAAGATTCTTAATATTCCTCCAGTTTTATGTATCTCAGCATTTGGCAAAATTCCCAATGTAAGCATTACCATAAGTTCAGATTTTAAACATATTGGTTCTTGCATTGTTCTCATCGGCAATATTGACATGGAAGGCATTGGTGGTTCTGTCTATGCAAAAATAACACACCAAGATTCACCTCATTATCGCATTCCCCACATTAATCAAAAACAACTACCGCTCATTTTCCAAACAGTTCATGAGCTTATTAATGCCAACATCATACATGCATGTCATGATATCAGTGAAGGAGGAATCGCTGTAGCACTTGCTGAAATGTGCATAGGCGGAGCAATTGGTGCACATGGAGACCTTACATTTTTAAAAGAACAAAGAGCTGATCTTTTCCTATTTTCAGAAACAGCAGGATGTTTTTTGGCAGAAGTTAAAAATGAAGATCTTGATAATCCTTTATTTGCATCAATACCTCATCAGATTATTGGCAAAACGGTAAAAAAACCGATAATAACAATGGAGCACACAAACAAAGTATTATTCCAGATAGAAGTAAGCCTTTTACAACAATGTTGGCAACGGCCGATGAAGGAGATATTTAATCCATGAAACCCCGTGTCGGAATTTTAAAAGCAGATGGAACAAATTGTGATCAAGAAACCGCCTATGCATTGGAAAAAGTAGGATTTCAAACAAATATTATTCCCATGAATCGATTAAAAACAAAAAAAAACTTTTTCGCTGAGTTTCACCTACTCGTCATTCCTGGCGGTTTTTCGTATGGCGATGATATTGCAAGTGGTAAAATTTTTGCACTCGAGTTATTTCACTATCTCAGACAAGAGCTGGAAGAGTTTGTCAAAGAGGGAAATCTGATTCTTGGTATTTGTAATGGGTTTCAAGTGCTGGTACAAATGGGGCTTTTACCGTTCAATAATTTTGGCAACAAGCACGCAACGCTGACGTATAATGCATCAGGAAAATTTGAATGTCGCTGGATCACCATGCTCATTCAAGACAGCCCCTGTATTTTTACTAAAAATCTTGCCGGAACCCAGGTAACATTACCTGTCGCTCATGGAGAAGGTAATTTTTTTACTGATGATGCAAACATGACACATCTTGAACAAAAGCACCTGGCTGTTTTGCGCTATACAAAAAATGGAGATGCAACACAAGAATATCCGTACAACCCAAGCGGCTCGGATCATGCTCTCGCAGGAGTGTGCGATCCGTCAGGAAGAATTTTTGGTCTCATGCCACACCCAGAACGATATATTGAATATTATCACGCTCCTAACTGGCGTCGCGGGCAAATCAAAAAACCTCATGGTTTATTATTTTTTGAACAAGCATTCCAGTATCTTACTTAACGAGTATATCTATGTTTTTGATTACTGCATTACAAGCATTGTGGGGAAGTTCCATACCATTGACCAAAATTATGCTCACCATGAGCCCGCCCATTTTTCTTGCAGGCATTCGCATGTTCATCGCAGGTATTTTACTCCTCTGCTACAACTATTGGCGAAACAATGCACAGTTTAATGTCACAAAAAAACATTTTAGCTATTATCTGCAAATTATCTTTTTTGGCGTTTATGCTAAATATATTTTGCGCAACTGGGGCCTGGTATATCTGTCGACATCAAAAATGTCTTTCTTGCTCAATGCCTCGCCGTTTTGTGCCGCTTTGTTTTCATTTTTTGCTTCTGGCGAAAAATTGTCACTGCGACAATGGGTGGGATTATGTATTGGTTTTTTAGGACTTGTGCCCATCTTGCTTATCAGTTCATCTTCTGAAAATTTGTTCGGAGAATTAGCTTTTTTCTCATGGCCTGAACTTGCCATTATTGGCGAAATTATGGCACATAGCTACGGTTTAATTGTTGCGCGAAAAATGATTCGGGACATTGGTTACTCACCCGCCATGACCAACGGCATCCGCATGTTTGGTGGTGGCATTTTAGCATTAATTACTTCTTTTTTTCTTGAATCATCAGCAACAATCACCCAGAACAATAATTTTTTAACATTACTCGCGCTGTCAATACTGATCAGCAATATTATTTGTCATAACTTATATCTCTATCTGCTCAACCATTACTCTGTAACATTTTTGTCATTGAGCGATTTTCTCAGTCCTTTATTCGTTGCATTATACGGGTGGCTCTTTTTGCATGAAATAATCACCTGGCATTACTATCTTTCTGCTACCATCATACTTGTTGGATTATATTTATTTTATGCCGACGAGAAAACAGAATTATCTCCGTTTCCATGGGCTGTTTTTTCAAATGTTAGAAACCGTACAACATGAAATTTATTCCGTATCAACCCATGCTTCCAAATCAAGGATGCGGGCAAGCCATGTATTTTTGATCACCGCTTTTTCATCATCCGTTAATTGCCAGACAGATTTTGGCAATGTGTGAATTTTACCCATAAGATATTGCAAACAGAGTGCGACACTCACAGACACATTAAAACTCTGCGTAAAACCGTACATGGGAATGGTCACAAAACTGTCTGCACGTGATAAGCCCTCATCGCTCAGCCCGCGTCGCTCGGCGCCAAAAAGAAGTGCAATCTTTTTATCCACCGGCATATCATACAAAGAAATTGCGTCCGCCTGAGGAGTTGTGGCATACACAACATATCCTTGCTCATGCAATGCATCGACACAAGAACCCATCGCTGGATATCGAGAAAGCGTCATCCATTTTGCTGCCCCCATCGAAACACCTTTGGTAATAACAAAGCGGTTGCGCTCTTCGACCAGATGAATATCCTGTACGCCAAAAATTTCACATGAGCGAATAATCGCATTTGCATTTTGCGACAGATATATATCTTCAACTGCAACTGTTATGTGGCGTGTCCGATATGCAAGTACCTGATCCAGCAATTCTTTTTTTCGATCATTCATATTTTCAACGGCACGTTGGTAATATATTTTCTTTTCTTGTTCTGTCATATCACCATCCCCGCATGTGCTATCTTGAGAAAACAGTATGCCAATCCCGCCCCTATAGCGTGACCAATGGACATGATATACACAATGCGCAAAAAACGAATCGTGTGCCAGCGCCGCATTCCATACATCATAATACTCTGCAGTACTGAATAAATGCCCCCAAGGCCAAGTAATGCTGTTGTCGTTGAAAGCGTGTACGGAGACATATGCACCGTCACCACATCCCACATAGAAATGCCAACAACCATAATTGTATACACAATAAATGTCATGGCATATGAAAGAAATGTCATGCACAATGAGGGAATCATTCTAATTTTGCCCAGTACACAAAAAAATAACCAGGTACAAACCATGCTATACATAATCTGGTACCACCCCCATGTCATGTTCCATACCCATTCATCGAGAAAAAAAGAAATAAAACGGATAAGCATAATTCCCCCCCCTAACCACTCATTTGTGCCCCTATAACTATACTCAAGATACTGATGTTTTGTGCAAAAGCACAAGATATGCAAAAAAAATGGAATTATGCATCATGAAAATATTTTAAAATCAATTGTTATCAATCTTCTTTCTAGATTCTTCTATCCGATTGACAATATTTTTCATAAAAACAGAATATTCCGGAAGTTTTTTATTTATTTGTGCCGCAATATTTTCTTCATATGCTTCATGTATCCTATTGCGATCATTAATCATGAATATCATCTCATCATGTTCTTTGTCTGAGATAAACTTTATTCTTGCTGCTTCTCGAGCTATTTCTTTTGTATTTCCAAGATGAAAAATGCCATGATATTCTTCTAAATGCTTTTTTACTGCTCTCAAAAATTCTGCTGACGTATATTGAAATCGCTTAATACAACCATCATTCAATAGCCCATAATATTCATGAGAACAGTCTAATTCTTTTGCTTGTGCAACAATATTATCGAGAGTTTTTACTGCCCTATGAAATAAGTCAATTTGTTTTTTGAGCAACTCCATAAAATCCTTTGTGATATTTGCAAGAATCATTGCAAATGTATATGCTGGACGCATAATGTAGGAATAAGTATAGAAAAAAATACATCAAAAAGCGACGTGAATTATGGATAGTAGGTATGTGAGCCTTCTCATTGTTATCCATATTTTTTCAACCATGATCTCTGCCAGCTCGCCACCGCAAACACAATCCGTTGCTCATGAAAGTGGTGATCAAAAATCTCCTATCACCGTGAATGTTTACGCAACACAAACACTTGCTCCGCAAAATACCATAAATCATAATGAAACGCTGACAAATGAAACTCATGCAGCATCAGTGACTGATTCTCATGAGACAAGCAATCAGCATACCAATATTGCCACAAATATCACTGCAGCGATAAGTGCTACTTACGCTATGCTCCAGGCTGCAAGCTCCCAAGTCTATAAAACAGTTGCCGAGCATACCAAAAAAGCAACGGAAAAACTTTCTGCCACCGCATCAACATCATACAATTTTTTACAAGCACACAAGTTCAAAATACTCTGCGGCATTATCGCAACGGTGTATTTAGCGTGTGCAACAATTCTTGTCATTGACAACCATTATCTTAACAACCCTGCATTGTGGGGAAATTGGCTTCCTCATTTGTCATATCAAGAGTTATGCAGCTGTCCGGAAGAAAACTTACGGCATGAACTTATGCTTGAAATTCAGCGCCGTTACCTTCAAAGCGATAATCCTACCAACTTTATTACGCCTGTCATTACTTTTATCAAAACAATTACGTATGAAGAAAAAAGAATTGCTCGTTATATTACTTATACAAATATTTTAAATAAACTGTGGCTTTCTCCGATTCTTCCCATGAATGCTGAAAAATGTCTGCAAGCAGAGGCTGCTCTCAAGCGCACAGAATTAGTCCATCATACTTTTTTGTCGTGGGCTGCAGAATATAATATGGCCCACAAGAAAAATCGTTTACCCGATTTTCTGATTGCTTGAATGAAAAATATATTTTTTATCTATTTTTTTTCTACCTTTATATTTCGTTTCATGACTCTTTGTCTTTTTGATACTTCATTCATATTCCCTTCTGTATACATAAAATCTGCCTGTTCTAAAATTTGTTCACAATAAGCTTTATGAACAATCGAAAGCTTTGGAAAAAGAAATAATTTTTGGATAACTTGACCTATCTTCAGGCTCGTTGCTATTTTGCTCTCTTCTTTCACATATAATTTAAGACATTTAAAGGCCCTCAACATTCCCTGGTGGGCTGCGCAAGCTATGGCTGGTAGCAGCATGGTCG
Source organism: uncultured bacterium (assembly GCA_963701645.1). Classification (GTDB taxonomy): domain Bacteria; phylum Babelota; class Babeliae; order Babelales; family Vermiphilaceae; genus MFD04463-c16. The sequence continues at coordinate 1,261,109 of OY969616.1, forward strand.
TGTTATCAGATAAAGTAAGGCTTATTTCTTCACAAAGATATTGGTTCAGTTTATCTGATTCAAATTTATCTACATGCCATATCAGTTCTCTTACTATTAATTGCAACGTGCTATCTTTATCATGGGAATATATTAAAATACAGTCACATAAGTAAGGAAGATAGTTACTTGGAAGATAAAAGTTATTTAAAATAACGGAAACCACCCACTGTTTTTGCCGTACAATTGCAAGCCATAATACATCTCCCATGTCTCTATGTATCAAATCCAACTTTTTTTGATCTTGGCAAGCGCTTCTTTGCTGCGTCATGCTTTCAATTAAGTCGCTGTTTCCCATCCATGCATTATATCGATACATCCACCCATCTTTTGAAATTTCATTATATGGCACAAGCCACGGATTTGTTCCCTTTACATACTCCATCATTGTCTCATACTCATGAGGGTCTATATAATTACTGACTGTTGTATCCTTTTCACGTTTTATATCAATACAAGCTATTATACTGTCTGAATTTTTTTCTTTTTTCATCGCATACAAACAAGAATCCATAAATAACAAGATTAAAAATATCACAATATTCCTTATTTTTTCACATTAATATCTACTAGCAAAGAAGTGTACCAGCATTCCACAAAATTGCAAAATTTCCCTGCCTTCTTTCTTGCATGTATCCCTTTTTTAGAGATATAGTAAAGATAAAAAATAGAAAATTATAAAAAGAGGATCATTGATGATGCAAAAAAATTATATACTGAGCCTCCACTGCCTATTTCTCCTTTTTTCATTCCCCACTTTTGGTATGAACTGCCTTAAAAGATTTTTGCAAACAAATAAATATGTTGTCATTATTCCCGATGATGTAGAAGACAAATTTACTGCCGCGATAAAAAGCTATAATCTTGCTGATATTAATTATTTACTTTCAAGAACACCTAATCAAAAACTCATAGAATTACTTCTTCCAAAAAATGGACCAAAAAAATCATCCCTCTTTATACTTGCCAAGCAATATGCAGCAACAACACCTCCTGCATACACTCGCCGTATTATGCGAGGATTACTTGCTGGACTTACTATGAGCTTTGCACTTGCTTATTATATTACGAGTGTAGAAAATGTTGATAATGCATCAGCTCGAGCAAAACTATATGATTACAATAAATCATTATTGAAAAATCATACTTGTGCATCTCTTTTGAATGTCAGCGACTCTGAATCTACGCAATGTTTTAATGGTATAAACGCATGGACTAGCCAAAAATCAAATGCTTTTTATTCATCAGTTCTATATCAGGCAACAGGAATAACTGCATTCATTGTTGCATCTGGATCTCTTGCCCAAGAAATAACAAATGTAGCATACAATGTTGATGGATATTATCTCCAATCTCAAGCAAAAAAAATAAAAAATGCGCTTAAAAATGCTACCAAAAGCTTGCAAGAAGGAACCATATGATGCTCCTCTGTAAAAAAATGTTATTTTTTTCATCTTTTTTTTATCTAATAGCTCTGTATGCCATGGAACTTGAGACAATACCATTAAACAGCACCAGTCAAAAATGTGATCTCCTAAAAAGTAATTTTGAAGATGCGATTACTAATCGCAATGTTACCAGTGTCGAACAGCTTTTATCCATGAACAATGACACAACATTGCATAAACTTTTGAATGCCAATAATGAACTTATTATGCTCGCTAGAAATCTTGCAGAAACTTCGCCCTTCTCCTATAAACAACGATTTTTTCTTGGCATATGGGGTGGCCTTGAAATAGCAGTTGGCGCAAGCCTATTTTTCTTGAATATTTACGATATACAAAATTCAACCGCTGTTGAAAAACAGCGCAATAACTTCTATGATACTCTGCAAAATATTAATTGTAGCAGTTATTACCAAAATCCATGGGACAACAATAAACAGACATGCATGGGCCTTTTGGATCCGAAAAACTTTACTGCCTCTACCTCTTTTACCTTCCCAAAAACTAATTTTTCCATGGCAACCAGTGCAAGCGTTATTTTTAATATATCTGGCATCAAAAATCTCATAAATGCTGTCAAAAATGTCCAGGGCAATGCATTACAACAGAAGTCTGCCAACATTCACAAACTTATTGCCAAAAAGGCACAGCAGCTACGGACAAAATACGGGTATTGAGGTCTAAAAACCACGTCCCTTGGCCTCATCCAGAGGAAAAGGTTATTTTTTGAAATATTACAAAAAACCATATTTGACATTTTTCTTGATTAATATATAATAATAATTAACATATTAGAATCTAAATAAATAGGGGGTTATACCTATGAAATTGGTACAAATACTATTATTCGTCATTCTTATCAGCTCTTTTGGCTCAGTTGCAGCAGCATCATTGCTTCGCAGGCTTGGTCAGAAAACTATGTACCCCTTTCGTGTTACCAAACAAAAAATTGTACATGGTACACAATGTATCTCAAATAAATATAAAAAAATATGTGCTGTTACACTTCCAACACTTCTTTGTTGGCAAATATTTGGTAGCGGAACAGCTCCAGCATATTTTGCACATAAAGAAAGAGAAGAATTAGAAAAAGAAATAGATGCAGAGAATGGAAAATTAAAAAGCTCTCCCTATAACCACAGCCAAAATACGTTAGAACAGAGAAAACAAGAAATACTAACAGAACAAACTAAAAAAAAATTAAAACCTGTTCAAGAAAAGTTAAATAATATTAAAGAAGAATTGAAACATCTTGAACATCATTCACAACCATTAACAATTCGTATAGGTGCTCACCTAGGACAACTCTTATACAAAAATGATGTTTTTAATAATTTGTTTAAAGGAACAAAAACCCAAGAAACCATCACCATTAAAAAAGAGCCTCAAGCAACTCCTAAAACTAATAAATTTCCTCAAAAAACACCTGCTAATAATACTTCTCCTAATTCCCAAGAAAGCGCGACTACAAAATTATTTAGATTTTGTGGAATAGAACAAGTAGAACAAGTAGAACAAGTAGAACAAGTAGAACAAGAGGAACTTGTAATTAAAGCCCCTGAACCGAGAAAAAAAATTCTTGGCATTTTTTAAATCTATTGCAGCACACTTTTTATCTATTGACTGAGCATACTACTGCCAAGATTTGAAATGCTCGATACTAGATATTTAAAATCATCATCATCAAATCTCAACCCACCACCAACAAAGGCACTTGCGTTGCGTTTACTGATAAAGTCATCAGCACCAAAAGTGAAGTAGAGGTTGCGCATAAAGAACATTCTGTTTAACCATTTCAAATGCGGACGGCGATCATCAATGCGGTTCCAACCGACGCTATCAAATGCTTCAAAAGTGGTTACCCAACGGAAATTTTGGGTTCTCAGTGGCAGATCAATATCAACCCCTACACCGCCCGTATTTTCAAAAAGACCAAACCGCACTGCTATATCTTTAAAGACTTTTGCAAACTGCAAGCTGAGCAAAAACTTATTCCGCTCAATGCGTGTTTTACGCAAACGGAACGCTCGATCTGTTGGCTGCACATCTTCAAGAACAAATTGATCGACTTCGATAGGATTTTCTTCACTTTGTACTAAATCAGCACGTACCTCCTTGCGATATACAAAACCTTTTTGAGTACCTACAAATTGTACTAAATAGTAATGTCCTTCGCTTGGATGAATACGAATATCAAAATAACTTTTGTTATCTTCATATCTGAAATGTTCTGCAGGACGATGCATCACTTCAAAGTGAGAGTCTATAACAATTTCCGTTCTGTCGATTTTTGCTAAATAATTTTTAAAACCACGCACGGCAACACGTAAATCTTGATATGTCTCATCTTCATTGACCAACTTACCCAAAAGTCCCTTGCCTTCATCAATTTTTTCCGCCACTGAACTGATATTGCGCAACCCTTCACGTGCCTGAATTGATGCATCTTCAAGTGCCTGCGTTGTCGATTCAACCCGCGATGCAATACGATTAAAATCACGATCAAAAACCTGAGAAATTTTTTCTATACTTTCCTGAAATGCCGGAAACACATCTTGTTCTAATTTGTCTGCAACACCATTAATGGTGACACCAATAGAAAGAAGGCTTCCAATGTTGCTTTCATTTTCTATGAAGGTGCGATCAAGAATACGCGCAAAGGAAGAAAAATGTTCTACAGACTCGGTCATATTATCAACAAGACTGCGCAACTGATTTTTCCCTTCAGTCCCTCCAAGGGCAAATTTAAGCGATTCTGTAACATCTTCTATATTTCCTGCAATACGAGAAAACCGTTGCATCATTTCATCGATAGAAACAGGAGCTGTATTTGGTTTGCCAAGCGTTTCATCTGGTTCTAATGTACGCATAAACGGATCCCCCGGAATCACTTCCACATATTTTGGCCCCAGCAACCCATCTTGGCGCACAACCGCATATGCATCACTATATAATGCAAAATCACGGAGCACCATCACATCTGCCTTTGCCTGCATGTGTTCATTATGAACAAGCTCAACATGTTCAACCCATCCAACTTTTACCCCTGCAATTTTTACATCTGCCTTGCGTGCAAGCCCTGAAATATCTTTAAAATAGAGAACGTAATGCACATATTTCGAACGATCAAATCGAAATGCTCCTATCTGAAAACCCATATATATAAAAACCGCCAGAGCAGCTAATACAAATAAACCAACTAATGTGTCTAAAGTTCGTTGCAAGAGCATTCCTTCACAATCACAACCAATATACCCGTTTTACTCTCATTTCATATTCTGTTTTCTCATCCTGCGTTTTTTTATACCGCTGACAAACAACACACATGCGTCGCGCCGATTTGCCAACAATAGCTTCTACAATAATTGAAAAAACCGTTGGTGCAAAGGTGGTACTAAAAATTGAGTCTATACCTTCAGGCAAACTCTGCAACTCTTTCTCATACATCGGTTTTAAAATAGTAGCCCACTGTTCCTTCCAATCAGTCGACTCAGTGAAAGGTTTCGTCCATTCTTGTACCATTTTTTTACGTTTTTGCACATCATCAGGTTGTACTCGATTTAATCCAAAGATACCGCACACAGAATCTGATAATAACCACGGCTCAATTTTTTCATCCGGACTATACACCGTAAAAATATCAGTCAAATAGAGAGGATACTGTTTTTCTTTTACCCGTGGCGGATCGTAAAATAATAATCCTTTAAATTCTGTCAAATCTTTGATTGCCAGCAGCTCGGTAATATCATTGAGGGGATATTCTCGCTTTTTTAAAAACTGATCGAGCCCGGCAAAAAGATCTTTTATCTTAAGCTCTTTTTCAATATGCGTGCAAATATTTTGTATAATGGCTTTATTGCTATTTTTTTCCCCCTCTTGATCACCTATAAAAGCATGTTTTTCAAAATCATACATACTATTAATATTAATTTTTCCCTGCTCACACACGATGCATATCCGCAGCACCGCATCAAGACCATCTTTATCTTCAAGAAATGTATATTCTTGCCAGCGATTGAGGGAAGGCAGAATTCGCGTCAAAAATAATTTCTCTTCACTATCTTCTTTTTTTTCTTCCCCACTAGTTTCTTGCCCTGCAGCAGCTGCTCCCTTTTTTTCCTTGTCTTCTTTCTTTTCCTCATAATTTAACTGAGCATAGGCAATATCAACACCACCAAGGGCAAGCTGTTTGGCACGTTCTTGATCAAGAATAGTACCAGTATATGCCACAAAAATAGTGCCTCGATTATAGACATAGGTTGCCAGCGCCGTTGTTATGGCGATAATAATGAGGGCAAAGACAAGAATATAGCCAGGTTTTTGCGTATCCATATTTTCTCTGCACGGCAGAACTGCTATAACATATGCTCAATCTATAGCCTCTCACAAATCATTAATCATCGCAATCGCAACTTCTTCTCTATTTTTTATCTGACATTTATCAGCTGGTTTCAGGCAATTTTTCCTCTTGTTTTTGAGCAATAATATCTTGCCCTACAAGGGTAATATTCCGTTCCACCACTTTTTTCATGACCACCGTTTCAACATTTTTTTTGAAAACCATCCGTTTTTCTACTCTACTTAATAACCACAATTTTGCCTGCCAATAATACATGCGAGCACCCTGGAGATTCTCCACTTCATGCAAATCAATCTCTTGATCATAAAACAGAACACCAGGCTCAGGGTCTTTTATAGTAAAATCTGCACCTATAAAATTAGTAAATTTATTACACAGCGCATGTGACAAGTTTACATATCCAAGCGGCATTCCTGACAAATTAGCACCGCATATATTAGCATATGCAAGATTGATGTTATAATATACAAAAGTCTTGCATATTTCCCCTATTTTTTTATCATCAATATCAGCCATTATTCTATGTATCTCTTGGATAATAGGAGGCTTATTTTCCGCCTTTTCCTGTAAAAAACGCAAATCCATTCCCTGTAAATTCGTTTTGTGCAAATCAAGACAGATATTTTCTGAGCTTTGCAATTTTTTAACTATCTCCTGCTTGCCCAATGTATAATAGGAACCAAAAAATGGATGGTACGTTGTCATGGCAAAAAGTACAACGCAGAGAGTATGCTGCTTCATACATTTCCCTTAAAAATTTTTGGTATCTATAATAACTTTACGCTCTTTCGCTACCGTTTCAATCATTGTTACCAAATCCGGTATTTCTTTGTACTGATCCCAATTTATTTCTTTTTTGAACTTTTTTCTTTGTTTTGCTATCAGCAATGTATTAAAAATACATTCTGGACCCATTTTTGCACCAGTAACTTTTGCTTTTGACAAATCAAAATTTTTTGTATTAACATTACATCCAAAAACAGTTTTTCTAAAATTAGCCCCTATGGCTGTTGCCCTTTCAAAATTAATATTGCTCACATCTAACTTTGAAAAATTGGTTCTGTCCAAAATTGCTCCTTTGAAGCTCATCAAATATTCCCCTGGACTATAACATGGCTGAATATAAGCAGTCTGCCACCCCACACTGGCTATTTCCAGATTATTATAGCACCTTAGAATTAAAGCATCATGCAAATCAAGTCCTGTAAAAGTTCTTCCTTTTCCATTTCCTGTTTCTACTAAATCTTTTATATGCTTTGCTTGGTTATATGTTAATGGCTTTTTTTCTTGCTCTGTTATTAGACGAATTTGACGTTTTTCAGCTTCTATTCTAATCTTTAACAATTTATATTGCTCAGTAATTATCTTTTGTTCCCATCCTGGACTGATAATTGAACAATAAATTTGACTGGGATACATTTTTGCACCGCGAAGATCGGCTTTATGCAAATCTACATGGTTCATATAATACAGCTGTCTATTTTCATCAGTAAAATCCGCATGACTAAGATCTGTTTCATCGCAATTTGCATAGGCCAAATTTATAGCAGCAACATATAATCCTCCAAGTTTTGCTCTTTTTAAATATGCACCGGATAAATCCACTGCTGGGCGAGCTATAACTTTTCCATCAATAACATCATAAACAGGACGAGCTTTTGCTTTTTGTTTAAGAATTTTCGTTAAATTCTCATCTTCTAAATAAAGACTTTGTCCTTTGCCTTTTGTTTCAAGTTTTTTTAATACAGCTGTCTTATATGCAGGAATAGTGCTGTTCTTTTCTGCACAAAAAGAAACTATACTCATTATTGACAGCATAGACGGAATAAAAAATTTCATACATTTCCTTAAAAAATAAAAAAATTTGTACTACTTTTTTTGTATATATTTGTATAATTACGCATATTATTATACCATACAATTCATAGAGAGAAAGTAAATGTAATGAAAATTACTCATGTCACTGGTCATGAAATATATGATTCCCGCGGTATCCCCACAGTTTTATGCTCAGTTGTTCTGGATGACACCATCGTTGTATCTGCCAGTGTCCCTTCAGGTATATCCCGCGGCACTCATGAAGCAGTCGAACTCCGTGATGGAGGAAAAAGATTGCGCGGTTTGGGTGTACAGTCTGCAGTTGCATCACTTGAAAAAAATATCGCACCGCTGCTCATAGACAAAGAGCCAAATCTTGTTGAAATGGACATCGCCATGATTGAAGCAGATGGCACACCCGATAAACGCAATTTTGGTGCAAATGCCATACTTGCTGCAAGCATTGCCCTTTGTCGTGCACAGTCACATGTACTTGGTGTCGATCCTTATGTTTTTATTGCACACCTGTGCCAACAGGAACAAGTAACCATTCCTTTTCCCTGCATTAATGTCATCAACGGCGGCCGACATGCAGACAACAATCTTCTAATACAAGAGATTATGCTCGTTCCTTTGGGTATGCAAACATTTGCTCAAGCTTTTGAAGCAGTACTTACCGTCAACCACACGCTCAAGGAACTTCTGATACAACAAAATAAACGAGTCTGTGTTGGTGATGAAGGAGGCTTTGCACCTGATATTGACACACAAACACAAGCACTTGATCTCGTCTGCCAAGCACTCGCTATCCATGAAAAAGATTTTGAAGGACAAATTGTCCTTGCTCTCGACATGGCAGCATCTCAGTGGTACAACCCCGCACATGACACCTATTTACTCGACAACCAAGAATTTGATGCCCAGGAACTTATTACCTGGTATGAACAACTTATTGCAGCCTATCCCATTTATATTCTCGAAGATGGCTTGAGCGATTGCGATTGGCATGGCTGGCAACAATTGACAGAACGGCTCGGCACTCGCGTCAAAATTATCGGTGATGATCTTTTTGCCACTCATCCAATGCGTATATGGCAGGGTGTTGAAAATAAAGCAGCGCACGGTGCTATTATAAAGCCGAATCAAATAGGAACAGTGACAGAAACACTGCAAGCTCTCCAGCTCTGTCAGGAATATAATTGGATGACCATTGTCTCCCACCGCTCGGGAGAAACCGTAGATCCTTTTGTTGCAGATTTGGCGGTCGGCAGCTCCGCCGGTTTTATTAAAGCTGGTGGATGCACACATGGAGAATCGATCACAAAATATAATCGCCTTTTAGAAATCGAGACAGAATTGTTATAGCCCAATTTATTTTTGGTATTTACAACTGAATAGCATCAATAAATTTTTGCATACTTTCATAATACCGCGGAACTCTGGCAACAATGTCTTCCGCTATCTCATCATGATATGCATAAATCATTGGGAATTACCGGTTTGCATCATGATGACCTTTCCCTTAAAAATTTTCCCCCCTCCCCGTTCGTCCTGAGCAAGGTCTTTTAGACCGCGTCGAAGGATATTCCGATTTGTTTTTTCAAAAAATTATTGGTATCAGCATTCTTTATTTTTCCATTCCTCCATACAACCCCTTCTTTCAAAATTGTTTGACGTAAAGTTTCAGGAATTTTTTTCATATCAACAATGTCAATCTTATATGGCATAGTAATTCCTGACAAAATTTCCTTCAATTCATAAATATCATACCGAGAAACCGTCTCATCAATTTCCAATGCAATATCTATATCAGCACGGTCATCATTCGTTCCTCGCCCTCTTGAGCCAAATAGATAAATTTTTGCCTGCCGGATACAACGCCGCAATAATATCGATAATTTTGTGCTTATATTTTTCTTCTAGCTCTTTTGCCATAATAATAATCCTTATTTTTTCATATTATCACATACATATTATTTTGCAGTTGTATTGAGTAAATTTTCCCACTCGCGCTCGGCCTCTTTCAACTTTTTTTCAATTTCGGTCACTTTTTCCATTATTTTTGCATACTCTTTTGACCCATATTGATATTCGGCCAGCGCCTCAAATGCTTTTATTTTTTCGCGCTCAAGACGGTCTATAGTACGCATGAGAATATGTTCTTCCTTGCTGGATGCTTTTTTTGTTGGTGATGATTTTTGTGTTGCAAGAGAATCTGCTGTTTTTTTCAGTTCATGTGGTACATTGCGTTGTTGCTGGTGTTCTTTGAAGGCACAGAATTCGTCGTACGTACCTGGATAGTTAAAAGCCCCTGTTGGCGTTAATTCAATAATATGCGTTGCTAGTTTGCTGACAAAATCTAAATCATGCGACACAAATAGAATAGTTCCTTCATATGCCTGTAAGGCTTGACGGAGAACATCTTTGGCGTACAAATCAAGATGGTTTGTTGGCTCATCGAGAATAAGAAAATTCGCTTTTTGCAAAAGAACTTTTATCATCGCAACACGATTTTTCTCTCCACCGCTCAACACGCTAATTTTTTTATGAATATCATCACCACTAAATTGGAAAGAACCAAGAAGTTGGCGAATCTCTGCTTCTGTGGAAGTTCTTGATGCATCATCTACTTCCTGTAAAATTGTTTTTTTCCCATCAAGTGCTCGCGCTTGCTCTTGCTCAAAATACGCTGTTTGCACATTGTATCCAAAAGTAACGGTCCCTGTGAGCGGTTTATATTTACCAATGATACAGTTAATAAGCGTCGTTTTACCAACACCATTTGCCGCTACCAATGCCACTCGTTCACCGCGCTTAATTTCCGTCGATACTCCACGAAATAGTTCAATACCATTAAATGCATATGACAAATTGTTACACGTCAAAACAACCGTTCCCGATTTTTGTGGCAGAGGAAAACGAAATTTAATAGTCGGCAACGGTGGCTCAATCTCAACCAGTTCAATTCGCTCAATCTGCTTGAGCAAATTTTTTGCTTGCTGAGCACGCGCTGCACTGGCACGGAAACGGTCGACAATTATCTTTTTCTGTTCAATTTCCCGTTCTTGCCGTGCACGAGTAACGCGGTCAGCCTCAAGCTGCTGTTCTTTTTCCTGTAAATATGCTTGCAAATTTCCTCGATAATAAGTACCTCGCCCCCGTTCAATTTCCAAAATACAGTTACACGCTTTTTCTAGATACGCTCGGTCGTGACTCACGAGCAAAAAGCTCCCTTCCATTGATTGGAGTTTTTCTAAAAACCATTGCTGCGTGACAATATCAAGATGGTTTGTCGGTTCATCAAAGAGCAAAATGTCTGCATCAGTCAACAACAATTTTGCCAGCGCAAGGCGCATCTTCCAACCCGTGCTCAGCTCATTGACCGATTTTTGAATCATGGCCTCTGTAAATCCCAATCCTGCAAGCACATCATTGGCCTGTTTGATCGCCTCATGTCGGTCCATAGTCCGCGCAGCCATTTGCAGTTCAGCATACTCCTCTAATAATTCATCGGGATATATTCCCGTCGCTATAATAAGCTCAAGTTCTTGTATCCTGTTTTCAGTCTCAAAAAGTGCAGCAAATGCTGACATCGCCTCATCAAAAACAGAAAGCGTTGAAGCTAAAATTTCTTCCTGCGGTAAATAGGCAATGCGCGTATTTTTTTGTATGCTCATTTCGCCTGATGTTGGTTTGATAAGGCCAGCAATAAGCTTGAGCAGTGTCGATTTTCCCGCACCATTTCTGCCAATAATACCGACGCGATCATTGTCCTTGATCACACAACTAATATCTTGAAAAATATGACGTGTTCCCAAATCCAGGGAGATGTTTCGTAGTTGTATCATGATTGTTTATATTCTATGCTGCCGTAACGCCGCTGTTATTGCATCATCTCTTCCTTGATCAGCAACAACCTGTTTCATTTTTTTAAAGGGGTTATCATCCTCATTCAGCTGCTCTTTTATTCGCGCAAGGCATGCTTCCTTATTAAAAGAAGGAATTGATGCCACAGCAATATTCTCAGGAGCAACCACAACATCTTCATCAGCCTTTGGAGGCGTAATAATATTTTTCATGTCCCGCGTTTCTGGTGATGGTTCAGTGTCCTTCACGCCAATTTTATCAAGCAGATCTCCTTTGGTCAGAAAATCATCAATTGTTGCTGAAGGATCATTATCTTGATCGCTGAAAAACCAGCGAGTAATCGGATCTTTGAGCGATTCAAAAAGTCCATTTTCACTCGCATACTCCCGAGCGATACTCATATAATCTCGTGTATAATCACCAACTCCTTTGCGCAGTCGCGGCTGAATAATTGTTGGTGAAATAAATACGGTCAAATTATTTTTTTCAGAAAGATTTTGTCGCTTTTTAAAAAACCAGCCAATAATAGGAACATCTGCCAGCACAGGTGTTTTATTCGTCGCCTGAGACGTGTCAAGACGGACCAGTCCACCAAGTGCAAAAATAGAACCGCTGAGCACATTGGCACTCGTGTCTACTTCTCGCGTCGTCTGTGCGTTATCAGAACTCGCTCCTGGCAAAAAATCGTTAATACTGACTTTTACCTGCAAATTAACCGTATCACCACTGATACGTGGTGTAATATCAATAACCAATTCTGCGCGAATTTTCTTGTTTTTCCGTACCGGCGCAACACTCACAGAAAGTTCATCTGGAATAAATCGTTCCTGCCCAATTTTCACCGTCGCTTGCTTGCCATTTGTTGCCATAACATGCGGGTGGGACAAAACTTTTGAATAAGAAAACAGCTTGAGCATTTCCAAAAGACTCCATGTTTGTCCATCATTATCATTGAGCGAGATAAGCGTGGTACCCGGTGGTGCCAGTAATGCAATACTGTTTACTGCTTCTGGTGGATCTGCTGGATTGCCACTTGAATCAATTGAATTGCGAAGCAGGTCAGATGCTATGGTTGTCGGATCGGTATAACTATTAGGAAGAATATTGGACTGCAGCTGCGCCGACTGGAACTGCATGGTGTTTAAAATAGGAATTTTTTGAGGGTTGCGCGTCATAGCTCCCAGCAAGCGCGTATCATCTATGGTCAAATCAGCAACGAGTACCTCAATAAGTACTTGCGGTTGCGGCGTGTCTAAATCTTCGATTAATTTTTTAATTTGCACCCAATCATCATTACGGCATGCAATAATAAGTTTGTTGCCCCCATAATATTTTGACTGTTCCGCATTTGCTGGCTTGTCTGGCCTGATAATAACTTCATCAAAAAAACGTTCCGTTCCTCCGGCCGCCGGTCCTCCTGCATGCGATTGCTCGGTACCACCGGTTCGCGCAGATGTCACAATGCGCTCAAGAACAGGGGCAAAATTTTCTGCATCAAGGTATTGCAGCGGATATACATGTAAAATCGATTGTCCTGTCTTTGGTTCAGTGTCGATGTGCTGTTTTACAAACTCAATCATACGGTCAACTGCCTGCTGCTTGCCTACCAAAATAAGTGCATTACGGCGATCATATGCCATTACCTTCATTGCTTTTGAAAAATAGGATGACTCACTTTGTTTGCGTGTATCAAGACGATAGCGATTCGGTGTTGCTCCTGATTTTAATAAATTTTCATTAATAAGATCAGCTACCATGTACGCACTTGAATAACGGAGTGGTAAGATTTCTATTTTTTCCTGAAATTGCACCTGATCAAGGTACGTTAAAATAGGAATAATAGCCTGAATATCACGCGCCTTTGCCGTAACAACAACCGCATTACTCGCTGGTTCAAGAGTAATAACGGGTACAGTAAGAGGTGGCATAGAGGGCAGCAAGCCCGTTAAAATTGTAGAAACTTCGTTATTCATGTCATTGGTAATTTTCATATTCGCAAAATAATAAAGGTAGCGAATATAATCATCAGTACTTGGCAAATCATCGACTGCCGTACCAATAAAAAGTGGATATGCATGACGCATGGTATATTGATCTTTTTTGGCAATAACAAACATCGCATCATGCTCAACAACAACATATCCTGCAATATCTAAAATAGTAGCAATTAAACTCCATGCTTCATCAAGTGAAATTTCTTCACCCATGGACAACGTTACTTTTACATTGAGCGCTTGTGCGCCAATGGGCAAAATAATATTAATACCCTTTTGCCCGGCAATATAATTGATAATATTGACCAAATCTTCATTGATATAGGAAAACTTAACCATCGCAGAAACAGAAGAAATAAAGCGCGACTCTTTATTTATTTTTTCGGAATTTTCCTGAGAAAATAAATAACTCGGAATTCCAAGAAAAAAAAGGATCATCAAAAACGCATATATCTTTTTTACCATCATACCATTGACCTATCGCTCATGACGCCGTTTTGGGAAGTAATGTCGCTATAACCAGCTCCATATCTAATGTGTTTCCACTTTTTTTTGATTTTAGTATATCTAATTTTTTCATATGAATACGCTTTGTTTTTTCAATTTCTTGTAACAGTTCTGCTATCAGCTTCATATTCATGTCAACGAATCGTGCTATCAGCTCAGTTTCTCGATATCCATCTTCCCGATCAATCTGCGCTGTTTCTTCCGTATCTTTTTTATCACTCAAATTCAATTCTTGTACAAGTTTTCCAAAATAGCCACCAATTTTAAAATTGGGATCTTCTGCAAGCATTGCATCAACCGAGGCACGTTCTTCATTGACGCGCAAGGATTGATCCAAAATTTCTCTCGTTTTTTCTCGCGCTTCATTAATATTGAGAATTTTCTTTCGCCAAAAAGCCATAGAGCGATAATGATAATAGACAATACCAACACTCAATACTATTATACATCCCAAATAGATTGCACTATAAATCTGAAACATACGCGTATCGAGTGAGTCAAGAAACTGCTGCACTGTATCTATAATTTTCATACCACTCCTCTACAATTCAGTCGCTAATATTATTTTCATAGTAAACTTTGGATTATCCTGCGGTTCTACATATGAAAACAAAGAAGACCGACGCAACTCACGTTCAAAAATCTTGAGCGCCTCATGATTTTTTACCTGAGCCTTAAGCGTGATGACACCTTCAGCAATACTCAGCTCTTCTATAGAAAAACCCACACTTTTTTTATCGATTCTATTCGTCAGCTCAAGAAGATAGTGTAAAAACGACATGCGCGTTTTGCCTGAAAAAACAAACCATGTTTCTTTTTCTTTTCCTATTGCTCGCTCAGCTGCATAAAGAGCATCATCTAAATTTTTTTCCCGCTCTAACTCTTTGGGAAACTGTGCTTTTAATGCGCTCAAAACTTCGGCCGTCGATTGAGTTGCTTCATGGGCGTACGCTCGTTTTTTTATGACAGAATAGCTAATAAAAATGCTCATCAACGCAATGGTACATACAACCATGCTGGCCAGCTGTTGAATAAGAAGTTTATTTGATGTTATTTGAAATTCCTGTTTTCGGAAATTGCACACATCCGCTGGCGGTAGATGGAGCGCTGTTGCCATGCTAATAGTATTGACAATAGTAACATTTTTGTCTTTTATTTTCACCTGCCCACCCTGCTCTATCGCATGAGGATCGAAAATACTGCACGGTATCGGAATAATGCCTTCCGCCAAAGAACAAAGGCCATGCACGGCAGAACTATTGCCCACAAGAATCATTTCTTGCACACTGTACTGTTTAAACTGCGTCTGCAAAGAAGTAAAGGTAAAAGCAATATCTGACCAAAAACTTTTAAAAGCTTCAACAACCGCCTCTTTATAGGCAGGCACATCTGACCGCTCAAGGCCAAATCGTATCAAAGATTCCAAAGCTTCAGTGAGCGGAATGGAAATTTTTTCGCTGATCACTTTTGCAATGGTAGAAAGTCCCTTGGGCAACGTTCGTATAACGCGAAGTTGTCCATTGTGAATATATAAAAGGCGGGTTGACTGTATACCCAAATCAAGAACTGCAACCCCTTGCATGTTTGCCGCATATGCAGGAATTGTTTTATAATAACTGTATAAATCAAAAACATCCAATGTAATCACTTGAGGCTGATGATTTTCGGGAAACAGTGAAAGATGTTCAACTACGGCACTTTTTTGCAATGCAGCAACCAAAATATCAGCACTTTTTTCTTCTTTATATACGTTGGTAATAATAAAATCAATCACCGCATCAGCAAGTGAAAAAGGAAGCAACGGCTCTACTTCATAGGCAAAAACAAGCTTTATTTTTTCATAATCAACAAACGGAAGTTTTATTTCCTTAAAAACCGCCAGACTTCCCGACATTGATGTGTAAAGCGCATCATATTTACCCATACGCCCCAAGAGAGTAGCAATTGCCTGCATCGTCCGCTCCTGATAAGGCGCTGTTGCATTGGCCTCGAGTGATTCTTGATCACATGCCATAACTATCCGCTCATTCCCACGGTATCGCACTTTAGCCGCTTGTATTTGTGTTTTGCCAATATCAATGCCTATGACAGATTTGCCAAAAAGATAATAATGTCCGATACATTCAGGAATAAATACATTTTTTATCATACCAGTGCCTTTTTGTCAGCATCTAATAATGAGGCAACAGAGAGCGCTGTTCTTTTTCTCTTCCGTATTTTTGTACTCAATATATCACCTTGCGGCTGCTCATGCAAAGGAGCAGATGGCGGCGGTGGTAGCGGTACATGCTCTTGGGCAGCAATTATAACTGGTTTTTCAACATTCTTGTTGTCATTCGGAGTTGTGTCTGATGATGATTTTTTACGCCGTTTGCGCTGACGTCGCGCAGCAATTTTTTCATGGTCTCTCTCTTTACGATCAAATATAAAATCATCAATTGGTCGATTTGTATCTTTGAAAAACATTTTGTGAATAGGGTCACGGCGGTCAGCCACATCAGTCATCTGATCGAGCGTGCCATGATATTCATCAATATGATTTTTTGTAAAACGCCGAACATCTTTTTCACTATGTGGCTCAAGAATTTGGGCAGAAATAAGAATAAGTAAATTTTCTTTCACTTGCAATTTTGATCTATTTTTAAATAACCAGCCGAGCACCGGAATATCGCCAAGCACTGGCACTTTACTCAAAGTATCCACCACCTGATTTCTGATCAATCCACCAATTGCCAAAATTTCCTTGTCTGCAACAATCGTTGAAGTTTTCACCTCTCTTACCTCTTTTGTTGCATCAGTAAAATCAGTCAGATCAGTAAATTCATCCAGCGTAATATCAAGATCCAAAATAATCATACCATCTGAGTTAATTTGCGGCGTAATACTCACTGACAAATTCGCCGCGTCATTGTCAAATGAACTTGTTTCTTGGCCAGTACCACCAACGATTATTGCCGTTGGTACCCGTCGTGTTTGACCAAGTGATACTAATGCCGGCGTTTTATTTGTTGCGATAAGAAATGGATTGGCAACTAATTCCGCATCACTGACCGTTTGCAGCGCTTCAAACAAACCCCACACACCAAAAGCATCATTGCCGAGCGCAAGTAATGTTGTTCCCGGCGACCCCCCTGCTGCCAAATTAATAATATTGCCAAGTAACCGCTGCACACCAACTGATGGCGTATCAGGGCCTGGCTCATATTGTACAATGGGCGATGTACCATACAAACCTGATGTTTGAAATTTAATATTATTTCCCAAAAGCCCATCGACGCCGGGAACCTTGCTGCGCATTTGTGTTCCCATCATCCTGTTGTCGGTCAGAATAATTGATACGACGAGCACTTCTATTCCCACTTGTGGTTGCGCTTCATCAAGCCGCTCAATGACTTCTTTTGCCTTGACATAATCATCAAAATGTCCCTTAATAATAAGCCGATTTGTCTCCCGCTCAGGTACAAATGTCATGGGACGCAAATATTGGTCATGACCACGGATACCCCCATTTTTTCCTGCCTCACTTTCTCTGCCAAACTGCGTAATATTATTCATAATATCGGCAATAGTTTCTGCATCTGCATACTGGAGCTGATGTACATACAGTGGCGAATATGGCTGATCAAGTTCAACATCAATATGTTTTTTTATGAAATCTTCAATTTTTTTGATCGCATCTTTTGGCCCGAGTAAAATGAGAACATTTTTTCGTGGCTCTGCGATAATTCGCACTGATTCAGAAAAATACAACGAAGTTGGCTCTTTTTTGGTAAATACTTTTTGCGGTGTTGAACGATCTTCTGGCGCTTGTACTAAAGAATCATACAACTCTTTAACCTGCTGCGCATCTGCTTGATGCAACTGCAGTATCGACATTGACTCCGGCACAGAAACATTATCAAGCTCTTTGACAATTTTCATGAGTATTTTGATATTGTATGCGCGATCAGTTAAAATGAACGCTTTGTGATCTTGTAATAAAACAAATGATGATGCAGTACTTCTGATCGGATCAATGACCTTGCTAATCGAATCAAGCGTTGTGTTTTCAACAAAATATAAATATCGTATAATTTCATCGTTGTCTGGCAGTTCATTATAATCTACACCGATATATGCCGGTATCGCTGAAAATCGTGCATGTTCTAGAGGAATTACACGATATGTTTTTGGAATATTGTGGTCAACAAGCGTAAAGCCGGCAATCTGTAAAAATGTAATAAACAAATTCCACGCATGCTCCCTGCTTAAAGGGACATGAGTACGAAATGATATTTTGTGTCCTTTGACTGAACGCACACCTTGCTGCATTGGCTGCACCATATCATCAGTAAGAATAGTAACATCAAAAATTGCCTCTATTTGCGTAATAAAATTTTGCAAATCAGCATTTTCAAACTGAAGTTCTATTAAATTTTGCTGCTGCAGGCCGGAGCTGTCCTTTTTTGCCGTATCAAGCATCTGCGCTTCTTGCACAAGATCATGCGTTGTTGCTGCCACAGTATTTGAAATTTTTTCTGCACATGGAGCATAGGCAGCCAAGCCGATACACATAAGATGGATATAATAGCGCATTGTTTTCATAAATTATTCACTATTTTTTAATGATCGTGGACCTTTTCCCTTAGACAGCATATGCTCCCGTTCTCTCGCACGCATTTTTTGCTTCGTCTCTTCAAACGACAAATATGGTTCTGGTGGTTCTTCCTCATATCCTTTTTTCTTTGGAGCCGATCCCGTCGATGGCGGCGCTGGTACTTCCGGTGATCCAACAGGTACTGGCGGCTCAAATTCATATAATGTATAGGTCAATATTATCTCTTTTCTATTACGAATCACGGTAACCGTAATCGGAGAATTAGATCCTTCCTTAACAATTGAATTGTAAATATTCATACGATTATCTGTCGTATTTGGAACAATACCGTTGATACTCAAAATAAGATCACCATTCATAAATCCTAAATAGGTTCCCAGGGAGTTATTTTCTCCTATTGCAACACGGATACCAACAACATTCCCTTGTTGATATGCCGTTGTAAGTCCAAGAAGCTGAATACATTGCGCAACATTTTGCACACGATCAACAAATGCTGCTGGACTAATGACAAAGCTATTGTTTCCTTCAGCACGGATAATATGTTCCCACCCTTTTGTTGCCAAATAGACCGGATCAGCTTGCGCATCTTGTTCACGTAAATAAAGAACTTCCTGCTGACCATTCGTGCGAAGCAAAATAATTTTGTTATGGAAAATGCGTATCAGTTGAGCATCTTCTATGCTATCGCCAATTTTGTATGTTTTTTCTCGCTCCGTTTTGTTATCGGAAATAATGGCACAATTTTTTTCCTCAAGCCCATGCACAACAATAATACCTTTGAGCGTTACTGGTAATGGATCTAAAAATGTTGGTTTTACTATCGGGGTAATTGCCATCCGCTGCGGAGCTGGGGGTGCTGGAAAAGGAAGATTTGGAATACGTTCTTGTGGAGCTGCTTCTTTTTTGTATGAATTGAACAAATCCTGTTCATAAATTTTTTTTATATTGACTGAAATCTGCTGCTCTTTTTTTGGACCCGTTGACGGCAAAGGAGTTATATCCTCTCGTGATGGCAGAGGTGTACGCGAAAAATAGACAAAAAAAATGGCCCCAGAAATAAGCCCTAGGAGCGAACTATTTATCATCCAAAATGGGTGAATCATCCCTCGTTCCTCTTCCACTGTATTTACTTTTCACACAATACCGTTGTTGCTTTATACTTGTCAAGCCTAGCACAGTAAATAAAAATACATAACAATCGTGCAAAATTTGTTATGGCGTTGGTACTTTACCGACAAGTGTTGTAATAATAGTATCAACTGACACACCATCAGCCTCCGCCATATACGTCAGCACAAGACGATGGCGCAAAATAGCATGAGCAACCGCTTTGACATCATCAGGAATTACAAAATGTCGTTTCTTTAAAAACGCATGCGCACGTGCTGCGTGGTATAATGCAAGACTTGCTCGGGGAGAAACGCCATACAAAATATATGGCACAAGATCTTTGCTATTATACAAAGCAGGATTGCGGGTTGCAAAAACAAGTGAGACAATATAATCAATAATTTTTTCATCAGTATAAATTTCATGGACCAGTTTTTGTGCACGACTAATATCTTCTCGGGTAAGCACCTGCAATAGAGCTGTCTTGATATGCATACGCTTGATAATATCCCGTTCCTGATCGCGCGATGGATAGTCGACTGTCACTTTAAACATAAAACGATCCAGCTGCGCCTCCGGCAATCGATACGTCCCTTCTTGTTCTATGGGATTTTGTGTCGCAAAAACCAAAAACGGCGTGTCTAACAAATATGTATTTGACCCAATAGTCACCTGCCGTTCTTGCATTGCTTCCAATAAAGCCGCCTGCACTTTTGCCGGAGCACGATTAATCTCATCGGCAAGAATTAAGTTGGCAAAAATTGGTCCTTTTTTTGTTTCAAATTCATGCGTTTTCGGATTATAAATAAGTGTCCCAATAAGGTCAGCAGGCAATAAATCGGGCGTAAACTGAATCCGCTTGAATGAAAGACCAAGTGCCGCGGTTACTGCCTTAATCATAGTTGTTTTGGCAACTCCCGGAACCCCTTCAAGCAAAATATGCCCATCACATAAAATAGCCATAATAATAAAATCGACAATATGATCTTGTCCCACCAAAAGCTTGGCAACTTCAAGGCGCAGTCCCTGAAAACGGTTCCCCTCCTGCTTAATATCCTCTATATTTGGCGCAGAAGAAACGGGTGCTTGTTGTATATACGTATCCATTAGCATATCCTTGTACAATATGTAATATACTCTTTTATTTTTTAGTGTAGCATTTTTTATAAAGAGAACAAATAGTAAAAAGGCCTCTTAATTATTTTAGAGGCCTTTTTTTTAGAAAAAATATACTATTTTTATCAAAAACTTTCGTTGTTTTTTACTCAACTTCCAGTCGATGCACCAGGCTAAAACCTATTTTTTTGTATTTTTGGTCAAAAACGTTCACCTGATCAAGAGAAAAATAATTTGCATCTTTTCTGTCAGCCTTCTCTTGTTGCCATTTTTCTTGCAAGTCATGCAGTACATCTAAATATAAAAACATTTTGTTAATACGATAATTTCTTGCAATAAGTTCATCCACCTTGAGCCCTCGCTCTGTGTCCCTTCCACAAAACTCATCCAATCCTGGTTCATAATGAGAACAGCCCGGAACAAGCTTAATATGAGAAGAAAGAATCAGTTTAGTTCGCACCTGGTCAAGATGATAATTGCGCCCTGAACTTGCAGTGAAAACAAGAATATTGCATTTAGAATTGACGCCTGAAAACCTTTGAAGCACCGAATCTTCTCTGTGCAACTTATCAATTGTTTGATACATTCGAGTATTAATTTTGCTTACATCTTCAAATGCATTTGAATCAAGTAACCAGGAAAAAACAGCTCTCATCGTTTTGGGTTTTGTATCCTCAGTAAACTTTGGATCAGCTCCTGGCATCATTTTTGCAACAAGCTTATTTATGGTAGCAGCATCTTCCTTGGAATCACGTTGATCAGCTAAATTTGCAGGTTCAACAAAAACAATTTTTTCCGGTAATTTTTTTGTCTTTGCCTGTCTTTGCAATGCAACCAAACTTTGCAGCAATGATGCCCATGACCCATGATATATCAATACTGCATCTGCTGGTGCATCAGTAGTTCTATTATTACACAAACCTAATTTGAGCGCCATTTCATCATCATTTGCAATATATTGCTGTACATTTTCTCTTGATGGCTCTGGAGCTCCCCAATAACAGCTTATAGCCCCGCAGCGAACCCGCGTACCAAGACCACCTGCGGTATAATGTGCATTGATAACATCATATGATATAGTAGTAGCTCCTCTTTGAAACGTTTCTTGAAACTGATCTGCCATCCCATCAGCTTTCAGCTTATCAATCATAGTCTGCGTTAAAGAACCATCCTTCTTATTTTCATATTTTGCTATAATCTCATCGACATGGTCCGGTATTTCTTCGACACGAAATTTGCAGTCAACAATATC
Source organism: uncultured bacterium (assembly GCA_963701645.1). Classification (GTDB taxonomy): domain Bacteria; phylum Babelota; class Babeliae; order Babelales; family Vermiphilaceae; genus MFD04463-c16. Next base: position 1,283,217 of record OY969616.1, read on the forward strand.
CATAGAAAAGGATGCAAACGGCATCAGGGAACTCAGCAACACAAAACCTTTTATAAAATTCTTCATCATCACTCCTTAAAACAAAAAAAGTGGTATACTACTCATGTTATCCTACCCCTATTTTTTATTGTGTCAATTTCATTATAAAAGGTTATTACCTATGATTATTTCCGGCAAAGAAATACAGCGACGGCTTGGAACAGATGTTGTTATTAATCCATTTTGTGAAACACAACTTGGTCCTAATAGTTACAATTTAAGACTTGGCAATGAGTTGCTTGTTTATGACGAACTATTCTTGGATATGAAAAAAGAGCACCGCACAAAATCTATTATCATTCCCTCTGAAGGCCTTTTGTTACAGTCCAATACACTTTATTTAGGCCGCACCATAGAATATACCAAGACCGAAAATTTGGTCCCGATGCTTGAAGGAAGATCTTCAACCGGCCGCCTTGGACTGTTTATTCATATTACTGCTGGCTTTGGCGATGTCGGTTTTGCCGGATATTGGACACTTGAAATTTTTTGCGTGCAACCCATTAGAATTTACGCAGGTGTTGAAATTTGTCAAATTTTCTATCATGCTATATCAGGTGATTTTGATCGCTACAGCGGCAAATATCAAAATAATATGAATATTCAACCAAGCTTTTTATATAAAGAACTCGGATATAAGGAACCATGACCATCACAAAATTTATTACTCTATTTTCTCTCGTTTTTTATTGTTCAACAACCGTTTCCCAACTGCGCATGAGAGGATTTCATAAGCCTTCCCCTTTCATTAATGACATCGAACGCTCTCTCCCTAAATTAGTTGAATCTGCTAAAAAGACAGTAGATAACATACTTTTTTCAAGCCATACAATTATAAATTCATGCTACAATGCGATAGAAAATATCCCAGGAACAGCTGATTCCGCATGGTACAAATTTCGCCTAAAGTACTATATCTTAAACAAGCAATGCTTTACTGATTTTCATAAAACAATAACACAACGTAATAATACAATACAAATCGATAAAGCTCTTTTTGAAAAATACATGCTTTGGTACCAGCTTCTTCCCAAAGGTAAAACGTTGGCATCATGCCCTCACGTCACTGAATATATAGACAGAGCGAATAGCTCTCGGAAAGCTCAATCAACATTAAATAAGTTTCGCAAAGAACATTCAATTTCTAAGTTACATAGAGCTATAGGTGATGATATTTTTGACAATGACTGGCTACCATGCCTCGTGCGTTATCTTCAATATAGTAAGCATTATTATAATAAACATCGCCTGACCAAACAGAAAAATTTCGAAACAAAAACAAAAATAAATTGCCAAACGGCAATAACAGATACTGCGCTTGACAGCATATATAAAAATAGATATGAAATTCTTGCTATGCTTTTATGGCGCTATTATTACCTTGCACCATATGTGAGGTCTTTATATCCAAATACAGACAATTGTGTTACTCGTGGACTACTATCTTTATCAGATGATAAACATATTTCTATAATAACCCCTTTACAATTTGCAGCTTTTGCTCACTATCCTCATATAGCTCGTGTTCTTATTAAATTTGGAGCAACTCTTGAAATGCCTGCCACCTATTACGATACCAACAAAGGAAATATATTTCTTTACTCAGAACTTCATCTTTTATTGCAGAAAGATTCTCTTATTCTTAAATTAAGAAAACAAGATAAATCAGGTATAGAAAATCAACAAGATAGTCAATTGTCTGATTATATCGATAAATTTTATGACCGCGCAGAAGAGCCAACATCTACCGATTTTTTAAAATTATTACTCAAAAAAGCAAAAGAACAGTTTGATGGACGATATATAAAATATATTTTGGCCAAAGACATGAATGATGATAATGCACTTACCTATGCTATAAAATCTTATAAACCAGGTAGTACAATCAATCTTGAAACTGTAGAAATTTTGGCACAAGAGGTATTTAATGCTTTCATCGTTCATCAGGTGCCAGGAAAATGGGAAATCTATGCAAACATGCTAAAAGATAACCCAGAGTTAGCACCTCTGGCAACACGTTATGCTCCCTCTGCTCCTTCTGCACTTCGAGAAACTGTTACTTCAGTCTGAATCGGTCCTTGCGCAAGGCCACGAATAAATTGGTAGACATAGGGGTTATCGCATTCCCATATTGTTTTTGCATCACCAAAATACCGTATTTTCCCCTCATGAAGTAGCGCAACATAATCAGCATACTTAAAACTTTCAACATCATGTGAAATGGAAACTGACGTAACATCAAAATTTTTCTGCGTTTGAGCCATAAGCTCATGAATAACACGCGAGGTGATAGGATCAAGCCCCGTTGTTGGTTCATCGTACAAAATAATTTCAGGATTAGTGATCAAGGTACGTGCAAGACCAACACGTTTTTTCATACCACCTGAAAGCGCTGAAGGATATTTATATAACGTATCTTCCTCAAGGCCCACAAGGGCCAATTTTTCTTTTACTACAGGAAGCACCTGTGCGGGAGATATACCATTTTCAAGCAAGGTAATACCAATATTTTCAAACACATTAAGTGAATCAAGAAGTGCCGCAAACTGGAACACATAACCAAATTTTTTAAACATTTTTGCCAGCTCGCGTTCAGACAGCTTTATCAGATCAACACCATCGACAATAATTGATCCCGATGTTGGTTCTATAAGACCGACAATTTGCTTGAGCAATACAGATTTCCCTTCACCGGAACGACCAATAATCACCGTCATTTTACCGGCGGGAATTTCCAGATTAATTCCATCAGAAATCCACTTGCCTCCTTCTTCAAATCTCTTTTTTAAATCACTGATTTTGATTTTAACAGAATTTTTTTCATTCACTCTTATCACCACGCACCAAAAATTGGTGTTACATATGTTCAATCAGTTTGGTCAAGAAATAGTCGCTGATCAAAATAATTATGGAACTTATAACAACACTTTGCGTCGTCGCAATACCAACACCACGAGCTCCGCCTTCAGTATAATACCCTTTATACGTAGCAACCCAGGTAAGAATAAGGCCAAAAATACTGGATTTAATCAATCCCCCTTTAATATCTGAAAGTTCCACAAAGTTGCGAATACTACTTTGATAATCTTCGGGGCTGAGCTCCAACACATACACGCAAATAAAATAGCCTCCAACAATGCCAAAAATCATGGAAAAAATGGTCAGAAATGGAAGTATAAAAGTTCCTGCAACAACGCGAGGAATCATGAGATACTGAAAAACATTAATGCCCAGCGTCTTGAGCGCATCAATTTGTTCGGTAATTCGCATAGTGCCCAGTTCTGCAGTAATAGCTGATCCTGCACGGCCAGTCACCATAAGTCCTGTCAGCACCGGTCCTAACTCTCGAATCATGCCAAGCGCAACAACTGATCCTATAAACTGCTCTCCCCCAACACGTTGAAATCCTATGTAACTTTGGAGAGCAAAAACCATGCCAGTAAATGAACCGGTCAAAACAATTATATTGAATGATTCGACACCGATACGATACATTTGCTGAATAATTTTTGCCATTTTAGGCCGCGTGGAAACAAAAGTTTGTATTATTTGGACAAAAAACAGCGCAAACCTTCCAGTAACCTCCGCCACATGCAGCACATAATGTCCAATAAAATCTACCAATTCTATAACCACTGCTTATTCCTTTTTTCATCACATACTACAAACATAGTTGCTATGCATCTTTTTGGGTTGTATCACGAGCAACAGTCGCTACATTATTTGATTTAATATACTGAAATTCTCTGCTTTGTCGCGATTTCATAAGCGCAAGACCTAAAGACCCTACCATAAAGCAGGCCCCAAGACCCCAGGTAATTTTCTGAAATAAATCTTGTCCTCCGCCACCACCAAACAATGTTTGCGCACCACCACCAAGGGCTCCAAAGCCAAGGCTGCTTTTGGTTTTTTGCAAAAGAACTATGAGTATGAGTAAAATACAATTAAGAAAATAGAGACACAACAATAAGCCATATAACATATTTTTTCCTCTCAGATGCCGTTTTACATTATTTCTTTGTTAAGCATACTATGTTTTTGAACTTTTGAAAATCAGTACTTGCCTGACCAATAAGAAACCCCTCCACCCCATCGGCAGCCTGCAACAGAACACAGTTTTCCTCCGTCACGCTTCCGCCATATAAAATATGAAAAGGGGACGATGTATGCCGACCAACAAATTTTCCAATCCAAGCCATAACTTCAGCCAGGTACGATATTTCAGGAATAATCTGCGTTCCAATAGCCCATACTGGCTCATATGCGATAATAATGGGCAATGTGTAGAGCTTTAGAATTTCAAGTACCAGCACCAGCTGCCGTTCAAGAACAGAATATGTCTGTTTTTGCTCATATTCCTCTCTTGTTTCTCCCACACAAACAATCGGGCATACTCTTGCCTGACACAACATTGAAACCTTTTGTGCTACCACCGCATCAGTTTCACCAAAAAATTGGCGTCGTTCACTATGCCCAACAATACAAAAAGCACATCCGATTTGAGCAAGTGATTGTGCACAAATCTCTCCTGTCCATGGCCCCTGCGCGACTGCCGCACAATTTTGGGCACCAACACCAATGGTACTATCTTGAAAAAGTGTTGCTATCATTGAAATACTCACAAATGAGGGGCACACAATAAAAGCCCGATAATTCTCAAGAATCTCCATAAACTCCTGATAATGCTCAGTTACCCATGCAACCTCTTGATCATATGACAAGACCATTTTCCAATTGGCCACATAAAAAAAAGGCCCTTTTTTACGCATATATACCCTTTATCTTAATGTTCTCTCCTATACCCTATTTTCCTAGTGTATCGTATCTGCAAGAAACTAATACCCATCAGAGGAGCATATAGCCCTAATTAAAAATTAGATTTTAGAAATTAATTGCATTTTAAAGCCGTTTTTTGATAATATAAAATATATTTATAAAGATGCCTGAATTGAGATAGAGAAAAAGAGGAATTTATGAAAAAAAATTATATATACATGCTCTCGATGCTGCTTTGGGTAACCATGACAACAGTTCCAGCCAATATTTGGATGGAAAATGGACCAAAACCAGTTGGGCCACGGGGAAATAGCAATATTGCCTTTGAGTTCGAAATTATGAATAAAAGTCCTGAAAATATATGGGTAACTATTAAAGATAACCGCACAACAGTGGTTGAATCATATGGCATACGCGGCATGGTCGGTAGCAAGCGCGGGTATTTGCGTATGGCAGGAATTAATACATCGTACCCGATAACCATAGAAATATATGACAGAAGCCCGGATCAGCGATACAATTCCGAACCTTCATACGTTTACCAAATTCATGCTCAAGGCCAAACCGCGTATTTGACCTGGGATGGGCAAACTGATCTTCGTCCCCAAACAGGACCCTTATACGGCCTTACCAAAAAGACTGAATCTGGATTATCACTAAAAAATAATGTTGGAGCCAGTGCCATTCAAAAAATATGGTGAAATATAAAAAAAGGATAGAATATGAAAAATTCGATACAATTTAGAAAATACTTTTTGGTGTTGTGCACCATCGCAGCCAATATCAGTTTTATATCGATAGCAGGTCCAACTGAGCATGATGATGACCTTGAAGGATTTACAGAAGTATCTGCAGGAGAATACAATGAATTTTATCCTATAGCAACTCCTTATGCTCCTTGGAATTTTGAAATTGTAAATAAATTTCCAGAAGCAATAACTGTAATGGTTTATCAAGGTGGGCAAGCAATTCTTAATGGTGGCATGCCAGTCACTATTATGGGCGCAACAAGACAACAATCTGGATTTTTTCGCACCTCGGTAATCAACCCAATGCTTCCCGTTACCATCGAAATAGCAGGAAGTGGACCACCAGGAAATTATGTCATAAATCCTCCCCATTATAATAACAATACAACATTTTTTCTTATCTGGGATGGCAGAACACCATTACGTCCACAACAAGCAGGAACATATTTTGGAAGAAACACAGAGTCGGGATTATCATTAAAAAACAATATAAAAACACAGCATATTCATATAGTAGAATAATAATAAAGTCAAACTATCAAAAAGGAGATGATTATGAAGAATATATCGATAAAGAAAGTATCATTTTTTGTACTCTTAATGAGTATTATGGGCTTACAGGCATTTTCTGAAGAAAGAATATACAATGCATCTGGACCACGCAAAGATTTTGATTTTGAACTTGCAACTTTATCTCAAAGTCCAATATGGGTTACCATTTGGCAAGAAGTAGGAAATAATGAATGGAACTGCATTGCAGAAAAGGTTCCATTTCAGAACCCAGGTAATTATAGCGTATATCGCATTAAGGGCTTGGGAAGGACTCAATCTATAAAAATCCAAGTATATCTAACCGCTAAAACAAATGTTTCATTGGATTATATTATTTCGCCAAGAGGTCGCACAGTATTTATCGAATGGGGTAGTGTAAAGCAGAACGCTGCAAGTCTTTCATCTTCAGGAAATAAAGGAAGTACTCCAACGGGATTACCTTTAAACAATAATATAACAAATAATGATATACGTAAGATAAAAGCTCTTTATTAAAATTAGTAAGCAGAAAGACAAGAATAAGGGCATTACTCAATTAAGTAATGCCTTTAAAAAAATCTAAACCATCAAAAAGGAGATGATTATGAAGATCAGTGCATTTTTTACGAACAAACATTTTTTTATCATTACTATTGCAGTTATTTGTGGTACTGCAACAAGGGAAATTATTACTGGAATCCGCTTTGAACAAACTCAAAAAGCAACAAAGAATGCTTTTTTTAATTTTGAGATTAAGAATAAAAGCTCAGACCCAATATGGGTAGAATTATCCAGCAGTGGAAATATGCTGCTCAATGCAACACCTGTTGCAGCAATGCTTAAAAAAGAACGAGGCTATCTCCGCTCAGGTAATATTGATACCATGCGACATTTAAATGTTACTATCTATCGTAATAATAATCAGTCTGAAGAACATCATATTTATGCTGATGGCAAAACAATTTTTCTCACCTGGGATGGTAAAAAATTACGTCCTCAAACAGGAACGTTATTTGGTTTGTCAAAAAGAACAGATTCAGGTCTTTCTTTAAAAAACAATGTAACAATTGATGATATAGACCCAATCTGGCAAAAATGATAAAAATAATTTTGAAAAATTAAAAAAGGTAAAAATATGAAAAAAATGTATACAAAGCTACTTTTTGCACTGGCAACACCTATACTGATATTATGCACGCAGAGTTATGCTTCGCAAAAAAAACCAAAAGCCAGTATGCCATTTCAAAATCTTCCAAGGCGACAGAATCTCTATGCTATTGAGCAAACAAAGAATGCCAGTAATCAGAATTTTACATTTGAGATAAAAAATGAAGGAAGTCAGCCATTTTATCTCACTATATTTCATGGAGGAAATGGACAAAACGTAATAGATCGTGTTTTTGTCCCACAAGCAACTAATTTACAGCCGGGCTATGTACGTATTGCAGATCTATCAACATATCCTTCACTAACATTAATACTACAATTTTTCAATACATCGCTGACAAAATCTACAACGTACACGTATGATATTCTTTCTCAAGGTACCCCTACTTTTGTTTCCTGGGATGGTTCTAAAATTGTGCCACAAACTGGCTCTTATTGGGGATTTTCAGGATATACAAAATCAGGAATTCCCTTATCCAATAATGTGGAAACACAAGACATAGAACTGGTAGAACAAGTTGCTCAATAAGAAAAGGTATATGCATGAAAAAAAATATACGTACAATACTATTTATAATCTTTGCTTGTTATGGAATACACCTTATCGCTGCATCGGCAGAAGTAAAAATTATCAATGATTCAGGACAAGATATACTCATATATTTGTATCTAACAAAAGGCACAACACAAACTATTGCTATCAAAGATCAAAAATCTTTTAAAGTAACTGCAGAAAAAAGAAATATAGAAAAAATAGATGTCAAAATTAAGGAACCAAACAAAACTATGACTATAGAAAAAGATAAATTGGAAAAATATTCTACATTCACGGTGGGAAAAATATGCACCATGCAATTCCCACCAAAATGTAATACCAATATCTCAGCAACAAAATAATAAAACAAAGGGAAAAAAGATACCATGATGAATAATAAAATTATCTTCAATTTTTTGATCGGTGCAACTATCGTTACGTATAGTAATGCGATGGAATATTATGGCGAAAAAACAAAAAATGCAACTTCTGGCTACAACTTTATATTTGAAATAAAAAATAAAGGCAAGCAACCATTTTATCTGACTATTTTGAGAGGAGATGATTTCCGCGTTGCAGAACAAATTTTTATCCCACAAGCAACAAACTTGCAGCCGGGATATCTTCGTCTTGCAGACTTACCCACATATCCCTCACTTACCTTAATATTAGAATTTCTCAATACATCTCTAACAAAAGCGATAGCAACCTATACCTATGATATTTATTCTCAAGGAACTCCGGTCTTTATTTCTTGGGATGGAGCTAAAATTGTACCACAAATGGGATCTTATTGGGGACTGTCAGGATATACAGAATCAGGAATTCCGATCAATACTAATGTAGAACCACGAGATATAAAATTGATAGAAGTGGTGAAATAATAGCCACTTTATTTATAGCACAGAGGCATCTTTTAGTACACCAATCCCCTGGCGATGAAGTTGGCTTAAACGCAGCTTCCGATACTTTTTAATATTTTGAAAAGCAGTACATTTATAAGGAACCGGAAGACCTTTTTTTTGAGCTTTGTTTTGTACATCATAAAACTCAGATCCGTATTGCGTAAGCTTTATTAAATCTTTGCTTTTTTTATTGCCGTCAAAACATGTGTGCCACATCATTGGATTAAATACCATATCCCAACCTTTTTTGAGCATGGCTGCAGCCTCTTTACTTTCAATCTTCGGTAAATCTTTTTTCTCCCACTCTTCAAGGCCTTTTTTCGCCAAATTTATTTGTTTGACTACTTCTTTTTGTCCTATTCCTTGTGCTCCATTTTGTAGAGGAACAAGTCTATTACAAGCTTCATTAAATCGTACACTAAAAGGAAGGGCCTCTTTAACTTTTCCATACCTCTGAGCTTTTTTCTCAGCTGTATACCCATAAAAACAGTTGCTCAAAAAAATAATTGTACAAACATACTTAAACATAAAGAACCCCTCTAGTAAAAAATATCAAAACGATATTTTATTAATGAACTAGTTCTGCAAGCTTGGTCCACCAGCGCTTGTATTTATCAACGCCCTTTGCATGAGAAAGATTAGTGTCTTTAAAAAAAGTTGTATCATCTATTTGAGCACCCGTAAGATCCGCATAACTAAAATTCGCCTGACTTACATCAGCTCCACGGAGATCAACATTGCACATTTTTGCTTTTTCAAAATTGGTAGATTCAAGAATTGCATTGCGTAAATTTGCACCTGAAAAATCCACTCTCTTGCCATTACAGCTTATCAAGCGGGCACCTTCCAAATTTGCACCAGAAAGATCAAGCCCATCAAGTGATGTGTAACTCAAATCAACTCCCGCCAACTCTTTTCTGCCGTTTTCTATTTCTTCAATAAGAGCTTGTCGTTCTGCTCGTCTTTCTTTTCTTGTTTTGCCTTTGCGGCGACGCTTTTCTTTTTTTGTCTCTACCGCTACAGATTCTTGTCCTGCAGCACTTGTTTGCTCAACAACATTATCACCTTTTTGCGCAACACCAGAGCTTGTTGCTAAAACATTCAGCACTCCGCAAAACATAATAAAAAATGCATATTTTTTTAACATAAGATTATCCTTCATTCAACAGAAAAACATAAGAATATATTATATAGATAAAGTATGGAATAAAAGCTTATTTTTGTCAAATAGAAACAGCATTCAACAGAGTATATTGCTATTTTTTTATTTCTATTATAAAATCTTGCCCGGAAGCTTTACTGAAAGAATTTCATTCCTCGGGATTCTGTTCCAGCTCTGCAAGCATTTCTGTAGCATATATCGAAAGTAGTATCGTGAGCCCTTCCTGAATTTCACTCAAACTCTGGTTAATTTTGGCTTCATTACTCTGCAGAATTAGATCATTTTTTTCACGTTTATAGTGAGCCATATTTGCAAAAAAGATAGCACATTTACACGGAATTGCCTGATTTTTTGCCTCTGCTTTATCCCGTAACGCAAGAAACTTAATTTTATACTTTTTTAGAAGTTTCACATCTTCACATTCTTCGATATTAAATAATAGATGCCACATATTTTTATTAAATAACATATTCCAAACATCGTTGCGTCTTTTTTCAGCTTCTTCAGATGTAATGATATGATATTTTTTACCTACTTCTTTTTTTAGAATCGGTAGATCTTTTTCTTCCCACTTTTCCATTAAATTTTTTACAAGTTTTATTCTTTCAATTATTACATTTTTCTGCATTGTTACAGGAACTGATTGCAGAGTTTTACCTACTGCATATGCATAGTCAATGCGTAAGCATTTATTTTGTTTGAATTTATATTTTTTTGCTTGGCAAGATCCTTTAAAATAGGCAAGCGAATCTTCGAATTTTCCATTTTGAACAAAAGCAAGCGCTTGCTTATAATAAGGACATAGTTCTTTAGACTTCTTTTCAGCTGCATATCCATAAAAACAGCAGCTCAAAAAAACAATCGCATACATAATGCTAATCATACAAAGCTCCTTTTAGAAAATATCAAAACCAGTTCTTTCTGAAAATTCTTTCGATATTTTAATTATAACAGCCTTATAGATCTAAGACAAAATATTTTTGTCCTATTTTATGAACGGGACCATTCTGGAGCACCATATTCCTTGCCATAAGCTATAGCCCAACTTTTTTTGAATGTTGCTACAATTGGTTCAGGTTTAAGGGTCCCTTGTTGGTAATATTTTTCATCTCTGATAACATCTCGCCAGTTATCCCTTTTCCAATTTTCAAGCAGCCTTTTTGCCTTGTTCTGTTTTGCTATTTTTTCCAATCTTGATACATGTGGGATATTATTTTCTTGTATTATAAAGTCAGTTAATGTAGCTGCATGATCTAATTGAATAAGTGGAAACTTTTTATGTGCCCCAACCCCCTCCAATAATTCAAACAATTGTAAGGCCATGGCATAATTGCCATTTCGAGCTTTTGTTCGTGCTTTATGATACGTATAGACTATTTCTGCTACTCCTCTATCATGTTCGGCAGCATGCATAGAAACAAAATAACTATTTGAGAAAAGAAAAACAAAAACATATTTATACACAATATTTCCTTTATGTTAAAAAATCATAAAAGAAAAGTGTATACGGAACAAAAAAAATGTCAAAAAACAGTTTATTCTTTTACCGATTTTTTCCGCCGAAGGCGATGATAACTGATTGCAAAATGGTGCGCATAATCACGTAATGCGATAAGGAGCTTGCCAACGGCATTTTGCATATCAAGTACAATGCCGTCAGGATGCATGGTGCTGTACAAAGTTTCTTCCCGTTTTGCCAAGCTCGCACATATACTTTCTGGCAACACTGTTTGCACCGCACTCAGCTGTCCTTTGCCGCCATCAATAAAAATAAGATCAGGAAGATCTTGGCGGTCCTTATAACGGCGCAGCACGATTTCTTGGAGCGCTGCATAATCATTTTGCACCTCTAATGTTTTTATTTTAAAGCGGCGAAATTTATGTTTATCAGGAACACCATTGGTAAACCGAATACAGGAGCCAACAATCTCTTTACTTTGAAAATGGGAAATGTCAAAACAGTCAATAGTGCGTATGGGATAATCTACTTTTAGAAACTGTTGCAGGCGAAGATCTATATCTGGCGGCATATCTGCAACCGAAGGGCGCTGTGTTGTTGCCATAATAATTTGATCTGCATACTTTTCTTGTGAAAATGCTGTATTGATGGTGAAAAAAATTGCATCAATATGGGATATATAGTCGGTCAAATGTTTCGCCTTTTCGAATGCAAGTTGTTTATTGTATTCCCGTATTTTTTCTTCCAAACATTTTCTAAAATGCACCTGATCTTTTTTCAAAACATCCATCGCAAGGCCAAGCCTGAACAGATATGCATCTTTGTCAAAATCAGGGCGACAACTTCCTGAGCAGTATCCCAAATGATAATCAAGACATCCATTGGCAATTTTTTTACCACATATCAGCAACTGAAATGAACGAAGAAGATACTGGTACACTTTTCGCGCATGGGTTTTGTATAAAAATGGTCCAAAATAAGTGCCCTTTGCTTTTTGATTTCGCACCAACTCCATGCGAGGAAGTTCTTGTTGCGTAAATAAAATATATAAAAATGGCTGCCCTTCTTTGAGTAATGCATTAAATTTTGGCTTATGCTGTTGAATCAGTTGTGCCTCCAAAAGTAGCGCCTCTGTCTCACTCTTGGTAATAACGTAGTCAATATCATGATACTCATCAAGCAACATTTTTATTTTCCAATCAGTTGTATATTTTTGGAAATATGAAGCAACACGCTTATGCAATGATTTTGCTTTGCCAATGTATATAACAATATCATGTGCGTCTTTAAATAAATAGACCCCGGGCAAGGAGGGAATTTTTGCCAAAATCTCCTGAGTTTTACTATCAGTCACGCAGTCTCCTTTTTTTACAATAAGCCTTGTTTTTTGTATCATTGCTGTACTATACTTTTCAGTATCTCATAAAACAAAGGAGAGGAAAAATTATGCAGTACAATATGCGATATATTGCTTTGAATATTTTAGCTATTTTTTCAATTGATATGTGTGCCATGGAAAAGTTTACAAATATTACAAAAAAATTAAGTCGACACCATCCACCCATTTTTTATCTTCCCTGGAGACATACGTATCAGCAAGAAGTAGCCAAAAATCAAAAACCTGTAGCACAAGTCTCAGAAAACAATAGCTGTCGTTTTTGCAGTTTTTATAATGCAGATCAAAAAGATGATAAAGCTAATTTAATCCTCCATCGATTTGCTCACACATATCTTGCACTCGTGTTATTCCCTTATGTTTCCGAGGGACATGTTATGATTATTCCGAACGAACATGCAGAAAGTTTAGAAAAATTATCACCAGAAACATACAATGAAATGCATCTTATTTCACAAGGTATTGTTAACAGATTTTTTATACACCAGTTCTCTTTAGTGAGTACAGGATTTAATATTGGAAAAGAATCAGGTGCAAGTCTTGATCATATTCATTACCATATTGTTCCGAGCAAAGAACAAATGCGCACACTTGTTGATGTTGTCTACTCAACACAAAAACTTATTCCTCCCCCTCAACAATATGATTCTTTAAAAGCAATTCTCACTAATCCTCTCCTGGGAAATGGTCTTTCAAATAATATCACACGTGTTGACCATAAAGATACCTGTTTATTATGCACTTTACCTATTGAATGCAAAAATGAACTTGTCCTTGCACAAAATAAATATACCTATACCGCCCTCTATCCATGGTCACAATCATTTGAAGGACATATCGCGATCATTCCTTATCAACATGTTCCCAATATTGCGATACTTGGTAAAGACTGTCTTATGGAAATGGCACAAGAAACAAAACGAATGTCCATTGCCTTGAAAAAAGTACTCAAAAAATCAGGCTTAAATATAGGATCAAATAATTGGCCCGCATCTGGTCATACTTGCATGCAACTTATTTCTTGCGAAAAAATAGATAACGGTTTTTTGAAAACAACTGTTGGCGGAAAAGTTTTATTTGAACCTATTCCAATACTCGTTGAAAAACTAAAAAATGAAATTTCGAAAACACCCCTTAATCCTCCGACGAATTTGTAAGCGACTCAACTGAAGTTCGATCGCCACCTTCACTAATTTTACCCATAACATGCCTTAAGTCTTTTTGATTACGAATAGGATATATTTTTGTAACTCCAGAATTATCCTTGGTAGTTGATGGCACATTCAAACAACCGTTTGCAAAAATTTGATTCTGTTGTTTTTCATTGAGATGTTTTTGTACTTTCAATAACTCTTCCTGCTTATTTATTAATTGAGCTTGCTTCTCAATCAATTGCAATCTTAATTGGCCATTTTCGCTGCTTATTTCATCATTTAGAGTTAATAACAAATCAAGCTTTCTTTCATGTGCTGAATAATTTTCGGGTGAATAATTTTCAAGCTGCTGATGTTGTTCAGCATTTATAAGAGTTACCCTTTCAAGCAGATCAATACACTCGCTAAATTCTTTTATAATCTTGTTACAATTTTGTCTCATAATTTGGTCCATTACACACTCCCTGAAGAATGTTTCATACCGCTCCATGTCTTCACGACGAATTTTGAATACCTGAGCATATGTTGTCATCGAATTATTTTGAATAGATAAAGAATTCGGCTTTTCCGCACAAAAAATTTCAAAAGAACAGTTGCCCATAAAAAATAAAATAACAAATTTGGAATAGGTACCCATAAAAATTTTCTCTAATATGTAAATGTTGTTGAACAAAGTAAGCATATTTTACGGGTAACAGAAAAAAAAGTATACTATTTTTACACTTTTTAATTTTATTAATCATGCAAGGAAGTTTTATGATACAAGCTCGTTATTACGCTATGATTGTATTGGCGCTCGGAGGAAGTTGGGTTGGATTTCGTCTTTATTCATATTTTTTTGATACAACAAGTCCACTGCTTGTTATACGAGGAATAGATGCTCAGGCGTATTATGCAGGAGATGCAACCTGCCAAATTTCTAGCACAAAAACGGGAGAGCTGTCCCTTTTACTTGATGATACGGTTCTGGCAGATAAATTCCCTATCAGCACCAGTAATCATGATTATGCTTTTATCATTCCAACAACGGCTCTTGTTCACGGAAAACATACGCTCAAGGCATGCATAGTCGATAGCTGTTTTTGTAAAAACAAAACAGAAATTGTTCGTGACTTTTATGTCGACAATACTGTATTGCAAGCAGCTTTGATAAAATCTGAGCCTATATATAAAGTTTTTCAGGGACGCACATTACACATACAACTACAAGTCAATAAACCGATTGCACAGGCAAATATAGAATTATTGTCACGCACATATCGCTGCTTGCCCGAATCTAAAAATTCTCTTGTTTATGAGGCGTTCATCCCCGTTACCTGCGAAGAAAAACCGAATGAATACTTGCTTACTGCCAATGTTTTTGATCATGTTGGCAATAGCATAACGTTAGAAAATAAGTTTCAGGTTGTTATATATCCTTTCAAAAAACAGGCGCTCCAAGTTGCTGCAGAAAAAATGGAGGAAGAGGAAAAATTGGGACATGATGTAAAACATTTTGAAGATCTTGTCGAAGCTGTTACACAAAAATCACCCACTGAAAAATTGTGGCATGGCTCTTTCTGCACGCCCATAGATATTGAACGAGTATCATGCGAATTTGGTACTGTTCGTACAACACAACGCAAAGGACGCTATGCTCATAAAGCCCTTGATGTACTCAACGCTCCAAAAAGTGTTGTATGGGCATGCCAAGATGGTGTTGTTGCCATAAAAGAACGATTTGCATTTTCAGGAAACACCGTTGTTATAGACCACGGCCTTGGTCTTATTTCAATGTACTGTCACCTTGATGATTTTGCACATATTAATGTCGGAGAAAAAATTGCAAAAGGAAGTCCTCTCGGAACTTTGGGCAAAACAGGATATGCATCTGGATACCATTTACATTGGGAAATGCGGCTTTGTAATATTGCAATAGATCCTATGCAATGGACAAGGGAGACATTTTAGCACAGAGTGTAAGGAAAAAACATGCGGAACAAAAAAAGGAGTTTTTATAACAATGGGTATAACCATTGGAGCACATGTTTTCTTTCTGTCAGACCGTTATACCGTTATCTGTTAACCATAACTATTATTACGGGAGTTATTGCAACCTGGCACACAACCATTGACCAATTTCTCACCCAATCTATTATCACCTGCCAGCAAGAAAATGCTGCTCTCGTGGCACATTGTTTGGCTATTTCGTCTGCAATAGCAGAAGTCAAACAGCTCGATAAAATCAGCCAAGAGCTGTGCCTTGAATGTGAAACATATGAAAATGATCAGTTCAATCGCATACACACATCAGGTGTTTGTTTGCTTCCCATCGCCACAAAAACAGGCCTCCACATTGAAGAATATAGTCAGGAAGAAAAAGTAAAAAATGTCGCACAAAAAGACCACCTTCATTATCGCTTGCTTGGCAAATACGATCAACTCATTAATTTTTTTGACATACTTATCGCTGAATATCCTTTTTTAAAAATAAAAACAAACACCATTGAACGCCACAACAATGACGCTTTTTCTCTTTCTCTCCATCTTATAAGTCCCGCATCAAAAAATGTTACACATAAATAAATACGGAACCCTTCGACTCTTCGACGCGCTCCTATGAAGGGCTTGCTCAGGGCGAACGGGGGAGGGATTTTTCTTTTCTTTATTTATCCCTTATCTCCACTCTTTCTGATCTTTCTAAACAAGTTTTCTCCTGAGCCGCCCCGGCGAAGGAAAAACTTATAAAAACAAACCCCTCCAACTTGGACAACAAGCTGAAGGGTTAGGGGGGTGAACAATACGAAAGATGGTATTGTTCGTTAGGGACATTGTTATATGTCTGAGTTCTCAGACGGCCTCAAGGTAACAAGGGTAATATGCTTTGTCAATCACCATCAAAAAAGAAATAACTATCTCTATTTTATAAAAGTATTGCCAGATTGAATCTGTTTTGTGTACTATAAGGCAAAATAAGGGGTCATGTTATGAGAATATCATTTTCTCTTTTTGTAAAAAGCAGCCTAGTTTCTCTTATTATTATTGCAAGTACAATTTTTGTCGCCATGGAAAAAGATGTGCCACAGCAGCAGGCACAAGAAAAATCAACAACATATTTTTTTATAAAAACAAATGATAATATAATTTATGCTGTTCCTGTAGAATCTTCATCTATTCCCGCTCAAATTGGTAATGTAATATTTCTCGGAATAGATTTTAAAACCTTGGCACGTTATTCAAAATTTTTTGCAAGCTATAAAGATAGATCTTTTTTTGAACAACACACAAAGAAAGAACCGGTTTCTTTACCTAATATCTCATCAAAGCAACTAGACCTTGTCGTACAAAGCTTAGCTTTCATTAATTCTCCCCATTGGTTGGCTGCATATTATAACTCCCTTAATCTCGACAACATAAATCTTCTTATAAGAGCGGGAGAAGATCTTGAAATAGCAGATATTTTTCCCTATATAGTTTTTGAACTTTTGACACGCCTCAAAACACCTGATGATGTTCAAGCATGGGTTGACCGTAAGGGCAATGAAGACCTTACCAGATACCTTTGTGCAGGAACACTTTTTGCCGCTGCAATTAAAGCCTATTTTAGTAAAACAACATTTGAAAAAATTGTGCACATGAAAACATATGATGGAGATGATCCTGAACTGTTACAGAATATTGTTCATATTGCATTCGATCCCACCGATCCGACAAGTTCAACATGTGTTTTAGCAACAAACAAAAAGATAACGTTCTGGGAAAATTTTACAACTGAGCCAAAAAGAATAGGAACGGTAAAAACAAAATTTCGTAAAATTTTAAATATCATGTGGCACCCTGATGGAACGTACATCGCTGTTGAAGCTTTATTTAAAGGTAAAAGAGATTCATATATAACTTTTTTTAATCGTCAAGGCAAAATGATCCTCTTATACGACAAGATGTGGGAAATAATAGGAGCCTCTTTAATAGGCTATTCTTCTGAAAAAAATTTAATAATATTCAAAGATTATAGTATTCAAATAGTAACTCATGAAGGAGAATTAGTAGAACTTAAAATAGGGTATTTTATTGCTGCTCAATTTTCTTATAATCCCAACTCTCATTATTGTGCCATACTTAATAAATTCAATAATATAGACATTTATGACATAAATAAAAGAAAAACAATCTTAAGATTCAAAATATCAGAAAGCACTGATAACTATCAGCCTAGTAATAAACTGGCATGGAATACCGATGGTTCGCTTTTAGCGTCATCTTTTTTTATTGAAGGCTATGAGGATCATCCAAGCACCTACAAAATAATCATGTATAACATCGCCAGCGACACATCCAAATTTCTTATGCATACTTGGGCGCAGCACATCTTTTTTACAAACACAAATAATCTTATTATTCTTCCCACAGATCAACTTAGCCAAACCATAAGTTTATGGTCGCTTGATGGCATACAAAAAATATCAACACGTATTCATCCAGCACTAATTACAACAGCAACCATGGATCCCAGCAGGCGATATGTCGCTATTACATACACTGACAAAACGTTGGAACTATGGAAAATACCTCAAGGCATTTCTATAGACCTTGACATTCAAAAATTTTTCGAAAAATGCATAAAGAAAAAACCTTTTCAAAAAGAAGAGCAATAAAGCTTATGGCGCTTGATCATCAACACCTTCTATAAATCGCATAATAAACGGAAAATCATGGGCATGGATTTTTAAGGTTTTAGCATCCGCTTGCTCAATAATTTTTCCTTGCCGCATGAGATAAATAGTACAGTCAAGTTTTTCCAGCAAAGTCGTATCATGTGTCGCGATAAGAACAATGTACCCTTCTCGCGCTAAATCTTGAATCACCTGTGCAACATAATTTGTCAATAAAGGATCAAGTGCTGATGTTGGCTCATCAAGACAAATAATTTTTGGCTCCATGGCCAACGACCGTGCAAGAGCAAGTCGCTGCTTTTGTCCACCAGAAAGTTGTGCAATACGTGCGTGCGCTTTGTCTATCAGACTATATTTTGTCAATAAATTGTGTGCGCGCGCGATGGCATCTTTATGGGACATGCCAAGAACTTTTTCAAGAGGAAGCATAATATTTTCCTCCGCCGTTAAATGCTCGAACAAATTAAACTGCTGAAACACCATACCAACCAAATGATGTTTGCCACTGACAGCCTCAAGTGGCTTGCCATCCAAGGAAATCTCTCCAGCATCGATAGTTTCTAAATGGGCAAGGACACGAAGCAATGTCGATTTTCCGACGCCAGATGAACCAAGTAATACGGCAATATGGCCACGCCCCACAGACAACGACACCTGATCAAGGACACGCTGCGCACCAAACAGTTTTGTCACCTGTGTTATTTTAAGCATGGATGTTCATCCTTCGTTCAACAACGGCAACAATGTACGAAATTGTTGAAGTAATAATAAGATACAGCACTGCCATTGCAGCAAAAATAGTGATAGCATCATATGTTCGACTAATAATAACGCTTCCCTGACGCGAAAGTTCTGCAACGCCGATGACTGACGCCAAGCTTGAATCTTTGACTAATGTAATTGCCTCATTGCCAAGCGCTGGAATAACTGCACGCACTGCCTGCGGCAGTACAATGTATCGAGCAATTTGCCAGCCACTCAAACCAAGAACACGTGCCGCCTCTTTTTGCCCTCTACTCACCGACAAAATTCCCGAGCGCATAATTTGACTCACATAACAGGCACTGTTCAATCCAATGGCAACAATAGTGACCCAGAGCGCTGGAATTGTAAGCCCAAATTGTGGAAGCACATAAAAGGCAAACAAAATTTGCGTAAACATGGGTGTGCCTCGGGTAAAGGTAATATAGGCTGTTACCAACCACCGAATAACGGTAAAAGGAACTTGCTGCGCAAACGCTAAAATAATACCAAGCGTAATGCCCATGCAACTACTTACTGCAGCAATTTTGAGAGTTATCAAAACCCCACTCAATAATGCCGGTAATGATTCACTAATAAGTACCGTATTAATCACGAAAGCTTCCACTTTTCTATGAGCTGTTGTATAGTGCCATCAGCAATCATATCTTCTATTGTATTTTGTATTTCATCAAAAATTTCTGGATATGCTTTTGACACTCCTATCGCATCAGAATCTTCCGTTCCCGGAATCAAAGCAATGGCAAATTCTTGTGTACCATAGAGCTCAAAAAATGGTTTGACCGATGACTGCGCAGCAACATAGGCATATGCTCTGCCACTTTGTAATGCTAAAAATGCTTCAGTTGGTGTTGCCAGCCGTTGCAAAGTAATATCAGGAAACTGTGACATATATAAATCTGCAGTATACCCTTCATTGACAACAACTTCTCTTCCTTTTAAATCATCAACATGATGCACCTGCGGCGCATTCACGCGCGTAATAATAACAAAAGGATCGCCAGAAAAATAAGGGCGCGTAAAAAGAATTTGTGCCTGACGCTCTTTTGTCGGTGCAATTCCTCCAATAATGGCGTGAAGCATGCCTGTCTGAACTTGTGGAATAAGACTCGTGAACGGCATATTTTTAATGTCCACTTGTTTACCAATGCGGCGACCAACTTCTCGAATCACATCAATGTCAAACCCAACAACAACATCGTTTTCTAAAAAAACATATGGTGCATATTCCGCATTAGTGCCGACAATAAGCAGAGAAGGATTTTGATTTGGCACCGCTTTTGGTTTATAAAAAATGGTGTACCACGTCAAAATACCGCTGACAATAACAATGCCAAGGAGTATTTGGTTAAACCTATTCATAAAATGCCTTTCATCAAACATTATAATTTTGCCACTGTTTTTTTAGTGTACCATGCTTTTATCAAATCATTCAACTCTGTATCCTTCCACTCCGTCCCCAGAGGACTCCGTTGAAGGATGTAAAAGAAAGAATTTGAAGTTCTCCCCCCCCCGTTCGTCCTGAGCAAGAGCCTGCCCTGAGCTTGTCAAAGGCTCGAAGGATATCTAACGAGTTTTTGAGAAAATTATGTTCGCTACACCATATTATTTTAAAATATTTTGACAAAACTACATTGATAATTTAACATCATAATATGATCGAGTAATTTATTTTTTCAAAAATATTGCTATACGAAAATTTCATGAAAAGCTTCTTCTCAATACTAGCTGCCATTTGTTTATTTTCTGTTTCTTTACATTCGCTCTATAGCATGGACTTAGGCGGATGGAAAAGCTTTGCTTATGAAAATAAAGTTTGGGCAAGAGATAGCATACTTATAGAAAAACATGATGGTATCAGAGGTTTCAAGCTCGAAATTGATAAAAAATTCAATATAGATTTCAGTGAATCCATATCTCATGAAGCTGTTTAAAAAAGAAACATATCGCGGTAAGAAGCCAGACATAAAAGAGCTGTTTATAAGAAATGATACCAATGCTCTTGTCAATCAAACCTTTCTTGATTTTCCAGATCAGAGGCATTTACGAGATATAAAGATACCTATGCAAGAAGAAACCGATAGCAACATCTCTCTTCATGGGGCATATCAGGATAATAAACGAGATATAAAGCTATTTACGCAAAATTGTACCGGCATAAAAACTCTTGACCATATTAATCGGTCCCTCATTCATGAGGCATATCCCAAACTACTTACAAAAATATGTTTTTTAAAAAATATGTTTTTGTACTGATAACAATAAATTTAATATATGTTCCTGTTCTTGCCAAAGACTACACACCGGAAACATATCATAATCATTTAAAAAAGAAAGAAAAAAAATTATTTTGGGACATTATAGAAGGTTACTGCCCTGCCGAATTTGAAAGCTGTAATGAATTGAAAAAAGAGATTAAACGAAGTTTAAAAGGAGCAAAAAAAAATTAGCAACTGAACCTAAAACTCCCGCATATCGAGATCCTCGTATACCAAAAGAAGTTTGTAATAAAATAGACAAAGAACTCAAGAGAAAAAATATTCACCCAGGTAATGTTTCACTACAACTAAATAATTTTAAAGGAAAAAATACCGCTGGAACAACTAAATTTTCTTACCGTCCCCATCTTCGAGCAATTATTACATTTAATACACGGCTTCTTGTAACTCCTGGCGATAATAATGACATAATTTCCAACAAGAATATAAGCATGGATGATTTGATTTTTCATGAACCTGTTCATGTCCAATACCTTCACCCATTGAAACGTGATTATATACGAAAAGCAAAAGATATGGGAAGAAATAAAATCATGCTCAGTGCAAGCGAGAAAAAAGAACTTTATAATCTGGAAATAAAATTTGGCAGACAAAAAGAATTCAATGCAAATATTATATCTGCACTGGAAAATTATGATATAGCATACTCAAGAAAAGAACGAGAATGTTTTCTTGCAAAAGAACTATATAATAAAATAATAAATAATAAATATGACAAAGATAGAATACATCCTTCTGACGCATATACATGCTATATACTCATACAAGTGCTTGCTGCGTATAAAGAAGCTATGGATAAAGAAAATGACACAAAGCCTGATCCCACCAATCTACAACAGTGAACCTCTTTTTTTATGATGAAGCCCTCATAATATTCTCCGCATTTTACTCCGAATCCTTTTTCTCCACTCATCCTTTATCTCCATTCATCCCTCACGGAGCTTTTTAGCCGGAGTTGAAGGATGTTAAAGAAGGAAAAAAATTATATCTTTCTTTCCCTGAGGCTCCATGAGGGACGAATGGAGATAAAGGATGAGTGGAGTTAAAAAAAAGGCCCATAATATTATGGGCCTTATAAAATATCTCTAATGCTTATCGCTTATCGAGGATATGAGGATGAGCTATCTGTTGGATATCAAGATTTACTGTCATAGCCCGAAGTTGTAGTAGCACTTGATGATGCACCTGGGTATCCTGCTTTATTATATTCTCCGGCAGAACTTGAAGAACCTGTTGGAGATGAAGGAGTATTACTAGTAGTTGGACCCGTAGCACTTGGTGATGCCCCTGGATATCCTGCTATGCTACTTACTGCATCATGTATTGCCTTACTCAAGTTACGCTTTCCACGATATTCAGCACGTGCATAAACTTCAGCTTCTAGCTGCCACAATTTACGTTCATCATAACCATTCTTTGCCATTTCACGTAGAATGGCCCTACACTCCTCACTGGTAAAAAATCCTGTTTCTCCTGTTGTCGCAATATACCACAAATCTGCATTACATTTTTCACATACTTGAGTCTCCAAAGTTATTGCCAAAGCTGCAAGCTCGGGATATTGTGTTGCAAGATATAAACATCCTGCAGCAACACGCTCCTTTTCGCTAATTGCATCGGGAAAAAAACTTGCTTGTGCAAAAGGGAAACTCAACAACAAAAATAATGACAATGGCTTCTTCATAAGAAAAAAACTCCTCTAAAAAATAATGTGCTTCAGAAAAAAATCCTCTAAAAAATACATACTTCAAAAAAAAGTCGCCATCATGGTACAGCTGAAAAAATAAAAATGCAAATTTTTTAAAATAATTCGTGTATTTTTTCTTGAATTTCCTGCGCTGATGGGGTCGGGCTCATGGCGCGGTAAAATTTTTCATCATATGTTCTTGTATGAATAACGACGGGCATAGCAATGGCATGACCAATAACAAGCACCTGTTTTTTTGTGTCCAAAGATGCAAGAATGTTGCGCAAATTATTCGCGTGATTAACACCACTCAAAACGGCATTAATATCTTTTTCATCAGTCAACTGCGCAATAATTTTAGTTCCAATTTGTGACAAAACTTCTTGATCAATGCCTGATGGCCGCTGATCAACAATCAAAAGTGACACATAATATTTGCGCATTTCGCGCGCGATAGTACCAAAAATAGTCTGCTTTGCCGCCTGCGGATTTAAAAATTTATGTGCTTCTTCTATGCAGATAAGTAACTTTTTCGGCTCATCTTGTATGCGCTGAGAACCTAAAAACTGTTCCGTCTTGGCAATGTACAGTGCATGGAGGCGGCGCGTAATAATATTGGCAATTAAAAGATAAATAAAAGTGGTAGTAAAATTGCCAAATTCGATAATAATACTCATGCCACGAGCAATATATTCCATCATCTGATCAATGACAGAATATGCAGTTTTGGCATGGGGTACAAAAAAGGGAAGCGTTTCAATGCGCTTTAATTTTCGATACAGCGCAGCAACAGATTCTGAATGCGCACCAATAGAATGGGCAAATTCTTTAATGTCAGTGCATCCGAGCAATGCTGAAAGCCACTCATTTTTATACTGTGCTGCAATTAAATGTGCTGCTTCCAGACCTGTTGCATGGAGATTAAGCTCATCTTGAAGTGACAAAATGTCTTCAACCTGAATTGCATTGTATGGAATAATAATATCGACATCAGGATTGCCACCACGACGACGCGTCGATGCAGGATCTAAAGAAAATATTGCAATGCGATCAGGAAATAATGTTTTTAATCCTTTAACAAAAGCATGATGACTTTCTTGTCGCGCTTGCAAACCATACTCATTGTGCATATCAAAAATAAGAACGGACGCTTTGTCATGTTTAATAAGTCCGGCGAGTAACAGTCGTGTCAAAAATGTTTTTCCCGTTCCCGTTTTTCCAAAAATGCCACTGCTTCTTTCAGTAATTTTTTCCACATTTATACAAATATCAGTTGTCATATCAAGAGGAGTACCTAACGTAAAATATTTTCCACTCACATCTTCTTCATGGCCAAAAATATGGGCAATATCCTGATTACTCGCTTCAAAAACTTCTGCAAAATGGTGCGGCACCGTTTTTACAGGGCTCAAAGCTCCCTCTCTATCTTTCATGAGCATGGGACGGACAATGGCGGTTGCATACATATCTTTACGAGCAAGAAGCTGCCGCAACAATGTTTCCTGCGGTTCAGGAGGAAATTGCAAAATATCTGGGTGACTAACGGCAAGTGCAAGGTCAGTAATCAACGAAAAAAAAGTATACTGCTCTGTTACAATTGAAACAAATTTTCCCGTTTTTATATCAGCAAGCACAACATCTGGTGCAATGCGTAGAGTAAATCCATCACCAAGAGATCCGCTGATAATATGGCCAATTAATTTTCTCATGGCTGATTTTCTGGAGTAAAAATACAAAGTTTTCTTAATCCTCTTGATAATTTTAAAAACACAATAAAAGCCATACCACCATGCTGTGTCAAGTAATACCAGCCATCTTGCCAAGACATATCACCCTCTATATCCATCAAAGTATGGATAACTTTAGGCTTAATTCCATGAAAAATAGGTACATATTGTACGCTTTCCTTACCCTCTACATTATTCATTCTTCGTATATAAGAGAAATTAGAAGTAACAGTTAAAATATTTTTGCCATTGCATTCTCCATTATATATTTGTTCTACTATTGGTTTTTTTTGGCCTAAAATATATTTAAACCCTTTAAGCTTTGTATTTGTTTCACCATCAGAAAACAAAAAAACAAACTGTTCTTGATAATTATTATGATATGGAACAAAGCTTTTAAGGCAATATTGAGAGGAATAAGAAAAAATACGAACACATTCTAATGTATTGTTCCACATATGAATAAATTGTTCATTTGATTCTTTACTTCGTGTAAAAAAAACTTTCATTTTATTAAAATACCACACAAAAAGTGGATTAAATGTATCTTTTTGTCCACAATCAAGCTTTTTCCAAACAAGAGGATTTTGCTGATAATTTTGGCATACATACACTGCTTGTTTATCTTGTGTTAGAGAACACAAATAACACAGCATTTGGTGCTGTGCATGTAATAATACTTTTAAAATTTGTTGATAATCTCCACGACCATCGCGTAAATAGTCTCCATGGTCAATAACCATTCTTTTGATAACATCATCATCTTTTTCTGGCAACACTACAACCTGTGTATTATTATTTCTTGCAACAACGCAAACATTTGTACCATCAAGAGAAAAATTTACCTTCTTTACCAGGTTATAGCTATCATGACCACATATCCATAGTTCTTTTTTTGTTTTTATATCTAAAGCCTTATATTCTCCTTTATAACTATATACAAAATATTTTCCATCGTGGGAAAAAGCATAACGAGTATTTGGAGATGTTGTAAGGCTGATAGTTTTATCTAGTTTAAATTTTGACGGGCAATGCAGTATATTTTGTGACACTTTTTCGGACAAATCTTTTGGCAATATTGCAAATTCTTTCTGTAATATATCACTTTCTGCAATAATAGCAGTACAGAATTCTTGGAGAGTGGGAATATACCAAGATGCTTTTGAAAAATCTAAAGATATTATTTCTTGCTCTTTTTTTTCTTGAATTTTCTTTTTTTTGTTCATGTGCATTGAACAAAGCGACATCCATATACACCAATTAAACATAATAATTTTTTGTAAACATTGTTTCATAAGTACCTTATTTTAAGCCCTTTGTTTTATAGCATAAAAACATTGGAAATTTCCTGAAAAAATATTTTTATTGCCTTTTCTCCTTCTTTTCATTACGCTTCTTTTATAAAATTTTACATACAAGGATCCTTAATGATGTACCACATTTTTAGCTTATTATTTTTGCTCAGCATATCAACAAATATGTTGCCTCAACACCGAAAAAAAAGAAAAAAGAAAATAGAAAAAAAAGAATTAAAAAAAGAAAAAGAAGAAAAAATACAAGATGAGACAGCAGAACTTAATTCTATACTTCTTTTTTTAACACGTGAGGCCACATATAGTACCTATAATATGAAAACATCGTTTGAAGCAGATGAGTATCAGATAAACATATTCAAATATACAAAATTCCTTGGAACCCTTCAAGCTCTTTTCACTTCACAAAAGAGCTCACTTATAGGAACATTTATTGCTAATAGAACCTCAAAGAATTTCAAAGACGAAGAACTTTATGCCTCTATACAACTATCAAAAGCTTTAGATGCCATCGCCGTAAATCCCTGGAGTGATGATGAAACAAAAAAAGATATTTTCTCCTATGCTATGCCAAAAATATCGAGTTTTCTTTATCTATGCACAGAAAAAGAAAAACTTGATCCTGACATAGACCGTGATATAACAGCTCGTTTACTTCAAATGAATGTACCTTGCGAACAACTTCTTGGTGGAGCAGTATTACGAAGTTGCCATAAAAACAGTGAAGAGATTCAGCCCTTGGAAACAATAATCAATTTTTTCACGGATAATGGACGACAAAAAGAACTGAGCAATGCCATTTCTTTTAAAGCAGAAGATGAACCTCTTTTGACCGATATTGTATTAGATCTTCTTTGTTGCAAAATACATGAAGATTTCAGCAAAATTTGTACAAAATTTAAAAATAACGTGAAAGTATATCAATTACTTGCCCAACATGGAGGTACAACAGAAAAAGGAAATATTCTACATCGCATCACCGAAATAATAACTGCTAATCAGGCTCCTGAACTTATATTTCTAGAATCAACTATTGAACTCTATAAAGACAAAGAACATGCATTAAAGGTTCTCATGGAGGAAAAACATGATGGTGATACACCATTAGAAATAGCCAATTCAATAAAAGAAGCCTACACAGAACTAGCTCCACATAAAAAAACAAAAAACGCTTCTATTGCAATGATTGGTAAAATAGACAAAGTAATCGGCATATTCGATCAAGTAACCAAATTACCCAATGCACTTGAATAATAGCCATTAAGGCCTCCACACATTTTGTATATGTGCCAAGGCCCTTTAATATCTTAATGTTACGCAAACTGCGCAATGGTAATAGCAGCACTCGTACCTGTGATCTCCGCAACGTCATTAGCATTTGGAGTAATGACCATATATGGTTCATATGCATAATTCTCCATAGTAAGAACTCCTCCCGCGGGTATACTAATAATGACCGATCCAGGAATTGAGAAACTAACACCAGTAATACCACCACCTGAAGCATATGTTGCCCCTGCAATAGCTACTGGACCAGAACCACTATTAAGAAAAAGAGTAATTTGTCCTCCGGTGGAGCTTGCATAAAAATAAATAAAATAAATGCCAGCATTGACTATAGTAATCTGATCACTTCCAGCTGTATGCATAATTCCTGATGTCATGGGACCATTTGTGTTAAAAGTAATGGTAGTTCCTAACAATACATCTTGAATAGTTGTGTCGTATATATATGCATATTGTGCTATACCACCACCTGTTCCCGTAGGACCAGTAGCACCTGTCGCTCCTGTTGCACCATCATTACCAGTAGCGCCTGTTGCACCTGTTGGTCCTGTTGCACCCGTTATACTACTTCCTGTTGCACCTGTTGGCCCTGTTGCACCCGTTATACTACTTCCTGTTGCACCTGTTGGCCCTACAGCACCCATTGTGCCCGTCGGCCCAGTCGCACCAGTCGTACCAGCTCCCGCTGGCCCCGTTGGACCAGTCACTCCTGGATCACCAGGATCTCCCGTTGGTCCCGTCGCACCGGTAACACCTGTTGCTCCTGTAGGCCCCATTGCACCAGTTGCTCCTTTTGGTCCTCTATGTCCTCTTTTTCCACGAAAAACTTTTGGATAACAAATTTTTTCAAATTCTTCTATCACAAATCTTTGTGCTCTGACCCGTTGAATTTTACAATGAATATCTTCATGAAGGGAATCATTGAAAGTAATTGCATTTTGTTTTTGAATCGAAGAACAAGGTGCAATTTTTGTCGCACTAAAAATTACACCTTGAAAAATAAAGCAAGACAAATAAAGAAAAATTGGTAAGAAAAATGGCTTACACTGCATAGACATCCCCCCTATACAAGTATTATTATACTTGCTTGTAGCCTACAAGTAGCTAAATATTATTGTCAATATTTTTTACAGTTATATATTATTGCAATTCTTTATTGATACAGGGATGCCTATATCATTTGGCATCCCTGTATATAATTTTAGGCAAGCTGCATAATATAAATAGATGCACTTGTTCCTGTTTCTGCTCCTCCGCCGCTACCAATCGATGAAATATCTATAGATCCCGCCGTTGATGAGAAATTTTCTACCGTAAGAACTCCATCAGCAGGTATATTGACAATCCCTGATCCAGTCAGCGTGTAACCACCACCAACGCCAGAACTTGTAGCATATGTTATTCCCGCAACAGCTGCCGGACCAGAACCGCTATCAAGGAAAAGAGTAGCTTGTCCTGAATCAACAATACAAAGTGTAAAGGAAACATAGTAAATACCGGCATTGACTACAGTAACCTGAGAATCTCCCGCCGTATGAGTAATTCCCGATGTCATAATACCGTTTTCACTAAAAGTAAATGCACTTCCTACAGCCACACCAAACTGATCTGTTGTATCGTATATATATCCATATTGCGCTACACCACCAGCTGAACCAGTAGCACCGGTAGCGCCTGTGGCACCAGTTGGTCCGGTAGCACCATCTACTCCATCTGTTCCATCCGTACCGTCAGCACCGGTAGCGCCTGTGGCACCAGTTGGTCCGGTAGCACCATCTACTCCATCTGTTCCATCCGTACCGTCAGCACCGGTAGCGCCTGTGGCACCAGTTGGTCCGGTAGCACCATCTACTCCATCTGTTCCATCCGTACCGTCAGCACCGGTAGCGCCTGTGGCACCAGTTGGTCCGGTAGCACCATCTACTCCATCTGTTCCATCCGTACCGTCAGCACCGGTAGCGCCTGTGGCACCAGTTGGTCCGGTAGCACCATCTACTCCATCTGTTCCATCCGTACCGTCAGCACCGGTAGCGCCTGTGGCACCAGTTGGTCCGGTAGCACCATCTACTCCATCTGTTCCATCCGTACCGTCAGCACCGGTAGCGCCTGTGGCACCAGTTGGTCCGGTAGCACCATCTACTCCATCTGTTCCATCCGTACCGTCAGCACCGGTAGCGCCTGTGGCACCAGTTGGTCCGGTAGCACCATCTACTCCATCTGTTCCATCCGTACCGTCAGCACCGGTAGCGCCTGTGGCACCAGTTGGTCCGGTAGCACCATCTACTCCATCTGTTCCATCCGTACCGTCAGCACCGGTAGCGCCTGTGGCACCAGTTGGTCCGGTAGCACCATCTACTCCATCTGTTCCATCCGTACCGTCAGCACCGGTAGCGCCTGTGGCACCAGTTGGTCCGGTAGCACCATCTACTCCATCTGTTCCATCCGTACCGTCAGCACCGGTAGCGCCTGTGGCACCAGTTGGTCCGGTAGCACCATCTACTCCATCTGTTCCATCCGTACCGTCAGCACCGGTAGCGCCTGTGGCACCAGTTGGTCCGGTAGCACCATCTACTCCATCTGTTCCATCCGTACCGTCAGCACCGGTAGCGCCTGTGGCACCAGTTGGTCCGGTAGCACCATCTACTCCATCTGTTCCATCCGTACCGTCAGCACCGGTAGCGCCTGTGGCACCAGTTGGTCCGGTAGCACCATCTACTCCATCTGTTCCATCCGTACCGTCAGCACCGGTAGCGCCTGTGGCACCCATTGTACCCATTGCTCCGGTAGGACCGGTTGGTCCTGTTGCACCATCGGTACCATCTGTGCCGTCTGTTCCATCTACACCGCCAGCGCCGGTAGGCCCTGTTGGACCTCGAGGACCCGTTGCACCTGTCGGCCCTCTTTTGCCTGGAGTACCTTGAATAATAATTTTTATTTCTTCTGATCCACTTTCATGACGATCATGCTGAATTTTTGCTACTTTTGAAGTAACATATCCTTTGTCTTTTAATGTCCGTATGTCAATGTTGCTACTGCTACTAATCGGTACCACGCAGCTATTGCCTTCTCCATCATAAAAATATACGGCTTTATGCTGTGAGTCAGCTGCTGCAAGGTGAACAGAAAAAAATAATAAAACGGAAAAAACATGATACGAAAAAGTCGTGCTTCTCATACTCATCCTTTTTTTTAAACAACACACATATATTGTACGCTAAAAATAATTTTTTATTTTGTCAAACAAGATTTTTATAGCATGAAATATTGATAATCACTAATATTTCACATCAGCCACACATTACGAAATTTACTTTTGAACTCCAAGCACTCTATCATACCATGCCAAATTTTTAATAAGATGGGGAAAATCATTTTTTATCGCAAGCGCTTTTAGCACCGCAGCTCGTCCTTCTTCATATTCTTGTACATACCAGGCACAGCAGCCAAGAAGGTTATAGCGCCCCCACGTATATATTTCTTGATCAACAAATAATATATCAGTTGGATACGAAATTTCTGTTGCACGTTTTGCAAAAAGATATGCCAGCGCCCATTCTTCCGTGTCCCAATAATACTGTGCTATTTTATACAGTGGCTCGGCACGACTTGGCCGATATTCATATGCTGCCAAATACCATGCAAGTGCATCAGACCAATGATATTTTTCTGGATCAAGATCCATAAGTTGTTCTGTTGTTACCCCCAAACGATAAAGGGCTACAAAAGTTTCTTGATTCCAGCCGTCCATCTCTGCACGCTTGAGATACCAATAATAGGCTTGAGCATAATCTTCCAGACAATCATATGTTTGACCTAAATAAAAAACGGTTCGTGGGTCATAAGGATTTTTATTGTATTCTTTCAACAATACATCACGATCACGAAGCCACCGCATGCGTGTTTTTTCTATCCCTTTTCGTGTCGGTTTTATAGAGAAAAATATCGACGGTGGAACCTTTGCTACTGCGGGTATCGCTTCATGCACTACACCAAAAAACTGAACATGGCACCCACACCGTATAAGACGAGTTTGATACCAACTATTATGTTCACCTTTGAGCAGAAAAAGATATGCGGGAACTCCAACATTGTACAGTTCTTGCTCACAAAAAGTATAAAGATCTTGCGCATTATATATGTACCACTCCGCATCAGGCATAACAATAAACGCTGCATGTGGAAAACAGATGTGCACCAATTCAAGCGCACGATTGCGTGAAGTAGCAAAATCAATGAACTCTTCTTGAAAAATGTATCCTCGAATGTGAGGATGTTGGGCATAAAAATTTTCTACACGGGCAACAGTATTATCAGTCGAGCCCGTATCAAAAACAATAAATGCATCAATGCTACTGTCAATAAAAGGAAGCAAAGTTTTTTCTATGACCGATTCTTCATTTTTTACCATAATTGCAACAACAAGAAGTGGATCATGGGCATCCATCATGCTACAAATACTGAATAACAGGCAATAAGATATGTATTTTATGAGATAAAAAAAACAAAATAGATTCTGCATACTCATCCTTTTTTTTTGGAAAATATATATAGAGCACGTTATACAGAATTTTTTATTTTATCAAACAAAATTTTCATCTCACTATTTTACGATCGTTTTTTATCTTGCACTTGATACCCCAACTGAAGCAGCTGCAAACGAAGAGCGTCAGCATGTAACCAATTTTTTTCAAGTCGTGCACTTTCCCGCTCCTGGAGCAATTTTTGTATCTCTGGTGTTATAATAATCTCTTTTTCTGCAACTGATTGCAAAGTAAGTCCCAAAATATTTTTAAGGACATACTTAGTCAAAAGTAGTTCAGATGATTCAAGCGTTGGCAAATGTTCAAAAAGAGTACCAAACATTCCTTGCGTATTCATATCATCATACAAAAAATAAAACATCTTACTCAAAATGGGAGAATTATTTTCACTTTCTGCTGGCAGCTCGTCATGATCTTTTTCAGATTGATATACCGCACATAAACGCTGATATGTTTTATGTGCACGTTCAAGACCTTCGAGAGAAAAATCAAACGGCATCCGATAATGATGGCTAAGCAAATAAAAACGAACTACCATCGGATCATACATAGCAAATAATTGGTGCAGATCATACACATTGCCCAACGATTTTGACATTTTTTCTTTATTAATATTGACCAACCCATTGTGCATCCAGCATCGCGCAAACGATGCTCCATACCGCGCTTCCGATTGCGCAATTTCATTTTCGTGATGCGGAAAAATAAGATCAAGACCGCCACCATGAAGATCAATATGCTCTCCCAAATAA
Source organism: uncultured bacterium (assembly GCA_963701645.1). Lineage (GTDB taxonomy): Bacteria > Babelota > Babeliae > Babelales > Vermiphilaceae > MFD04463-c16. The sequence continues at coordinate 1,316,090 of OY969616.1, forward strand.
GTAGCAGCAAGTGCTGAACATTCTATATGCCACCCCGGTCGCCCCCATCCCCACGGGCTTTTCCAAAATTCATTCTCAGCTTCACTTTTCCAAAGAGCAAAATCAAGAGGATTTTCTTTATCTTCTTTGATTTCAATTCGGACACCTGAGCATAGTTCATCAATATTTTGTTTTGACAATTTTCCATAATCTTTAAAATGGTGAACACGATAATATACATCGCCATTTGCTTGATATGCATATTCTTTGTCAATTAATGCCTGAATAAATTCTATAATCTGTGGAATATGTTCTGTCACGCGCGGTTCATGCGTTGGCGACAGACAGTTAAGCAAACTCATGTCTTGGTGAAATTGGCGAATATTACGCTCGGCAACGTCGGGATAACGCAAAGGATTATCAAATTCCTGTTGTGCCTTAATGAGCAATTTATCATCAATATCAGTAAAATTACGGCAATAGGTTACCGTATATTTGAGGAATTTTAAAAGGCGATATAAAGTATCGAAAGTAATATAACACCGTGCATGACCCAAATGTGATGGTGCATACGGCGTAATTCCGCACACATACATGGCAACATGGCCAGTTTTTAAAGGCTCAAAAGTCTCAAGTTTGGTCGTCAAAGTATTGGTAAGTTTTAGCATAATAACCGTATATAAATGGAGGAAAAATAATACCTTTTCAGAATATAAGAAAGAATTAATTAATTCTAGTGTCTGTTTAATGAAAAATTTGATAAATACGCATTATTCAATAGAATTACAATGTTATAATAATATTTAATTATTTTGTGGAGAATTTTTATGAAAAGGCTTTTTACAATAATTTTACTTCTCGGGCTTTATGACCAATCTCTGAGTGCCATGGATCAAATTGCTCAACAACCAAAAAAATATTTGGAATCCTTAAAGGCAATAGAAAATGAGCCTCGTCCCCATTTGATCCTATCAAAATCATGTCTTAACCGATCAAACACCTTTTCATCTGAACCATTTACAAATTTGGGAAAAGAACATCAGGTTGGCATGTGTGACGAAGGAGAAAGTACAATGGATCCTGAACAAAAAAAGAAAAAATCAATATATACTTTTGGGCTGGAAAGATGTACTGCCGTAGGAATATATGTACTCAGTAATGATGGCAAGCAAAAGGCATATATTAATCATCATCCAGATGCTGGTATTGCTGTTATGCAGGCAAGCCCATATATATGCAATAAACTCATCGAAAATCCGAATATTAAACTCATGAAAGCAATTATTAGTTGTCCAGGAAATTGGAAAAAAATTGCAAATACATGGAAACTTGTTCCTGATGAAAAGCGTCAAAAAGCCATAGAAAATTTGAGACGTTGGATAGGCCACCGTGAACATGTATTAATTGATTATTATAGTAGGTATAAAGCATTAACTGATTATCATGATCTTGAAATTGTTCTGGCACCAGATCCAAAAGAATCTTATTGGCAGTCAAAGGGTTCTCATAACATAAAACATTTTTTTGAAGAAAAAGTGCAAAAATAATGCCCTTTTTACAACAGCTTTCCTTCTTTTAACTCAAAAATATGTTCCATCGCATTGGCAACATAATCATCATGCGTACTGACAATAATCCCCATACCCCACTCTTGTTTGCAGGAACGCAAAAGAGCAATAATTGATTTTCCTGTTACTTCATCAAGATTTCCTGTTGGCTCATCGGCAATTAAAAATGCTGGTTTGTTAAAGAGTGCGCGAGCAATGGCAACCCGTTGTTGCTGGCCACCAGATAATGTGCCAACTTTTTCATTCGTCTTGTGGGCAAGATCAACGTAATTGAGCAGTTCTTGAGCACGGGAGCGACATGTCCCCTGCGCCTTTTGAGCAATAATACCGGGAAGCATGATGTTTTCTATAACAGAAAGCTCGGCAATCAAGTAAGATCGTTGAAAAACAAAGCCAATATGGGTATTTAAGAAAATGTTTTTTTGCGCTTCTGTCATGGTATGAATATTATCAGTATCAAAAAGCACGGTTCCCTGAGATGGGGTATCAAGGCAGCCAATAATATGCATAAAGGTGGATTTTCCTGATCCGGAAAGGCCGGTAATTGCGTAGGTTTGGTTTTGGGCTAAAGAAACAGAGATATCAGAAAGCACGTCAATAAGGCTGTTCCCCTGTCTAAATTGCTTGAAAAGATGCTTGGCATGGATGGTATGCATATGCGCCTTTTAAGAGTTATAACACCTTCTATAATAATGCCGCTTTATAAGGACTTTTAGGCTTTTTTATTCCAATTATTGTATCAATCCTTATTCCCCCCGTACACTAAATTAGAACACAGGACAGTCAAAAGTGCAATCATTTGTTGCATGAAGAAGATCAGGGGGGAAAGAATGAAGATGGTCTCATCTGTCTATCACAATAGCATACCGGAGATGCTTCCGGTCATCCCGACCATGGATGTTGTTGTATTTCCACATATTATTGTCCCATTACTCGTGCTTGATGAAAAAATTATCAGAGGAATTGAACAAGCGCTCGACCAAGGCAAACGAATTTTGCTTTTGGCTGCGCAGTCAGTTACTGATAATCAAGGCGCTATTGGTACAAATGATTTATACAATGTTGGTACCGTTGCTTCCATTATGCGCCTTATTAAAATGCCAGAAGGTGGTATAAAAATTTTAGTACAAGGAATGGAACGCGTACGCGTGACGGAACTCGTGACGCATGATAACATGCTTCAGGCATATGTCGAAACGTGCGAATTAATCAAGAATAATCCGCAAGAATTGCAGGAAATTCTTCATAGCATTCGCGTTTTGACTGAACAGATGGCATCAACTGGCCATACTTTCAGCCCTGATTTTCATATTATCCTTTCAAAAATGCATGATCCTGAAAAAATAGCTGACTTTATATTGTCCCATCTTAATCTTTCCGTCGATCAGGCGCAAACATTACTTGAATCAGCTGATCAAAAACTGTTCCTTGAAGGGCTTTATTTCCACTTAAAGCGAGAAACAGAGGCGGCAGAAATTCAGGAAAAGATTAAAAATAGTGCGCGAGATTCTATGAATCAGTCGCAAAAAGAGTTTTATCTCCGCGAACAACTCCGTGCTATCAAGCAAGAGTTGGGCGAAGATGATATGGAAGAAATAGAAGTCATGCGAGATAAACTTGATGCGCTCAATTTGCCAGAAGAGCTCAAAACTGACATCATGCGCAACATCAGTCGCCTCGAACGCACAACACCTGATTCTCTGGAAGCAAATGTCACCAGAACACATCTTGAATGGATATTTGCCCTGCCATGGAATGTTACCACTGAAGATACTCTTGATCTTGAGCATGCAAAACAGGTGCTCAATCAAGATCATTATGGACTCAAAGAGATTAAAGATCGTATTCTTGATTTTATCTCCATCAGAAACTTGAAAAAAGATGGCTATGCGCCTATTTTATGTTTTGTTGGACCACCAGGAACAGGGAAAACATCATTTGGTCACTCAATTGCTAAATGTTTGGGTCGTTCTTATGCCCGTATTTCACTCGGTGGCGTCAAAGATGAAGCGGAAATTCGTGGACACCGTCGCACCTATGTCGGCGCAATGCCAGGTCGCTTTATTCAGGCAATACGTAAAGCAGGCTCATCAAATCCGGTCATTGTAATTGATGAACTTGACAAAATTGGCTCTGATTTCCGTGGCGATCCATCAGCAGCAATGCTTGAAGTACTTGATCCACATCAAAATAAAACATTCTATGACAACTATTTGGGCATTCCTTTTGATTTGTCAAAAGTAATGTTTATTGCTACCGCAAATACCATTGATACGATATCAGATCCATTGCGCGATCGGCTTGAAATTATTGAGCTTGGCGGATACACCGTTGATGAAAAAGTAAATATTGCACAGCAGTATCTTATAAAGAAATCACTCGCCGATGCAGGTCTTGAATCACATTTGATAGCATGGGAAGATATTATTTTACAAGATATTATTACCAATTACACCCGCGAATCTGGTGTACGACAACTTGAACGGCTTATTCGCAAACTTGCATCAAAAATTGCTCGTGCGTTGGTAGAAACTCGTGAGTTGATATCCATTACGCAACACAATCTTGAGCACTGCTTAGGACCACGTAAATTTATTGAAGAAGATGTCTCGCGAGAAGATCAAATTGGCATTTCTCATGGTCTTGCCTGGACAGCATATGGTGGTGAATTATTAAAAATAGAAGCCGTGCTGATGCCCGGTAAAGGAAAAATGCTTTTGACCGGGCAACTGGGTGATGTCATGAAAGAATCAGCCCAGGCAGCACTCAGTTATGCGCGAGTACACGCAAAAGAATTTGGCATTGATCATCGCCTTTTTTATACGCATGATCTGCATATTCATGTACCGGCAGGGGCCATTCCAAAAGATGGACCATCCGCAGGTATTACAATACTCACCGCCATTTTATCAGCACTTACTGACCGGCCTATTAATGCACAGTATGCCATGACAGGAGAGCTGAACTTACGGGGAGAAGTCCTCCCTATTGGAGGAGCAAAAGAGAAAATTTTGACCGCCATTAGGAATAAGGTACCTTTTGTAATTTTGCCGCACAAAAATAAAAATGATGTTGTTGCCATTGAAGAACTTGTTCATGACATTGATCTTATTTTTGTCCATCATGCTGATGAAGTGCTTGATCTCGTACTATTACCTAAAAATCAACTCAAGAGTCGAAAGCAAAGTTAATGGCGCAGGGTCATGCACGCATTCTTACCATTGGCGGAGTTATGCGTGATATATTTATCCAATATGAGCATATCAACACACTCAATGTGGGAAATGATGGCAAAAATGAAACTTTAGTTGTATTTGAAGAAGGCAGAAAAATTGAAGTTGATGCACTGTATTGTCACGTTGGTGGGGGGGCAGCCAATAGTGCTGTCTCCTATGCCCGCCTTGGACTTGAAGTATCAATTATATGCATGATTGGCTCAGATCAGGATGGTATTTTCATTCAGCAAAAGCTGCGCGCGGAAAATGTTAATGATACGTTTATTGCAAAAACTGATCAGTTACAAACAGGAACATCTTTTATTATTCCAACAACATCGGGAAATCGAGTAGTTCTTGTCTGGCGCGGAGCAAATACTGCACTTGCAGAAAGAGATATCACTATGCAGGCCATTGATGCTACAGATTATGCCTATTGCACATCAATGAGCAAAATAAATGCACATCTTTTACCATACATTGCATCCCATGCAAAAGCAAAAAAGAAAAAAGTAGCTGTCAATCCCGGTACTGGGCAATTAACATATGCAGCACAATCGGTCTGTCAGGCCTTGCCGCACATTGATATTCTTATTTTAAATAGCTACGAAGCAACATTATTAACAGCAGAAATGGGCATTAAAACAAAACAAAATAATCCGCACTTATTTTTTGGAGAATTTTTTAATCTTATGCATACACAAGGCATTGCAACAATTGTTGTCACCAATGGTGCAGAAGGCGTCTACGTATCACACGAAAAAAAACGATATTTTCATCCAAGTATTGCTCCACAAAAAATTGTCAGCACTGTCGGCGCTGGTGATGCATTTGGCTCAACATTTGTTGCCTTTCTTGCACAGCAAAAATCTTTAGAAGATGCGATTCGTGCAGGAATTATCAACAGCTCATCTGTCATAGAACACATCGGAGCACAAACAGGATTACTAACGGCAGAAATAGTGTATCAACGTATGGCAAATCTGGACAAAAAACTTCTGCAAATATTGTAAAAATATTCACATACTTATTGCACATTGAGCAAATATTTGGCACAATAGTTGGCAGATATTTTGTGATAATTTTGTGGAGAGAGTAGTGAACAAATCTATTGTAGTATGTATGAGCATATTTTTTAGCGGCTGCATACTTGCCGCGGACAAACATAATAATAGCCTTATGCGTGGAGAACATATCGTACAAGCAAAACAGAAATTTTATGCTGCAATTAATAGAACTGATTTTCAAGAAGTAAAAGAACTTGATAAAGCGTATGGTCACTTATTCGGAAAAAAATCAAAAAAAGAAATTATCAAATACTCTGACAATTGTATACAAGCAAAGCAAGATTCCTTATTGGCAAAGTCATTAAAAATCGCAACCGGCTACAGCCTCATTTTTATACCGTTAGGTCTCTTATTCTACGTACCTCACATGTGCACTCTTTTAATGCCACCGGGAGAAAAATTAATTATTGATGTGCCAGAATGCGATCCTAGGAACTCAGGCATTGCTCCGTTAGCAATTGCTGCTTCATTCATTTCTGCTTATATAGGCTTAGACATTCTTGACCCATGGTTCACAGAAAAAGAACGATTTCAGAGAATGAAAAAAATTAAAAAGTTTTTGTTGCAAAAATACGGATCTGACAAAAAAACATACAGAAAATTTTAAAAATATTCCACATGACTTGTTCTTTCCATAAATACATGGCACAATAATCGGCAGAAGTTTTTGATAATTTGTGGAAAAACAATGAATAAATTTTTTGCTTTTTGTGCATTCTTTTTTACAACTGGATCTGTTCTTCAGGCCGGCAAGCTCAGCAGTCAGAAACGTCTTATGCTGGCAGAAAAAAAAATAACACAACAATTCCATATTGCATTTGTGGAAGGCGATTTTAAAAAAGCAAAAAAAGCCACTATAGAAAATGATCATATGCTCAGCAAAAACACCATTTTGAAAAATAAAATCGTCACGGATATAGAAAATGTTCTTGCCGAATATACTAAAAAATCTGAAAAATCATTATCAGCCCGCATTTTTGATGGGGCAATAGGTTATGGACTTGTTTTATCTCCTGCCGCTTTTGTATACCGCATACACAACATTTGCACAACACTTATGCCGCCGGCAGGAAATACAGTACCTGATTTTTTACAATGTTGGGATGATATAGCACCCAACTTTTCCTGGCAAGCTCTTATTTTTGTACCGCTTGTCTACTTAGGCGCCCACCTCGTACTTAATTCTGCTTCCGACCCTCGTTCAAAATATTGTCAAATGTTAAAAATTAAAGAACTTATAATTCAAAAATATGGATCAGATGACAAAGAAATAAAAAATTGATCGTGATTTTCCCTTTACAAAGGAAGCCCTTTCCATTAGTTTGAAGATAGATTGTTGTATTCCTTGTTATTAATAAAAAATATGGCAGCTGAACAAAAAGAAAAAGTATCGCATACAGGAACCGTTATTCGAGTTGCGGGAACGGTTATTGATATTCAATTTGACCGCATGACAACACCCGATATTTTTCATGAAATTCATATTCTATTAGATACCACTGACAAAGGACCAAAAAAATCAAGTGTCGAAGTTGAGCAGCAGCTTGGCGACGGTATTGTTCGCTGTATTGCCATAGAATCGATTGATGGCATCAGGCGAGGACTGACCGCGGTCGATACTGGAGGCCCCATAACAGTACCTGTTGGCAGAGAAATACTCGGGCGCATGTTTAACGTTTTAGGCGACACCATTGACAATAAGGGACCCGTTGAAACTGACACTCACTGGCCAATATTTCGACAAGCACCCGCATTAATTGAGCAGAAAATAAAAGATGAAATTCAAGAAACCGGTATTAAAGTTATCGACATCATGTGTCCCTATTTGAAAGGTTCAAAAATTGGACTCTTTGGAGGAGCAGGAGTCGGCAAAACGGTTATTGTACAAGAACTTATTCGCTCTATCGCCATAGAGCATGGTGGCATATCTATCTTTATCGGTATTGGCGAACGCACCCGTGAGGGCAATGAATTATGGCTTGAAATGCAAAAATCAGGTGTTCTTGACAAAACAGCTCTCGTCTTTGGCCAAATGGGAGACATGCCAGGAGCACGTTTGCGCGTTGCACTGACGGGACTTACCATGGCGGAATATGGACGTGATGTCTGGAAAAAAGACGTGCTTTTATTTATTGATAATATTTTCCGTTTTGTCCAAGCAGGTTCTGAGGTCTCATCATTACTTGGTCGCATGCCATCAGCTGTTGGATATCAGCCAACACTCGCATCAGAAATGGGAGCGCTCCAGGAACGCATCACGAGCACCATCAACGGTGCAATCACCTCGATACAAGCGGTATATGTTCCCGCGGATGACATTACTGATCCTGCCCCAGCAACAACATTTATGCACCTTGATGCCCACACAGTTCTTTCACGAAAACTTGTCGAACTAGGATTATATCCTGCCGTTGACCCATTGGCTTCCAGCTCAAAAGGATTACAAGAATCTATTATTGGGGCACAGCATTACCACGTAACCAGGCAAATTCAGACAATTTTACAGCGCTACAAAGAACTCCAAGATGTTATTGCTATTTTGGGAATCGAAGAACTGTCCGATGAAGATAAAACGCTCGTCAATCGCGCAAAACGTATTCAGAAATTTTTAACACAGCCACTCTTTACGGCAGAATTTGCAACGGGAATTCCCGGCAAATATGTTCCTCGGCTAAAAGCAATAGAAGATTTTACGGCAATCCTACAAGGAACGTATGATGATTTACCAGAAGAAGCATTTTACATGGTCGGCACCTTAGAAGAGGTAATAGATAAAGCCGATAAACTCATGAAAAAAATATGAAGCTTCGTATTGTAACCCCCACGGCCTCACACACCTACACCATTGATTGGGTGGAACTTAATACACTCGATGGAAATCGAATCATCCAACCAGGGCATGCTCCTGCTGTTTTTGTCCTTGCCCCCAATTACGATCTTCTCTTCAAAACATCAGCAGATGGAGAACAAATTTTTCCCATTTCTCACGGCGGCATCGTTGAAGTTACTCGTCTTGAGACAACAGTTATTGTCCAACAACGTTAGAATTACGGAAACTGGGAAATGCCCAAGGACTTCCAGTCACGCGCAAACAGTTCCATACCGCGATCCGTTAATGGATGTTCCATCATTTTTTTAAACACCTCCATGGGAATTGTCGCAACATCTGCACCGGCCATGGCAACGTCATGAACATGTCGCACTGATCGCAGAGATGCGGCAAGAATTTCAGTATCAAAACCGTACTGGTCTATGAGACCGCGAAGTTCATGAATTACCGCGATGCCATCAACATCAATATCATCCAAACGGCCAACAAACGGTGAAATATATCGTACTCCCAATTTGCACATCATGAGGCCTTGCAGTGCACTAAAAACAAGTGTTACATTGACAGGAATGTCGTCATTGACAAGTCGCCGAATAATGGGGTAATACAGTTTACAACAGGGTACTTTGACAATAACATTTGAAGCAATTTTGGCAATGGCATGGGCCTGCTCGTACACAGCTTCAGGCTCTGTTTGTGTCACCTCCACACTAATATCTCCCTCAGGCAATAATGTGCAAATGGCTTTAATTACCTCTTTTGGAGAATTTCCTTCCTTACTCAAATGGGTAGGATTTGTGGTAACCCCATCAATGAGACCTGTCAAACATGCTTCTTCAATAGAAGCAACATGGGCGGTGTCGAGAAATAATTTCATAACAATGTTTCTTTCTTATGTTTCTTTTTCCGTGCTCATGCGCATTATTTTTTTAAGCTTTTTATGCGCTGCACGCAATGAACATGCACTACTTTTTACAGTGTGCCATGGATCTTTTTTTTTGCCCAGCCGTTTAAAAACAGATCGAATAGTGTACAAATCTGATTGCAAACTTTTTTTGCCAACTTCATCCCATGACAGCGGTGTTGCAACAGGAGCATCTTCCCGTGCCCGCACAGAATAAGGACATACGGCAAGCGCAGAAAATGCATTACGCAATGTATCAATAAAAACTCGCCTGCCCCTTTTTGCTTTTTGTAATGTAATCGTCACTTCTTTTGGGTAGCGATGTATCAGAACAGTGGCAATATCGTGCGCAAAACTTTTTACCTCATCAAATGTGTGACCTGCTTTGAGTGGCGTAACCACATGTAATCCATGCGCTCCCGTTGTCATGACAAATGCAGGGACACCAAGTTCATCAAGAAGCTTTTTTATATATTGTGCTGTTTTGCGTATCATATCAAATGATGCACGCCCCGGATCAAGATCAAAAATTAAATAGCGGGGCGTATGAATTTTGGGTACCGTGCACAGCATAGGATGAAAAACAATGCATGCCTGATTTGCCAAATATACAAGTGTTGCTGCATTATTGCACAACACATATTCAACGGAGCCGCCTTCTTTTTTTGAGATGGTCACTGTTTTTATCCATGAAGGAAAATAGTCTCCAGCATTTTTCTGGAAAAAACCTGCATGCCCAATGCCTTCCGGAAACCGCTGCATCGAAAGTGGCCGATTATGCAAATAAGGAAGCATATGCGGTGCAACCCTTTTGTAATATTCTATCAACTCACCTTTGGTAATTTTCGGTTTGGGAAACAATATTTTATCTTCATTACTCAACTCAAATGTGTGGCCATCGAGTTTCATTACTTCCTTCATAACATTCCTTTTTTTTATGGTACTCCTGCAGAAGCAAAAATTTCTGCTGCATTTTCTTGCGAAAGCTCCGATGTTGCCAAACTAACGCCTATATGCCAAATATCATAATCACTGAGTGTGTGGTTATAGTTATTTTTTACAAAAAAGAGCAATGCAGTCATCATGCCCGTTCTTTTATTGCCATCAACAAATGGATGATTTTTTATAATGCCATGTGCATAGCAAGCAGCAATCTCTGGAATTGTACGAAACATATATTCTCCTCCAAAACTTGCTTGACAATTTGCAATAGCAGAGTCCAACAACCGATTATCACGGACGCCAAAAAGGCCCCCAAACCCTCCTATGAGGGCTTTATTTATTTCTATGATATCTTCCACGGCAAAAAATTGTATATTAGATTTCATGGCATTTTAGCTACGCGAAAGTTTTTCAAAAGCTTCTTTATATTTTTCTGCTAATTCTTCATATGCCTTTTGTAACTCTTTATTATCACTTATTTTGAGACGTTCATGTACAACAGGAGATATGACAATATTTTTTCCATCAGTCGATATTGCGAGCTCAGTATTTTCATTGATGTGCAATAGTTCTAAAATAGGTTTGTCTATCAATAAAAAAAGGCTATTGCCATATTTTGATAATTTTTTTTTCATAGTTTTAAACTCCAGGAATTATGTATAACATATATTTTAGTATATACAAAATATATATTTTAATCATCGTTTTTTTGATAATTCTTTGAGCGTCTTTCCTGAAATTGCTGATTCTGGCTCACTTTTTACCGGATTTCTCCGCGCATCAGCATATTCGTCACGCATTTTGATAAAGAGCCACTGATTTCCGCGTCCTTTGAATTTGATCAAGGTATAACCACCTTGCAGCTTTTTACCATGCAAAAAAACTTCTACATGGCCATTCTTGAGACATTGTTTCATAGGTACCAGTTTGCCCTCATGATTTTTGATATTTTCATAGGTCCCAATATCCCAAACCATAACGGTACCTGCGCCATAATTACCTTCGGGAATAATCCCTTCAAACCGAGCATAACTCCGTGGATGATCTTCTGTCATAATTGCCAACCGTTTTGTTGCAGGATTGAGCGATGGACCTTTGGGGATAGCCCATGATGTAAGAACGCGGCCAATTTCAAGCCGAAAATCAAAGTGCATATGAGAAGCATCGTGCTGCTGAATTACAAAAAGATGCTTTTTGCCTCTTTTTTGTACCATTTCTTTTTTTCCTGATGGCTCAGGAGTTTTGGCAAAATTACGTTTTGATGTATACGACGTCAAAGGCTTTTTTTTTGTTGGCATGATTGCTACCCCTATGCAAATAAGGCCCAATACAAAAATTAACAGCGTTATTTTTTTCATGCTACAATCATGCCATCATTCTTTTCAAAAACACAAGAGCCACAATACTCTTTTATTTGCACCATATGCACGTGCAAGGTCATAAGGGGTTTTGCCTTTTTCATCGCGTATATCTCTTTGAACACCCCATTTCAAAAGCAAGTTAATAAGTTCCGGATTATTAGCCAAACCAGCATAATGCAGCGGTGTTTTCCCCTCATTATTTCTTATGTTAAGATTAGAACCAAATGGCAATAAATGACGTACTATGTGTTGCGTAATCAAACGTGCATTCACTTGAATGGCTTGCTTTGCATAATAATGTAAAAGCGTGTTATTATTCCTATCAATGCGCAAATCTATTGGTGCCCCTTTTTTCAGTCCCCGGAGAACATCATAATCGTTACTACTTTCCAAACCGCGATGAACAAGCACCGTTCCTTTATTGATAGGAGACACTCTCACGGCACACCTTTAATTTTTCTTTCACCAGAAAATAGAGCATTATGCGCTATAACACACAAACAGAAAATCTTCCATAAGTTTCCCATAATAAAATTCTTTCATATAATATTTTTTATATTCAAATTTATACTTTTGCATACAAGAACTCACGCCGCGACTACCTTATATGCATGTAAAAAATTTTACAAAAATTTAATCACAATCTGAACCTTTATAATTATAGTGCCTTCTTATTGCTTCCTCTAAATCATGTGCCATAAAGTTGTCCACCTTCCTATTGAGCTCCCTTCTCGATATTTCTATTTTCAATTCTTCTTTTGTTATTGAAGAGTACTCCCTTGCCGGTGTAGTAACCTGCTTTTCATATATTATATTTTTTCCTCTATACATCGTTAACGGCTTTATTGTTCTACCTGATCCAACCATGTACACATGCTCAACTGTAACACATGCATTTTTCGGATCAAATTCATCAAGCAAGTCAATATCATCCTTCAATATAAAATCTTTTTGCCTTTCTTCCTCTTTTTTAGCCACGGCTTTAGCAGTCTCCCTTGCAAGAAATGCTAGTGCTTTCTTATCATCTATAGCCTTCATAGCCCATGCACCACCGTGCAAAATAATAAACCAACATAAAATTTTTAAATTTTTCATAAAATCTTTCCATTAAACAGAAAATTACTTTTGATCAACTGTTATTGCTTCTTTTTTATTTTTTTTCTTTAAAATGAAGTATCGCATCTTGTTCTTCTTCTTCTCTCTTGATGGCTTGGACCATTAACGATATAAAAAATGGATCATATTTCTTATTGCATATTTCTTTCAACATTATTTCTTCTTGCGCTTGCTTTTTTGGCCGCAAGTCAACACCAATGGCTGTTGCCCGCGCTATCTGATGCTTATTCATTTCTCGCGTTGCAATTTTATTTTTCTCACTCATGTCTTTTATAGCATTCATAGCATACGCACCACCATGTAAAACAACAACATAGCATACAATTTGAAGTTTTTTCATAAAAAATCCTATAGTATAACAAAATTGATTAATTTATTTTTCACGTAAATAACTTTTACTTCACTATTGACATCTAGCCATTTGGCAACTGCAGCCTGCGCGATAAGTTCAATATCATCTTGCTCGCTATCTCGCTTGACCGTTATTTGCCCTCTCATTTTTCCATTTACCTGCACAATAATCGTCACATTTTCTTCCAACACAAGCGATGGATCATAAACAGGCCACTGACATGTGTATAGTTCTTTTGCACACAGCTGCTCAAGCAATTCGCTAGCAAAATGGGGCGCAAATGCAGACAAAACAACAAGAACTTTTTCTACTGAATCTTTGCTCAATGAAGCATTATCATGCACCATATCATTCAGCCATTCCATAAGCGCAGAAATTGCAGTATTTGGTTTGAAATGGTCAATTCGTTCTTGCACCTGCTTGAGCATTCGGTGAAAACAATGCGTCACTTTTTTGTCTTCTTGTGCACCTATGCGTTCCGGCGCCGTTATAAAATGCCAAAATCTGACAAGAAATCGCTTAATCCCTTCAAGACCGGTATCTTGCCACACACAATCAAGTTCTGGAGGACCGATAAAAATAATATACATGCGAAGCACATCACTGCCATACGTTGCGACAATATCATCAGGATTGACAACATTCCCTTTTGATTTTGACATTTTCTCCACATGACCTGTTTTTGTAGAAAGCCGTAAAATCATACCTTGATTAAATAATCTTTTGAACGGTTCTGCAAACGGTAAAAAGCCAAGATCATGAAGCACTTTCACATAAAAACGCGCGTACAACAAATGCAAAATCGCATGTTCTATGCCACCGACATACAAATCTACCGGAAACCAGTAATTCATATCTTTTAAATCAAACGGTTTATCTTTTAAATGGGGATTAGGATACCGCAAAAAGTACCAACATGATCCTGCCCACTGTGGCATAGTATTTGTTTCTCGTTTTGCCGGTCCTGCACATTGTGGACATGTGGTGTTTATCCACCAATCAATGGCGGCTAATGGAGATTCACCTGTTCCCGTTGGCTGATACTGTTCAACATCAGGTAATATGACGGGAAGTTGATCTTCTGGTACTGGAACAATGCCACATTTTTTGCAATGAATTAAAGGAATAGGCTCGCCCCAATAACGCTGACGAGAAAAAACCCAATCACGAAGACGATACTGAATGGTACGACGAGCAGCATTTTTTTCTATCAAATAATCGATAATTTTGTGTCTCCCTTGCCCAAATGCATCAAGGCCATTAAATGGTCCACTATTTATTAAAATGCCATCCCCCTCATATGCCTTAAACACATCACCTTGCTCATCGACCGACACTTCTGGTGCTCCAATAACGGGCGGCCGCGTCAAATCAAATGCTACGGCAAAATCAAAGTCGCGCACATCATGGGCAGGAACCCCTTGCACAACACCAGTTCCATAATCTGCAAGAACATAACTTGCAATGTAAACAGGCACCGGCTGCTCATTGGCCGGATTAATGGCATAAGAACCGGAAAAGACTCCCGTTTTCTCTTTATCTTCAATTCGCTCGGAAGGCGCCATTGTCCTGACTAGTTCTCGGTATGCATCAACTTCTTCACGCATATCTGAAGATACAATTTTATCAACAAGTTCATGTTCTGGAGCAATGACCAAAAAGGTAATACCAAACACCGTTTCTGCGTGAGTAGTATAGGTGGTCAAATCAACAAAATGGCCTTCTAAATCCGTCGTTTTGAAGGTAATATATGCTCCCTCACTTTTGCCTATCCAGTTGCGCTGCATTAACTTTACTTTTTCTGGCCAATCAAGGTCATCCAAATCCTCAAGAAGTTTTTGCGCATACGCGGTAATTTTCAAAACCCATTGCCGAATCTGCTTTTGCTCGACAGGCGTGCCACACCGCTCACAGGCATCATTGACCACTTCTTCATTGGCAAGGCCCGTCAAACATGATGGGCACCAGTTAATGGGCAAATTTGCCTCATAGGCAAGATCAGCTTTGTACATCTGCACAAATATCCACTGCGTCCATTTGTAATAATCTGGATCAGTTGTATTGAGCTCCTTGCTCCAGTCATAAATAGCTGCAAGTTGCTCCAGCTGCGTTTTAAATCGTGCAATATTGGCAGCAGTTCCTTTGGCAGGATGGATCCCTTTTTTAATAGCATCATTTTCTGCAGGCAACCCAAATGCATCCCACCCCATCGGATGCAGCACATTATAACCTTGAAGCCATTTTATACGAGCATAAATATCTGAAAGAACGTATCCTCGCCAGTGGCCAACATGGAGTCCCTCTCCTGATGGATACGGAAACATGTCGAGACAATAAAACTTTTTACCTGAATCTATGGGCCTTGTCTGGGCCATAGGATTACTTTTTTGCCAGCGTTGCTGCCACTTTTTCTCTATTTTTCCGACATCATAGCTCATAAAAACCTCAAGATCATCAAGAAACACCGTAGAGATATATGTTGTAATTCTACTTATACGGTATAGAAACGTCAAAATATTACTTTTTTATCAAATAATTGCATATTAGAAATAAAATGTATTAGAATTAAGTAAAATACGTATTATTGTATAAAACTTTTATACAAAAAGGGTTGAAAATGAAAAAATATTTAGCATGG
Organism: uncultured bacterium; assembly: GCA_963701645.1. Classification (GTDB taxonomy): domain Bacteria; phylum Babelota; class Babeliae; order Babelales; family Vermiphilaceae; genus MFD04463-c16. Next base: position 1,332,062 of record OY969616.1, read on the forward strand.
CACATAAAAACTGCACTCATTCTGGGCAGTTTACTTGTTTTGGAAAGATCTTATACAGAACCAAAAGAAAACAAATTCACACAGACTGAAGCACATTTAAGTCTGGGAAAAATACGTAAGCTCATTGAAAATCGATATGCAAATTTGAAAAAGGCAGGCGACACAACAGTCGTAGGAATTCTTAAATATGATGAAAAACCTCTTGAAATGTATCTTGATTTAATTGCATCTGTCCTTGCAAAAGAAGGGGAACTTAAAAAAACACATTATGCATTTTATCATGCACAAACCATTGAATGGCGCGTACTTCAGGATTTGTACCGCAAGCTTTATGAAAAGTTTTCTCTCAAAGGTGGTAAATTAACTAATTTTGAATTTCTTCGCTTTGAACAATCTGAATATGCAAAAACTCCGACAGAATTTTTACAAGAACAGACAAAAGGAGATGAAGGATATGACCTGATCAATGACAATGATAATGAAAAAAAATTGTTTCTTTTGCTGTTGTCAGCAAATTTAGCACTATTCGGCAATATAAGCTTTCAGGGAGAATGCACATGGGAATATTTTATTAACAACACAACACGTAAAACACCAGGGAAAGAGCATATTGAAAATATTTTGAATACCTTTGGCGCCACGCATGACTATATTGACGATATTATGGGACTCAACGACCTATTACAACTAACGCCCGAGCAACAGTTGTTTCAAATTTTTATTCCCAAAAATTTAGTCGACACCCTCGCATATCTTTCCTTTCTTGAAGGCATTCCCGCAGATAAAGACACTTTAGAATGGGTCAGAAGTAAACTGCCAAAAAAACTTTTGAAAGCATATAACCCGTACAAAAAAGTGTTTAATGATTTACGAGATATTATTCACAAAGAAGGCGATAAAAATAAGCTTTTTGCAAATTTGATTGAAAGAATCGATAATGAAGATTTTAGTGTCGATGCTCTATTAGATACCTATTGTAACACACCAAATATAATTAAGAATATTAATTATTTGCAGGCACGTCTTTTATTCACTAAAAATATTCTTCTTAACCCTTTTGTGGGTATAAAAATGTTTCGCTATACCCGATTGTCAAAAAAACAGGAAACTGCTTATCAAGAAAAATTAGGTGAAATAATGGACAAAATTGTACAAAAAGACCAAACAACTTCTTCCATACCAGAAAATTTGGAACAAGAGCAATAATTATAAGGAATTTTTATGAAAAAAATATATATCTTATACACACAATATTTATCACTTTTACTCCTCGGACTTACCTCCTTACTCCACACGGAAGAACCAAAAAGTCCGGCTCGTCCGACAGCACAACAAATTCATCAGGTGGCACAGAAAGTTGCACTTGAGCAGATAGAAAAACAAAAACAGGTACATTATACCCAGTCAGAGGCACATTTATTATCAAAAAAGGTACGGAAAATAATTACAAAATATTACAAAGTTGCTCCTTACTTGAATATTATTTCAGCTGCACTGGCCAAAGAAGGAGAGCTGAGAGATACACATTATGTTTTTTATCACGGCCACAATAATCCATGGCGCGTTCCTCAAGATTTGTATAAAAAATTGTATGGACGTATCTATTTTGGGGGAGAAGAAAAATTAAAAGATTTTGTATTTTTACGCTGGCAGAGAGGGGAGGCAAGTCAAACAGGAAATGCCCAACAGGTCCTTGTACGAGAGCTTCAGGATCATGGCCTTGTTGATGATACAGATGTTAATTCAAAAATAATTCTTTTATCAACAAATATAGCCCTCTTTGGTAATGTCGGCAAAAAACTTGAATGTTCCTGGCACTACTTTATAGAAGCACAAAGCCATGAACCAGTCGCCGATAAAACCTTTAAAGAGGTCTTGGACATATTTAACATATCTCCAAAGTACATTGAAGAATTGAGAGCACTTTCTGACATTATAAAGACCCGTGAAGAAACAATGGTGCAAATTTTTGTACCAAAAGATTTAGTAGATACAATCGCATATATTTCATATATACGAGGCGTTCCCGCACATACAGACATTCTCAATAAGATTCTAGAAGGTGTACAAGTGAAACGCGCGGCAGGAGAAAAAGGAAAATTATATTCAAGTACCATTCGAGAAATAGGTGATACATTCAAGGAAGAAAAAGAAAGAAATCCTTTATTTAAAGAGATGATTGAAAAAGCAGAACAAGGTATTTATAGTACAGATAAATTTTTAACATTGTTTTGTAATGAGCCATGGAAAATTAGAAATTTTAACCATCTTCAAGCACGTCTGGTATTAACGCGTGATTTACTTAATCCGTTGAGTGGTCTCAAATTTTTCCGGTATTCAACAATCAAAAAAAAGCAAATGAAAGAATATGAAACCAAACTTAATGCTCTTGTTGATCGCATGATAGAAGAACACGAGGCAGTAAGGCGAAGCCCCGCTTCAAAAAAACCAGCGACTCCTCAAGCAGCTGAAGCGGCGTAATATATCATGAAAATTTATTTGACATGGCATGCACAAATTACACTTCTCCTAAGCTTTATGCTTATCTCAGAAAAATTGTATGCAGAAGAAACACAAAATAAGTACACACAAACCGAAGCCCATTTACACTTGGGAAAAATACGCAAGCTCATTAAAACCCGATATGATGATACTATTAAAAGTGATGAAAAACCCCTAGAAATGTATCTTGACACAATTGCAGCTACTCTGGCCAAAGAGGGTGAATTTAAAAAAACACATTATGTCTTTTACCATGGACAAACTATTGAATGGCGCATACTTCAAGATTTGTACCGAAAATTATATGAAAAATTTTCTCCCAATGATGGCAAATTAACCAATTTTGAATTTCTTCGCTTTGAAGAATCTGAATATACAAAATCTCCGACAGAATTTCTCCAAGAGCAAATGAAAGGAGACGAAGGATATGATCTGATCAATGACAATGAAGGAAATTTATATCTCATGTTATTATCAGGCAACTTGTCATTGTTTGGCAATGTCGGATTTGAAGGAGAATGTTCATGGGAATATTTTACCCATCACCATACACGCAAAGCCCCGAACAAAGCCCTTATTGAAAAAATTTTTGATACCTTTGGAATTGGCCATGCATATGTTGATGATATTATGAATCTCAACGAACTATTACAAATCACTTCCGAACAACAATTATTTCAAATTTTTGTCCCTAAAAAGTTAGTTGATACCATCGCATATCTTGCTTTTACTGAAGGCATTCCTGCAGACCGAGATGCTTTGGCATGGGTTGAAAAAAATTTACCACAAAAGTTTTCTACACAATATACACAGTTCAAAAAAAAGCTCGATAAATTACGAGAAACTATCCAAAAAGAAGGTGAAAAAAATAAGCTTTTTGCAAATTTGCTTGAAAGAATCGACAACGAAGATTTTAGCGTTGCTGCATTATTGAAAACCTATTGCAATACACCAGAGACCATTGAAAATATTAATTATCTACAAGCACGCCTTCTATTTACAAAAAATATCCTTCTTAACCCTTTTACAGGCATAAAAATATTTCGCTATACTCGACTATCAAAAAAACAGGAAGCTGCTTATCAGGCAAAATTAGCCGAAATTATGGGTAGAATTATACGAGAAAACAAAAAGACCCCTCCTGCTGCGACCCCAAAAATTTTGGAACAAGGACCAATAGCCCGCCGGGCCACTGAGGCGGCATAATAGGCCTTTTTTCTATAAAATCATTGATTTTTTATAATAAAGAGGGAGTTTTTTATGCTCAAAAGAAATTTTATATCGTTAATAATCATTGCAGGCATAGGCCTTGCAATAGGAAATATACATTCCAGTGCTCCAAAAAGCAGAGCTTCTTATGAAATGTTAATCAAAAGTTTAGAAAGAAACAAGAAAACCACCGAAGATAGGATTATTACAAAAAAAAGATTGCTTATGAGAGAAACAGCAGGAACCGAATCTTATAATGTTTTAGAAAGATGGATAAACCAACAACAAGAAAAACTTGATGAAATTAATGCTAAACTAGAAGAATATAATGCAATGATAGCAGCGGATGAAATGAAATCATACATAGAATAACAAAGAACAATTTTGTACTAAAAAAAGCCTTACAGTTTTGTAAGGCTTTTTTTAGTTTTCAAATATCCTCGTTATTGACAGGAACTGATCCCCTTATTACCTTTTCTTACAGAGCATTATCACCTTTATAGAAGGATCAAATCCGTGATATCTTCCCAAAAACAGCCTCAATCCCAAAATTTACAAACAAAAACCGATGAACTGATTTTAGTTATCAAACGAGATCTTTTATTTCCCGATGGTGCATGGCAGGGAATACAAAAAGAGGGACTAGAGAAGTATATAGAACGGATTGCTCAATATCAGGAATTTCAGCCCCGTTCGTTGATGGAAACTGATGAATTGTATAAACAAGTCATTCCTTACCTTATTTTTACCCATGAAAATCGATTTTTTTTAATGCAGCGGTCAGCAAAGGCATCTGAAAAACGGCTCCAGAGCAAGTATACTCTGGGCATTGGCGGTCATGTTCGTAGAGAAGATATTGAAGGAAAAGATCTGATACACTGGGCCGACCGAGAATTTCATGAAGAAATTTCGTACAATGACAATCTTCGCATAGAACCCATTGGGCTGCTTAATGATGATTCTAATGCGGTTAGTCGGGTTCATGTGGGATTGGTCTATTTAGTCCATGGAGATTCGGCAAATATTTCCATCAAATCAGAGCTCTCACACGGTTTTTTGGCTACTATACAAGCATGTAAAAATCATGCCCCTTATATGGAAACCTGGAGCCAGCTTGTTCTCGACTATATAATCAAACAACAATAATTTGTCATGGGAACAGTTATTTGTTAGACTAGCAATGTAGTTTTTAATAACCCTTTTACCCTTTATGGTAATTCTAAAAGAAAAACAATAACTTTTAGCCCATCGTAAAGTTTGGCTTTCTCAGTAAGGCCCTATAGGATTTTTTATATGTCAAAAGAAGTCATACGCTCCGAACAGTATCGCCAGTCCAAATTATTACCAGAAGAAACGGACCTGGCGCTCTCCTTTAACCCAGAACAAGCGGCAGAATTGAGTAGTTTATATGAAGGCTCACTTGAATCTTTCCAGCAAGGTAAACTGGTAAAAGGATCGGTTGTATCGGTTGATTCTGATGGCGTTCTTATCGACGTTCACTATAAATCTCGGGGACTCGTCCCCCGGTATGAATTTGCAGATCATGAACTCAAGAGGCTGCAACCGGGACAAGAAATTGAAGTTATTTTAGACACTATTGAAAATTCTGACGGCAATATCGTCCTTTCCTATGAAAAAGCAAAAGCAATGCGAGCATGGGACGATGTTATTAAATTATATGAAGAAGGTAAACCGGTCGAAGGTGTTGTGACCCATAAAGTCAAAGGTGGCTTAAACGTTGATGTTGGCATTCCGGCATTCCTGCCAGGATCACAAATCGATCTTCAGCGCGTTCTTGATTTTGACCGCTATGTCGGCCAAGTCATCACCGCTTCTATTTTAAAAATGAACAAAAAACGCGGCAACATTATTATTTCCCGCCGCAAATATTTAAGTGATCAGCGCTTTGAAGTACGCAAAAAAGTTCTTGATACGCTCCAAGAAGGACAAATTATTCCTGGTGTTGTGAAAAATATTACCAATTATGGTGTATTTATCGACATCGGTGGTGTTGATGGACTGCTCCATATCACTGACATGACCTGGGGAAGAATTTCACACCCAAGCGAGCTTGTCAAAATCGGTGACAATGTCACTGTCAAAGTATTGTCATTTGATAAAGCAAATGAAAAAATTTCACTTGGCATCAAGCAGCTCCAAGAAAATCCGTGGGAAAAAATCACGCAAACACTCAAAGTTGGCGATAAAATTACTGGACGTATTTCAAGCATTACCGATTATGGTCTTTTTGTCGAAGTGGCCAAAGAAGTGGAAGGACTGGTACACATTTCAGAAATTTCATGGACAGATCGCATTAACAATCTCCATGACCGGTTCCAAGTAGGGCAAGAAATAGCCGTGTTGGTCGTTTCCTTGGACAAAGAAAATCGCCGCATGTCTTTGAGTATCAAACAACTTGAAGAAAATCCATGGAAAGCAATTGGTGAACAGTTTACCATCGGACAAAAAATTAAAGGCAAAATCACTAACATTGCCGATTTTGGTATCTTTGTTCAGCTACTGCCAGGCATTGATGGCTTAGTTCATGTATCAGATTTGTCGTGGCTTGAACATATTCAACACCCATCTGACCGCTATAAAGCCGGACAGGAAGTGGAAGCTGTCATTCTCTCTATCGATGTTGACAACAAAAAAGTTTCCTTGGGCGTTAAACAACTCACTCCAGATCCATGGTCAGAAGTTGAAGAACGATACCCTGTTGGATCTATTGTTGATGGCGAAGTGAGCAAAATAACAAACTTTGGCGCATTCATTCGCCTACAAACCGGCATTGAAGGTCTCGTCCACAACTCTACCTTGCAGCAAGATGAAGGTAAAAAGGCTGAAGAGTTCTTTAAAGTCGGACAAAAAGTTCAGCTTCGCGTTATTAATGTCAATAAAGAAGAACGCAAACTTGGCCTTACCACACAGCTAACACCAAAAGAAAAACCGGTTGATGAAAACCGCGATGCAAAAAAGACGGCCAAACCACCAATGCGTAAAGAACAGCGTCCAGAAAATAATAATCGTGCGCCACAACAATCATCATCATCTAAAGTTAAAAGCAGTCTCCAGCTTGCTCTTGAATCTGCAATGCAAAAAGGCACCGATGATAAGAATACTGGCAATGATGAAGAAAATAATAGCTAAGAAAGTGAGATAAACAACATGCAAGAACGAACATTTGCTATAATAAAACCTGATGCGGTGCGCGCGATGCGCACCGGGTCTATCATTAGTATCATAGAAGAGGCTGGATTTAATATCCTTCGCCTTGAAAAAACAACAATCAGTAAAGAAAAAGCTCGTGAATTTTACGCAGTCCACAAAGACAGACCGTTTTTTGGCGAACTGGTTGATTTTATCTCATCAGGCCCTGTCGTTATCATGGCGCTTGAAAAAGATAACGCTATAAAAGCGTGGCGCAATTTAATGGGAGCGACAGATCCCGCAAAAGCGGCAGAAGGTACCATTAGAAAGAAATTTGGCACTAGCATTGGCAACAATGTTGTCCATGGATCTGATGCGCCAGAAACGGCAAAAATGGAGCTTGAATTGTTTTTTTAACTCCACTCATACTTTATCTCCATTCGTACCTCATGGAGCCTTAAGAAAAAGATAATCATATCCTTCTCTTTCTTTACACATTCTTCACGGAGCCTTTTAGGCGGAGTTGAAGAATGTAGAGTATCGAAGAGGCGGAACGAATGGATAAAAAAAAGGAAGTATTATGAAAAAATTTTTCTTGGTCTGCACTCTGATAACAATCGCTCATATATCATCATCAGAGAAACCATCGCCGGAAGCTTTGTCAAAAATATTTAAGGAACAGACAAAAAAAAGCTCATGGTTCAATGTTCTCCATAATAATGCTCGTTTCGCAATAGCAACAACTATGTATCTGCCTTCCATAGAAAACAAGTTCATCACTGAATCTCCTCGTTATAGAGATGAAGTACCGCTTGGTTTCAAACAAGCAGCTCTTAATCTCCTCATAAATAAAACAAGAAAAATATACAAACAATGTGAGCAAGATTCGCCACATACTTGTTCGCTTTTAAAAGGCAAACTTGAAGCTCTAGAAAACATAAATCCTCTTTCTATGAAGCAAGATCTCAAAAATATAAAAAAACAAGCCAAGAAGACAGGTAATCTTGATGGTATATCAGAAGAAGTTCAGAATTGTATTCTTGTGTATCAATTCTTACATGATCATATCAGCACTGAAATTGATCATAGATTTACCCATGATCAAGGAGGCATATCGAATCTGATAGTTGGAGGACAATAGAAAAGATTTTTTTCAGAAAATTACAACTGTTTTTTGGGCTGTAATTTTGTCCTAGTCTTTATCATTCTTTATACTATCATACAGCTTCTTTCCCTCCTCTATTTCTTTGTTCGTTTCTGGCTTACTTTGCAACTCTCTTTTAGATTTTCCAAGCCAGTCATAGCCCCATTCTAGCCCAGATTCGTTATTTTTTTCTATTTCTTCTTTCATTTCTTTTTGACGTATTTTCTCCAATAAAGACATTATTTCAGATACAATTTTCTCTTTTTCCTTTCTCAGCTTTTTATATTGCTCTGCAAATTTTTTACTTGTTTCCACAAGCTGTGCAATATTTTTTTCTTGCAAACTTTTATATAACTGCTTTGTTTCCTGCTTTATTGTTTTACGCCGTTCTTTGCTCTCAGCATGCGCACCATTACATCCTGTAGTAAAAGCTTCTTTTGCCAAATTTCTCTTTTTTTCTTTTTTAATAGCTTGCTCTAATGCAATTATTTTTTCATTATTTTCTTCTGCCCAAAGGCTCTCCCTTTTTTTAGCCTGATTATTTTCATCCAAAATAGTTTTATAATTCTTTTCTGCCGACACATAATCTTTTAATAATTTTTCATATCTAGTTTCCTGTTTTATGCATGGCGCACTAACAACAAATTCTTGTCCTTTTTCTGCTGTTACGCACAGAAAATTAATACATAAAACTGATGTATAAAAATAAGTTTTCATATATCATGACTCTTTTTCTTGTTTTGGTTCTATCGCTGACCGAATAGTTTCCCATAAGCCCGGAGTTTTTTTCTGCAAAGTTTCTTCTACCTTACCCTTAAAGATCTTTAAATCCGCTATATCTTTATCTAGCTGATCTTCTTCTTGTTCAAGTTTTTTATTTTCTTCTATAAAGTTGCTCTGTTGCTTATGATATTTTTTTTTCAATTTCTCTTTATAAGCCTCTTCTTGTTGTACTGTTTCTTTATTTCTTTCATTATATCCTCTCCAGTATTCTTCTTCCAAAACTGGCCTATTTCTCAATGTTTCTAACTCCTTTTCTAAGAGAACTATTTTTTTAGTTAATTCTTTTTCAATTTTTTGTCTCTTTTCGTCCATTCTTGCTTCTTCCTCAAGCGTAGATCCAAATTTTTCATGAAGTTCTCCATATTCCCGTCGTAATTCGTTATATTTCTGTGCATCTTCTGTAGTTTCGCGTACCGCATCAAACAGACATTGTTTTGTAGCTATTATTTCCCCTTTTGGAAGATTCTGTGGAAATTTTTTATTCACTTTGATTGGTTTAAAAGGTGAATATGATGGGTTAATCCCAAGGGTCTTACAAATATCCTTATCTGATGAAAAACATGAAAAATTCACACTCACGCTCATCACCAGAATATAAAAATAAATTTTCATATATAATTTCTTTTCTGTAATTATAAATTAATAATTTACTATTGTTTTATATAATTAAAATGATGTAAAACAATAGTTCCACTGAAAAACCTTATTTTACATCATTTTTACAAAAATATTAACTTTTTTCTTGCATAATTTTTTATATCTTGGATATGGTAAATATACTGTTAAGTAATGGCATGAAAGGAAAGCATGATGCGGTTACGTTCTATTCCCATCAATTATGTTATTATCCCTTGCATCAGTATCTTCATACAATTATGGGGCGAATGGTATGCAACTCAGGATGCCAGCTGGCTTATGACTCTCAAAATTCCTTTCTTTCTTCTTTCAAAAAGAACAATGGATTTGAGTTGGTACATTGTTTCCATCCTGACAACGGCAATAGTCCTTGGCATATGGAACCGAGAAGAACGAACAGTGCGTTTCTGGAAAATTATAACTCTCTTTAGCCTTAATGCAATACTTACTATGAGTTGGCATTATCTTGTTTTTCAGCAGCATGCACTAGGATTAGCCGCCCTTAATATAGGCATGACAGCGGCAATAACAACCATTATTTTAATACTTCTTTGGCCGTTATCACGAATGGCTAGTTTTCTCTTACTTCCCCATGTACTCTGGGCAACATATACAACAGTTGTTATGGCAACTTTGTGGATGCTCAATAAATAACAAATCCGATTCTGCCTTTAAAATGGTACAAAGAAAAAATAATTGCAGCATTTTATAAAAAAGCTTATATTTTATAAAAAAATTCCAAATATAAGTTTTTTTATAAAATATATTTAAATCAAATAAATTTTATAAATATAAATTTTGACATGTGAAAAAATATGCATTAGCATTGTACTTTGTGTCAGTGAATAAATAAAAAATATACATTAGAAGGCTTATTGTATGGTGTTTTTTTTCATAAGAAAAGTTTTTATATTCGTTATTATAGCAAGCATGTTTGTTACTCCTATCAAATCCATGGATGTTCTTTTCGAAGCAATTGAACAGGAAACATCAAAAAAACGGAAAAATCAAAAAAACACAAATTTGTATAATTTGAAATCAAAAAGGCAAAAAACTACTACCTTTTCAGTAACAGAAGAAACAATAATTAGCCAAACTGTAACAGTAAAAGGAGAGACAAGTGTAATAGATGATACTGACTTCCTAGGCAATCCCTTAGCACGAAGAGGAGCTCAATCCATTGCATCGAAAAAAGCAAAAATTAAATCCAATATTAAATCCAATAATGTTGCTGAAAAAGAATTAAAAAAGGCAATGAAAGAACTAATTTTACCTATAGATAAAGATAAAAGTATCATCGATAATTGCAAAAAACACCTATCAAATTATGCTAAAACTCGTACTAGTGATATAACCAAAGATATAAAACTGTTCAAACTTAAAACACATATTAAAAATTTAGAAACACCCGATGGTGTATCTTTCCAAAAATTACTCAAAGAAAATGAAGCACTAAAGACACAGATTAAAGAGTATGAATCAAAGCAACAATATTATAATAAATTTGCAATATGTTTGCATGATTTTTCTAAAACAAAACCTCTGGACCTTACTGCAGTTGCTACTTTTGTTCAAAATAACTCAATAACCTTAGCCGATGCCGTTAAAATTCATGAGCTTATTGAATCTCAAAGAAATACTGCAGTTGCAATTACCTCGCAGCAGCAGTAATTTTTTAAAAAATTGAAGAAACTACCAAAAAATTCATAAGGAATTTGTTTAATATTTTCATAAAAGTCTCAGAAAAAAAACACCCTACAGATACTTTTTCAACAATTCCCCAATTAACTTCGGATTTCCTTTGCCTTGCGTTTTCTTCATTGCTTGTCCGACAAAAAAGCCAAAAAGCTTTTCATTCCCTGCTTTATAATCAGCAACTGCCTGCCCATTTTGCGCAACAATCTCTTTAATAATTGCTTCTAACTCATCAGATGATCCCATCTGTTCAAGGCCATGCCTTTTTACCAACTCTGCAGGATCATTGCCCGCTTGCGCAACAAGGATAAAAAGTTCCTTTGCGCTATTGGCATTAACGGTTCCTTTTTCAAGCAGTTGGATAATATGGGCCAACTTTTCCGGGGTAACCAAAAATGTTGCCAAATCAAGTTTGTGCTCTTTTAAGTATCCAAGAACATCCCGTAAAATCCAATTAATAATATGCTTGCTTGGAGCCAGCGCGTAGGCACGTTCAAAATAACTACTTAATACCGGCTCTTCAACTAAAATATCCGCCTCATAGGAGCTGAGACCAAGTTTAGTGCAATAGCGGTCAAATTTTTCAAAGGGAAGCTCAGGCATTCCATTTTTTACCTGTTCAAGCTGCACCGTGTCAATATCAATTGTTGGCAGATCAGGATCATTAAAATACCGATAATCTGCTGCTTCTTCTTTAACACGCATTGTTTCGGTCCGTTTTTCCGCTGAGTTCCACAATCTTGTCTCTTGCCTGATGGTACCATGAGCTTCCAAAATACTAATTTGGCGGTCAATTTCATACTCAATGGCATCGCCAATAAATTTAAACGAGTTAATATTTTTTAACTCACACTTGGTACCAAGATGCATTTCTCCCGTTTTACGAATGGAAATATTGGTATCCGCACGAAATGCTCCCTCCTGCATATTGCCCGAGCAGATCCCCAAATATTGGACCATGGATCGCAGCATTTTCAAGTATGCCCGTGCCTCATACGAATTTGACAGATCCGGCTCACTGACAATTTCAAGTAATGGCGTACTGGCACGGTTCAGATCAACAAAACTTTCACCACTGTCTGCAGAATGAATATTTTTACCCGCATCTTCTTCGATATGAATACGTCGCAAACGAATTTTTTTGATTGTCCCATCCTCGAGCCTAATAGGAACATATCCATTAATGCAAATTGGCTCATACTGCTGGGTAATTTGATAGCCTTTTGGCAAATCAGGATAAAAATAATGTTTTCGGTCAAAACGGGAACGGGAAGGAATGGTTGAATTGGTGGCAAGTGCTGCAGCTAGTCCATACTCAATAACCTGTCTATTCAAAACAGGAAGAACGCCGGGATACCCGGCACAAATCGGACAAATGTCCGTATTGGGATCCTGATTCGTACGATTGGCACAAGAACAGAAAATTTTTGTTCTTGTTGTCAGCTGCACATGTACTTCAACACCAATAACTGTTTCATAAAGATGACGTTTCGATTCCATCAACATCCTTCATACCCAAAAAACTTACATATGCCCGTAGTCTATCATGTTTTTTGAACTTTGTATGTACCTGATATAAGGGATGAATCAGTCTCGAACGTAATTTTGTGGCCCCCTATTTTTTCAAGGGCAAGAATCGCATTGTATTCTTGATGGGTAATGTAGGCAAAAAGTGTTGGGTTAATGCGGACGGTAATGGAATAGGAATATCGACCCGATAAAAATTCTTGCTCAAGAAAGCGGAATAATGCAAAACATTCTGTCTGGACCGATAAAACAAAACCAAGCCCCGTGCACATGCAACAAGTTTGCGTTAACTGCTGCGCAAGTGTTTTACCCAGACGCTTGCGTGTCATTTGCACAATGCCAAACTCCGAAATCTTCAAAATAACGGACTGTATTTTATCATGCTCTTTGACTATTTTTTCAAAAGCACGAAACAGTTTTTGCCGATTTGAAGGAGTCGCCATATCAATAAAATCAATGACTATCAGCCCCCCGATGTTGCGCAGGCGCAACTGGCGAGCAATTTCCTCTGAAGCCTCCAAATTTGTCTGCAAAATTGTATCTTCTAGATTACTTCTACCGGTAAACTTTCCCGTATTAACGTCAATAACCGTCATAGCTTCTGTTGTCTCTACAATCAATGAACCTCCAGAGCGCAACGGCACCTTTTTCTCCAGTGCCTGCTCTATCTGTTTTTCAATATTGTAGGTAACAAAAATATTGGCAGGTTGCTGGTAAAGCTTAATGGCATGGGACAATTCTGGAGCAATAATTTTGACAAACTTATGGATATCTGCCTGCATTTTTTTATCATCTATGACAACTGCTTCTACATTTTCATCTAGCTGATCACGAACTACTTGCAGAACAACATCAAGATCTTCATATATTTTTTCCTCAGGTTTTGCAGCATTATACACCTGCATTATTGTTTCCCAGGTTTTGACAAGAAAATAAAGATCTTTCAAAATACTGTCTGCACTTCGCCCTTCTGATGTTGTACGAATAATAGCACCCATACCTTCAGGTAAATTTTCCCGCACAATATTTTTCAGCCGAATGCGCTCTTCACGATTTTCAATCTTTTTTGATACTCCTAATCGCGGAATATTAGGCATAAGCACCAAGAATCTGCCCGGTAATGTAAAGCATGTGCTGAGCTTTGCTCCTTTCTGGTACATCGGCTCTTTGCTCACCTGTACCAATAAAGGTTCTCCTTCTTTGAGAATTTTACTTATATCTATTCTTTGCCGAGGACGTCTTTTTGGCACTGGTTGATCCTCAGAATCATCCATCTGCGTATGACGGCTAATTTTTTCAATAGCCAGTTCCCGGTCAATTTCTGAAATATGTAAAAATCCGGCTTTTTCCTGACCAATATCGACAAAAGCTGTCTGAATTCCGGGAAGAACCTTACTGACCATCCCTTTAAAAAAAGCTCGCTCCAGCCGATTTTGGTCATGGGACTCAAAATAGATGCTATCCAATTTGTCATCAATAACGATCGCAATGCGCGTCTGCCACGGGTTATTATTAATAATTATTTTTTTCACAGAATCATAATACCTATCTTTAAATGTATAATTTTTCTTTTTCTTTAACAGAAAATATTATTTTTTTATTAAATATATCAAAATATTTAGAAAAAATGGTAGAAAATCTCAAATTTTTATGTTAGATTCGTTAACATATTGGAAAAACTGTGCTGATAGAGAGGTTTATTGGGAGATATCCATGCAAAAAAATTTATTACTCGTACTACTTGCCGCCCTGGCAATACCTGGTTGCAATAAGCAAAAAGACAAAAAGAACAAGGGAAAGAGAAAATCTGATACCTATGCTTCTATCGATATTCCATTGGCCCAAGATGTCGATGTTGATGTTGACGATATTTTAGAACAACCGGCCGTGTTGAGCTTTTTTGAAGATGATGAGGATGATGATCTTGATGCTATGCCTACCATAGAAGAAATCGAATTTGTTATGAGTGACGAACAAGAACCAGTCCTTGTTGAAGAACCGGTACAACAACTTGTTTGGCAAGAAGAAGAAAAAGAAGAAGAATTCAAATCAATATATTTTGATTTTGATGGATATGATGTACGCCAAGACCAAGAAGATGCTCTTGTGCATGACCTGACTCGCATAAAGGAAACTTTAGAAGATGAAAATCCTGCAACGGTCATCATCGAAGGCCATGCATGTCATTCAGCAGGATCGCCTGCATATAACGTAGCTCTTTCAGAAAAACGAGCAAAAGTTATTGCCGATACATTAGCCTCCAAGGGTGTTGATACTGAACATGTTAAAGTTGTCGCTTACGGACAAGAACGCCCAGCAGTTATTGACGGTAAAGTAGTAACCGGATCTCGTGAAGAACAGTGGAAAAACCGCCGCGTTGAAGTAAAAGTAATTAACGGCTAATCTGTATTGAAAATTAAACACAAAAAAAGCTGGCTAAAAAAAGTCAGCTTTTTTTGTGAAAAAAATTAAGGAAAACCCTCATGAATATTGAAAAAAATCGTGTACAGGCCACTATACCAGCGCCATATTCTCTTGATAATGCCATTCGAGTCATTTATAGAAATTATCGTGGCGAGGTCGCTCAGCACACCATAATACCAACCGGAAAGTTGTACTGGGGAAAAAATGAGCGATACATAGAAGAACAATGGATTATGGAAGTTTGGGATTTAGAAAAACAAGATTTTCGTGACTATGCTCTGCGTAATATTCAAGAATTTTTAAAGTAAATCTTTATATAGCATAGAAATTACCGGTTTTTTACCCTTCAACTCCGCCTAAAAAGCTCCGTCCTTCGACCCTTCGACGATGAGCTCAGGGCAGGCTCTTGCTCAGGATAAATTCCGGATTCTTCTTTATTCTTATGAGGCTCCACGAGGAACGAGTGGAGTTAACGTGACTATGCTCTGCGCAATATTCAAGAATTTTTAAAGTAAATCTTTATATTACGGACTTTATGAGAGCTTTTAATTCAGCAGCTCCATTATGGCAGGAAATTTTTTCAAATGCCATTTTGTACGTTGCATGATTTTTTTGTTCAAGCATTTTTTCTGCTGCATACTCAAGATCAGCAAGACGATATAACAGGAAGCCAAGCTTATTGTCATAAATAAACTGCGCATTCGGTTCTTCCCAAAATGGAAGTTTGCCGACATGATATACAAGCATTGGCAGACCACTGACAATCGTCTCAAAGGTACTCATGCCTCCCGGTTTTGCTATAAAAATATCTGCCATAGACATAAGATCTGCCACATCATTGACAAATTCCAAAACAGTACAGGTAATGTAAGGCGGAAGAACAAGATTTTCGACCGTTGCACGGAGTTCTTTGTGTTTGCCCAATAAACAAAAAATATGAACGGGTATGGCAAGTTTAAGCAAATGGTTCATGCACGGAACAATATCAGAAACTCCTTCTGATCCCATCATGAGAAGTATAATAGGAACATCGGGCCTAACATGCCATTTTTGCCGTAAAAAAGTACGATTTTTTGTTATAAAGAAATCTGGACGTAAAATGGGACCAGTCATATGAACATGGGGTAATGGACCATGCTGGTGAATTGTTTTTTGTATTAAGCTACTATCAAATGCCAAACACATATGAAATTTTTGATAATCTGGCTTGCAAATACCGTATAAAAAATGGGAAATTTCAAAATCTGTTGGTGCAAGAATAAAAGGAATATTGTATTTCTCTGCACACCGCAAAAGATGTTCATTAAAAAAAGGAATCACAGAAATAATCATATCGGGCTTATGATTCGCGATATGTTGCTCAATGTACCGTGCAATAGCATCCCTTTTTTTTGCTAGATACCAATAAAAAATACGAATAAATTTGCTAATAATATAAAGCCAACTATGACGATAAAAAAAACGGTAAATGCTCTCTGCGCAAACACTATTTTTCGTCATAACACGAAGCGTATGGTCAAAGGGGAGTGTTTCTAAAATATCACTGGTAACAATGATATATTCATCAGATAAATTCATTTGCAAAGCATTGCTCGTTAAAGTATGTCCCCCAATACATGTGAAAATAAGAATTTTTTTCATAAAAATTTTTTTACAAATAAATAAATGTGTAAATCTTTACCACTATAGAAGAAAAAGATACAAAGAAGAAAGATTTCCTTTATATTTATCAAAGAGGATACACATATGAAAATAAAAATCATAACGAAACTACTCTTACTAGTTTTAGCTGAATATAGCTAATATGCAAGAGCTCATTATGCCATTTTTTTTATAGCGTACAAAAAACTTATCAATTTTGTGTAGCAAGCATATTATTTCCCTACACAAAACTCTTTAAAAACAGCATCCATGGTCTTTTCGCTCATCGATTTTCCGCTCATTTGTGTAAGATGAGCCAGTGCATCATTGAGGTGATAGGCAATGAGTTCATACGCTATCGGCTTTTTGTTCAAAAAATCGTGTACTACCGCAAGAGTACGAGCAAGATTGGTTAATAACTGATAATGCCGTTTGTTCAGCAAAAATGGCGTGTCAGTATTTTCAAAAAGCTTTTGTACCTTACAAAAAATGGCATGTTCAAGAAGATTGATACTTTCGGGCCTGCAAATACTCACCGCATGGGTAAAAGATCCATGGTCAAAAATCATATCTGAGATGTCCGCTTTTGATGCCACGGTAATAATTTTTGTAGTATATTGCGCACGTAACTCCTCATATACCTGTTGTTCTGTAGCAAGAAGTTGTCGCAACCCATCATAGACAAGAATGATTATATCTGCCTGCGCCGCCTGATCAAAAGATCGGGCAATTCCTTCTTGTTCAATAGTATCCATGGTACTGCGAATTCCTGCAGTGTCAATTAATGTCCAATAAACGCCGTTTCTATAAAGGCCAGCCTCGATCACATCACGAGTCGTACCAGCAACGTCACTAACAATGGCACGATTTTTTCCCAGCAACGCATTAAAAAGTGAAGATTTGCCTGCATTCACGGACCCAATGAAGGCAATACGAACGCCATTTTTTATATGATACTGATGCGGTTCTGTTTTTTGCAAAGAAGTAATTATCTGCTCTACTTCCCGTAATAATTGTCCGATTTGAGCGCCAAATTCCAGCCCTTCTTCTTCAATAAATTCAAAACTACTTTCACAAAAAACCAGCGCCTTGAGCAGCAATGCTTCTATGTGCTGTATAACATCTGATAATGTTCCCTCAAGCTGTGCCATTGCCTTTTTAAGCCCTTGTTGCGTGTTGGCATGGATAAGCTCATTAATTGCTTCCGCTTGCACCATATCAATTTTTTCATTCAAAACTGCCCGTTTACTAAACTCTCCTGGATCTGCCATTCGCACACCGGCAAAAATTGCGGCCTGGATAATTGCTTCTATGATAAAAGGATTGTTGTGGCAGGTAATTTCAACCGTATCTTGTCCGGTAAATGTATGTGGTGAGCGCATGAGTAAAAAAAGAACATGATCAATCACGCTTTCATCATTTGCAACTATGGTGCCATAATGAATGGTATGCGTGTGGACATCAGCTAATAACTTTTTTGATGCAAGCCGCGCGATGGTATCTGCAACCTCAACTGATTGCATCCCTGTTATGCGAAGCAGTGCAAGTGCGCCGGGACCATGGGGTGTACACTGTGCTATTATAGGTTGCTGATCATAGGACAGGAGATGATTTTTCATCAACAACCTTATGATCAAGCCTCAGCTTTAAGGGCCGAATATCGGCCTTATATTTATTGCGTAAAAATGCCATGATTAAATAAATAAAACTTCGAAATAGTTGTCGCTCTTTTGCTAAATCTTCGATAACAGGAGCAGCAAAAGTAAATTGAAGAACTGCACCATGCGCTGAAACATTATAGGCAACAGTTGGCAATCCCATCAGCGACAAACTTTGTTTTATCCAATCTTCAACTGCCACTACTATTTCAGGAGTCCACTGTTCAATTGCAGCCGTTGGCTGTTCTTGTACATATTCTTGAGGTGGCACCGGCTCAGGATTACTTTTTTGTACCGGTTTGGCTTTTGGTTGGGCTGTTCTTCGCGGTTCTCTTTGTGGCCTTGGTGCCGGTGCTGGTGCTTTTTGTTGCCCCTGAGAAGCAGGAGTAAGCTGTTTTTTTGGACTATACTCTTTTTTTTCTTTTGGCTGAGTTGTGGAAGGAATAAGTCCTTCTTCATTGAAAAAAATACCAATTTTTGCTTTTTTTGTGGTTATGCCAAAGAAATTTTTTTGTGGCAACTCAAAAACCTTGATAGAAAATTCTTCAGGATTTCCCGCTCGAGTCCACGCAACTTCAACAGCCTTTATCACCGATGTTGCTTCTTCTATAATAGATTTCATATCAATAATCCTTTTGAAAGTAACACATTAAAGAGATTGCTCCTTTATATACTCATCAAACAGTGCCAATGGTTCTGCAAAAACTTTTTTGCCAAGACCTATGCGTATATAATTACCTTCATAATCATACACGGTTCCTGGCAATACCATGACTCCCTTTTTGGCAATAAGATCATTACACAGCTGCTGTACAGGCATTTTTGTCTTTACCTCAATAAAACAGATACTTCCTGCTTGCGGCGACAACCAGGTAAAAATATGTTTATTTTTGTTACAAAATGATACAAGTTCTGCTTTGTTTTTTGCAATGGTTGCAAGATTATGTGCAATAATACGATCCCGTGCTTCCAGCCCCATAATAGCCAAAATTTCGCTTGGGGCACTACTGCATATGGTTGTATAATCTTTATAGACAGCGCATGCCTGCAGAAACTGTTTATCTTTTGCCGCAAGCCATCCAATCCGCAAGCCCGGAAGACTAAACGTTTTTGACATACCAAATAAAGAAATTCCCCGTTCATATTCATCACACACATTGGGTAAGCGATCGGCCGCATCGTACTCGAGAAATCGGTACATTTCATCAGAAAAAATATATGTACCATATTCCCGTGCTTTTTTTATAATAGCAGCAAGACCTGATGCAGGGATTAAAGCTCCGGTTGGATTGTGGGGAAAATTGAGAACAATAAGCTTTGTATTTTTTTGTATAAGCGCAAGAAGCTCATCAACATCAAAAACCCAGGTATCTTTTTTGTGTGGTTTCCACCAACTCACCTGACAACCCAATGAAACTGCTATTTCAGATAATGATTGATATTGCGGAAACGGGCAAATGACATGATCACCCTTTTCAAGCAAAGCCTGCATGGCAATAAAAACTCCCTCTTGCGGAGCAGTAACAAGCACATCTTCTTTTTTAACTGTCTTGTATAGTTGAGCAATTGTTTCCCGCAACACAGGATGGCCCTGAGCATCAGTGTACCCAAAAGCTAAATTGTCCCATAATTTTTTCGTATCAGGAGTGCTGAGTTCAAGTAACTCGGACAGTAAAAGCGGTTGACAATCTGAACAGCTGAGCTGATATGGCACTGAAAATTCATATTTGGCGAAATATCTTTCTAATTTAAATGGTCTTATTTTCATATGTAACCTTTGTTGATAAAGCACTCTGGGGACCTTTATGAATATAACGATGGGTAACATTTCTGGAGCGGGAAACGGGATTCGAACCCGCGACCTTTGCCTTGGCAAGGCAACGCTCTACCAGCTGAGCTATTCCCGCATGTATGATCTTTGAGAGCAGTACATGGCATTATTCTCTAAAAAATGATAACAAAGGGCTGATATTTGTCAATGTAAAATGGTTGCAAAATGTTGGCTTTTTCGCTTTACTCAAAATAAATAACCGAAGGAACCTTCAATGCTCGATAGTCTCTGGGGTAAAGTTATTGCCATAGATAAACAAAAAATAGTGGTCCAGGCGGGTGCTTTTGCTTTTGCCGTGGGGGTACCTCGAGAGCATGATTTTGCCCAAAATCAAGAACTGCGCATTTATACTTACCTTCATTGGAATCAAGAACAGGGACCAAGTTTATTTGGCTTTCCCGACCCTCTTGATCGGACAATTTTCACCCTGGTCATGAACTGCTCCGGCATCGGGCCTAAAATTGCTCTGGCAATCCTTGAGCAACTGGGGACACAATCATTTTTGGAAGCAGTGAGCACAGAAAATCAGCAAATATTGAGTAAAGTAAGCGGCATTGGACCTAAAAAGGCCGAACAGATGATCGTACAACTTAAATATAAAGTCCACGCGCTTCTTGCCACCGGCATTGAAATAGGCACAATACAAGGAGCTCAGGTGTGGCACGAAGTTTCACAAGCCTTAGAAGCTCTGAACTATTCACGAGGCGAAATTACCGCTGCCATGAAGGTTCTCAGAAAAGATCACGGAACTGATGTTGTTTTTGATAAACTGCTTCGCAAGGCGCTAAGCGTGCTTGCGAAATAAAAAATTTTATAGCATAAAACCCACATTGAGCAGACCTCAAATTAAGAAATTTTGTATAAATAACGAACATGATCTCCCAAAAGAGATAAAATCTTTTTTTTCAAATCACTTATTCCTTCAATCATAATCTCGATTTTATCTCCAATTGTAATGATTACAAGATTAATTCCATGAAGAATTTGAAATAGCCACCGCAACGTTGGTGTTGCGGTGGGCTTTTTTATTTGATTGGGTAAAGTTTCCCCAAGACTCTCTAGTTGTCTTCTAATTCTTCGCTGCGCAATGGAATACACCAAAAGAGCAAGTGTCATAACCATAAGTAATCCCTGAATACGTGCTGGATTCTTTAAATAAAGAGAGGCTGCAAAAAAAGAATGATTTTTTAAAAATGCAAAACCTTTTTCAACGGTGTTATTTTGCTGTTTATAGGTCAGAACAACATCTACATCAGAAAGATCTTTGTTTGAAGTGTTGGTAACCAAAACATAGCAAGATTTTTGATCAATTAGCTCATTAACAGCGTGTTGGTTAACCACAATTGTTGCGTTAATTTGAAATGTTTCGCCATCAGGCTGTGTATTTTTTTTGGGGCGCCCCGTAGAAGTGTATTTTTTAAGCAGGATAATATTCTGAGAAGCAACAGTATGATATTTCCACTTTTTTGCCAAATTAAGTAGCGCTAGCTCTGCTTTTTCTTCAGAATCAAATCGTTGTGCTTGTAAGTGAAAGAGCTCTTTTTCTATTTTTTCTGCTTCTTTATCTTTCCATTTTTCTACTGTGTACATAGAACGGTTTTTTGCTTCATCAGAAAACACTATTATACACCGCACTTCCATGCCATAATGAACAAGCTCAACAATCTGAAACTTGTTGCTATCGTCCAATCGCTGCCACTTTTTGTCTTTCATAAAAGACTGAATGATTAGTTGATTTTCAAGATCCAATGTTCCCGGCATGCGGGTAATAAAACGCAACTTTTTGAGGTTTTCTGCATTTTGTTCTGTATATATTTTTGAATCGCCAACAACAAATTGCACGCCATCAGATTCTTTGATTCCTTCAACAAGCTTTTGTGCACGTTCCTTAAAAATAGCATTGTCAGATTTATTGCCGTTCCAAGCTCTGCTGGCGGTTGGAATGCCATCTTCATTTACAACAAGTTCTAGAATTATTTGTTTGAGATCAGGACGATGATCCTTTGAATAGCCATAAGTAATCTTTACCTCGTGCTCATCTGTATCCGCATCATATTTACCAGTTAATGAGAAACTTGTTGTATCATTGTGTGCAAATTTAGAACTGACTTTTTCTTGTGTGCATACTGCAAGAGAAATCTCACTAAACAAGATATTACATCCATATTCAACAACCGCATCTAGGCTTCTTCCAAGCTTAAAACGATTAAAATGTTCTGCCTCTACTCCTTTACGAAAAAGGAGCTCCAGCGCTTTATTTTCAAAGAACTGAGGGGTTAATGAAAGTGGACGATCAGAAAACCCTAATCCATTTATAATCATTCCTGCCACAGCCTCTCCCGTGGATATCTCTTCCTTTTCATTTGTTAGTATGCGATTATCAATCATTTCCACGATTTTAAGCTCCTTTATTACACTAGCTACAATTCCCAAATGATCAATACGTTCTACTTTTACTTTCATTTTCAGATTCCTTTTTGGCTTCTTTTGTACCTTAAGTCCTGAAAATAGTCTAAATTAAATTTTTATTTTTTTGAACTGCTCAATGTGGGATAAAATACTGGTAATTTCCGGTTTCTATTATCATAACTCTTCTTCCCATTTATAAATTTTCTCCCCTCCCCCGTTCGTCCTGAGCTTGAGTATCCTTTGCTCCGCCTGGAAGGCTTAATATCCTTCCACTCCGTCCCCGAAGGACTCCGTTGAAGGATGTAGAAGAAGGAAAAGATAATTATACCTTTTTCTTTTCCCCTGAAACTCCATGAGGAACGAATAGAGTTAAAAAAACATGATTTTTTCTTTACCTTTGAGGCTCCACGAAGGATGAGTGGAGTGAAAAGGATGTGCCATAAAAAGATTCAAAGAAAGTTTAGATTGTATTGGTTGTAATAAGATTTCTTCAGTAAAGGTATTTGGTAAGAAAATGATGGCAAATCTTGTTGCAACTTCTCTTTATTTTTGAATATCATTCCCGCATCCTTCGACCCTTCAACGCGGTCCAAGGAACCTTGCTCAGGACAGGCCTGCGCTCTCTAGGAGAGCTTGCTCAGGACGAACGGGGAAGGGAATAAAAAATTTTAAAAAACTGGTTTATTCAACCCGAGCTGTTTCAACACCAAAATATACCGCTGCTCCTAAAACTATAACTCCTGCAACTTTAGCAGCAAGCCATGCCCTATCCAACCATATTTGTTTTTGTTGCTGCTTCAATGCCAATGTTTGTTGTGTAACCTGAGCACTGTTTACCGCTGCTACAGAATTAGACACATGAGCCTTTGCATTACGCTTATTTGCTTTTCCTTGAGTTTTATTTGTAGTCGCTTGTTGCGCAGTAAGATTATTTTGTCGAGCTATTTGTTGGACAAGTTGATTATTAACCTTAACACTGTAATTTTGATATTGCTGATTCAAATTGGTTAATTTTGTCGCATACTGACTTACTAAACCATCTTTTTTTGATAATTTTTTAAGTACTTTAATAGCACAGCTGATCTGCTTATTTTTCATAAAATTTTCTGTGAATTTAATAAAATCTATCCCATACTGACATGCAACAATTGCATTGTGTCCCATCTCAAATATAAAATTATATGTATGGGTCCGCCATATAAACTGCTTTACATTACCATCTTGATAGTCATTCTGATTAAGAGATCCAATAATTTCAAGTGCATTGTCTGCTTTTTCTTTTCTTTTATGGCATAAGCTTTGTAAGTTTTTTAAATCAGCTATTTGTTGTTCAAGACTACCTGTTATGGTTTTTTTATCAAAAGCTTTTGACAAAAAATTATTTAACTTATCATTGCCATACGCAAATAAATCTTGTTTATTTTTCAAGTTTTCCACTACAACGTCAACCATTCTATTGTTCGCAGCCATATCTTCTATCTTTTTCCAAAACGTCTTTTTATTCATGCACAGTAGCTCTAAAACTTGATTTATTTTTGAGCGGGCTGAATTTTTATAACGCCACCACATCAATCCACTGCCCAAAACCAGTCCTCCAATAATAAATGGGTGATGAGAGCAAAATGAGGCAACACCGCCTACTACATTTCCAATACCGCTAGCGATAGCTCCAATATTTCTCAAAGTAGGGGATTGTGTTTTTTCTATCCTTTTTTCTACAATCTTTTTTTGCCACTTTCCATAACTACTATAAGCTTTTTCATTATTCGCAGCTTGTGCGGTAAAATTGACATTCAATGCTAAAAAAAGAAAAGGTACTATATATATGTGCTTCATACAATTTTCTCCTCCATTTATTTTTAATATACATACATTATTAGGGTAACATATATATTACAAATGTAAATATTTATATATTAGTTATAATAATAATTACAAATAGAAAATATTTATTTAGGGGTAAAGAAAAACCAAACGGCCGAATTTAGACAAAACAAAAATAGCAGTCTCCCCCGTTCGTCCTCAGCGGAGCCTCTCTTGAGGCGCAGTCGAAGGATTCAAAGTTAAACTTCGAAGAATATTTTGATGAAGCCAACATAATTTTTTTCTGGGGTTTTTCTCCGGATCCTTCGACAAGCTCAGGACGAACGGAGGAAGGGAAATAATTTGTTTGAGCGGAAAGTTATGAAAACGAAAATCGATAGTTACAACTGTCCTATGCTATATTACGGGCGAGTTTAGACAAAATAAAAATAGCAGCTTGATACCAAACTGCTATTTTTATTATTTTAATTTCTTTTGTCAAAATTAAGACTGATTAATTGGTTGCATAAATCAGACCTGCAAAAACCCCTAACGCAGCAGCACATCCTGTCAATTTTAGAGCAATCATACCCCAAGATTCGCCTTTTTCTTCTTGTTCTTTAGCTTCAGCCTCTTTGCTACTGTCCTTAGTACTTTTGCTCTTAGCTGTACTTGCAAAGCGAACGTCTTTTCCTTTTTTTCCTTTTGGTGTAACGGGTTTTTTGGTAACAGTAGGTTTTTTTCTGTCTGTTTTTGTGGGTCCAGGATTTGCCTTTTTATTCTTATACGCATTACTCAAGCTTTGCAAGGCACACACATAACTATGTATTTGCCCATCTTCTTCTGCTAGTTTTTCAAGTATTTCAATAGCACATCCAATTCTTTTTCTTTTAAAGTTTCCTGTAGAAATAAAGTTAGTTGTATATTGCCAAACTCGCCCTATATAACCTTGCGTTTCATTATCTTGATAATGTTTAGCTTTAGGAAGAAAGCTAATATTTTCAGTTGCTGTTCCTGCATTCCCCATTCTTTTATTACAAAGATAGATTTTTTGCAAGATACCTTCTTCTGTATCATCAGTAGCTTTATCAGTTCCTTGTGCAACAATTTTATCAATACCATCATTACCAGACATAAATAATTGATAAAGATGTGTACCAAGATACGTATTGGTCAAATTTTCTATGACCGTATCAGCTGTCAGATTAGCATCAGGAGCAACCATGGCATCTACTGCTCCCCAAAATGAAGCTTTATTCATGCACAGAAGATCTAAAATATTATCTATTTTACGAGTAATTGAATAATAATATCGTACTCCTAAACCGGCTCCAATAAGACCAAGAGTAACCACTGGATGATTATAACAAAATGAGGCTATACCTCCAATGACACTTCCAAATCCAAAAGAAGAAGCAGAAGAAGAAGTTTCCACTTTTCTGCTTTTTTCTAGTCTCATAGGTTTAGTAGTAGAACCTTTGTTGTTCGCACTTCGTGCGATAAAATTAGCATTCAATGCTAAAAATAAAATTGATAAATATATACGTTTCATAACGTTTTCTCCTCCATTAAATTCTTAAATATACTATTGTTATAGTAGCATATATATTACAAATGTAAATACTTATTTTGGTTTTATAGATATAATTACAAATAGAAAATTATTAGTGTAAAAATAGCTCTATTAGGCAATTTTCAGCAACCCATTATGCCTCGAAATCATCTGTTCGTCAACCAAATCTCCGATAATGCGCAATACCCGCTCTGGGGGCTTGCCTAAAAGTGCTGGAAGCTCGTTTTCTGCAATAATACCCTGTTTTGTTAAAATTCGTATAATTGCCCCCCGGATTTGGCGATCAGAGCCTTCAAACGTACTTTGTCGGGCATAATGGGCACTCTTTTTGCTCGGATTTTTATGCTGCTTTTTGAGAAATACCCCATAATCCATCAAGGCATAGTACCAATCGCGGGGATTTTTGGCATCTAATGTGGCGGCAAGGAGGGGTTGGATGGCAGCATCATGAACCTCTGTCTGGGAGCTAAAAAAGGTATGAATAAAAACGGCTCTGATGTTTGTTTCTATAAAAAGGGTAGGCATATTATAGGCAAATGCACAAATTGAGCCCGCGGTGGCTTTGCCTATACCAGGCAATGTTGCCAAAACTTCTGGATCTGTCGGAATTTTTCCGTCATATTCCTGGACAACTTTTTGGGCAAGCAAATGGAGATATTTGCCACGTCGATTATAACCAAGCCCCTGCCATGCGGTCAGCACACTACTCAGTGATGCACAAGAAAGATCAAATATTGTCGGAAATGCAGCTATAAATGCCTCATACTTTGGAATAACACGATCGGTCTGCGTTTGCTGCAGCATGATTTCAGATATTACAACATGATATGGATCATCAATGTGCCGCCAGGCAAAACTACGCCCATGCTCCTGGTAAAATTGCCAAATATTAGACTGAAAGGCTGCGATGACATCAGGGTTTATCATAAGATGCACATTAACAAAATGAGACTTATCTATTCTACCCGGCCCACTCGCAGTATAAATAAGTCATCCCCCTGGAGAACATGCCGAACTGCGTCTTGTACTTCTTGTTTGCCAATAGCATTAATCTGCTGCGCTCGATTGTCAAAAAAGTCCGCAGGGAAGTTAAAACGATCCGCGTATAAGAAGGTTCCCGCTATGCTGCCATTGGCATCAAAATTATCCACCAGTGATGAAATAACTGCCCGTTTTGCTTGCGCAAATTCTTCATCAGTTATGTTATCCGCTGCCGTTATAATTTCTTTTTTGATAAGATCCTCAGCTTTTGAAAGATTATCAAGAGAAACAATAGTACTTACCTGGAACATGCCCGGCTGTTCATCGCATCCTCCAACGAAATTTCCTCGAATAGTATAAAAAAGACCGTATCTTTCCCGAAGCTGAAATAATCGCGATGCCATAGATGGAAGAGCCCCTCCACCAAAAATTTGGGTAAAAATAAGCAACTTGTCATAGAGTGGATCAAGACGTGATACTGATAATTTAGAAAACGTCAGCCTCACCTGATCGCGATTGATGACATAATCTTGCTCGCCACCACGGTTACCTGTTAATGAAGGAAAATCAGGTGTCTGAATTGGGGTACTTGCCCAAGATCCAAAAACTTTTTCTATCAATGCTGGCACATCATAATTACTCAAATCACCAACAACGGCAATACGCGCCCCATAGGCACTACTATATTTTTTATAGTAGGTAGCAAGATCGCCACGCGTTATACGAGTTATAGAATCAGTAGTTCCGAGGCTATTTTTACTATATGGATGCCCTTGATACAAATGTTCATGAATAATCTGCTCTGAAAAAAATCGCGGCTCATCCCAGAAATTCTTTATCTCTGTCAAAATTTGTGCACGGACTTTTTCAACTTCCGTTTTTTCAAATATTGCCCGCGTGAGTAGTTCATATAAAATAGAGAGACCAAATTCAAGATCATCATGAAGCACGCTCAGCGATACTCCTCCTGGATACGAACTGAGAGACATTCCTCGTGATTCAACTGCATCAGCAAGTTCTTGGGCAGTGTAATTTTCCGTCCCTTCAGTCATCACTTGACTAACAAAAGAGGTAATACCTTGCTGATCTTCAGGATCATAATACGCCTTGGTTTTTAGATCTACGGCAATAACAATTTTTGGCACATTTGTATTGTTGTACCAAAAAAGTTTTATACCGTTACTCAACTCTTTCTTTTGAGGCTTTGGAAAATCAAACTTTTTCGCCTCTTTAATAACAACTGTTTTTGCATATTCTATTCCCTCAACCTCACTATCTCGTGGGCGAGCTGACAAAATACGCTGATCCTCATCATCTGATTCTTTTTGTAGCTCCAGCCATTGATTATGCTCTGATGCTGGCAATGGAACTACTGCTCCTCGGTGCATCACACATGTCCGTAAATAAGTATGTGCAAGCTTTTGTACTCCTTCATGTGCTTCTTTTGTGCTCATATTACAGGCAGTAAAAGGATAATTTTCATCACCAACCGCCAAAAAATATTTGCCAATTTCATTTGCCTGTTCTTCATTGTCCTCAAGCATATTGTATAACGATGCCTGCAACTTTTTCAGCGCACGTTGTACTTCTTGCTCCTGAAAATCACCACGAGCAATTGCTGCAATTTCCTGTTTCACGATATTTTCTATGTCAGGCAGTTTATCTTCTGATAATGGCTCGAAAAAAACTGCTAAAAGATTGTGATCAAAAAGTCCAAAATCATCAACATCTACTGAAGCCACGAGCTGTGCATCGACAAGTTTTTTATACAGACGAGAGCCTTTCCCTTTACCCAAAATCCATTCAAGAATCGGCACATATCGCGCCTCTTCGTCGCTTAGGCCCGGAATGACAAATATATATGTATACAACGGCTGTTGAATATCACGATATAAAGTTACTGATTTTGCCGCAATGTCACGATTAAAATAATGCTCTTCTCTTTTGTATTCTTTGTCAGGAGCAATGTTGCCAAAATATTTTTCAGCTGCAGCAAAAGCTTCTTCTTCATCAACGTCCCCCACAATTACAAGTGTTGCATTATTGGGTTTGTAATGTTTTTTATAGAAATTTTTTAATATTTCTCCCGTCACATTCCACAAATCCTGTTTGAACCCAATAATAGGGAAATGATAGGGATGATCTGCAAAAATGGTACAGATCAGTTCTTGCATGAGACTCAAACTGTAGCGATCTTTGTACATTTTAAGTTCTTGAATAACCGCTTTAAACTCTGAATTCAACATTTGATCATCAAATCGAACATTGAGCATGCAATCTGCCATAACTGGCAAAACTTCTTCCCAGTGCTGACTTGGCATATTAAATAAGTAACCGGTATAATCATATGAGGTAAATGCATTACAATCGCCAGAAAGCATATGCACAAGAATATTAATATCGGATTCAGTCAGTGTAGATGTTCCTTTAAAAATCATGTGCTCAATTAAATGCGCAATTCCGCGTTCACCCGTTTGCTCATCTTTTGATCCAACGCCATACCATAACTGAATAGAAACTTTTGGAATAACATGCGTCGGTCGCACTAAAACTGTCAGTCCATTACCAAGCACTGCCTTTTGCACATACGCATTCTTATTATGCGTACGTTGTGCATATGTATTCATAAAACCCTTTTCGTCCTGCCACAAGCTGCACGCACTTAACACGAGCGAAGATATGCACCATGCAATACCCACAAACACACTTATTAATGCACGCCGTAATATTTTCACTGCTTCACCCTTTAAAAAACTAGTTAAAACTACTAGTCTTTAGGATAATTTGGAAAAAAAACAAAGGCAAGCATTCTTTAATATCGAATAATCAGACAATTTTGAAAACTAATCTCATCATATAAAAAATAGGCTTTTTGTAAAATCTCTGTACACTAAATACCAGGTTTCATGCTTATGATTTCAAAAATGAAAGGATATGATCGACATGATGCAACAGAGATGGAGCATATGTGCATATATTATGCATGCCGTTTTAATATGCTCATCGTGGCAGAGTTTTGCAGCGACAGTAATAACTGGTGACAATGTAATCCCGAACCAAACATTTTCATTTCCCTTAGGCCCTGTACAAGGCAGTGGTGGAACAGCAACGTTGTTTGCCGCTGCACAAGCGGATGCTGGTGGCCAGGGACACGTTAATCAGTTTGCACTTTCACGCCTCGGGCAAACAAGCAATACATTTTCTCCGCTTGCTCCTGCACATGTAATGATCAATTTTATCCCCAATCAACCAAATCCTCTTTTTGACAGCGGCGTCGCATTTCTTGATATACTCGAGACTAATATGAATATGCGCACAGAAGATACCCCCGTCTTTGTTCTGCCCCAGCAACCAAATATTGTCTATGCCTTTGAAAATCTCAATGAAGGCAGCACTGCACTTATTAATACCCCACCTCTTTTTGACTTTAATAAAATGCCTGCCGCGGAAATATTAGCACTAAGCTCTGACAAATTTGCACATATTTTTGCTATGGTTACACCAATGACAGGTACTTTTGGCATGATTGGCAGTGGCGTTGCTGTTGTTGTTCGTGGTTTTGTGGAAGCGGAGGCACGAGAAAATATTACTGACACACAACAACTGCTTCGATTTTTTCAGCAAAATAGCGTAAATCCCCTCGATATAACATCTGAGGTTTTTCAAATTAATGCTGATGTTTCCCATATTGATGCTCGAATTACCATGTATTGGGATACCCTTACGCAACGCCTCTTTATGGGGTTTATTTTACAAGGAGGCTCTGCAGGAAATGATGGTGCTCGCGGCATTGTTGTCGGTTACATGGTTGAAAATAACTTACTCGCTTTATCTCCCATCGTACCAGCGACAGTTTTTACCGATACTACTGATTCCATTGTGGGCGCCCTAGGAGCTAATAGTTCCGTGTCTGTATATAATCTTAGTACTCTTCACACAACTACCGCACTCCCATATCTCATTGTCAATGGTGGCATAGGAGACCCTGTTGCCGCACAACAAACTATTTATGCACTTCCTTTGGTGGGAAATAATAGTAATCCGGCAGTTGTTGGTACCATAGCGGATAAAAATGGCACTCCACAAGATATTTTCATGCAAATGGGTGGAACAACTAAATTGTTTGTCTCTCGTGCTCTGACAACTCCCGCTGCAACACCTGAAGGCATGACTCATGCAACTGATGCCGCAGCAGTTGTTGGTGGGGGCCCATTGACGGCAGGAGAAATTCAATCTCTGACAACCCGTTCTGATAGCGTTTATGTCTCGGTCATTAACAGTACAGATCCAGAACAATCAGGCATATATTATTCCCATGCACTTTTTAACCAAAATGGCACTATTCAAACGTGGACAACCTGGCAACGTGCTACTGCAACGACAGAACTCATTGGAACAACAGCACTCAATGTCGGCCTTGGTACTATCACCTATACAACAGGAACCTCAGCAACAGACATCACCACGGTCAAAAGAACCGTTTGGGGACCAGGAGACGTCCATGAACTTGCACCATTTACTGCACTGTCAATGGGTGCACTTTCACCAATAAATGGTGGGGTCCAGGGAACTGCTCAATTTGGACCTAACAGTCCCGGTCTTGGGCAAGCGTATGTATTGGGCATGACGGGGAACAACACCATCGTTCTTGGTCAAACAGCAACAATTAATGACAATGATATTGCCATTCCTACTCATGATGCAGAATGGGATGCCGCTGTACGATTTAATGACGGAACTGTTTCTGCTGATGTCACGGATGCTACAACAGTTATTATTACCGGCGGGCAACTTGGCTCGATCGGCTCTCTCACTTCCATGGCTATTGCAACAAATACATCAGAAGATAATGCGTGGCTTGTTGTTGCAGGCACAGAAGGGTTGGTTGTTCTTGCCCAAGAAAATGGTAGTGGCTGGTCTTTAACTGATGGATTATGTCCCAATTTTGTCGGTTTTCAAGCAGGGTTACGATTTGTTTCTATCGGCGGCATCACAACCGTGCGATCATTATCTGCAGACAACGACTTTTTATATATTGCCACTGATGATACTTTATTCCGCACAACAGTAACTCAAATGGCAATGGCACATAATAATTTTGCAACAATGACCGCAATTGCCAACAGTGCGACTTTGACTGATAACCCTCGTGGATCACTCATGAATATTGTCGCTTCAGGCCCGCTGGCATTGTTGGGTACTACAAATCAACTTTTTGCCACAACGGCCGGTTCTGATATCCGTGTAGATGTGCCAAGCTGGCAGCCCATAGTACTGCCTGAAGGAAAACCAAACATCGAATATCTCCAAACACTCAGCACAACAGAGCGGCCAGAAGACATCGCCAATACTGGCGGAAATGTGTATGTTGTCTCGCTTGACCGTGGGAAAGGACTTTTTCGCCTTAATCGTTTGTCCATAACAGCAATACCTTCAGGATTGCCAGTACAAGAAAATACGATTACACTCTTTAATGATTTATATGTGCAAAATATTCTTTCCCATTTTTGGTTTATCGGAGAAACACGCAATCGTGCTACAACTGATGGAGCTTTTTTTGTCCAAGGAACTGATGGCCCAGATTATCAATCCCCCGCTCAAATTTTTTTCTTTCCTTATGTTCCTGAACCACGATTGGGAATGCCATTTTTGTCAGCACACCAAGGAAATGTAGGCATTACGCAAGGAACGGCACTCGCATCGATTCTTCTCCTGTATGGCATTGGAGGCATTGGCATCGCAGGAGAGTTTGGCTTTGTCGTTGCACAATAATGGAAATGATATGAGAAAATGTAGGAAATAGAATGATGGACGTACAGAAATTTATAAAAACGACAGTTGCCTTTGCTTTGATGTCATGTTCATATGCAGTACAAACAATGAATCTTCTTATGCCATACGATGTAGTACTGCGACCACCATTTAATAAAAATGCTCAATATCAACTCATGTTCATGGCTGAAGGAGGCCTTGGTCATGTCAAAGGATTTAATGGCGGAAGTCACCGCACCAATGTTTTGAGTATATGGCAAGAAGAACAGAATGCCCTTACCATGCTTGATGGCTTTAATCCTATGAGCCCCATTGGCCAACTCCGCAATAGTCTTGATGCAGCTGACAATGGAGTACGTGGCCACTTTTTGGCTTCTGCCGCTTTAAAATTAAAATTTGCCGGATCTTTTGGCTTTCGAGGCCGTATTCGTAATGGATGGTCAATCACCAGTTATTTGCCATTTTTTAGCATGAAACTTGATAATGTTGCATGGCAGGATCTTACACAAAATCTCACAGCAGAAGATCAGCGGGTAAAAAGATTACTGACTAATAATATTTTTGCAAACGTTGCCGAACTTGGTGGCCTTGATATTCAACATGGCTGGCACCGCACTGGCATTGGAGACTGGACAACGTTCGCAGAATGGGATTACGATTTTAGACAGTATAAGCCCGTCATCAGAAATGTTCATGTCAACGCTCGTCTTGGCATCACCATTCCAACAGGACTGAAAGAAAATGAAAATCTCCTTTTTGCTATTCCTTTTGGAAATGATGGAGCCATCGGGTTCCCCTTTGGAGCGGGTATAGAACTTTTGCTCGGCTCCTGCTTAATCCCCGGTGTCTACGTGCAAATGATACAAATGTTTGGTAACACCCGGTTACGACGCGTGCGAACAAGCCTCAATCAGACCGATATTCTTCTTTTACAAAAAGCATATGCCTACAAAGATTTTGGTCTTACTCAACAGTTTGACCTTTATATGCAATGCATTAATCTCATCAAGGGGCTAGAATTTACTATTGCCTATGAATATTACAAACATGGTGATGATGAAATAAGTCTGGCAGGATACGGATTTTCAAGTGAAATAGCAAATACATCAGTGCGTTTATTTGATTGGACTATGCATCACCTTGTAGCCACCGCCGCCTATGATTTTACTGCCCATATTCATAAAACTAAGGTTCATCCACAAATTTTTGGCTTTGCACGAGTTCCCTTCAATGGAACCCGCTCAGCCCTTTCGACAACCCTGGGCCTTGGCTTCTCTATTGATTTTTGAAGCAAAATAGCTTTTTTGCCCTTTTTCCCCCCATTTTTTTAAAAAAACCCTTCTTTTATATGATAAAAAAATAGTATAATAGAAATGGATAAAGATTTAATCGCCCATTATGAAAAAGGATAATTTATGAAAAATATTACATTTTTTACCTTTCTGGCAATTCTGGCGATAAGTACCGTATCTGCCAAAGACCAAAACACAAAGAAAAAAGGCACAACTCACAAGAAAAGATTCAATAAAACTGAACAACTGAGAAATTATATTCGCAGCTGCACTAAACAAAAACCTTCTCACCTTCCTAATCTTGTAAAGCTTATACAAGATCCAGCAATTGATATCAATGCTCCAGATAAAAAAGGCAACACCATTTTAATGAATGCTATGGACATGTTAATGTTTGATGATAAACATTGCGGAAAAAATCTTCAAAATATGATTTCTGTTGGTCTTAATAATCCAGATTTAAATGTCAATCATGCTAATAATCTTGGCGATACATTATTTATGCGTACAATGTTGGAATCAGCTACTGATAAAGAAATACGTCATGAAATTTTCGATAAAATTCTTGCACAAGACCCAGATCTTAGTCTAGAAAATCAGCAGGGATGGACTGCTCTTACCTATGCTGTAAATATAGCCACACTCGGCGCACTCGGACAAAACGTAACTGATACACCCGGTTTTGACACAATGGATACATATTTTATCAACAAATTACTCGCAGCTGGCGCACCTATTGGCAAAGAAGATATAGAAATAGCAATGGAGACTGTTAAATATGCAAATCACATTGTACGCGGTGATCCCAAAAAAAGTGGCATGATTAAAAAAGCAAATTTCATCCTGGCACTTTTAAAGAGCAAACAAAAAACACAGGCGAAAGGACACAAGAAAGGCAGAATTCGATAATTTAAAATTAATAATAATAAAAAGGAGAATTTATGAAAAATATCATATTCACTACATTTCTGGCAATTCTGGCAATAGGCACAATATCTGCTCAAGACCAAGGCACAAAAAGAAAAAGCAAAACTCACAAGAAGAGGCTCAATAAAACCGAGATTTTGAGAGCTTATCTTGTTAATTGTGCCCAAAAACATTCATATGATTATAGACCTGACAGTTCATATGCCCCTGATGATGTCGATCTCGTGATTCTTATGCAAGATCCAGCTATTGATATTACTGCTCAAGATGAAACCGGTGACACCGTTTTAATGACTGCACTCAGTATATTTGCATCTGAAAATAGACGACAATGTAATGAAAATCTTAATGAAGAAGTAATTCTTGAAGGTCTTGATAATCCAAATTTAGATATCAATCAATCCAATAACTGGGGCAAAACATTACTCATGCTTGCAACAACAGAATATCAAGATGATACCCCTTACACTGCTAGCCAAGACGCACGTCATGCAATTTTTGATAAAATTTTAGAACTAGAACCAGACCTTAATAAAAAAGACAAACATGGACGCGATGCACTCTTGCATGCCATACAGTCCGATGCAAATGAATTTCAAGAACGGTTGGGATGGCCTCATGCAAGCGTTACAATAATGCCAGTAAGAGACAAGTATTATCTAAAAAAGTTGCTCGCAGCAGGAGCTCGTGTTAGCAAAGCTCATATAAAAATGGCCAAGAGATATGTTAAGTTCGCAAGAAATAATCTTGATAACCCGGGCAATAAACAAAAAAGCACGCTCAACAAAAATGAACAACGTAAAAGGCTCGAAGATGCCCTTTTTGTTCTAACACTTTTAAATGAAAACAGGTAAAAGGTCATAAAAAGAACCGTACAAAATAAAGCTTATGTTACTGCGTCAATATTCCCTGAGCATATGCTTTATTTTTTGCCTCTGATGTAAAAACTGCACGTTTGAGTACATGTGCCTTTGTTTCAATAAAACTGTCTTGTTCTTCAAGTTCAAGTAATAATAACTGCTGGGTTGCAATATCATTTTTTATATTTTCATAAAAATCTGCTGACAGTTCAGGCCCTATAATATCTAAAAAGAAGCAGTAGCGATGAATAAGGCTCCAGTATAAATCATCAAGCTCATTGACATCTTCGAGAATATTACGTTCTAACAATGCTGCAAGTTTGTTGGAAATAATTTTTACGGAATCCCATGTTTTTTCATTGTCAAATGCGTTCCAAATAAGTTTGTTCATGCATACTTCTAAAAAGCGCATAAATGATTGGCGCAGCTGTTCAATATTAATTTCTTCTTGCGCTGCTTGCACAATTTCCTGCGATAATGCATCTAAGAAATCTTCTGGATCTTTTTTGAACTGATCATATTGGGTACTAAATTTCAAATATAATGCATTATCAATCATTGTTTTAAAGCGATCAAAAACAGTGTCGTCATACATGCCTTTATATTTTGTCACAGCAAAATACGGTGCAATATACCCTGGCAACGCTTCAAGCATGGTTGTAAAAGTATAATTATCGATGTACTGTGCTCCCTTTACAATATTGGTAAACAGTTTAAAAACAGACCGCAAATAAGTGCGTGGTTTTTGTGTTGTATGAACATGAGCAATCAAACGCATAAATGATGTCAGCACAACTTCTTCTTTGTCTGGCCGCTGCAACTCTTCCTGAATTATGGCAAAAAGAGAATCAGTCGAATGCGCCATGTGCTCCATACCCACAAAAGAAGTTAATCCTGACTCTTGATAATTTGTTTGTGGTATACTAGAACTGTAAACAAAGAAACTACTGCACACGAGTGTAGTGAGATAAGAAGAACGACTCATAGTAATTCCTATTAAAAAAAAGTATGATAATATAGTATCAATAGTATAGAGTATCATGAAAGTAGTACTTTGTTCAATACCTGAGTTGATCAATTAGTATAAAGGCTCGTCCATGGCACTGTACCGTTATGAAGCTTTTTCGAAAGATGGCAAAAAAACAAAAGGAACTGTTGATGCGGCATCGCTTGCTGCTGTTCGCGAACAGTTGACGCGCCAGGGGCTTTTTATTGTCGCTATTTCAGCTATTTTGGAAGGACAAGAAAATTTTTTCGCCCGTCTTTTTGGTCGCGGCGTTAGCGCTAAAGAAAAAATTCTTTTTACCAAACAACTTAGCATACTGCTGAAATCTGGTATTCCTATGCTTCAGGCATTTGAGCTTCTCACTGAACAGTTTACCGGCAAGCTCCGTTCCATGATTATTGCCATAAAAGATATGATCAAGGAAGGAAGCTCGCTTGCAGAAGCTTTATCAAAATATCCTCGCACTTTTGAAATGCTGTATGTACAACTCGTACGCGCAGGGGAAGCAAGCGGAAAATTAGACATGATTCTTGAACGACTTGTTCAGTACCTCGAACGTAAGCAAGCACTTGATAAAAAAATAAAAGGCGCGCTTCAGATGCCCATGATACAACTTATTGTCGCATTACTTGTCGTCGGCGTACTCATGATTTTTGTTGTTCCCATGATGGTGAAAAATTTTATGTCCCAAGGAAAAGAACTTCCAGGACCAACAAAAATTTTAATGGCAATCTCATCCTTTATGGTCAATAATGTGGTCTTTGTTTTGATTGCACTTGCCATTATTGTCGTTTCTTTTCAATACTGGAAATTAACAGCACGAGGGGGAAGACAGATTGATCAGCTCAAATTGCGCCTGCCACTCATTAAATATTTAACAAAAACAAACGCCGTAGTACAATTCAGCTATACGCTTGGCCTATTACTAGAAGGAGGAGTTAACTTATCTGAAGCACTCGATATTGTAGTAAAAGTAATAGATAATCGCGTTTTATCAACCGCCATTTCAGAGGCACGCGATAAAATTATAAAACAAGGCAAAATTGCCCAATATTTAAAGCAAACAAATGTGTTTCCTCCCATTGCTATTTATTTAATTGAAACAGGTGAAGGAACGGGACAACTTGATAAAATGTTGCTCACCGTTGCCCATAATTATGAAGAAGAAGTAACAGAATTGACCGATAAACTTACTGCAGCGCTGGGACCAATTATGTTACTTTTTATGGCAGCTATGGTTGGTTTTATTGCCATTGCCATTGCGCTGCCAATGGTACAAATGATGAATGTTGCTAAATTTTAAAAGAAAGGGTTTTTATGTCATATGCATATGCAAAACGAGCACGTGAAGGTTTCACGCTCATCGAAATTATGATCGCTATTGCAATTATTGCTATTTTGGCTGTTGTTGTCGCACCAAATCTGTTTAAATATTTGCAAACGGCACGCAAAAGTTCCGCACAATCAACGGTACAAGGTATGAAAAATGCCATTACTTTTTACAATGCACACACCGGACAATGGCCTACACGATTAAAAGATTTGATAGTAAAACCAAGTGATGAAAAGTTACGCAAAAAATGGCAAGGTCCTTATTTAGAAGTTGAAGAAATACCAGAAGACCCATGGGGAAATAGCTTTCAATACAAAATTTCTCCAGCAGGATCAGCGCACCCGTATGAACTGTTTTCATATGGCCCCGATGGTAAAGATGCACCAAAAGAGGACTGGATTAGTGTGTGGGATTAAAAGCATCAAAAGCATTTACGTTAATTGAAATTTTAGTGGCGCTTGCCATCATTGGCATTATTTCAATGGTGGTAGCGCCCAATTTTCGCCGCGCAACTCCTACACAAAACCGAGATACATTTATTTCGTCACTCAATGGATTGGTGCAGTTTGCTTGGCAACAGGCGTTGCAACAACGAAAAGTTGCGCAGGTTACTTTTGATTTTAAAAAATCGATGGTCAGTATTGGCCTTGCAACTGATAAAAAAGATCAAAAAGGCAACACAGTTTTTGCTCCCATCACCGGCGCTTATTTAAAGACAACGTTTGCCTGGCCAGATGAGTATGTTGTTAGACAACTTTTTATTGAAGGATTTGATGAAATGAGCCGCTATTCGGGAAGACAAGCAACGGCAGAAATTTGGTTTTATATTGTTCCTGATGGCCTTGCTCAGTCAGTTATTATTAATATGATCGATGAAAAAGATCTTCGCGATGGCAAACCAAACGCGATTGGATTAGTGTTAAACCCTTTTATGCCCCAGTTTGTACAATATGATGAATTTCAAAAGCCGTAACGGTTTTACTCTTCTTGAAACACTTATTGCCATGCTCATTGCAGCAATGGTACTCATGCCCATTTATGGAGTGCTCAGTGGCGTTTTTAAGCAAGTTGTTTCTTCTGATCATCATATTGAGCGGCTCATGAACGCGCAGACATTTTTGCAAGAAACCACTCGCACTCTTGACCGTGATGCAAAAGAGTTCCATCTGGAAAAAAAAATTGATGATCCTGAAACGTATCTCCGATACGAGCTCAAGCCATGCGCCGAGCGTCTCAAACTTGAAGGACATGATATTTACAGTATTCAACTTACCATGACTTGGCAAGAAGGTAATATCAGCAGACAAGAGGTGATAAAAACGTTTGTTTATCGTGTTATTAGAGAGGAAAAAAAAGCATGATCAAGCATGGGTTTACCATTATTGAACTTATTATTGCCATGCTCATTGCCTCAATTGTTAGCATGATGCTCCTTTCTGCACTCAAGCAAGCGGGAACATTCCAAGCATCAGTTGATGATTTTGTTCACGTTGGTTATCGAGCAACAATTGCCCAGCGTCAATTAAATCGTGATCTTGCCGGTGCATTTATTCCAGTACAAGCAGAAAAAAAAGAAGAAAAAGCTGAAAACAAAGAAGATGCAGGTGCAGACATAGAAAAAACTGACAAAGAAAAAAAGACCAAAAAAGCTGATGCTGCAACAAAAGAACAAAAAGAGGGCAAAGAAAAAGAAAAGAAAAAACCACTTGAAGGTGTCTTTGTTGGCGGACAGGCTAATAAAAAATTCTCTTTCATCACCTGTATCACCAGCAATCCCATGGAAGTATACTGGTCAAAATCAACGGGCCAGCCAAAGCCACGCATTGGGCGAATATATTATTATTTAGAACCAGAAAAAGATAACAAAAAAAGTTTTACCCTGTGGCGCCAAGAAGGCACTGATCTAGAACTTGCACCGTACCAAAAAAAGAGTCCTGATGCACCACGTGGATATCCGCTCATTAGTGGCATCAAGACAATGTCTGTTGAATATGGCATTGTTATTGAACATAAAAAAGAAGATGAAAAAGAAAAAAAGGCTGAGGCAAAAAAACCAGAGTATGAATACAAAACTTTTACTGAATGGACAAGTGACCGGAAAAAAGAAAAAGATGCAAAAAAGCAAGAACAACAAGATGAGGAAGCAAAAAAGAAAAAAGAGCCAGAACTGCCTCTCATCCCTCATTGGATAAAAGTAATGCTGGAACTGTGGGATACCAAACAAAAATCAAGTAGAATCTTTACCTTTGTTATTCCAATTTTGATTGATAGCCTGGAGCACAAGGACGAGAAAAAAGAGCCGCAAAAAGAAAAAGCTGATAAAGAAACTGATGAAGAACAAAAGAAAAAAGGTGAAAAAGAACAGAAGCAGAAAAAGTCAGAAGAAATTGTCAGTGTGCAAAAAATTGAACAGACCCGTATTTATGTGGTAGGACAGTAAAAATATTTTTTATATTATTACTCTTTATTCTGTGTCTTTATTTTGGCATTTTTTTTCGTAATATATACTCCAATAATACCGACAGCCAATACAGCAAGACTTACTGGGAGAGCCCATGTATAAAAATTTATATCTTCAGAAAGATAATGTTTAAGGAGTGACAGCCTTTTATGCTCTGAATCACCTTTGAGAATATAATCAGTTTTCTTAAACCAATTTTTAAGTGTTTTATCTACAAGCCCATGTTCTTTGTTCGCAGCATATAAACGTATACCATTTACAATACTACAAACAGATCCAAGTATTATACATGAAGGATATGCGATAGATTTAACATATTTAACAAATTCATTATCACAGAAATTCTGAGCAACCTTTTTTACTTTTGTCTTTATTGCTGTCAATTTTGGCCCTACTATACCGACACATTTTGACCCCATTTCCGTAACTTTTGTTTTTAGCCTAACAGCTATTGTTTTTATTGCAGCAAATTTTTCCCACATGCCTTCAGTCGCATGGAGGGACGTTGCTGATCCAGCAATCAATTCTACTATACATAGAGCTGCCAGCGCTTTTTTTACTACATTTTTCATACCATTACCCTCTACTTATTGCAGGCCAAAATTACTCCTATTAAGGATATAAGATATTGTATATTTGTCAAGATTATTACATATTTAGATTAATTATAATCCTATTTGCAATATTTTAACAACATACAACCTTAGCGCTACATCTGAATTACTGATCTATAGAGGCTTGTAAAATTTTTATTAACAAATTTATTTTTGAATATCAAGCCGCAGGCCGTACTCCCTGAGCTGCTCATTTGAAACTGGTGTTGGAGCTTCCATCAATGGATCATTACCACGCTGCGTTTTTGGAAATGCAATAACATCACGAATCGAAGCTGATTTTGTCATAAGCATAAGTAATCGGTCTATGCCAAGTGCAATACCACCATGCGGCGGAAAACCGTACTCCTGCGCTTCTAATAAAAAGCCAAATTTATTTTGCATAATTTCAGGCGATAGTCCCAAAATTTCAAATACTTTTTGTTGTATATCAGCATTGTGAATCCGAATTGACCCTCCACCAAGCTCAATACCATTGAGCACCACATCATAGGCACGTGCTTTCATATGTGCTTTATCCTCATGTTGCCACCCCTCTTGAGGGCTGGTAAATGGGTGATGTGCTGAATTCCATGTTTTTGTTTTTTCATCGTATTCAAATAATGGAAAATCTGTTACCCATGAAAAATTATATTCATCTTGCGGAATAC
The DNA here is from genome assembly GCA_963701645.1 of uncultured bacterium. Taxonomy (GTDB): domain Bacteria; phylum Babelota; class Babeliae; order Babelales; family Vermiphilaceae; genus MFD04463-c16. The sequence continues at coordinate 1,373,943 of OY969616.1, forward strand.
AATTCATAGTTTCTGCAAGAGCTCCGCGTAGCCTGCCAAGCACTTCCCATGTTTGTTTGTAGGGTCCTGCAACCATAAAAAATGTACTTCCCACTCCCACATCTGGAATCGTTCGCTGCAACCGAGCAAAAAAATCTTGCGGCAAAAATTTGGCAATCGGAGAATCTATGGTGCTGTCAGCCTCAACATGCATCCACACAAGCCCTTTTGCGCCTAATTTTTGTGCTCGCTCAACCCAGCGATTTCGCTCAGTGTGAGAAAATTCATAATCACGGACATGGATCATGCCAATTTTGCCACCCTTGCCCAAAATGATGCGAAGAAAATCCAGTTGCGTATCTTGAAATAAGAGCGTTACATCAGTTACTGGGAGTCCATACCGTAAATCAGGTTTATCTGACCCATACGTTGAAAATGCTTCATGATAAGTCATGCGTTTGAAAGGAAGAGCCACCGTACATCCAAATGCTTGTTGGAAAATATGCGCAATAAGTCGCTCAATAATATCTTGAATATCATGCTCTTGTATAAATGACATTTCTATATCAAGCTGTGTGAATTCTGGCTGACGATCTGCACGCAAATCTTCATCACGAAAACAGCGCGCTATTTGATAATACCGTTCCATTCCACTCGCCATAAGCAACTGTTTATATATCTGCGGCGATTGAGCCAATGAATAAATAAGTCCAGGATGCATATGCGATGGTACCAAAAATTCCCGTGATCCGCCCGGCGTACTTTTGGTCAAAATGGGCGTTTCGAGATCATAAAATCCCTCCTGGTGCAAAAAAGCCCGCATCAAAAAAATAACTTGATCTCGCAGCGCAAATTTATAATGCATTTCAGGGCGGCGCAAATCTATGTAGCGATATTTCAGACGAACTTCTTCTTCAACTCCTGATGCTTCATCAAGCATAAATGGAGGCGTCTTGCTGGTATTTAAAATATGCAGTTCGCTTACCTGAATTTCTATCTGCCCCGTTGGTAAATCTTTATTAATAGTTTCTGTAGTTCGTGCAACAACGGTTCCCGTAATCGTTATGACAAATTCCGAGCGTAGTTCCTGTGCCTTGATATGAGTTCCATGGCCATAGGTGGGATTGAAAACAAGTTGCACTAATCCAGTGCGGTCTCGAAGATCAACAAAAATAAGTCCACCATGATCTCGTCGTCGATGTACCCATCCGGCAAGATGAATAACTCTGTCTATCCAATTATTTGATACTAACCCACATCCTGTTGTCCGCATGTACTGCATAAATTTTACCTATTTTCTTAGAACATATATTTCATACCAACGTTAAAGGTAAATGCAACATTTTGCCCAAGTCCTGGAATACGATCAAAGGATCCCGTCACTTCCGGCTCCGCCAATGTATGTTCCTGACGCGGAGTAATCATGACAAGTCGCGGTGGTAATTCGCCTCTATCTGCATAAAATGATCCTGGGAAAAATATTGACCCTACCATGAAAACCTCAAGGTCTTTCATAAGATTATAATACATAAATAGATTCGTTTCTACACCCAAAAATGTACGAGCCCTTCCAATCTGATACTCTTCCCAATAGGCAAGAATATTTGGGTTACATTTGAATGGGTTACTCCAACTCCGCGGCGTATAGGTCAGCCCCCCTCCAAAAAATACTAAATTGGTAAATCCAGATACTGAATCAGGGAATGGAACTCCAAGGACCTGGTCTTCACTTGGCGTCGAGAGTGGTCTTTTAACTTTACCAGCACCGCTGAGCAAAAATGCACTTTTTACGCGCTTTCCTGAATAAATTTCCTGTAACGGTATAAATCCGGTATACACCTCATCTTCATGGAAAATATTTGGATTATCTCCCCCTGATGTTGCACCAATAGTTGCTGACATTTGTAAATCTTTTTTATAAACCCACCAGCCAAGGTCAGCAACAAACATCCATCCTTCATATCTATTTTCATACGGATTACGAAACCGTTTTTTGCTATTTTGAAGAATAATATCCTGTCCATCAGCTCGCTGTAAATAACCAATTGAAGGAACTTTTCCAATTTCTGCACCATTTTCAGACTGATCACGAAATGCTGAATCTATAATACTTTGCGACGGACTTCCGGGAATATACGGTGCAAGAACCGTTGTACCCATTGCATCAATAACTGCATTAACCTGGGTATTGACAACAACTGGTTGGCCAGTTGTATTGCTGAAATTAATAGTATTGCGATCCCAGCCATATACTTGTTGATGCCCCATATTAAATGCACAATCAAAACCACATTCTACGGTGTCGCCAAAATATTCACAGGCAAGTCCCGCAGTTCCCAGTTTACTGGCAGAATCACCAAGAAAATCTATTTCTTGTTCAGGATCATGATTAAACAGGACATACGGCTCAATGCGTACTTTGCCATAATTTTCACTGTCAAGAACGTACCAAAAAAGTCGCGCTGCCGTTAAAAAGTTAATTTTTCCAAATCCACGCTCTGGAGTTTTTAATCTGCCATATTTTTGGCCCAAAATTTTTGACCCCGTGTCTGAAAAGCCACTACTCTTATTTTGTAAAATTGCCCCATATACATCATACGACAATCCTTGCAAAATATTACCCGACAGTTTTGCACCAAAAGGAAACTGATCAACCAAGTTATCCGAATAAAAACCGAGTACTTCTGGCCCTACTGCATATGCTTCCCCAAGCGCTATTCCTCGCCCAAGTTCAAAGGGGAAAGCCCCTAATGTTAATGTGTGTTTGTGCGTTGTTGGAAGACTAAATGCAATATCAAGGTCAATGCGAATCCACATTTCTCTCACCCAAAAAAAACTTCGTGGAATGCCATGATTATGAGAACCGGTCACTATTTCTAAAAATCGAACAGTCGAATCTGTCGTCCGTGCGATACTTTCTGGATTTCCCCACACCACCTTGGTATAAAAAGTCAGAAGAAATTCAAGAGCAGACATGCCATATGTCTTTGATCCATACAAAAAATCAGCGGTAAATCCTAAAATCGTCCGCTCATACCATTGCTTGTCAGCAGTATTATTATTGTTCAAATAATTGGTATTTTTTCCATAAAACATTTCTGGCTTACAAAAGCCCCAATAATTAAACTGTGTATCCTTTGAACTATCTGCACACGAAAAAAACGGAACCATTAAGGCATAAAAAATTACAAAAAAAGATTTTTCCCTAATAAACTCTCTCACGATGCACCCTTTAACAATGCTGCGCCATACATATATTATTACAAGACAACGGTTTATTATCGGGCTTTTTCCCGTTTTTGTCAATAAAAAAAGGAGACAAGCTGACGTGCCTCCTTCAAAAAAATAGATCTTTTAAATCACTTTTTACTGAATCACTCTCTGTTCATTTCAAACAAATAAAAATTTAGTGCTGTTGTGGTCCAGCAAATATAGCTTCAAGCGGTTTTTCTTGAGCAAGTTGAGCAAGAGCCAAACTATCCACCAGGCCTGCGGCAGCAAGCAATTTCACATTTCCTTCCAAAGGCAAATGCCTATTAGCATTCAAGATTTTCAGATTGTCCACTGCATCATCACCTGTTGGAGGTACAAGCGTGAGAGGATTTTTACTTTTTTCTACTACCCAAGATAAGGCTAAGCCCTGTCTTATCAATCCAATTTCACCTTTAAGCTGCAAACGTTCCTCACTGGAAATGTTTCCTTTAATTTTTTCCAGAACTTCTGATTCAATTTTTTTATATTGTTCATTTTTTGTAATTAAAAGAGATAATGCGCTAACACAATGTTCTATAACTATATCTTCAAGTAATTCTTCAGACCCACATTCCTTCAAGAAATATGCTATTCCAGGAAGCCCTTTATCAATATTAAAAACTCCTTTTCCTATTGCAGTCTCCATAGCTTGACAATTTTGTTTGAAATAAAATTTAAAAATGGGTGTATCAAAAATATCATCCGCCAGTGGACGATAATCTAAAAATAAAGGAGAAACCATGTCTTCTGTATTAATTGTTGGTATAGAAAAATTCTCTATATTATAGTTCACTGCGCGAATTTTAGTTTCTTTTGAACTGTGAGGAAAAATTGGACTCGGTTTTTCTTCCTCTAAACTACTGCGCATTACAGATACATCAAATTTGCTTTTTTCCGGCATGTCCCCTTCTTCCTTTGATTTTTGCTCCATACCATAGTTCATAGCAGAAAATCCGCCCAGACATACACTCGCCAAAAAAATCTTGCTCATCAGCTTCATGAAACTTCTCCTATAAAAAAATATTGTACAGACTACTCCTTTGTTTTATACCATTGAATTGAGTAACATGTCAAAAAAATACACAAAGGTATATGTCACATGAAATCATCTCATCAGCTTCTTTTGGGAGCTCACATGTCCGTGTCTGGCGGATTTGAACAGTCGATCATTCGTGCGGAGTCTATCGGCTGCACTGCCATGCAAATATTTACCAAAAGTAACCGTCAATGGAATGCAAAAAAAATCACAGCAGAAGAAGCAGAGCTTTTTAAAAAAACAGTTGCAGAAAGCCTCATTGAACCGCATAATATTATGGTCCATGCAACATATCTGATCAACATAGGTTCTCCAGATAAAGCAACGGAAAAAAAGTCAGTTGCTGCGGTACTCATGGAACTTGACCGCTGCGAACAACTTGGTCTTCCCTACCTTGTTCTTCATCCTGGCTCTTATACAACATCGGATGAAAAAACATGCCTTGACCGCATTGCCGATAATTTGAATCACATTCTTGAGCACACAAAAACCAATGTTTCTATTTTATTGGAAAATATGGCAGGGCAGGGAAGCACTACCTGCGACACCTTCGAGCAACTCGCCACAGTATATCGCCAATCTGATCACAAAAAAAAGCTCGGATTTTGCTTTGACACCTGTCATGCCTTTGCCGCTGGCTACGATTTTCGCACAGAAAAAGGATACCATGATATGTGGAAACAGTTTGATGAGCTGTTAGGTATCAAAAAATTAAAAGCTATGCATATTAATGATTCAAAACGGGAATGTGGAAGTTTTGTTGATCGCCATGAAGATATTGGTAAAGGAAAGCTTGGCATCAAAACTTTTGAGCTCATTTTTAATGACCCTCATCTCTTTGATGTGCCAAAAATACTTGAAACTCCGAGCAAGGAACTTGCTGAGTACAAACATAATATGGACATTATTAGAAAACACATAAGCCCAGCGACACGGAAGAAACTTGGGATTGAGTAGCATAATAGGCCACTCATTTAACTCCATTCCTACCTCATGGAGTTTTAAACGAGCAAAGAATTAAAACGGGAAAATGGAATTTAAAAATGTTCTGGGAAAAAATTTCCTTCGATAAATTTCAGATCTTTTCTTCCCAAACAGGCTCTTGATCCTCCGACTTCGCCCAAGGGCTCCGCGAAGGATGTAGAAGAAAAAAAGAATAATATGACTATCTTTCCCTTACAGGCTCCATGAAGAATGAATAAAAAAAGAAGAGCGAAGCAAAGTAAGTTTCATTCATTCTGAATGGATATATTAAACTGAGCAAGTAATAGAGGCGAAGATCTTCTTAATTTAGCTAAGAAGGAATTGTAGTACCTTACAAAAAGATCTTGCCACTATTACCCCCTCAATAAGCAGTGCTTCCACCATCTTCCTCAACCAACCTTAATAAGGAAGAGCAAAAAAATTGCACAGAAGCATCATTCAGTGTGCCCCCATTGGAAGAAAAAACAATATATTTTGCAACATAAAAAAAACAACACAAAAAAAACATAGAAAAACAAAGCATTTCCACTAAAGTGGTTGTTGCGTTTTTTACAAAAAAACAAAAAAGCACATTATAAAAAACAGTGTTTTTCCTTAAAAAAAACAGTAATAGAAATGTTGCGCAAGTAAATTATGGCTTATGAATTTTCAATTTGATCACCCATGGGTCAATTCTCCCCAACATTGTAAAAAAACTTATATAGATTTGGGTATAAAAAGATAAGAAATGGAAATACTATTCAAAGGTACGTTGCTCGGCATAGCATTCAACACGATCATCAACCTCCCATTCAGAAAAACCGTCAACCGCAAACCCACACTCAAAACCAGCGTGAACTTCTTTGACTGTTTTCTTTTCTCGCTGAAGGCTTGTAATTTTGCCCTTGCCGATCTTTTCTTTACCTCTCCAGACAACAACAGATCCATCTCGCGTAAATCGCCCTTCTTTGACATATGCGCCAGCAATAACGCCAACATTTTTTATATCAAAGACACGAAGAACGGATGCCTCTCCAATTTTCTTAGTCACGATAACCACTTTTTGATTTGCATTTTTTACATATTCTTGGAGAAATTCGATAAGTTTGTAAATAATATCAAAATAATGAATCGGAACTTGCCGCTGCACGGCCAAACTCATTGCCTTTACTTCTGCTTTAGTATGTAATGCAATAATAATGGAACCAGTGTCATAGGCAAATTCTACATCACTTTCAGAAATAGTTCCCACGCCAGATGCGATAATATTAATCTCATGTTTATCATGTTTTTCAACTTTTCTAATTTCATCGGTCAGCGCTTCACGAGAAGAATCTGTATCGGTCTTTATAATAAGCTTTACCGCATTTTCTGCACCAAAATTTGTAACCACTGCCCCCTTTTTCATCTTTTCTTGAACAGTACGCATTTTCAGAAATTCTTGGCGAGAAATTACTTGAAAATAATCTCCCAAAGCGGGGGCTGTAGAAAATCCCGCAACCTGCACTGGAATAGAAGGACCTGCTTGTTTGACATGGTGACCATACGAATCAACCAGCGAATTAACATGCCCTGTCGTATTTCCGCACACAAAATAATCACCGACAGCCATACTGCCTTGGCGACAAATTATTGTTGCTACGGGGCCACGCCCTTTTTCAAGTTTTGATTCAAGAACATATCCGCGCGCCGGAGCTTTTTTAACTGCTCGCAACTCCAGCAATTGTGCTTGCAAAACTAAGATATCAAGAAGAGCATCAACCCCTTCTCCTGTTTTTGCTGAAATTGGCATACAAACGGTCGTACCGCCCCAATCTTCAGGGACTAGATCATACTGTGCTAACTGCCTTTTGATCGTTTCTATACGAGTTTTTTCCGCTTTGTCGATTTTATTAATAGCAACAACAACGGGTACTTTTATTTCTTTAATTATTTTAATGGCTTCCACTGTTTGTGGTTTTACCCCATCATCTGCCGCTATCATGAGTACTGCTATGTCAGCTGCACGCACTCCACGCTGCCGAATTTTTGAAAAGGCCTCATGGCCAGGAGTGTCGATAAAAATAATATTTCCATGTTTTGTTGCCGCTTCATATGCACCAATATGTTGGGTAATGCCACCCTTTTCTTTTGATGCAAGACGTGTTTTTCGAACATAATCTAAAAAAGTTGTTTTCCCATGATCAACATGTCCCAGAACAACAATAACTGGCAAACGCTCTTCAAGCGCTTCTGACTGGGCAAAATTATGGTCATCAGTCTTATGTTTTTGTTCCACAACAAGCGATGGCTTTGTAACGTTCACACCAAAATGGGCAGCTATTTTACAAACATGCTCCTCGGAGACAAGTTGATTTTTCGTCGCCACTACCCCCATGCGTAACAGAGCAATGATTACCTCATTGAGCGGGCGCTGAAGAACTTCGCACAACGTTCCAACTGACATCGATTGTGCTACAATGGAATGTTGATGTTCCTTTGGCACAATATTTTCTTCTTTTTTCTCTTCCTTTTTTTGTGTAACAGAAGTATCAATCATAGCACTTTTTGGAGGTAATGAAGAGGCGGAAGAAATTACTGGTACAGGAGAACTATCTTCTTTTACTGGCTCACTTTTTTTTATATTTTGGTCTTTAATTTCGCTTTTTTTTGATACAGTTTTTTTTATTTCGGCACCCTTTTTTCCCCCTTTTTTGAAATGCTTTTCTATAAATTCAAGAGCGCTGGAGTCCAGCACAGACATGTGACTCGCAACCGTGTGGCCCGCATTTTGTAAAAGAGTAACAAGTTCTTTGCTCGGAATATCATACTGCTTGGCAAGTTCATATACACGTGTATTCATAAATTATTTTTTTACACCACTTTACTTTTGTAAGCATTTTTATTGCTCTTCCAACTCATCGTCAGTATCTTTAAAAATACTCACTTCTAATGCTTTTGATTCTTGTCCCTCTTGGACCAATTGAATATCAATTCCTGTCAAACGCGATGCTAATGCTATATTTTGTCCACCTTTTCCAATCGCAAAAGATCGCTGATCTTCATCAAGCCATACTCGTGCTACTTTTTTGTCAACGAGCTCCACGCGTGAAATTTTTGCTGGTTTAAGAGCATTTTTTATTAACTCTTCTGGAGAATCACTCCATGGAATTACGTCTATTTTTTCACCACCAATTTCCTCTAAAATTGGCCTAATTCTGCTTCCCCCAACACCCACACAGGTTCCGACAGGATCAATGTTTCTGTCGTTGGAAGAAACGGCAATTTTTGCTTTATATCCAGCAATACGGACTATTCGTTTTATCTCTATCAACTTTTCAAAGATTTCTGGAATTTCTAGCTTAAAAAGACGTTGTAAAAAAAGCTCAGAAGATCTGTCGAGAATAAGCTGATTGTCGTTGCGAGGTTCTGCAAGAACTTCTTTCAACAACGTACGCATAGGAAATCCTACGGCACATTTATCCAAGGGTGAAGCCAATGTTTTTGGAAGAAAAGCAAGCGCATCGTCAATTTTTACTACCATGCCATTTCGCTCGCATTTATGGATGGTTCCATAGATAATTTCGCCCTCTTTGTCTTTAAATTCGTTGTACACAGCAGCAGCTTCTACATGGCGAATTTTTTGGGCGATTACTTGGCGTGCACGTAATACTTCTACACGACCAATGGTCCCTTCAAAGGGAAGCCACACTTTAGATCCTACTTCTGCTGCCTTGTCGACAAAGCGGGCTTTTTTTAAACTGATTTGATTTTCCTCATCTTCAACGCTGGAAACTACTTCTTTCTCAATTTTAACCGACAAATCACCGGTAATACGGTCGAGTTCCGCTTCAAGCATAAGCTCTGGATATTTTTTTTTATATGCAGAAAGCAGACCTTCTTTGATAATATCGTCCAGAACTGATCGATCAAGGCCTCGTTCTTCAACTAATTCGTTTATAACTTCTGTAAGTTTCACGGGAAATTTTCCTAAAAACAGATATTTTCAAGGTTTACAGATTCGTGCTTAATTCTTTTTTATCGCACTGCCATGACAACAGTGTAGTATATTTCTCCAACTATGACAATAGGAAAAGTTTGAGATCCTTTTTTGCTCTTTTTTTGATCAAAAACTGAGTTATCCACCAGACCGCTATTATAAATATTAAATATATATATATATATAATAATAATAGGCGTGGTGGATAACTGGCAATTTTTTCATTTTCAAATATCGATATTGAGCCATGGGACAGGTATCCGGAGAATTTAGGGGGTGGTGGATAAGTGGTGGATAAGTGGTGGATAAGTGGTGGATAAGTTGGTGGAAAAAAAGTTATCCACCAGAGTTATCCACCACTTATCCACCACCCTGGTGGATAACTTTTTTTACTGATTTTTGAGGCTTAAAAAATATGCTTTTTGAATATCTTTTTTGAAAGTATCAAAAGCGGAGGGGTTGCGAAGGATATACGCAGGATGATAGGTGGGAATAAGGTGAGTTTCCTCGTACGACATGATTGTTCCTCGAATGTGTGTTATTTTGACAAGGTGCTCAAAAAGCCCTTCCACCGCTGCGGCACCTAATGTGCAAATAACGCGTGGGCGTATGATTTTTATTTGATGGATAAGAAGAAGTTTTTTACATGCGGACATTTCCTCAGGCAAAGGTTTTCGATTGTTTGGCGGCCTACATTTGACGATGTTTGTTATAAAAACATCGCTGCGCGCAATAGACAGAGAACTCAATGTTTGGGTGAGCAGTTTTCCTGATCTTCCAACAAAAGGGCGTCCTTGCTCATCTTCATCTTGCCCCGGTGCCTCTCCGATAAACATGAGTGAAGCATCAGGATTTCCTTCGCCAAATACGACATTTTTGCGGCCGAGGTTGCCCAGCGGGCATTCCATACATTTTTTGTATGGAGCATACAGCTGATCAAGCAGCTGTTGCTTAAATTGTTTGGGGTCCATACGATCCTGTGTTGAAAATAGTACGATATCTGTTTACTTTTTTAGGGTAATAAATATTGCGTAATAAGTGAAACCCAGACATTCTGTTTTGCAAAAGGCAGATTGCGATATGATGGATGAATTCTGCGCTCAGGGCAGTAAATTGAAATTCCTTGTGCGCTGGCAAGATTTTTGCCAGTGGTATTTGCAAAGACGATAGAAAAAATAAGTTCCTGTCCATAGACAAGTTCATCTTTGAGCTTTTGCAAGAGACTATTATTTTTTTCAGGAGTTATTAATGACATAGCACCAATATTTTTTTGCAAATTGAAATATAGATGATGAAGGTCTATATAACTTGGTTCATCAAAATGGGTACATGCAAGTTTACTTCTACTGGCACGAATAGCATTTTTGACGGAATCATTTTTTTGCACTTTTAGGCAGTCAAGTAACAGTTGCGCAACATTATTGATGTTGCTTTCAAGAAGATCGATTTCTTTCATAAAAAGTGCAGAGAGAGTGTAGTCATTTGTCAATGCTGCGTATGTTTTTCCGTATGTTGCAACAATATGTTGCGCAAATTCTTCTTGGCCAAGTCGATGTTGCTCTAATGGTGCCAAAAGTTGTGTATAATCCCATCCAGCGCCAAGTTCTACTTCTTGTGAGCTTATCATGATATCTGCGTAGTATTTTATAATGTCCGCAACCTCAATCATAGACATAAGACAGGCATCAAAACCGATGATGGAAAATTTTTCTCCCTGTAAAAAATGGGTACAAATAAAGTGTAAAGCAGTATTTAATTTTTGATTTGTCAGATAATTTCCCGTTGTATCATCCCAACAAATACCACGGAGATCTGGTTCAATAAGATCAAGAAATGCAACGGAACGGTCGAGATCAAATTTATTGGTTAGTGGGTTAAAGGCAAAAAGCTCTGCAGGGTTGAGCACGCGCCCTCTTTCAGGATCTACAGCACCTGTTCCATGATTCCAAAAAATAAGTGCATAGTTACGTGCAGGATATGAACCGATGCCCCATTTGCAACATGAGACAAGTGTTTGAGGATCTCCGCTATCCATTTGTTGTGTAGAGGTATCATTTGCATTGACATGAAGAATACGATTTTTTTCTATATAATACCGGCGGGTAATTTTTTTGTTGCCTGCTATGCGAATGTCAAGGTGAACAAGGATATTACAGTTGTTGTTAGAGCCGATAAGCTCCATTTGTTTGATGTTGCGTACCGCAAAATTCCGCAAATCATTATCTGCGGCCATGTAGACAATAATAGTCCAATCTTTTGTGACTGATTTTGTGAGGCGACAACTGTTTGTGGTATGTTCTGCTTTGAGTTCCTCACACAAGAAACAGTCACAGGGAACCGCTTTGATAGTATCATCAAGCAAATACAGATCATCATAATTGTAGAGATATTGATTTGTCTGAATTTGTTGTACAGATGCTAAAACAATAATCCATAGATATATTGCAATATTTTTCCTAAAGATGTTCATTGAGCTCTCCTTTTTTTTCAAACATGAGTAATTATTTCTCCTTATTGTATGAAAAATAGAAAATATGAAGCAATATTTTTGTGTTTTTATCGGGCTGGGATGCGCACGAAGGATGTCCATACTAATGCATAGGTCAGTGCAAAGCTCAGCTGAAAATCAAGACAAAAAAGCAGAAATGGGTTTTGGAGAAGAAAAAGGCAATACACAAAAGAGAGAATATGGAGAAAGTATGTTGTTGCTTTTTGCATAATATATATTTTGCATATCAAAAAAATAACGAATGCACGGAGAAATGATGTTGCATTTTTACTCAAGAAAGCATAAGCGCAACATAATAAAAGAAGTAGTAATTGCTTTAAGAAATGTGGAATTGGGACAATAGAGAGTAAAAATTCCCATATGAAAACAAAAATTGTTAAATGAAGTCCTGAGCGTGCTGCATAATGAGCAATTCCCCATTTTTGAAACAAGAAGCAAGAAGATGTATCTGTCTTCTCTCCTAAAAAAAGGAGGGAAAAATAAGGCGCTGTTTGGCTGTTTATTTTTTTTAATAATGCAGTGTGCAAAGTTGTATATGTTTCATGATACCAGCGATAAAAAGAGGTAGGTGGACGAATAATGAATTTCTGCTGACGGCTTGATATAAACAAAGTTGCATATATTCCTTCTTTCATAAGATATTGCAAAAAAGATGAAGAAGATGGTTCTTTAAATTGTGCTGATGATAGAGAAATAATATCACCCGGTACCAATGGTGATGCTGTGCTGTAAACAAAAATTTCAAAAGGATAAAAAGAGGGAGCATCAAATTGATGATTGTTGTGGTAGAGCGCGCTTACACGCATGCGATAGAGCTCTTTGTAGTAGGGATGATCATGAACTTTTTTATCTATAATAGTTGCAACTGTGGTATATGACATGCCAGCAGTATGGGCAAAAAAATTACGATGATGTTTGTATAAGGTGGTATAACGCCAGGCGGTGCCAAAAAATAAACATATCATGAGCAAAGAAACTGTTTTACTATGAAACGAGAAATTATAGAGCTGTGCAAGAATGAGCATCGCTACCATGCCAATGGTAAAAATTACAATGAATGACATATTGTCATAATATTTTTGTATGATAATACCCGTTGTTGCTGCTATTGCACCATAAAAAGCTGGAGGAACTGCAATGGGTGTGCATGCAAAAATAAATTGAAACCACGATGCAACTTTTGCGATAAAATAAATTATCATAGTGTAAAATTTTTCTATATATGATCTTTTATACCATATTTTGTGCGTAATAATTTTCATACAAAGAGTAAGCAATTATATCTTTTTTGTACAGTATGAGTATTAAAAACAAAGCTGTAAATGAATGTTTTTTATTGTACTGGAGCATATAACATTAGGGTCATGACTAGCAAACCTAACCAAAAAATGTTAGGATGCAGCTCATGGAGCATAAAAAGAAGGTTTTACATTGCGCAAAAATTTCGAAGGCAAAATTTAGGCAAATTTTAAGACTGTTTGTACTAGATTTGACAGCAAAACAAATAACGGCTGTAGTTGGTTTGAATCGAAATACAATTAACCGATATCTTACAATAATTAGAACTGTAATAGCCAATGAATGTGAGAAACAAGAACTTTTTAATGGAGAAGTTGAAGTAGATGAGAGTTATTTTGGATCAAGATATCGAAAGAAAAAAGAATCCCAAAAAAGGGAACGTGGGCGCGGTACGAATAAAACGAAAGTTTTTGGTATATGTAAACGAAACGGAAAAGTATATACAAACATAGTTCCAAATTGTAAAGCTAAGACGCTCCAGCAAGTAATTTGTAGAAAAGTTTCACGAGACAGTACAATATTTTCTGATGAATGGAAGGGCTATGACGGGCTTGTAGCATTAGGATATAAAAGCCATTTTAGAATCAATCATTCAACTAAACTTGCTCGCAAAGAAAGAGGCTGCAATGTCCATATTAATGGCATTGAAGGCTTTTGGGGCATCGCTAAATCCCGCCTTTTAAAGTTTAAAGGTATGCATTCTTCAACTTTTTACTTGCATCTTAAAGAAACAGAGTTTAGATTTAATAATAGAGATAAAAATATTTATAAAATTTTGTTGTCTTTGTTTAAAAAATATAACGTTTGCTAGTCATGACCCTAACATTATTATTTCTTGAAACTATTGTCATTATTGTATTTCATTTTGTAATATGATTCTAGGTATATTTTTTATTTATTTATGACCGAGATTTATATATGAAATATAACAAAATTTTGCTGAGCATTTTCGTTATAAGTATCTTTTTTATGGGCTATTTATCACTCAAGGGGGCAGAGAGAAGAAAAACAACGGGAAAACCGGTGATGAAAAAGAAAACAGCTGCGGCTACAACAAGAATACGGAAACCATTAGACGCCAAGTTACAAGAATTAGAACGTACATCCAAAAACGATCTTGCACAACTAGATATACTTACCCCCGTCGATAAGGTTGCTGCCGACATAAAAGAGTACAATACATGGGTAAATGGAATATATACAGCAATTTTTGAAAGTAATTTGCAAGAAGCTGATAAAATGCAGTTAATGCAAAAAGGTTCAAATATAGTTTTGAAAATAAATAAAGAGTTACTGGGTAAGATTAGTTATACAACACAATTAAAGCTTGAGAATAGGGGAATAAACGCATATATTGAAAATCCCTTTGAAATGGTTAGTGCAGAATCAGAAAAAAAGGTAGAATGGAAATTTGAACTGTTTAAGCCAACGTGGTTTCAAGAACCATCAAGTACAAAAGTAGAGCGGGAATTTGAGGTGCCTAAGCCGAAGATGAAGCAAAAACGAATGAGTACCGCAAGGCAAGAAAATATTGAGGATAGATTAACAGCTTTAGAGGAAGCTGCCCTGCAAACCCTTGAACAAATTTCTGGCCAAGCGATTCAGTTCAGGAATGAATATAGCCGCAAAGTATCGCAAATGTCTATGGAAATTGCAAGTCTTAATCCAGAAAAAAAAACAAGACTAAATAAGCGATTAACGGATATTATTTATATTATAAATCAAGCTTCAATTGAAAAAGGGGTTGGTGTCAAAATTGGTATTAATCCTTTTTATGTGGAGCCAGAATCTGGACTTTCATCAGAGGAACAAGAAAAGCAAGCAAAAATAACTGTACTTGATAATGAAATAATGAAATTAAAAGATGATGCTATGGAAGAAGTAAAGACAGTTTCTGCAAAAAGTCTTGATAATTTTATATATAAATATTATTTTATGACAAGAAAAATTTTTACAGACATTGGGCATATATATACGTCGACAGCAAAAATGGATATAAAAAATGCTGTAGTAAATTCTATTATTGATGAGATAAACGAAGCTTTGTCTAATAAAGGATTTAAAAAGCAAATTTCTCCAATGATATTACTTGAACCGTATTGAGGTATATAAGATTTCTTTAATGAATTTTAATATGCCTCATGATGGAACCGGCGTGTTGACTCGTATCAGTTCTGGGCTATTATCAACATCATCGACAATAATATTAAGAGTTCCATATTGTTGTGCAATTGCTGCCAAATCCAAACCTGATTGATCTTGGCCTACGGGAATTTCATTTTTTGGAATGCGTATGATAGAAACGGTCTGGTCAGGATTTGAGTAATTAAAGGTGAGCGTTTTTGCAATATCAAAAGCACCTTTTTTGTCATTGAGAGAAAAGAAATCAGCATCTTGGTTTACAGAAAGAAAATCTGTTGCCTGGGAGTATGAATTACTGTTAATAAGTGAAAACGGTGTCGGATAAAAAGCATCTTTACTTGGCATTAATAATGAAGAAACCACGGTGCCGATATTATTTATACTGGTGTAATACAAGGTAGAACTGATGGAAAGTTGATAAAAATAATCAATAGCATCGGGATTGGTATCAAGATTATTAAGAATACCACCAGGGGGATCAAAACCGGCAGTAGCTACAACAACTGGCTGTCGTCTGAGCGCATCATTGAGTGTTACAATATTACCACCACCAAGAATAACTGAACTGTTGGGGTTGACGCTAAAGGTATAATTATCACTAAGTCCTAAAAGGAGAAGTCCGGCATCTGGTTCTTGTCCTGACATAATCTGATTTGCAATGAGGGTTCCTTGTCTCAGAATAAGCGATAGATTTTTTACATTTGTCAGGGTGAGCGCTGATGCATTATTAAGAGCAGTGACCTGTTTCCCGTCAATGCCAGCACCAAGACCTAAAACACCTGCCTTACCAATTTCAATAATGGCATTGGGGCCATTGAGGATAATTTGTCCTCGTACTGCATGATTAAGAAGCTCGGGGTCTCCTTGTATGGCAGCCTTGCTAAAACGGTTGCCAATTTGGAGCACGCCGCCTTGTGTGGTGGCATTGCCGAGGTTGATTTGTGCATTATCGATAACATTAATGGTAACATTTGTGTTCGTAATATCTAATGTTGGTGATGTTTCTATGCCAACAATTGCATTGTCAAAAATAGCAAGTTGCGCATTGCCTGATAACGTGATGGTTGTTGTGCCCATAATTTTTGTTCTGATTTCATCAGGGACAAGTCCGGCATTAGCACATGTCGCAGAAAAAAGTTGAAAAATAGTTTGGTTGCGCGCACACAATTCTGATGTGAGGCATGTGGTGTGATCGCCATTGTAGAGGATATAATTGTGATCAATGAGGGCATCGACTAACTGATCTGAAAATAAACGTGATCCTGCTGAATCTATAAGTTCTATATCTCCACCGTCAATATAAATTGATTGGAGGCGCACTGTTGGAAAATAATTATGGACAAACGAAAATGGGTCTTTTTCTCTCCAGAGCTCAATGATATTTTCCCGAGGGGTAAATGATACTGGGCTTGTAGATCGTTCTCCGGTGAAGGGATCTGCGATGGTAAATTGTCCTTGGGTAAAAATGGGAAAATTATTATCATCGACTTCAAAAGGAAGATCTACAAAATAGGGAGGTTTGTTGACGTTTGGACTAAATGCTGCAGAATATGAAAAAACGCTAAATGTGAAGGGGCCGTTGTCGGGTGTTATTTGTCCTGCGTCAGGCCCCGTGGTTGGAATTTCCTCGAGCAACAGGCTATTGATAGTAAACATAATATTGCCCGGATAAGGAATTCCTGGTGGTGCCACAAGTTCTTCTTGTGTAAGAATCGCCCAAAAAGCAGTAGGGCTTTCTGCACCGAATGTAGAAAAAAGTTCAGGATGCCGAATGCCCAGATACAGCGCACCATAACCGCCCATTGATTGTCCTGCAACGCCACGAAATGCCCGGTTGGCAATAGTGGGAAAAGTTGCATCAATAAACGGAATCATATCTTCAATTATAAATGTTTCAAAATCACCATTGAGCGCAGAATTTACATACCATGTTCCTTGATAATAATATTTTCCTGTTGGTGGATACGGGCCAACTGGCATGCTTGGGTCGACATGAGCGACGATCATGGGGATACCTTCATCGGTCGCAACTAAATTATCAAGCAAAATCTGATCACCAAGCGTAAAACTTTCATTAGTGCCCCCAAGTCCCGGTAAATAATAAAGTAAAGGGAATCGCTGATCAGGATTTTCAAAGGCAGCTGCAGGAACATAGAGCGTGACAAGACGAACATTTTCTGTTGCATCGGGTGATGGCAGTACATTGCTATGCACAATAGGAACACCAATGGTAATCAGCTGGCTTTCCGCTTGTCCATGCAGTATTGCATATGAAAAATATACAAGTATACTACAAAAATAATGTATTTTTTTTTGCATACTCATTCCTTTTTTTTACACATGGACCTGAACTCCCAGCTGCCATCCACGGTCTCGTGGTGTGTTATGACCACCAACAACCCATGATGCACCACCATACCATCGTGCATCAATCCAATTTTTTGTTAACAATAATGTTGCTTGTAGTGCCAGAGTATGCGTTGTCATATTTGTTCTCTGTGCAATAACGTTTGCATCAAGTGGTTGTACATTGCCAAGGAAATCTTTCAATTGAGACACGGCAAAGGTTACATGATCTTTTGTTTTGTGGTATCCCTCATATGAAAATGTTGCTTCGATCGCATAGCGATCTGTCCAGGAATATACTCCTTGAACTGCCAGATGCCCGAGAAGATACTGCCATTTGATTGATGCATCAGTGGCAGGGCCGAGATTTTTTATAGTTGCCCCTTGAAAAGTAGCAAGTACTTTTTCAGTACGGCGGAGTACCCAATTGTATTGAAGATTGCCAAAAAAGCGGAGACAATCGAGAGGAAGCAGATAGATTTGTGCGCCAAGTCCAATTTCACCATGACCATTATTGCCCAGTTGTTGCTGGAATATTTTTTGTGGGTCATATTTTCTTCCCGTTGGTGCAACGGCGATGAGATCAAACTCTCCATAGACGTAATCAGTAAAATAGTGGCCGAGAAATCCTTCAAAGGTCCAATCGCCTGCACCACCTCTTGTTTGATTGTCAAAAGAGAGGCCGCCTTGTTCTTCAAATAGTTCTTCAGCTGATGAGTTAACACAACTGTTGAGTAAATTTTGAACATCATCGCGGATTGCACGTGCATTAGTAACAAGATTGGGAACAGTTGGGTCAATAGTTGGAATAATCCAGAGATGTTCCTGATTTGCAGAATTTTCTCCCAGCGGCGTGTATACAGTGGTTGCTATAAATCGTGCAGAGGCATTATCTTCTAGAGCAGTTCCATTTGCTTGTGTTCCATTAGCAGATAATGCGGGTAATGTTTGGGCTTGTCCGAGGGGAAGATAAAATTGTCCAGGAGTAAGTTTGGGATCTGAGCGATATGTGGCAGTGATGGGATTTTGGTTGAGAGGATTGGGAGATGCATTGGTGACATCGTAGCCATCCATAGTAATTCTGCCACCAAATCCTCCGGTGGTATTGGAAAATACGACAAAGCTATTTTGTAGTCCGACAGGATCACATGATGCTGGTAGTTGCGCAAGAAAATCGAGACGAAAAGCAAATAGTTGTAATTGTGCAGTGCCAACGGTTTCTGTTTGTATTTGTGCAACATCAGCTACTTGTGCTCCGTTCATTGGGCTTGTTCCACTGCCCTCTGGATTAAAATGATGTTTAACGCGAAAGCTGTGAAATGGGATACGCGTGCGCAGTCCGACATTCCAATCATGTTCAGTCGTTGCATAAAAATCAAATTCTATGATAACGCCGCGATCTTTATACGAAATTAAGGGAGCAAATGTTGTATTTAAAAAAGGATTTTCAGGTGTTGATGCAGTACTATCAAAAAAAGCTTGCTGAGGCATAAACAGTGCTTGATTAAATAATAATGCTGCCAAAGAATTTTGCGACTGATCGCTGGACATAATTGTCTCATTATTATTTGCGCTATATGCTTTTTTTGCATGACGGAAAAATGCGGTTGCTTGTCCCGTGACATGCCACCAGTGATCATGATCATCAAGCATGGGCAAAAGAACATAGGGAACATAATACGGGAGCGGTGGGGTCCAGGTGCGTGCAACAAGTTGTGCCGCTGTTCCCATTATAATAATTATGGCCATAGTATATTTTATGTTCATATGATTGGACTTTCTGGTACAAAAGTCCACACGGTTGAATCAGTAAATCGCAACTGTGCTCCATTCATAATAAGTATTGCTCCCGGATACATGATCAGTGATGCATTTCCGGTGAACTGAACTATTTGCGTGTTGCGAAAAAAACTTTGCAACATCCAAATGCTACTTTGCTCTACAATAACGGCATTGCCACTTGAGCTGGTGAAGGTAAGTGTACCGCGCAAATTGAGTGTTTTATCGGCAATAATCAATGGGCAGTTTCCGGAAATGCTAATATCTTCATCAAGGTCAATAGTTGTATTGAATCGCATGATATACGGATTTGTGCAAGAAAATTGTTGATTAAATTCAGATGCAAGAAAAAAAACATCTGCTGCTGCTAAGCAAGCAGGATAGAGCAAAAAGAGCACAAGAGTGATTTTTTGTATCGACAATCGTTTCATTGCTTCTTGCCTTTTTTTTGAATGTGAGTACATTTAAAGTCATAAAATGGATTATTATTTTTGTCAATCATTAATAGTGTAAGGACTGTAGAGGATTTTTCATGAAGATACAAAAAAAGTTTATAGCTGTTTTTATTGCTGCTACATTGTTTGCAAATATTGTTAGTGAAAATGCAGAAGATCCAGAACAAGCTGTCAAAGAAAGGCAAATGCAGGGACAAGCTATTGAGCAAAATATTTTTTCTCCTGTAGTGGAAAATAAAAATAATTTAGATGGTGACCAACCTAAAATAGAAGCATTACCAAAAATAAACAATGAAAGTCGAGAAAAGCAAAGGGCGGCTGTGTATGAGCTGCTTTTTGGAACTCCGGATAATAAAGCGATAATACGAATTATTCGAACTTTAAAGTATATGGCAGCAGAAGATATTAAATATTTTGCGGTAAATGAAGAGTTGTGTGATGCCCTTGAGTATCACCATATTTCGCAAGATAAAGTCTGTGGGGAATATGGTATGATTAAGAATATAGACCGATGTAAATCAGGAGATGATGAGGGATGTAGGGAATTTAGAAGTTTTATAGCAGAGACATATAATATAAGATACGATGTTGGCAAAAATGAATTAGATCTGATGCCTTTTGGTTATTTGTTATCAGCAGCATATTGGGAAAGAAAAACAAAAGAAAGCCAGGTAGAAGAAGACCGTAAAAAAATGAGCATCAGTTCCGATTTTATAAGACTTGCGTTAAATAAGCTTTCATATGAAGCACAGAGATGCAAAAGTAATGAAAATGAAACATCAGCTCCGCAAGATCAAAATTCTGATGATTAAAAATTGAAACCCCATGAAAGCCATGTGGTAACTAAATATTTGTTGTCAAAACCTTTTGGCTTTGTATCAAATCCATATGATATACCAAGGGTAATTGCGCTGAGTACCGTGCTCAGATTAAAAGTGCGGGTATATGTTCCATAAAAACTATTTCCTGTAAAATTAATCAGGTGCGTAAGGCCAGGAACATTTGGTTGGATGCGTGAAGTAAACTCAAATGTTGGATTATATCCAACTTCCATTTTCTGTTTGCCTACAATGCTGCAATGGGCAATAAATAAATCCATGAGGTTGCCGATAGTAAATTTGTACGGCAAATTTTGATTGTTAATAGTTGCAATGGTGGTGCGAGGGAAAAAATGTACAAAACGAACGGCTGTCATGATTGAGTGGTTGCGATGGGGAGAATATGTCAGTGAGCTGTCAATTTGTGCACCAAGACCAATATGACCAGTGCCAAATGCATAATCAAATTGCAACAAAAAATCTTTATGTACTGGAATGCCAAACAGACCGGAAAATGTTGCTCGTACTTTATCATTAAATCTGTAACTATACCCGCCCGATAAAAGAATATCATCACCCTGTGTTTGAGAACTTTTGACATTATTTTCAATTTGACGCCCACGAGCAACAGCACCATCGATGCGAACATAAAAAGATGGTTGGGCATACACAAATGTTGCCAATCCTCCGGTAAACAAGAGGTAAATATTTGGACGGAGTTCGCGAAATTGATTAACAAAAGTGGCGGTGGTGGAAAAAGGCTGGGCAGATTTGAGAGAAAATGCTTGGCGCTTTGTAGTTTCTGAAATGCGAAGGTTGTAGACAAAAGATGCTCCATACATTTTTGATCCGATCAAAAAACAGATAATGACAGCAATATTTTGTCTATTTATTTTCACAATAGTTTTCCTTTTTTTTGTTTGTATATCAAGAGTAGCAAAAAAAAAGACGGAAAAAATAATTTTTTACGGTGATTTTTTGTACAACATAACAACGGCAAAAGCAGTTGTATGTGTGTGGGTGAGAGAAACTGAGTGAGAAATTGTGGGTATATCTTGTCCGATTAATTGATGCCAGTCGATAATCAAATATGGCTGATCGGTACTGGTTTTTTCTATAGAACAGTATTTTAAAATTTTTAATAAAGAAAAAGTGTGGACTGGAAAAAGTTGCTGTACTGCTTTTAAAAAAGCTTCTTTTGCCGCAAAGCGTACGGCAAAACGTTCAGCACTTTTGGCACTATTTTCTAGAGCATAGGCAATTTCTGCTTTTGAAAAAACACGCTGTAAACTGGTGAGTGATTTTGTATGCCATTGGGCAAATCGTGCAATCTCGACAGCATCAATGCCAATTGCTTGCATCATAGACGATGTTGTTCAAGGTACTGATCCATGGAGCGGTACATCATTGCTTCTTGTACATGAGGAACATCAATAGTATCGCAATCTGCGATGTCTGCAATGGTGCGGGCAACTTTTATGAGTTTGTGATAGCCGCGCATGGTCAGTCGTAATTTATCAAAAATAATTTTTATCATATCTTGAGCAGCAGGAGTTTGAGGGCAGTAATGTTCAATATATTGTGGTTCAATCATGCTATTCAGGTGTGCCTCGGTGCCAAAACGCTGGAGTTGGCGTGCACGTGCGTGCTGAACGCCTTCATAAAGGTTAGCTGAACTGTAACGCATATCATGTTCTTTTTGTTGCATAGTTGTATAATCAATCGACTGAATATGCACTTGTAGATCTATGCGATCCAAAAGAGGCCCAGATAATTTGTTGAGATATTTTTGTATCTGCAGCTGACTGCAGCGGCATGCTCGTCGCGTGTCTCCTAAAAATCCACAAGGGCAAGGGTTGAGTGCGGCAATGAGTAAACAGTTGGCAGGAAAGGTGACCGATTGATGAACTCGGGCAATAGATACCGTTTTATGTTCCAATGGTTGGCGCAATGTTTCTAAAATGTCACGTTTAAATTCTGTCAGTTCATCCAAAAATAAAATACCATGATGAGCAAGGCTAATTTCTCCCGGCTGCGGGTAACTTCCTCCACCAATGAGACCTGCATGAGAAATGGTGTGATGGGGGCTGCGAAAAGGTCGCTTGGTAATGAGAGACCGACAATCAAGTTTTCCGCTGACAGAATAAATTTTTGTTGTCTCAATCATCTGATCAAAACTTAATGCGGGCATGATAGAAGAAAGCCGTTTTGCAAGCATTGTTTTGCCTGATCCCGGTGGACCAATAAAAATAATATTGTGATTTCCCGCGGCTGCGACTTGTAATGCTCGTTTTGCGACAACGTTGCCTTTTACATGAGCAAAATCAAGATGAGCACCTTCCCGTTCACAGGTCAATATTGTGGGCAGTTGAGGAGTGAGTGGAATTTCATGCCGCAAATATCCAATGAGTTGCGGCAAACTGGTGACACCTATTACTTCAAGATCATGCATGAGCGCAGCTTCAGGGGCATTTGCCAGCGGAAGAATAATTCGTTTTTTCCCTTGCTTTTGTGCATCATAGGCGATGGCAAGAGCACCTTTAATTGCGCGGACACCACCATCGAGCGAGAGCTCTCCTAAAAAAACTGTTTCTTGCAAAAAATCAGAGTCAATAGATAATTGCTGATCAGCAATCAAAACAGCAAGCGCGATGGGAAGATCAAATAATGTGCCTTCTTTTTTTAAATCTGCGGGTGCTAAATTAACAGTAATCTTTTTTGCCGGCATTCTAAAACCACTATTTTTAAGTGCGGTAAGAGTGCGTTTGCTGCTTTCTTTTATGGCAGTATCAGGGAGTCCAACAATATAAAAATTGACAAGGCCCATTGAAGAATCAGCCTCAACGGCAATTGTATGAGCGGTAATGCCGATAGTTGTTGCAGAAAAAACGGTTCCAGGCATTAATTCTTTCGTAAAATTTTAATTTCCTATTTAAATATCATACTGCATATTATAGCAGGAAATATATATTTTACAAAATAAATAAAAATTTTCAATATTGTATTTTGAATACTACTGGTTACTAATATTTTGCAAAATCGAGGGCTACATCAGTTATTTCATCATTTGTTTGAATAATATTTTGTATTTCAACAACACCGTTAGGTAAAATAGTAACTTGTTTTTCAAAAGAAGGAGGAAGGTCCTTTTTTGATGCCATCACATCAGTTACTAGAGTCCATGATTTATTGCCGCTAAAGCGGCGATAAATTTTGATAAGAGTAGTATCTGGATTCATGTGTTTTATTTGATTCAGAATAATATCTGGAGTGTCTTGAGATGGCGTTTGATCAGAGGAAAAAGTAACAATAAGTACTTCAATGGCTCTGCTCGCAGATGTTCCTTCTGTTGGGGTAAATTGAAAAATACGTTTTTTGCCAAAAGGAGGAATAGCAATAAATCGCGTGGTTGGTTCTTCTAATCTGCCAAAATTTTGTATTTTTACTCCCTGCAAACTCCAGGCTTCAGTATGCCGAAGCATATCGCAAATATTGTCTTCCTGACATTGCTCATCGTATCCTGCGCAAATTTCAGTACAAATTTGTACCGGGTGGCGCCCTGAGGGATAGAGTACGAAAAACATCATACCCACCAGGATCATGCTATATTTTTTATACCGGTTCATAGATAAACCTTAAAGCATGTGATCGTGATTATTATATATTTTTTCTTCATAGCAAAACTCCCTGTATACAAAAGTGACACAGATTAAACCTGTGTCACTTTTAGTGGTATGTTTTTAGAAATTTCTCATCAACCTCCGGTTGGTTTTGCAAGATCAAGTTCCTTAAGATTTTTGAAATTAGGTAATGTTACCGTAGCATCAGGATTTATGATGACTGTTTCTTGCATATCATTTGGATTAGTTGTTGTTAGTCGTGCTGATGCTATTTCGTACCATGCACGTTCTCCTTCAACTATGTATGGTCCATATTGTGTCATATTTTCTACGCCAGGGGGAGCGAGAGTAACAATACGTCGAAATACCATAACAACTGAATTATCAACGGAAAACATGCCGTCATTTTGAATTGCTGCCATATAATCATTGATACGTTTTGCAATTGTTGGAGGAGTTCCAACGGGAGGTTTTTGTCTAACAGAATATGATTTGAACAGTACTTGTATTTTTTTTCCTGCTAATTTTCCTTCAGTAGGTTTAAATACATATAAAGCTGCTCCATTAATATTGGGCAAACGGATAGTGACTGTTGTTGGCTGATTTATTTCTTTAATATCAGTTGCTGGTGGGATGGTTGATTCATCAAAATAATGAAGATCACCAACGGCATTGAGGAATTTACGACCAATATCAAAAATTGATCCGACAGCAGTACCCAGTTGGCCATATGGTTTTTCACTGTCTGAAAATTCTTCTGCTAGTCCACCGACTGCTCCGCCTAATTTTTCAAAAGCACCCTTTTTCTTGGGAGTTGCAGTTTTTCCAGCTTTGGTTTGCGTCCCAGCTCCAGGGCCTGTTCCTGGTGAAGGTTTTTTTCCACCGACGCTTGGCCCAATGGGCTTTTTCGGTCCAGGACCAGTTTTTGGTCCTACTACTTCTTCTTCAGCTTCTTCAGCATACACACCAGTTTCTTCGCATTGTGCGCCTCTTTGGCCTGCTGCTGCGTTAGTACAAACAGTACTACCTCCTCCATCAGCACTGCCGCCACCAACCTTAGGAGCACCGCCACTGGTACCTTTACCTGGAATTGCGGTAGGCAATAATGAGCTGGTTATTGAGCATATGATAGCTACTATTATATATTTTTTATTCATATGATTATCCTTTTTTTTATTTAAATAGATCTTGTAAGATTAAATTCCTGGTTTTGAAAAATTAAGTGTTGCGTCTTTGCTTGATAAATAGACCTCCCCATTAGGATGTATAACAAATTCTTGGGAGCCAATCATGCTCGGATCTTCAACATCAAAGGTAACAGTACTGCCCTCTGTCCATAATGGTTCTAATGTACGATACATCATTTTTCCGGTAACTGGCTTGATGCGTCGAAATACGGTAAGCATTGATTGTTCATTATACATTTTTGGCTTTTTGACAGCTGTACTTAGTTTTGCGATGAGAGATTTCGGTGTCCCTGCAGGAGGAGCTTCAACAACAGAATAAGAGGCAAATAGTACTTGAATAGTTTTACCACTAAAACTACCTTCTGTAGGCTGAAATTCCTTAACCATAGTACTGCCAATGGATGGAAAAACTATTGATATTGTTTTGTCCATTCTTATTGCGCCATATGATTCAGCAGCTGGGACATTTTCAAATTTTACTTGATCACCTACCGCATTGATCCCACCAGTTCCTGCGCCGACTCCTTTACAATTCATTTTTTGTTTAACTATTGCATCTTTTGCATAGGATTCCAAGTTTGTACAGACATTAGCTGTTGTTGGCAATAATGCGCTGGTCGTGCTAACAGCGGCAAGAGCTATAATGTATTTTTTCATAAAAATTCCTTTTCTAACCAATTTTGACTATAGCCTTTATCAACCAGCACTTTGTGTATTAAGATCAAATTCTAAAGTTAAGCTTGGTATAGAACCAGTTGCATCTGGATGTATGAGCATTGATTCTTTTGATAAATCACCTGGATTGTTGCTTGGGAACAAAAGCTCAGCAATTTCAAACCAAAGTTTTTCTGTTCCAATGCGTCGGAATATTTTAACAACAGAATTTACGTTTTGTAATTCCGGCTTACCTTGCTTTTTGTTTGTAGTAAGCATACCAATACGTTTTCTTATGATCATGGGGGTTGTTGCAGGTGGTGGTGTTTGGAGGGAATATGAGGTAACCAGGACCTTAATTTCTTGTCCTGCAAACATACCTGCTGAAGGTGTAAGGCTATATATCATTCTTGCTCCGAGATAAGGAAATTGGAGAGCAACAGACATATCTGTTGTGATATTTCCAAGATTCTTTGTTGGTACTCCTGCAGGTGCTGCACCCATGAGATCCTTAAATTCTACGCGATCACCGACGGCATTGAGTAGTCCAGGTCCGCCCATTCCTGCACCAGTTCCGGTACATTTCATTTTTTGTTTAACTATTGCATCTTTTGCATAGGCCTCCAAGTTTGTACAGATATTTCCTGTTGTCGGCAACAATGCGCTTGTTATATTTGCTGCTGCGATAACTATTATATATTTCTTCATAGAAAACTCCTTTTTTTATTCTTTAAAAAATTTATCCTAATTTACCAACATCAATTTGTGTCATTGGGCCCGTGCCACGTACTTGAATAACACCATCTTGATCAATGGTTGTATCTGCCGGAAGTAATGAAGCAGGATTTGTATCTTCAAGAATGGTTGTCGATACTTCAGTCCACTGCTTTTCATTGGCCATTTGTTTGTATACTTTTACTATAGATTGTGCAAGTGAATTTACTTTGAGCGCTTCTTGAGCGGTATTTTTTATACTGGTGACAAGGTTTTTCATATTAGTGAATGAAATATTTGCATTTTTAAGGGCATTGGTAACATTTGCTAAAACATCTTTGATAGAAAATGTTATAAGCAGTAACTTTATTTCGTTGCCTTTAATAGTAAATGTGTAGAGTCTTTTTTGTCCTGGTGCAGGAAAACTAAAAGTGGTTTGTTTTGTCCCTACTATTTGGCCAAGAACCATGGGGGTTAGATCTGATATATTAAAAGAAAAACGATCTCCAACCGCATTGAGCTTTACATTTGCACTGATATTACAAACCATATTTGTTCCCATACACGAAGTGTTTGCTACCCTTGTACTGTTTCCTTCGAGTCCAGGAAATAAAAATAAGCCCAAAAAGCCCATAAATAAGGCTTTTATAGAGAGAAACATCTTTTGTTTCATGTTATTACTCCTCTTTGATTATAAACCTATTGTTACTATTAGTATATTTTCTTATATGTATAAAAAGCAATATTTACAATAAAAAACAATTTTTTATTCCAAATATATATTTTTTGTGGGTATATCCTGTACACTAAAAGATAAAAGTGAGGATGATTCAAAAAT
Organism: uncultured bacterium; assembly: GCA_963701645.1. Lineage (GTDB taxonomy): Bacteria > Babelota > Babeliae > Babelales > Vermiphilaceae > MFD04463-c16. The sequence continues at coordinate 1,401,513 of OY969616.1, forward strand.
TAAGGAGTAGTGCCCATGAAATACAATAAAAAACGAGTAATAATCGCTATTTTTTGCATGAGTATAGGTTCAAACACCATTTTTGCAGGAAATTTGCCGGGGATGCCTGATTGGAATAATTTTAATCCGGGGGTTTCTGGAAATGTTAGCCCGGGTGCTCCTGGATCAGGAAATGTTAGCCCAGGGCTTCCCATGGAGCGTAGATGTCAGCCTATTCATGATGCGGCCAAGGCACTTGACCTTGCCAAGGTTCAACAACTGGTGTCTCAAGGGGTTAATATCAATACTAAGGGATGCTTTTTTGTTTTAACGCCACTGCAGCTTGCTATAATGCTTCAAGATGATAAACCAAAAAATCCTGCGGCAGTAGAGACAATGGTGCGATGGCTTCTTGATCATGGAGCTGCAACTGAAATAAATTATCAATATCCTGAGTTTTTAAAAACAGCGCTTATTTGTGCGGTAAAAAGCAATTTTCCTCGTGTTGTACAGATGTTGTTAGATAAAGGGGCTGATCCAAACTTAGTGATGGCTGATGGGTCTAGTGCTTTAATGATAGCAGCCAATGATGGGTTGACTGAGTGTGCTCGTGTATTGATAAACAATCCAAAAACCAATTTACGGCAAAAAATGCGGGATGACACTGTTTCAGCAGCTGAAGATCCCAAAAGAGAGCCTATTCATATTGCAGCATTTTTTAACCGTATTCCTATTCTTGAGTTACTTGTCCAGAAAGGGGTTTCTGTGAATGAAAAAGATGATTTTGGCAATACCCCACTCCATTATGCGGCGCGAAGACTTTCGCATGAAGCTATCCAATTTCTTATTTCAAAAGGGGCTGATAAATCAATAAAAAATAAGGATGGTATATCTGCATTGGGAGAAGCAGCAACAGTAATAAAAGCGCAAAATCCTAAACTTAAGGAAGCTGATATACGGGCAAATCCTACTGTTCAACTGCTTGTATATTAAATCGATTTTTATGCCATAATATCAATCGATTGGCCCTCTGTATTAATATATATGGTATATGCATATGAAATGTACAAAATATTTCGATGCCACTGTACCGCTTTAAAAATTGCACAAAGTTTCATAAGTTGGCCAACATATTCGGGAGCCCAATTGTCATTGCAGATTGCAAGAATGGTGGTATCTGGATGTTTATCGTCAGCATATTGGTTAAAAAACAGTTCTGAGCAAATATATGGAACAAAATCTATGTCAGGTGTAATATGCAGCAGAGGGCGTTCATTATTTGAAGGAATAATTTCAGGCGAGCGCTGGAAATAGAGATCATGAATAGTTGCTCTGTTGAATAATGTGGGTGTTCGTTCAGTTAAAAGCATGGCGTGCTTTTTGTCAAAGCTTGCTTGTATGACACCGTTGTAAAACCATAAAAAAGAGTTGCGATAATTGTCTTGAGCCCATCTGAATGATCCAAGGATGATGTGCATCGGCTTGCCCAGATTTTCTTCATTCCAGTATGCGGATATTTCTTCTTGTTCCAAATGGCTGCAGTAAAATGCTGCTTCTGGCATGATAATGATTTCAGTATCGGGCCATTTTCTCAGGAGCTCTATAAATCGCGCGCGCCCTGCATTTGCCATGGAGGAGATATTCGGAGATGACCAAAATATAAGTTGTAACGGTTTTATATGATTATATGCGGCCGGTTTTTCGATAGTTTTTTCTTGTATGGCATGCAGAAAGAAGATGCTTGAAAAAACTATTATAAAACAAAGGAGCGCTTTTTTAGCTCGTTGTCGGATGGCAAAAAATAAAAAGCTGTTAATAATTATGGGATGTATAAAAAAAGGAGATATGCCTGAAAAGCCAAACCATCGCGCAGGATCTATCATGAGAGCTTTTAAAAAAATGGGATACTGTGCAAGAGGGATGAGAGGGTTCATAAAGACGTATCCTTCACAATAGTCAAAAAGAAGGAGACAGAAATTATTCAAATGATAACTAAATGCAAGTAATGCGACGGTCCAGATTATTCCTTTTGCTCGATCAGTGCAGTGGTGAATTGTTACATGAATATTTTCTTTGATGCAGCGGCAATATTTTTGTACAAAAGATTGTAGGCAGAGGATATGTGCAATCCAAAATGCAATTGCGGCAAAGAATGCTTGGTACAAAATAATAAAAGATGCTGGTACGAGTCGTGCATACCAAGGTCCTTCAGCCATTTGTACGATGCCAATTAATACTCCATGCAAATGGAGACCAAACACGAGCACACCCCAAAAGTAACCTTCTTTAAATGATGTTCGATAGTGGCACACGGCGTATAAAAGAGGTACCGTAAAAATAAATACTGTCCACCAAAAATAACGGGGCTCTACAAAAGCGAGTACATAGAGTATCGCTGATAGAGCAAGCAAAAAATATTTGATTACCCACATAATTTTCCCCCTACTCTTTTTATGTATAACAGAACCGTGGAGTAGAAGTGAAGGGTGTCTGATTATGTGACTGTTTTGGTAAATTTATTTTTTCTTTTTTTTCAATGCTAAAACAAGGTCATTTTTGTTATTTCTTTTTCGGGGTTTTTTACGTCTAAACTTTGTTATAAAATTTGTTTTTTTGTTTTGAGTTTTTTCTGGAGCTATTGGCAGAATTTTTTCTTGAACTGTTGCTGTAATTTGTTTTGGGTTTATTGGCAGAGTTTCTATTAAATGTGCTTGCCCGAGATCTAGGCTTTGCAAGTTAAGATCGTTAACTAAATACTTAATTGCAAGAAGCTGAGAATTTTTTGTTTTATCTTGTGCAAATAATGTTATATGTTGTCTAAGAATTCCAGGAGCTATCCCTGGTTTTATTGATGTACCAAGAGTTCCCATGAGCCATGGTATTATTGGTTGTTCGGAATTTTGGACCAAATTTTCAATTATTTTATGGAGAAGATCAAGATTTTGTGTATTTGTAGGGTTGTAGGTAAAATAATTGACAGTGGTAGGAGCTTTTTGTCGTATAAAAACACAGAAATATGTATCGATCTCAATGTGTTGTGTGACTTGCAAAATGTATGCATTATTTTGATATGAAAATGTTTGTGGTTGGTGTACAAATATTTGCTGTACAGGAGCTGTTGCATTATTCTTTTCACTTGCCTGTGACGTGACAGTTGTTATGCATAATGTTGCCAAAATTGACATTGATATTTTCTTCATAATGACCTCCATTTTAATTTGATATAATTTCATATATTGTACCTCTTTTAGTATAGCAGCCATAAAAATATTGTCAAGTAGGAATAAATATTTAGTAAAACAACCATAAAAACGGGTCTTTTGGTGATTTGTAGTTTCTTTTTGCCTATGTGGATTAAAAAGTTTAAAAAATTTAAAGTATGGTCGACTTTATTCTAAAGAAGCACGCTTTTTTGTCAAAAATAGAGCACAAAAGCCTCAATTTTTTATTTGACAAGACAAGAAAAGAGCTTTACTCTGTAGATACCTGTTTTGCCTTGACTTTTTAAGCAGGACGTGGTATATAACTTCTATTTGAATATAAAAAGTATGCCGCGGGGTAGAGCAGCCTGGTAGCTCGTTGGGCTCATAACCCAAAGGTCGTTGGTTCAAATCCAACCCCCGCAACCAAATTGTGGCCGTAACATATATGTTGTGGCCATTTTTATTTTTGATTTTCTCCGAGCATGTTTAAAATAAATACGTGTGCTTGTTGGAGGGCTTCTTTGGCATTGTCAAAGGTGAGTCTATAGAGAGCGTGGTCATAATCGAGCCAGCTGTAGCCAGTATGTTCATGAGAAAGGATGACTTTTTGTGTCTCATCTGTACAGGTACCCAAAAAAAAGTAAACAGTTTTATACGCTTTCTGTTTGTCTTTGTCTTTAAAAATATATGAAAATGTTGTTGCAAATCCAGGAATTAATGTCGCGTGAAGTGCTGTTTCTTCATACAGTTCCCGGAGTGCTGTTTCCTCTTTTGTCTCTGCTGATTCTATTTTGCCCTTTGGAAAGTCCCAATGGCCACTGACATACCGTAATAATAGGTATTCCAGTGTTTCTCCTGCTACTCTGAACACAATAACGCCGGCTGAACAGATATCTTTCATAACACCATATCCTATAGGATTTCAAGAAAATAAAGACGTATGCCAAATAATGTGCGCCAATACCACAAGGCGCCAAAAAGTACGCCAACAAAAGGTCCCACCCAACACCAAAATCCAAATGTATCAAGAAGGAGATAGGCAAAGATGGCGGGTAAAAAATGTTGTATACCATAAACACATACATTATACAGAACAAACCAGAGAGTGCAAAAGCAAATGAGTTGTATGGTGTATCGGTATATAAAGAAAGCTAATGGGGCGAGAAAAAGTCTAAACCCATAAAACCGATATGCGATAAAAAGTAAAACAACACATTGAAGTGCTGCAGAAAATGAAGTTGCTGCAGCAAGACCGCGGGCTTGAAAGCGGTATAGTAAAAACCAATTACAAACTGCATTAACAATAGTAGCTCCCATGCTCACCATGGCAGGGATCCAGGCGATACCAAGCGCATAATATATATTCAAAATAATTTTGTTGCAGGCAAAAAAAATGAGGCCAATGCTGAATGCCCATAAAATGTAATGTGCTTCCATGACATGAGCAAGGGTAAATTTTTGCGATAAAAAGAGGGTATAGAAAATTTCGTACGAAAAAAAAGCAAGCAAGATGGCTGCAGGTATCATGACCCAGAGAACAAATTTGAGCGATTCATACAAATAAAAATGAAGACGGCGCGGTGCATATGTTCTGATGCGGGAAAAGTGGGGTAATAGAATTGTTGAGAAAGAAACCGCAAAAACGCCGATTGAAATATTGGCAAATCGGTTGGCATAATATAAGAGGGAAAGTTGTCCTGATGGCAAATATGATGCAAAACTTGTGTCGATAAAAAGACTAAGTTCCATCATGCTAATACTTGGCAAACATAATAAAAAGTTAAGAAATAGTTTTCCAAAAGCAGCAAGATCAGATTTTGTAATATGGCCAAAATAAAAATGAAGCCGTGCAAAAACAATGGCGTGAAGAAGCAGTTGTAAAAAGCTTCCTGCAACAATAAACCAGCAGAGAATATCAGGCGAAAGTTTTCCCCATAAACAGGTGAGAAGTCCTGCAATAAAAAGCCCATTTAAAAGAATGGGAGAGATTGCAACAACAAAAAAATTTCCCGCAGCTTGCAAAGGAGCTGCCAATAATGCACTTGTGGAAATAAATGCGATAAAGGGCATGAGGATGCGAACAAAAGGAACAGCATGCGCAATTTGCTCATCAGAAAATCCAGGAGCAATTGCTCCAATTATGGGCTGTGCATATACAATAATGATGGCCATGAGTGCGAGAACGATGCTTTCAAAAATAAACAATGTAATAGCCATAAGTCCTGCGACATCTTTTTTCCCGCCTTTGTGCATGCGTGTCACAAGTGCTGGAACGAGTGCAGCGGATAATGCTCCTTCAGCAAAAAATTTGCGCAGAGAGTTGGGAATTTTAAATGCAGTCAAAAAAGCATCTGACAGTGCGCTTGCCCCCAAATATTTGACCATAAATATCTCGCGAATAATACCACAACCACGACTGAGCAAAGTATATATGCCCATTTGTATTGTTTTTGTAAGAATTGCTTTTTTTGTAAACATAGTATTATTTTATATAATAATTTTTTTGTTATTTTTTAAAAATGATGTACACTTATATCTTGTTAATGTACTTGTACTGGTAATTATAGTAAATGTTGCTGTGATAATAATTTTTTAAAAATCTCATTCATTAAAAAAGGTAAGCCGGAAAAGTATTGAGTTCCGGCTTACCTTTTTTTACTTTGGTATATACATTATTGTACGATCACCTTTGAAAGATTCTGATTTTGAAGGTGTTACTATATTGCAATAAATTTTGCTGTTGTTGGAAGTTTTGATACTACTTGTGTTAGTTATGTTGCATGAGATTTGGCTATTACCAGCGCCTTCTAGCACTACTTTGTCGGACATTAAATTTGACGCCTCACAAACTGTATTGTCACATGTTTTTATAAGACAAAGAGCAGTTTCTCCGCTCAATTCTGCATAGCTTTTGTTTGCCAAGTATACCTTGATAAGTGCATTTTTTTTTGTAGTCGATAGAGTAAAAAAACTTTGATCTTGTCCATTGATGTCAAGAATGGAGCATTCACTATGAGACATTGTAACATGGGTATTGTTACGCGCGACAATTTGGCAATGTTGTGTAATTATTGATCTTTTAATACATACATGAGCAGAGTCTTCTACTCGCAAATTAAGAAATGGTCGATGGATGCCGTTTAAAATATACCGTCCTTTACCACACAAACTGAGTTGTTGTTTGCTCCTTTTGCAGAGAAGTTCCTGATTTTTGTATCCAATTGTTATTTTTGCAATATATTTTTTGGTTCCAGAAAAATAAAAATTACTTTTTTGATAACCAAAGTCGAGAGAGGAAAAGAAGGGAGAAAATGTTATATTGTTGACGATATGTTCTGGGCCAGTAATAACAATATGGCTTGAAGAAAAAAGGGGATTTAACGTAATTTTGGCAGGGAAATTTGCTGTAATTAAGCAAAAATATTTTGGTAGGGGAACTTTTTTTGTGGCCAATGGTACATTCCAGTCAACGGTTATGGTCGTAGGAACAATTATATCACAAAATTTGTTTGCATAATCCATTGATTGTAATGGTATTATTTGCAACAGTATTATAAAGATGAATAATATATATTGTAAAAGCATAAAATTTCTCTATTATTTTGAAATATAAAAATTTGCATTTGACAAATAATATAAGACATGCGATAAGAAAAAAGAAAGTCATATTATCAAAATAAAGGAGATTGATATGATGTCAATGATGTTTGTTCTTGCGATTGCTGGATGTGTTGTTAGTGCCTACATGTTATATCTAGAGCGGCAACTTGCCCAAAATTATGATTATAAGGCAGCATGTGATTTATCTGATTACGTGTCATGTTCAAAAGTTGCCAAAAGTGCCTATAGTAAAATAGGGGGTGTTCCTGGTAGCGTGATAGGCATTATTTTTTATGGTGTTATCGCATTGTGTGCATATATGGACCAAATAAATTTTGTGTTGTATCTTTCTGCTTTTGGTGTTGTCATGTCTGTATATCTGGCATATATTATTTTCTTCAAAATCAAAGCAGCATGTCCATTATGCATAAGTATGTATGTTATTAATGCACTTCTTTTTATTTTGAGTTATCGATATACTCATTGAGACATACATAACTAATTTGAGTACGTGCGTAAAAAAAATAAAGAGGCATGAAGCGCGCATTACGCATTTTGTTTGTTACTAATAATTACGTGCCGTATAAAGCGGGCGTTGTCAGCTCTATTCATGCAAGTGTAGAAGGGCTGCTAAAAGCAGGACATGATGTGTCGCTGCTAACGCTTGCGTTTTCTGGTGCTTATGTTGATCCTGAGTATGTCCATCGCATTACCTGTCCTATAACATTTACTTACAAAAAAAATCCAATGGCATTGCCGTGGAATCCCGCGAGCGCAATTGGTCAACAAATAGAGTTGTATGCTCCCGATATCGTCCATGTGCACCATCCCTTTTTGCTTGGGCCTGCAACGATTGAAGCAACGCGAATGAACAATGTGCCTGTTATTTTTACATTTCATACTTTGTATGACCGTTACTGTCATTATATTCCTTTACCTGAAACTATTACAAAACCTATTATTAAGCGCATGGTCGCATCATTTTGTCGCTCGGTAAATGGGATCATTGCTCCCAGCACGTATGTACAGAATTGGCTTTTACGGTATACAATTACCAAGCCAGTCTGGGTAATTCCCAGTAGTTTACAAACTTGTTTTACTCCATCTGCAACCTTTTTACAAAAAAAGAGAGCTTCCAGTTTTAATTTACTGACCGTTGGAAGATTTGCGGTGGAAAAAAATATATCTTTTTTATGTGAAGTATTTTCACAACTACCGCCCGGTTTTACGCTTACTATTGCGGGATATGGAGCTGAATATGATGCTCTGTGTGCTTATGCATATGGAACACTACATCTTTCTCCTGAAATTATTTTTTTTATCAATAATCCTGACAAAACATTATTGCAACAATTGTACTCACGCGCTGATCTTTTTTTATTTTCATCATTAACTGACACACAAGCCATAGTACTTGCAGAGGCAATGGCTCATGGAACACCAGTCATTGCACTAGATGGTCCGGGACAGCGAGATATTATTCAAGAAGGTATCAATGGATTTTTAGTTGATGATGCGCAGGAAATGCAACAATGTATAGAAATGGTTGCGCAAAATGATGTTTTGCATGAGCAGCTGCAGCATGGTGCATGGTGTACAGCACAGCATTATACGCAAGAAATTATAACAAAAAAATTGATCGATTTTTATTATCAAATGTGTTTGTAGGGGCACATCTTTGTTGACCATCCAGTCCAAAACAGTATAATGGACCCGATTGTAAATTTTTGCTATATACGTAACGGAGAAAAAAGGTGCGGCATACTTACTTACTTTTTTTTATACTGTTTTTCTGCGGGAATATTTTTGCAAGTTATAAAAATTCAAATTATGAAAAGCAGTTACAACAATATGAGCATGATGCTTTTCCGGTAAAAAATAGATTTTTTTTTGATAACACCCCAAAGGATATATCTGTTGTAGGTGGAAGAGTGTATATAACCGGTCAAAAATATGTCGAGTGCCAAAAATATTTTGCCAGCATTAAAGAAAGTTCTGAAACTTGTGAAGGGGACAAAAAAGAAGGTGTCTTGCTTGAAGAAAGTTTTCCCTGGAAGGCAAATTATCGCTGTATTGCAGCATTAGATGAGATGCTGAATCCGGAAAACTATAAACCTGAGGGAAAAGATGGATTAATGCAGGCGGCAAAAATATACGATTTTTTAGGACTCAAAAAAGAATATGCAAAAAAATGGGCACGATGGATTGTCATGAATAATAGAATGGCTGAATTATCTGACAATTTCCATGCACACGAATTTGTCAAATTTGTCCTCAATTATGAGGAAGATGAAATTCCTGTACCATACACATCTGAAAAATATATTGGAGAAAAGCCAGAAGTTATAACAATAGATGGGATCTGTGATACGATTATTTTCAAATATGATGGTAATCGTGATGGAAAACGTAATCATTGTGGCGTAAAGATTATCGCTCATGTTCCTCTTGTCAATTATCATAATATTGCTCTTTTGATACACAAAGCAATGGCATATTCAAATGAGTTTAAAGAGGTAACAACAAAGCAAATTTCCGAATTGGATCTTCGCGGAGGATTTTTTGATGCATTAGACATACCAAAACTTTTACATTATTTTCCTTCCCTTACTGATTTTTCTATAGAAATTAATCCACGTCTTGTTGTAAATTCTTCTGATTATGAAGTTGTGAGTAAAAATAATTTGCATGTGTCTATAAACAGTAGCACACCAATAAAAGTAGCTCCACCGCCACTTTCATGGTACGACGGAAATATTAGCATAAATTTTGAAGAAACTCCGTTGAGCAGAGAAACAGTTCAGGTTCTTAGAAATTCTCAAAAACTTTGGACAGAAGTTAATCAAATTAAAAATATATTCAAATATATAGCGCATGTTGCATTGCCTGTGGCCGAGCTCATAGGTTTTGGTTACCTGACTGTTTTTGCGCTACGTTATATGGTTGAGAAAAATATTATTAGTTTTCATCTTCAAACAAGTGATGAATTTTTAACATCATCTTTAAGAAATTCTGCAGTAACGGTAAATAGCAGTTTATGGAAGAATGCGTGGCAGTTACTCAGGGAAGAATTGGAATACAATAATAAGTGCCAAGGGTGGTGTCCAAAAATTGATTCATTTATCGAAGAAAGTGCTCAATATTGTATTCCTGGAAAAATTTTACCGCTTTTTACATTAGTCAAGGTAATGAATACTCATTTAGAGATAGCTGTAAAAATTGAAGCTGATGAGCAGGAGGCTGAATATAGAAAAAATAGTAAAATGTGTAAGAATTTATTCTTGGCTTTTTTTGGTGTAATAAATAGGGTGTTCAGTTATTTAATTTTTGCTGCAATTTTTGGATGGCCAAAACATTTTTTTCTGAGCACATACTTTCTGAGCTGGCTATTTGGTCCTATTGAAACTCAGCCCAAAGTAACACTAAAGTTTAACAATTCTTATACTCTTATACCAGATGATCTGAACTTTTATCGTAGAATATACGATTATTTTTTCCTTGAGTGCGAGCCTGCTGATTCAGTTTTGCACTAACGGTAATGGGGATGAATTTTTGTTGATCATTCAGCATAAAGCATTATAATGTACTTGATTTTTCCATTTTAATATTTATGAACGGCCATTGTAAAATTAGTATGTAGCAATATTGCAACAAAAATCATGAAATGATGCATACGTACTAGTCAATTTAAAAAAAAAGAGTAGTATATTTCAGTAATCTTTTTTCGTATACAACCTATGGTTATATGCATATGCAGCATGAGAGTAAATGGAATAATATTGTGTCAAACGTGATAATACAACGAATAATGCGTGTTTTTACGTCCTATAAAGTTATTATACTGTGCATGATGGTGCAAGGATTTGCACCGTTTTTGTGTGCGCAGGAACACGATCAAGATGAAGACAGTGTAGCGACTCATCAACAGCAAGCGCGGCGAATTGTCGATATTATTATTGAAGGCAATGTTCATACACCGACGCAAGCAATTGCACAATATATTCCGTACCATAAAGATGAAATATTTGATCCGGTCAAAACACGGACACTGATCCGCAATGTGTATTATGGCCTAAAACGTTTTCGAACGGTGTCTGTTAAAGGGAAAAATGTGGGGGATGACGGTATTATTGTGTATGTTACTGTTGTTGAAAAAACGCCGCTGAAAGAAGTTCTTATAAAAGGCAATAAGCAAATATCAGAAAAAGATATTCAAAAAGAAGTCGCATTTGCAGATGTGCCGGCGGTTGATCCTGAAGAACTCAAAATTTATGCGCAGCGTATCCAGAAAATGTATCAGGAAAAAGGATATTATCACACGAGTATAGACACTGAATTGCGCATTGATGATGATGGCCGAGGCATTGCTATTTTTACCGTGCGTGAAGGAAAAAAATCGCTTATTCGAAAAATTTCTTTCACCGGCAATGAACATATTAGCAGCAAAGAGTTGCGGAGCATTTTGTATACACAAGAAGATTGGTTGCTTGGGTTTTTAAGCAAGGCGGGAACATATCATTATGAGCGGGTGCAGTATGGTGACAAGCAAGTGCTCGAGCATTATTATCAAAACCACGGTTTTCTTCATGCAAAAGTGCATGACATCACGGTCGATACTGATCCTGATACCCATGATATACAACTAAAGTTTGCCATAGAAGAAGGTGATTTGTATCGCATCGGTACCGTGACTGCTCCGGGTAATGAGTTGGTGTCTGAAGCAGCGCTCCTTGCCCATATTCCTATCAGGCCAGGCATGATTTACACCCGTGATGCGATCAGTTCTGCTATTAAACGGTTGGAGCGTGTTTGGGGAAATCAGGGATACATTTTCGCACACATTGAACCATCAATTGAGCCGGATGAAGATACAAAAACAGTTAATCTTTCCTTTATTTCTGATCTTGGTGAAAAAATGTATGTCAACCGCATTACGGTGCGCGGTAATCAAAAAAGTCGCGACAAAATTATTCGCCGTAAATTAGTTATTGAAGAAGGTGATCTTATTACACAGGCAAAACTTGATGTGTCAAGATTGGGTGTTGAAAGCTTGGGGTATTTTGATCCTGTTGGGGGTGTTAATTGGAAAATCAAACGCCTTGGCGGTGACCAAGCAGATTTAGATTTGATTGTAAAAGAGGCAAAAACAGGAAGCTTTGGTGCAAACATTGGTTTTGGTGGAGCCGGTGTTGATCTTCGTTCGCCAGTGACGGGTATGACGGTAAAAGGTGAATTTGCTGACACTAATTTACTTGGTACTGGTGTATCATTAAATGCAAGTGCAAGTTGGGCCAAGGAAGAGCAACTGTTTTTATTCCATGTTGCACAACCATGGATGTTTGACAAACCAATTTTGGGTGCGATGGATCTGTATCATCGGCGTCCAACATATGATGAACTGCGCAACATTACGCCAAATCCAGTTCATGAGCAGTTGACTGGCGGATCATTGACCGGTGGGGTGCTGACGCCACCAGCATGGCCGATTTTCCCCGATATTCGCGTGCTCGGCAGTTTTGGTCTTGATGCTATCAGATATCAGCAGCGGCCTGTTTCGTCAATCACTCCTTTGTCTGCAAGCGCCATAGCATTTGCAGCAACCGCAAATGCTGAGTATCAGACAATTTTGAATAAATCATTTGATCCGGGAGATTTTTTATGGCTTGGCTGCACATTTGAGCAGGATACGCGTAATCATCCTGTTCACACATCTCATGGGCATAAATGGAAAATATTTGCTCGTGTTGCTATTCCAACTTTTTCTAAAGATATTGGATTTTACAAAGTAACGCTTGATGCGCAATGGTTTACACCGCTCATTGGCGAGTATGATTTAGTGTTGCGTCTTCATGGGTATGCCGGCGCAGCAGTTCCTTTAAAAAATCGCACTATTCCTTTTGGTGAACTATACCACATTGGCGGTGATAATAGTGTTCGTGGTTTCCTTTTTGGCCAAATTGGCCCGCGGTTTTTGGGTGATACGATTGGTTCTAAAAAGGCGCTTTTTGTTAATGTTGAACTTATTTTTCCTCTCCTGCCAGATATGACGGTCAAAGCACTGGTGTTTTACGATGGTGGTGCAGGATGGGATAATCCATATACACAAGGAGTGTCACCAGTATATTTGGAAGGAAATCGATTTGATTATCGTCATTCTGTCGGCTTTGGATTGCGCTTGTTAAAGCCGATGCCAATTCGTGTTGATTGGGGCTTTAAAATTGATCCACGGAAAGATCGAGCTGATCCAGCGCGGGGAGAAAGCAGCAGTGAAGTACATTTTGGCATGTCATATGCATTCGATTAGTCATTTTACTCTTGACTGAGTATCTACAAATACGCCATAGTGAAAAAAAGACTGGATAGGTATGAAGCGCATGTCATTATTTTTATGCTGCTTTATTGCACTGCACATTGTGGGTATTTTTCTTCATATCCAAAGTTATGTTCGGTGCATGCAGCTATCGTATCAAAAACAAAAATATGAAAAACAGTTTCATGATTTGTGCGATCAGCGACAATATCTAATACAAAAATTTCATGGCATAAAAAGTTATGAATCAGTGGTTGCCTTTGCAAAAGCTGAACAGATGAAACCAATTCCACTGTCAAAAATTTATACATTGTCACATGATAAATAGTTCATATAATTCGCGCATTGCCTGTATATTTTTTTTCTTTGTCCTATTATACGGAGCTTTAATTGTACGATTATATATTGTACAAATAAAAAATCACACATTTTACATGGATTTAGGTATGCATCAGTACAACATTACCTCGGTGTACTATTTTGAGCGTGCACCTATTTTTGATTGTCAGAAAAAACAGTTAGCGCTGAACACGTACTGTTTATCAGCATTTGTTTTGCCGCACCAGATTAGGAATCGCCAAAAATTACTCCAGTTTCTTGATCAATATTTTCCTCATGCGCGTGCCGCACTTGAATCTCATGAGACAAAACAGTTTCTCTTTATTAAGCGTCGTGTGACTGAAAGTGAGCGAGTACTGATTGAACAAGCGCAAGTAACTGATCTGTATTTGTTAAAAGAACCATGTCGTTTTTATCCCTGTAAAGTTGCCAGTCCTGTTGTTGGTATTACCGATATTGATAATCATGGGGTATTGGGAATTGAGTTTGGTCATAATGAAGAACTAAGTGGGTTGCCTTCGCGAACAATGCTTGAAAAAGATGCACGTTCAGGATATTTCTATTTTAATAAAACTGGCCATGAAGGTGGCAGTGCGGGAAAACCAATTACGCTGACCATTGATGGAGATATTCAGTTTATGGTATACACTGAACTGCAAGAAACTGTTGCTCAGTTTAATGCCAAAGAAGGAGCTGCGATAGTTATGGATCCAGCAGATGGCACTATACTTGCGGCAGTTTCATTGCCGTGCTTTGACCCGCATGACACAAAAAATCTTAATCTTGAGCACACCAGAAATAAAGTGATTGCCGACTGTTATGAACTTGGCTCTGTTATGAAAGTTTTTGCAGCGCTTGCTGCATTGGAGGAAAAAGTTGTCACGCCTGACGAACTTATTGATTGCAAAAATAGCAAAACTGCTTACATGGATGGCCGGCGCATAAATACCTGGAAAGCGCATGGCATTATTCCGTTTGTCGAAGTTATTGCTCGTTCAAATAATATTGGCATAGCCGCAGTGACCAAACGCCTTGGCGACCGTTTATATGATCATTATACTCGCATTGGTTTTGGTCAAAAAACGAATGTGGAGTTGCCGGGAGAAGAAAAGGGATTTGTCAATCCGCCCGAGTGCTGGTCAAAACAGTCACTGATTTCATTGTCATATGGGTACGAAATTACTCTCACGCTCCTGCAACTGGCAACCGCATATTGCATGATTGCTTGCAATGGATATCGTGTGCATCCGCATATAATTTTACCCGATACTCCGCATCAAGAACTGCCAGAGCAGTTATATTCGCCAGAATCTATTGCTACTATAAAAGATATTCTTGAGCAAACAACGCTCCATGGCACAGCGCACAAAGCGATAATAAAGGGGTACAGGGTGATGAGCAAAACAGGAACGGCAAATATATTGGATGAAAATGGCATATACAATCCTGACAGAAATATATACACCTGTGCCGGCATTGTGCAAAAAGATAATTACCAGCGAGTCATTGTTGTATCTGTTAAAGAAGCGGCAGAAAAAAATCTCTACGCCTCAATGGTATCTGCTCCACTTTTTGAACGCATCGCAGAACGCCTGCTTATTCATGACCGAATATAACATAAAAAAATATAAAATAATTCTTGCCTTTTTGTGTAATATATCTATAATAATTAGTACTTTGCAATATATTTATATGTCTATAAATAATTGGAATTGGTATGAAAAACAAGAGTCCAAATTTTTTATTAATGGGTATTTTTTTGTGTGCACAATTATGTTCAGTTTTTTGTATGGAAAAAGACATTGATATTGAACCGAAGATTGCAAAAAGTTTCCATCCCAACATAAGCATCCCCCAAGAGTACACATCGCCACATTGCTGGGCAAAGCAATCATATAACTTTATTATTGAACTGGAGATTGCAAAAACTTTTCCTTTCAAGAGCATCCCCCAAGAGTACACATCGCCACATTGCTGGGCAAAGCAATCATATAACTTTATTATTGAACTGGAGATTGCAAAAACTTTTCCTCTCAAGATGCAAAAGGACACATTACCGCATTGTTGGGTAGATTCAAAACACAAAGACTTTATAATAGATTTATTTCCTACAAAAAAAATGCGTAAAAATTTACATGAAGAATGGCGGGAAAAATGGCATACTAAGCGGCTTCAAGAAAAATGGCATACTAAGCGGCTTCAATTAGCCTTTTGTGACGAAGAAGACAAGACAGCAGATGGTATTGAATCAAATTTTATGAAGACGTTGAAGAAATGTCCTCTAGAGATACAAGAAAAAGTTTTACAGCATTGCTGGGCAAAGCAGTCCTATAATCTTAAAGAATGGCTTATACTAGATTCTTGTGAACGAAAATGTCTTGAAAGAACAATAAATGAAAGCAAGGGAATGAGGGTTTTTGGACAAACATGGCTTCCTGTTATAGATAAAATTATTTATGACAAGTGCGACGGGTCTAAGAGCAGGCATTATGCCCCTCAATGTTTTCTTATAGGATACTATAAAAACTGTGAGAAGTCCTATTTTCATATTGGACACTATGATAACATTTTTAGATCGATGTCGCTAGATATGTATCAAGTCAAAGAAAAAGATATTGATGATGATAGTGTTAAGTTTGATGGACCAAATAAGGAAGGATATGGTATTTTTTATTATTCGGATGCATTGGGTAATGGATTTGTAAAGCTTATTTCTGCAAATGAAAGTGTGGCAATAAACTATGTAAGACAAGATAGTCCACTTAACTATTATTTAGAGCTGGATTGTACACTTGTACACATGGATCTCATTGGCAGTACCTGCACTGCACTTGCTCTCCAAAAAGGAAAATTTGTATTGAGCATGACTGAAGGTAGAGACAACAAAGAAAAAAAGAATTATGTAAATACATATAACATTGTTGAAGAAAATAATAAAATGAGTTTATGCCTTGATGAAAATATGGCTATTCCTGAAAAGATAAATTGTCCTTCATTTAAAAAAATTGATTATATAACATCGCGGACTTTAATTGGACTTTCGCAGGAAGGAAGGATATGTATCATTGCACTCGAAGATCGCTGCAAAAAGTTTATCTATCCCCAAAAAATATGGAAAAAAAAGAGTGTTAATATACAATATGAAATTGCAGATTTTGCGGTAAATGCTGATTACAAGAAACGATTAATGCTGCGAACGGTTGATAATGATATTTTTTTAGTAAATCTTTCACTTTTGGCAATAGGAATGCCATGTTTGCATAAAATAATAAATGAAAAAGATGTAAATTTGGATACGAGATATGCGCCGCCTGAATGCGCATGGAAGATAAAAAATATGTGGTTTGATAAAGAACGTTTTAGTTACATCTATGAATATGATAATTCTCTTTTTTGGGTTACCCAAGCAGTTAATAAAAAATCACCATCAGAACAAGAAGAGGGCCTAAAAATGATAAACTCTTCAAAAAAGACAAAAAAAAATACATCCTTTTGTTCTATTTTATAAATTGCTTTAAGCTTACATCCTTCTACTCCGTCCCCAGAGGACTCTTGATCCTTCGACTTCGCCAAAATGGCTATGCCCTTCGACCCTTTCCTTCGATGCGCTTCTATGAGAAGCTTACTCAGGACAGGCTTCAGCTCAGGATAAACTTGGGAAGGATGTTTAAGATTATGATTATCTTTTCCCTTGAGGCTCCACGAGGAACGAATGGAGATAAGTGTACGAGTGGAGTTAAAATGGGTGGATAAAACATTTTTTGCCTTCCCACCCCGTTCGTCCTGAGCGAAGCTCCTCTTGGAGCGGAGTCGAAGAATTCGAAGTTAGACTTCAAAAAATATAAAAATTTTTTTGCCTTTTTGTGTAATACCTTTATAATGTTGGTGCTTTGCAATATATTTACATGTCTATAAATAATTGGAATTGGTATGAAAAAAAAGAATTCGGGTTTGTTGTTTTCAAGTATTTTTTTGTCTGTACAGGTGAGTTCGATTTTTTGTATGGAAAAAGAGGGGAATACAGAAACACAGATAGCAATTAAAAAAAGTCTTTTTGAAGATAAATATGGAGAAAAAATTGAAAAACCTGATGAATCAGATTTTACCATTAAACCAGGATATCTTGAGAGAATTTACACTAATAATATGGAGCGGGGAAATTTTTTTCCAGCTGAGATACGATTAAAGGTTGAGGAGTATGATCAGTATCGACAAAGATTTAATTTTAAAGAACATTTTATATTCGAATCTCCTGAAGAATATTCTATTTTTAAACCGAATCATGAGATTCTGTTTTCTGGGCAAACATGGTCCCCGGGTATGCCTATTAAACCTACTATGGAGGATTCAGAGGCACTTAAAGATTACATAATATTGCCAGGCGAGGGGGACTGTATTCCAAAGCGCCAATTTTGGTTAACTGGTAATCATTTTCGCCTTGATAATGATCCAGCAGGCCAAGCAAATAAGTTTTATGTCGGAGGGCATCTTTTTGTACCAGGAAGTATTAAGTTTGATGGGGTAAATCAGGAAGAATACGGCATTTTTTGTTATAAAGATAGCAACAATAATGTTGCTGCTATACATCTTGTTTCAGTAAATCCTGATTTTAATAAAAAACATGCAGGTAAAAATAGTAATGTACTTGCAAGTTTTGATTTAAAAAGTGGTATGTGTACTGCACTTGCCCTTGGAAAAAATAGTTTTGTACTCAGCGTAAAAGAAAATGAAAAAAATAGTGGTTATGTGAGTATGTACAATATTGTCAGGAACAATAATAGAGTTAGTTTGGTTCATGAAGCCAGTATAATTATTCCAAAAGAGTTGAGCCAGTTTGATAAACTTGCCTATTTAACACCATGTACATTGCTTGGCCTTACGCAGGAAAAAATTTTTGTTATTGCATTTGGCGACAAAGCAGGAAAGTTTTTTTATCCTCAAAAAATATGGAAAGAAAAAGGCAAAACAGAGTATACGATTGCTGATATTGCGGTCAATCGTAATTACAAACATTTACTAATATTACGGACTGTTGAAAATCATATGTTGCTTGCAAATCTTTCACTATTGTTAAAAAATTTACCGTGTTTTTGTAAAATATTGGATGGAGTTGATTTATATAACCATGTAAAAGACCTTCCTGAGAAACACGATGAGCTTGGTAACAATTTTCATATTACAAATATGTGGTTTGGTGGCGAAGATGAAGAAGACAGAAATATATTTGGTTATATATACAAAACATCTCACTATAAAAACTGGGTTCGATACAGGGTCAGATATGAAGGATTATCATTTGAGGAAGAAAAGCCAATATTGGAAAAAATAGAACAGCAACCAGAGAAAATCGACAAAAAACAACAAGCTTCCTTTTCACAATGGCTTATCAAAAAAGTTAAAAGGTCCAAAAAAAGAAGCAATGAATCAGCAAATTAAAATCATGAATGAATTTTTATTGACTTTATATAAACTTTTACTATAAAGTGAAAATATTAGGATGTTTTTCTATTAGGATGTTTTTCTATTAAGATTAAGGAGATTTATAATGAACTATTTTTTTCGTGCAATAAATAGTATGTTTTTGTGTCTAAGTTTATTCATGTGTTCGTCCTTTGTGTGGAGTATGGACTGGGACGCACAACAAGAAGATATTAAACTTCTTGAAGCAATGGAGTATCCAGTGGAAGATATTCCACAAGATTATTTTGAAAAAGTTCTATTGATAGAAGAAGCGCTAAAGAATGGAGGTGATGTCAATATGCAAGATTCCAATGGCAATACGCCTCTTCATATTTTGCTTAATATTGAAGGAGATGAACAATATCATCTTGAGGAAGATGAAGAAGATGAGGAAGATGAAGATATTAGCTATGCTGAGTATGCTGAGAAGATTGATGAACAGAAAACAAATTTTTTTTCATCGGATATATATCCCATTTTGAGTAATTATAACCCCGATCTTACAATACAAAATAAAATGGGACAAACACCACTTCATATAGCGGTATTAACAGGAAATTATTCTACTGTCAAAAACATACTGGACATGGAACCAAAAAGCAAGTATATACGTGATATCAATGGTAGGACTCCTCTTGATTATGCCCAAATAAATTGGGTGAAGCATACTATTCAAAATTTATTGTTCTAAAAAATCAGGATATGCGAGGGAATAGAGAACATACATTTACTGTTCTTTGTTTTTCTATACGAATTTTTTATTGATTTTATATCAATTTTTCCTATAAAATGAGAATATATGATATTTTCTATTATGATTAAGGAGATTTATAATGAACTCTATTTTCCTCGTGCAATAAAAAATGTATGTACGTGCCTGTGTATGCTTATGTTTTCGTCTTTTTTATTGGGAGTAAAAGGGAAAATGACATCGCAAGCCGATGAAGATGATCAACTTCTTGCAGCAATGGAGCGGCCAATAGAGACTATACCAGCGGATTGCATGGACAAGATTGATGCAATAAGAACGGCGCTCTATGCAGGCGGTGATGTTAATATACAAGATCGAATGGGCGATACTCCGGTACATGTTTTGCTCAGTATTATATCTGAATGTGCTGAGAATGAGCAACTGGCAGGATTTATTTTTAATCAATATATTAATGAAATTTTGGATGATTATAAGCCTGATCTTATGCTACAAAATAATGACGGAGAAACGCCACTCCGTATAGCGGTAAAAACACGCAATGAAGAGATTATTCAAGATATGGTGCATAGGCAACCAAGAAGCAAATTTATAGCGGATAATGAGGGTAAAACTCCTTTGGATTATGCAGAAGATATGGATTTATCTGATGATATTCTCGATTTATTACAATAAAACATAGTGCGGTAAAATAGGGTAAAAAATAGCTTTTTGTTGTATATATTCCCTTATTTTTGGCTACACTAGGGCAGGAGTTTGTATACATAAAAAAAGGAATAATATGCGGCCATTAATTCCCGCTGATGTGCCCGGAGCGCAGGAGCAGCGATTTGTAGATAATTATATTAAGCTTACGCGTGATGTTGATCGTGTTTTTTTATTTTCATGTGATCACAAAATTGAGCATCTTGACCATATTCGCCCCGAACATTTTTTTTATATTGCAAAATCAGCCAATGTTGTTATGGCCACCCATTTGGGCCTTATTGCGCGCTATGGGCGGCAATATAAAGATGTTGTTTATATTGCAAAATTAAATGCAAAAACTAATATTATCAAGCCAGAGATGGCAGATCCAATGAGTGCCCCGCTCTGGAGTGTAGCAGATGTTGTTGCTGTTGCGCAAAAGGGAGAAATTTCCCTCTGCGGGATAGGATTAACGGTATATTTGGGGAGTCTACATGAAGAACGGATGCTTTCATGGGCTGCGCACACAATTTTTCAAGCTCATCAGCATGGACTCATTGCTGTTTTATGGGTGTATCCGCGCGGTAAAGCAGTTGCAGATGAAGATAGTGGAAATATTCTTGCCGGAGCCGTGGGAGTTGCTACTTCATTAGGAGCCGATGTGGTAAAGATAAAAGTTCCTGCAGCCGATACTCCATCGCGTATTCAATCATTTAATACCATTGTTGCCAGTGCTGGTAATACCAAAGTTGTCTATGCAGGAGGGCAAAAAAAGGATGAACGGCTTCTTTTTGACGAACTGGACGCGTATATCCATGAAGGTGGGGTCAGCGGTATTGCCCTGGGGCGCAATATTTTTCAGCGGCCGCTGGAGCATGCAGTTGCCTTGGCCCACATTGTATCTGAAATGGTCTATCAAGATATGGCAGCTGAGGCGGCCTTATCTGCCTATCATGAGCTTATTTTAAAAAAATAGCTTAAAACGGGCTATAAAGGCCTTTTTCCGGTATTTTGCACTTCTTTACATTTTTATTGAAAAATATGAATTATTTGCTGTATTATTAGGTAAAATGCTGTAATATGCATTAAATATATAATATCAAGGAGAATTTATGGCTCAAAAAAATTGTGAAGCAATGTGTTCAAATAGCTGTTGTAATGTCTGTAAGGAAAAATGTGTCATTACGTGTCAAGAAACAGGAAATGAAGCTTCTTGTAATGTTATGTGCGCTGGGTGCTGTCAGAAATGTATAGGAAATTGTAAATCTATATGTGAAAAGGAACATTATTCAAGCAAAGAGCATCATAACAAATATAAAGAACATCATCATGGGGAAAAACATCATCATGGAGGAGAGCATCGTGGAGAACATCATAAAGAACCGCACAAAAAAAATAACAAATAAGAAAAAAGGAGATATCATGGAACACAAAGAAAAGTGTGAAACTATATGTGAACAAGCTTGTGATGATTGCAAAGAAAGCTGTACAACAGTGTGCATCGAATGCGATGCAGATGAGACATGCGAAGCAATGTGCGCAGGTTGTTGCGATGATTGTACAGAAGTATGTGAAGAAGTATGTGAGCGTGAATAAAAAAAGGAGATGCTATGGACCACAAAAAAGGCTGTGAAATTATGTGTAATAAATCGTGTGATGAGTGCCAAGAAAGCTGCACTGCTGTGTGCGTCGAATGCGACGCGGATGAATCATGTGAGGCAAAGTGTGCAGGGTGCTGTGATGATTGCACAGAATTATGTACGGAAATGTGTGAGCGCGGATAAAATAAAGGAGATTTAAAATGAAAAATTTTTCTCGAATAACAAACAGTATATTTATGTGTTTGGGCATGATGATGTTTTCATCTTTTGTATCAGCTAAGGAGTGGGGATATTCCCGTGATGAAGAAAAAGCTACCGAGCAACTTCGTGAAATACTTAATACTTTGTGTTCGACCGATCGAAAAAATTTAGACGCATATATTCCAAGAATTGAAGAAGCACTAGAACGTCATGCTAATGTTGATGTAAACGTCAAACATGGTATTACTCTTATACATTATTTACTTTGGAAAGAGGGGAGCTTGCGTTATAAGACTCCAAAAGCAAAAAACGCATTTTTTAAATCAATTATTAAACCCATTTTAGACAGGTATGCACCTGATTTAATGACACGAGCTGATGTCAATAAGTATACGCCACTCCATTTAGCAGTAAGTACAAAAGATAAAGAGACTATTGAAGATATTGTAAAAAGAGAACCACGGGCTAAATACATACGTGATGGAACTGGTTATGCACACGAAAATGGACTTGGCTATACACCTTTGGAATTGGCAGAAAAACTAAACTTAAGCAACGATATTTTAGATTTATTGAGATTAAGAAGGCACTACAAAAAAAATAACAAATAAGAAAAAAGGGGATAGTTATGGAACATGGAAAATGTGAGACTTTATGCAGCAAATGTTGCGATGATTGCCAGGAAAGTTGCACTGCTGTGTGCGTCGAATGCGACGCGGATGAATCATGTGAGGCAAAGTGTGCAGGGTGCTGTGATGATTGCACAGAATTATGTACGGAAATGTGTGAGCGCGGATAAAATAAAGGAGATTTAAAATGAAAAATTTTTCTCGAATAACAAACAGTATATTTATGTGTTTGGGCATGATGATGTTTTCATCTTTTGTATCAGCTATGGATTGGGAGGAAGATGCAAATGCCGAACTTCTTGAAGCAATGGACAAAGGAAGAAATTCTCCTGAACATGAGCAAGCGGTTTTAAACATAAAGAAAGCGCTAAGCAAAGGTGCTGACGTTAATATACGGGATAAATTCGGTCGTACACCCATAATAATTTTGCTTCATATAGAATGGGTGGTGACTAGAAAACCTGAAAGAAGTACATTTTTTAAACAGAATATTAAGCCTATTTTAGATACATATAAACCTAATTTGATGATACAAGATAACATGGGACACACAGCATATTCTATGGCGATGTATACACAAGATAAAGAAACTATTGAAGCTATCAACTGCTATATCGATGAATGCTCCAAGGCCAACGAGAGCACCGGAAAATAAGTTGGTACCTGATAGAAATGGTAAAACTCCTTTGGATTTGGCAACAGCATTAGAATTGAGCGACGATATTTTAGATTTATTGAGATAAGAAGGCATTCTGTTTTTAAAAGGGGATAGTTATGGAACATGGAAAATGTGAGACTTTATGCAGTAAATGTTGCGATGATTGCCAAGAAAGTTGCACTGCTGTGTGCGTCGAATGCGATGCAAATGAGTCGTGTGAGGCAAAGTGTACTGGTTGTTGCGATGATTGCACAGCGTTCTGTATAGAAAGATGTGAGCGCGGATAAAAAAATTGAAATTTTTTCATCTGCTGTATTCTCTTGTCTTTATAACAAAGCTATCCTAAGCTTAAAGGCGAGAATAAAAAAAGGATGCGCAGATGAAAAAAGTGAGCATGTGTATTCTGCTCGTATGGTGGACTGCTGCACAAGCAAATAATTCACAGGAAGTTTTTAGTAGATCCTTTATGTATACACGGCCGGGATATGACCATCTTTCTATGGAAGGTGATTTGTGGTACTACCTTATCTACACAAAATCCCGCCCATCAAAGGCTGCAGTACAAATTGTTCCTTTTATGCAGCGATCACTTCCATTACCCAAAACAGCCCGTTATTTTTTGATTGGAGGAAAAGATGCTTTGTTAGTGGCAGGCGATGCTGAATTTCGCGATCTTCCAACCCGTGATGTGCGTGCTGAATGGCTCAATTTACCGACAACATTCCGGGGAGTATTATCTGTCAATCCATTGCAACGGCAAACTGGATTTTATGTTCAATTCAACCAAGATTTGCGGCAATGGTGTGGTGATAGTTTCTTTTTCAAGGATTGGTACCTGAATATTCGTATGCCGGTTTTGGCTGTTGATAATAACTGGAATTTAACACAAACTGATATTGCCAATCCGGGGACTAATACATCAGAACCGCAAGATATTATTCAAGCGTTTTCTCAACCAGAATGGATTTATAGTCGCTATGAAGGTGGTGCGACAAAGGTTAATGTCGGAGAAATTAAGGCAACACTGGGCACCGTTTTTCGCTCCGATGAATTTACCCATTTGGGTGCTTTTTCTTCGCTTGTTATTCCGACGGGCAATAAGCAAGATGGAAAATTTATTTTCGAGCCGTATGTTGGCAATAATCGTCATGTTGGCATTGCTGGTGCGGTTCATATGCAGTTTCTTATTAATGATGATCCTGATGTTGTTGCGATATGTTTTTTTGTTGATCTTGAAGGAACTTTTTTGGTGCGTAATAAACAAGAGCGTACATTTGATCTTAAGGGTAAAGAATGGAGTCGCTTTTTACTTTTTAATTTTGAAGATGGTCCACCAAATCAAAATATTCCCGGTGTCAATTTACTGACGAGGCGAGCACTTATTCGGACTTATGGTATTGCGGATTTTTCAACCGGCTGGCGGTTTGTGGGGAAAAATGTACAAGGTGAAATTTGTTACAATTTATGGGGACATGACCAAGAACGGGTTGAGATACGGGATCCGATTACGCGGCCCTTTGGCATCGCTGCTGTGCAGCCGTTAACTGATGTCGTAGCAGCAACAGCAAGTACGGCAACTATTTCAACAACTCCTGTCACCGATATGGCGGATGGTCAACCTACCTTTATTCCGGTTACTCTTTTTGATTTTGATAGGCGTTCAGCAGCAGGAAGTAGTGCGCTCAGCCACAAAGCGCAGGCATCCGTTGGTGTTGTGTATGGAAAAGAACGAATTGACGCATTTGCAGGCCTCGGAGCATTTATTGATATACCACAAAAAAATGGTAGCCTCAGAAATTGGGGCTTGTGGGGTAAACTTGGTGCATCATTTTAATAAAAAGGAGAACAGGCAGTGGTAAATATATTGTGTGCACTATTTTGTATGACAACGTTGATACAGGGTATGGATAATAATACCAGCCAAGAATCGAAAGTTTATACGGCAGACGAAATAAAAAAAATGATTCTTCCTCTCTTTTCTCCTGAAAAAAATATCTTTTTACAAGCGGTCAAAAATGGAGCATATGAATTGGCAGAATTACTGCTCAAGACGGGAGAAGATGTCAATGTAACAACAACGGACAAAGAAGGAAATCCTCTTTATAATGCTCTTTATTATGCCGTCTTGAATCGTGATAAAGCAATGATACAGTTGTTGATAGAACAAAAAAATATCACCTTTGATCATCACTTTATGTATTTTAAGAACTGCCTTTGTTATGGCAATAAAAGATACATTCTCGATTGGGCATTGCAATGCAAGAATTATCCTTTGACCAAAAAATTATTATGTGAAAAAAAGGCTTCTTATGCTGAAGGCTTTATCGAAGAGATAAGTGCTCAATTGCATGAATTTTGCGATGATCAGGATTCTTTCGATAATGATGTACATTCTATAGTTGATGAGCTGTATCTCAATCGCAAAGCATCTCCTAAAATTATGGTACATGGTAGCATTATATGCCAAAAAGAAAAGAAGAAAGGAGAATCAGAGAAAACATATCAAAAGAAGAAGAATAAATCATTCTATTTTCTTTTTGATTACTTTCAGAAAAAAAAGATACTGTTTTCGCAAGAATATCTTGATCGTCTTTTGTATGATGCGGTGGAAGGGAAAAATACTTCTATTGTCAAAACCTTGGTTGAATATGGAGCAACGCCAAATCATCGTAGAAAGAATAGTTTGAGACCTACTCTTTTTTTTCTTGATTTTTATCGAGAAGAAAGTTTAATAACATTCTTATCATCACATGAAGAGATAAAAAAAAGATTAAAAATAAATGAACATGTTGATACAGATGGAAATAGTCCATTGCATATATATATGTGGTCTACAAATAAATTTTTTGAACAAGTAATCCGAACCGTGCATGGTTTAGGGTTTAATATTAATCACATTAATAAGCACGGTGAAACTCCTCTTCATATACTTGCCAGAAGTACAATAAGCTATGGAAGAGAATCTAATCATTCCCCTTGTTCCTCTGCCCGATTGTTACTCGATTTGGGAGCTGACAGGAATACGCATGATAGCAAAGGTAAAAGACCTATTGATTATTTCATACCATCATATATATCCGAGCATTGGCATAAAAAATATATATCATGGTGTAAAAAAAATTCTATGGCGGCAGTATTATATACCCATAGAGGGTGATATGTACAGTTAAAGGAAAACAAGGAACTTTAATGGTGTATGTATTTTGTGCAATAACGTGTATAACAACTTTAATGCATAGTATGGACTATGAACAAGATAGAAGAGACTTATTAACAAACAAGGTTTTTCCCATAGCCAAGCGTGGTGAGATTCCTCTGTTGCGTGCTGTAATAAATAAAGACTTATATTTGGTAAGAATGTTGCTCGAGAGCGACGTAGATGTCAATAGAAAGACACGTAATGAATCGGAAAAAAATGCATTATATTATGCCGTTGAAAACAATGATACACCGATGATAGCATTATTGCTTGGACACAGAAAAATTAATCTTAGTCAGACAGTTGTTGTTCCAGAGTCATATTGGTGTGAGTCTCTTGAAAGAAGAACAAAATATATTCTTGATTGGGCATTGGAATGCAAAAATTATCCTTTAGTAAAATATTTATTGTGCCAGAAAAATGCACCGTATGCTAAGGATTTTGTCAAAAAAATTTGTCCTAACTTCCATGAATTTGGAGAGGGAGGAACACACGTTATCAACGAACTATATAGGCGTGGAGTATCATATCAAGAGATGCTGGAAAAAAGTATTGTTCGTGAGGGAAAAAAGTTAAAAAGATTAGATGAAGGACAAAGGAACAAATCATTCAGTTTCCTTTATACCTATTTTCAGAAAAAAAATATACCATTTTTACAAGAATGTCTTGATCATTGTTTATATAATGCCATATGTCAGTGGAATATTGTCATTGCTAGTATAGTAATTAAACATGGAGCAGCGCCAAATTATTGTAATAATAAGGATTTAGTATATCCTACTCTTTTTTTTCTTCCTTTTTTTGAAAGTGATAAGATGCTAAAATTTTTAGTATCAACTGAAGAAATAAAACAAAGAATAAGAATAGAGAGACATGTTGACATATATGGCAATGGTCCATTGCATACACTGGCACAACAAGTTTCTACATATTTTTTTTTTGAGTGGAATAAAAGTGTAAGGGCATTGTGTTTTTTTGGTTTTAATGCCAACCAGCCCAATAATATGGGTCAAGTACCTTTGCATATAATTGCCAAAAAAGCTGCAAAATATGATGTGTATGGTCCTCACGGACGATTATTAATTGATTTAGGAGCAGACAAAGATACATGTGATGATGATGGTAAACGTCCCATTAATTATATTATGCCGTGGTATATTCCTGGATCTTGGTGTAAAAAATATGTTTCATGGTGCAAAAATGAAGATTCTTTGGCGGCGGTATTATATAATTATAAAGCTTTACCAAGTAGTGGATAATTTTATAAAAAAAAAGGAGATCTATGTATATCATGTTAGTTTGTGTATCACTCATTGTTTGCACAATGGGTGCCATGGAGAAGGAGAGAGAAATTAATCTTTCTGCAAGTATGCTGGAAGTTACTAACCTTTCAACGCATGCTGCAGCGCGTGAAGCTATAGAAAATGAGGGAATACTATCTGCAATAAGAAACTCTATGATGCATTCGACTATTTTTTATGTACCAAAAATGATGTTAAAAATAATGACCGATACCCCCAACCTTAAAGCAAAAATACAAACAAAGGCAGGAACGGATGACATGCTTCTGATTCATCTGGCAGCATGGAAAGGGCATGCAGATGTAATTCCTTTCTTAATTGGAGAATATCCGAAAAGTGTTAGTGCTCCTGATAAAAATGAGTATACCCCTTTGCATTATGCGGCGGGACAGAATCATGTGGATGTTGTAACATATTTATGCAAACAAGGAGCATCTGTCAACGCGCAGGCACGCGAAAAAGAGACACCATTATTAGCAGCATTGTGGTATTGGTACCGCAGTAGTGATAAAAAGTCATGTATCCCAACTTTTTTAACATTATTGGAGCATAAGGCAAAACTTGTATCCCTTCCAAGCGGTCTTGGCATTGAATCCGCGCCATGGTCACGGGAAGATTTTAAAAAAGCAGTAGGCTTTTTGGTACGAAACAAAGAGAAAATATCTGAGGGGTGGTTGCACAAGGCGGTACAGGAAAATTGGCCAGAAGAGGTAGCATGTCTGATAAAAAATGGCGTAGATTGCAACAAGGCCAATATCAACCATGAGACACCGCTTCATACGGCCGTTATGCAGGGCAGGGATGGCATGGTAGCGACACTGGTTGCTCATGGGGCCGATATGAATATACTGGGGACAGATGCGCAGTTAACTCCCCTCTATGCAGCATTTCGTTTGGCATTATTGTCAAAGGTGCCAGATGTGCAAGAAAAATTTAAAGTGGTAAGTGCTTGTTTGGCAAAGGAGGCAAAAATAGATCCTGAAAAGCACGTTGATAGCGAGGGCAATACTCTATTGCATGCAATTGCAGGAGTAGGCGGGCAAGCTATTTATTGGGAGATGCAATCTTTGCAAGAAAAAGGGTTATTGGCAGGTATAAATGCCCGTAATAAAAAAGGAGAGACCCCGCTTTTTATCTGTGTATCCGAGTATGTGGCTATTCGTGCCAAAAAGGATGCCTTATGCTTAAAAATGGATACATATAAACTATCCGATACTGTCCAGCAGCAGCGGACAACTGATTTTCATGCGGGTGAATTGGAAAAGATCAAATGGATAAAAGATAATTTATTTTTATTCATGTCTTATGCGATTCCATTGGGTGCTGATCCTCATAGTGCCAGCGCATCGGGAGAAACTCCTCTCAAGCTCATATATAACAGATTTTCTTGGTCAGAGACTTTATGGAGTGTGGCAGGTCGGGCGTATTATCCAAAACGTTGGAAAAAGGCGCTTGATGTTCTAGAAAATAAGGGGGAAGATGAGAGCGATAATGATTAAACTTAAGGCTTTTCTATGCAAGAAGGTATTTTATGTGGTATACTACATAAGATATTAGCTGAATAGTTGTTTTTTAGAAAGGGCATGACCGAAAATACCTGATTTTATAGTTGTTGTTTTATTTATTTTATAATATTTTTATTAGAAGTGTTTTTATGAATATTTATATTGGTAATTTACCTTATTCGATCACCGAAGAACGTTTAAAAGAATTGTTTGAAGCTTATGGTCATGTTGATAATGTTAAAATTGTAAAAGACAAAATTACAGGACAATCACGTGGATTTGCGTTCGTTGAAATGTCAAATTCAACTGATGCACAAAAAGCAATTGACGAAGTGAATGGCAGTGACGTGGAAGGACGTACTTTATTAGTAAATGAAGCTCGTCCACAAGAACCTCGTCAACCGTCTCAGCAACGTCATCATGGCTTTGGTAGCGGCGGACCTCGCGGTGGCGGTCGCTCACATGGTGGTGGAGGAGGAGGCGGCGGAAATCGTCGTTTCTAATTTCTCTCCATAAGAGATTAAATAAAAGGGAAGCCCTAAAAAGCTTCCTTTTTTTATTAAGTTTTTCCTTCGCCTAAGCGGCTCAGGAGAAAACTTGATTAGAAGGACCAAAAAGAAGAACTATCTATTGTGGCGAACTTGCTGAATTTTTTTCCCTTCTATTTTTGAACGTCTCCCCCCTCCTCGTTCGTCCTGAGCAAGCTCTCCCAGAGCGCAGGCCTGCCCTGAGCTTGTCGAAGGGTCGAAGGATAGGGCGTAATATTTTCAAAATAAAAATAAATTACATAAGTAGTACTATAGCATAGAACATTGGTAATTTTCGGTTTCTATTACCATAACTTCCCCTTCCCCCTTTACAACTTATTCCCGTCTCCCCATTTTAATCCTTCGCTTCGCCTCTTTACGAGGCTCTTTATCCTTTAACTTTGCCCAAGGGCTACGTGAAGGATGTGTAAAGAAAGAAAGCATGATCTTTTTTTCTTTTCCTCTGAGGCTCCATGAGGTACGAATGGAGATAAAGGATGAGTGGAGATAAAGGATGCGGAAATGATATTCAAAAATAAAGAGAAATTGCAACAAACCCCTTCATTATTTTCTTATTATTTTTTTGCAAAACTTCATCATAATCAATACAAATTAAATTTTATTCAAAATTTTTGCCCGCATCCTTCGACCCTTCGACAAGCTCAGGGCAGGCCTGCGCTCTGGGAAAGCTTGCTCAGGACGAACGAGGGGAGGGGATAATCCTTTTTTCTTAACTCATCCTTTATCTCCACTCGTGCTTCGTGGAGCCTCAGGGGAAGAAAAAATGTCATTATCCTTTTTTCTTTTCTTTACATATCCTTCGCGGAGTCTTGTAGAGGCGGAGTCGAAGGATTTAAAGCCTTTAGGCGAAGTCGAAGGATATTTTTATTGCAAAATAAGTTGTTTTTTTTGATATGTTTGCTTCTGCAGGTAGGCGCATAGTTCAGTTGCTATTTTCTTGTTAATAACTTGTACAGTACTGTGCGCATGATGAATTGTTATTTTTCCCAATACTGACCGAACTTTTGGATGGTGTGATGTGAGCAGAGAAATGAGGTCTTTTTTGGTAATTTTATCCTGATTTCCTAAATTAATAGAAAAAGCGGTTGATCCATTTGACGCTGCTCCGTTTGATGCCGATCCATTTGTTGACCTATGAGAAGGTGACCCGTTTGTAGATCTTGATCGAGAGTATGAAGATGTTGATTGTCTGGAATATGAAGATGACGAAGAAGAAGAATCTCGATAATTTCGTGCATCGGGTTGTGGTATATCATGAGCGGTCAGATAAGAATGGAGACGAGAAAATCCAGCAAAATTGGCAAGTCTTAAAATAAGCTCTTCTTTTGATAAATGCTCAAGGGCGGTGACAAAAAGATTCTTGTAGAGCTCAGGCATATTATTTGCCAGAGGCATAGTTTTAATTTTGTCCGCCAGATGAGTAATTTGCTGCGTGCAAATATCTTTGCCGGTGGGGACAGCAAATGACATAATATTTGTTCCAATAGTACGAGCAATCTGCTTGATGCGGCGTTCTTGATGCGGTGTGCTTAAAATGAGAGAAATCCCCGATTTTCCGGCACGCGCGGTACGTCCACTGCGATGAGTATACTGTTCTGTGGTATCAGGGAGCGCATAATGAATAACGTGGGTAACATTATCAATATCAAGACCACGAGCAGCAACATCGGTTGCTACAAGTAATGCAACTTGGCGGCTGCTAAATTTTTTCATAACTCTCAAACGCTGTGCCTGAGATAAATCGCCATGGAGAGCATCGACAAGATAGCCTTCTCGGCTTAATTTGTCAGCAAGATTTTGTGTGTCATGTTTTGTGCGACAGAAAATAATACCGTACATGTCTGGGTGAAAATCGATAAAACGCTTTAGGGTATCATACTGATACGTGTGCGTTACAAGTGTATAGTAATGCAAGAGGTTCTGTGCTGTTTTTTGTTCTTTTATGACCTGAATTCGGTGAGGGTCGCGCATCCATTTTCGCGCAATAGCCTCAACTGCAGTAGGCATGGTGGCAGAAAAAAGCCACACAAGGCGTGATGATGGTATATGGGAAAATATGCTTGCAATGTCATCTTCAAATCCTTTGTTGAACATTTCATCAGCTTCATCAAGAATGGCAACAGAGATAGTGCTCAAAGAGAGCGTTCTTTGCTGAATATGGTCTAACAATCTTCCTGGGGTAGCGACAACGACTTGTGCTCCATTTTTGAGGGTTCTGATTTGTTGCCGAATATCAGAGCCGCCATAAAGGCAAGCAACAGAAACGCCGGGAATGTGGGTTGCAAAAGAAGTGAGAGCTGCGCTAATTTGGATACATAATTCTCGTGTTGGACAGACAATAAGTGCCTGAACTTGCTTCTTTTTTGGATCGATATGATGCAATAGTGGAAGGCCAAAGGCCGCTGTTTTTCCGGTTCCGGTTTGTGCAAGGGCAATAATATCACGTTTTTGAGAAATTAAAAAAGGAATGACTGCCTCTTGAATAGGGGTAAGAGTAACATAACCAGCATCAGAAACAGCAGATATGAGCTCTTGTTTGAGCCCGCTTTGATCGAATTTCATATAATAATCACTATTAGTTTAGAAGGCCTTTCGGCACAATACTACGAATAGAAAAAATAGTAGAGAGTGCGCGACATGTATACTTATTCATTGTACGGGGTATTATGCCATTTGTCAAAAGGTAAAAACGTTGATTTTTGTCTTATTCTTGTGATAATGTCATAATTGAATATATTTTATTGTATAAAAACACAAAAACTGGAAAATAATGAAAACTTGGAACGCATGGTGGTACTCAAAGAAATAAATATTGATTTTTGTCTATTCTGCTTGCTAATATCATATTTAAAATATTGGGTTAAAGTGATATAAAGGATGGGATATCATGAAAAAATATATAATGGTGGCAAGAATTCTTGGGTTATGCATGCTGACATTTACTTTTTTTGCTGAGGCAAAAAAACAGGTTGAGCTGTTTCCCATTGCCTATCACAATAATAACTGGAAAATATTACTTTATTTGTCTGGAGGCCTCGATGAATGGCAAAATTTTACAGGATCTGTCGGTGCGGCATCTCAAGGAGGATTTGCATATGAAAAGGCGCTGAGTATGTTAAAAGGGATTGCTGGAGATTGTTGTAAACAACTGGCAGAATTTGTATCTGCAGGGTACCAAGAGGCAATAGGAACAGTGTTAGAAATACCAGGTACTCAAGATGAATATCATCTTTTTTTTATTCCTATTGAATATGTAGAAATACGTGAGTTAATGAAATCAAAAAAGGATGCGAATATCCGTAGTTTCCTATGGCTAAATATTACAACTCTTTTTGCAGCAGAAAATATGCCCAAAAAACCAAAATTTGCCATAAATGCTATAACTTTTGGCGAATTGCTTGCTTCTTGGTCAGATATAAAACCAAGATTAGATGCACTAACACAAAAAATATTAAAAAAGACAAAAGCTACTCCGATAAAGGAAACTAAATCTGAAAAATCGAATGTTACCCAAACTCAGAAGACAGCTGAGAGTTCGTTTGGTGGGGCAAAGCAAGGAGCAAAACCGGTAAAAAAAGTGAAAAAAAGTGCAAAACTAGTAAAGAAAGTAAAAGCAACTAGTCAGCAGCCTCCACAAAAAAAGTTATCAAAAAAAGAAAAAGAGCAAAAATTGAAAAAGCAGCAGCAAGAAGCAAAGCAGCAATCAAAAACAGGAAAAAAGAAGAAAAAAGTAACAAGGGCTGAAGACATAGCGGTTATTCCAGGGCCTGAAGAACCTGAAAAACCTAAAAACACTGAAGAACCTGCACAGGGACCAAAGGATGGGCAAGGGCAAGGCTTGATTGGCACTGCTCGAGGATGGATAGGAGGCACTTTTAATTGGTTATATGATAAAGTTTGGGGAACTCAAACAGAGTCATTGACAGAGTCCTTGAAAAGTCAGAAAAAATCAGAAGAACAAGAAGTTTCTTCTGATCAAGCAGAGGTTCCTGAAGAGGAGCCTGCAGAAGAATCAAAAACTCAGAAAAAATCGAGAGGTGTCAGCAAGGGGTGGGTTGATACTGCCCGATGGTGGATGAATAGCGCTTATGATTGGATATATAATAAATTGTCGGGAGGAGACTTGGACAAAAGTCAGACAGCTGAGGACAAATAAAAAATTGGTGTATATAAAAATAAAGCCCCACAGAAATGCGGGGCTTTTTAATATCTAAAAAATGTATATAAAATTAGTACATTCCTGGCATACCACCCATGCCGCCACCATGTGCTGGAGCTGGTTCTTTCTTTTCCTGTGGTAGTTCATGAATGGTTGCTTCTGTGGTCAACAGAAGGCCCGCAATTGAGGCAGCATTTTGTATTGCTGAACGTGCTACTTTTGCCGGATCGATAATACCTGCTTCAACCATGTTGACATAGGTACCGCGAGCAGCATCAAAGCCAACTGCACCAGTTTCTGTTTTTACTTTATTAACAATAACTGAAGCATCATAGCCCGCGTTACTTGCAATAATGCGAAGAGGCTCTTCAAGTGCTTTGCGAACAATTTGTGCGCCAAGTATTTCATCGCCTTCAAGCTTGAGCGTGTCAAGAGCAGCTTGTGCACGAATAAGTGCAACACCGCCGCCGGCAACAATGCCTTCTTCAACAGCTGCGCGCGTTGCGTGCAGAGCATCTTCGATACGGTCTTTCTTTTCTTTCATTTCAAGTTCTGTTGCAGCGCCAACTTTTATGACGGCAACACCGCCTGCCAATTTTGCCAGACGTTCTTGGAGCTTTTCTTTATCATAATCTGAGGTGCTATCGGCGATTTGCATTCTAATTTGCGCAATACGCCCTTTGATTTCTTGGTTGTTTCCTTGGCCTTCAATGATTGTGCAATGGTCTTTGGTAATGACCACTTTTTTTGCAACGCCGAGCGTTTCAATGCGGATCTGCTCAAGTTTGAGGCCGATATCTTCTGATATCAGTTTTCCACCAGTCAAAACGGCGATATCTTCAAGCATCGCTTTACGACGATCGCCAAATCCAGGTGCTTTAACAGCGCAAACATTCAATGTGCCACGAAGTTTATTAACAACAAGGGTTGCCAGCGCTTCGCCTTCAACATCTTCAGCGATGATCAAGAGCGAACGGCCTGATTTTGCGACTTGTTCTAATACCGGAAGCAGGCTTTTCATGCTGCTAATTTTTTTGTCGAAAATAAGAATATGGGGATGATCAAGGATCGTTTCCATTTTTTCATGATTTGTCACGAAATAAGGGGAAAGATATCCGCGGTCAAACTGCATACCTTCAACTACTTCAAGCTCATCATGCATGCCTTTTGCTTCTTCAACGGTAATAACTCCATCACGACCAACACGTTCCATAGCTTCAGCAATTTGCTGTCCAATAGCATCATCGGAGTTGGCTGATATTGTTGCCACTTGTTCGATTTCTTTTTTGTCGCTGACAGATTTTGAGGCATTTTTGATCGATTCAACAACAACGATGACCGCTTTATCAATACCGCGCTTTAATGCCATAGGATTCGCGCCAGCGGTGACAAATTTGTTGCCTTCGCGGAAAATAGCCTGGGCAAGAACCGTTGCAGTGGTTGTCCCATCGCCTGCGACGTCAGCAGTTCTGCTGGCCACTTCACGGACCATTTGTGCGCCCATGTTTTCTAATTTATCAGGAAGTTCAATTTCTTTTGCAACAGTTACACCATCTTTGGTGATTGAAGGGGCACCAAATGATCGCTCAAAAATAACATTACGGCCGCGGGGCCCGAGTGTTACTTTTACGGTGTCTGCAAGAGCATCAATTCCTTTGCGAATACGCTCGCGCGCATCCGTACCAAATACAATTTTTTTTGTTGACATATAAAATCCTCTTTACAAAATAAAATGGGGAAAATATGGTTATTTTAACGATTAATAGTGCCTAAAACTTCGTCTTCACGAATAATCAGATAATCATCACCAACATCGGTGCCTGAATATTTACCAAAATAAATGGTGTCTTTGACCTTGATGTCAACGGGAATAGTGCTGCCATCTTTTTCTTTTTTTCCCGGACCAACGGCAATAACGGTTCCCATCTGGGCTTTTTCTTTTGCAGAGTCAGGAATAATAATACCTGATGCAGTTTTTTCTTCGCTTTCAAGGCGCTTTACCAGCAATCGATCGCCTTTTGGCTCAAATTTATCAAACATAATAACTCCTTCCACTATATCACAGTAGATATGGGTAAATGGTTTTTTTTGTGTACTTCTGTATTTTAAGTATGTCTTCGGGGTTTTTGAATCCTTCAAACACATACAGTATAGAGAAAAATCTATAAATTTCAACTTATTTTTTTTGATATCAGGAGACTCAGATTTTTTGTGTATATGTTATAAACTATTTGCATATCATTTGCTGAATTTGTCCGGGGCTTACATTTTTTGTTCCCCTGGGGTATGGTAGAGAAAATGTCATCAGAAAAAAAGCAGGTTTGTATGATACATATATACCCCTCTCTTATTGGCGCGCCATTGCTGCGCTTGGAATCAGTTATCAAGGAGCTCGATCCGTTCATTGATGGGTACCATCTTGATATTATGGACAACCATTTTGTGCCAAATTTGACCTGGGGGGCAGATTTTGTCCATGCTATTGCTCAAGCAACAAGCAAGCAGTTATGGGTTCATCTTATGGTGGACAACCCAGACCAATGGGTGGCCACTCTGAACCTTCCGCATAATTCTCTTTGTTCTATTCACATAGAATCAAATATAGATTTTTCAAAATCTATTAAACAAATAAAAGAAAAAAAATGGCAAATGAGCATTGCCATAAATCCAAAAACGGTCCCAGAAAAAATATTTCCACTGCTCGAGCATTGTGACCAGGTTTTGGTCATGTCAGTCGAGCCAGGCTTTTCCGGTCAATCTTTTTTACCCGAAACATTGGCAAAGGTAGATGTGTTGGTTAACTATAGGCAGGATCATCAATTATCATATACTATGGCGATGGATGGTGGAATAGGGTTAGACACCATTGAAGAAGTTTGGAAGCATGGGGTGAATGATGTGGCGGTTGCAAGCGGGATTTTTGGGCAAAAAGATTACGTGCAGGCGGTAAAAAAATTATACAATAATACAAAAAAATAGAAGCGCTTTTTATGGCGCTTCTATTTTTATAATTTCTAATGAATTGCGAGATGATTAACGGTTGAAAGTATACGGTTGTCTTGTTTCAAGATCAAGCTCATCATCATCTTGCGCAGTCAACTGGGAGCATGCATATGCGATACCGGCAGTAAGAGCTGACAAGGTTATCGCACGGGAAATAAGAAGTTGTGTAGAAACTCCGAAATATCCTGCTGTGCCTGCAGCAACGGCAGCCTCATTAACTGGGGATATTTTGTTGATAAGGTAGAAGATTGGGGAATAGCCAAAAAGATCAACAACTCTCCACACGCCATATTCTAATTTTGCTCCTGCGGCTGCCAAATATGCAGTGATACCACCCAATGTTGTAGCGGCAGTAGTTGTTGTTGATGGGGCGCCTTGAACTGGAGCGCCTTGAACTGGGGCGCCTTGAACTGGAGCGCCTTGAACTGGAGCGCCTTGAACTGGAGCGCCTTGAACTGGAGCGCCTTGAACTGCGGTACCTTGAGCTGGAGCGCCTTGAACTGGAGCGCCTTGAACTGCGGTACCTTGAGCTGGATCCTGAGCTTGTACTTGTCCTGCCAATGTTACCAATGCAATCATGAGTGCTTTACGAAATGTGTTCATATAAATAAGACCTCGTTTTGAAATGTTATACATTTTTTTGATACCTAACACAAGGTTTAGTATTAGGTAAAATCGGGAATATGTCAAATATTTTTATTTTTATAAACGGTATTTATTCAAATGATCAAAAGAATAGGGGATGGGAGAAAGGCGTGAAAAAGCCCCCTCTTTATGGGAGGGGGCTTTATTTGTCTATCTTAATTATGGAATAAACTGTCAAAGAACGAGTCTTTTAAGTTATTCCATTGCTGTGGTAGCATGTTGTTTTGTCAAGGTTGAATGCTTGATGTTTGCTTATATTGTCTCGCCAGTGATTCCAGCTTCTTCTTTATTCTTCATGATGCTTGACAAGATTCCTACGTTAGGTTTAGGAGCTTCTATTACAGGAGCTTCTACCTTCTTGTTGTTACCGCGGATCCAATTCCATGCAGTTACAGGTGATTTAACAGTAGAGACTACTGCGTTTTTTACCATGTTGCCTGCATTAATAAGACCGTTGACTACTTTGTTGTGGTCTGCGGTTGTTTCAGCTTTATAGATGTTGTAACCAAGAAGTCCTACTGTTGCTAACCCTAGTGTTCCGTATATATACGGGTGACGAGCAAAATGAGCACCGATTTTTCTGATGAGACCACGGTTGTCTTCTTTTGCGGTTGCTTCTGTCTTAGTTGAGGTTGTTATTGTTTCCGGCGTTGGTGGCGTTGGTTTTGATGATGTCAATCTACCAAAAAAGCCTTTGCTGTTGTACTCTTCTAGAGCAGCATTGTATTTTAAGTTTGTTGTTCTTTGGTTGTCTCTTTGTCCTGCTAGTGTGTTTTTGCGAAAGTTGTTTGGATTAGTTTTGTGCGCTGCATCTGCTGACATCACAACAAGTGATGCTACGAGAGCTAAAAGATTATAAAATGTCTTCATAAGACACCTCCATAAAAATATGGTTTAATGATATAACTACACCTATTAAAAATTACTCAATTTGAAATAGGCTTATGTTCAAGATAACTTCTTTATTTATATCTGTCAAATAACAAATATTAATAATTTATTTACATTTCTAATTGAATTTATTTATCACCAAAACGCTCAATTGGAGGTAGTTTTGACACATTTTATTAATATATAATCTCTATCTGAAATTATATTATAGTAGGTATAGATTTTGATGGGGGGTAAAGTGAAATTTTTTTATAGTGGGGGGTAGGAAAAACGGAGCCTTAAAAGAGGCGAAGTGGAGGATATTAAGAGGCTTATACTATACTTTTTATGGGGTAGGACAGCAAAGAGAGGGGGGCACAAAAGTGCCCCCCTCTCTATACTAGTTTGCTTATATTAATTGCCTAAAACTCTAGCTGCATTATCGGTAAGCTGATCAAGAAGATCATCTTTAGTAGGCTGCTTCTTAGGAAGATTATTATTAGGATGGGCTGCGAATCCTAGGTCAGCAAGCAGTGGTTTTTTCGGAGCAGGGTTTTGTTTATCCCCAGTAGTTTCCAACCCTGGTTGCTCTGTAATATTGGGTTGGCTAGATTCATCAGTATTTTTACCGGTTGCTTGTTCTCCAGGCTTTGGTAGTTCTTTAGGGTTAGTTCCGCTGGAAGTGCCATTATTTATTGTATTGTTTAATATAGGCGCTTTTGCTCCCAACTCTTTTGTTGGGTTACTGCCGGTTTCTGTGTTTTCTGTATTAGGGGGAGTTTGATCTATTTTTTGACCGTTGTGCGTAAAGTGTGCCTCATACTCTTTTGAGGGTGTCCCATCCAGCTGTTCTTGTGTAACTGTTACTTTTGGTCCGTTAGTTGAACCAGGAGTATTTGTGGAAGGGGTGGTAGATTCTGGTGTCTTTGATATAGTTGTAGAATCTGGTTTGTTTGGCTGAGTCGAATTTTGTGTATTAGCAGGAGTTTTAGTATCATTGTTAGCTGTTGTGGCTACAATTACTCCGCCGACTAAGAGACTTTTTGCTAGGTCGCGAGTTTCGGAAGAAAGAAGATAAATTCCACCAAGAATAACAGCACTTGTTCCTGCTATCCAAAAAGCTTTTTTGATCCATGGACGCTCATAGTAGCGGCATGCCGTGCTCTTTATTTTTTGTATAAAAGTTTCTTGTTCTTTTGATTGTGTAATGACGGGAAGGATGAGAAGCCCTGATAAGAGCAATATACGGGATATTTTCATAAAAACCTTACATAAAAATATGAGAAAAATACAACGGTAACAGGTAAAATATACTATATTTTGGATAAAAAACAATAAAATGCCTTATTTGGCGCAATTTTCATTTTTTTGGTCTGTTATTAATACGGTTTATGCTGCTCTTTTTGTACATAGCCATTATTTTTTTGATTTTGTGGCAGGTATATGCCCTTGAGGGATGGATTCCATCTTCTTGGAATTTATTGCTTTTTGTTATTATATCATATATTTCATAGGAAAAATCACAGCTTAGGCTCTTGCTTATTGCCTGAGCGATGGCTTCTTCTTGGAGTGCAGGTCCAAGCGTTGCCATTATTTCGTTTTGTCCTGCAAATGCTTTTTCTGCAATTTCAAGCTCTTTTTTTTTGACGTGATTGCGCAGTGAGCGATTTTTTACACTTTCTTTTGATTTTTGTATATAAGCTTGTTTTATTGGGTGAAGATACTGAATATGGGCAACTTCATGAGCAATGGTGCTTATTATTCTCGTATTTTTGCCAAATTTTTTTGGCTTTGCGAGGGCTATAAATAGTTTTTTATCAAATGTAATAATCGCTTGATGAATGCCAGAAGCATGAGGTATAAAACTAGTACATGCTATAATATTTTCTTTAAGATCGTCTGCGACTAGTGAAACATTGTCGGGATGAATATTATTTTTCTCAAGTTCTTTATCTACCTCAGAGCAGATGTATGGTGATATTTCATGAGATCGGGGAGCAGGGTTTTTAGGTTTTTTTGCTAATGCCTCTGTAATGTCTTTAAGGTCCAGTTTGATCTTGCTTTCAAAAAAATAACAATTGATATGCCTGGCGGGGCAGGACATGCGTATAATCTTCCAAAAAAGATCGTCTTCTTTTTCGATTAGATGAGCCAAATATGTTTCTGGTGTATAGTGTGTGGGGCCACCAAGAGGTTTTCTTGTGCGCCTTTGTTTTGGACTATATAGTTCCTGTTTGGA
The DNA here is from genome assembly GCA_963701645.1 of uncultured bacterium. Taxonomy (GTDB): domain Bacteria; phylum Babelota; class Babeliae; order Babelales; family Vermiphilaceae; genus MFD04463-c16. The sequence continues at coordinate 1,442,358 of OY969616.1, forward strand.
ATTTACCGTATTATTGGCAAAAAGAGGTGCGGAAAGGAGATTGAGCGTGAAAAGCACAAAAATGTATATGATAAGCATGATTCCTTATATTGTATTGGAAAAAACTGGTGTGCCCGGCAGGATTTGAACCTGCGACCTACGGATTAGAAGTCCGTCGCTCTATCCAGCTGAGCTACGGGCACATATTGTTGTAAAGACACTCATTATTTACGCATGAGGTTTATATAGTTTACTAAATTCTTGAGCAATAGCACGCAAAGTTTCGTAGGTTGCATCAGAAATGTCCCCGCTCGTTAAAATAGTGGTGTATAATGTTTCATAGACAGAATGGACATAACTTGCAAAATGGAGAGCAAAATCACGCACCTGGTCAGGTGCCAGCATGTCTAATGCGTCTTCCCTGAGCAAAAAAAGCATGAGTGCTTGATCGACAAAAGAGTAGGTGACGTGCTCTTTTTGCTTAAGAAGTTCAATAGCAAGTGTTCCTCGCGCCAGCTGTCGCTGCGCATGTTCATCAAGTTCGGCGCCGAATTGAGCAAAGGCAAGAAGTTCATGATATTGTGCCAGTTCAAGACGAAAAGATTTGCCCATTTTTTTTATTGCCTTAGTTTGTGCTGCTCCTCCAACACGCGATACGGAAAGTTCAGCATTGACTGCAGGGCGAATTCCTTGATTAAATAAACGGGTATCAAGAAAAATTTGGCCATCAGTGATAGAAATTAAGTTGGTAGGAATATAGGCGGTAATATCGTCCGCCTGAATTTGCACAATGGGAATAGCGGTAATAGAGCCACCTTTTGCCAATTTTCCTGCGCGCTCCAAAAGACGTGAGTGGAGATAAAATACATCTCCCGGATACGCCTCGCGACCTGGTGCACGGCGGAGCAAAAGAGACATTTCACGAAACGCGATGGCATGATTGCTCAAATCATCATATATAATAAGAACGTCTCGGCCTTGATCACGAAAATATTCAGCGACCGTTGTTCCTGCATAGGGAGCAATATATTGTGAAAGAACCGGTTCTCCCGCTTGTGCAGCGACAATGACAGTATATTCAAGGGCGGCATTTTCTTCTAGGTACCTAATTGCCCGGACGAGATTTGCCTGTCGCAATCCAATTGCTACATACACACAAATAACATTTTTATTTTTTTGATGAACGATCATATCAAGAGCAATGGATGTTTTTCCAATGCCGCGATTGCCAATAAGCAGTTCTCGCTGGCCTTTGCCGATGGGGACTAATGTGTCAATTGCCATAATGCCTGTTTCAAGAGATTCATTGACGGGCGAGCGCTCTATAATGCTGGCAATCTGAGATTCAAGAGAGCGCATACTATCAGATGATATGTCTCCCAAGCCATCAAGAGGATGCCCCAGTGCACTGATAGTTCTGCCCAAGAGCAGGTTGCCGACGGGGATTTGCACAACGCGCCCCGTTCTTTTTGCAACAGATTGTTCTTTGACGGGAAATGAATCATAAAAAAGAAAGACAGAAACCGCATCAGTATCAAGCTCAAAAAGAATACCTTGATTGCCCTCTTCGAACGTGATGAGTTCATGGAGCATGGCATTTTTCAGACCATACACAATACAAATATTATCACCAACTTTTATAACAATACCGATTTCTTCCAAAGTAGATGACGGTTCTTCTTTTTTTAAAGAACGCTCAAATAAAGATACGAGATCGGTATTTTTTAATTCCATGGTACAGACCTTTCAACAGACAAAGGGGAGCAGCATTATGTGCAGATCTTTGAGAAAAGAACGTTCCCACAAAAATGTTGGACTTTGCATGCGGATACCTACAATTAACGTTGGGTCAACACTATATGTATATATAATAGCAAGACCGGTCTGATGGGCAAGAAATTTTTCTACCCGTTCCTGTTCTTGACGTGATAATGGGTGAGAACTGGTTACGGTAACGGGAACTATATCATGTTTTTTTTTATATACCGTCATCAGACTATCCAGTACCGCTGGCAGTAAAAAAAGACGTCGATGTGTAAGCAAAAGATTCCATAAGATATCAAAGCAGGGAGAAAATTTATAATATTTTTGTAAAATAGCAATCATTTCTTGTTGTATAATGCTGTCAGCTAATCCCAAAAGGCCGATTAGATCGTTGTTATGACTAAAATTGTTGTACGCGTTTTCAAGCCGTTCCAGATCATGCGATGAAATTTTTTTGTCATACAGTTCAATAAAAGCGTATGCATATTTATTTGCAAGCATGTGTGTTGGTATCATAGTGTTATCACTTTCCCAAGCTTTCAACCATTTTTTTGAGCACCACATGTGCATGGCGGTTGTTGGTGTATTCTGTCATGAGTGCTTCTTTTGTTTTTTCTATAATCCGCGGCAAAGATTTTTTAACCATAGTATGATAGCTATAATACTCCTGCTGCTTGAGTTGTTTTTGGTAAATATTTTTGACAATTTGCTGATTTTGCTGATTATGTTCATGTTCTTTTTTTTCAAGCATTGCCTGCCACAGAGCGATTTTTGTCATGAATGTTTGGTGTTCCCGTGTTTCTTCAGACATAAGTTTTTCAAGAAATAACTGTTCTTGTTTCAGCTGATCATGGAGCTTGATTTGTTGTATATGATCTTGTGCTCGTTCATCAAGGGTTTTCAAAACAGTACAATAGCAATATTTCTTAAAGCCGTAGACAATGATTCCTATAAGTGCACAAAAATTGAGCAGCTTGAAAAAAAGATTAATATGCTCATGCGATATAAACATCAAAAACCTTCCTTCAGCAGCCGAATAATAGTGTTTGACAGGGTGCTTACAAAGGAATTGACATCGTTTAATTGGTCTTTTTCAAAAATTAATTGTTGCTCGACAATAATTGGTTTTTGATTAAGTGAAGGAATGCTTTTGTTGTACGCAAGATAATGGGCGTTCCACTGTTCTTGATGCGTGCGATGGAGAGAGCTGAGCAATGTTTGCTGTGTCTCAATGGCGGTTGTCAGCTCTTTTTCTATTTCTTGTTCTTTGTCCATCATTTGCAACAGAGGAGAAAAAAAAAGGAAACGAAAAAGGCAATATGCGATGCCAAAATTGATCATTTGCACGAGCAATGTGCTGTTAATAAGCATTTCATTTCCTGATAAACTGCAAACTATGTAGTTTTTATGAAAGGTTCGTAGCGGAAATAATCAACCACGATGCAATAATGCCTGCATAAATTGCTGATGTTTCAACCAACGTCATGGCAAGCAGCATGGAATTACGAACATTTTTACTGCTTTCGGGGTACTTACCAACAGATTCGCATGCCTTCATGCCGATCATGCCCTGACCGAGCGCAGGTCCGATGCTTCCGATACCCATGGCGATTGCAGCACCTAAATATGCCGCAGCCTTTGCATAAAAGATTCCATCCATAATTGTTCCTTTGTAACAAAAATTTGTTCTCCTTCAGTGTAGAGCATTTTTTTGTTTTTTGACAAGAAGAATTGTGTGTTTGTTTGGCAGAGCAGATAAAAAATTTTATACTCACGGCATATAAGTGGAGTACAATGCATGTCCAGGCATCTATTTAAGAAAGAAAATATAGTATGATAAAATCCTTTTTTATGCGTCGTTATGGTTTGTATATAGTGATGACAACATTGTGGCTGGGTGCCATGAATGCACAGCAAGGAGAAAATTCTTTTGCGTGGGAGACAGATCTTTTTTCAGATGATCCCTTTTTGAGTGAGTTTTTAGATACCGTTGGTCTTGAGCAGTTGACGCGAAGAATGTTGACACCGGAAGAAGTTCTTACAATTTTGGTTGCGGTGCGTATTCCAGAACTTCTTGAGCAAAATTTTTACTTGCGGACCAATGTTCTTGCACGTCGAAGTCTGCTTGATCAGCCGCTTTTTGATCCTTCATTTTGCTTTAAAGGAGGGCCATATGATTGGGGCGTTGATTTATTTCTTAATAAAATGTCACATGCTCACTATACCAAAGACAGTACTAGTATTGATTCATATTTGGCGCTTAATGATCCAGATCTTATTACCGCTCTAAACAATACCATTGAAAGTATCCAAACGCTGCAGCCGCAATTTAATTTTGATATAGAGGGGATTTTGAAATTATTTCAGAATACAAAAGTAGAAGAGCGCCAGCTTGGTGGTATGTTTTTTTTCCTTGCCTCTTTTAAAAAACAGATGCTTCGGATGCTCATGCCACTCTATTATTTTGAGCGAAATTTTTTTCTTCCAAAAGAAGAACAAGAAGCGGTAGAGGATGAGTTTGGTGCAACCACTGAAGAAGAACAAGAACAGTTTCGCAAACAGCATCTTATCAGTGACAAGCTTGGTATTGGAGACACGCGTGTTGAATATGATGTCAGGCTGATCAAAAATCCATTTACCTGGGTGCGAGGGGGAGTTATGCTGACACTGCCAACCGCCTTTGCCTGGGCAAAAGGGCTAAAAGGATCAACATTTCCAAAACCATCAACATTTCCACCGCTTGATTTATCCCAGTTTGTTGATTTGGTGAGTGACCCCAATCCTTCTCCTGAAAAACAAGAAGAGTTGTTTGAGGATTTAGCAACATTTACGCTCAATGCCCTTGACCGATTATCAGCAAATCTTCTTGATATACCGCTTGGCAATGGAGGACATATTGGTATCGGTCCTGTGATACGAACGCATATCGATCTCAAGCGCTATGTTCGCATGCCACTCATGTATGAAGGGCGGTACTCTCTTGAATATTTGCTGCCAAAATTGAACAAACGTTTTTTTATTACTATTGTGGACCAGCAAGCATTCGAAGATATAGATTTTTTTGATGTCGATACTGATCAAGAAGCACAGGTGTTGGTAGATTTTTTGCAGGAACAAGTACTGGCACGAATTTTTTTGCGTGCCTTTGAAGTACGTGTGCAGCCAGGGATAATTTTTCGCTGGCTTGGTAAATTATGCTATGAAAGCCGGTATTGGGACTTTTTTCTTGGCTCAGATGTATGGCTTCAAGCACCTGAATCACTGGGCGTTGTTCATGCATTACCGATTATTAGAGATCAATTATCACGTGAAAAAGTACGTTCATTTCTTATGTATCAGAGCAAATTATTTGCGGGTTTTGAAAGAAGATTTAAAAATCCAACTTATGCATGGTACATTAATGGAGGAGTTGATGGAACGATAAGTAACTACGGAATTGGAGCAGACTTTTCCATAATGCTTAGTATACGATTTCAATTTTGAAAATAGCCTATAACTCTTCTATAAAACAAAGGAAGGACATATGAAGAAGTATACACATGCACTCTGTCTGCTCAGTGCAATGGTAATGAGTGGGGAACGGGTTCCGCTATACCTAACACTTACCTCAGACATTCTTAAAGTTGCCGATGGAACATTTATTAATGCTGATGTGATTGAATATATGTATAAATTGCGTATGAAAATGATTGCTCTCATGATGGGAGACATACGCGATGGCAAGCGTATTGGCCGCTACGAATTTGAAGGTAAGCGCTACAGTGTCCAAGAATTTGTCATGAGTGAACGGCAAGATCCCTATTTTTTGTCACAAGAAATGCTCGAAGTGGTCAAATATGATTTTGTGCGTATCATTAAAGATTTTCTTAAAAGCGCTCGTGATGCAAAAAAAGTACTGTTCAAACTGATTCAAGAAGACTGTCTCAAACGGGATAGAGTCAATAGTTTACTCCTTGACTGGATCTGTGAGCATGAAGGGGATGAAGAACAAATCTTTTTATCGCGGGTCAAAAATTTTTCCGCATTTTATCAATTTTCTGTCGACCTTATGTATTTTTTACTCGATTTGATGCATAGCTGTCCAAAGGCATATGGACAGTTTCAGGAGCGGGTAGAAAAATGGGCGCAGGTAAAATCTTTTTTTTCTGATATACTAGCAGAAAATGAAGATATGGAATGTGATGAGGCCAAAGGCCTTGCTTTTTTGCGATATGTAAAAAAGAAACATCTGGATAAAATTACCTATGATGATATAACGCCTGGGAAAGTGACAGAATTGTACGACATGTTTATTGTTCATAAAACATCATGCAAACAGAAGAATTAATCGGTACCGTCGAGCGTGTTCTCTTTCATAATCAGGAAAATGGATATGCAGTTGTACTGCTGACATCGCCGGCACAAAGTGCCGTTGTCTGCGGTTTTCTTGCCTCAGTTTACGCGGGTCAATGTATTCAAGTACAGGGCCAGTGGACGGTGCATCCTAAATTTGGAAAACAGTTTCAGGCTGATCAATGCTCTGTCATGACGCCGACAACAACTGCGGGTATGCTTGCCTATTTAAGTTCAGGACTGATAAAAGGCATTGGCCCCGTATATGCGCAGCGCCTTATTGCCGCATTTGGCCCTCAAGTCCTTGATGTTATTGACCAGGAACCAGCACGATTATTAGGTGTAGCAGGCATTGGAGAAAAACGGTGTGCGACTATTGTTGGTGCATGGCAAGATCAAAAAGCGATGTCCCATATTATGGTGTTTTTGCAAGAAAAAGGGGTGTCGCCAACATTCGCGGTAAAAATATATAAAAAATATAAAGATGAATCGATTACTGTCATGCTTGCCAACCCGTATCGCTTGGCAGAAGATATTTGGGGTGTTGGCTTTGCTACCGCTGATGGGCTTGCACAAAAAATTGGCATTGCGCACGATTCTCCCAAGCGATGCCGTGCGGGTATTTTACATTGTATAAAAACAGCAGCATCTTCAGGAGATGTTTATGTTGAGCTGACGCAGCTACGTGTTCAAGTACAAGAGCTTCTGGGCATTGCTGATGAAGAAAAAGGGCGCGAGATTACAAAATATGCGCTCCATGAGCTGCATAATGATACCACTATTCGCCTCATTACTCATGAAGAGAAACATTATATTACCCTTGCTCAATATTATCACACAGAAAAAGGGATCGCAGCACTTATTAAGGAACTTAATGCGTACGCACCCATTCGTGCCTTTGATATTAACGCCATTTATACTCAATTACGACAAGGAACGCAGGGTATTGAGCTCCATGAAGATCAGCAGCGCGCTGTGCTGACTGCATTACAGGAAAAAGTCATGATTATTACTGGTGGTCCTGGCACGGGAAAAACAACGATTATCAAACAATTATTGTCATTTCTTGATGCATACAAAATAAAATATCTGTTATCTGCTCCAACCGGGCGTGCAGCAAAACGGATGAGCCAAAGTACTGGTCGCACCGCCATTACCATTCACCGCCTTTTAGAATTTGATCCGTCAACCATGCGCTTTACCCGCAACGAGTCAGATGCATTGTCCGTAGAATTTTTAATTATTGATGAAGCATCGATGATCGATATTTTTCTCGCACACTCTTTATTAAAAGCAGTACCGCGCCAAGCACATGTTATTTTTATTGGCGACATTGACCAGCTGCCATCCGTGGGTGCGGGAAATTTTCTTGTCGACCTGATTGCGAGTAACGCCATCATGTGCATGCGGCTGACCACCATTTTCAGACAAGCACACAACAGCATGATTGTTGTTAATGCTCACCGTGTCAATGCCGGCGAATTTCCAAGAATGGAACAAGGGCATCATGATTTTATTTACATCAAAGAAGAAGACCCGCAGGCGGTGATGCAGCATATAACTCATATTTATAAATCCACACTCCCGCGCCACCGCATTATTCCCGCTGAATCAATTGTTCTGCTGCCCATGAATCGCGGCATTATTGGAACACAAAATATTAATGTGTACATGCAATCATTCCTCAACCCGCTGCCCACTGATCAAACTGACGTACTAACTTACGGCCCATATTCCTACACCGTTGGCGATCGCGTTATGCAAATTCGCAACAATTATGACAAAATGGTTTTTAATGGCGACTGCGGAACAGTGCACGCGATTGACAAACAAGATCGTGCCATGACCATCGCCTATGGCCAATATATGGTGGAATATGAAATGTCTGAGCTTGATGAACTGGTCCTAGCCTACGCTGTTTCAATTCACAAAAGCCAAGGGTCAGAATATGATGCGGTCATTGTTCCTCTCTTTATGCAACATTTTGTGCTTCTCCAGCGCAATTTACTCTACACCGCTATCACACGAGCAAAAAAACTGTGCATTCTTATCGGACAACCAAAAGCAATAGCCGTTGCTGTTAAAAATAATAAAAGTATTACACGAGTGACATTTCTGCAGCAGTTTTTGACAACCAAATTAACGGCGCGATGAAAAAAATGAGAAAAAATTTTTATACTAATATTTTATGCTATAGCATAAATCATTGGGAATTACCGGCTTTCATTATGTTGACTTTCCCCTTAAAAAATTTTCTTCCCTTCCCCATTTTTATCCTTCATTCCGCTTCTTTGAGGCTCCATGAGGTACGAATGGAGATAAAGGATATAAAAAATTTAGTCTGTATCAGGAACAAAAGTATCTATATTGTAGGAAGTAGACCAATTACTGTGCATTTTTGATATAATGGAAAAAGTATGGGGGGATGCCTTGTCGGGCTTTGTATAATATCCCCAATTATGGTTTGTGATTATTTTATAACTACCTGCATATATACGAAGTGATTTCATGAGATTATAGGGAACTTTGTGCTTCATGTCATGAGAATGAGATTCCCATTGAATAATTCTTTCATTTTTTGCGTCATTTTCTATATATGTCAGATGAGACAGGGCAGAAGGAGTGATTGAAAAATTTTCATAAGATTCTTTGTCTTCATATATTTTTTGTATTACTGATTGATTGTGATCAAGCATACAGGAAAAAGCTACTGTTTTTGTGATAAATATTCTTTTACCACGATTAACCTGTGCAGGATTAGGTCCTTTGTCTTCATGATTATAACGTAAAAGAAGAGCATGTTCGCCAATTTTTTTATAGCGTGGAGTAATTTTGTAGAGGCCATATTCATGAGAAAAAGAAAAGATACGAATACAGTTCAGCGCATTATTGAACATGAGAATAAAATTGTTGTTTGTAGCAGAAATAGGAAGTTGCCAGTTGCGGGTAAAAAAAGTATGTAGTTGTCCATCATACCATACATCAACAGGGGTGGATATATTAGTTTGTCAATGTTCAAGTTCTTTCCATACAGGAGGGGTTTGCAGATAATTTTGGCACACACGGACTATTTGAGGAATTTGGACCGTACAAGGTTTATTGACATTGCTTAGATGACAAAGCATTTTATCGGAAGCATGTAATAATACCTTTGTGATAATCTCACCATCTCGTGTATCATGGATAACAATAATTTTCTTTGGTAGATCATTATCGTTTTCTGACAATTCCACAATGTGCGTGACATCTTTGTCCACAATGGCGCAGACGTTATTTCCATCGAGAGAAAAATCAGTAGCTATTGGGAGGACATTGTTAGCATAATCGCATATTTTTGTATTTTTCTCTGTAATCAGATCCAATGCGTGATATGTTTTTTTTTGTGCGTATATCAAATATCTTCCATTGTTTGAAAAGGCGAATGAATTCTCTTGTGCTGATCCAATATATACGGATTTATGGGGCTTAAATGTTGATGGGAAATGTGCTATAATTGATGCCAATTTTTCAGATATATCGAGGGGCAAGTTGTTATCTTCTTTAAAACTTTTCCGTAATGCCTCATTTTTTATAATGACAGTGGTACACAACTCAAAGAGCGAGGGAATATGCCAAAGGGCATTGTCAAAATCTAAAAATGATATCGCTTGTTCTTGTTTGTCTTCAATTTTTCGTTTTTTGTCAATGTGCATAGCAACAAGTGGCATACAGATATACCAGCTGAGCATGACAATGAATCTATATCGTTTCATAGATACCTTTTATAATTTTAAACATAATGAAAAATAAGGGTATTATGTTTTTTTCAGACTGTCAATTTGTACTAATGCTTCAAATTTTTTAACTATGTCTTTTGTATCTTTTGCTGATATCTTTTTTGCAAAATCATGAGAATATATTTCATATCCCAAATCAGGATGCCGTTGTTTGAGAATTTCGCTGGTGTGTGGAATTGGCGTAATATCAGTGTTTTTTACAGAGGCACAGTTTGTCATTTCAGGAAGAACGAGATATGGAGTTAGATTAAAATCATCATCCCATTGTTTTGATGGTGTTGGAGGAGAAAGAATGTAACCATCTGGATTTAGTTCAACATCAGTTTCTATGATCGGCGAAACGGGTTTTTTCTGAGAATCTTTTTCTGCCTTTTTCTGTTTCATAACCTGTTGTATATATTCATACCCTTTTGGCAGTTGCTGAGCCTCAATAATGGTGAGGTGAATGGGGATATTATTTATTGTGGTTGTATAGTGAGGTTGAGCGAACAGTTTTTCTTTTTTTTCATCCTCGCATTTTTTGACGGGAACATTGCCCAGAAGCCGTTTATGGGCATCAGCGGTTGTCATAAAAACATACTCTCCTGATGTATCTATTTTTTTGTTTTTTATGCGCATAATGAGTTCATCAAAGAGGCTGTCAGTTTTGTTGCGTGATGCTTTGAGGCAGAGGGCCATAAAGAGATTTTTTTGCACAAAAAATTTGGAGATACTATCTTCGCCTCGGAAATGCTCGCGATTGTCTCTTTTTATATGTTGCAACATTGCAGAACAAGATACAGTTGTCAGAGCCAAGAGTGCTACAGTAACATAATTTTTTTTCATGATTCTCCTTTGTTTTACTCTTTATCTTTCATGAGCTTTGAAGCCTGCAGATTTTTGCATATGCCTTTTTGCTTGAAATAATCCTGCAAGGTTTTTTGGCTTTTTTCATTATGGTTATCAGTATTTAATGGATATATTTTATGTAGGATCTTGCCAGCAAAAAAATCTTTGTGATTATGCACAATGAACTTGGTAATTTGTTTATTAAAGTAGCACACAGCAACTAGAGCTCCACAAATGTCAAATTCTTTAACACAACTAATGAGCGGATTTTTAATTGTCGCATGATATTTAGAACGCAAACCTCCTGATCCAGTATTGTCCATAATCCGTCGAACATATGCATACATATTGCCATCATTGGCAATGGCAACAGCACAAGTAGTTCCTTTAAGTCGCAGCTCTTGATAATATAATGGATTTTGTAAATTGACTTTATGAGTGATCTTAATGTCTGTAAAATACAGTACATCTATGTCAATTATTCGATGACCACTCTCCAGATTCTGCATAGGAAAATTTCTCAGAGCCGTCACATGCAGTAATGGAATATGCTTTATTAGGGGAATAACTGTATAGCTTTTTTTCTTCCGGTGTATCTGATGGTCCGCCAATAACATGGTGCCTTGAGCTTATATGAGGATTGGGCACAAGTTGTTTTGTTCGCTCAATAAATTCAGCATCAGTTTCTCTGTCATAGAATTTCAAATATTGTGCTATCAAATTTTGAATTTCTCGCGGAAGCATTTCTATAAAAAATGTAATTGAATTTTCCGGAGTTTCCATTGCCTGTGAAGCGTGGGTTGTCATCATTAAAAGACACAAAAATTTGAATAGGTGTTTCATTATTTTCCGTCCGAAGCTTTGTATACTAATTCTTCAAATTTTTTAATAATTTCTTTATGCTCAGCGGTGTCGCCCAAGCCATGATATGTCGTTATTTTTTCTTCTCCTGTATTTTTATACGAAAAACTCTTACCATCTTTAATGGCAACATGTTTTTTACAAATCATTATGTCTATCTCGTAGCCATTAACTAGTGCATAATAGTTTGGTTGAGGAATATAGCTCAGCAGTCGGTGGTAGCCATCCTTTTTTGTCATGGTTATCAGTTGAGCATTACTATCTATATCGCCTTTACTGGTTTTCACAAGGAGCTCCTGAAAAGGTTTTTGATCAAGGCTCGCCGCTTTTGATGCTTGTACGCATAATTCTGCAAAAAGGCCTTGTTTGATGGACATTTGTTTCAGTGTATCATTATGTGATGCGGTTTCGGCAAGTGAATATAAGTATTTGCCCGGAATATTTGAGGTACCATTGGAGAGTGCGGTGCCTTTTTCTGAAGGTGCAACGGTTTGGCTGGCCAATAATAATGCACCTACGATACAGAAATTTTTTTTCATGGCAAGTCCTGATTTGAATTTTTTAACGGACCAGCCCCAAAAATGGGCTAGCCCCCATTTTTAATGATTTATTCGGCGCTAGTATCCACCAGATCTAGATTTTGTTGTTGTCTAGCCGCAACTAATTGTTTGAACTCTGCAACAATTTTTGCATGATGAACTTTATCAGATTCAAATTTATAGTCAGATGCGACTAACTGTTGCCCAGATTGTTTGAATTGGAAAGGTGGTTTATAGGGTTCACCAACTTTTATTTCTGGCTTGAGCTTGCTTAAAGGTTCATTATGTTTTTTGTCCTGTTCAGTTTCACATCCAATTATTTGTAACTCCACTTTTTTATCGTTTATAAGGCTGTGTACCTTGCCGGTGGGAATACAGGTGAGCAAGCGATGGTGTAAATCTTTTTTAGTCATGGAGACTAGTGCGGTATTAATAGCTATTTCAGTTGATCGTATTTTATTCAGCAGTTTACAAAAAGCAGCAGCTCTTTCAGTATTTTCTATCATTTTTGATGCCTGTACGCATACTTGCATAAAAAGTGGCAATGTGACAATGACAACTTTTTCTGTGTCATCTTTCAATGCCGTTTCATGTAAATTAAAAAAGTAATTATTGTATGTTTCTTTTATGCCACTCCGTAAGTACACATCATCATCAGGAGAACCATCATTTTTAGGGCCGGTGCCCCAAAAATAGGGAGTGCCATCTTCTCTGTCGCTAGCAGGACTGAAAGGTGGTTTTTTTTCCATAGCAGTTGCAGTACTCATGAGTAACAATGCTGGCGCAACAAATAATGATATATATTTCTTCATAGTGATCCTTTGTATGAATATTAATAAATTTTTTCTAACAATTGGTTGAAGGCTGCCGCATTATCCCCAACTGCGCTAAATGCTTGTACGCATAAATGAGCAAAGAGTGATTTTTTAATAGCAATACTTATTTCTGTATCATTGCACGATTTAGTTTCTTCAAGAGACTTTAAATAGGTAGGCATTTTTGGTTCGATGCTGTCTCCCCACTTCCATGAGGGTCCTTCCTCTGATGTTACTGCAAGATTGCTTAATAAGGCGCCAGTGATTAATATGAGGATTTTCATAGAATTCCTTTTTTTTGAAATTATTAACGCATACATTGTAACAACATTTGAAAAGAAAACAATATAGTGTGTTGTTTCATTTTTCAAGACAATTATACTCAAAAGCGCTGAAAAAAATTGTTGTAGTATTTTTCAAATATAATGCAACAAGTTTTGTGGGATGCATTTTTTGGCATGATGCAGTATCATAACCTTCGTAAACTTGAATACCAATATAGTGATGAAATTTTTAAATCACCAAATTCCGTGAAATATACTGCATTGCAGCGGTCGCAACTGGAATTTTCAGCTGAATTACATAAAAATGGTCCAGAAATTATGCACAAAAAAATTATGCAAAGCAAAATGAGAAAACTTTCCCAATTTCTTCCCGTAAGACAATCATTTTCTTCGATGCAAAAACTTTTGCATAACCAAAGACATGCTGATATTACGTTGGCCTAAAAGAACTGTGCAGAAACAAAATTGTTTTATTGTGTGCAAAAAGTTATGCTAAAAAATATTAAAAAAGGCTTGTTGTAGTATTTTCCAAAAAAAGGATTTATATGAGTAAGTATGCATGCGCAGTTATTTTTTTGAGCCACTGTTTTTATGGGTATGGAGCAGAAAAAGAGCATATAATTCGGAGAAATTTTAAAGCGCCAAAGGGTCCTCACTATAAAAAGGCGTTTAATTGCATTGTAGAGCAAAAACATAAGGATGCATTGTTTTATTTTAGAACTGCTTATAAAATGAAAGAGCATAAGGAGTATCCATGTCTATTATTTGATTATGCGGCTGCTTATATTAAGACGCTCGACGACAAGTCTCGTCCTAATACAACAACAAAAAAAGGCAAAATATTAAAACAGCTTATTATCTATAGGATTGATCGTGCAAAACAATTAATTGAGGAGTGGGAGTTCCATGATGTGCCGCTCCTGAAGCAAAAAAATATAGGAAAAAAAGATCATAATCTTTCATCGGAAGATATTAAAAAAATTCGTGATGATTTTTGGAAGCTCTTATATAATTTGGTTAACGATTATGGAGTTTGGAAAATATTTGAAAAAAGATATCCTGAAAAATTTAGAACCCATAGATTTGCACGAGAATGGAGATTGCCAATGAGTAAGGATTATGCTTTGGCAATAGAGTTATTTCGGGATGGGAACCCGAGCGATGCGTTGCAATATTTTGCAAAAGCTTATTGCAATAAAGAATATGAAAAAAATAAAGGCTTGCGATTTGATTATGCTGCTGCAATGTTATACGTTCTTGATATACCATGTCCAGATGAAAATACTAAGGAGGGGAAAGAATCGCGCCAAAGCATCACCAGGCTACTAGAACGTGCAAAAAAACTTGCTGATGAATGGGAAAAAGAAGACATGCCACTTCTCAAGCAAAAGGATATAGGTGAAAAATATTATAATCTTTGGTCTGTAGATGTTGATTGCATGAATCGTGCTCTATGGGATATGCTTTGTGATAAAATACAACAGTATAGAATTTTGACGCTTGAGTGGGAATATAATAATGAATTTGATAATATAGCAGATGAAATGCACAAAAAAAATCTTCCTATTCCTTATAAATGTATTGCCCATATCACAGCTCAGCAAAACTATATTTTTGGAATACTTCAGGGTAAACCAGATACATCCTTCGCTCCGCCTCTTCAAGGCTCCACGAAGGATGAGTGGAGAAAAAAACGTATGCATCATAAAAAACAAAAGCTACATTAATTGTAAGGCTTTTAAGATATGAACCGTTTTGCGTATCTCTTTTTTTTTATGCCGGTATTTAATACTTGTTATGCGCATATGGTTTGTACTGGATGCAATAAAGGTAACTTTGAAATTATAGATCTTATTGTAACAAGGGATGGCCCATATTCACTTTTTAAAAAAGAAAATCAAAACAGAATCAAAGAAGTTTTGAAAGCAGATCCTCAAAAAGCTCTTATACCCATGTGTAAAAGTAACAAGAGACGATTTTTACACACAGTACCATTATATCTGGCTGTAATGTATAGAAATGATAAAATAGCGTATTTTATTCTTACATTGCCCATTACCATACCAGCATCATTGCAATATAAGGTTTTACGTGATGCTATTGTGAACCGTCACTCAGTTGCTATGGCGCTTGATCTTATAACAAACTATAATTTTCCAGTAATTTTGAGGGCAGATCGTTCGACAATAACAAATTCTTTTTTCAAGCCTTTTGTAACAAAATGCCACTTTGCTGAAACGCCAGAAAATCAGGAGATTTATAGGCAGTGCTTCAGTCATGTATTATCCAGAGCAAAAAAGGCGTTATCTAAACAGGATTTTTATAGCTTTACTCGTTGTGCAACCGTTTGTTCATATGATCTATTAAAATTTGCTAAGGATATTAATCATTTTAGAGGGCAGGCTGATTTTTTGGCTTCTATCTTTTTTTGCCTCAACTATTATAAGGTATACAAGATTTTCTGCTTTTCTGGAAAAGCGTATGAGAACATAAAACAATTTGCCCAATTTCGTCCCATGAAAAAACTTTTGTATGCACCAAAATATGAAGATATATAGTGATTTCTTTTTTTCGCTTGTATCTTACTGTTCTATTGTCTTTTATAAAAATGCTGGTACAATTCTCCTCGAAGCATTACTCATCATTTTTAGGAGAATCGTATGAAATGTCTATTATCAATTTCTCTCGCGTCACTACTCTGTGCAAATATGTGTGGCATGGAACCAACGCCACCAGCTGATACAACACCGCAAGATCAGTCAAATCAAATGGAATTGGACAATCAAGTTTATCAAGCAACAGATATGGTCATGAGTGCTATTTGGAATCATTGTCCCTGGACGGCAAGTCTACTTTATTTACCTTTTGTTCTTAATCTGCCAGGTGCTCAAATAATCGGATCTGCTAATGCTCTGATAAAGACCTACAACTTGACGGTCAATGACAACTATTATCCGGCAACTAGAAAAGCAATATGTGACTGGTTTGCTAGAAAATTAAATACAGATTCTCATAATACTATGCACACCTTATTGACTCAGTCGATTGAAAATAGTATGAATATGATGCAAAAAGCAGAACCGCAACCTCATCTTGATCAAGTGTATCTGGCAGTAGCTCAATTATCAAAAGCAGATTATATTGTGTGCGAAGATGCCATTAAAGGTAAGGCAAAAGAATTATTGGAACAGTATTATCTAAAACTTCCTTATTGCCAGCTCCAAAATTATATCGGAGAACCTATTTTGAACTGGTATGAGAAAAAAGATGTTGAAAAAAAGGGCGAAAGACAAGGGTTGCTTGATTTACGAGCATCTCAAGTGGCACCGCTCCCTGCAACAGAACAGTAAAAGAGTTTGAGGATGATTATGATGCCGTCATTATCATTACTTTGTTTTATCATCTTGTTTGCCTATCATGGCAGTTGCATATATGGCATGGAAATTACACGTTTTGCTACACAAAAAGAGTGTGAGGCAAACATACCAGAATTTATTTTTACCTATAACACAGACCGTGCACTTAAACTTTTGACGCCAATAAATACTCATCAATATTATCAACACATCTTACCTTTTGATGAAAATTTTAAGCCGTATGAAGGGCAGCATTATCGCATTACTAATAGAAAATTTACGCCACATGAGGCTGCTGCGATTATGAATAACCTTGTCATTTTCAAGGACAAATATGCTACCCAAGCACACAATTTACAAGCTCTACAATATGCTTTCGAAAAAACTTCGTATGAGGTGATTATATTTTTGATACAGAAAAACAGGGAACTATTATTGTGTTCGGAATTTAAAAAATTTGCGGTTGATAGAAGTCTTTATGAGTATCTTGTATACCATCGCAAAGATAGCCATGGAGAGAGGGAATTCTGTATGTTCAGATCATTTATTTCTGCACAAGTTCCTTATAACAATATAACACACACTTTTACAAAAGAAGATCATGCTGCTCTTATCGCATATTTAAAAGATAATAATGATAAAAAAGAATTTGATGAATGGATCGAATATTGTCAAACTCATTTGCCAGAATGGACTCCCATGAAAAAACTTCTTGCGCCACCTGTTTTGCGAGGTATTGATATAGGGGTTGATGGTGCGGATGAGAAAAAATAAGAATCCTTCGAGCCTTCGACGACGAGCTCAGGGCAGGCTCCGCTCAGGACGAACGGGGGGAGGGGAATTCTTTCCTTTCTTTTACATCCTTCACGGAGCCCTTGGGCGAAGTTGAAGGATATAAATTATCAATGTTTTGTGTTATAATTTAAACTCATCTGCTATAGTATATGCCATTATTTTGGGAAAATGCGTATGAATAACTGCATCGAAATTGAGTTGCGCTATGAAGTTCTTGATAGCCAACAATTGCCGGCTTTTTGTGCTTCTTTACAAAAACTGCAGACAAAAAGGGATATTGATATTTATTTTGATACGCCATCTGTTGAGCTCTATCAAAAAGGTATTTTCATCCGATTACGGAACAAAAAAAAGCTGGAAATTAAGTTTAACCGAGCATGTCTTGAAAATCCAGATCTTGCAATCCAGGATTATTGCGAAGAACACAGCTTTGATGTGCCTATTGCAATAGAAAATCGGCGCCGAATGAATAATCTATTAATGAGTCTCAACTTAAGGCCAGCATGTTGTCCTAATATAAAAGAGATGAAGGAAGCAAACGGTTTTATTGAGCATTATGTGGTTGATAAAGTGCGGACTTCATATAAGTATAAATCATTTACTATAAGCATTGATGAAGTGGCACATTTGGGGCTCTTTCTTGAAATTGAGTTGATGGCACCGTCTACCGATGATCTTGAAAAAGTAAAAAAGGAGATGGAACAGCTCCTGGCTTCCCTTGCCCTTACACCGCTCAAGACGGGATATGGTACATTATTATTGCGTAAAAAAGATTTTCAGCAGTATCTTTTGGGAAGATTTATTTTGCAAGAGGATCGGAAATATGTTTCTGGGGTTAAATAAATTTTGGTTGGTCATTTTTGTTTTCTATAGTTGTAGGAGTATGTATGGCATGGAAAGTACCAGTATTGCTCCACAAAAAGTGGCTGAACCAAATGTTTCGGATTATATTTTTACCTGTAAGATGAATAGTGCACTTACATATTTGACTCCAGAAAATGCGCATCAATCGTATCCGCAGAGCATGCCTCCTTATAAATATCCGGAATCGTATCAATATACTGTTCTGGGAAAATTTACTCCACATGAAGCAGCTGCTATCATGGATAACCTGATCATTTTCAAAAAAACGTGCAAAAAGGCTACTCACATACATAATTTAGCAGCGCTGAAATTGGCTGACGAAAATGGATCATTTGGGATAGTTGCCTATTTGATATTGGAGGATAAAAAATATTTTCTCACACAAGAAGATCGTGCTCTTCTTGTTGCGTATCTAAAAAATAATAATGGGAACAAAATATTTGATGAGTGGATAGAATATTGCCGAAAATGGACGCCCATGAAAAAGCTTCTTTTCCCTGATGTTTGGCGAGATGTGAATAGTTATTTTCCTTCTGGGAATTGAAAAATATATGAACATTGCTCGCGCCGTTATTTTTCTTTTTTGTGTTTTCATAGGTAATCCATCATATGTTTTATCAAATACTATGATACTTGTTATTGATCCGGCGGGTGATAGCCAGCATCCGGGGCGAATAATAGATGGAACATTTGAACGGACAATTGCCTGGCACTGCGCTGAATATATATGCCATCTTCTTGAGGCACAAAATCAGGGAATATATGTTGCTATTACCCGCAATGCCGGAGATTTTTCTGCACCGCTCCAGCGAGCGCAGTATGTTAATCGTCTCCCTGCAGATTTTGTTCTCAGTCTTCATTTTTATCAGGAGCATCAGGTGCGTTCTCAGGTATATCTATACACATTTTCATATGGTGATGATTTTATTACGATTACCAATCCGCTTGGGTGGTACTCATATGATCAAGCGCACTTATTTCATGGGCGAGAAAGTTTTATGGCGGCATCGGCGGTGCAAGCACATCTTGCGCGCTGTTGTGTGCAGCATGCAGATGTTCATGGCCCCTACAAAATTCCCTGTGCGTCGCTATTGGGTATGGCGGTGCCTGCCTGTATGATCGAAATTGGACTTAAAAAAGCTGATGATTGGCAATGGTACGGGGATCATATTGCTGATGCATTATGTGCCATAATGACATCAATGCGTGTGTAGAAAAAATATGAAAAAATATCTAATATTTTTTGGTGCAGTGGGCTGTTTTTTGATTGGTCTTGCTGTAGCTGCATACATGAGTGATATGTTTGTTTTTTTTGTTCCTGGACGGACATCTGTTGCAGTATCAATGGCTGGCATACCGCACCATGTGCCATTATTTTTTTGGCAGGAAAATGCGTGGCATGAAGAACATGTTACCGTTATTGCGATAGAAAGTCCTGAGCAAAAAATGGTGCAAATACTCAACAGCTGGTTTGCCTTTTTGTATCAGGAACAGAAAATAGACAAAAAAGTGACGGTTCAATCACTACTTTTGGCCAACGCTGTTGCGTATATTTCGTGTGATCATTACCCGTTCAAAAAAGAATGGTCAATATGTACTAAATTACGGACTATCCAAGCGCTGCTCAAAACAGTTCATGAAAATAATAAACAGATACAAAGGGTGCAGATGCTTGTCCAGCATAAAATTATGCAAGACCCTCATCTTGATTTTTCAAATCCCTGGCCTATTATGGGTTTTTTGATATGATATTTTGTGCACTACATAAAAGATAAATGTGTATACAAAAAAGATGAGTAATCGTGTATAAAAAATTTTTGATGATAACGGCTGTTATGCTTGCAGGTACTGTGCAGGCGACGCCATGGTTTACGCAAGACAGATGGGGATACAAGTTTTTTGGCTATGTCAAACATGAAAGTTTTTGGGATACACGGCAAATTGTTGGGGGCAATGATGACCAAAATTTACTGTATCCTGAAAATAGACAACTTGATCCGCAGGGAAATGATATTAATGCACAGGGTGAATACAACACATCGGTTCTTGAAACGCGCATGGGATTTGCCGTTGATGGACCGCCTGTAGGGCAGGCAAAAAGTATTGCATTAATCGAATGGGATCTTATTGGACGAAGCATTACAGAGCCGCTTGATGTTTTTGCATTGCGCCATGCATATGTGCAAATTGAGTGGGAATGTTTCAAGCTTATTGCGGGACAAACATGGCATCCTCTTGCCTTGCCGATGACTGATGCTATATCATTTAACCAAGGTAATCCGATATCAGCATACGGGCGTAGCCCTCAAGTTTTTCTTTCATATAAATTGGGAAACTTTGAATTTTGGGGCGCTGCATTGAGTCAAATTGATTTTACAAGCGATGGTCCACAGGGAGAAAGCAGCGAATATTTACGCAATGCTGTCATGCCAAATCTTGATTTTCAGATTCATTATCATATCGACGAGGCAAATGAAGTTGGTGTTATGGTAGACATAAAGCGGCTGGTTCCCCGGTTGGAGACATTGACGGGGTATAAGGCTTATGAATCAATTATGAGCTATTCAGCAGATGCGTTTGTCATGTTACACTGGCCACGATGGTTTTTTATAGCAGAAGTAACCTTTGCTTCAAATTTGTATGAATTCAACACGCTTGGCGGATATGCGGTGCACTCAGTCGAACCGGTTACTGATCATCGTACGTACACCAATGTGCGCAGTGTTTCATTGTGGATCGATACCGCCATGACAAAAACTCACAAACTGCAGCCGGGAATTTTTTTAGGTATCGTTAAAAATATTGGCGCGCCAAAAACCGTACTGCCCAATGTTGTTGGTCCTGATGGTACTATTATTGATCAGCGGGTGTATGTTCTTGGTCCTGATGTTGATACTGTTTTCCGCATTTCACCACGGTTTCGACTGCGCATAGCCGATCAGTGCACATTTGGAATAGAGATAGAGTACACGCGTGCAGCGTATGGAACCATGACCGCTGATGCAAAAGTCACGAATACATCTCCCGTGGGTAACACGCGATTTCTTGGTGCATTATATTATTACTTTTAAAATAACATCCTTTGCTCCGCCTAAGGGCTACGCAAAGGATGTGTAAAGAAAGAAAATTCCCTCTCCCCGTTCGTCCTGAGCAAGCTCTCCTAGAGAGCGCAGGCCTGTCCTGAGCAAGGGCCCTTGGACCGCGTTGAAGGGTCGAAGGATATCTGGATTTTCTTTCCCCTGAGGCTCCATTCAAAATGAGTGGAGATAAATGAATGGATTTTGCTATTGCATTCCATATTTTTTTTGATAAAATTAATCCATGAAATTAAATAAATTTAAAAATGCAATGTGTATAAAAAACTCTTATTTTTTATTAATGTTGATTTGTATTTTTGCCACTCATTTTTCCGTGCATGTTGCAGAAAAAAGTGGAGGCTTTATAGATACAAATGATTTGGAAGACTTATGCGATGCATGTCATATTTACGAGGCAGAAGATATAGCCGACATATTAAAGAATTTTAATGAGGATATTAATGGATTAAGTCAGCGAAATAGAGGAATATCAAAGTCTTTGAGCTTACTACAAACGACTCCTTTGGGTTATGCAGCACGGCGGGGGAAAGCTGATATCATGGAACTTTTATTGCAAAACGGTGCCAAGGCAAGCATTGACTCTCTTGGTTTATTGGTTTGTCATGTTAAAGGAAAAAAATTTGATGCCTGTTTTGATCTTCTCATCAAGCATGGAGTAGATGTGAATGGTCAGTTTCTTTATGATGAAGGTGATGTCCAATTTACATGCAATGGCAATACACCACTGCATGTAAGCTTGCCGGAAAACATCAAAAAACTTGTATATGCCGGTGCAGATATGGGAATTAAAAATAAAAAAGAAGAGACGCCTCTGTACCACCACATGAATCAGACAAAAGAGATGTATAATATCAAGGAGTTACTAAAATATGGGGCGCCTATAGATGAAGATTATGAAAACCGTGTAGGTATTCCAAAAGGTAGACCATGCTTGTGTGGGCATTCTTATAATTATATTGCACTATCACGGGGAGAAATGCGCAAAGCACCAAGCCCACGCGTTGCGTCTCTGGTTATTTTATCGTTTAAAGCATTGGGTGAAGAAGTATGTGCTGTCATTCAAGATGCAAAGTTAGCCTCGGTGATTAATCCTTGTTTAGAAAAATATGTGGCGTGGTTAGCAGAAAAAAGGGTTTTTGAAGTTGAAAAATATATTCACGGTCATTGTCCAAAAATTGGACCAAAGCCTGAAAATATGGCCGGTTTTGTGAAATTGGTATCGCTCTATGCTACATAAAGAAACAGAGTACAAAATTGATGATCATATGAGGTGTTTCTATGCGGACGGGTGGGATAGATTTCTTGCAGAGGTACAAGCAAGAGATCGTGAACTTGTTGTTTATAGGCATAAAATTTATTTAGAAAAGCGGCTGTCAAAAGCCGTTGGCCAGAAAATTTATACAAAAAATTACACAAAATTGAGCTTGCTCAGCGCAAAGCTTTGGGCAAGAAAACGCCTTTTTTACAATTGATAGGAACATGATGAAAAGTTTTTATTTTTTATCCGTGATGATTTGTGTTTTTGTCACTTGTTTTTCCGTGCATACCGTAGAACAAAGCGGAAGAAGGATGCAACATAATTTGGAAGTTTTATGTACTGCTTGTTGTCATGAAGATGCAAAATATGTAGAAGAGGTATTGAAGAATTTCGAGGGGGATGTGAATGGAAAAAGTGAGCTGCATAGAATATCTAATCATGGTGTTATAGCGTACGCAACGACTCCTTTGGGATATGGAGCACAGCGGGGAGACGCTGCTATGATGAGTGTTTTACTGGCATATGGCGCAAAGGCACCTGGTATTGCTTTGTATAAGTTGGCTAGTTCTGTTGTAGGAGAAAAATTTGATGCTTGTTTTAAGCTCCTTATCGACCATGGAGTAGATGTTAATGCTTCTTGTAATTTTTATGATAATACACCACTACATGTTAGCTTGCCGGAAAACATCAAAAAACTTGTATATGCCGGTGCAGATATGGAAATTAAAAATGAAGAAAAACAAACGCCTCTGTACAAACATATCTTTGAGGTGGGTGGTCGTAAAGAAGAATCTTTCAAATGTTTCAAGAAATTACTCAAATATGGGGCGCCCATAGATGAATATTATAAAAATCCCATAGACATAAGAAAGCCTTATACTTTATTAACGCGGGGAGAAATATGCAAAAAGCCAAGCCAGAGGATTGATTCTCTGGTTGTTTTAGCATTTAAAGCACTGGGCGAAAAAGTATGTACTATTATTCAAGATACAACATTAATCTCGGCGATTAATCCTTGTTTAGAAACATATGTGGCATGTTTGGTAGAGAAAAAAGTTTGCGAAGTTGAAAAATATATTCAGCACCATTGTCCCAAAATTGGACTAAAGCCTGCAAGTATGGCTGGTTTTATGAAATTGATATCGCTCTATGCCAATGAAGAAGCAACGTACAAAAAAGATGACCGTATAAACTGTTTACCTAGTGACAGATGGGATACTGCAGAGAAAAAAGCAAAAGATCTTGAATTTTATGTTTATGAGCGCAAAGTTTATTTAGAAAAGCGGTTGTCAAAGGCCGTTGGCCAGAAAGATTTATACAAAAAATTACACGCAAATGAGTACGTTCAGCGTAAAGCCTTGGGCAAGAAATGATCTTTTTTACAATTGATAGGAACATGATGAAAAGTTGTTTTTATTTTTTATCCGCGATGATTATTTTTGCCGCTTGTTTTTCCGCACATGCTGCAGAAAAAAAAGATACAAATGTTGCCCCATATGGTTTAGAAGAGTTATGCAAAACCTGTTACTATAACGAAGCAGAAGATGTGGCAGAAATATTGAAAAATTTCGATGGTGATGTGAATGGGAAGAGAAAAATATATAAGGACTCTTTATTTGGATGTACTCCATTGGATCATGTAGTGGAACGAGGAGATGCTCAGATGATGCAGCTATTGCTAGAACATGGTGCAAAGCCAACTAATTCTGAATTGCATTCGTTGGCTTGTTGTGCAAAAGGGAAACAATTTGATACCTGTTTTAAGCTTTTTATAAAATATGAAGCAGATATTAATGCCCGTTGTGGTTTGCATGGCAATACACCACTGCATGTTAGCTTGCCGGAAAATATCAAAAAACTTGTACGTGCTGGTGCAGATATGAGAATTAAGAATGATAAAGAAGAGACCCCTCTGTATACATTTACCCAGTTATTCAACCGGTATGATATAGGTGATAAGAGAGCAGAAAAATGTATAAAGCAATTACTTGAACTTGGTGCTCCTATAGATGAATATCATGCGAAAGCTTGGCCGTGGCTTGCGAATCCTAGTAATAATAAAAAAATGTCTGAATTATTATTAATACGGGGAGAAATGAGTAAAAATAATGATGAGCGACACGTGCAGTCGCTTGCTTTTTGGGCTTTACATGCTTTAGATAAAAATGACAAAATTTTTTGTCAAAACTTGGGTAATGTCTTTTGTTATTCCTTGTCTGGGGACTTATTGGAAAAAGGGATTAGGTTTTTGGTGAAAAAGAAACAAGTTTTTGAGGTTATAGATGATATTAATCGTCATTGCCCAAAGGATAAACTGGACCGGAAAACTAGAACGAACATTATGTCATTTGTGTCGGAGTATGTCAAAACAGAAGTGTGCTATCGGCTTGAAGATCGCTTCAACTGTTATTGGGGGGCAGAAGAAGTTTTGACTCCAGAGAAAAAAATAAAAATAATAAGAGAATATTTGACTTCGCGTATAGAATATTTAGAAAAACGTATATCAAAACAGATTGGTTTTCCAGGTCTGTATAGCGGCCAGCATCGGCTGCGGATTAAAGATTCCCTTTCCCCCGTTTAAATCCTTCGCTTCGCCTCTACGAGATTCCGCGAAGGATATGTAAAGAAAAGAAAAAAGAATAATGACATTTTCCTTCCCCTGAGGCTCCACGAGGCACGAGTGGAGAAAAAGGATGCTGCTTAAACTTTGCGTGCAAAATATTTGTTGAGCGCAACCGCATTAGGCTATATCTGTTTTGCTCTCTTTTTAGTTCTTGAGTATACTGAAAATAAGTAATTTTTTCTGTCATTATACCGACACAAAGTATATAAAAGCTATGGATAAACATTTCGATTATAAAAAAGCCCAAGGAGACCTTCGTGCGCTGTGGCACGAGAAAAAAATATATGCTACCCATGCGCAGAAAGGGTCATTATACAGTATCGACACGCCACCGCCAACTGTGTCGGGAAATTTGCATATCGGTCATATTTTTTCCTATACCCAGACTGATATTCTTGCCCGCTATAAGCGGCTGTGCGGACATAAGGTTTTTTATCCATTTGGGTTTGATGGCAATGGATTGGCGACGGAGCGGTACGTTGAAAAAAAATCTGGTATTCGCAGCATTGATATGCCCCGCTCGGATTTTATTGCCCTGTGTTTGAAAGAAACGGCAGTGGCAGAAGAGGAATTTAAAGAGTTGTGGGGCGCTGTTGGTTTATCTGCTAATTTAGAAAATTCATATGAAACGATGTCGCCCGATATTCGAGCGCTGGCACAGGGATCTTTTATTGAGCTCTATAAAAAAGGTTTTGTGTATCGTCAGCGGGAGCCGGCGCTCTATTGTACCACCTGCCGGACTTCTGTTGCGCAGGCGGAGCTTGATGACCATGAAGAGACATCATTTTTCAATACCATTCCGTTTACCCACGACAGTGGCACGCAGTTGTTTATTGGTACAACGCGCCCGGAATTACTGCCATCATGCGTAGCGCTTTTGTTTCATCCAACTGATGAGCGATATATAAAACTTGCAGGCACCCATGCAAAGACGCCACTGTTTGATATTTCGGTTCCCATTCTTGCTGACGAACTTGTTGACAAAGATAAAGGGACGGGGCTTGTGATGGTCTGTACATTTGGCGATACAACTGACATTATCTGGTATAAAAAACATAATCTTTCATACCGTCAGTCGATTGACCATGCGGGCCGATTTATGGAAAATACCGACTTTTTATATGGGCTTAAGGTCAAGGAAGCGCGGATACGTGTTATACAAAAACTTGTCGAAGCGGGGTTGCTGCAAGCACAAAAAGAAATTGTCCATAGTGTAAATGTACATGAACGTTGTCATCAGCCGATTGAATTTATTATGCTGCCGCAGTGGTTTATTGGCCTTGTGAATCATAAGCAAAAGTTGCTTGAGTTGGCCGATCAGATTACGTGGTATCCTGCATTTATGAAAAGTAGGTATCAAAACTGGGTTGAAAATTTAACCTGGGACTGGTGTATTTCTCGACAACGTTTTTTTGGCATTCCATTTCCGTGCTGGCATTGCACTAGTTGCCATGCAGTTATTCTTGCCGATGAGAAAAAGTTACCAATAGATCCGCAGGAAAATCAGCCGCCAGCATGTACAAAATGCAACAGTACAAATGCAACTCCTGACACTGATGTTATGGATACATGGAACACATCATCGCTGACACCGTATATTTGCGGGCAGTTATATACGGGCAAAGCGTTGCCCTGCACTGCTGAAACATACCGCTCATTTTTACCGATGAGTATGCGGCCGCAGGCCCATGATATTATCCGCACCTGGGCTTTTTATACCATAGCAAAAACCTGGATGCATCATGATACAATTCCATGGAAAGATATTGTCATTTCAGGGCATGTGCTCAGCGGAACCAAGCAAAAATTATCAAAATCAAAAGAAGGCGGCAAAGCAGTAACGCCGCAAGGGCTTCTGACGCAATTTTCTGCTGACGCAATCCGTTATTGGACTGCATCAGCGCGATTAGGGACCGATGTTGCATTTTCTGAAGAACAAATTAAAATTGGCCAGCGGTTGGTGACAAAGCTGTGGAATGCCTTTCGATTTATGGAACCACATCTTGCATTGTTGCCAGTCAATCCACCCATGCCAACGGTGCTCGGCACGCTCAATGAGTGGATATTGCATCGCATTACTCAGACATTTACTCGCTATAAAACGCATTTTGATGGGTATGAATTTGGCCCTGCGCTCGAGGTGATCGAGCAGTTTTTCTGGCAAGATTTTTGTGATAATTATTTGGAGTGTGTCAAACACCAGCTTTTCAATCCTGATCAGTATGATATGGCTTTGGTTTATGGAACACGCTGGACGTTAGCGCAGCTTGGCACGCGAATTTTACAGCTCTATGCGCCATATATTCCCTATATCACTGACGCTTTGTACCAGGAAATTAAACAGGTACAGCGATCTGCACCATCGATTCATATCACCGAATATGCGCAGGTGCAAACTCCATATATATTTGAAAATAGTGTTGGGACCATGGAGTTTATACTCCGCATTATTCAGGAAGTCCGCGCCTTAAAAACGGGACAGGCCCTCGCACTCAATTATCCTATTGCTCAAATGTATGTGTACGTATCTGATGACATAGGAGCAGCTCTACAAGATGAACACCAGCTAATTCGTGGTGTGACGCAGGCGGAAAAAATTTCCTGTTCTGCTATAAAAGATTCAGGTACACGGCTGGAAAAAAAAGATGATCAGTGGGTTGTCCATATTTCTTTGTGGCAATAACTCATGATTACTATCCGCAATACGCAGCGTCGTATTTCGATAAATATTAAAAAATTACATGCCCAAGCAGAGCACATACTTGCTATCCTGGGGTATGCAGATTTTGATCTGGGTATTTGGTTGACCAGTGAAAAAACAATTCGCCATTATAATAAACAGTATCGTTCCAAAGATGTGTCGACTGATATTTTATCATTTGCTTATCATCCACATATAAAAGCAGGAGAACGCATCATACCAAAAACTGAGGATGACAAAAATCTTGGCGATCTTATTCTTGCACCAGCATATATTAAAAAAAAGGCACCTGAATGGGATCAGCCATTTGACCAACGGCTGCGAGAACTTTTAGTGCATGGTATTTGCCATTTACTTGGCTATGATCATGAAACCGATGCAGATTTTGAGGTTATGCAAAAACAAGAGCGCTGGATTTTTTCTATCCTTCAACTCCGCCTAAAAGGTTCTTGATCCTTCGACTCCGCCCAAAGGGCTCCGTGAAGGATGAATAAAGAAAAGAAAAATCTCCTTCTTTACTGAGGCTCCACGAGGAACGCGAGTGAAGTTATAAAATTGTTCCTGTCAGTTTTCGCTTATCCTGATCTTTTTTATTGCTCCAGATGCCAGCTTCATGAAGAAATTCTGTCACAAATTTATGAAAAGAGTTTGACAGATAATAAAGACCTGTAGCTCCAACTACAATCCCGCCACCTATAAATGCAATCCCACCTACGCCTATATATCCTGCAGCGCGCTTGACACGGCCAATGTTAGTAGCCCTGTGTTTTTGTGACGAATAAAGTTTTCGGTCATAGCTTGTCTTTTATGTGCAATTTTTTTTACAAGCGTATTCATGGTGTATGCTGGAGCGGCGATTATTGCAATAAAAGCTAAAGCTGTTATGTACAATTTTTTCATAAAAATCCTTCCATTAGATATTTAAAGTAAAACAAATATCAAGGATCAGTATAATTTAAAAAAAATAAAATACCAGGTAAAAAATAAAGAAGGGACTATTTTTATGAGCTATTTTTGTTGGGATTTTTTGTTTTGTGTAAAGCCTATTGTTTCTTTAGCTTTTCCATAACAAAATAGAATAATGCGAACGCCGAGCAGTGAACAAATAAGCCCTGTGCCGCGAACTGTTTTTACAACATATTCAACACCATCACAAAGATTATTAAAAAGGCTGGAAAAAGGGGAAATTTTTGATGATGATAGTGTGGTTGTAGTGTATGTTCTTGGTCTGAACGGATTGTTATAGGGATCATTATAAGAAAATCCGGGTTTCATGCCAGTAAATCCTAGCCTCATCTTTTTTGCAAGGTAGTTCATTTTTTTTTCAAAGTTGTCCAAGGTATCTATGGCATAGGCTGGGGCAGCGATTATCGCTGTAAAAGCTATAATTATTGTATATAAATTTTTCATATGAGATCCCATTTATTTTTAAAATAATTCTCTATAATTATATCAAATAATGCAAAAATGTCAAATTGAAAATTTATTTTGCAATAAAGGGCTAGAGGCTGCATTCGAAGGGCTATAATGAGGAATATCCATCAAAGTGGCATGAAGCCAAAGATGTTCATATTTAAAAAAGTCGAGGCAAAGTAAAAAGTTCCGATTTTTAAAAATAAAGACTTAAAAAAGTGAAAATGCCAAACTCAATAAATCCTTGATCAAATGCTTAACCAATTACATTGACAAAAAGTGAACTTATGCCCATCATAGGCATGTATTCTTTTTTGTATAATAGCATGGTATAAAATAATTATGAAAAATTAGTATATTTTTTGGAAAATATATTTTTGTGCTGGCAATAATCCAACTGATGTACGTTCCTGTTTTTGCCAAGGAATATAAGACACCACAAGAGTATCTTGATGATGTAAAAAAGAAGGAAGAAGATCTGTTTTGGGACATTGTACGAAGAGCTTGTCCTCCGGGGCACAGAGAGTGTCAGGAGTTGTACAAAAGAATTGAACAGGATTTTGAAGACAAAAAGGAGCTGCTCAAAAAGAAGCCTGAAGTTCCAGCAGAGTGGGACTCTGAAATACCAAAAGAATTTCGTGATATTGTATATAAAGAACTTGTGAGAAAAGGTATTGACCCAGGCAATGTTTCATTGCAGGTAGGAAATTTAAATCCAAATATTGTAGCGGGGACTACTCGTTCTACTGGTCCTCATTGTTATGCAATTATTATATTTAATAGACTATCTTTTGTAACTTCCAGTGATAGCAACAATGAAAAAGTCTACAAAAAAATGAGTCTGAAATCTGCAAGTTTTCATGAACCAGTTCATGTTCAGTACCTTCATTGGCTAAAGGATAAATATATAAAAGAAGCAAAAGATATAGGAAAAGGCTGGATTATGCTCGGTTTAGCCGAAAAAAAGATGCTCAATGAAAAGAAAAAAGAATTTTCCAGACAAGTTGAATTTAATGCTGATATAGTATCTGCTTTAGAAGATTATGATGTAGCATGCTTAAAAAGGGATCAGTCATATTTTTTTTCAGAAAAATCATCTTATCGTTGTGTAATAAAGAAAAAAGAATACGAGCAAGATGGAATAAATCACACTTCTGAGGACTTGTATTATGAGTTTCTAAAAATAATTGCTCTCCATGAAAAGATTGCAAAATTATCTAAATTTTCATAAAAATTCTTAATTTGGCTACAACCATATTTTAAAATATTTTGACAAAGTAGCATTGATAATTTACCATTATTATAAGAGTGAGTAATTTATTTCTGCAAAAACTTTTCAATATGGGGGATTTTATGAAAAACTTTGTCCTAATGCGAACTGTTGTTCTTTTATTCTTTGTTTTTTCATCTTTGCTCTATAGCATGGATGACCAAAACAAAAAAGTTTCCCCTGCAGCTCCTTTTAAAAGATTGGGGGTTCGAAAAAAACGTTTCGATTTTTTTGTTCGTGGTGATCGCAATCAAACTTTTCTTTATGAGGCATGTTGTCATAATGATGTGAGAATGGTCCAGTTGGCTATAAACCATGGTGCTGATGTTAATGCGCGCGATTATGATGGCAACAGCGTTCTTCATACGGCAGTTGCCTATATAGCATAGAACATTGGTAATTTCCGGTTTCTATTATCATAATTCTCCCCCCCCCCCCCCCCCCCCCCCCCCCCCCCTTTAAAATGTCTCCCCTTTCCGTTCGTCCTGAGCTTAAGTATCCTTCAACTACGCCCAAGGGCTCTTTATCTTCGACTCCGCCAAAATTGCTCCACGAAGTATATAAGTGGAGATAAAGAGATAACAATATTTCTTTCCTCTGAGGCTCCATGAGGGACGAATGAAGATAAAGGATGAGTGGAGTAAAAATGGAGATTAAAGGATACAAAAACTAGTTATTTTATTTTTTATTAAGCAAATTCTAGTACTTCATTTTCTTCTACGGTATTCTAAAAAAAGAGTATTAATAAAAAAATTGTGGGGCTTGATTATGCAATCTCAGGGCTTTATCATTAAATCATATGTGCCGAAAAAAAATATGTATTCCATTGTTGATCAGGAACATGGACATATTCACTGTTTTAGTCATAAGGTGTGGCCGGTTGGTGCTCATCTGTTTTATACATTATCACCCCAGCAGATGATGTATGGCATGCAGCAGGCGGAATTTTATAATTTGCCCTGTGATCTTACGTTTGCTGATCTGACCTTTATCCACCAAGTATTTGAACTTGTTTTTATGGCAATGCCGGTGGGAATACAGGCACCAGAACTTTTTGCTCACCTATGCTGGCTCTATCAACATTATAATATTCAGTTACATAGTATGGTGAAAAAAATTTTTCTCTGCCAGCTGTGTTGTATTCTTGGTATTCAACCAGAAAGATATGGCGGAATAAATGGGGTAATACAAAAAATTGTGAAAATACCTATTGACAGAATAAACGCTGAATCACTAGATTTAGCACAGTATGATAATGCTCTTGATGCATGGATTTCCGATGCACTTGTAGAGCATATTGCTGTTGGCCTTACAAAAACATTGGCAGCGCTTCTTGTCATGACAGGATCTTATGAAAATATGTAATATTGTTTTTATGTTTATATGTATGAGTACTCGCATTGTCTGTGGCGGGAGCTTTCTTCCTGAATCACTTAAAAAGGGGACAATACAGCAACTGGTTCCAGGAACTGGGGATCAACAGCAGTTATTTACCGATATTATTCAAGAAAAGCATAAACAGTTTGAGGAGCTTCAGAAAGAACGGGATGAACTACTCAAGTCAAAAGATGCTTTTATGCGCAAAAAAAAAGAAGCGCGTGAAGAAGTTACCAATCGGATAGCGATCATTGAGCGAGAGATTGCTCATAATCAAGAAAATCAGACACAAAATCGCAAAATTGCTGTACTGAAAGAAGAAAATCAGATTATAAAAGATGAAGAGCGTATATGGGAAGATTATGTATCATTGCTGAACGAATTTATAAAATATTTTTCACAATATTTAGAAGATCCTGATTTTATTCAGTTTAAAAAAGAACATCGCATTACTGAGCGATTATATTATTCATTCGAAGATTTAGTTCGTGCACATAATTTATTTGTCGATCAGGAACGATTTGTTAGTCAACTTGCCGAGCAAGAAAAAAATGCACAGGCAGAACGAGAAAGTAGAAAACGGGCGAAAAAAATTATTCAGGAAGAAGCGGAAAAATATCAACAAGCAATACTTGCTGGCGAGACGGGACAAGAAGTAGCAGAAGAAATAGTTGATGATTTTGAGCAAAGTTCGTTGTTATTAGAGACAACGCTCTATGAGGAAAAAAGGGAATTAAATGATCTGTCTCTTAAGGAAATTGATCGAAAAATAGCATTTATTAATGTACGTCTTTTTGTTGAAAAGATGCATTTGGCTATATTTAAGCAGTATGTGCGCGTTGTCAAATCATCAACACGGGTGGGAGAAGCTGAAATAGCGCAGGCAAAAGATGAGCTTAATAAAACAAAAAAAGATTATTTTTCAAAAAAAGAGAAGTTGCAGCAAGAGTGGGATGCTTTAGCACAAGAACAACGGCAAAGAGAGCGTGAATTAGAAACACGAGCACAGCAATATGGCATATCGCTTGGAGCAGATATTAGTCTGTGGACACGGGAGCCGAAACATACCGTTGCCTCATATCAAGTGATTGCAACTATTGGCATGCTCAACGCCCATGTTCTTGATTTGCAAACTGAGCGGGAATTTTCTGATGCACAGCGCAGTCTTGAAGATGAAAAATTTACTTTATTGGACAGTACTGCGCGCGTTAAAGAAACCTATTACAAAATTTCTGAACGGAAATTTGGAAGCGAAGATGATATTGCACAAGAGATAAAATTGTATGAAACACGTAAGGCAGATGCATCGGCAGCAATGGCCGTCTATAAAGAGCGCATATCATCAGTTGCTGATGCGCTAACGCAGCAAAAAAAAGCGCTAGATAACATAGCTCATTGGCGTTCTCGTGTGCAAAAGCAAAAAGATGTACTGTTCAAAGAGCAACTGACAGAATACACGGCATTGTTAGATATACTGAATCATGCACAAGAATCGTTGCAAAAACGTCTGGATATTTTGAGCAAATTGACAGGTATTTATTCTACTATTAATGCCGAGTTGGTGAGTATTATTCGTCTGGCTAATTTTATTATTGGTGAGCTTCAGTCAATTACCATTTGGCATCGTCCTGAATATGCTATTACCTGGCATGGGGTACAGCATATTATTCCTGATACGTTTTCTTTTTTTGCCAGCATCCGTTCCTATATTGTACGGTTTGATGCCCAGGTTTTTGTGCATAATATACAAAAAAATATCGGCTGGCCACAGGGATTTTTGGTGTGGTGCCTCCAATTTTTGCTCCTGTTATTGTTGTTGTATCTGAGCAAGCGATATCTTCCTTCTATTAACGTTCTTTTATTTGAAAAAGGTAAAAAATCACGCGGCTTTATTCGTACTACCATTTTGTTTCTCCACGCCTGCACTTCTTTTTTTTATCGCTATTTTACCTATTTGAGTATTTATAGTATTTGTGCTTTTTTGGCACTCCATTTTCTCCATGACCCGTACATAAGAAGTATTTTCTATCTTGCATCAATTCCGTATCTTATGTATTTATTGTATCGGTTTATGCGCTTTTTTGTTCTCTTTAATGCTCGATATGATTATCTTTTGCTGGCACCAGATTTTCAGCGGCGATTTATTATTGTCATGTCAATTTTACTTCATACAACGATTATTATCTTTTTCTTTCGCCATGCATTCATGAGCATTACCCATTATCGCTCCGAACTGCCGACCATTTTTTTGGCGGTTAATTTTATTATTTTTCAAACATCGCTCATTTTTCTCATTACCAAAGAACAAATTATTCAGCTTATTCCTATGCGAACTGATTTTTGGTTGTGGGTGCGGGCGCAGGTCAATACCTATTTTTACCCCGTACTTATTTTTTTGATCGCCATTATTGTCATGAATAATCCGTATATTGGCTTTGGCCGACTGGTGCTGTACCTTCTTTCAAATGCATTGTACACCATCATTCTTTTCAAAATTCTTTTGTGGATGTACCATACTATAAAAAATGTGGCTTCTTCAGTATTTTTTATCACGGAAGAAGAGATGGTGCGTGAGCGATTCGCCCACGGCAAAAGTTGGTTTGGTTTTTTTGTTATCTGCTCATTTTTACTCTGCAGCTTTTTGGGACTTATTTTGGTGGCCCGTATTTGGGGATGGACCATTGCAACAAAAGATGTGCTCAATGTGCTCTATGAACCAATACTTCTTGAAAACACCACAACACCGATTAGCATGTTATCGCTTTTCCAAATTATCGGTTTTATTATTGCCGGACTTGTTGTGGCGTATGCGCTCAACCGATTTGTGCTCGATAAAATTTTTGACTTGCTCGTTCTTGATGCGGGAGTACAGTATACGACAATTCGGCTTATTCAGTATTTAGTTATCCTCATCGCGCTTTTTTTGGGATTCCGCCAGGTTGGGCTTGGTGACCTTATCGGATATCTCATTGGTGCTCTTGCGCTCGGTATTGGTTGGTATGTACGGGAACCAATTGGTGACTTTGTCGCGTATTTTATTATTTTGGTGCAGCGGCCGATAAAAATTGGGGATTTAATTCGCATCGATGAAGAAATAACCGGTGTTGTTCGTCAAATAACGCCGCGCACGGTAGTTATCAGGCGTCAGAATAGCACAACGATAGTGATTCCCAATGCGCATATTATTAATCGCTCAATTATCAACTGGAATTATGTGCGTAATTTTATCACATTTCCCGATATCCTTATTACTATCGGCTACAAAGAAGATCCATCGGCAGTGAAGGATCTTTTTTATCAAGTAGTTCTGTCGCATCCTAATGTTCTGCGCAATCCAAAGCCGATTATTCGTCTGGATCTTTTTGGTGAATTTGGATACATATTTCTTATTCGTGGTTATATCAGTTCAGCATATACACTTGATATGTGGGATATTGCCAGTGATGTTCGCCTTGTGCTGGTTAGAGCGCTCCGCGAGAGAAACATAGAAATTGCAGTTCCAACTCGCATTATTATCGACAAAATGCGCATGAAGCAGTTTGAAGAGGTGCCAAATGATAATGTGCTTCCGTAGTTCTTTATTTACGTGAACTTTTTTCAAGAAGTTGCTGTAATTTGTGATACGATTGTGATTGAACAAAGCCGGATATGATCATGTACAAGGCAACAATAATAATGACAACATCAAGGCCAATTTTAAGAAATCCAAGTGCATGTAATAATAAAACCATGCCAGCAATCATCATAATTATGCCACGTTTTGTATTGTCCAGTTGCTTATATTGGTCTAAAAGCATTTTCTACTCCTTATATTGTTCAAAATAATATATATGGTTACCTTAGCGCCCTGGCAATAAAAGGGCAAGGAAAAAGTAAGTTCCCCTTCCCGTTTGTCCTGAGCAAGCCCTTCCAGAGCGCCAAGAGCTAAAAAAGTCCTTTTTAAAATTATCCTTACAAAAAACTAATAATTTCTATTTGACAATATTCTTATCCCTGGTATACTGAGCAATAATGAGGTAATTATGGAACTAAAAATGGAGGTTATTATGATGTACGGAAAAAAGAGTTTATGGATTTGTATGTTTCTTGGTGCTTTGTCCCTTGCGCAGGCTAGTTTTGCTATGAAGATTGAAGAGAACAATGAGCAAGAAGACGTGCAAAATAACGAACGAGAAAACTGGCTTGAGAGTCAACACAGATTCCACAAAAAAGCAGAGGAAATGGAAAAAGAAGCAGAGCGTATTGTGTATTATGACTGGTTTTTCAATAGGGATACAATGTGTAATGAAGCTGTAGTTGAATATGAAACGCAATATAA